>DASYXM010000033.1:0-1577 GCA_035934795.1 Bryobacteraceae bacterium | reverse complement strand
GGGTGGTCGTAGGCAGTTAGATTCTGGGGTGATGAGTGGCACCCTGACGATCGGCGACTTCGCTCGCGCGACGCACCTCAGCGTCAAGGCGCTCCGCTATTACCACAGCGTGGGAGTGCTTAAGCCCGCCGCCATCGATCCGGCGACGGGGTATCGGCGCTATCGGACCGACCAGATTGCCGTCGCGCAAATCATCCGGCGCTTTCGAAGCCTCGACATGCCGATCGAGGATATTCAATCCATTCTCGCCGCCCCGGACGTTGCCATCCGCAGCCAGGTCATCGCGACGCATTTGAGCCGGCTTGAGGAGTTGCTCGAACGGACGCATCGAGCCACCGCTTCGCTGCGCGATCTCCTCCAAGCGCAGGCTGCGCCACCGCTAACTGACCTAGCCCACGTCAGCATGCCGGCGGCTTCAGCGGCAGCGATCACCGAAACGATCTACATCCGGGACGCCGAGGCTTGGTATCAAGGCGCACTCGCTGAGCTCCACACTTCGCTTGACAGCCAAGGTGTTCGGGCTTCGGGTCCGGCCGGCGGAATCTATTCGAACGACATCTTCACCGAGGAAAACGGCGAAGCAACGGTCTTTCTTCCCTGCAATGTCACCTTTCGCTCAACCGGACGGATCGCGCAGTTGGTCGTGCCAGCCATCGAGTTGGCGATCACTACACACGCCGGACCGCACGCCGGCATCGACCGTGCCTACGGCGCGCTAGCTGCCTACGTGGCCGAGCATGCCCTCAGCGTTGAGGGGCCGATCCGCGAATTTTATCTCGTTGACGGTCATACCACGGCCGATTCGTCACAGTGGCGAACTCAGATCGGCTGGCCGATCTTCCGCACCGCCGAATGATGGCTCGTTAAACCTGACGAGTGATATTCGGCCCTCCGATGGCGTCCTGGCGGTATTTCGGCGGTTCCATAAAGTGGTCGCGCGGAAACAGCCTTGACTCTCCCGTTACAGGAGGCTTGAAGATCTTCCTGGGCCAAGAATACGCCCCCAAAAAAGGAGAGAACCATGACCTCAACGACAAACACCGAGAAGGACAAGGAAGCGCTCGTCTCTATCGTCAAGGAGATGAGTGAATCGATGACAGGGGCGCAGAGTACCAAACACTGGGCCAAGGATGCCCTGTGGTTCGATACTCCTCCGTTTGCGTCGCGAGGGTTGAAACCCGCGGTTGAGATGTTTGACAAGGTGTTTGGCAGTTTTCGCACGTGCCACGTGGACATTCTCGAAACAGAGGTATTTCTGAACGGCGACATGGGCGTCGTGTGCACGATTCAGCGCATAGATATTGTGTTCAAAACCGGCGATAAGAAGAGCCTCCTCGTGCGCGAGACCGACTGCTTCGAAAAGCGAGCCAGCAAGTGGCAACTGATTCATCAGCACGCGTCGGTTCCGGCAGGCGCTGCGTGGGACGGCAAGATCGTTACGGCATCCTGAGATGATCTCCCGCCATCGATGCGGTCCTTTCCCCGGTCGGTCGTACAGCAGCACGACGCCGTAGCCGCCGGGTCCTGGGTTTTCGAGACACCCGCCGTCTGTATAGATCTAAGTTACAGGCCAGCTA
>DASYXM010000032.1:0-6229 GCA_035934795.1 Bryobacteraceae bacterium | reverse complement strand
GTACTGAACTCCTGTAGGCCCGTTAAAGGCTCAACGTCGAGCGACTATAAGGACGCCGACGGCGGGAGACCTTTGGAACCGGTTTCAGAAACACGGGCGGGGATCGACGACCCAGTAGGGTCGCCCCGTTCCGCATCAGAGAGCAGGTATTCGAAGTCGTGGCAATGGCGGGGCGCTCTTAAACGCCTTCCTATCCCGCTAGAAGCTGTTCGAATCATTGGCGGCCGGATTTCCGGTGTAGTCTTCGTGAATAGCGAAGGCCGCTGGAATAGTTTCTGTTCTTGAGCGCACAGCGAATGCGTTGTGCGCTGTTCAAGAAAGGACCCGGCCGCCCGCAACGCCAGAAGTGTTTTCTTCGAAGGTACAAGTGTGTCTTCTCATCTTTTTTTCTTTTCACTCCCGTTCTTCTGTCTCCTGTCTTCTGTTTGAATGCATAGGTGAGCGGAGGGAAATGGATCCTCCGCATCGTTGGACCAGTCAGAGCTGGCTTACAACGAGTGTAGGAGGACCCTTCACCTATGTATTACGTTGGACTGGATGTGCATAAAAAGTCAATCGCCTACTGCGTCAAGCAACCGGACGGCGCGATGGTGTGCGAAGGAACCGTGGCGGCGCGGCGCGAAGATTTGGAGGTCTGGGCCGCGCGCTTGCCCCAGCCGTGGGCCGGAGCCATGGAGGCGACGCTGTTCAGCGATTGGGTACACGATCACCTCAGGCCTTTTGCAGCGGCCCTGAAAATGGGCCATCCGGCGCGCATGCGGGCCCTTGCCGCGAGCAAGAAAAAGACCGACCAGCTGGATGCCAGAACCATCTGCGATCTGTTGCGTTGCGATCTCTTGCCGCCCGCCTACGTGATGCCGCCGCACTTGCGGCAACTGCGGCGCGTGCTGCGCTATCGCAACCTGCTGGTGCGCGCCAGCGTGCAGATGCAGAACAAAATCGCCGGCCTGCGGCTGGAGATGGGCGTCGAGTACGACACGCCGCGTCTGCACCGCAAGAAGTATTTCGGCCAGCTGATCGAGCAAAAGCACGCCGAGATTCCGGCCTCGGCGCGGCGCCTGCTGGCCTTTTCCCGCGAGCAGTACGAAACGCTGCATCGCATGGAACTGCAACTTCTACGCGGCCTGGAGCAGCATCCCGACATCGCCGCACGCGTGGCGCGCCTGATGACGATTGCCGGAGTCGGGCCGGTGCTGGGACTCACCTGGGCGCTCGAGGTAGGGCCGGTGGAGCGGCTCGGCAACCTCTCGCGCGCCATCAGTTTTTGCGGACTCTGCAGCGCGCTGCGCGAATCGGCGGGCAAGCACACGCGGGGACCGATCTCCAAACAACGCAACGTGCATCTGCAGACCGTGTTGATTGAGGCCGCGCATCTGGCTCCGCGCTGGAATCCTCTGCTGGCCCACGTGCGGGAACGCGAGATCCAGCGCGGCCATCGCAACCGCGCCACACTGGCCGTGGCGCGCAAACTGGTGGCGTTTCTCATGGCTGCCGACCGCGGCCATCAGCCGTACCCGCACGCCGCGCCCGTTCCCGCCGCCGCGTAGCTGCGGAGCGCTTTTCAGTCCGGGACTCCGCCAGACCCGGCACCCGGGGACTCGGCAGCGCCAAGCCGTATGCCGCTATCTTCTGTATCCGGGCTGGCGGAGCAAGATCGCAAACTCACACATCGTGCGCGCAGTCTTGTAAATCTGCGACGCCGCAAATGGATGTCTCGCTCCTTGTTGGCTGCTGCCGCAAGATGGCACTTTGGGTTCCCCCGGGAGAAGCGATGCCGTTCGCACCATTCGTCTGCCGCTTGGCCGCCGTGATCGTGCATCACGCGGGAAGGCCGGCGCGTCCAGGCTGCCCTCCGGCGAGCACCGCTCGGCCTTGACCCGCCGCCCTTCCCGCGTAACGTCTCCTCATACGACGGCCACGCGTCACTGCCCTCGGGAAACCTCCGTTTCCCCTTGACTTTTACCTATCATGGATGTCTCCTGTCTTCTGTCTCCTGGCCCCCGTCCCCTGTCCTCTGGTCCCCTGGCCCCTATTTTCGTCGGCCGCGCCCGCCGCAACCGGATTGACCCCGGCGCGTCCTATGACTAAGGTGAAAGTATGGGCACTCAAAGTATCTTCAGGCTGCGACGCTTCCTGCTGACGGCCGTTTCGATCATTCCCACTAGCGCTCTGCTGATGGCCGCCGACGCGCCCGACCTCGATTCGGCCAAAGCCGACGAAATTATCCAGAAGTTCGCGTCTAAGGAAACCGATTTCTCGAAGGCCCGCGAGAACTACACGTATCGCCAGACCGCGCGGATTCAGGAGCTGGACGATTCCGGCAGTGTACAGGGCCGCTGGGAAACCGTCTCGGATATCGTCTTTTCGCCCGACGGCAAGCGCACCGAGCGCGTGGTCCGGTCGCCCGTGCCGACGCTCCGCAACATCACGCTGACGCCCGAAGACATGCAGGATATGCAGAACGTACAACCGTTCGTGCTCACTTCCTCCGAGCTGCCCAAATACCGCATCCGTTACTTGGGCCATCAGAACGTGGATGAGATCGGCTGCTACGTGTTCGCCGTGAAGCCCAAGAAACTGGACGTCGGTCAGCGCTATTTTTCGGGCGAAGTATGGGTAGACGACCGTGATCTGCAGATCGTGAAATCCTACGGCCGCGGCGTCGGCTCGACCAGCCGCAAGGGCGATAATCAATTCCCCAAGTTCGAAACCTATCGCGAACAGATCGACGGCAAGTATTGGTTCCCGACCTACACCGTCGCCAACGACACCCTGCACTTCCAGAGCGGCGACCAGCGCATCCGCCAGACCATCCGTTACGAGGACTACAAGCAGTTCAAGTCCGAGGTCAAGATCACCTTCGGCGACGAGGTCAAAGACGAGCCCAAGCCCGCGCAGCCGCCAAAGCCGGTCAAATGACCCCTTAAATAGCCAAGGGGCCGATTTCCGCAGGGAAACGCCCTAAACCCCGCTATAGGCACCGCCGATGGAGCTAGGTGAATGCCCTCGCCTCAGGCAGCACCGGGCCTTCCGCCCGCCCAGGAACTGGAACGGCTGAAGGGTCTGTTTCTCGCCACTCTGAATCATGAAATCCGGACCCCGCTCGCCGGGGTGGTGGGCATGGCCGACTTGCTGCTCGAAACCAACTTGGATGAGGAACAGCGCGACTATGCGACGACCGCCCGCCTGTGCGCCGAAGACCTACTCCGTATTTTGAGCGCCGCGCTGCAGTATGCCGCTCTCGAAGCGGGCCAGGTGAAACTGGAAGCATCCGAATTCAACGTCCGGGAGCTGGCGGATGCGGCCATCGCCGAGCACGCCTCGAAAGCGCAAGTGAAAAACCTGCGCCTCTTCTCCACCTTAGAAGCGGGGATTCCAGCCACGCTCGCCGGGGATGGCGCGCACGTCAAAGAAGCCCTTGGATATCTCCTGGATAACGCCATAAAATTCACCCATCACGGTACCGTCGAGTTGGCCGTCTCTCATGCAGATGGAGTCCTGCGGCTCGCGGTGCGCGATACCGGAATCGGGATTCCCGCGGACCGGCGCGAGCGCATCTTCGAATCGTTCCGGCAGCTCGATGAGGGTCTCGCCCGGGAGTTCACTGGCGTCGGCTTGGGATTGACGCTCGCGAGCAAGCTAGTCGCGCTGATGGATGGCCGGCTGACTGTCGAGAGTGAACCCGCGAAGGGTTCGACGTTCACCGTCGAGATTCCGATGGCCTCTTCGGGGCAATTCGCGGGCACGCAACTGGAACGTGGACGCGGCGCGCAAACTCCACGAGTGCTCGCCGTCGAGGATAATCCGGTGGGCGCGGCCGTGATTCGCCACGCGCTGAAGCGGCATCCTATCGAGTTGCATTGCGCGGCGAGCGGCGAGGAAGCCCTGCAGTCCTGCGCAGGCTTTCAGTATGACCTCATCCTCATGGACATGCAGATGCCGGGCATGAACGGCTTGGAGACCACGGCGGCCATCCGCAAACTGGCGGGCTACGCGACGGTCCCGATCCTGGCTCTCACCGCGGATATTTCCGAGGAAGTCCGCCGCGAGTGCTACCGGAACGGCATGCAAGGGTTCCTGACTAAGCCGATCCACGCAGAGTTTCTGTGGGCCGCCATCCGGCGCGGGCTGAAGCTGGACCGCTGAGAGCTTCCACCTATATATTTCGATCCTCGCTTGCACTCGTCCTCGCAGAATGTTGGACGGCGTCGGCGAGCTGCTCGCCCAGCAGGCTTAGATACATCCGGTAATCGGACGCGGAGTAAAACACCCGCTGGCGATTCGACCCGCGCTGGGTGACGTGGTAGGCTAGGCCGGCCCCTCGTCACCTTCGTCCACGCATCGGGCATTGCGAGGCATTCTTATCAACAGCCTACGCCAATATTCTCCAAAGGGACATTCCAGTCTGTCACCTTCGCTCTTTTGACGAAGGAGTCACTCAGGTTGTCCCCTTCGTCCCACACGAGACAGCCTGAAGTGACTCCTTCGCGAATTCTGCCAAGTCGACACACTGCTCCGTCCCTTTCGCTCAATTCTACGCTCCAGCCGCGAGCTTCTCAAACCCCCAGCGCCGCCAATTCCGCTGAAACCGCTCTTCGAGACGCCCGACAAACTCTTCGTCGCCGAACGGCCGTCCCGCATACGTGCATCGCCGCAGGAGCAGGACGCGGTCGGGTGCGTCACTGGCGTCGTGCATTTCGCGCCATGTTTCCAACCCTCCGGCCCGCTTCCAGAAGTCATGATCGAGCAGCTTGGTCTTGTCGGCGCCTAGTCCCAGGTGTGCTCGTGCGCTCGACCACTGGTAGTCGGCCGCCGCCGCTACCAGGTGGGCCCGGCATGGGTTCTGCTCGACGTAGCGGAGCGCGATCCACAGGTGGCTCGCCGAGAGAGGGCATGAGAAATAGCGCTGCTGCCACAGGTGCCCGCTGCGTCGTCGCCGCGTGTTGAGGTACTGGGAATAGCGCCCATGCACCCGCCGGAATAGCACCGCCAGCGAGTCGGCGCGCTCCGGAACCACCACCAGATGCACATGATTGCTCATCAGACAGTAGGCCAGCACGCGCGCCCCGGCATCGTCAAGCTGTTCGCGCAGCAGGCTTAGATACATGCGGTAATCCGAGGCGCAGTAAAACACCCGCTGGCGATTCGACCCGCGCTGGGTGACGTGGTAGGCCAGGCCGGCCTCCACGCATCGGGCATTGCGAGGCATTCCGTCAGAAGAAGTGCCTCGCCAAGGCCAAAACTCTCCAAGGGGACGCACCTGCCTGCCACGTTCGTCGATTTCACCAAGCAGTCACTTCAGGCTGTCCCCCTCACGTCCCCCTCACGCCCCCTCACGCAAGGCCAAAACTCTCCAAGGGGACGCACCTGCCTGCCACGTTCGTCGATTTCACCAAGCAGTCACTTCAGGCTGTCCCCCTCACTAAAAGCAGATCCCTCGCCTTCGCTCGGGATGACACGTGGTATTTTTGATATCACGGGCGAGCGGAGGGTGAATGAAACGTGGAAACACGCGGGCTGTCCCCAGGTTCCCCACCTAAAAGCGCATATCTTCCGACCGTCAATACTCCCTCAGTGGGATCTACGAACCCCAAAGCCACGCCAGCAGCAGCTCCAATTATTGCTCCGGCGACAATGTCTCCCGTAGATCCTCCCTGAAGTTTTGCGCCCATCGCGCCTGTGATGCCCCCGATAACCCCTCCGATAACCGCCCCGATACCGAGTTTTCCCGAAGGGTCACGGTACGCGGTGGGTTGGTTAAAGACATATGCGTAGAGGTCAGCGTCGCCACCGTCGAATACTAGCGGATCCTCGGCGATGAATCTTTGCAGGACAGCATTGTAGTATCTGGCGCGGTAGTAGTACATCCCTGAGCCGTCGTTCTCCCGGCCCGTATACTCGAACACGTTCATGCTCGACGCGCCAGTCGAGGTCGAGTTGCCGAACGGCTCATATGCGTAGTTGGTTTGAAGTGTTGCCGTGGAATCGGCAAGTGCGACAGTCGAGCCGAGCGCATCAGTCAGGAAGGAAGATGTTCCACTGCTGTCCGTCCGGGCAAAGTACTCATCCAGCCCGCCCGTCACCAGACTCGCTCTCACCGAGCCTCCGACAATCTCCTGCACCGGGTTCAAGCCGTCGTAGACGAACGACACGCCTGCGCCGTTCTGCGAGCGCCGGCCATAGCCGTCATATTGGAATGCCGTCGTCCCGATCGCCATCAACTGGTTTC
>DASYXM010000028.1:0-158029 GCA_035934795.1 Bryobacteraceae bacterium | reverse complement strand
CTGCCCAATGCATACTTCGACTCGCTCGGGATTCCGAGATTGGCTGGCGGTTCGTAGCTGAATCCGCCGAACCGCCGTATACGGACCCGTACGTACGGTGGTGTCACAGGGAAAGCTGGCGACAGCCTACCTATGTTCAATGGGAAGCAATACCGGGTATGGTAGTATGGTACCGGTATGGCAACCACCAAGGTCACCTTCACCTTTGACGAGGCCACGATCGCGCGGCTGAATAGCGTCGCGGAACGGCTGGCGAAACCCAAGAGCGAGATCGTCCGCGAAGCCATTCACGATTATCACCAGCGGATCGGCAAGCTAAGCGAGAGCGAAAGATTGAGAATGTTGGCCATTCTGGATAGTATCGCCAAACGGCCGCAAACTCGCTCTCAGGCCGAGATGGAGGCCGAGTTGAAAGAAATCCGGCGGGCGCGGCGTCAAGGCGGTAGGAGACACCGGTATTGATCCTGCTCGATACCTCCGTGCTCGTCGCGAGTTTCGCATCGCCCCGGCCTTTGCTGCCAGCCTTTAAAGGAACGGTTTCGTCCGGGACGCGGCTGATCATTTCGACAATCGTATTGTACGAATGGTTGCGCGGCCCCCGGCTGCCCTTCGAACTTGAGGATCAAGAGGCACTCCTACCGGGCGAAAGAGCCGTGCCATTTGGCATCCGGGAAGCGGAAATCGCAGCCAAGCTTTATCGTCACGTCCCCCGCCCCCGCGGACGCGAAATAGATCTCGCGATCGCCGCGTGCGCCATCGCCAGGGACATTCCCCTGTGGACCCTGAACCGCGCGGATTTCGCCGACATCCCCGGCCTGACGCTCGCGCACATACACTAGGAGCATGAAGAAGTTTCTGCTCGGCTTCATTCTCGGCCTGCTGTTCGCCGGATTGACCATCGTCATTCTGGTGGTCGCCGCCGTGCGGCTAGGCGGCTCCCGCAAGCCGGTGGTCGCCGATAATTCAACGCTGCTCCTGCATCTGGAAGGCGACCTCCCAGAGCAGGCGCCCGTCGATTACGGTATCCCATTTCTCGCGGGGCAGCAGCCGCTCAGCGTGGCTGAAAACTGGCAAGTGCTGCGCAACGCCGCCGCCGACGCGCGCATCAAGGCCGTCGTTCTGGAGCCCCGCGGGTTGAGCGTCGGATGGGCCAAGCTCGAAGAGCTGCGCGGCGATATCGTCAATTTCAAGAAGTCCGGCAAACCCGTGTACGCCTATTTGCGAGGCGCCGGGATGCGCGAATACTACGTAGCGAGCGCGGCGGATCGCATCTACATTTCTCCCGAAGACGAGCTCGATGTGAAGGGCCTGCGCGCCGAGCTCACTTTCGTGAAGGGCACGCTCGACAAGCTCGGTGTCCAGATGGAATTCGAGCACATGGGCAAGTACAAAGACGCGCCCGACATGTTCACGAAGACGGGTTCCAGCCCGGAAACGCGCGAGGTCATCAACGGCCTGCTCGATCAGTTCTACGGGGATTTCGTCGCCTCCGTCGCCGAAGGCCGCCAGAAGACGCTGGGAGAAGTGCGCGCCCTGATCGATAACGGTCCGTTCGTTGGGCCGGAAGCGCTGCATGGAGGCCTGGTCGATGAGCTGGCCTATGAAGACCAGGTGTTTGCGAAGCTCAAAGACAAGGTCAAGAGCGG
This sequence comes from Bryobacteraceae bacterium, assembly GCA_035934795.1. Lineage (GTDB taxonomy): Bacteria > Acidobacteriota > Terriglobia > Bryobacterales > Bryobacteraceae > Palsa-187. The sequence continues at coordinate 156,383 of DASYXM010000028.1, read as the reverse complement.
CGACGCGAGGATCAACGAGCACGACTACGCCAGGATTCCGGCTCCGGCGGGCGTCGAAGGCGCGACGCGCATTGCACTGGTCATTGGGGAAGGAGACATCGTCCGCGGCGGGACCAACGACGGAGCCGATCAGGACCTGATCACCACCGCCGGCATGACCAAGCTGATCCGCCAGGTGCGCGACGACAATTCCATCAAAGGCGTCATCCTGCGCATCGATTCGCCGGGCGGCGACGGCATCGCCTCCGACGATATTCTGCACGAAGCGAAGCTCCTCAGCCAGAAGAAGCCGACCGTGATTTCGATGTCGGATCTGGCGGCCTCGGGCGGCTACTTCATCGCCATGACGGGCGACCCGCTGATCGCCTACCGCGCCACGGAAACCGGGTCCATCGGCGTGTTCTTCGGAAAACCGAATCTGAAAGGGCTGTACGACAAGATCGGCATCCGCAAGGAGCTGATGACGCGCGGGCGCTTCGCCGATATCGACACCGAATCGGCGCCGCTCAACGACGCACAGCGGACCAAGCTGCGCGCCGAAATCGAGCAGTTCTACAAAGGCTTCGTCGAGCGCGTCGCAGGCGCGCGCAAGCGCACGTACGACGACGTCGAGCCGCTGGCCCAGGGGCGCGTATGGACCGGCGCCCAAGCGAAACAGAACGGCCTGGTGGACGAACTCGGCGGCCTCGACCGCGCCATCGAGCTGGTGAAGCAGCGCGCCAAAATCGCGGCGACGGAAAAGATCACGCTGGTACCCTATCCGCCGCGGCGCACGCTGCTCCAGGTCATTATGGATCGCGAGCAGCTTACCGAGCTGGAATCCCGCGTCTTCGAATCGGCCTTCGAATCCCGCGCCGAGAGCAGGCTTGCCGCGCTGGCCGGGGATGCAGCGGTTCCTTCCGTGATCCACTCACTGTTGCGTGGTGCGTTAGCGCAGGGCGGAATCCTCAGCCGGATGCCTTACAGCGTCACGGTCCGCTGATCGGAAGACGCGACTCCAGCGGGCGCGCGCAACCCGCTCCATTCCTCGCACAACAGGATGGAATTCGCCGGATTCTTGGGGACGTATTTCAACTGGGAAGGTCCCACCAGGCGGCTCAGATCCGCGGGAAGCCGGTCCCGCAACGCCGCGATGTCCTGGGACGCGGTGTATTGGACGCCGCGAATTGTGTAGGAATAATACAGCAGATCGTCGCCGACCTCGGTGACCACGGCGTCTCCCAGGCGCCCCGTCGCGTGAATCTGCAGCCGGCGGCGCCGCTCGCGCTTCTCCGGAGTGGCATTGCGCCGGACCGCGATCCATACCGCCAGGGCGATGAGGCCCGCCGCGGCCAGCGCTAAAACGATAATCTCGATCTGGATCTGCGACATCAAGACTCAGGCGTGTTCGTGACCGAGAAAAGGCGTTCCAGAGTCGGCGGGTATTGCCGTTTCTAGAACCGCACTCGGCTCGATTATAGCCGAACCGGTTATAATGGGCGTAGATCTTTCATGACGGCCTGGATAGCCATTCCCACACCTCTGTTGGCGGCCAGCTTCTTCCCCGCGTCGGCAAGCAAGTTCGTGGACAGCCTTTTGGACGATACGTTCACCGATATTTACCGCCTGCAACCGTTCGATTACGCGATTCTGGTGCCGTACTTCGCGGTCCTCGTCATACTTTCCTTTTACGGCCTGCATCGCTATCACATGATCCGCGGCTACTGGAAATACCGCAAACAGATGCCCACCGAAGCGCCCCGGCGCTTCGAACAACTTCCGCGCGTCACGATCCAGCTGCCGATCTATAACGAGCAATACGTGGTGGAGCGCCTCTTTGAGGAAGTCAGCAAGATCGATTATCCCCGCGAGCTGCTGGAAATCCAAGTCCTCGACGACTCCACCGACGAGACGCATCCATTCGCCGAGCGCCTGGTCGCCGAATACAAAGCCGCCGGACTACCGATCGAATACATTTACCGGACCGACCGCCGTGGCTACAAGGCCGGGGCGCTGCAGAACGGCTTGCGCACGGCGGCCGGCGAATTCGTGGCGGTTTTCGACGCCGATTTTCTTCCTCCTTCCGATTTCCTGCAGAGGACCGTGCATTACTTCGCCGACCCTGGCGTCGGCGTCGTGCAGACCCGCTGGGGCTACGTCAACCGGCACTATAACGTGCTGACCGAAGTACAGGCCATGCTGCTCGACGGGCACTTCGTGCTGGAGCACGTGGCGCGATGCGGCGGCGGGAAGTTTTTCAATTTCAACGGCACGGCGGGTATCCTGCGGCGTTCCATGATCGACGACGCCGGAGGCTGGCAGCACGACACACTGACCGAGGATTCCGATCTCAGCTATCGCGCTCAGTTAAAGGGCTGGAAGTTCGTCTACGTGCCCTCGATCGAGTGCAAGTCGGAGCTGCCGGTGGAAACCTACGGTTTCCAGGTGCAGCAATCGCGCTGGGCCAAGGGATTGACGCAGGTGGCGATGAAGCTTCTGGGCGCCATCCTGAGATCCGACGTTCCGTTCAAGGTGAAAGCCGAGGCGTTCTTCCACCTGACGCCGAATATTTCGTACCCGCTAATGATCGTCGTGAGCGCGCTGATGCTGCCGGTCATGATCGTGCGCTTTTACATGGGCTGGTTCCAGATGGTGGTGATCGACCTGCCGCTGATCATGGCGTCTTTCTGGTCCATCTCCGCGTTTTACATGGTGGCCCACCGCGAGCTGTTCCCGAACAACTGGAAGCGCGCGTTTCTGTTCTTGCCGCCGCTGATGGCCGCGGGCGTCGCGCTGACCATCATCAACTCGAAGGCCGTGCTGGAGGCGCTGTTCGGATATCAAACCGCCTTCGCGCGCACGCCCAAATACGCCATTGACAGCTCCCAGAAAATCAAGCTCGACAACGTTCAGTACCGGCGCCATAGCGGCGGGCTGCCGTACGCGGAGCTAGCTGTCGGCACGGGGTTCCTTGCCATGACGGCTTTCGCCATCGAAAGCTTCAATTACCTGGCGGTGCCCTTCCTGCTGCTGTTCGTGAGCGGCTACTATTGGGCCGGCTTCACGACGCTGTGGGAGGAGCATCAAGGCAAACTCGCCTTCGAGCGCCAGCGCGCGATCGCGGCGGCGGCCCAGCAGGCCAAGGCCGCGTAGGCCCCTTTTTCAACGCTTCGTCTTCGGTGGTTTCCGCAACTCGGCCTGCGCCTTTTTCGGGAGCTTGGCGAACACCATTTCGTAAGCCCGGCTCAGCATCCGCTCTAATTCTGGCCGCGCGATAGCGTCGAACGATTCGAGCGCCACCCAGTGCGCCCGCGCCAGATACGGAGCCGGTACGATCCCCGGCCGTTCCACCAGTTCCGCGAACGATTCGGCGGAACATTTCAGCGTCATGCAGTGCGATATACCGTGCTCGTGCGGCTCCAGCGCAGCGAGTGCGAACATCCTGCCGCCGATCTTGAACACCAGGCTTTCCCATTGCACTTGCTCGGTTACGTGCGGCAGGGACATGCAATAGCGGCGTACCCAATCCACGTGCATGTTCAGGTGTGGGCCTTCAGCTCGACGATGGTGGCACCCGCGCCCCCCTGTTCCTGCGGCGCGGCGTAAAATTTCTCGACGTGCGGATGCTTGGTCAGCAGCTCAGCGACGGCCCTCTTCAGAATCCCCATGCCATGCCCGTGCACGATGCGGATGCGCTCCACCTGCGCGAGCGCGGCGCTATCCAGGAATTTGTCCACCGCGCCGCAAGCTTCCTCCGCGCGCTGGCCAATGAGGTTAATTTCGCGATACGGGATTGCAAACGCCGGCCCCTGACGAAACGACACGTCGCGGCGCGCGGCCGGTTGCGCGCTCGCGCCCGGCAGGATTTCTTCCACATCGGCCGCCGATACCTGCATTTTCAGGAACCCCGCATCCACTTCGATCAGCCCGTTTGCGAGCAGACGCCGGATGGTCGCGGGCTGGCGAATGCCCTTCAGACGAACGCGCGCGCCTTCTTCGAGACGGGATGACGAAACAGCTGGTGCGTTCGATAACGCGGTGTGCGGGACCGGCACGACGGCGGCGACGGAATCCTGGAATTCGCGGCTGGTCTTGGCAATCTTCGCCCGCGCCTTCTGGCTCAGGTCGGCGATCGTCTCCCGGGCGCGCTGCTCGAACTGCGCGGATAGCTCTGCGGCCTGCCGCTCGATCTCACGGATTTTGGCCGCGTATTTCTTTTCCCAATTCTCTTCGAGCGATTTCTCGCGAGCCGCGACGGCGCTGTCGCGCTCCGCGAGCGTTCGGCGTTCGTTCTCAAGTTCCATCAGGCGCCGGTGCATTGCGCTTAAGAAATTCGAGATATCGCGCTCGGAACCGCTCAAACGGCTGCGCGCGTCCTCAATCAGCTCGTGACCGAGGCCCAGGCGGCTCGCGATATCGAGACCCGCCGATTTGCCCGGCGCGCCGAGTTGCAAAACGTAGGTGGGCTCGAGCGTCGCTTCATCGAAGCCCATAGCCCCGTTCTGGATTGACCCATTTTGAAGGGGGCCATTTTCAGGAGACCCGTTTTCGGCGCCCTGTGTCGACGCGCCGTAAACCTTCAACGCCATCAAATGTGTCGAGGCGATGGTGAACGCTCCGCGCCTTTGAATCGCGTCCAGCACTGCGACGCCCAGAGCGCCGCCTTCCTCCGGATCGGTCGCGCGCCCCAGTTCGTCGATCAGCACCAGCGACGCCGCGGCGGCGTGTTCCAGCATGTGGCGGATCGCCGCGATGTGCGCCGAAAACGTACTGAGGCTCTCTTGTATGGATTGGTGATCGCCGATATCCGCCAGCACTTCGTCGAGCAGCGGGAACTCCGCCTCGCTCGCCGGAACGGGCAGCCCGGCATGCGCCATCAGCGTCAGCAGACCCGCCGTCTTCAAGGCCACCGTCTTGCCCCCGGTATTCGGACCGCTGATCAGCAGCGTGCGCTTTTGCTCGTTCAGCTCGAAGGAGACGGGCACCACGGATTTCTTGTGCTTCCGGAGAATATCCTCCAGCAAGGGATGCCGCGCCTCGCGCAGCAACAGCCGCCGCTGGCCCTCCGGACTGATGCGCGGAATGGAACACCCGTAATCCAGCGCGAACTCTGCTTTGGCGAAAGTCAGGTCCAGACGCGCCAGCGCTTCGGTCGAGGCGACGATCCGCGTGACGTGTTCCCGTAAACGGGCGGTGAACTCGCGCAGGATGCGATGAACCTCGCGCGCTTCCTCTTCGGACAGCCGGACCAACTCGTTGTTCAGCCCGATGGTTTCGAGCGGCTCGACGAACAGCGTGTGGCCGCTGCCGCTCGCCCCGTGGATCACGCCGTCCACGCGCCGCTCGCGTCCCGTGACGACAGGCACCACGAAACGGTCGTTGCGGATGGTCACGAAGTCCTCCTGCAGCGTCCCGTCCTCGTGATGCGCCCGCAGGAACTTTTCGAGCGAATGCTGAATCGCCTGGCGCTGCCGTTCGATATCGCGGCGCAGGCGCCCCAGCGCGACGCTGGCGTGATCGGCCAGCGTGCTGTCGGCGAGGATCTTGCCGCCGAGCTCATGCGCCAGCTCGCGCAAATCCACCATCTCCTCCGCGTGCGCCGCCAGGCGCGGGAACCGCTCTCGCGCCGACAGCAGGATGGAGCGCGACTCGGCGACGACATCTAGCAGCCGTGAAACCTCGGCGATCTCCCGCGCTTCGAGCATCGCGCCTTCGATGCGCAGCCGCGCGATCGCGGGAGCCGGATCGGTCAACCCGCCGATATTCAGCTTGATCGCGGAACCCCTTACCGCAGGCTGCGCCTGCGTGGTTGCCCGCACATATGCCATTCCCTCGCCCGCGTCGGCGAGCGCCACTTCGATCGCCCCGCGATCGTTCGAGGGTTGGATGGATTCCAACGCTGCGCGGCCTAAAGGACTCCGCACGTAGCGGCCCACCAGCTCCCGGAGCGCGTCGAACTCCAGCGCCTGTGGCGGTTGCGAGTCAGGCGCCCGCGGCGATACGCTCTCAGGTGTCCCGTCGGCGAGCATCGTCGTAAGCTCTTTCCACGGCTTCCAGTGTTCCGGCCGTGATCTTGTAATTGCGCAACTTCGCGCGGGGCACCCATTCCACGCGGCTCACGTCGTCGGCCGGACGCGCTTCACCGCCCGTCACTTTGCATACGTAATCGACCAGCACGTAATGATACTCGGCGCACCCCCGATCGTCGCGCATGATGCGTTCGAAGATATCGAAGCGATAGACCGGCTCTACTTCCAGGCCGGTTTCCTCCCGCACTTCCCTTCGCACCGCATCCTCGATCAGTTCTCCGGTTTCGAGCAAGCCGCCCGGTAGCGACCAGTAGCCTTTCAGCGGCTCGCCCGCGCGTTCCACCAGTAAAATCGAATCGCCGTCGAAAATCAGCGCGCCGACGCCCAAGAGAGGATGTTCCGGATACTGGCGGCTGGGCACGGGGCTAATACGGCAACGCCCCTTTCACGCCCAGCCGCACGCGGTAGACGGAAGTGCGCGCCGTGATGTACAGGGTTTCCAGGTCGGGATCGCCGAACGCCAGGTTGGAGGGGATCTCAGCCAGGGGGATTGCACCGAGGAGCTTCGCGCCGCCCGCGCCCGGCGGCGCATACACCAGAATTCCTTTGGCGGCGACGTACAGATTACCGTTCTGATCCGTGCGCAGGCCGTCTGGAACGCCCTGGATGTTTTCCACCGCGACGCGCTCGTTCGAGGCCGCGCCCTTGCCGTCAAGATTATAGGCGCGCACGTTGCGCCGGTCGGAATCCGACACGTACAGCGTCCGGCCGTTCGGCGCGAGGGCGATCCCGTTGGGGCGCGTCTTCCACCGGCCGATCGCCTCGATTTCGCCCTTCGGAGTGATGTGATACACGCCGTAAAAATCCAGTTCCTTCGCGTCTTCCTGCGATCCGAACGCGGGATCGGTGAAGTAGACGTGGCCGTCGCGGCGCACCACGATATCGTTCGGCGCGTTGAGGCGTTTGCCCTCGAAGCGGGCCGCGAGCACCTCGACCTTGCCCTTCTTATCCGTGCGCGTGACGCGCCGCTGGCGGAATTCGCACGTGTATAGGCGTCCCTCCGTATCGAACGCGCGGCCATACGCCCCGCCGGGTTCCGTGCCTGCTTCCGCATCGCCGGTTCCGGGCGTCCACTTGTGTAACCGGTCCACCGGCGCATCGCTGTAAAGAAGAAATCCTTCGTAGGACCATACGGGTCCCTCCGCGAAGTGCAGGCCTTTGGCGATCAACTGAACCTCGGCGTGCGCGAAATCCTGAGCGGCGAGCGCCCCCGCCCCCATCGAGACGATAAACAGAAACAATACTTCCCTCACGTTAGAAACTATATCGCACGGCCAGAGTCGCGTACGAATTGTGGCGATACTGGCCCAGGAAATCGCTCATGTCACCGCGAATCCAGGCGAGCCCCGGCGTCGCGCGCCAATGCTGTCCGAACGCTTGCGAATACTCCAGCCGCAGGAACGATCCCGCCGCGCGTACTGCCGTCTCGAATGTCAGGCTCCGGTTCACGTCGATCGTTAATGCGGCACGGCCCACGAAGGAGCGCGCGAACCCGCGATCCGGCGCGAATTGCAACGGCGTGGCCGCTCCACTCAATACTGCGTCACCCGCGTAGCCTCCCACCAGCGACCATTCCTTCACCTGGCGCTCCAGTTGAATCACGTACAACACGTAGTCCTGCGCTCCCGGCGTCGACGAAGTGAAGTATCCGGCTTCCGCCTTCGCCGTGACCCACGCGAATTGGACCGCGGCATCGCCGCCGGCCATTTGCATTTGTGGATAGAAGCGCTGCGCGGTCACCGCAGGCGGTGCGAACGGTAAGTGGGCGAACTGGGCGTCAAGAAGCGGGAAATAATCGTGGCCGCGAAAATAGGAAAGAGAATACTCGTAGCCTGTCGCCACGTGATTCCAGCGCGCCCCGACTTCCGACCCGCCCGGATACCGGGCCCCCGCGTCAATGATCGAAACGTCCAGCGCTTGCGGCGGCAGCACCGTCCAGCGCTGATTCATCAAAGGTGTCCGCGAGGGCGTAAACCACGGCTGCCACACCAGATCGAGCGAATCGTTGGCGCGATTCAGCGTCACGCGGGCCGCGTCGACGCCCAGAAAATCGCTATCCACGACGCTGCTCAGATAGTCTTTCGGCGCGAAGCGATCCGTGGGCGCCAGAATATCGGTCTTGCCCCAGCGGATGAATTGCCGTCCGATTTCCGCCGTAACGAAACCCTTGTGAAGCGTCAGGCTGAGCCGTCGCAGCGAGAACGCCGGACGCTCGATCGAGCGGTCGTCCACGTCGAAGCGCCAGTCGCGCTCCACTTGCCTGTGCGAATCCGTCCGCGCGTCGAATGCGCCCGACAGCTTGAACCAGTCTCCCGTTTTGTAGGAGGGCTCCCAGCGGAACAAATCCTGATTGACCACCTTGCCGCTATCGTTCGCCGCGTTCTGCGGATAGAACAACGTCTGATTTTCGAAGAATCCGCGCTGGTCGAAGTTCTGCCCGACGATCACCAGCAGGATGATGCCCGCCGCGGTCATGTACCCCGCCGCAGCGCGTCAAGCGTGAAATCCGCGTCTTTGAGCGGGACGTTGTACTCGAGCTTGTCGTACTTCAGTATGGTGCGGCTATTGCGCGTCACATCGCCAATTTCCGTAGTGCGAGGCGTCCACACGCCCTGCACCTGCTCGAAGTCCCGATAGTCGATCGCCCGCATCAGGCCCATCTTCGTGTAGAGTTCGATGCGCGTGACCGTGTAATTATTTTTCCCGATCCACAAGTACGAGTGCGTGTATTGCGATTTCTTCCGCGGTGTCGATTCGAGTTTCCATGCCGCCGCATCGTCGGATTCGAATTTGAAATCGTATTGCCCCACGTCGCGCTCTTCCAGATCCTCGAAGCTGAAATCGGTTCCGAAAAAACGCGTGGAGCGGTCCTGAAAGGCGATGCGCTGTTCGCGGCCGATGTTGGGCCGCCACATCCACTGGTCGCTCGCGCGCTCCGGGTGATTCAGAATCAGCAGGCCCACGCCCTTCACTTCCGGCGGCGCGACGAATCGCAGGACGGCTTTACTTGCGCCGAAAGAGCCGAGCCGGTCGTAGATCCAGCGCTTGGTGGCGATGCGGTTGCCGCCGCCGATCACTTCGAGGGTGCCTTCATAGTGCTGCGAATCGGAGCGCGCGCGCCGCTGGACTTCCTCCATGATCTGCCGCGGATTCGTATTTTGTGCGCCGATTCCGGATTGCGCAATGCATGGCGCGACGATCGTAAGCGACGCCACTACGGAAAGCAAAAGCGTCCGCTTACTCATACTCGAGCGCTTCCACCAGCGACCCCTTCACTGCGCTCTCTCCGGGCGCGAGCGCCGCGAGATACGCCGCCGCCAGAATCACCGGAGCGAGCAGCAGGGCCGTGTCGAATGGATACGAATAACCGATTTCGATGCCGATCAGATCGCGCCGGGCGATGCCCACCGCGTAATACAGCGTCACCGCGCCCAGCGCCCAGCCGAGTGCGAGGCCGATCGCGCCAATCGACAGCGCCTCCATCCAGACGGTGTGGCGGATCTGTTGCCGCAGCGCGCCCACCGCTTGCAAAACTCCCAGCTCCCGGCGCCGGTCGGTGATGGAAACGGTCAGGGCGTTCACCACGCCCAGCACCGCGATCAGCACGGCCACCGCGATTTGCACGTAGGTCAGACCGAACCACTGGTCGGTCAGTTGCCGGATGAATCGCCGGACGTCGCCGTTGGTCAGCACGAACAACCGCTGGGTCTTTCCGAATCTGTCGATGATGCGCTGGCGCACGTCAGCCTCGTTCGCGCCCGGTGCCAAATACAGCCGAAACACGTTGACGGAATCGTCGTCCCAGGCCCGTTTGAACACGTCGCGGGAAATCAGCAGACTGCCCTGCTGATCCGAAAAATCCCGCACGATGCCCGCGATCGGCAGATGCAGCATTCCGGACGGCGTGGGAATCTCCAGCAACTCGCCGAGCTTCGCTCCATGCAGGCGGACGTAGTTTTCGGAGGCCAGCACGGCCTCGCCATTCGCCGTGCGGCGATACATGCCGTTGAAATCGCCCTCCACGGCGGGAAGCTTCGCGCGCTGTTCCATCGAGCGGACGTCGAGCGCGATCAGCATCACCGGAGCGCCCTTCACGTTCACGCGAACGCTCCGCACCAGTTGCACTTCGGCGACGCCTGGAACGCCGCGCAAGCCATCGCCGAGCGAGGCGGGAAACACAAACGTCCGCGCCGTGACGCTTTCGGCCGTGGTGACGAACAAATCCGGATTCAGCGCGATGCGCATCCATTCAACGATCGATTGGTAGCTCGAACGCGCCAGGCCGCCGAGCGAAATCACCAGCGCGATCGACAGCATCAGCGCCGCTACTGTGCCGGACGTGCGTTTGGGCCCCTGGATCAGGCTGTCGGCCGCGAGCGTTCCTTCCACGGGACGGGCCCGCCTGAGAAGCGGCCGCAAAAGCCGCGCAAGCCACAGCGTGAGCGCCGGAGCGAGCAGCACCGCTGCGATCACGACCAGCACGAATCCGGCGTAAAAAATAATCGTATTGCGGCTCAACGCGAGCGCGACAACGGATGCCACGGCACACCCGGCCGCGGACCATTGGCGCAGCCGGTTTTCCCGCTCGCCTACTGCCTGGTTGCGCCCCTTTTGCAACGCCTTCACGGGATCTACCGCCGCTGCCGCGCGCGCAGGGATCACCGCTGCGACCATGCTGGTCGCTATGCCCATGATCAGCGCCCCGCCGATCAGCCACGGATCGATTGCGATGTCGCCCGCGCGCTGCGCCACTCCGTAAACTTCCGTCAAAATCCCTCCGATGTAGCCGGCCATCGCTCTAGCGAGGCCGATTCCAAACAACACCCCGAGCGCCGAGCCTACCAGGCCCGCGACCGCACTCTCGCCGAGGAACAGCGCGCGGATCTGGCCGCGCGTCGACCCCAGCGCCCGCAGTATACCGATCTCCGTTCGCCGTTGCGTCACCGCGATGGCGAATGTGTTGTAAATAATGAACATACCTATGAACAGTGCGAAGGCACTGGTAATATTCGAACCCACAGAATAGATCCGCGAGGTCTGTTCGAACTGCTCGCCGCGGGAGCTGGGCGGCGCGATCTCGAATCCCGGTCCGACCACCGCTCGAAGCTTCGCGATGCCCTCGCCGAGCGAGACTCCGTCGTCGAGCGCCACGTCCACGCGGTCGAACTTGCGCCCGCGTCCCAGGAATTTCTGCGCCGCGTAGATGTCCATGATGGCGAGGTCGCCGCCAAACGCGCTCGCCAGGCCCCCCGGCTTCATGACGCCGCGGATGGTGAACGTCAAATCCCCCTGCATGGTGCGCAGCGGCAGGCGGCTGTTCACGCGCAGACCGGTCTTATCGGCGAAGGTCTTGGTGACCAGCAGTGAATCCGCCTGCGCCAGAAACACCAGCGGATCGTCGATCGCGGCGTCGCTGTTTTCTAAGTCGTAATTGCGCAGGCTGCGGTCGCCGAGCATGTCGACTCCCAGAATCAGGAGGTTGCCCTCGCGGGTCGAAACGGTAGCTTCAATCACTGGCGCGGCCGCGCGCACTCCCGGAACATCCTGCACTTTTTCGAGAACGTTTTCGTCGAAGCCCGGCTCGCCGGCGGTAACTTGAAGTTGCGTGGACCCGGCGATACGGTCGATGGTTTCCTGAAACGCGGCCAGCACGCTGCGATTCGCCGTGTGCATCCCCACGAACACGCCCACACCCAGCACGATGCCCGCCGCCGTCAGCAACCACCGCAGCAGATGCTTGCGGGCGTACGGCCAACTGATCAGCCGCCACAGCATCATACGCGGGAGACCTTGTGGTGGGCATCTTGGCGAACATCCGGGGAAACCGCGCGGCGGATATCATCGACGATGCGCCCGTCGCGAATATGCAGGGTGCGCTCGCAGCTTTCGGCCACGGCCGCGTCGTGCGTCACGATCAGCACGGTCGAGCCCAGGCGCTCGTGCACGCCATGCATCAGCTTCAGGATCTCCGCGCCGGTCGCGGTGTCCAGGTTACCGGTGGGCTCATCGGCGAGCAGAATGGGAGGATACACGCTCAGCGCGCGTGCGATCGCGACGCGCTGCCGCTCGCCTCCGGAAAGCTCGTCGGGCAGATGATCCAGGCGATGGTCCAACTGCACCAGCTTCAGCAGCTCCCGTGCGCGCTCGTCGATCTTCGCGCGCCGCCATCCGCGCAAATGCAGCGGCAGCGCGACGTTTTCGAAGGCCGTCAGGGTCGGCAAAAGATTGAAGAATTGGAAAATGAATCCGATCTTGTCGCGGCGCACGCGGGTCAGCTGGTCGTCGGTGAGCCGGGAAAGCGTGGCGCCGTCGATTTCGAGATCGCCTTCGGTGGCGCGGTCCAGCCCCCCGATCAAATTCAGCAGCGTGGATTTTCCGGAGCCCGAAGGCCCCACGATGGACACCATTTCGCCGCCCGCGATATCCACATCGAGACGCTCCAGCGCGGTGACTGTGCGCTTGCCTTCGAACCGTTTGGAAATGCCCCGCAGGTGGATCACTGCTTCTATGATGTCGCAGGCGGAGCGGCCGATGCTGGAGGCCGCGTTGTCATCATTCGCGAAAAAGGGGACAGACCGCTCTGTCCACTCCCACCTTCTACGTGAAGCCAGAAATCTACTGGAGGGGACAGAGTAGTCTGTCCCCGTTTCACTGCCTTGTACAATCGGGAGTACGCATGCGCATCGGAGTGGACGCGGGGGGAACGTTTACGGATTTCATAGCCGTCCACGATGACGGCCGAATCGAGACGTTCAAGCTGCGCTCCAATCCGCACGCGCCGGCGTCGGTGATTTTGGAGGGACTGGCTCGGATCGGCAGGAGGGCCGACGTCGTGCATGGTTCTACGGTCGGCACCAACGCGCTGCTCGAACACACAGGCGCGCGCACGGCGTTTGTGACGACCGCGGGCTTCGAGGATCTGCTTGAAATCGGGCGTCAAAATCGCGCCGGGCTTTATAACCTGGCTCCCAAGCCGCGCCGTCTGCTCGCGGATCGCGCGCTCAGCTTTGGGGTGCGCGAACGGGCTTATTTCGATGGAACCATCGCGCTGCGTCCAGCGGCCGCCGAACTCAAGCGATTGGCAGTGAAGCTCCGCCGGGCGCGCGTGCGCTCAGTGGCGATTTGTCTTCTGCATTCGTATCGAAACGCCGCGAATGAGCGGGCGGTAACACTTGCCTTGCGCAATCATTTTTCTCACGGCGCCCTCTATGTCTGCTCGTCGCATGAAATCAGCCCGGAGTTCCGCGAGTACGAGCGCTCCTCGACCACCTTCGTCAACGCCTACGTCGGCCCGCTGATGCGGGCGTACCTCGAAGAGCTGGCGCGGGCGCGGGGATACCGGATCTCCATCCTGCAGTCGAACGGCGGGTTCCTCTCCGCGACGCAAGCCGCGCGGCACGCCGTGCGGACGGTGCTTTCGGGACCGGCGGGCGGAGTCGTGGGAGCGATCGCGACGGCGCGGCGCAGCGGCTTCACGCACGTCCTGGGATTCGATATGGGCGGGACATCCACCGACGTGAACCTCGCCGACGGGGCTCCGCGCGAGACGACCGAGGCCAGTGTGGACGGCCTTCCCATTCGCATTCCGATGCTGGATATCCATACGGTCGGCGCGGGCGGAGGATCCATCGCACGCGTCGACGCGGGCGGGCTGCTGCGCGTCGGGCCGGAGAGCGCGGGCGCCGATCCTGGGCCGGCCTGCTACGGCAAAGGGACCGAAGCGACCGTTACGGACGCGCACGTCGTGCTGGGGAGAATTAGCGAAGCACAATTGCTCGGCGGCGCCATGACGATCGACGCTGCTCGCTCGGCCGCAGCGGTGGATCGCATCGCCAAAAGCCTCAAACTGGATCGCGAATCGGCGGCGGCGGGCATCGTACGCGTCGCCAACGCGAACATGGAGCGAGCCATTCGCGCGGTGTCCATCGAACGCGGGCGCGATCCGCGGGATTTCGCTTTGTTGGCTTTCGGCGGCTGTGGCGGGCTGCATGCGTGCGAGATCTCCGCGGAACTGGGCATCCGGACGGTGATCGTTCCGCAGCATGCCGGGGCGCTTTCCGCGCTGGGAATGCTGATGGCGGACGAGGTTCGCGATTACGCCGCGGGTGTACTGGGGAGCGAAGAGATCGAGCAAACTCTTGCGGCCCTGGAGCGGCGGGCGCGCCGCGAATCGCCAAGAGCAAGTATCGAACCGAGCGCCGACGTGCGCTATCGCGGCCAGAGTTATGAGCTGACGGTTCCGTGGAACGCGCGCCGCGTGAAAGGCGGTGTGGAAGCGGCGTTCCATCGCGAACATGAGCGTCTCTACGGTTATGCCACCCCCGGCCGCGACGTCGAAATCGTCACGCTCCGCGTCCGCGCACGGCGCAAGACGATTAAACCAGAGCTACCACGCGAACCTAAGGAAGCGGGGCGTTCGGAAACGCGAAGTGTCTGGATCACGGGTGGTTGGCGAAAAGTTCCGGTGTGGAAGCGCACACAGGTTTCCTCGCGCCGCCAGGCCGGACCCGCGCTGGTGCTGGATTACGGGTCCACCACGCTGATCCCGCCGGAGTGGGGGTACCGGCGCGACGCGGCGGGAAACCTTATCATCACCGTATGATCGAATAGAGAAAAGGCGCTCACACGTTCGAGGCGGCGCGAGCGGAGGGGCGCTTCAACTGGGCTTCCTCCAGACGCTTGGCTTCCTGCCAGGTGAAAATCATGCGATGCACCACGGTCAGGTTGCCGAGCACGGCGATCACCCATAAAACCGGAGCCATGCGGTCGAACAGCGCGCCGATGATCATCAGCACCACGCGCTCCGGCCGTTCCAGGAAGCCGACCTTGCAGGTGGGGATGGTATTTTCAGCGCGGGCGCGCGCGTAGCTGATCATCACGCAGGCACTCATGGCGAGGGCCGTCAGTACCACGTAAAACGGCCGGTTGATGGAGCCGTACCAGACCAGCAAACCCATCAGCAGGCCGAGATCCGAGTAGCGATCGAGGACCGAATCGAAGAATCCGCCGAAGCGCGTCACCTGGTTGGTCTCGCGCGCGACACGTCCATCCACCATGTCGAACAGGCCGGCCCCGATGATCACGAATCCGGCCGCGCGGAACATCCCGACCGCCAGCAGATACGCCGCGCAGATGTTGATGAGCAGGCCTAGAAACGTCAGCACGTTGGGATGGATGCGTGACAGGGCGAGGCCGCGCACAATCATGCGGATGACGTAATTGCAGCTCACCCCGATGGCGCGCGTGACGGTCATTTCGCTCCGCCGTTCTGGTGGATGGTAAACAGTTCCACGATTTCCATCTCGCGAGCGCCGCCGGGGACCTGGATACGGACAGCATCGCCCACTTTCTTGCCCACCAGGCCGCGCCCGATCGGGGAAGCGGTGGAAATCATGCCCTTGGAAACGTCCACATCCTCGCTGGTCACCAGTTTGTAACGAATCCGCTCGTCTTTGTCAACGTCCAGCACCACGACGGTCGAACCCAATCCTACACGATCGTGAGGGATGGTGGACATATCGATCATGGAGAGCTCGCGCAGGCGGCCGTTCAACTGGCCGAGGCGCGCATTCACGTACGCCTGCCGTTCCTTGGCGGCGTGGTACTCCGCGTTTTCGCTGAGATCGCCGTGGGCTCGGGCGCGCAGAATCTCGCGGGGAAGCTCGATGCGCAGCTCGATTTCGAGCGCGGAGATCTCTTCCTGGAGCTTCTTTTTCAGTTCTTCCATGCCGACAGCCCGATTATACCGCGCCTACTTGACGGCACCGCGGGTTTTCCGCCGGACCGGACGAGTAGACAACCGGCCGGCGCAGGAGCTATTTCGTAAGCTCCCGGCGCATGTTTTCAAGGGATTCGTGCATCGGCGAGGGAGCGATGCGCGGCGTCGTCTCCGGTCCCGACGCTTCCGTGACCGCCTGAGCGAACAGTTCGACCAGTTCGGCATCGCGCCAGCCCCGCCGGGCTTCTTCGAGCATAATCTGCATGGCGTGGCTGTGGGAGAAGGCCGGTTTATAGGGGCGCGCAGTGGTGAGGGCGTCGTAGATATCGGCCACCTGGAGGATTCTAGCCAGCAGCGGGATCTCTTCCCCTTGCAGGCCGTCGGGATAACCCGTGCCATCCCAACGCTCATGATGGCTGCGGATGATCGGCAGCACAGGCGCGAGCGACTTCATGGGGCGACAGATTTCCTCTCCACGGACGGTGTGCTGGCGCATCACCTGCCATTCCTGTTCGGTCAGCAATCCGCGCTTGAACAGAATTGAGTCCGGGATGCTCACTTTGCCGATGTCGTGCAGATAACCGCCGCGGTGCAAGGCCAGCTGGTCGTGCTTGGATAACCCCAAGGCCCGTCCCAGCGCCAGGCTGTAGTTCGCCAGGCGCTCACAGTGCAACCCGGTGGAGCGGTCGCGCTGTTCGACGGACTGCGCCAGGGCGAACAGAATCGTTTCGGCCTGCTCGAGCGAATCCACCAGCGCCTTGTGACGAAGGATGGAGCGAACACGGGTCCGCACCAGGGCCGGCCGCAGGGGCTTCACCAGAAAATCGTCGGCTCCCGAGTCGATTCCGGCGATCTCGCTTTCCGCGGTCAGAATGCTGGTGGTCATGACGACGGGAATCAGTTGGGTGTCCATGTTTCCCTTGAGCAGGCGGCAGAAATCGGGGCCGCTCATTTCGGGCATGGCGAGATCGACAATCACGAGGTCGACTTTTTCCCGCTCCAGGATCAGCAGGGCGCCCGACGGGCGCTTGGCCTCAAGGAGCCGGTACATGCCGGTTTTGAGGATCGCTTTGAGCAGGCGCCGGTTCACGTCCACGGCGTCGACCAGAAGAATCGTAGGAGCCTGCGATACTTCGTCCAGGACGCTTTCCCAGCGCGGCAAGTGCGCCTCAGGATGCAAGACCACAACGTCCTTAGCCGCTTTGGATGCGTGTTTTGTCGCGGGTGTGCTCATCGCCATACTGGCCGACACTGGCCCCGGCTATCTATCGGTAAAACCTTAGACTTCCGTTAGAGGTGACGGAATAGTACTAAGGCGACCGGAGGCTAACCGGCTAAACTGGTAGCTCATGGACATTTCCGTCTCCCCGGCCCGGGGTATCGAGGGGATCGTTACCCTCCCGGGCGACAAGTCTATTTCCCATCGTTACGGGATGTTAGGCGCTATCGCGGAAGGCGTCACGACGGTTCACAACTACTCGACCGGAGCCGATTGCCAATCCACGCTACGCTGCATGCAGGCGCTGGGGGCCACGGTGGAGCGCGACGGCTCGAAGGTAGTAATCCATGGCGGGAAACTGCGCGAGCCGGCCGAAATGCTGGACGCCGGCAATTCCGGATCGACGATACGCATGTTGTCGGGAATCCTCGCTGGGCAGCCGTTCCCTACCCGCATCTGTGGGGATGAATCGCTCTCGGGACGGCCGATGGGTCGGATCATGCGGCCGCTGCGGGAAATGGGAGCCATCATTGAGGGGACGGCGCGAGGCCCGGGCGAGGCCCAGTATCCGCCGCTGACTATTCGTGGCGGCCCGCTGCACGGCATCGAGTACAGTCTGCCAGTAGCGAGCGCCCAGGTGAAGAGCTGCGTCCTGCTGGCCGGACTGTTCGCGGAAGGCGAAACCATTGTCCGCGAGCCGGTTCGGACGCGCGATCACACCGAGATCGCACTGCGCGGCTTCGGCGCCGATCTAGAGGTGCGGGGGAACGCGATTCATCTGGCGCCCGGCGCGCGGTTAACAGGCCAGGAGCTGATGGCGCCCGGCGATCTCTCTTCAGCGGCTTTCTTCCTGGTGGCTGCGCTGCTGATGCCGGAGTCCAACCTCCTGATCCATCGCGTGGGATTGAACCCGACGCGCTCGGCGCTGCTGGATTTTCTGGTGTCGATGGGTGCGTCGATCCAGGTGATCGACGTCCAGCAGAGCGGCGGCGAGCTGATCGGGGACCTGCGAGTCCGGGCGTCGAAGATTAAGGGCGGCGCAATCGAAGGGGCGCTAACGGCGGCGCTGATCGACGAGATCCCCGCGCTGGCCGTGCTCGGCGCTGCAAGCGAGGGCGGGCTGGCGGTCCGCGACGCCTCCGAATTGCGCGTCAAGGAAACCGATCGCATCGCGACGCTTGAGGCCAACTTCAAGCGCATGGGCGTCCGGATCGAGACGGCTCCCGATGGATTCCGGATTCCGGGCGGCCAGAAGTTTCACGCGGCCGCGCTCGATTCGGCGGGCGACCATCGCATCGCCATGGCGTTCGCGGTGGCGGCTTTGGCGGCCGACGGCCCCTGCAACATCGGCGGTGCGGAATCGGCGGGCGTTTCTTTCCCCGAGTTTTTTAGTACACTGCAGGAAATCACCAGGTAGCGGTTGCCACACGAAGAGGGGGGCGATCGCCTCGCGTCGCTGCGAGTCTCGGTTCTCGCCCTCAGTTGGAGGCTCGTGAGCTCACCTATACGCACGCAAGAGACCACGCCGGCGCCGGATCTGACGCTCCGCTGCCTGCTCCACGATCTGAACAACGTGTTTCAGACGTTCGTAGAGGCCGCAGACCTGCTCTCTGCCGATCCCCGCTGGAGCCCGGTCTCGGCGGCGATCCTGCGCAGCGTCGAGCGGGGCAAGGAAATCTCGGCCAGCCTGGAAACGGCCGGGCAGCCGCCGGTGGCGCTCGAAACCGTGGTAGAAAACGCGGTGGCGCTAGTGCGGGATTCCATGATCGCCGGCCACGGTCCGGCGGTGCACTTTGTCTGTGCGGTCGAGCCGGACATTGAACTGCCGCGGGCGTGGGCTTGGGAACGTGTGCTGATCAACCTGTTTTCGAATGCCGTTCACGCCATGCCCGGGGGAGGGACGATTTGGGTGCGCGCGCGGCGCACCGGGGCCTTGATCGAGCTGGCAGTGGCGGACCAGGGCTCCGGCATCGCCCCGGAGCTGCTGCACTCCATTTTTGAGCCGGATGTTTCCACGCGTCCGGCCGGCGGCCTGGGACTGCACATCGTTCACACGATCGTCACCGGGGAGCAGGGCGAGGTTCGCGCCGTGAATCGCGCGGAAGGCGGCGCCGAGTTCACCATCACGTTCCCGGCCGATGCACGTTTGGCCCGCTCTGCGAGCGCTCAGGTTTAACAGGTCGCGGAAAAGCTCCCTCTCACCTCCGCTTGCTCACGCGCACGGTTCAGAACGGGTGTTTCGCGCGTGCGCCGCCCGTGGAACCCGATCGCCGGGAAGGGGAGGAGCCCTGGCCCGCTCCGTAACCTTCACGATTCGACAGGTGGGCTTTCTGCACGACTCCGAGGCACTTCACACACGCAAGAAATTTCTTGCGCCACTGCGATGCCATGAGTCATAGTTAGAAAGGCGGGTGCGCCATGCGCGCCACGCCGAGGTTTATGGGCCCAGGCGAACACGGCTGGATCGAACGATGGCGGATCAACTCCTGTTCTTCACCGAACTCGTCGGCCTCAAGGTCTACGACCTTAAAGGGCGCAAGCTCGGTATGGTCCGCGACGCCGCCGTGGTTCCGCTGGTCGATCCCGTCCGCATCGACCGCTTTCTGATCGGCGGCGATGGAACGCTGCTCACCGTCCGCTACGACCAGGTCCGTTCGATATCCCTGGACGGGATTTATCTACGCGACGAAAACCTGACGCCCTACCACTCCGACGAATACATGCTGCGCCTGAAGCGCGACCTGCTGGACCAGCAGATCATCGACGCCCAGGGCCACAAAGTGGTGCGGGTCAACGACGTGACTTTCGAATTTCGCGGAGAAAACGGCGGGCAGATCCTGTGGATTCTCGAAGTGGATATCGGCATCCGCAGCATGTTCCGGCGCGTGATGCAGGGAATCCTGCCGCCGGGCTGGGTGCGCCACTTGCAGGAGGGCATCCCTCCGCATTCTATTCGCTGGGAGTTCTGCAACATCCTGGAGCCGGATCCGCAGCGCCGCTTGCGACTCAACATTTCGAACCGTCTTTTGGAAGACATGCACCCGGCCGACCTCGCCGATATCGTCGAAGAGCTGGGTCCGGAAGATCGTGAGGCGATTTTCGAAAATATCGACAGCGAAGTCGCCGCCGAGGCGCTTACCGAAGTCGACCCCGATATTCAGGCCAGCATTCTGGAGTCGCTCGAGACCGAGACCGCGGCGGACATCATCGAGGAGATGGCTCCCGACCATGCCGCCGACGCGCTGGCGGAGCTGGAGGAAGAAACCAGCGACGAGATCCTGGAGGAGATGGAGGGAGAGCCTAAGCAGGACGTCGAGGAGCTGCTGGAATTCGACGAGGACACGGCCGGCGGTCTGATGAATACGGAATACCTGGCGCTGGGCGAAAAGGCGACGGTCGCCGATGCGCTCGAAGCCCTGAAGGCCAACGAAAGCCTGGTGGAAAGCGTGAACTCGCTGTACCTGGTGGACGCAGAAGAGCGGCTGAAAGCCGCGGTTCCACTTGCCCGCCTGTTCCTGCACGAAGCCGCGACGCCGCTGATGTCGCTGGCCGCCGAGACGCTGATCCAGGCGCACGTCGACGAACCCCAGGACCGCATCACGGAGCTGTTCGACAAGTACAACCTACTGACGATGCCGGTAGTGGACGAGAGCGGCAGGCTCGCCGGCGTGGTGACGGCCGACGACATTATTTCCGTGCTGCGGCAGAAGTGACGTGATCGAGCGACCACGCTTAGATTCGCGCTTAGATCCGCCCGCGCCCGCGTCGCTGTGGCGCAGGCCATTTCTGGTGCTAGTGGGGACGCGTGCGGCGTCGACCTTGGCGTTCCAGGTGCAGGCGGTCGCGGTCGGCTGGCAGATCTACGCGCTCACGCACAGCGCGTTTCAGCTGGGCATGGTCGGCCTGGCGCAATTTCTGCCGATGGTGCTGCTCAACCTGGTCGTCGGGCATGTGGCGGATCGCTACAACCGGCGCAACATCGTCGCCGTCTGCCAGGTGGTGGAATGCGGCGCCACGGCAGTGCTCGCGCTCGGCAGCTTCGGGGAATGGATGAAGGTGCCGGGGATTTTCGCGGCCGTCGCGGTGATCGGCGCGGCCCGGGCCTTCGAAAGTCCCTCAACGCAGGCGCTCGCGCCGCGGCTGGTCGACCGATCGCAACTTCCGCGCGCTATGGCCGTGATGTCCTCCTTCTTCCAGACGGCCGCGATCGTCGGGCCCGCTCTGGGCGGATTTCTCTACGCGCTGGGGCCTTCCGCCTCTTACGGTGCGGCCGCGGCGCTGTACCTGGCCGCGAGCTTGGCCACCGCGTCGATTCGCGTCTCGCATGTCGAATCGCGCCACGAGGCTCCCACGCTCCGGTCCGTATTTTCCGGGATCCATTTCATTCGCGGCCGTCCTGCGGTGCTGGGGGCGATTTCGCTCGATTTGTTCGCCGTACTGCTGGGCGGCGCGACGGCCCTGCTGCCCGTATTCGCGCGCGAAATTCTGCACACCGGGCCAGCCGGCCTGGGTCTGCTGCGAGCCTCGCCCGCGCTGGGCGCGTTGACGATGTCGGTGACGCTGGCGCATCGGCCCATCCCCGGCCGCGCCGGCCACGTGATGTTCGGAGCAGTGATGACGTTCGGCGCCGCGACGATTGTCTTCGCGCTCTCCCATTGGATTCCGCTGTCGTTGTTCGCGCTGTTCCTGCTGGGCGCGTCGGACGTGGTCAGCGTGGTCATCCGCCAATCGCTGGTGCAGCTCGAAACGCCGGACGCCATGCGCGGGCGGGTCAGCGCGGTGAATTCCCTGTTCGTGGGGACCTCCAACCAATTGGGGGAATTCGAATCGGGCGTTACGGCCGCCTGGTGGGGCACGGTTCCGGCGACCGTGGTGGGAGGCGTCGGAAGCGTCGTCGTCGCGGCGCTGTGGATGATTTTCTTCCCCGACCTGCGCAAGCTGGATGCGCTGCGCCCGAAGGAAGAACGCCCCGTCGCGAAGTGATGTGGACTTGCCGCCAGCGATCTGGACATGACGCGGGAAGAAGTCTGGCTTGCTTGTCGTTCAACCCCGCCGTTAAATTGTTAGCCGAAAATACCGACTCTCTGGTATAGCGTTTTCGAAAGACCTTGGCATAGAGTGGAACTACAGCATGCAGCGTGGATTCGCCGAAGGGGTATAAGTCTTACGTGAGCAAGGCTTTGGCTTCAGGCAATCGCGTGCCACATCCCTGCGTGGACACAAATTCCTTTAAAATGAGAGCGGTGCTCTCCCTGAACCAGCGTCGAGGCTTAGGCCTAACTGTCTTGGCATTCGGGATGGCCTTGTTCGGCAGTTCGTGTACCAAGGGCAAGCCGGTAGAAGCGCGAGACACGGCGGCCGGCGCGCCTACCGTCGCCGTCGCAAGAGCCACATTGGAGAATCTCTCGCGCGGCCTCGTTTTAACGGCGGAGTTCAAGCCGTTTCAGGAAGTCGAACTGATGGCCAAGGTGGCCGGCTACGTCAAGAACATCAATGTGGACGTGGGCGATCGAGTCAAGCAGGGACAAGTGCTGGCCGTGCTGGAGATCCCCGAGATGGCCGACGATCGGGCTCGCGCACAGGCAGGGGTAGATCGGAGCCAGGCGGAGGTGGCGCGGGCCAAAGATCAGCTCCAACAAGCCGAATCCGCTCATGAGATCGCTCATTTGTCGTATACGAGGCTGGCGGAAGTCTTGAAGCAAAAACCGGGACTGGTCGCGCAGCAGGAAATTGACGATGCGCATAGCAAGGATCTCGTCGCGGAAGCGCAGATTTCCGCAGCGAGATCCAACCTGCTAGCGGCAGAAGAGCAAGTGCACGTCAACAGCGCGGAATTGCAAAAAATCAATACCTTGTTCGACTACACGAGCGTCACCGCTCCCTTCGCAGGCGTGGTGACCAAGCGCTACGCAGACACGGGATCCATGCTCCAGGCCGGGACGGGTTCGAATACGCAAGCGTTGCCACTCGTGAGACTCTCGGAAAACAGCTTGCTGCGGCTGATTCTCCCGGTTCCGGAATCGGCCGTTCCAACGGTGCACATCGGCCAGCAGGTGGATGTGCGCGTTCCGGCGCTCAACCGCTCGTTCTCCGGGCGGGTGGCGCGTTTTGCCGAGAAGGTGGCGCTGGCGACCCGCACGATGGATACCGAAGTGGATGTTCCGAACCCCTCGCTGGTGCTGATTCCGGGGATGTACGCGGAGGTTGATCTCACGCTTCAAAGCCTCCGTGGCGTGCTGGCGATTCCAGTGCCGGCCGTCGACGTAGGCGACGACGAGTCGTCCGGACAGGTGACCGTGGTCACTCCGGAAAACCGCATCGAGATTCGCAAAGTCAAGCTCGGGCTCGAAACCGCCAACAAGGTTGAGATCCGCGCGGGTCTGCAGCAGGGAGACATGGTCGTGGTCGGCGCCCGCGCGGGATTGCAAGAGGGGCAAGCAGTGCAGCCGAAAGTCATGCCGGCGAGTTCTCCGTAGTTCTTATGTCGCGCTTCGCGATTCGAAACCCGTACTTCATCGTGGTGGTTTGTCTGATCATCGCGGTGGTCGGCGGCACCAGCCTGGTACGCATGCCGGTGGACATGTTCCCGGCGATGAATATCCCGGTGGTGGTGGTCGCAACATTCTACTCGGGCATGCCGCCGGAGCAAATCGAAACCGACATCACCAGCCGTTTCGAGCGTTTCTTCACGCTGGGGAGTGGAATCGAGCACATCGAATCCCGCTCGCTGCCCGGCGTGAGTGTCATCAAAGTCTATTTCCAACCGGGTACGGACCCGGATTCGGCGGTCACGACGATCTCCAATCTTGCCATGGCGCAGCTGCGGAGACTCCCGCCCGGAACGCTTCCGCCGGTCGTGCTGAAGTTCGACGCGTCCAGCCTGCCGGTGTGTCTGGTGACGTTCAAAGGGGAAGGATTGAATGAGACGCAGTTGCGCGACCTGGCGCAATTTCAAGTGCGAAATCAGGTGGCGAGCGTCGCCGGGGCCAGCGTCCCGCAGCCCTTCGGAGGCAAGTATCGCCAGATCATGGTGTATACCGATCCGTACAAGCTGGAGTCCCACCAGTTGAGCCTGATGGACACGGTACGGTCGCTAAACGAGGCCAACCTTATCCTGCCCGCGGGCGACGTCCAACTCGGCCTGCTCGACTACAACATTTACACCAATAGCCAGTTGCGAACGATTGAGGAAATCAACCAACTGCCGGTGAAAACCGTGGGGCAGGCCCCCGTCCGCGTGGCGGATATCGGTTACGCCAAAGACGCCGAGCAGATCCAAACCAATCTGGTGCGCGTGGACGGGCAGAAATCCGTGTATCTGCCGATTCTGAAGCAAGGCGGAGACACCAACACGATTGCCGTCGTCGATGGCGTCAGAGACAAGCTCGAGCATTTGTTCGACGTTCCCAAGGAGCTGATCACGCGGGTGGTGTTCGATCAATCCCTCTTCGTCAAGGCGGCGATCGAAACGCTGCTCGACGAAGGCGCCATCGGCCTATTCCTGACGTCGGTGATGATTCTGGTGTTTTTAGGGAGCATGCGTGCGACGGTAGCGGTGTTCTTCTCGATTCCGCTCTCCGCCCTGGCCGCCTTCATCGCGCTTTCGGTGGGAGGCAGCTCGGTCAACGCGATGGTGCTCGGTGGACTGGCGCTGGCGTTTTCCCGGTTGATCGATAACTCGGTGGTGGTGCTCGAGAACATTTACCGTCATTTGGAATTAGGCGAGGAGCCCGCGGCCGCCGCCGAAAAGGGAGGGCGCGAGGTCGCGCTTCCGGTGCTGGCATCCACCCTGACCACCATCGTGGTCTTCTTCCCGGTGACCCTTTTGTACGGCGTGAGCAAGTTTCTGTTCTCGGCGCTGGCGCTGGCAGTGGTGCTTTCCCTGATGGCATCGTACGCAGTGGCTATGTCCGTGGTTCCGCTGTTCTGTGCGCACTTCATAAAGGGCCACCATGGAGCCGCCGCCACGCAACATCATCCCGATGGGGACAAACCGGCGGCGCCCGCGAAACGGACGCTGCTCGACCGGTTTAACGCGTGGTTCGATCCCAAGTTCGAAGGCTTCCTGGATTTCTACGATCGGGTCATCAGCATCGTGTTGAAGCGGCCCGTTTCCATCCTCTTTGTTCTCACGGGCATCATCGTCGTGAGTCTGTTCCTATTTCCCATTCTCGACTTCTCGTTTTTCCCGCGGACCGATCCCGGCCAGTTCATGATGAACGTCAAGCTTCCGTCGGGCACGCGCATCGGCCTGACCGAGGAGGCGATCGCGAGAGTTGAAAACCTGGTGCGCCGGGTGGTATCCCCCGAGGACCTCGGGATGATTGTTTCCAACATCGGATCGACGCCCGATTTTTCCGCGATCTACACTTCCAACTCCGGCATGCACACCGCCACGGTGCAGGTCAGCCTGAAGGAGGATCACAAAGTCGGCAGCTACGAATACATGTCGCGGGTCCGCAAGCGGATCTCCGAGGAGATGCCCGACATCACCGCGTATTTTCAGTCCGGCGGGCTGGTGGACGCGGTTCTGGGTCTGGGCATGCCGGCGCCCATCGATGTGCAGGTTTCCGGCTCCAACCTCTCGCAAAGTTATGCCACCGCGCTCGAGCTTGCCAGCCACATCCGCAAGATGAACGGCGTCGGCGATATTTTTATCCCGCAGGATCTCGACTATCCGGCGCTGGAGTTGGACATCGACCGCACCCGCGCGCGCGAACTGGGGCTGACCCAGAAGGAAGTGGTCGGCAACATTATCACGGCCCTTACCTCCAATGCCATGATCGCTCCCAGCTTTTGGATCGATCCCAAGACCGGCAACGACTATATGCTGACGGTCCAGTACCCCGAACAGCAGATAAACAGTCTCGACGATTTGAGGGCCATTCCCGTCCGAGGACAAAAGGTGGTCTCCTCGACGCGGCTCGACATGGTTTCGAACATGCGGAGAATCAAGTCGCCCACGGAGGTCGACCATTACCAGTTGCGCCGGGTGATCGACATCTACGTTCAGCCTTTGGGCGAAGATCTGGGGCGCATCGCCGCAGCCGTCGACGATCTGACGGCGCGAACCCGCATGCCCACCGGCGTTACGGTGACGCTGCGCGGCCTGGTTCAGGGAATGCGGCAGAGCTTTCGCAGCTTCGGCATCGGTCTGCTGTTGTCGGTCGTATTGCTGTACCTGATCCTGGTCGCCCAGTTCCGTTCCTTCCTCGATCCGCTGCTGATCCTCACCGCGGTTCCGCCGGGGCTGACCGGCGCGCTGCTGATTCTCTATTTGACCGGAACCACCATGAACGTGATGTCCCTGATGGGTCTGATGATTCTGATCGGGATGACCGTTTCCGACAGCATTCTGATCGTCGAATTCACCCGGCATCTGCGGGAGGGCGGCATGAGCGTGCGCAAGGCGGTGGTCACCGCGGCGCGCGTCCGCCTTCGCCCCGTCCTGATGACCTCGCTTGCCACCATCATCGGTTTGCTGCCCATGGCCCTCAAGCTCGGCTCGGGCAGCGAGTCCTACGCGCCGCTCGCACGCGCGGTCTTGGGCGGCATGAGCGTATCTCTCGCCATGACCGTCATCATGGTCCCGGCCGCTTACTACGTGGCCTATCGCAAAGACGACCGGCGGTTGCTGCAGGAGGTCCAGTAGATGTCCAACTTTGCGATTCGAAATCCGTACTTCATCGTGGTGGTTTGCCTGATCATCGCCGTGGTCGGCGGCACCAGCCTCGCGCGCATGCCGGTAGACATGTTCCCGTCCATGAACATTCCCGTCGTGGTGGTGGCGACGTTTTACTCGGGCATGCCGCCGGAACAGATCGAAACCGACATCACCAGCCGTTTCGAGCGCTTCTTCACGCTGGGCAGTGGAATCGAGCATATCGAGTCGCGCTCGTTACCGGGCGTGAGCGTGATCAAGGTGTACTTTCAGCCGGGCACAAATCCGGATTCGGCGGTAACAACGATTTCCAATCTCGCAATGGCCCAATTGCGACGGCTTCCGCCCGGCACTTTACCGCCGGTCGTATTGAAGTTCGACGCCTCCAGCCTGCCCGTTTGTCTGGTGACGTTCAAAGGCGAAGGCCTGGATGAGACGCAATTGCGCGACCTGGCCCAGTTTCAGGTGCGCAACCAGATCGCGAGCGTTCCCGGCGCCAGCGTCCCGCAACCATTCGGCGGCAAGTATCGCCAGATCATGGTGTATGCCGACCCCTACAAGCTGGAAGCCCACCAATTGAGCCTGATGGACATCGTCCGGTCGGTCAACGATTCCAATCTCATTCTTCCCGCCGGCGACGTGCAGATCGGCCCTCTGGACTACAACATTTACACGAACAGCCAGTTGCGCTCCGTCGCGGAGATCGACCAACTGCCGGTCAAGATGGTCGGGCAATCTCCGGTCCGCGTGGCGGATATCGGGTACGCCAGCGACGCGCAGCAGATCCAGACCAACGTGGTGCGAGTGGACGGTCAGCGGTCTGTCTACGTGCCGGTGCTCAAGCAGGGCGGAGACACCAACACGATCGCGGTGGTCGACGGCATCAAAGACGCCATCACTCACTTATTCGACGTTCCCAAGGAATTGGTCACACGGGTGGTGTTCGATCAATCCCTGTTCGTGAAGACGGCCATCGAAACGCTCCTCGACGAAGGCGGCATCGGACTGCTCCTCACCTCGATCATGATTCTTGTGTTTCTGGGGAGTATTCGCGCGACGGTGGCGGTCTTCTTTTCGATTCCACTCTCGGCTCTCGCGGCGTTCATTGCGCTGGCGCTGGGAGGCGGCTCGGTCAACAGCATGGTGCTGGGGGGGCTCGCGCTGGCGTTCTCGCGTCTGATCGACAACTCGGTGGTGGTGCTTGAAAACATCTACCGGCATCTCGAACTTGGCGAGGAGCCGGCAGTGGCCGCGGAAAAAGGCGGGCGTGAAGTGGCGCTGCCGGTGCTGGCCGCAACGCTCACAACCGTGGTGGTCTTTTTCCCGGTCACGTTTCTTTACGGGGTGAGCAAGTTTTTGTTCTCGGCCCTGGCGGTGGCCGTGGCGCTCTCTTTGTTTGCTTCCTACGCGGTGGCTATGACCGTCGTGCCGTTGTTTTGCGCCCGCTTCCTGAAGCAGTCGTCGCACCATCACACTCCTTCCGAGGAGGTCCCCGTCATGGTGGAGCAGCCGGAGGCGCGGAAGTCTTTTGGCGCATGGTTCAACGTCTGGTTCAACGATCGTTTTGAGGCGTTCCTCAGGTTTTACGACCACCTTGTGGCGGCGACGCTACGGCATCCCTCGCTGACGCTGGTAGTCTTTGGTCTTATCTTTGCCGGAAGCCTCGCTCTGTTTCCGCAGCTGGGCCTTTCCTTTTTCCCTCGTACCGATGCCGGGCAGTTCGTGATCAACCTCAAGGCTCCCAGCGGCACCCGGCTGTCGGTTACCGAGGACGAAGTGGCCAAGGTGGAAGATCTGATCCGCCGGGTCGTTTCGCCCAAGGATCTGGGAATGATCGTTTCCAACATCGGCGCGACGCCCGACTTCTCCGCGATCTACACAACCAACTCCG
Organism: Bryobacteraceae bacterium; assembly: GCA_035934795.1. Classification (GTDB taxonomy): domain Bacteria; phylum Acidobacteriota; class Terriglobia; order Bryobacterales; family Bryobacteraceae; genus Palsa-187. The sequence continues at coordinate 127,826 of DASYXM010000028.1, read as the reverse complement.
CTATGCACACCGCTTTCGTGCAGGTGAGCCTGACGGAGGATCACAAGACCGGCAGCTATGAGTATATGGCCGAGACGAAGAAACGGATCGAGACAGAGCTGCCGGAACTGACGGCTTATTTTCAATCCGGCGGCCTGGTCGACGCGGTCCTCAATCTGGGGCTCCCGGCGCCCATCGACGTTCAGGTAGCGGGTTCCAATATGACAGCCGCCTACGACGCGGCCTTGAACCTTTCGGCGAAGATCCGAACTATTCCCGGCGTCGCCGATGTTTTTACGCCGCAAGATATCGACTATCCCGCGCTCCAGCTCGATGTGGACCGGATGCGCGCCAGCGAAATGGGCCTCAGCCAGCAGGAAGTTGTGCAGAACGTGATCACGGCGCTCACGTCCAACACCATGATCGCCCCCAGTTTCTGGATCGATCCCAAGACCGGGAACGATTACATGCTGACTGCGCAGTATCCCGAAAACCAGGTGAAAACGCTGGCGGACTTGAAGGGCATTCCCCTGCGCGCCGCCGCCGAGATCAATCCAACCCGGTTGGATATGATCAGCAACGTGCAGAGAATCAAGTCGCCCACCGAGGTGGATCATTATCAGCTTCGCCGCACCATCGACATTTACGTGCGCCCGCTGAACGAGGATTTAGGCAAGATCGCGAACTCTATCGACGGGATCATCGCCCAGACGAAAGTTCCCGAAGGCTTGAGCGTCACGCTGCGGGGAATGGTCCAGGGCATGCGGGCGTCCTTCAGCAGCTTCGCGCTCGGGTTGACGCTCGCCGTCGTGCTGCTGTACTTGATCCTGGTGGCGCAGTTCCAGTCGTTCATCGATCCGTTCATCATTCTGATCGCCGTGCCGCCCGGCCTGGCGGGTGTGATCGTGACTCTGTGGCTGACGGATACGACGCTCAACGTAATGTCGCTTATGGGAGTGGTGATGCTGACGGGGATCGCCGTGTCGAACAGTATCCTGATTGTCGAGTTCACGCGCCATCTTCGGAGGGAGGGCGTGGAGGTGCGCGAAGCGGTCGCCATGGCGTGCCGCGTCCGGCTGCGTCCCGTGCTGATGACATCGCTCGCCACCATCATCGGTCTTCTGCCCATGGCGATGAAATTAGGGGCGGGCAGCGAAGCTTACGCTCCGCTCGCTCGCGCGATCCTCGGCGGATTGGCCGTGTCCGTCGCGCTCACGGTGTTCCTCGTGCCAGCCGCCTACGTCTTGGTTTACGGCCGCAAGGCGGCAGCCTCTTAAATCCCATTTCCGTCGTGCATTCGCCCGCTTGGAAGGAAAGAACGCAATGTCAAGCAGAGCCCTTACTACGAACATCCTCGCCGCGGTGGTTTCTATTTTCGCCGGAGGACAAGTTTTAGCGCAACAGCCGCCTAAATTGACCCTCCAATCGGCGGAGGCGATCGCGCTTCAGAATCATCCGCAGATTCAGGCGGCGCAAAGCGAAGCGCAATTCGCGAACCAGCAAATTACGGTTGCCCGGTCGCCTTATTACCCCTTGGTAAGCGCCGACGCGACCGGCTCGCAAGCCAATCACGGTTCGCGCATCGGGGCGGGCTTCCTCACCGATTCCCGCTTGTTCGACCGTTTCGGGCAGGGAATCACCTTCTCGCAACTCATCACCGACGTGGGCAGGACCAATAGCCTGGTCGCCAGTTCCCGTTTGCAGGCTGAGGCGGGCAATCAAAACGTCGTGGCCACGCGGTACGACGTCCTGCTGCAGGTGAACCGCTCGTATTACGACGTACTCCACGCGCAGGGAGTCGTGCGAGTGGCCCAGGAGACCATCGCCGCGCGGCAACTGCTGCTGGACCAGGTGACGGCGCTGGCGCAGAACAACCTGAGATCGCAGCTGGACGTCAGCTTCGCGGATGTCAATGTTTCCGAAGCCAAGCTTCTGCTGCTTCGCGCGCAAAGCGCCGTGCAGGAAGCCTACGCGGAACTGGCGCGAGCGTTGGGATCGGATCAGGTGGTCGATTATCAACTGGTTGACGAGCCGCTCCCTGCAAGTCCGCCCGCCAAGCCCGACGACCTGATCGCACAGGCGCTGGCCGGCCGTCCGGAATTGGCGAGTTTTCGCTTTTCCCGCGACGCTGCCTATAAATTCCTTGACGCGGAAAAGGATCTTTCCAGGCCTACGGTCAGCCTGGTAGGCGTGGCCGGCTATATTCCGTACATCGAACGCCTCACTTCGCAAGCGATCCCCTCGGAATACGAAGGAGCGGCGGTGAACGTCAATATTCCCGTTTTCAACGGCCACCTCTTTTCCGCGCGCCGCGAAGCCGCTCGCTATCGGGCTCTCGAAGCCGATCAGCATCTCCGCAACGAGCAGGAGCGCGTGGCCAGGGACGTGCGGGTAGCGTGGGCCACTGCGACGACGGCTTTTCAGAGCATCGATGTGACGGCGCAATTCCTCCGTCAGGCGGCGCTGGCGATGGATCTCGCGCAGGGACGCTACAACCTCGGTTTATCCTCCATCATCGAACTTACGCAAGCGCAGTTGAATCAAACTCGAGCCGAAATCGAAAACCTCAGTGCCAAGTACGATTACCAGAGTCAGAATGCGGCGCTGCAATACACGATCGGCACGCTGCGATAGCGATTTAGCGTTGAAACGGATCGCAGTGACGCGCAGATCGGCAGCTAACGGCTGCGCGTGCGGGGGCCGTAATTGCCGAATAGATAGTCGAGGATTCCGTCGCGGTCCTCTTTGTTGACCTTGGCGCCCCAGCCGGTCATTTTATTGAGTTCGCGCTCCCACTGGACGCGCGTCAGGCGTTGCTGGCGTATGAGGTCATCGGCGTGACAGACGCCGCAAGCATTGTCGAACGCAGGAGGCCGAGCGATGCTGGACACGGGCGGAGGCGCGGACTGAGACGCTGCGGTAAGTTCCCGGACCACATCGATGCCAACGCGTGGGACAACATTCCACGCATATCCCGCGGGATTCCATTCCTGATCGAGCGGCTGCGTGTTGCCGGCCGCGTCGCGGGCACGCGCCAGGATCGTATAGTAAGCGACTTGCGAAGGCACCCACTTGAATTCCCACTGCCGCCAGCCGAACTGAGTTTTTTGCTCCGGTCGCAGGGCCGCGGACCTCCACGTGCGGCCGCCATCCACGCTGACATCGACCGCCGTCACTGGGCCCGAATCGCCGCTCCAGGCCGCGCCGCGAATCGCAACCGGATTACCCGCGACCGTTTGCGCGCCATCGACCGGCGCCGCGATCGCGCTCTTGATCCGCAGGCTGGTCACGGGTTGCATTTGTTCGGGAGGAATCGCCGTCCCCGGCGCGACAGGCTTTCCCGGATGCCGGTAAGCGCCCTTCATCCAGAATCCATCGTGTTCCTTATCGAGCACGCGGATGGAGGTCAGCCATTTGACCCACGAATCGCTGGCCCATCCCGGACTCACCACGCGCAGCGGGAATCCATGCTTCACCGGCAGCGTCTCGCCATTCATCTGATAGGCCAGCAGGGTGTTGCCGTCGAGAGCCTTTCTCACGGGGATCGACCTCTGGAAATCCGGCATTGTGCCGAGCGGAACGTCCGCACCGTCGAAAAGAACTTCTTTGGCGGATTCCTTGATACCCGCGCGCTTGAGGACATCGGCGAGTCGCACGCCGCGCCAGCGCCCGTTCCCCACCGCGCCGTTGCCCCATTGGACGCCCGGGACGGGCGGCTCGTAGAATCCGCGCCCATTGCCCGCACACTCCACGACGCTAACCAACTCGACCGGCGGAAGCGCTTGGAGGTCTTCCATGGTGAGCGTCAGCGGTGCGGCTACCTCGCCTTCCACTTTCAATCGCCATTCCCGGACGTTCACGGTGGGAACATAGACGTGCGAGCGTACGAAGAAGTGCTCGATGGGCGTGATGTAGTCGGAAAAACCGGCAATCGGCATCTCGAGATCTTCGGGGCGCGTCGACCGCACCAGCATGTCGCGCTTCGGACGATCTTGGGCCCGAAGGAGGGCGGCGCCGGCCACGAAAAGAAAATTTCTACGGGGAATCGTCATGAATCGCTCTCTTCTAATCTATCCGATCCGCGCTCGCCCGCCAGCTATCCGGTTCGCCGCCCCCGGACATCGTACATCGTGCGTTGTCCGATCATGCCGATTTCAGAGCGTGCGATCCCAAGAAAACGCGTTAACCTTTAAGTTTGCCGAATTAAGGAACGCCAGCGCTGTTCCCCGCTCGGAAGACCCGCGCGCCATGAAGCTCATCGACTGGATCGTCATGTTCGCGTGGCTGGCGTTCATCGTCGGCTACGGTCTCTATCGCGGACGCGGCAGCAACACCGTGAATCGTTACTTGCTGGCCGGTAAGACGATGCCGTGGTACGCCATGGGGTTGTCCATTATGGCGACCCAGGCGAGCGCCGTAACCTTCATTTCCACGACCGGACAAAGTTACACGGACGGGATGCGGTTCGTGCAGTTCTACTTCGGGCTCCCGCTGGCCATGGTGATTCTGTCCGCCACCGCCGTCCCGATTTTTCATCGTGCGAATGTTTACACGGCGTACCAATACCTGGAACAACGCTTCGATGCAAAAACCCGCGCGCTGGTGAGCGCGATTTTCTTGATTCAGAGAGGCCTGGCTGCGGGCTTATCGCTCTATGCTCCCTCGGTAGTGTTGTCGGCGACCCTCGGATGGCCTGAACGATGGACCACGCTGCTGATGGGCGTCTTGATCGTCAGTTATACCGCTCTGGGCGGCAACAAGGCAGTGATATGGGCCGATGTGCCGCAGATGCTGCTGATTTCCTGCGCGCTGATCCTGGCACTATTCATGGCCATCCACCTTCTGCCCGCCGGTGTTTCGTGGTCGAACGCCGTGTCGCTGGCGGGCGCCGCTGGAAGGCTCAACGCCGTGACCTGGAACTTCGATTGGGACGACCGTTACAACGTGTGGAGCGGGCTGATTGGCGGTACGTTCCTGGCCTTGGCTTATTTCGGGTGTGACCAATCGCAGGTGCAGCGCTATCTGACGGGAAAGTCGATCGGACAGAGCCGGCTGGGTCTGCTTTTCAACGCCGTGGCGAAGGTCCCGATGCAGTTCTTCATCCTCTTCATCGGCGCGATGGTGTTCGTCTTCTTCACATTTGAGAAGCCACCGCTGCTGTTCCAGCCCGTGGAGCGGGCCCGCGCAGAAAAAGATCCTCGTTTTCCCGCCGTCGAGCAGCGCTACGACCAGGCTTTCTCGGAGCGCAAACAGGCGGCGGAGGATTATCTTCGGGCGCGCGATCCGGATGCGCAACGGGCCACGCGGACCCGCTATCAGAACGCTCAGCGCGAATTGAACAATGCCCATGCGGCGGGCGAGGAACTGGTGGGGAAGGATTTTCACGACACCAACTACATCTTTCTCTCGTTCGTTACCAACTACCTTCCGGTTGGCGTGGTAGGACTGATTATCGCGGTGATCTTTACCGCCGCGATGTCCTCGACTTCGGGCGAGATCAATTCGCTCGCCGCGGTCACCGTCATCGATCTCTACCAGCGGCACGTTCGCAAGGACGCCGCCGATCACCATTATTTGACGGCATCGCGCCTCGCGACGGTTTTTTGGGGCGCGTACGCGGTGATCTTCGCGCAATACGGCAGCAATTTCGGAGCGCTGATCGAAGCGGTAAATATCATTGGGTCGCTTTTTTATGGAGGGCTGCTGGGTGTTTTTGTGCTGGCGTTTTTCTTTAAGAGCGTGCGCGCGAATGGCGCATTTGCCGGAGTTTTGGCCGGCGAAGCCGCCATCTTCGCCGCGTATCTATTCACCAAAATCTCGTACCTGTGGTACAACGTGGTGGGCTGCGTCGTGGTGATTGCCGTCGCCGTGCTGGTAACGCGGCTTGCGCCTCGCGAAGCGCCACGGAAAGTCGCGGCGTGATCAACTTCCGGCGGATTCTATTTCCGGTGGATTTTTCGGCTCAGAGCCGTGCGGTAGCGCCATTCGTGAGGGCGATGGCCAAATGCTTCGATTCGGAAATCGTCGTTTTGCACGTCGTGGATATCCCCGATTCTTGGCGAGGATCGACGGACCCCGGGGGTCAGTCCGTTTCGTCGGGCGTCGGTCGGCTGCAAGCGGCGGCGGCAATCGCACTCGACGGTTTTGTCGCTCAAGAGCTTCCTGGTGCGCATGTGAGCGCTCTGGTAACGAAAGGAGACGCGGCGCGGCACATCGTTGAGTGCTCTCAAAATCGGCACATCGACCTGATCATGATGCCGACCCACGGCCATGGCGCCTTTCGAGCTTTGCTGTTGGGTTCCGTTACCGCCAAGGTCTTGCACGATGTCCATTGTCCCGTATGGACTGGCGTTCACGCGGAGCGAATGACTTCACATTCGCCCGACCGCTGGAGGCGAGCCCTGTGCGCCGTAGACACGGATGAGCGCGCAGAAGCCGTACTCAGATGGACCTGGGAATTTGCCGGGCGGCAAGGCCTGGAACTGCAATTGGTTCATGCCGTAGCCGGCGCCGATGGGATGTGGACACAAGAGAGCGACCCAAGCATGTACGAGTTCCTGTTCCAGGCCGCACGCGAGCGAATCGCCAAGCTGCAGGCCGCGGCCGGTACTAATTTCGATCTTCATCTGATCGGAGGGAGCGTTGGCGGCGCTTTGCGAAAGGCCGCGATGGATTACGACGCCGACATCGTCGTGATTGGACGGGGTGCGATCCAATCCTCTTTCGGACGGTTGAAGAATAGCGGATATTCGATTATCAGAACGGCCCCCTGCCCGGTGATCAGCATCTAGGCCCGTGCAATAAGCGTGCAGTACACTGGAAACTTGAAGCAACCCAATCCCCGTCGTATCGCCGTGTTTGGCCTAGGCTACGTGGGTTGCGTCACCGCCGCATGCCTGGCCGAAATCGGACACGATGTCATCGGCGTCGACCCCGACGTTCATAAGGTCCGCAGCGTCAATGAGGGCCGCGCGCCGTTCGCGGAACCGGATCTTGACGAGATGGTATCCGCCTGCGTCGCTGCCGCGCGGCTGCGCGCCGTGACGACTGCGGGCGAAGGGCTGCAAGACGCCGATATCGCACTGCTGTGCGTGGGCACGCCTTCGGAAAAGAGTGGAAATGTGAGCCTGGAGCAGTTGCAGCGCGTCACCGCCGACGTCGCTGCGTTTGCGCCGCGTTTGAAGAAACCGCTGATTGTCGCGGTACGCAGCACGATTTTCCCGGGGACATGCGAACAGGTTGTGATGCCCGCTCTCGCTATGTTCCCCGGCGTTCGCGTGGTTTCGAATCCCGAATTTCTGCGGGAAGGGTCCGCGGTCCGGGACTTTCGCGAATCATCCCTGGTAGTGGTTGGCGGCGGCGACGCCGATGCGGTCCGCGCGGTCGGCGATCTGTATGCGGGACTCGGCACTGAGGTCAGCGCGGTATCACTGCGTGCCGCCGAGATGATCAAATACGCGTGCAACGCGTTTCACGGCTTGAAGGTATCGTTCGCCAACGAGATCGGCTCGCTGAGCGCCGCGCTCGGCGTCGATCCGCGCCAGGTGATGGAAACTCTGTGTCGCGACCGGAAGCTCAATACATCGGCCGCGTATTTGAAGCCGGGATTCGCGTTCGGCGGCTCCTGCCTGCCGAAGGATTTGCGAGCCATGAACTACCGCACTCGGCGGCTGGAGCTGGAGTTGCCTGTGCTCGCGGCCATACTGCCGAGCAATCAGGCGCACTTGGAGCGCGCGATCCAAGCGGCTTGTGCGATTACGGCGAAAAACGTCGGAATCCTTGGACTCTCGTTCAAGGAGAACACCGACGACTTGCGCGAAAGCCCCGTGATTCCGCTTATCGAAAACCTGATCGGCAAGGGACGCGATGTGCGCGTGTGGGATCCGCACATACGCCTCGCGGGAATTTACGGCAGCAACCTTGGTTACCTGCTGAACGCACTGCCGCACATCGGCGAGCGGATGGAAGCAACGCTGGACGGTTTGCTGGCGTGGGCGGGGCACGTGGTGGTCACGCAGAAGCTATCTCCGGAAGCGGCGGTGGCCGTCGCGGCGAGCGGCGTGCCCGTGCTCGATCTGGCGTCCGGGCCGGTTCCGGTTCCCCATCCGCCCGCCGTGCCGGCATGAAATCCGCGACACCTGAACACCGGCCCCTCTCGGAAGGCGTCTCGGCCGCCGACAAACAAGCGGCGTATACCGAGGCGCGCCGCCGCTACTGGGAGGAGTACGCGAAAGCGCAGCCGGGTTGGAACGGCCCGCGGCGCTTCTACCGCCGGCGTCTCGCGGAGTTATACCGCTTCGCAATTCCGCCGGGCGCGCGAGTTTTGGAGCTCGGATGCGGAGAGGGCGACTTGCTGGCCGCCCTGCAGCCGTCCGCGGGCGTCGGCCTGGACCTTTCCTCGATCCGCATCGAGCAGGGCCGGCGCAAGCATCCCCACCTTCGCCTGATGAACGGCGATGCGCACACCTTCCACCTGGCGGGCGAGCAGTTCGATTACGTGGTGGTCTCCGATTTGATCAACGACCTGTGGGACGTGCAACAGGTGTTCGAAACCGTGCGCGCTCACGTTCATCCGGGCACGCGCGTGGTGATGAACTTTTACAGCCGGTTGTGGGAGGCGCCGCGTCGCGTCGCTGAAGCGCTCCATATCGCGCGCCCGCAGCTTGGCCAGAACTGGCTGACGGTTCCCGACGTTAAGAATCTGCTGTATTTGGCTGGTTTTGAGACCATTCAATCCCGGCCGGAGATTTTGTGGCCCATCCCCACTCCGGGATTTGACGCGCTGGCGAACCGCTACCTGGTGAAGCTGTGGCCGTGGAATATCTTCGCGCTCACGCACCTTCTGATCGCGCGGCCTATGCCCGCTCCGGTTGCCGCTCCGGAACCGCTGGTCACAGTCGTCGTACCGGCGCGCAACGAAGCCGGGAACATATCCCAGATTCTGGATCGCCTTCCCGAGATGGGCGGCGGCACGGAGCTGATTTTCGTCGAAGGCAACTCGACCGACGATACGTTTCCGGTCATCGAGCGGGAGCTCGCGCGGCGTCCCGGGCGCAACGCCAGGCTGTTCCGCCAGACCGGCAAAGGCAAGGGCGACGCGGTGCGGCTGGGATTCGCCAACGCGAGCGGTGGCGTGTTGATGATTCTGGACGCGGATATGACGGTTCCGCCCGAGGATCTGCCCCGCTTTTATGATGCGTGGCGCTCCGGCAGGGGCGAATTCGTCAACGGCGTGCGCTTGGTATATCCGATGGAGGATCGCGCCATGCGATTCTTCAACCTGGTCGGCAACAAGTTTTTCAGTCTGGCGTTTTCATGGCTGCTGAATCAAAGCATTAAGGACACGTTGTGCGGCACCAAGGTGTTGAGCCGCGCGCATTACGAGGTGATCGCCCGCAATCGCGCCTACTTCGGGGAAATCGATCCCTTCGGAGATTTCGATCTGATTTTCGGCGCCGCCAAGTACAATCTCAAGATGGTGGATCTGCCGGTGCGCTACGCGGAGCGCACCTACGGAGACACTAACATTCAGCGCTGGCGGCATGGCGTCATCCTGCTGCGCATGGTGATGCTCGCCCTGCGGCGCATCAAGTTCATTTGAGACGGCGGTCTCCATGACCTTAGGGGAGCCGCGCGCGCCAGTCGCGTTCACAGATTACGCCCGGCCACAGCGGTTTGCGGACGAACTGGGGCGGTTTTTCCGCAGACCTTTATGTCGCAAGCCGCAGTTTTGTGTCGTCCCTGGCGGTATATTGAAAGTTGCGGCCATGCATGAGACTGGCTCGATAGAAACGGGGACCATCGAAACGGATGCCGGCGCCGCCGCGCCCGCTCCACTGCCGTTCGAGCCGCTGCCCGCGTTCCAAGCCAGTCCCTTAACCGACGACACCGAGTCCGCCAAGTGCCACGGGAAACGGATCGGAATCCTGATTGTCACTTATAACGCGGTCACCACTCTTACCAAGGTCCTCAAACGCATCAGCCCGAATGTCTGGAACAACGTCGAGGAGATTGCCATTTTCGACGACGCCAGCCAGGACGCCACCTACGAACTAGCCATGGGAATCAAGGCTCTTCGCCAATTGCCCAAGCTCACCGTGCTCAAACACGACCGGAATCTGGGCTATGGGGGCAATCAGAAGACCGGCTATCGCTATTTCATGGAGAAAGGCTTCGACATCGCGGTCCTGCTCCACGGCGACGGGCAGTACGCCCCGGAGATTCTGTCGCATCTTTATCGGCCCATCGTGACGGGAAAGGCCGACGCGGTCTTTGGTTCGCGGATGATGAAAACCTATGGCGGGCCGTTGAAGGGCGGCATGCCGTTGTACAAATATCTCGGCAACCGCATCCTTTCGGTTTGTGAGAACGCCGCTCTCGGCCTGGATCTTACGGAGTTTCACAGCGGCTACCGCGCCTACAGCCTCGCGGCGCTGCGCAAGATCGATTTCACTCACATGACCAATGATTTCCACTTCGATACGGAAATCATTATCAAGTTGAATCACCAGGGATTTACCATCTCCGAGGTGCCCATTCCGACGTATTACGGCACCGAGATCTGTTACGTCAACGGATTGAGGTACGCCCGCGACGTCCTGCGGGCGGTCGGCCGTTATAGGCGAACCTGCCGCTCGGTCGCACGCTGCCCGGAGTTCGCCGAATACTTCGTCAACTATCCCATCAAGCGCAGCAAATCGTCCAGCCACGACTATGCCCTCAGCATGGTGGGACAGAATCGGGAAGTCCTGGATATTGGCTGCGGCGAGGGCGATTTCGCAGCCGAACTGAAAAAGAATGGCAACCGCGTCACCGGGATCGACTTGCTGCCGCATCCCGCCAACGTAGCCGCTTTCGAGCGATACTTCAGCGCTAATCTGGACCAAGGAATTGTGCCGATCGTCAAAGCTCTGGAAGGCCAACGCTTCGACCGCGTGCTGCTGCTCGATATTCTGGAGCATCTGCGCGCGCCGGGCCGCGTCCTGACCGAGTGCCGAGCACTTTTGGATGCAAAGGGTGAAGTGATCGTTTCGCTTCCCAACATTGCCAACATCACCGTTCGGTTGATGCTGCTCTTTGGCCGTTTCGACTACACGGAGCGCGGCATCCTCGACGGCACCCACGTGCGTTTTTTCACGCGCAAGACGGCGCGCCGTTTTCTCCGGGAGCACGGATACGAGATTCTTCGGGAACGCTGCACGGTGATGCCGCTGGAGCTGGTTCTCGGCCTCGCTCCCACCGGCCTCGCGATGAGGATCGTCAACCGGCTGCTGTCCGGCCTCACCAGGCTCATGCCCGGGCTGTTGGGCTACCAGATCGTGATGGCCGCCCGGAAATCGTGATTACGGCCCTCCACCGAAGGCGGTTCCCGGCGGTGGCGGATGCAGTCGTGATGGCCGCTTTCCTTGCATCCCGGATTCTGTATCACTTCGCCGGAATCCGCTTCGACGCGTCGCCCGTCGCCATCTACTGGCAGTACATCGATCCGGTTCTCATGCGCACGCGGCTGGTGGAAAGCTTGTTCTATCTGCACATGCAGCCGCCCGGATTCAACCTGGCGGTGGGGCTGGTGGTTAAATTTTTCCCATCCTCATACGCCGCCGTTCTGCAAATCATTTATCTGATTTTGGGTGTGCTTATTGCGTTCCTGCTGCTGCACTTGATGCGCCTGTTCCGCGTCCCCGAATGGATCGCGGCAACCCTCACCGTCTTGTTCGTCGTAAACCCAGGCTGCGTACTCTATGAGAACCTGGCGATCTACGAATATCCGATCCTCTTCCTGCTGCTGCTGGCCGCCATCGCCCTGTTTCGTTTCTCCCGAGCCCCCACCGTGCGGCATTCGCTCGAGTTTTTCGCGTTGATCCTCGCACTGGTTTTGATGCGCAATCAATTTCATCTGCTTTACGTGCTCTTTCTCGCGGCCGCGCTGCTGGCCGTGTTCCCGCGCGCCCGCCGGGCCGTCTTGGTGGGAGCTCTGCCAGTGATCGCACTGATTTTCTCCCTGTATCTGAAAAACTGGATTCTATTCCATGCCTTCACAGCCAGCACGTGGGCCGGCATGGCCACGGGAGTAACGACTACCTTCCAGTTGACGCCGGAGGAAGCAGACCGCCTGGTTCGCGGCGGCGTCGTTACTCCCCTGGCGAGGATTCCGCCGTTCAGCGATTTGAAATCGTACGTGGGCTACGTAGACGCAGCGCCCGCCACCGGCATCCCAGTTCTCGATCAGGCGGAGACCTCCACCGGGCACGCTAACTTTAACAATCCTACTTATCTGAAGCTGCACGACTTGTACCTGGCGAACTCGGAATCCATTTGGTTGCATTATCCGGTGGCCTACGTCCGTTCCGTGCTGATCGCCTGGTTCGCGTATTTCCTGCCCACCAGTGATATGCATTCGTTTGACGACGTCCGCCCCAGGATCCAGTCCTTCGACCGGTTCTTCAGCGCGGTTATCTTCGGGCAGTTTCGCCAGGCGGATAGCCGTAAGGACCTGCGCGCCATCAAAGCCGCCGGCGGTGCGCTCAGGTTGCCGTTCTACACCGGCACATTCCTGATGGTCGGCCTGCCGCTTCTGATACTGTGGGCGTCGGCTCAGCTGGCGCTGCGGCGTGTTCGAAACCGTTGGAAGAAGGAAGAGTCGGTCCTGCTGGGCTTTATGCTGTTCACGATTCTCTTTGCCACAGCCATCTCCAATTTTCTTTCCAGCTTCGAAAATAACCGCTACCGTTTCGTTCTCGACGGCTACTATACGGTCATCGCCGGACTGGCCATCACAGCCCTGATAACCGCGCGCCGCCCCGGCCGCGCGACGCGAGGCGTCCTTTGAGATCGGGCCCAATTTCCAGCCCGCTGCGGATGCTTGGCCGCGCGTTGGCAATCCTGGGATTGCTGCAAGTGCTGGTCGCCGCGACTCCCTTGACGCAGTGGTGGACGCTGGCCCTGATGGGGAAGTGGGCGGACCCCACCGGCGCGACCCTGGTGGTGTTCGGCAACGAAGTGCATTCCGACGGCATGATCGGCGAAGTGTCCTATTGGCGAGCCGTTTATGCCGTCCGCGCCTGGCGCGAAGGAAAGTTCCAGCGCATCATTCTGTGCGGCGGTCCCGCGGCCAATCCGGTTTCGGAAGCGATGCGCCAGTTCGTCGTCGCCGAGGGTGTGGATGCCGGCCGCGTGTCGGTGGATCGCGACTCTTCGTCCACCCGGGAAAACGCGCTGGCCGCGAAGCGCCTGGTGGGGAACGACCCGAGCGTGGTCCTGCTCACCAGTGATTACCACATGTTCCGAGCCATCCGCGCCGCCCGGAAGGCCGGCCTGGACGCCCAGCCGCGGCCAATTCCGGATCTGCTCAAGCGGACGTCGGTGTGGTACCAACGTTGGGATGTGTTTCTGACGCTGTGCATGGAAAGCTCCAAGATCGCTTATTATTGGGCCCGCGGCTGGATTTGACGGGCTGAATAACGCGCGATTACGGGAACGCGCTAACCTAAAGTCGCTGGGCACGCAGGCCCATTCCGCGCCGGGCGTGTCCGGTTCAAACTCCATGTTGAATGCGAAAAGGGGACAGACTACTCTCTCCCTTCGCGAAGATGTGATTTCGCGTGCGAGCATGAGAGTGGACAGAGAGATCTATCCCCTTTTTCAATGTCGAATGTCCTCTCCGTAACGAATCTATGCAAGAACTACGGCGGGACCGCGGCCGTGGACGGGATCTCGTTCGAAGTCGGGACCAATGAAATCGTCGGTTTGTTGGGACCGAATGGAGCCGGAAAAACCACCACGATCAACATGATTCTGGGTGTGCTCGAGCCGAGTTCCGGCACGATCCGCATCGAAGGTGTGGATCTGGCGGCGCAGCGCTCCCGCGCGCTGGAGCACACGAATTTCGCTGCCGTTTATGCTCCTTTGCCCGGAAATCTGACAGTGCAACAGAATCTTCGGATTTTCGGCCTTCTGTACGGGGTCAAGGACCTGTCGCAACGCATCGAGATCCTGCTGCGGCAATTCAGCCTGGAAAGTTTCCGCCGCGTCAAGTTCGGCGTTCTTTCTTCCGGCGAACAAACCCGCGTATGCCTTGCCAAGGCGATGCTCAATCGCCCGCGGCTGCTGCTGCTCGATGAGCCGACGGCATCGCTCGATCCCGCCGTCGCTCAGGATATCCGTACGCTTATCCTCGACTTCGCGACGCACAGCGCGTGCGCGGTGTTGTGGACTTCGCACAACATGGTCGAAGTGCAGGAAGTGTGCCACCGCGTCCTGTTTCTCTCTCACGGGAAGATCTTATTGGAAGGCGATCCCAAAAGCCTGCCGCGCGAGCACGGAAAAGCAAGCCTGGAAGAGCTTTTCATCGCGGTCGCGCGCGAGCCGCTGGCGCTCGAACGCATATGAACCCGGAACGGATATAAGCATGGGCGCCCTCGATCGCATTGGAGCCGTGGCGCTTCGCCAGGTCTATCTGTTCCGCAGCAGTCCCGTGCGAATCCTCCCGCTGTTCGCTTGGGTGGCGATCGACATCGTGCTGTGGGGCTTCATCAGCAAGTACCTGAATTCCGTCGCCCAGGCGGGATTCAACTTCGTGCCGGCCCTGCTGGGGGCGGTGCTCCTGTGGGACTTCATGGTTCGCGTCATGCAGGGTGTGACGACCACCTTTTTCGAAGACGTGTGGACCCGTAACTTCCTGAACATTTTCGCGACGCCACTCTCGATACCCGAATATGTCGGCGGGCTGGTCGTTTCCAGCGTCGCGACCAGCTCGCCGGGCCTGGTGGCGATGATCGTCCTGGCGACCACGGTGTTCGGCTTGTCGTTCTTCGTCTACGGCCTCACCCTGGTGCCGTTCATCCTGGTGCTATTCGTGTTCGGAATTGCGCTCGGCATCCTGGGAAGCGCCGTGGTGCTCCGTTTGGGACCCTCGGCGGAATGGTTCATCTGGCCCATCCCTGCTTTGCTTTCGCCCTTTGCCGGAGTGTTCTATCCGCTTTCGACGCTGCCGGGCTGGATGCAACTCGTCTCGCGGCTCCTGCCGGCATCCTATGTGTTCGAAGGGATGCGCGTGGTGATCCGAGGCGGGCGCGTTCCCGCGGGGACGCTCCTGTGGGGCGGATGCCTCGCGCTCTTCTATTTGCTGCTGGTGAGCTGGTTTTTCGGGCGCATCTATCGGCATGCGGTGCGCACCGGCCTCATCGCCCGCTACAGCGCGGAAACCGCGAGCTAGAGCATTTCACGGTGATCGTGGTCCGTTGTGGGGCATGGCTTCCGCCTTGCCGCCGGGCTTCCGCGCGGCGTTTCGTCCGACTACGGCCAAGCTGCGCAGAAGCGCGGCTGCAGCCCAGAAGGGACTGCCCCACGAGAACAGTTCCCGCTATTCGCCTCTCGATGTCTTCCGCACGTATTCCTGTGCTATGATCCGGCTGGTTATGGCCGAATCGGCGCACAACGCGCGTTTCCCGATCCAAGCCTCCGGCGTTTTGGATTCTCCCCGGCACTCGGCGGTGGTCCGCGTCACGCACTGGATCGTCACGCTGGGCTTCTTTGGCCTCGTGGTAAGCGGCGTCGCGATTCTCCTTGCTCACCCGCGCCTCTATTGGGGCGAAGACGGCGCCGTGGGAGCGCCCTCGCTCCTCGATTTGCCTCTGCCTTTCGTGCTGGTAGGACAATCCGGCTGGGGCCGGTCCCTCCATTTTGTTTCCGCCTGGGTTTGTGTCTTGAGCGGCGTGGTTTACATCCTGTCCGGCCTCTTTACAAAGCATTTCCTGATCAATCTGCTGCCGGCCAAGGCGACTCTCGCCTGGCGCCCATTGTGGCGCGTCGTGTCGAACCATTTACGCTTGAGGCCGGCCGCGGAGGGAGGCCGAAGCTACAACATCGTCCAAAGGCTCGCCTACCTCAGCGTCGTTTTCCTGCTATTTCCGTTGATCGTCATCGCGGGCCTCGCCATGTCACCCGCCGTCGTGTCGGTCGCGCCCGTGATCGTCACGGTCTTCGGCGGTCAGCAGTCGGCTCGCACCGTTCATTTCTTCGCCGCGAGTCTGCTGGTGCTTTTTTTCCTTGTCCACGTGTTGATGGTTTCCATCTCCGGTTTCGCAAACCGCGTTCGACCTATGATCGCCGCCGGCCGGGCGGACCGCGAAGGAGCACACGCGAGCGCAATGCTCCCGCGCCGAAATCTCATCGCCACCGGGTTGGCGACCGCCGGCGGAGCTTCGGGCTTGGCTGTCGCCGCCTACCTGGTTGATCGCTATGGTTTGATCCCGCCCGATCATGGCGGCATCTACGGCGCGGGCGAGACGCTGACCTATGCCGCGCAGCGCGTCCTGATGTCGGGTCATTCGCTGGCCCGCGAGTTCAATCGCAGCCAAATCTCAAAAGCGATCCCGGTGAATGGTCCGCCTCCCGAAAACATGAGCTACCTGATCCACCGGACTTCCGATTTCGTGAATTGGAGGCTGGCCGTGGACGGCCTGGTCGCTCGCCCATCTTCCTTCTCTCTCGAGGACCTGAAACGGTTTCCTTCCCGCAGCCAGATCACGCATCAAGCCTGCGAGGAAGGCTGGTCCTTCATCGCCGAATGGACCGGTGTCCCGCTGTCCCACGTTTTGAATGTGGCCGGCGTCCATCCACGGGCCAGGTACGTTGTCTTCTTCCCGTTCGATGAGTCTTGGGACAGTCTGGATATGTCCGACGCATGGCACCCGCAGACTTTGCTCGCTTACGGAATGAACGGCCAGGATCTTCCCGCTCCACACGGAGCGCCGCTTCGTTTGAAAGTCCCACGCCAACTGGGCTACAAGAACGTGAAGTACCTTTCCCGCGTCATCGTCACCGATACGTTGAAGAACATCGGCAAGGGGCTGGGGTCCAGCTCGCCTGAAATCGGCTATTCCTGGTACGCCGGCATCTGAGCCGAACGCAGATTCAGCCTTCGAGTAACTATTCGACTCCCAGATGCCAGCCGAGAGCGCGGCTGTCCAGCCAGGAGATCTCCGTTCCCGCCCAGATCGTCCGTGCCGGAGTCTTCAGCGCGGTCTTTTTCTGGAGGCCGAAAATGAAGGCGCATGGCCCTTCGCCGAAGCGATGCAAACGGTCCGCGATCCATGATCGCGCGTCGAGCGGCGCGGCCAGCACCACCGGCGTTCCCTTGAACACCGCCAGGCGCGCACCAAACGCGGGGTCGTCCTGTTCCACGGGAGCCGGCCATCCAAAAGCCGCCTGAAATCGTGCGCTGGAGGCACGCAGATCGCGGGTGGCGATCACCACGCGCGTGACGCCGCGGAAATCCGGCGCCGTCGGTTTGCCCGACGGGAAGGCGCGCTGCTCGCGCGGAGTGATGTCGCGGATCAAAAAGGGAAAGAAGGTGCCGCGCCGTTCGTCGCCCACCTGCGCGGTCTCCCAACGCAGTTGTATGCCATCGGGACGCGCACGCCCACTGCGCTCCGGAGCGCCCGCGGCAATGTGCGCCGCCAGCAGTCGCCTGCGCTCGGCGTCCACGTCCGGTACCAGCACAGCCCAGGAACATGGACCGGCGTCGTTCTGAATTTGCACGGACCAATCGTGCGCCGCGACGGCTTTCGGGTCGGGCGCGGCCTGCAGCGCGATCAACTCCAGGTAAGATCCGTCGGCGAAACTTGTGACCGCCATCTCGGTGGCGTGATTCGCGTGCGGGCCGCCGTATTCGCTGGGAATTCCAACACTCGCGAGCGCCGCCCGCAGCGCCTTCAGATCCCTGCCCGCGACCGTAACGTGATCGATCTTCAAATCGGCGCCGGAGAGCACCACGGGAGCGAGCATCACCACCAGTATGCGCAGCACATCCAGATTTTAGCAGCGCGCGGCGAATCCGTCGATGCACAGCGAGCAAAACCGCGGTTTCCACGCCAGTGGCCCTGAGAAACCCGAACGGCCTCCCGAATGGGCCTGGCGCATCGCCACTCCCGCGCGAATGCTATGTTGGTCGTTGAAATGCCGGATCCGGATCTCCCGCTGGACAAAATCGAAGTCAACACGGTCGCCGTCCTCATGCTTGACGACGGTGAGTGCATGACCGCGGACATTCTCAAATTCAATGACGAGCTCGACGGACTCATTGTCGATGTTCTTTCCTCTAATCGCCCCTATCGGAACAGCGGGCAGCAAGGCCGCACCATCCCTATCAGCCGCATTGTCTCTTGTGAGTCCCAGCCGCGCGCGGAGGAACCGTGGCCATACTCCGATCCCTGCCGGGGTGCGTCCTTTTCGCTTGCACGCTTTGTCTTGCTGGCGACGCTGTTCCTCTGCCTGATACCTGGTAGCCTGTTCCCCTTCATCCTGCTGATGAAAAGGCCTCATGGACTCCAAGAGGCATCCGCGATCGTCTACACGATTGCCGCGGTGTTCTCCACGTTCGCCGCGGCGAGAGGGCTCCGCCCTTACATGTTCACGTGCCCCGCCGTCCAGACCCAGCTTCCTCGCGTGCTTTTGCGCCACCTCGGCTTTCTCGTTGCACTCTTGGCCCTCCAAACCGCGGCATTAGTAGCCCGTCCGAACTTGCCCGATTGGTGGAACACTGAAAGCGCAGGCAGTTCCTCTACAGTCTACGGCAGGGGTGTCGGGAAACACGCCCCATTCGATATTGCCCTGATGTTACTGTGCCTCGGCCTCGGGTACGCTGAAGTTTTCACCAACCGGTCCCTGCTCGACCGCGCGCACCGGGAGTTCTCTGCCTAAACTCGTGCGCGCGACTTTCCTCCCTGGCAAAGGGGTAATGAGGTATCTCCCGGGCGACGCGCCGCCGTAACTTCACTGGACGGCGCCGCTCAAGCTCGTCTTGTCGAGCTCTGGCGCGAGGGCCCGGGTACGCTTCTCCCAGCTCGCGATTCTCCAATACGCCACGCCTTGCAGCAGAGTCAGGGCGCCTATAAACCCAAACGCTCCGACGTATTCTCCGTGGGAGATGCCGATGAACCAGCCGACGGCTACAGGACCCGCCGCGCCCAGAACGTTGCCGACGCCGACGCACAGTCCCGTGGCGGCGCCGATCTGATCCGGTGAGACCAGCTCATGAAGAAGCGCCGTATTCGCGGCCCCGTGCGTGATGGGCGCGGCCATCGAGGTCACCAGCAACAGCATCGACAGCAGCGTGATCGGAGCGTTCACGCCGGCGACGATCAGGATCGCCATCGCAAGACTCGCCCAGGCTCCGACGGTCGCCCGCGGCATCGAACCGCGATCGGAAACTGCCCCAATCCATATAGCCAGCAGCACGGGAATCAGGTACGCCGAGGCGACCCACCAGCTCATGGTCGAGAAAGGCAGGCCGCGAACTTTGATGAGATAAGACGGAATCCAGGTGGTCAAGCCGAAGAATGTCGCGACCAGGCAGGCGTGGCAGAACGCGATCATCCAGAAGACCGGCGCCGCCAGAAATTTCAGACCTTCGGAAACTCCGGGCCAGGGCGCTGGACGATTCTCCACGATATAGGCGCGCTCCGCGGCATTCGCCCAACGCGAATCCGCCGGTTCATCGGGAGCGAGCCACAAAAACATCGGCAGCAGAATTCCGGCCGAGACGGCTCCGCACGCGAGAAACACCAAGCGCCATCCACCGGCGAGGAGAATCGACGTCACGACCGGAAGGCCGATGGCGATGCCGATCTGCGCTCCGTTGAACCAGAACGCCTGGATGCGGCCATGCTCGCCACGGGCAAACCAGCGGCCAACATATTTATTGCAAATCGGCCACAATCCGCCCTCGGCGAGGCCCAGCGCGAAGCGAGCCGCGTACATTTCGGTCAAGCTTCCGGCCCAGGCGCACCACACCGTCGTGAGCGCCCAGCCGATCACGCCGATCAGCGCCGAACGCCGCGCGCCGATGCGGTCCACGACGAATCCCCAGGCCATCAGGGAGATTCCATATCCGTAAAAGAACGCGCTGGAAATGAAGCCGAGCCGGGCGGGCTGGCCGGTCGCGCCGAAGTCCGCGGCGAACTTCGCATCCGCGATCAGCACCGAGATATTGGATTTATCGATCTGATTGATGATGACGAAGACCAGCAGGATGGGTGCGATCAGCCACCAGCGCGCCGACGAACTCGAAGCAGGAGCAGTCGAAACGCTCGCGCGGGGCTGGCCTTCGGTGAGCATGCACTAGATCGGAAAGACCAGGAGTCCGGGGATCAGAGAAGAATCGTAAATCACCAGCAATTCCTGAAAGCGGGCGCCTTCCTCGGTGAACACAATCTTGGCGCGATACTTTCCGACGATGAAGACCTTGGTCTGTTCGTCCTGCATCGTCTCGAAAACCGAAAAACTCAGGCCCGCGGGAAGGACGCCATCGCGTTCCTCAAGCACTCGGACGCCGCCGGCAACATGCCGCATATAACGCGGCGAGAATACGCTGGCATTGCGAATCGCCACGACGCGATCCTGCATCATGGCGCGGCTCAGGCAGGACCAGGTAGCCAGAGGAAGATCGCGCTCGACGTTTTCACGTGCGACGATTTTGTAAACGCCATCTTCTGTGAAGAACGCGGGCCACTGCTCGAAACGTTGCTCGTCGAGGCAATCGATGTAGGATTCGAAAAAATCCTGAATTGCCCATTTCCACGCCAGCAACTTTGTGACTTCCGGCGCGATTTCCGGCTCGCTTGTCATTCTGCTCATTCTCGCCTAAATCTGCATGAAATCGCGATAGCAGCGATACATCGCGCGAATCGCCGATTCGGTGACCATATGATTCACGTTCTCCCAACCGTGCCCACCCAACTCGACGAACGCACTGTTATCCGCGCTTTCCAAAATGCTTTTCTGGCAGACTTCCAGCGCTTCGGTATCGTCGATCGAAACCAGGCCGGAAGGCCCCATCAGATTGGCCTGCTTCAAACGATATCCGGCCATCTGCTCGTCGTCGTCGCCGTAGCCGAAGAAATCCCAAATCAGGTCGAACTGCTGAGGCCCGCGCGGCACGATCTGGCGCAGAGCGAGCGTGTTGGTCTGCTGCTGGACGATGAGACCCGGGAAAATAGTTTGCATCACGACCGTGTTTTCGTCCGGAAATTCCTTGCGGCGGTCGAGCAGCGAAGGATCGTTGAGAACGTAATCGGCCTTTAGATTCTCGATTTCAGCGGTGCCCGCCGACTGCTTCTGCTCGCCCTTACGGGAAACCAGCACGGCGTGGCCGCCGGAATCGTCCATCTCGACTTTCGATTTTTGATCGGCGCGGAACAAGCCGAAGGAAACCAGGAACACGTGCAGCAGACTCGCGTGGTAGGGGTCCTTGATGTTTTCCATCATCAGCTTCCAATTGGAGGCGATGCGCTGGCTCATGCGGCCGAGCAGACGGAGCGGGCGGCCGTCGAAAACACGCTCGAAGTAGGACGTCATAAGCGGGCCCAGATACTGGCGTACCGGAACCATCGCGAGATCGAAGGACGCGAAGATGACGCCGTTGACCGATTCCACTTTCAGGGGTTGAAGATTGTGTTCGGACAATTGGAAATCGCCGGGCATCCCGCCGACGCGCTGGTCGCCGTCGGGAACGCCGCGGCGGAACGGCACGGCCAGGAGTTTCCCCGCGAGATCGTAGCGCCACTGGTGATAAATGCACACGAAATCCTTGGCGTTGCCGTAACGCGACCGGCACACGGCCGAGCCCCGATGGGCGCAGCGATTCACGAACCCATGCAGCGTGCCGTCCTTGGATCGCGCGACGACCACCGGACAATCGCCGACAAAGGTCGACTTGAAATCGCCGGGCTTGGGGATTTCCGCTTCCAGGCCCGCGTAATTCCACGTGGAGCCTTGAAAAATGCGCTGCTGCTCCAATTCGTAGATCGCGGGGTCCGTATAAACCCAAAACGGAATTCTGCGGACGCCCTCCGCGGGCCACGCGTGCGCCATGGACGCGGCGTCGAGCCGTTCAGTGCCGATCATAATTTTCTCCGCGCGGCATTCCCCGCGGTGATTGTCATTATAGGACGCCTGCCGTTCCGATTTCAGAAGTCTGCCTAAACGACCTTGCGCCCGGCATAACGTCCTCGGGCATAATAACGAGATGGCGGGCGTTGCGGCGCGCCGTTTCCGGAAAGAGGCGACTGGATGCTCGATAAGCAAACGATTTTGGAACTGGCGCACCGGCTGGATCAGGCCGAGAAAAGCCGCACGCAAATTCGCCAGTTTTCACTGGAGCACCCGGAAATCACCATCGAGGATGCGTACGCGATCCAGAAGGCGTGGATTCATCTCAAGACCGAGGCGGGGCGCGTGGTGAAAGGTCACAAGATCGGCCTCACGTCCAAGGCCATGCAGGCCTCGTCGAACATCAGCGAGCCGGATTACGGGGCGCTTTTCGACGACATGTTTTTCGCCGACGGATCCGCGCTACCGATGGAACGCTTCATCGTTCCCCGCGTCGAGGTGGAGCTGGCCTTCATTCTCGCCAAGCCCCTGAACGGACCGGGCTGTACGATTTTCGACGTCCTGAACGCGGTCGACTACGTGACCCCCGCAATCGAGATCATCGACGCGCGGATTCACCAGGTCGACCCGGAAACCAAGGTCACGCGCAAAGTGACCGACACGATTTCCGATAACGCCGCCGACGCCGGAGTGATCTTGGGAGGACGTCCCTTCAAGCCGCTCGGCGGAGATATGCGCTGGATCTCCGCGTTGATGTATCGCAATGGCGTGATCGAGGAATCGGGTGTGGCCGCGGCCGTACTGAACCATCCGGCGAACGGCGTCGCGTGGCTGGCGAACAAGCTGGCTCCCTACGGAGATTCGCTGAAGGCCGGCGAAGTGATCCTGGGCGGTTCCTTCACGCGGCCAGTCTACGCACGCGCCGGCGACACGTTCCATGTCGACTACGGCGCATACGGCTCGATTGCGTGGCAATTTGTATAACGCGTTCGCGTCCGTTACGGCTTCACGCTTTCAAGCTTCACGCGCGAAACTGGAGACAGTGCTCGCACCCGCTTCAGGCACGATCATAACCGGGAATACCCAAGCGAGCCGCCAGCTTCGCCGCGATTTCGATGCCGCACGGAGGGCCCAGGGACATCTGGTCTGGGATTCGCCGGACATTCTGCCTTGCGATGCGTGGCTGCGCCGGACATGGCAAGAATCGATCTGGCAGGAGTGCGCGTGGGGCGATCTCGCGGGCACGCCGGTTCTTCTGACCCGCTGGCAGGAACTGACTCTATGGGAAGAGGCCATTGAAGCGACGACGCGTGACGTCCTGTTGAATTCTCACGCCACGGCTCTTGCGGCGGCCGACGCTTGGCAAATGTTGCATGCCTGGGCGGCGCCGGACAATTCGTCCTTCTTGGAATCATCCGGGTTCGAGGAATCCGAGGATACCAGAGCGTTTTTCACGTGGATGAGCCGGGTTCGGGAGCAGCTGCTCGGTCGCGGCTGGATCACGATCGCCGAGCTTCCGGGCGAATTGCGCAAGCGGCTGGCGAAGGGAGCCTTCAGACT
Source organism: Bryobacteraceae bacterium (assembly GCA_035934795.1). GTDB lineage: Bacteria > Acidobacteriota > Terriglobia > Bryobacterales > Bryobacteraceae > Palsa-187. Next base: position 104,396 of record DASYXM010000028.1, on the reverse strand, counting down.
TTCAGGCCCCTTCAGCATCGCCGGATTCGACGAGATTGCGCCCGCCGACCGGCGTTTATTCGATGCGCTCGGAGCGCAGGAGTCGGTGGGCGCAACGAACCCAGGGCGAGCAGCACGCGCGACCTGTCATGACGCCATGGACGAGCTGACGCGTGCGGCAGTTTGGGCACGGCGGAAACTGGAAGCTAATCCCCAACTGCGGATCGGCGTCGTGATTCCGGGTCTGGCCGCGGTTGCCATTATCACCGAGCGTATCTTCGATGACATTCTGCATCCAACTTGGGGCTTTCAGCGTGGTCAACGTCCGTTTCAAATTTCCGTTGGAACGCCACTCGCCGACGTGCCTGTGATCTCCGCTGCGCTCGTGGCGCTGAGCCTGGTCAACGGCGTACCGCGTGACGAGGCGGCCCTGATCTGGTGCTCGCCGTTCGTCAGCATTGATCCTGGCGAGGGCGCGCGACTGGAACTGGAACTCCTTCGCCAAGGGGTTGAATATGCCAGTTTGCGGATAGATTCCGTAAAACGCCGTTTCCCGGAAATGGCCGCCTGGGCCGCAACTCTGCCTGCCCGGATGCCACCCAGCCAATGGAGCGCCGCGTTTACGCGATTGCTGCGCCTGGCGGGCTGGCCCGGCCCTCGCACACCTTCCGTAGAGGAGCATCCGGCGCTGGAATCCTGGAAGGATTTGCTTTTGGAGCTAGCCCGTTTGGACTCGGTTCTCGATTTCATCTCGTCAAGCGGTGCGATTTCCAGCGTGGAGCGAATGGCGGCGGCAAAGCGGCTAGGAACGGACGACGACAACGCGCCTGTGCAGATTCTGGACATGTCCGACGCGACCGGCTCGCGCTTCGACGCCCTGTGGATCGCGGGATTGCACGCGGGAGCGTGGCCGCGACGAGCCCAGCCGAGCCCGTTTCTGCCGCTCGCCATGCAGCGGTTCGCGGGAATGCCACGATCTTCTGCCGAACGCGAACTCGCGTACGCGAAGCGCGTGACAGAGCGTCTGTTCGCTTCCGCGCCGGAGATCGTCTGCAGCTTTTCCGCGAACGCCGAGGGCCACGAGGAACGCGCGGCCCCGTTCATTGCAGATTTGCCCTTGTTGCCGGAATTCGCGGTAGCGGATACGGTTGTCCGCCGCGTGTTCGCTTCGGCGCCCGAACTCGAACCGCGACCAGCGGAAGGGAACCTCCCACTGCGAGCCGGAACCTTGCAGCGAGGGGGGACACAAGTGCTCGCGGATCAGTCTGCGTGCCCCTTCCGTGCGTTTGCGGTGCATCGGCTGCAAGCGAACGAAATCGATGAGCGGGACCTGGGACTATCTCCGATCGAGCGCGGATCCATCGTCCATCAGGCGCTGGAGTTGCTATGGAAGGACCTGCAAACGCAGGCGCACTTGAAGGCCCGGCCATTCCAAGATATCGAAGCTCTGATCCGGTCTTGTGTCGCCGCGGCGCTCGGGCACTACGGCGCGAAACGCGAACCGTCGCGTGCGTGGAATCGGTTCCGCAAGCTGGAACAGGCTCGCCTAGAAGGTCTGCTCCGGAAATGGCTGGACGTGGAGAGCAAACGGCAGCCGTTCACCGTGATTCAGAGTGAGAACGCGCGGACCGTCGCGATCTCGGGCTTGAAACTCGAGATTCGCGTGGACCGCATCGATCGGTACGACGACGGCACGCACGCCATCCTGGATTACAAGACCTCCGACGGACTTTCCACAAGCATGTGGACGGGAACGCGCCCCGAGGCGCCGCAGCTTCCGCTCTATGCGACCAGCAGCGATGAGCCCATTTCAGAGGTTGCCTTCGCGCAAATCGCGACCGGCTCGGTGATGTGGGAGGGCTTGCGAGGGAAGGCCCTCCAGGAGCAGCTTCCTCGCTGGGACGCGGTTTTGAAAAAGCTCGCCGGGGATTTTCTGAACGGCCGCGCGGAAGTGGACCCTGATGGAGCGATTCGGCCATGTGGCCGATGCCACCTGCATGGGCTGTGCCGCGTCAAGGAATTGGGAAAGCAGCAGCCTCCGGGAGACGATCGCGATGAGTAGCCCGGCGTATCGGCCCGCGCCCGACGCCGCCGAGCGCGCCGCGGCAATCGATCCTCGCCAATCGTTCCTGATACAGGCGCCGGCAGGCTCCGGCAAAACGGAGTTGCTGATTCAGCGCTTCCTTCGCTTGCTCGCCGTTGTGGATCGGCCCGAAGCGATCGTTGCCATCACCTTCACGCGCAAAGCCGCGGGTGAAATGATCAGTAGAATCGTGGACGCGCTGCGCGCCGCGCGCGAGAATACGCCGGTGCAGCAAGCTCATCGACAATCGACGCGACAGTTGGCCGAAGCGGCGCTACGCCGGGACCAGGAGCTTGGGTGGAACATTCTGGACCATCCCGCCCGTCTGCGGGTGCAAACGATCGATTCGCTGTGTACGTCGATCGCCGCCGGAATGCCGTGGCTCGCGCGGCTGGGAGGGATGCCTCGAATCGAGGAAAAAGCGCGGGAACTGTATCGAGAGGCCGCACGGCGTACGATTCTACTCGCGGGCGATCCGGAGTACGGCGACGCGATCTCGCGACTGCTCGGGCGTCTTGACAATGACGCGACGCTCGCCCGCGACCTGATCGCGACGATGCTCGGCACGCGGGAACAGTGGATCGCGCTGGCGGTGGAGACTCGGCAACCCGCGCGCCGGCCGCTCGAAGAGGCGCTGGAACGGCTGATCGCAAGCCGCTGCAAGTCCGCGGACCGCCTGCTGCCGGTAGAGTTGCGCGAAGTGTGGTTGAACCTCGCTCGTTACGCCGGTCAACCGGTGGACTCGTGGCCCGGCGAAGGTAACGCGGATGGGTGGAAAGCGCTCATCGAGATCGTGCTGACGGGCGGCGGCGAATGGCGCAAGCAGCTCACCGCGAAAGGCGGCTTTCCACCGGCGGATCGTGGAAAAAAACGTGAAGCGCTGCACCTGATCTCGGAGCTTGCCTGCATCCCGGGCTTGGAGGACGCGCTCGCTGCGATCCGCGAACTGCCTCCGCCGCGCTATTCCGAACCGCAGTGGGACGCGACGCTCGCCTTGCTGGGCTCGCTCAAACTCGCAGTTGCCCAGCTTCGCGTCGTATTTCGCGAAAACGGTGTGGCTGACTTTTCCGAGATCGGAATGGCCGCGCGCGAGGCGCTGGGCGCAAACGGAGCGCCCACGGATCTCGCGTTCCGTCTGGATTCCCGCATCGGCCATCTGCTGGTGGATGAATTTCAGGACACCTCGCGCGGACAGTTCGAACTGATCCGGCAGTTGACGGCCAACTGGCAGCCCGGCGATGGACGCACACTATTTCTGGTCGGCGATCCGATGCAATCGATCTACCGATTCCGCCAGGCCGAAGTGGGAATTTTTCTCGAAACGCGCCGGCGAGGAATCGGCCATTTGCGCCTCAAGCCGTTGACCCTGGTTTCCAACTACCGCTCGAACGCCGGGATCGTTGATCGCGTCAACCAGATCTTCGGCCACCTATTTCCAACGGAAGAAGATGCCGCGACGGGGGCCGTTGGCTTCCAAAAGTCGCAGGCGTCCGAACCCGCCGGCGAGGAGGGAATCACCGTCCACGGATTCAGGTGGGGCGAAGACCGGCGCGAAGCGGAAAGGGTTGTGGAATTGATCCGGGAGGCGCAGGGTCGCGACCCTCGGGACAAGATTGCCGTGCTGGTCCGCGCGCGCACGCACCTGCAGGCCATTGTCGAGGCTTTGAAATCGTCGCGAATCCCCTTTCGCGCCGTCGAAATCGACCCACTGGACGAGCGCCCCGTGGTTCTCGATATGTTCGCACTTACGCGGGCGATGCTGCATCGCGCCGATCGGATCGCGTGGCTCGCGATTCTGCGCGCTCCGTGGTGCGGATTGGGGCTGGCCGATCTGGAGCTGCTTGGCCGTCACAGCGGCACCGTCTGGGACGCGCTGCAGGACGTGAGTCCCTTGAGCGAAGACGGCCGGCGCCGGGCCCTGCGGCTACGCGACGTCTTGGCCGCGGCATTCGAGCGGCAGGGCCGGTGGCCTTTGCGCCGCTGGGTAGAACGGGCATGGATCCAACTGGGCGGGCCTGCGTGCTTGGAGGGCGACGAGGGCGCGCTTTCCGATGCGGGGGCGTACCTCGATCACCTCGAAGCCCGGGAATCCAGCTCCGATCTGCCAAGTGGAGAGCAGTTCGAAAGGGGGTTGAAGGAATTATTCGCCCAACCCGATCCCGCGGCGTCCGATTCTCTGCAGGTGATGACGATCCACAAAGCAAAAGGCCTGGAATTCGATATCGTCATTGTTCCCGGACTCGGGCGCGCAGAGAGGACGGACGATTCGCCGCTGGTCCTGTTCCACGAGTGGGCCGACAACGGCGAGGTCGAACGGCTCCTCGCACCGTTCCCGGAGACGGGCGGCAGCGATCCGCTCTATGAATGCCTCCGACGAATCGAACATCGGAAAAGCAACCTGGAGCGGGTGCGCCTCCTGTATGTCGCCGCCACGCGTGCCAGGAAACGCCTGCACCTGCTGGGGCAAGCGAAACTCAAGAAAAATGGCGACCCAGCACCGGACGGACGCTCCATGCTCGCGGATCTGTGGCCCGCCCTTAGCGACGCGGAGCGCGCGACGTTCGTGAGATCGAGTGATGGAAATGGGCCACCGGCGGCCGCTCGATACTTGCGCCGCCTTCCCGAGTCGTGGGCGCCGCCGGAGCTGCCTGCAAATCTATCGCCTGGTCCGGTTCCGGCCGAGGCCCACGAACCGAGCTTCGAATGGGTGGGCGAGAGTCTGCGCCAAGCGGGTACGGTGGTGCATGAGTTGCTCCGGCGCGCGCGCGGTGGAATTGTCGAAATCCCTCCGCCGGCGGTGCTGCGTCGGTTGCTCCTGCACTCGGGCGTCATACCCACGGAGCTCGGAATCACGCTGGAGCGCGTCACAGACGCGCTATCGCGGATGCGAAACAGCGCGCACGCCCGCTGGATTCTGGCGGATCATCTAGAAGCTCGCTCGGAATACGCGATCAGCGGCATGGATGGCGCTGGGGTCGTGCGCGGCAAAGTCGATCGCACGTTCGTCGACGAGAAGGGCGTCCGGTGGATCGTCGATTTCAAAACCAGCGAACACATGGGAGGGTCCCGCGAAGAGTTTCTGGACGAGCAACAGCGGCGATACGGCGATCAACTGGCCCGTTATGCCAGTCTCTTAGCTCCCTTGGGGCGGCCCGTGCGTGTCGGTTTGTATTTCCCACTGCTCGACGAATGGCGTGAATGGCCCGCCGTCCGGGGCGCGTAGCGCCGGTCTACAGCGCTGGTCCGCCATGCTCCCGCGGACGCGGATCGTTGGCCGTCGCGATCGCCACTCCGAGCCAGGCGAAGAAGAACGCCGCAAGGGCTGGCCTTTGCTGGAACGGGTAATCGATCAGGCCATGGGCGAACACGGCGATTATTCCAAGGCCCCAGGTCGCGTACAAGGCGGGGCGCAGGCTCCAGGCGGCCATGACGAGCATCAACGCGAGCGTCCACGCACCCCCTTCGACGGCCCATTGAGCCCAGTCGTTGTGGGCCTGATTCACGAACAGACCGTCGTCGTACAGAGCATACCGCGGATACGCCACGGGCCAGGTTCCCAGTCCGAAACCGGCCCACGGCCGGTCCCCGAACATGGCCGCGGAGGAACGGTTCAAATTGGCTCGCACTGCAAACGGATGGGGTTCTTGAAGACGCGTCCAGATGGTCTGCCAGCCCGCGATGGTGACGGCCAGAGCGATCGCCGCGAGGCTGCCTGCCACGGCCCGCGTCAACGCCGCTCCCGACAACAGCCGCTGTGCATAGGCGAGCACCGGAATCAGAAGAATCTCGGCCAGACACAAAAATGTTCCCGCGCGCGAGCCGCCTGCCACTACCGACGCGAACAGAATCGCGGCGATGATCACATACATCGGGGTTCGGGCACGATCCAGCATGGCCCGTAGAATGGCTAGAGGCAAAATCGCTTCCACGAACGCGGCGTACTGATTGCGATAGACGAATGGCCCCAGCGTCAGCGCGTCCTGTTCCACCGGGAAGCGCCAGAAGACCAAGCCCGAACGGGACGTGAGTGCCGTCAAGATGGCGAGGATCGCGATGCCGGCGGCGAACCACAAGAACGTTCGAAGGAAGCGCTCTCGGCGGCCTGCGTCTCCGGCGTCTTCAAGAGCGAGGGAGAAGGCGGCTGCGTTAACCACCCAGTCGAGCGTGGCCTCCTGCGTTCTCAATGCCTCGACCGACCATCCCGCAGCGATCTGAACGAGGCCCCAGGCTGCGATCGCAGCGAGCAGGATTCCTACAGGGTGGCCGCCGACACCGCGCCGCTGGACGATATGGGCGATCGCCAGCGCGCAGATCGCAACTTGAAACGCGCTGAGCGCCCAACGCCCCGGGACCCATAGCGTTAGGATGCCGAAGACGAGAATGGCGGACAGCATGACGGATCCTTCAGTAGGCTCCGCGCGACAGAACGACCGCCGAGAATGTTCGCGCCAGAATATAAAGATCGAGCCATGGCGACCAGTTCCTGATGTAGAAGGTGTCCAGCGCCTGGTGCAATTCCAGATCCGCATCGCCCCGCGCCGATACTTGCCACAGCCCCGTCAACCCCGGCAGCACCCGCGCCCGAAGCGATCGAAACTCGCCGGCAAACCGCTGCAGGTGATAATCCGGCAATGGCCGCGGACCGACCAGGCTCATTTCGCCCTTCAAGACATTCCACAATTGAGGCAGCTCGTCTAAACTCGTCCTGCGCAGCAGGGTTCCGATGAGGGGGAGAACTCGCGGATCGCTCCGTAGCTTAAAGTGCTTCAGCCAATGGGCTCGATCGTCGGGATGCGCCTCCAACCAATCCCGAAGAATGCGGTCTCCATCGGTATACATCGTCCGGAGCTTCCATACGGCGATGGCCTTCCCATCTAACCCTTCCCGCGTCTGGCGATAGAAGGCTGGGCCGCGACTCACGAGCTTTACCCACAGCGCCGCGAGCAGGATCACCGGGGCGCTTGCGAGAAACAGCGGCAGCGCGATCGCACGGTCCATCAGAATCTTCAGCACATGGTTCCGCCAGATCATGAGGTTCTTCTTGATCTCAAATCCGAGGCATCCTCCCAGGTCGCGCGCCGTAACCCACATGCTCGCGACACCGGCCAAATCCGGAATTACGATCACGCGCGGAAAGTTCAACTCTGGCAACAACCCAGCCGCGTCGCCTCTCGTAAGGTCGGCCAAAGCGACCACCGCCGCTTCCGCGTGGGACTCGAGTTCCGATGCCAGGCCTAGAGGACCAATCACGGGCACGTCTTGGACGATTTGGCTCCAGGATTCCGGCCGGTTATCCAGATAGGCAACCGGATGCAATCCGAGTTGAGGCTCGGCCTGCAAGGTTTTCGCGATCGAACGGCCAGCCGGTCCCGCCCCGATTATCACGACGGGAATCCCCCACAGCCGCCGCCGCACCAACCAGCCCCGCACGGCCGTTTCGGCCAGCGGTGGCAGGACCAATGCGAATACGAACGTCGCCAGAAGAACACCCCGAGAGAACACACCTCGCGCCACGATGCTGTCCCAAGCAACCAGTCCTCCAAAAACCGCGAAGGTTGCCAGAAGGCGTCGCCGGAGGCGTTCCACCGGTCCCAGCATGTAGCCGGGATAGAGTCCGATTTGGTAATGAACCATCGGAAGCAAAAGCACGCCCAGCGCGACACCGGCAAACTGGCCAAGGCCCACCTCATTGGTGAACCATGGCGCCATTAGAAGACGGACGCCGAGTCCAAGAAGGAACGCCAGTTCAACCGCGGCGACATCCGTGGCGAACACAATCCACGGCGCCCAGCCGGACGATGGAGGCGCCGAAATGCAGACGTCGAAAGTGGGTCTGGCCGCGGCGCTCATTGTTGGTTGCCAGGAGCCGCGACAGTATGTGGCAGGACTGGGTAAGAACGCCGGCAAACACGATGATAGACTTCGGACGTCGAGTTGACCATCGCGTTCACCGTGAACTGGACGGCTCGCTCGCGCGCGGATGCCCCCATGGACGAGCGTAGCTCGGGATCTTCGACAACACGCTGAAGGAGACGGGCGAACACCCCGCGGTCCCAGGGATCGCAGATATATCCGGTGACTCCGTCTTCCACGAGATCCTCGGCGCCGCCTACGCGCGTCGCGACGACGGGTACTCCTGCTGAGAATGCTTCGAGAAATACGTATGCGAAGGCTTCGAACGAGGAGGTATGGGCCAAGACGTCCATCGCCGCTATGTGGGGTGGTCCGTCAACCTCGCCCGCAAACGTGACATGGTCGGAAATGTGTAGCTGCGCGGCCTGCTGCCGGAGGCTGTTTTCAAGTGGACCCCAACCGATCACGATCAAGCGGACGGGAACCGTGGTTCGCCGCTTCATCAAAGCGAACGCATCCAGAATTCTGCTCGGCCCTTTATATTCGACGAGCCTCCCGACCCACCCGATGCAAATCGTTTCCCGAGAAAGACCCCACTCCGCGCGGATTGCCTCCCTCGGCCCGCCACTCGGATCAACGCCATTGGGAATCGTGACCAATTTCCTTGCAGGTATTCCCGTGGCGAGTGCGCAGCGACGCTCGGCCTCGGAAACCACGATCACGGCGCTGCATAGCCGGCTGAGTGCCGATTCAAGAACGCAAACGGCGCGCCTGCGAAGACCTTGCAGGCGCGGGTTAAGCGTCATAAGGCCGTGCGGCGTGTAGACCACCGGGGCGCCCCTTCGATTCGTCACCAAACGAGTCAGGAATCCGGCCTTCGTGGAGTGGGCGTGAATGACATCGAACGGGCCATTGCGGTAAACGTAGCGCGCCAGTTCCAAATACGAACGAAGGTCGGAGAACGCCAATTCTCGAGCGATCGGTATCGAGTGATGATGCAACTCCGGCCGCGAGGCGCTCAACGAGGTGACCCTGGCCGCGAAGGCTCGATCCATCCGAACAGGTGAGTAAACAAGATGCACCTCGTTTCTGCGCGCCAGGAGCGCTTCCGCCAAATCGAGCACGTGTCGTCCGCACCCGCCCAACGTCGCCTCGATAACCAGCAGAATCTTCATGTCGCCGATGGCTTGGCCGGACCTACCCCGTCGCCCGCTTCCACCAAAAAACCGCTCGATGGGGCACGAGCATCGCCGCTAGTGTGCGGGCCACTCCCAAAAAACTATAGGGCGAGCGCCGATCGAAATAGAGCCATTGAAGGGTGAGACGTTCCCGCTGTTGGCGTCTTCGGCGCGCCACGCTTAAGCCCCCTCGCGAATACTCGCATCGCGTCAGGACCTCAGGAAGCACGGCGAGTGTATATCGCTTCGCCATGCGAAGAAAAAGCTCGTAATCCTCGGTCACGGAAAGATCCTCGCAATACAACCCCACGGCGGCGAGCGCCTCCGTTCGCATCGTACATCCCGGATGCGCGAGGCAATTATTCAGATGCATACGCCGCACGATCCCTGCGTGCTCAGACGGCGCACGATATAGAAACAAACGCTTCCGCTCCGCGTCGACGAGCTCGACAAAGGAAGAGACCACAGCGCAATCCGGATGGGTCTCCAGGAACCGAACTTGCCGCGGGAACCGCTCCGGAAGAATCGTGTCGCTCGCGTCCACGCGGGCGACGAAGGTATAGTTGCCAGCCAGGATCACTCGCAACCCCTGATTCAGGGCGCGGGCGATCCCGCCGTTACTCTGCAGCCTCAGAATCCGCACCGCGACATTCTCGCGCAATCGCTTCGGAGCAACCAGCGGCTCGGGACTGCCGTCATCGACGATAAAGACGTCAAAGCCTCCGGCCGCCTCGCGAAGACTCTCCAGCGTTCGCGTCAAACCCTCTTGATTCCGATACACCGGGATCAGCACGGCAAGCCTGCTCATAGTGCCGGCGCCTCGTGGCGGTTGGCGCCAAGACTCATGTACAGCTCTGCTAATTGCGCGGCGTTGCCACGAATGTCGAACCGCTTTTCAACCATGCGCAAAGCCTCGGGTTGGCTCAGCGGAGGCGGCTCGTTCAAATGCTGAAGAATCGCGTCCGCCCACGCCTCCGGCCCGTCAGCAAGGGCTTTCTGGCGCACCAACGAGGGAACCGCAATGGCTTCCGGCGGAATCGCGGTCGAGGCCAGGCAACGGAGACCGGCTGCCTGCGCTTCCACCAGCGCGAGACCCAATCCTTCGTAATGAGACGGGAACAGGAAGTAATCCATCGCGCCCAGCATCAGGCGGGGAACATCGTCGCGCGGCGAGAGGATGATGAAATGGTCCCCTAGGCCTCTCTCGCGGACCGCGGCTTCGATCGGATCCCGAAGCGGGCCGCCACCGACTAAAAGGAATCTCACGCGGCCATCACGCACCGCTAGGCGCTCGGCCAACTGGATCAGAAAAGAATGATTCTTCTGCTCAACAAAGCGGCCCACGTGTCCAACCACGATCGCATCTTGCTCAATTCCCATCGCGGCGCGAACCTGCCGCCGATCATGACCTTGACGAAAACCAGAAAGACACACGCAGGCAGGGATAACCCTCCAGCGGGAGTCGCAGCGCCACCGTTCTCCGAATAGCACGATCGCTGCCGCTGGCCCCGTTCCCAGGCCTGCCGTTGAAAACACCCGAATCAGGACGCGCATGATTTGTAGGTAGAGCCGGCGGGACAACGTCGCCTCGCGATCCACGCTTTCCGAATTGTTATGGCTATTCGTGATCCGCGTACGGATTCCGACTAACCACGCCAGCAGCGCGATGACACCTCCGTAATAATCGACGTGGCTGTGAACGATATCGTATGGGCCATATTGGTGTTGGGCCTCACGCAATCCCCGCCACTGCCGCAGGACATTTCGATGTCCCTCGCAAACAATAATCCTTGCGCCACACTTCCTAATTTCCGCGTCATAGGCGCCGGCTATCCGGCTATGAACAAGGAAATCCATCTTGACTTGGTTCGGATCAATATTGCGGAGGACATGCACAAGCCAAGTCTCGGCTCCTCCCCGGTCAGCCCGGCCGATCACCTGAAGCACCCGGATCAGTCGTGTCATTTGCTTGAAAATCTTCGCCACGGAAGTCGTGGAACTGCCATCCGCGGCTGGCCCGAGAGAAGTTGCCGAGGGATCAACGTTATTCCAATCGATAGGTAGTAAGCCATCGTGATCCCGCTTCCTAGCGAGCCGAATACTCCTTCCGCCATGGACAGCGTCCAGAAACAAACGCCAATCAACGCTGGGCCGGCGGAGAATGGCTGCCACCCGTTGGGTCGGAACGCCAGACCGAAGGCCCTGACCATACCGATCAACGCAAAACAGGCCATCACCAAAGCGGCAATGGGACCGCGCTGGCCGATGATGTGCATCAAGCTGTTATGCGACGAGATTCCGACCGAGCTCGGAAAATAATCATTCCCATTTCCTAGAGGCCTCATGTCGTCGAGCACCTTCATCCAGATTTCATCGCGCTTGCTGAGGACGTCCCCCTTCATTACTTGCTGTGCGTGCTTCTCCCAAATCTGCTGGGCGATCCCGACGTCCGGGAGAAATGCGATCCCGAACGAAATCAACACGAGCGTACCCGCGATCGGGAGAACAGTCCTTGTCTTGTTATGTGATCTGGCATAAATCATAGCCGCGGCGGCGAGAGTCGTCAGGACTGCGATCAGGGATGTACGGGAACCCGAGACCATGACAAGAAAAGAACTTGCCCCAAAGAGCACCAGTAGCGCCGCTACGGGAAGGCTCCGGAAGGAACGGATTTGCACGCGTTCGATGATCCAGGCAAGGCAGCAGACGGCTACGATCGCGGCAGTCATCCCTAGCTCATTCGGGTGGCCAAAGATCCCTTTGTACTCAAATTGGAGTGTAGGGTAAAGGCAGAACGAGACGACTATGTAGAGGACGTGGCTGATGAGCAGGCCCTGTATTACGAGGCGGCTTGCGCTTCCTTTCAACATCTGCGGAAGGCCAACAAGGAAAATAGCCGGAACGGCGAACAGGAGCCATAAGGCGCTCACGATACCGTCTATGTGATCCTCCGTGACAACTGCCGACACGATACACACTATCCCAAAAGTCATCCAGAGCAGGATCACGGACGCGGCTTTCCGCGTCACGGTGAACCGCGCCATCATGCCGAGCAGGTTCGGTGATAGGGCGGCCAACGAAGCCGCGATGAGAACCCACCGCAAGGTGAGGAAGGCGGGATCGAGGGGATCATACGCCGAGCCAAGATGGATGAGAGACGCGCCTCCGAACAAGACGCTGAGCGCGATCAGATTCCAAGAAAAGCGGAATCCATTCACTGGACTTCTGCCTTGGCTCCGAAGCGCCGCCCGACCAAACTCGCGGGACTCACGCACCGGCCTCCTTCGGGTTCTGCCGGTAATACTTGTTGTAGTAACGGCCGTAATACGAGTAGTAATATTTCGAGCTCACTTCTTTATGAACCTCGTTGAGCACCACGCCTAGCAGGTTCGCGCGCAGTCTCGCCAGCGTATGAACAACCGACGCTAGCGCCGTGCGGCTGGTGTCGCCGGCGCGCGCGACGACGATCACGCCGTCGACGATGCTCGCCATCTGCAGCGGCTCTGCGAAGCCCAATAGCGGCGGCGCATCCAGCACCACCAGGTCGTACTCGCGTGCCGCTTCGTCGATCAGCTCGGCCAGGCTCGTTCCGATCAAGTCCGACGCGCGCCGCGTCGCCGGGCCGGCCGGCAAGATATCGAGGCCCGCGGGATCGGGGAGCCGCACCACCGCGTCGCGCCAAAAGATCTGCTGCATCAGGACATTCGATAGCCCCACGCTGTTGGGCACCTGATACAGGCGGTGCACGCTGGGGCGGCGCAAATCGCCGTCGATCAGCAGTGTTTTCTTCCCTTGTCCCGCGTGCGTTGCCGCCAGGTGCGCGGCTACCGTGGACTTGCCCTCGGAGGGCGAAGCGCTGGTCATCAGCACGCTGCGCAGACGCCGGTCGAAATCCGTCAGGAGAATGGAATTCCGCAGCGTCCGGATGGCTTCCTCGTACGTCGAAAGCGATTGATAGCCGCGGCCGTTGGCGCTCTCTTTCACGTGCATGGCGGCCATGGTCGGGCCGGCCAGCGCCGGAGCCGTACGGCGGCGCCAGTCCTTCACGGCAGGCAGCGAGCCGATAACCTCCGTGCTCATCAGCCGCGCCACCTGGTCCGGATCGCGCACGGTGTTATCGAGAATATCGCCGGTCACCGCCGTGCCGACGGCCAGCAGCGCCGCCAGCAGGAACGCAAGCAGCAGGTTCAGCCAGATCTTCGGGAACACCGGCTTCAACCCGGGCCGCGCCGGATCCGCCACCCGGATCGAGCTGTTCTGGAAGCTCGCGTTGATGCCCGCTTCCTTGATCTTGCGCACCAGCTCCTCGTAGAGTCCCTTGTCGCTTTCGGCCTCGTGCTTCAGAGTTTGATATTCGAAAGAGCGCGAATTCAGGCCGTCGAATTCGGCTTTAGTCTCTTTCACGGCCGTCTCCAGCATGCCCTCGCGGTTACGCGCCTCGTCGAATTCTTCCCGGGCCCGCGTGACCACGTTGGCGCGGGCCTCCTCGATCTGGGCTTCGATTTCGTTCACGCGCACCTCGGCCTTGCGGTATTCCGGATGATTGGCTCCGTAGTGGCTCCGCACTTCTGCGAATTTTTCACGCGCGTCGTTGAGCGATTCCCCCAGCTTTTTCAGCGCATCCCCCTGGCTCGAAACCTGGGCGGCGGCAAGTGAATCGTCGCCGACGGCTTCGTAAGCCGCCTGCCTGCGGACGCGATCTCCCTGCGCGGACGTGTATTCGTTGTTCAGTTGCAGCAAGCGGGCGGAAACGATGTTGGTTTTCTCGTCCGGGTTCACCACGCCGAGGTCGCGCTCGAACTGCACCAGCGCCTGGCTGGACTTCTCCATCTTGGCCTTCAGCTCTTCAAGCTGGCGTTCCATGAATTCGCTCAAGCTGGCCGTGGCCTTGTAGCGGATCGTGTAGGAGTGCTGCAGATAGCTTTGCGCGATGCTGTTGGCGACATCGGCCGCGAGCTGCCGGTTCGCCGACCGGTAGCTGATCTGCAGGATGTAGGTGTTCGGCGGCCGGGTCACGCGCAGCGGCTTGAGGATGATGGGCGCTTCCAGGCTGGTCGCGCTGTCGTCGGCGGCCTTCTCGAAGGCGTCCTTCTCCACCTCGCGAAGACGAAACCGGTCCACCACCGGCCGCAGGACCGAATCCGACTGAATGAGCTTGATCTGCGTCGCGAGATATTGATCGGCGTCGTTGTTCATGGCCTGCGTCGCATCCTGGCCCAGCACGCCCGTGGGCATGCGGCGGTCGATATCGATCGTGACGGTGGATTCGTAGATCGGAGTCAGGCGCAGGGAAACCATCAGCGTCGCGAGCACCACGAAAGCCACGAAGCCCAGCATGCGCCAGCCGTGGCGCCGCAGGATCCACAAATAGTGGGAGAGGGGAACGGCCGCCGCGGACGGTTCGTACTCGGCGTCGATGATCGCCGGAGCGGGCCGGAGGGACTCTGGTATCGCCGGCAAGGTGGATTCGAAGCGTTCCATGGATTTCATGCTCTCTAGTGCCAGATCAAAACGCCGGACGCGGTCGAAGTGCCGAAGTTCGTCAGGCGGTCGATGGCGTTCATAGTCACGCGCCGGCCCTTGTTATCGGGGATGTACAGGATGTCGCCGGCTTCGAGCGTCACGTCCGTGGATTTCCGCTCCATGATCTTGGCCAGTTCCACTGGGATTTCCTGGCGGCTGCCGCTGGCGTCGCGCCGGTACACGAAGGCTTGCTTCGAGGCGTACGGCGAGAGCCCTTCGCTCAGCGCCACCGCCTTCAGCACGGATTGTCCCTCCTGATCGCGAACCGCGAAGGCTCCCGGTTTGCGAACGTTCCCCACGACGAAAATCTTGCCGGCCTCCGGCACGCGGATCTCCTCGCCGCCATGGAGAACGAAGTTGACGGCCGGATCGGCCTCCTGCAGGAGCTTCTGCACGGGGATCCGTTCCGTCACGCCGGCGTGCGTCACAAGAATTTCCATGCCCGCTTCGAGCGTGAGTCCTTCGGCGCGAGCCAGCGCGTCGAGCACGGTCACCGTCCCCACCGCCTGGAACGTCAGGGGCTTGTGCACGGCGCCCATCACGGCTACCGGACGGCTATGATATTCCACCACCGTGATTTTGACGATCGGATCCACCAGAATCTCGCCGTCGACCAGCGCCTGCGTTACGCGCCGCTCCAGTTCGTTGGGAATCAAACCCGCCGCCTGCACACCGTCCTTCAGCAGGGGAAGGCGGACGGTTCCATCCGGATCGACGCGCACGGTGCGGGTGAACTCCGGGGCGTCGTACACCGAGATCGCGATCAGATCGTCGACGCCCAGCATCTGGGAGGGCAGGTTTTCCCGGCCGGCGTCCTCCATCAGCGAAGGATGCACCTGGGCCCACGCCCACGCGGGAAGGGCCAGCACCAGGATTCGCGCGTACATCAGTTTCTCTCCAACAGTTCGGCCAGGCGCGCAACCGTGCTTTTCAGTGCCGAAATTTCCGCGTACAGTCCGCGATCCTCCACCGCGCCCAGCAGTTTCGCCCGCGCGAATTCTGAAAGACTCCGGGCGCCGTTGCCGCAGGAAGCGCCCTGGAGCGTCTCATACTCATCCTGCGTCAGCCGAAAAATGAGAGTCCGATTTCTAGGCTTCGTCACCGCCATGTCGTTTAGTCTCCCGAGAGTTTTTCCGCCAGCTGCCGAACGGTCCGATGCAACTCGTCGAGCTTCCTCTCCATCTGTCCCAGCGTGGGCTCCCCGGCCGCCCGCAAGACGTTGGCCCGCGCGAAATCCGAAAGGCTGCGCGCGCCGCCCGCATGGCTGGCGGATTTCACCCGGTTGTACTCGTCCTGCGTCAGACGGAAAATCACCGCTCTAGTACGCGGCTTGGTATCGGTCATGACAAATCCGGTCGGGAGCAAGGTTGCCGGCGTTCACTTCCACCGCCACGGCGCAACTGAGCGCTTCCACGCTGACCACGACGCGCCAGGCGTCGCGCGCCCGGACAACCACGCCGCTCAATCCGGCCAGCGCGCCCGATTCGATCCGCACGCGTTCGCCGACCCGCACGTAAGGCCATAAGGTCAGCTCGCGGCGCGAGGCAATCAGCGTGCGGATGTTGGATATTTCTTCCTCCTCGACGGGCACTGGGTTTCTGCCGCAACCCACAATCGCCACCACCCCCGGTGACGTAAGAACGCGCAGGCGCTCAGCCGCTTCAAAGCGGCAGAATACGTAACCTGGGAAGAGCACGGAGTCCAGTTCCTTGATCCGGTCGGACCACTGGCGCCTCACGCGCTGAACCGGCAGGTAGGCTTCAAATCCCTGATTCCGGAGTCCCTTTTCGGTCGTGTGCTCGTGATTCGGGCGCACAACGAGGGCAAACCAGGATGGCTGGCTAAAGGCTGAGAGCATTTGGCTCGCTCACTGATTTTGGACAGAGCTATCGCTACGTATGTCCCAAGGGGGGAGGACTTCCAAGGACTCAACTGAGGGGGAGTAGGACTAGTGTAGACGTTCTGTACACAAAGTCAAGAGTTTTGAGAAGGCGGTAGTGGTGGCGGCTCAATTTGAGCATGCGGCTGCGACCCCTCGGAGGTTATCATCGGAAGAAGGCAGCGCCTGCCGTGATCTAGACAATGCCAGATTCAAATTTCGTCGACTATTACGAGCTGATGCAGATCAGCCCCAATGCGGAGATTGAAACGATCCACCGCATTTACAAAATGCTGGCCACGCGGTACCACCCCGACAACATAGAGACCGGCGATATGAGCCGCTTCCTGCTGCTCAACGAGGCGTACGAGACTCTGACGGATGCCGACCGGCGCGCCGCCTATGACTCGTATTACGAGCAAAACATCGCCCGGCCCATGGAGATCTTCGAGACCAAGGACTTCGATCTGGGTGTGGACGGCGAGGCGAACCGGCGCATGGGTATCCTGTGCCTGCTGTATAACCGGCGGCGCACCAATCCCGACGATCCCGGTCTGTCGCTGCTGGAGTTTGAGAGCACCATGTCGGCCCCCCGCGAACACCTGCTGTTCACCATGTGGTACCTGAAGGAGCAGGATTGCGTTCGTCAGAATGAAAGCTCCGACTACGTTATTACCGGCGTGGGCGTCGATTACGTGGAAACCCACCTGCCTCAAAACAAGGTTTTATACAAGCTTCTGAAGGCCGCTGAGTCGGGCACCACCCGGTCGGCGAGCAGGCAGCCGGACGCGAAAGAGCCCGAGATGAATCGCGATCCCGCGCAAAATGCCCGATGATCTTCATCGAAGGCCTGCTTCGGGCCATCAATCAACTTCCGCTGGCCATAAAGGTACTGATGGCTGTGGTCGTTGTGGCGGCGGCGATTTCGGATGTGCGTACGCGGCGCGTGCCGAACTGGCTCACGTTTTCCGGCGTGGTTGTGGCGATCGCCCTGAACTCCTTCCTGTTCGAACTGCCCGGCCTGTGGTTTGCCCTGCAGGGCCTGGGGCTCGCGTTCGGTGTCTATTTTATCTTGTACCTGTTGCGGGCGATGGGAGCCGGAGATGTCAAGCTGATGGCGTTCCTCGGCGCCGCCGCGGGATGGAAAGACTGGCTCTTCGGCATCTTTCCTGTGACCGCGATTCTAGGCGGGGTCGTCGGGCTCTTACTGGTGGTCACCAAGGGCCGCTTGCGCAAGACGTTTCAAAACATCGGCGGGATGTTCATGAGCTTCCGATTAGGTCACGCGCCCTATCAGGACAATCCGGAATTAGACGTCCGTTCCGGCCTGGGAATGCGGCTGCCGCACGCGGTGATGATCGCCTGCGGGGCGTTAGGACTGCTGGCGGCCGCGGCGATGTGGGCGCCGCGGTGACCCATGAAAAGGGGGACAGACCGCTCTGTCCACTCCCGCCTTGGCACGTGGATTCGGAGATTTTACGGGGGACAGAGTAGTCTGTCCCCTTTTCAACTACTCCACCCGCCAGGGCGAGCGATCCTTCCAACCGCGCAGCGCTTCGCTCGCCCAGTCCGGCGATTTGTCGGTATGGCACGCGTTACAGGCGTTCGGCACCTTGTCCGCCTTGGTCATGGACGGCGGCACGAACCGGAACGTGTGCGACCGCACGTTCACGTCCGCGAGCTGGGTCGCGATTTTCGGCATGTGGCAGTTTACGCAGTCGTTGCCCGGCGTGCCGGCGCGATGATGCGTGTGCGCTTCGACCGACGCCGCGTGCGGACCGTTCGGCGACGAAGGCCCATGGCATTCCAGGCACATCACGCTCGCGGGCTTGAGCAGTTGCGCACGATTGTCCGTGCCATGGACGTCGTGGCAGGAAAAACAGGTGATGCCGCGCTGGTACATGGCGCTTTGCGCGAAATCGTTGCCCTGCATGCGATTCTTGTGCGCGGTGCCGTCGGCGAAGTGCGTGAACGTGGTCTCGCCCAGCTTGTGTTCTTCCAGTTGCCAATAATCCCGCAAATTCTTGCCCATCTCGAAACCCACCGGCCAGTCGGCGTAAACACCGTTAAGCGGTTTTTGAAGCGGCTGCCCTTGCGAATGACACTGGATGCACGTGTCGTTGGCCGCCACGCTATCGAGCCGCGCGGGATTCACAATATTCGCCCGCGACGGCCCCTTCACGTGATCGCTTCCCGGTCCATGGCAGCGCTCGCAACCGACGTTCCACTCGGTGACCGTCTTGGTTTGCAGGTTCAGATTGGTGGAGTGGCAGCCGTCGCATAACGCGCTGGTGGGACGCCTGGCGTTCTCGGGCGGATAATACTTCACCCACCAGTCAGCGTTGTCGGCGACCCGATACGCCCGCCAGATCTGATGCGTGATGTCCCACTGGGCGTCCAGCGGATAGTAATCGTCGCCGACTTTTTTGAAGTAACGCTGCTTCCAGATGCTGCCGTAGACGAAGGCGATGTCTTCTTTCTTGAAATTGACCAGCGGATCCGGCTTGGACAGATCCGGCAGAATGGCCTCGGGATGCTCGCGCGGATCGCGCACGATGTTGGCCATCGGTGTCTTCTGCCAGCGCGCGTAAATCGCGGAATGGCAGGTTCTGCAGACCGCCGATCCCACAAACGTCGCCGCGATCGCGGGCGTCCCAAGGAAAAGAGCGACCAGCATCAAAACGGCGATCATATTTTGGCCTCCCGTTACGATGTTCTCATCGTAACCTGAACGTTACCTGAAGCGTTACTTCCGCAGGCGTCACTTCAGCAAGCGTTACTTCAGCCAGGTCACTTTGGAGGGCTCCGCCTGCGCGCACGCCATGCTCTCGGTGACGCCCGAGGCCAGGTCCCCGCACGCGTTCGACGTGGCCGTGCGCAGCGCGAATTCCCGGGTGGTCGCCGACGCGATGCGGCACACCGTCTGCCCCTTGAACGTCATGCACACTTCAACCCGGTTCTGGGAGAGATTCATGGTCGAGTACACGATCACCCCCAGGAACACCAGGACGAAAACGATCCCGATCAGCACTGGCTTCTTCTTCATAAGTCTTCTAGTGGCCGGCCGCCACGGTTTCCCGGAAGAATGCGCCCATATCCCGGAATTTGCGATACCTCTCGTCGATCAGCTGAGCCGGCGACGCCGACGCGAGTTCAGCGAGACTTTCCCGCAAGACCACGCGCACCGCTTCGGCGGCGGCATCCGGATCGGTATGCGCACCCGCGCCGGGCTCCGGAACGATCGCGTCGACGAGCCCCAGCTCCAGCAGATCCTGCGCCGTCATCTTCAGCGCGGCGGCTGCTTCGGGCGCGCGCCCCGCGTCCCTGTAAATAATGGCCGCGCAGCTTTCCGGGGAAATCACGCTATACACCGAATTTTCGAGCATATAGATACGGTTGCCCACCGCCAGCCCCAGCGCGCCTCCGCTGCCGCCCTCGCCGATCACCACGACGATCACCGGCACGCCCAGCCGCGACATTTCGCGCAGATTGAAAGCGATCGCCTCGGCCTGTCCGCGCTCTTCGGCGTCGATGCCCGGATAGGCTCCCGGCGTATCCACCAGCGTCACGACGGGGCGCGAAAATTTAGCCGCCAGTTCCATCAGCCGCAGCGCCTTGCGATAGCCCTCCGGACGCGGCATGCCCCAGTTGCGCAGAAGGTTTTGCTTGGTGTCGCGGCCTTTTTGCTGGCCGATCACCATGACGGGATGCTCTTCGAAGCGGGCCATCCCCCCGACGATGGCATGATCGTCGGCGTAGCGGCGGTCGCCGTGCAGTTCGTGAAATTCGGGAAACATCCTTTGGATATAATCGAGCGCGTGCGGACGCTTGGGGTGCCGCGCCAGTTGGACGCGCTCCCAACTGGGATTGCTCGGGGCCCTTGTTAAAGAATCTGCAGTCGGCGGTTCAGCCATGCGAACCGGCCCGGTTCAACCTGCCGGGATTGTGATCGCCTGCCGTCCGCGGATGCCCGCTGCCCCAGCGCGAAACTCCCGGCGTGGGCGAAACCGTCGCCGTATCCACCAGAATAACCGAGAAGTCCTTTCGTTTTCCCCGGCTCCCGGCAGTGCGCCGCCTCACCGGAACTCATCCGTGGGAAACCGTCAACTCCGCTTCTGGAGCTTGTCGATTTGACGACACACCTCGTCCGCGCTGTCCTGTTGCCACAGGGGGATCACGATCCACGACAGCGACAGAGGTACAAGAATAGAGCGCTCCCCGATCTCGATCATATGATCGATGCGCGGAGCCAGAAGCCGATTCATCTCCGCGCGCAGCGCCTCCACCGAGTCGCCCCGGTCGACCAGCGCGAGGAAGCACGGTCCATGCCATCGAAAGATCTGATCGTCGGGCTGGAGTTTCGAAGCGAAGTGCTGGCTGATGAACAACATGACCCGGTCCCCGGCCTCCCTGCCGAACCGGGTGTTGATGGCCTCAATGCGGTCCACCGTCGCGGCCACCACGGCGTGGTGCCCGGCGCCTAAAGATCCGGCGATCGCGCTTTGGGCCTGGCGCACGCCGGGAAGCCCGGTGACGGGGTCCGCGAAGAGCTCGGCGCCCGGTCCGCTCGCTTCCTGGGTGGCCAACTGGACAATGGGATCGCGTAGGGCGTGCCTGGCAATCGAGTCGTTGGCGGCGGCTTCGGAGGCCTGGCGTTCGAGCTCCTTCCCCACACCGGCTAAGCAGCCGGCGAGCTCACGCTTGACGTCCTGGATGTCCTCCAGTTGCGACGCGCGTTCCATGCCCCGTTCCATGCTCCGGATTCCCGCGACGGCCCGCTGGTTGCCGGCGCACGCGCGAGCGAGCGCGGAGGCGAGCAGGGCTACTATGGCCCTTATTTCACGGACCTGCGCCTGCATTTCCTGCTCGGTTCTCCGATTGAAAGCCTGGATCGACTGAATCGCGGCGCCTACCACCACCATGGTCGCGGCCGGCTTCGCTCCCGCCTCCATCAGCTCGCGAGAGTGCCTCCGCATCAGCTCCTGAAAAGCGCCGCGGTCGTTTCCGACCAGTTCCACCGAGTGGACCGCGATGCCTTCCAGGATAAGCGAGGCCGCATGCAGCAGCGTGCTGCGCAACTCGTCGATTTCGCCGGCCCTCCTGAGGGAGATCATCTCCGGACGCACCTCCTTACGCCTTGCTGGGAATCCGTTTCGCAATCACCATATCGGTGAGCTTGGGTGCGGTGTGACGCCTATGTTGTCCGGGAGGAGGGCGTCGTGGGTTTATCGAAGACCAGGTCGTGCGTGGGCTAACCGGCCAATACTTCGAGCGCTTCCGGGCCGCAGATGCCGGCCACCACCGCGCGAAATTCCTTGTCCGGACGAACCTTCGGGGTAACGTCCAGAATCACGGAAAAGTCCCTTGGCTTTTCCAGCCGCAGCCGAACTTCCGTATCGCCGGGTTTGGCTTGGAATAGGCGCTGGAGCGCCGTGGCTCGATTGACGGCGTCGCCGGCTCCATTCATCGGAACCCGAATCGAAATCAGCGAGGGGAGATTGACGCGCGCCACCTCCAGCGGCACGATCTCCTGCACCGAGATCTTCGGAGGAGCGCTTTCTTCCGGCAACACCAGCCCGCGAACGAAAACGGCTTTATCTTCCACAAGAGACGTATTTAACCGCTCGTATTGCGTTGAAAACACCATCGCTTCGAGCGATCCTTCCAGATCCTCGATCTGCAGGGAGGCCCACGCCTTGCCATCCTTGGTGCGCTTGCGCTGCACCGCGGCCAGGATGCCGCACAGCGCGACTTCCGTGTGCTTGGCCAAACCTTCCAGTTGCGCCGTGGTATGCGACGCGAGTTCCGCGACCTTGTCCGCGTATTGGTCCAGGGGATGGCCGGTGACGTAGAAACCGAGCACTTCCTTTTCGCCGGTGAGCTTTTCCTGCGGCGTCCAGTCCGGGACGTTCGGCAGGGCGTGGTGCGCCGCCGGCTGCTCCTCCAGCATCGCCGCGAACAGCCCTGACTGGCCGCTCTCGCGATCCCGCGACGCGCGCACCCCGTTTTCCACGGCGCCGTCGATCGCCGCCATCAGCTGCGCCCGCGTGCCTTCCAGCGAATCGAGCGCCCCCGCGCGAATCAAACTTTCGATCATGCGGCGATTCACCGCGCCCAGATCCACGCGCTCGCAGAAGTCATGCAGGGAAATGAACGGTCCGCCTTTCGCGCCCGCGGCCGGGGATGTGTCGCGAGCCGCCACGATCGATTCCACCGCGCTCGCTCCGACGTTTTTGATCGCGCCCAGCCCGAAGCGGATGCCATCGCCGACGGGCGTGAAGTCGAACGCCGAGGAGTTGACGTCCGGGGGCAGCACCCGAACGTTCATTTCGCGGCATTCGTTGATGTACTTCACCACCTTGGCCGTGTTGCCGGCCTCCGAGGTCAGCAGCGCCGACATGAATTCGGTGGGATAGTGCGCCTTCAGGTACGCCGTCACGTAGGCCAGGTACGCGTAAGCCGCCGAATGCGATTTATTGAAACCGTACCCGGCGAACTTTTCCATCTGGTCGAAAATCTTCTCCGCCTTGCGCGGCGGATGATGGTTGGCTTTGGCGCCGGCGGCGAAGCGTTCGCGCTGTTTGGCCATCTCGTCGGCCTTCTTTTTGCCCATCGCCCGGCGCAGCAGATCGGCCTCGCCCATCGAGTACCCGGCGATGCGGTTCGAAATCTGCATCACCTGTTCCTGGTACACCATCACGCCGTAGGTCTCCTGCAGGATTTCCTTCATTTCCGGCAGGTCGTAAACCACTTCCTTGCGGCCCTGTTTGCGATCGACGAAGTCGTCGATCATGTCCATGGGGCCGGGGCGGTACAGCGCGTTGAGCGCGATCAGGTCCTCGATGCGGTCCGGCTGGTAGCGCCGCAGGACGTCCCGCATGCCCGCCGATTCGAACTGGAACACGCCGCTCGTGTAAGCCTTGCTGAAAACGCTCTCGTAGGTTTTCTTGTCGTCCAGCGGCAGGTCTTCCATGCCTAGCGTGACGCCCCGGTGCTTTGCGATCAGCTTGAGCGCGTCGGCGATGATCGTCAGCGTCGTCAGCCCCAGGAAATCCATCTTGAGCAGACCCAGCTTTTCGAGGCCCACCATGTCGTACTGCGTGACGATCTCGTCTTTGTTGGTCTTATAGAGCGGAACCAGCTCGCGGAGCGGTGCCGGCGAGATTACCACGCCCGCCGCGTGCACGCTGGCGTTGCGGGCCATGCCTTCCAGGCGCTCGGCGACCTCCAGAACCTCCCTGACCTTAGGCTCCTTGCGGGCCAGCTCGTCGAGCTGTGGCTCCATTTGCCGCGCCTGCTTCAGCTTGATGTTGAGCGGCATCGACGGAATCAGCTTGGTGATGCGGTCCACTTCGGCGTAGCCCATATCGAGCACCCGGCCGACATCCTTGATGGCCGCGCGCGCGCCCAGCGTGCCGAACGTGATGATCTGGGCCACTCGCTCCCGTCCAAATTTTTCCGTGACGTACTGAATCACCTCGCCGCGCCCGCGCGTGCAGAAATCGATATCGATATCCGGCAGGGAAATGCGCTCGGGATTCAGAAACCGCTCGAACAGCAAACCGTAGGCGAGAGGATCGATATCGGTGATCTCCATCGCGTAGCTCACCAGGCTCCCCGCGGCGGAACCGCGCCCCGGCCCCACCGGAATTCCGCGCTGCTTGGCGAACCGGATGAAATCCCAGACGATCAGGAAGTAGCCCGAGAACTTCATCTGCTGGATCGTTTTGATCTCGCGATCCAGGCGTTCGGCGTACTCCGTGAGATCGTGCTTCAGGCGGACCTCTGCGGCCAGCGCTTCCAGGCGCACGCGGCGTTTCTCGAATCCCTGCCGGGCGACGTATTCGAAATAGCTGTCGGTCGAGTGCTCGGGCGGGATGGGGAATTTCGGAAACGGCTCGGACACCTGTTCGAGCTTGAGCTGGCAGCGCTCGGCGATGTCGTAGGTCCGGTCGACGGCGTGTTCCACCTCGCCGAACAGCGCCATCATTTCTTCGCGCGTCTTGAGGTAGAAGGCTTCCTGCTCGAACCGCATCCGATTCAGATCGGACATGGTCTTTCCCGTTTGGATGCACAGCATGACTTCATGCGCCCGCGCATCGCTCTTCCTCAGATAATGCGAGTCATTCGTGGCGACCAGCGGAATGCCGGTGTCGGAGGCCAGCCGATGCACCAGCGGCATCACTTTGCCGTCGGGTTCCAGGCCGTGATCCTGCAATTCCAGGAAGAAATTCTTCGCGCCGAACAGGTCCGTGTATTCGTAGGCAATGCGCCGCGCGTCCTCGTAGCGGTCCTGCAACAGCGTCTCGTTGATATCGCCGCGCAAGCACGCCGAAAGCGCGATCAGGCCCTTGGAATGGCGCGCCAGCAGGTCCTTATCGATGCGCGGCTTGTAGTAGAACCCTTCCAGATAGCCGGTGGAAACCAGTTGGATCAGGTTACGATAACCTTCCTGGTTCTCGCACAACAAGATCAGGTGATTGTAACGGTTCGAATCGCTCTTGTCGGCGTAGCCTTGCTGCGCGACGTACACCTCGCACCCGATCACGGGATGAACTCCGTGCTGTTTCGCCTGGTTGTAAAATTCGACCGCCCCGAACAGATTCCCATGATCGGTCATGGCGACGGCGGGCATTTTCTGCTCGGCCGCGATCTGCATCAGTTGGGAGATTTCACACGCCCCGTCGAGCAGGGAGTAATCGGTATGGCAATGAAGATGGACGAACGGGTTCGGCATAACAACTTTCGCCGGGGGAGAACTACAGTATAGCGGGCGTTGACACTTTAGACTATGGCCGTGAGGGGAAAAGAAGGGCGCCGCGCCCGCCCGCCGTGCTGTGCGTTTCCCAGTCCGTGATTCTGCCTTAGGAATGCGTGACAATCAAAGATTGAAGGGAAATCGGCCACGACGATGTGGACCAAACTGTACTGGATTGACGGGCCTTGGCCGGGCAAACTAGCCCTGGCCGCGCGTCCGCGTGGTGGAGAATGGCTGGATGACGAGATCGAGAGTTGGCGGCGAGAAGGAATCGGCACGGTGTTTTCCTTGCTCACGCCGGAAGAGGCGCACGACCTCGACCTCGGGGCCGAAGCTTCTACCGCGAGAGCACACGGAATGAAATACCGGTCGTTCCCCATCCTCGACCGGCGAGTACCGGACTCCGAGAGCGGCCTCTCGCAGGCTTTGAAAAAGCTGGACGCTGAACTGGAGGCAGGTCGTAACGTCGTTCTACATTGCCGCCAGGGAGTCGGTCGTTCCGGTCTTGTCGCCGCCTGTCTGCTTGTGATGAATGGCATCGACCCAAAGGCGGCGGTGCAACGGCTGAGTGCCGCACGTGGAGCGCCCGTGCCGGAGACGCCCGAACAGCGCCGGTGGATCGATCAGTACGCCAAGACTTACTCCGCCGCTCACCATCATGGGTGAACATCTGCGTGGGCGAAGATCCGGCACTGAAGCCGCTTCATTCTGACGCCTCCCTAAGCCGCGCGAAGCTGGCTGTCTTTGAGAAGCTATCTTCGGAAAAGCTGAAGGAGTCTCTCGCTCCTGGAAACGAACACAGCCTGAAGACTCGTCCCGACGGCACGATGTTGGACGGCCATCACCGGGTTCGTGTTCTGAGCGCGCGTGGCGAGAACGTCGACGCTCTCCCACGTGACGTGATCGACCGAAGCGATTAGCGCGCCTGCTTGAAGTACGACTTAGTCCATGGACTAAGTTATAATGGATCGGTATGGAAACGATCAACGTCCACGCCGCCAAGACCAACTTCTCCAGGCTCCTCGCCAAAGTGAGCGCCGGCGAAGAAATCATCATTGCGAAAGCCGGGAAACCAGTCGCGCTGCTCTCGCCGATCAAGTCAACCGCGCGCAAAAGGCGGGTCCCGGGCATCGACAAAGGCAAAATCTGGATCGCGGACGATTTCGACACGATGTCGGCGCGCGAACTCGACGACTGGTACGGGCGCGACGCCAAGCTCAAGTGAGAGCGTTCCTCCGTGAGAATTCTTGTCGACACGCATACCTTCATTTGGTGGAACGAGGCTAGCCCCAGACTTTCCAGGCGGGCCTCCGCGCTGCTGGCGGATTCTCGCAGCACGCTCTTGCTGAGCGTCGTGAGCGCCTGGGAGCTGGTTGTAAAAGTCGAGGCCAAGAAACTGAAGCTGCCGGAGCCGCCCAGCGTCTATGTGCCCACCCGCACCGCCCATTACGGCATGGAGATTCTTCCGGTCACGCTAGCGCATTGCCTTGCCGTCGAAGCATTGCCGCCGTATCATCGCGATCCTTTCGACCGGATGTTGATCGCTCAGGCACAAGTGGAACAGCTTCCTATCCTCACCATCGACGAAGAAATGGGGCGTTACGGGGTCAAGACGCTTTGGTAAATCGCCGTGGGGTGTCAGCGCGCGTCCTCACGATCGTCATACACAGATGACATGTCATACTAATCTTATGTTGTCCATTCGCCTAGACACCGAGGTCGAACGGAGGCTCGACGCGCTGGCCAAGCTTACTGGCCGAACGAAGAGCTTCTATGCCAGAGAGCTCATCGAAGGCAATCTGGAAGACCTCGAAGACCGTTATCTCGCCGAGTCGCGCCTCGAAAAACGCCATCGGCCCTTGACGAGCCGGCAAGTCCGCAAACAACTTGGTCTTAACCGGTGAATTGGGCGATTGAATACGATCCGGAAGCGCTACGGGATCTTCAGAAGTTGGATCGCTCGGTACAAAAGGAAATCCTCGATTACATGGATCATCGCATTGCGACCGCAGCGAATCCAAGACAATTTGGCAAACCGCTGCGAGGAAGCAGGTTTGGCTTGTGGCGTTATAGAGTGCGCGATTACAGGATCGTCTGTGAGCTCCAGGACCGGCGCTTGGTCGTGCTCGTAGTGGCCGTGGGGCATCGGAGCAAGATCTACGGGGATTGATCTTCCTGTTGTACACTGAAGGTGTTCGCTGGAGGTGGGTTTTCTCGAGTCGCCTGCTCCCCAGTACAGGAAGCTGGCAGTTCCTGCCTGACATGGTCCTCCGCGCCGCGGAGAGGGTCTCCTGCGGCCTGTTTTCAGCGCTCTTCCCCGACGATTGCCGCGTCTGCGGCGAGCCGCTCAGACAAATTTCGCGCGTTCCGGTGTGCTCCCGCTGCCTGCGCGAACCACAGCCGCTGGAGGCGGCGTTCTTTTGCGTCTCCTGCCGGACGCCGTTTCTGAATCGTCATCCTTTGGATGACGAGGGGCGCTGCCCGCTGTGCCGGCTCGGCCTCGCCGGCTTCGACGCCGTGTATTCGTACGGTTCCTATGAAGGCACTTTGCGGACGCTGATCCATCTTTTCAAGTACGGGAAAACTCACACGTTGGCCCGGCCCCTGGGCGAGATGCTGGCACGCGCGGTGCCGCGCGAAGAGCGCTTCGATGCGGTCGTCCCGCTGCCTTTGCACTGGCGGCGGCGCTGGGAGCGCGGCTTCAATCAGTCCGAGTTGCTGGCCAAGGAAATCGCCCGGCGCTGGAACGCGCCCGTCGTGAAAGCGGTCCGTCGCGTGAAGGCGACCGCTCCACAGGCGGGGTTGACGAATGCGAAGCGCCGCGCGAACATGTCCGGAGCGTTTTCGGCGCGCCCCTCTCGCTTCCGTGGAATCCTCGGCCGCCGTTTTTTTTTCGCGAAGAGCTTTTCTTTTGGAAAGGACATGCCGCTGAAGGGTGCGCGTGTGCTGCTGATCGACGACGTGCTGACCACCGGCGCAACCGCGGCCGCCTGTGCGCGGGCGCTGAAGCGGGCCGGAGCCTCACATGTGACGCTGGCAGCGGTGGCGCGCACCGATCGCCGCACGGGGCTGATTGATTTTCGCGCCGATTCCGGCGCCGATTTTCGCGATATTACCGGCGCGGCATCTGCCGCGAAGGCAGGGGGCTAAACGTGGTCGCGCTGCATCGTCACCCGGAACGCTTGCACCGGCCCGTGCTGGTTTTAAACGCCAGCTATGAGCCGATCAACGTGTGCGCGGCGCGGCGCGCGCTGGTGCTGGTACTGAAGGGCGTCGCGGCCGCCGAGGAACATTCCCCGTCGCAGGTGCATTCCGCGCGTCAGACCGTGAAAGTGCCAAGCGTGATCCGCTTGCTGGAATACCGCCGCATCCCCATGCAGGCGCGCTCGCTCTCGCGCAAAAACATTTTGATGCGCGACCGCTACACCTGCCAGTATTGCCATCGCACCATGAGCTCCAACGAGCTGACGCTCGATCACGTGGTGCCGCGCTCGCGTAGCGGCGAAACAACCTGGGAAAACCTGGTGGCCTGCTGCCATCCCTGCAACAACAAGAAGGGCAGCCGCACGCCGGAAGAAGCGGGGATGCGTTTGGCTCGCGCGCCGCGGCCTTTCAGTCTTCACACCAGCCGTCATTTGATGCGCTTGCTCGGCAAGAGCGACGATCAATGGCGAAAGTATTTGTTTTATTGACGTTGTTGCTTACACTGCCGAGCGGGTAACTTCCGCATGCGCCGTGATACAGGACCTATGTGCGTTCTGATCAAGTAAACTGAGCTAATTTGCGCATATGCGCCTTTCCGCGGGCGACAAACTCGGTCCTTATGAAATCCTCGCCCTGATCGGCAAGGGCGGCATAGGCGAAGTGTATCGCGCGCGATCCGCGGCACAGGTAGCCTTGCCCCGCGTAGCGCCAACCTGGAGAATCGAGCCGACTCCAACGCAACAATGCAGTAGTATTGTTTGATATCCCTCGGGACGGTCAAGTCAGTATGACTCCGGAACGCTTCCGGCAGATCGAGGAACTGTACCACGCGGCTCGTGAACGCGAGCCGGAAAAGCGCGACGTGTTTCTGGCCCTGGTCTGCCGGGGTGATGGGGAACTGCGGCAAGAAGTAGAGTCGCTGCTGGCGCGGGACGCCTCAAGTGGTAAGCTTCTGGATCGCCCAGCGTGGGAGGCAGTGCCCAGCCTCCTCGGCCAACCCGGAAGTTCGATCGACCAATCAACCCAGACAATCCTCGGGCCTGGTACGCAACTCGGCCCATACAGGATCGAAGCTTCGATCGGCGCGGGCGGAATGGGTGAAGTTTACCGCGCCGTTGATACGCGTCTCGACCGCAAAGTCGCGATCAAGGTCTGCGCCCGGCAGTTTAGCGGACGTTTCGAACGCGAGGCACGTGCAATCGCGGCGTTGAACCATCCCCACGTCTGCCACCTCTACGATGTCGGACCGAATTACCTGGTGATGGAGCTGGTGGAAGGCGAGACCCTCGCGACGCGTCTGAAGAAAGGAGCGCTTTCGCTCGACCAGGCGCTGCAATGTGGCTCGCAGACCGCCGACGCTCTGGCCGCGGCGCACTCGAAAGGGATCGTCCACCGCGATCTCAAGCCCGGCAACATCATGCTTACCAAGTCCGGCGTCAAGGTTCTGGACTTCGGGCTGGCGAAATCGCTACGCGACGAGACTCTCACCGCGACCGACGCCGTAATGGGCACGCCCGCCTACATGGCGCCGGAGCAACGGGAAGGCAAGGAGTGCGATGCCCGCAGCGATATTTACGCGCTGGGGCTGGTGCTGCATGAAATGGCGACGGGAAAAAGGTCGCCGCGGGGACAATCTCCTTCGATGGAGGGCCTGCCGCCGCAGTTTGCGCACGTGATCGAACGTTGCCTGGAGAGCGAGTCCGAGAATCGCTGGCAATCGGCATCCGATGTAAGGCGGGAGTTGGAGTGGGTCGCGAGGGGGACTGAGGTCCCCTTGCAAGCTAAAGCTCGCGCCGCAAGGCTGCCATGGGCAATAGCTGCGGCCGCGGCGCTCGCGGCTATCGCAGTGTTCCTATACTTCCGCCAAACGCCACGGGCCGAACCTGTGATGCGCTCCATCATCGCCGCGCCGGAAAACACCACCAACCTGCACAGCTTCGCCATTTCCCCTGACGGACGCCACCTCGCCATCGCGGCCGTGGTGAATGGGAAGCGCCAGCTCTGGTTGCGCGCGCTGGACGCGCTTCAGGCCCAGCCGGTACCGGGCACAGAGGATGCTACGTTCCCCTTCTGGTCGCCCGACAGTCGCTACATCGGCTTCTTCGCGCAGGGAAAACTTAAGAAGATCGCGGCCAGCGGAGGGCTGGTGCAACCGCTGGCTGAGGCCCCCGCTGGCTTCGGAGGATCCTGGAACCGCGAGGGCACGATTCTGTTCTCTGCCACCAGCGCAAGCACGATTCAACGCGTATCGACTAGCGGCGGCATTCCGGCCGGTGTTACCAGTCAGAAGAGTTTCTCCCGCTTCCCCGTGTTCCTGCCCGACGGCCGCCATTTTTTTTACCTGCTTAGGGGGGTATCGGCCGAGCAGGACGGCGTTTACCTAAGCTCGCTGGATGGCGACGAAAATCGGCGCATTCTGCCGGATTATTCCAGCGTAGTCTTTGCGGCCGGCAGGCTGCTGTTCATCCGCGAGAACACCCTGATGGCTCAGCCCTTCGACGCCGCAAGTGGGCAGATGACAGGTGAGGTGTTCCCGTTCGCTGAGGGCGTTTTCCCGATCGGTAATGCCACCTACGCCCCTGTCACTGCTTCGGAAACCGGAGTGCTCCTGTATGAGGGCGGCGGAGCCAACCGGATGGCCTGGTACGATCGCGCCGGCAAGCTCCTCGGAGCGGTCGGAGCGCCCGGCCCCGTTTGGGACCCCGCGATCTCGCCGGATGCAAAGGTAGTCGCATTCCGGCGGACGTCGGGGCGGGGAGAGGATCTGTGGCTGCGGGATCTGACCCGAGGAGCAGAGCAGCGCCTCACAAGCGACGTCTCGATCAACTTTGCCCCCTCCTGGTCGCCCCGGGGCGACCGTATCGCGTTCTCTTCGAATCGCGGTGGGGTTATCCATCTGTACGAAAGGGCGGCCACCGGGACCGGGCGGGATCAACTATTGCTGGCGGGAACCGCCAATCAAAATCTCAGTCAGTGGTCCCAGGATGGCCGGTTCATCGTCTATCACGAGGGTGACCCGAAGACCAACTTCGACATATGGGTGCTCCCCATGGACAGCGGGGCGGAGCGAAAACCCGTTCCCTTTCTGCGCTCGGAATTCAACGAACTTTTCGGCCAGCTCTCGCCCGACACCCATTGGATGGCCTATACCTCGGATGAAACTGGCCAGCGGGAGGTGTATGTGCGGCCGTTTCCAGTCGGGGAGGGCCAATGGAAGATTTCGCTCGCGGGAGGCCAGGAGCCACGCTGGCGTGGCGACGGCAAAGAACTGTTTTTTGCGGGTTCGGACGGAAAGATGATGGCTGTAGCGGTGAAAGCCGTCGTTGGAGACAAACCTTCCTTTGAAGCAGGTGCGCCCCAGCCGTTATTCGAAGCGCGCCTGGCTCAAAGCGGGAGGGACGTTGTATTCGAATACGACGTCACCGCGGACGGGAAGCGCTTCCTGCTGGACACGGTCGGTGACGGCTCGGCGTCCGCGCCGGTCTTAACGGTGGTGTCAAACTGGGACGCGGGGCTGAAGAAATGATCGGCGATATCGAAAAGCCACAGTATGACTACGGAGCGCCGGCAGCCGATGAGATGTATCACTCGGTCCGAGCGGGTGGAGCCGATGTCTTGGCCGATGCCGCTCCCGAGCTTCGGCGGGAAGTGGAAAAGCTGCTGGCGCAGTACGCCTCAGGCGGCAAATTTGGCTGGATAGTTTCCGAGTGGTCGGGAACCCGGAAGTTACTCTTGGCGGAACTCTCCACTTGACCCGAAAATCGGCAAGTGTTCGTGTGCCCGTCGAACATATCCAACTGCCGAAGTTTCCCATAGGGTAAAATCGAAGCCGGTATATCGGAGCCGCCTTCGTCTTGGTGTGCGGCGCTTCGATTCGAGGAGGCAGCGATGACAATGAAGTCCCTTACGCGACGCGGCGTTTTACAGAGGATGGGAGCGGGCGCGGCCGCGGTTGCAACCACAGCTGCGTTGCCCTTCCGCGCGTCGAGCGCGGGTCCCGCGGCGATCAGCCCGGTCACCGCGAAACTGGCGGCCTACATGAGCGAGGCGCGCGAGCACGCCCTTCCAGCGAACGTCGTCGAGAATGCCAAGCACCATATCCTGGATACGCTCGCGGCCATGATCTCGGGGGCCGATCTGCCGCCTGGACGCATCGCGCTGAAGTTCGCGGCGGCCCACAAGGGCGAAATGGTAGCGACGGTGGCGGCTTCCAATATCGTGTGCGGGCCGCTCGAAGCGGCCATGGCGAACGGGATGCTGGCGCACTCCGACGAGACCGACGATTCGCACGCGCCTTCGCACTCGCATCCAGGCTGCGCCACGATTCCCGCGGCGCTCGCGGCGGGCGAGCAGTTCGGCATCGGCGGGACGCACTTCCTGCGGGCGGTGACGCTCGGCTACGACGTCGGCACGCGCGTCACGACGACGCTCGGCGCGCTGAAGTACCAGATGGAATCGCACCGCAGCTCACACAGTATCGCCGAAAACTTCTGCGCCGCGGCGGCGGCCGGTTGCGCCGCGAGCCTCGACCCTCGCCAGATGCGATTCATCCTGGATTACACTTCGCAACAGGCTTCCGGCATCGCGGCCTGGGAGCGCGACACCGAGCATATCGAAAAATCGCTGGTCTTCGCCGGCCATCCGGCGCGCAACGGCGTCAGCGCGGCGCTGCTGATTCAGATCGGGGGAACCGGCGTCGAGGATATCTTCTTCGGAACCGACAATTTCCTGCTGGCGTTCCAGCCCAAGGCCGATCCCAATGTTTTAATCGACAAGCTCGGCGAGCGCTTCGCGGTTACGAGCACAAATATCAAGAAGTGGACCGTCGGATCGCCGATTCAGGCGCCGCTAGACGCGATCGAAAATATGCGCAAGAAGCATCCTTTCGAGGCGGCCCAGGTCGAGAAGATCCGCGTGCGCGTCTCCTCGAGCGAAGCGAACACGGTGAACAATCGCGAGATGCCGGACATCTGCCTGCAGCATATGGTGGCGGTGATGCTTCTCGATAAGACGGCGTCGTTCGCTGCGGCGCACGACAGGCCCCGCATGCAGGACCCGGCCGTTTTGAAGGAGCGCGGCAAGGTCGAGCTGGTATTCGACGAAGAGCTCGAAAAACTGATCCCGAAGCGCGAAACCATCGTCGAGGTGAAATTGACCGACGGCACGCAACTGACCGAGCGCGTCGAAGCGGTGCGCGGCACCAGCGACAATCCCATGACACGGGACGAAGTGGCCGCCAAGGCGCGCGACCTGGTCGCTCCCTCGCTAGGAGCCGCGAAGGCCGACAAGCTCGTGGCGACGATATGGAACATTGAAGCGGTGAAAAACATCCGCGAGCTGCGTCCGCTGATCCAGAAGGGTTGAGCAGGACGCAGAGGCGGTAAGCGGTGGCTGAGAAACTCGCAGGGCAAACCGGCTCCCTATGGTCGCGGCTCCGCGAGTCGCCGTAAACATAAAGCGCACCCTTATGAGCCGCGACGACAAAGAGCGGTTGTTAGGGATTTTTTCTAACAACCTCTTAGAAACGGACCCCCGTTGACGATTATCGACGATCGATGGTCCTTCCGAGCGATTTTTTCAGTGCAATGATCGGCCCTTTAGCGCCTTAATGTTGGCCCTTAAAATGCACAATGCCCTTTGCTGAGGCGCTAGGGGGCCTAGAATCGCTTTTGGCCGTTTCTGATACTTTACCCTCAACCGGCCTTTTAAAATGCGTTGTAGAGGCTCGGTTTTCGGGGTTGCACGACAATCGATTTGATTCTTCGAGGTTTCGCGGAAATTGTTCGGCCATTTCCGCACAGGCGAATATCAGGCGAACAAAGGCACCGAAATTCAGGCCTTTTTTACCTCTTCAAACGTCTCCATTTGCGGTGCGCCAGGCGAGCCGGCCTGTTCGGGCAGATCGATTCCGGTGCTGGTGCCTTCGCCGAGCTTGCTATCGACCCACATTTTGTAATCGTCGCCGTACAGCACCTTGAGACGTTCGTTGACGTTGCTTACGCCGATGCCGCGCTCGAAAAGATTCGCGAGTTTCTCCTCGGGAATCCCCACGCCGTCGTCTTCCACCGTAATCTGCAGGCGGCCCGCGGCCAGCCGGCTTCTCACGCGAATGGTGCCGCCCTCCACTTTGCTGGAGAGTCCATGGCGGATGCTGTTTTCGACGATGGGCTGCAGCAGCATGCTGGGTACCAGCAGGTCGAGCGTCGCCGGATCGATCTCCCGGATGAAATGGAGCTTCTCGCCGAAGCGGACCATTTCAATCGCCAGGTAATCGTCGATGAAGGAAAGCTCTTCCGCGAGCGAAGTGAGATTCTCCTGCTGGCGCAGCAGGCGCCGCAGGATTTTCGAAAGCTTGTAGACTACCTGGCGCGCCTGCTGAGGATCCAGGCGAATCAGCGACGCCACGGAATTCAGTGTGTTGAAGAGAAAGTGCGGGTTGATCTGGCGGCTGAGGGCGGCCAGGCGCGCTTCATTCAAATGCAGCTGCTGCTGCTCAAGTTTCTTTTCGTTACGGCTGCTGTTCCAGATCTTGATGGGCAGTGCGGTCGCAAACAGCGTCGTGAGGTACACGGCCAGGGTCAGCCAGTGGCTGCGATCCTGCCAGTGTTCCTGCAGCGCGAACACGCCTTTATTGGGAAACACAGCTGCGAGCGACGAGCGCAGCAGTTCTGCCAGCGAAATCAGCAGCACACAGATGATGCTGAAGGCGGGCAGACGCAAATCGCCCTTGCGCAGCAGGCGAACCAACGCGAGATCCGGGAACATGGTGAACTTCCAGATGAATTCCTTGTCGGGAGCCACGTCGCGCAGCAGGCCGCCGAGCACGCCGACGGCGGCGAACAGCGTCATCGACAGCAGCTCGCCGTTGAGCATCGCCGGAATCGAGATCAGCACGCCGGAAAGCAGCCCGGTGACGTAGCCGCCCAACATTCCTATGGCCAGGCTCCCTTCCAGGCCCAGGTCGACGGCTTGATAGGCGTCGTGGGTGACCACGCGCGTCGCGACGCCCGCCCCGAAGATCACGGCGCACACCAGCGCCATCTGCACGCGCTGGGCCAGCGTACGCTCCTCCCGCATCAGCATGCGCTGAAAGCGCGCGCTACGGGTCAGCAGGCTGGCGAGGGACGCCGCCACGGCCAGCTTCACCAGCAGGATCACCAGGTGTTGTTGGAGCATGCTTCGCTGCCGATCATTATAATGAGAATATCCACACCGGATTGCCGGGCGCGCCCAGTCCAACCTGAAAGCCCAGCCCGGAGCGAAGCGATTCCGTGATATCCACGCTTCAATTACGAAAGGTCGCCGAAGCCGATTTCCCCAGCCTCTTCGGACACTTCCGGATTCTCGGATTCGAAGGCATCGCGGGCGATGAGCGCGAAGAGGCCGTGGTTCTGAAGATGGGCGATATTTCCGGACCCCAGCCCGTGCTGGTGCGCATCCATTCGCAGTGCCTGACCGGCGACGTATTTCACAGCCTGCGGTGCGATTGCCGCGCGCAACTGGAACTCGCGCTCGAAGCGATCGCGCGGGAGGGGCGCGGCCTGCTGATCTACGAGCATCAGGAAGGGCGCGGCATCGGCCTGCTGAATAAACTGCGCGCCTACGAATTGCAGGATCAGGGCGCCGATACGGTGGAAGCCAACGAACAACTGGGGTTCGACGCCGACCTGCGCGCCTATGAAATGCCCGGGGCGGTCCTGCGGCACCTGGGCGTGAGCGCGGTCCGCCTGATGTCGAACAATCCCGAGAAGATTCAGGCTCTGGAACAGGCCGGCATTCGCGTGACCGAGCGGGTGCCGTGCATCGCGACCCCGTCCGGATCGACGGAAAGCTACCTGCGCACGAAAAAAGAAAAGCTCGGGCATTTGCTCGATCCGGCGTAAAGGGAAGGCCCCAGCCGCCGCGCGGCGGTTATTTCAGCGACAGAATCTGGAAGAGGTTGCTGTAGTCGTCGGTCCACGGGCGGAAATTCGAGCGATCTTTCGCCGGATGCATGTCTGCTCCTTTAAAGCTGGGCGCGTCGAACCATGCGGCGTTCGAAGTGAGGAGCACCCACGTCGAGGACGAAAAGTATGGAGCTTCCTCGCCGTCGTCGTTGACTGTCCTCGCGATCTTTCCGTACGCCTTGGCGTCGCCCAGGCACACCGGCTCCAGATCCAGATAGCGATTCGAAATGTGCAGAGCGAGAATTCCGTCCGGTTTCAAGTGGCGGAAGTACAGGCCCACCGCTTCGCGTGTCAGCAGGTGCACCGGAATCGCGTCACTCGAAAAAGCGTCGACGGCTAACAAGTCGAAATTTTGGGGTTCCTGGCGTTCCAGTGTCAAGCGCGCGTCGCCCATCAGGATCTGCTTGTCCGCGGCGGAATGGGTATAGAAACTGAATTGGGTCTGGGCGATCCCCTCGATCAGCGGATTGATCTCGTAGATGCGAACGTAGTCGCCCTTGCGCCCGTAGTTGGAGGTGACGCCGGCGCCCAGTCCGATGCTGCCCAGCCTTATCGGCCCGCGCGCTTCGATGGCCTGGATCGCGCGCCCCAGGCCGGAGTTCTTGCCGTAATACGACGTGCTCACGTACTTGAGCACGGGGTCGATGAGTTGCGAACCGTGATTGATGGTGCCGTGCATCAGCGTGCGCTCCGCGTAAGGTTCGGTGGGAGCGTCGTCGCGAACCTCGAGCGGGCCGTAGAAATTGCGGACGCGCAGGTGCACTCCGCTCGAGAGATTCCTTTCTTTCTGGCCAACGTATCCGGCCAGAGCGCCAATGCCAAGGACCACTACAAAGCGCACCGGCCACGCGCCCAATTTAGGGAGTTTGGCGCTCGAGGCGGCGACTACGGGCAAAATGCTGCACTCTATCAATCCGATTCCCAGTTCATGGGAAATGCGCGGCACCACGTAGGCATAGAAAACTCCGGCGAAAGCTTCGCCAAGGCCAATCACAATCAGCGCGACCACCGGCCAAGCGCCTAACCCAGGGAAATTGGCGTTCCAAACCGCAATCAACGCCAATACGCCGCACGCCACCAAGCCGAGCTCCAGCTCCAGGTAGGTGACAAAGATGCGGGGCGCGATCAGCGCGACGAAAACGCCTCCCAGCGCTCCCCCGAGCGAAACCATCAGATAGAAAAGCGTCAGGTATTGGGGTGCGGGACGGCGCCGCGCCAGCTCGCCGTGGCACAGCATACAACAGACGAACAGCCCGGCTGCGAATCCCGGGATCGCCCATTTGATGGTCAGATTTCCTTCGGCGGCGTAGATCATGTAGGCCATGCCGCCGAGCGCCGGGACAAGCAAAGGAAGAAACAGCCAGCGTTGATAGATGCGGTCGCTTTCGAAGGCGAAGATGAACGTCAGCAAATAGATCGCCAGCGGCAAAACCCACAACAGCGGAATGGGCGCGACGTTCTGGCTCATGTGATTGGTGACGGAAATCAACAGCACCGAAGCGCAGGCGGCCAGCAATACCCAGAACGCCATGAGTAGGAATCCGGGAGGTCCGGAATGAGCCGGCTGCGAATTGTGAGCCGGAATTTCGATTGCTCCCGAATCAGTGGAACTCGCTGTCGGCGCGACCTCGGCTGTCGGCATGGCGGCCACGGGACGTTCACCGGCCGCAGTGGCGGCATCTTTACTCACCCAGGCCGTGAACGCGCATACGAGCGCGAACGCCACGTATACCGAGCTCCACGTATAGGCCTGCTGGCGCGAGCTCAATTGCGGCTCGACCAGAAAAGGGAAGCTCACCAGCGCGAGCAGCGATCCGAAATTCGAAAGCGCGAAAAGCCGGTAGGGCAATCCCGATCCCGAGCGGCGCACGTACCAGGCCTGCAGCAACGGGCTGGTGGAAGAAAGCAGAAAATAGGGCAGGCCGATGGTCGCACCAAGCACGGCAAGAATCCGGAACGTCGGATCTCCGGCGGCGGTGGGCCGCCACACCGGATTAGGCAGAATCGGCAGCAGCGCGCAGCTTCCCGCGAGCAACGCGGCATGGAACAGCATCTGGCCGCGCGGTTTCAAATAGCGAATCGAAAGATGCGCGTACGCGTAGCCGCCCAACAGCAGCAATTGAAAAAACAAGAGGCTCGCGCTCCACACGGCCGCCGATCCGCCGAACCACGGCAGAATGATTTTCGCGATCAAGGGCTGCACCTGGAACAGCAGAAACGCGCTGAGGAAGATGGTGGCCGCGTAAAGAGTCATAACGCTACCGGAGAATCGTGATCAGGTTGCTGAAGTCGTCGGTCCAGCCGTGGAACCCCGGCTTGGTCTTGAGCGCGTAAGTTCCCGCCGACTTGAACGAAGGATGTTCGAAGAACTTGGCGTCGCGATTCAGCACGGTCCACGTGGACCCGCTGTAGTAGGGCTGCTCCTCCCCGTCGTCTTCGACCTTGACGCCGCTCCATCCCATATCCGCCATGGCCTGCGAAACTACCGGCTCCAGGTCCAGATAACGGTTGGAGATGTGGACGACCAGTACGCCGTCCGGCTTCAGGTGCCGGAGATAGGTTCGATACGCCTCGCGCGTCAGAAGATGCACGGGAATGGCGTCGCTGCTGAAGGCGTCCATGGCCAGAAGATCGAGCCGCTCGGAGGGCAGCGCCTCCAGCACCAGGCGCGCGTCGCCCATCAGCACTTGCTTGTCGGCCGGGCAGGCGTTGAGAAATCCAAACTC
The DNA here is from genome assembly GCA_035934795.1 of Bryobacteraceae bacterium. GTDB lineage: Bacteria > Acidobacteriota > Terriglobia > Bryobacterales > Bryobacteraceae > Palsa-187. The sequence continues at coordinate 65,267 of DASYXM010000028.1, read as the reverse complement.
GTGCGTCGCGATATCGAGAATCAGCGGATTGATTTCGTAATAGTGCAGCGTGTCGCCCGGGTTGGCAAGCGTCGCGGTGACTCCGGCTCCCAGGCCCAGAATGCCGATGCGCAGGTGGCCGCGCATATCGTGCAAGGCGTGGAGGGCACGCGAAATTCCCGAGCCGCTGCCGAAGTAGGACGTCGGGATGCGCTCCGAGCCGGGACGCGCGAGCTGGGTACCGTGATCGATGGTGCCGTGCACCAGAACGCGTTCGGCCGGCGCGTCGTAGGCGCCGTCTTTATCGTCGCGCACGTGCAGAACGCCGTAAAAATTGCGCGCGGAGCGAACGTAGATGCGGTCCCGTTTGAACTGGCTGTAGCCCAGGTAACCGGCGAAACCGGCCGTTGCCATCATCAGCACGGCGCGCATCCACAAGGGACGCGGTATCCCGGAGGCTTGGTTCCACAGGACGCGAGTGACCAGGATGGCGCAGCCGACCAGCGCCACCAACAGCTCCACGTAATCGTGGAAGATTCGCGGGGACACGAAGGCGACGAATAAGCCGCCCAGCGCGCCGCCGACCGAAACCATCAGGTAGAACTGCGTCAGGAACCGGGGATGCGGCCGCCGCCGCGAAAGCTCGCCATGACACACCATGCAGCATACGAACAAGGCTCCGCACAAGGCCGGGATCAACCGCCTGACGGTGGTGTTGTCTTCATACCAGGTGATGCCGTAGGTGAACAAACCGAGCGCGACCGCGAGCAGCGGCAGAAACAGCCAGCGGGGATACAGCCGGTCGCTCTCAAAACACAGGATGAAACTGAGCAGATACAAGCTCAACGGCACCACCCACAGCAGCGGAATGGGCGCGACGTTCTGGGTCATGTACGTCGTGACGGCCAGCAACAGAATGGAAGCGCAGGCCGCCAGCCCGATCCACAGCAATTTCTCGCCTAAGGGAGGCGCGGCGGCACCGTTATCGTCGGGCGCCGATGGCAACGGGCCGGCGCCCGCGCGGCTCTTCCACGCGGCCACCCCGCAAGCGATCGCAAAGGCGGCGAATCCCCACGACCAGATCACGGCCTGGCTATGCAAGGTCAAACGGGGCTCCACCAGCGTCGGGTAGCTGAGCAGCGCCAGCATCGATCCGAAGTTCGAAAGCGCAAACAGGCGATACGGAATCGCTCCCTCATGCGTGCGCACGTACCAAGCCTGCAGCAGCGGGCTGGTGGCGGAAAGAATCGCGTAGGGCAAGCCGACCGTCGCGGCGAGCAGCAACAGAATGCGAAACGTGGGATCGCCAACATCAGTGGTCTTCCAGATGGCGGACGGGACGATCGGCAGCGTGGCGAGGCTCGCGGCCAGCAACACGACGTGCACATAGAACTGATGCCTTGGTTTGAGGTAGCGAATCAGAAGATGCGCGTAAAAATAGCCGGCCAGCAGCACCAGCTGGAAGAACAGCAAGGCCGCGCTCCACACCGCAGCCGATCCGCCGAACCAGGGAAGAATGAATTTCGCGATCAGCGGCTGGACCTGAAAGAGAAGAAAAGCGCTGAGGAAGATGGTCGCGGCGTAAACCGGCATTCGACCGCTTAGGATAGCGTAAAGTCGCGCCTTCTTGAATGAAAGCAACTTAACGTGGGATCGGTCACGCCGTAGGAATCACTTCGATCGCGTTTTGATGTGGTGAATCGGCAGGTAGCAGGTGGCGGACCAGCCGATCGAGCGTGACAAATAGTCCGCCTTTCCGAATCGCGAGATCGAGAAGAAGGGCATCGGTAAGCTGCTTGTGACCAATGAGACGCCGACGGATTTCCGAGGTCAGATCGGCGACGGAAACGTCTTGCGGCCAGAAAACATGGTCCGCCTCGCTGCGATTCTCGTCCAGAACGCGGAATGCATCTTGCAAGCTCGCGCCCAGCTTGGCGGAAGGCTGCGCCGATACACGCACAAATCCTGCTTCGGTCATTGGACACGTGGCCCATCCTTGCGCGCGAATGGCCGCCAGGCGGCGGCTCACGAGCTGGTGAAATTCGTGCGTCGGCCAGCACATTGCCACCAGTACGTTCACGTCGAGAAGTGCGGTTCTGGGAACCGGGGCGCTCACGGCTTCGGGAAGCACTTCTCGTACTCGTCAATGTACTCTTGGTCGATGGCCCTCTGCACTGCTTCCATCGTCACGAGGGGTGCATCGTCCGGTACGTCAAAAACCCAGAATCCACTGATCGGATCTTTGCGGATGCCCATCGGTGTTTTCAGCCCCCTTCGCGCTAGATCCGAAAGGGCTTGCCCGACCGAGATTCTATGGACATCTGCAATTTGCTTAGCGACTTGCAGAACATCATCGTCGACATTCAGCGTCGTACGCATCGTGATGTTATGATGCCACATTTTAAAAAGTGATGTCAATGATGTCAATTGAGCTTCTCGGCGAGCATCCGATTCACCGACGCCGGGTCGGCCTGGCCGCGGCTGGCCTTCATGACCTGGCCGACGAGGTACCCGATCACCTGGTGTTTGCCGCTGCGATATTGCTCCACCTGTTTGGGATTCGCCGCGATCACATCGTCGACGATTTTGCCGAGCGCGCCGGTGTCACTGATCTGTTCGAGGCCCTCGCGCTGCATGACGGCTTCCGCCGGCTCATTGGCCGCGGCCATTTTTGGAAAAATCTCTTTGGCGAGCTTGCCGCTGAGTTTCCCCGACGCGATGAGCTTGATCAGCCCTCCGAGGTTTTCGGCGCTCACCGGCGAATCTTCAATTTCCTTGCCCTCCTGCTTCAGCAGCGCCGCCAGGTCGCCCATTACCCAGTTCGCCGCCGCACGCGCGTCGCTGCCGGCGGCCGCAGCAATAACGTGTTCGAAGTAATCGCTGCTGGGGCGGGATGCCGTCAGCACCTGGGCGTCGTATTCGCGAAGGCCGTAGGATTCGATAAAGCGCTTGCGGCGCGAGGCGGGCAATTCGGGCATCTTTTCGCTTATGCTGGCGAGCCACGCGTCGCTGACGAGCAGAGGGGCCAGATCGGGTTCGGGGAAATAGCGATAGTCGTGCGCGTGCTCCTTGCTGCGCATGCTGACGGTCTCGTCCGCCTCGGGATCGTACAGGCGGGTCTCCTGCATCACGCGGCCGCCGCTTTCGAGCACGGCGACCTGGCGGGCGATTTCATGATCCAACGCCTTTTTCAGGAAGCGGAAGGAGTTCAGGTTCTTGACCTCGGCCTTGGTGCCGAACTTCTCGGCCCCTTTAAGACGCACGCTGACGTTGGCGTCGCAGCGCAGGTGGCCCTTTTCCATATCGCAGGTGGATACGTCGATGTATTGCAGCGCCTGCTTGATCTCGGTTAGATAGGCGTGCGCCTCGTCGGAGGAACGCAGATCCGGCTCGCTCACGATTTCGATCAATGGCGTGCCGCTGCGATTCAGATCCACGTAAGTGTAGCGGTCGGAGTCTTTGAATCCGTCGTGGATGCTCTTGCCGGCGTCGTCTTCCATGTGAACGCGGGTGACGCCGACGCGGCGCACTTCGCCGTTGACCTCCACGTCGAGGAAGCCGTGCTCGGCGAGCGGCTGATCGTATTGAGAGATCTGATAGCCCTTGGGAAGATCCGGATAGAAATAGTTCTTGCGGGCGAAAATGGACTTCGCATTCACCGTGCAGTTCAGCGCGAGCGCCGCCTCGATGGCCAACTCGACGGCCTGTTTGTTCAAAACCGGCAGAGCACCGGGCATTCCCAAACAAACCGGACAGACGTTGGTGTTCGGGGGCGCGCCGAAACTGGTCGGGCATCCGCAGAAAATCTTTGTGTTTGTAGCGAGTTGCACGTGGACTTCGAGCCCTATGACCGGCTCGTACCGGGCGATCAGTGCGGGCGAAGCCAGGGTTTCCGGAGCGGACGCCATACTTCATTATAATGGCCGGGCTCCCGTGGACCACCATGGCTAGACGTACTAAGGCCTAGACGGGAGATTATTGCCAAAACTAAGAGCCGCGCCCTAGCGAAGAAGAGCTTTCCGCTTACGCTCTAATCCCGGCAATCCCCCCATCCGATGAATAGTCATAGGGTGTCGCCGTGGCAGGTTGGAAACGCCCTCAATTCCTTCGGTAGAGGTCGAAGAACGAACATGACGCGTGAAGGCCAACGGCTTCGGAAATCTCTTCTGACGGGTTTGCTTGTGCTCCCTGTTTTGCTGGCCGCGCCGGTGAAGGCCTTCGGCTATACCGACCCGGGCACGGGTACGTTCGCCTACCAAGCCATCTACGCCGCATTCATCGGCGGCAGTTTCTACGTCCGTAAGTTCCTGAAGCGGCTCTTTGGCAAGCGTTCTGGTAAGTAGCGGCACCCCGGAAGCCAGCGCCATGATCACCGCCACCGGGCAGTCGGAAGGTAAGGCCAACGACCCCGAGGCAACGGTTCGATCCTTCCGCGATCCGGCGGGCGCCGTGTACCGTCGTGGCGGCAGGATTCTTCGAAGCGTTCGACCAGAGAGTGCCGCGGAATTGGACTTATTCCTTTCCACACACGCTGCTCGCCAGGCCATGGATACCGGGAGGCTGGTTCGATCGGTCCGGCTGTCCCTCAACGAATTTTCCGATGTCCCTCCGGGAGCCTCGGTCTACGAACACGAGCGAGTCTGGTTCCCCAGCTATCCCCACGAATGGCCGCCGGAACTTCTACACGCCGCGGGCCGAGTGACGCTGGATCTGTTCGAGGCCGCGCTATCCGAAGGCTTCGGACTGAAGGATGCGACGCCCTACAACGTTCTGTTCCAGGGCCCCTCGCCATTATTCATTGACGTGCTTTCCTTTGAACGGCGCGATCCGCGCGACGCTAACTGGATGGCGTATGCGCAGTTCGTGCGCACGTTCCTCCTGCCGCTACTGGCGCAGCGCGAGTTTGGGCTGCCGGCCGCCGATGTCTTTTCCCGCCGCCGCGACGGCTGGGAGCCTGAAGAATTGTATCGCTGGGCGGGTTGGCGTAAGCGCCTGTCGCCGGGATTCCGGAGTCTGGTGACCTTGCCTCAGTGGATGGCAGGACGGATGGCGCGGCGGACCACTTCCGAGACTTATCGCCCCAAGCTGCTTGACTCGGAGGAAAAAGCCGGCTTCGTCCTGCATCACCTGTTACAGAGTTGCCGCCAGCACCTCGACCGCCTGGAACCGCGGGGCGCGGATTCGACGTGGACGGGGTACCTGGACCATAAATCTCTCTACACCGCGGCGCAACTGGAGCAAAAGGAGAAATTCGTCCGCGAGGCGCTGGATCTGGCCCGGCCGCGCACGGCGCTGGACGTCGGAGCGAATGAAGGCCGCTTCAGTTTTCTGGCCGCGCGGCAGGGCGCATCGGTCGTGGCTATCGACACGGATGCCGCGGTGGCGGGAGCGGTGTGGCGCGAGGCTTCCGCGCAGGGGCTCGACGTGCTTTCGCTGGTGGTCGATCTGACGCGTCCGACGCCCGCGCTGGGATGGCGCAACCAGGAATGCGGGTCTTTTCTCGACCGCGCCCGCGGATCTTTCGACATGGTCATGATGCTGGCGGTGATTCACCACCTGCTGGTCACCGAGCGTATTCCCCTGGACGAGTTGCTCGGCCTGGCCGCCGGGCTGACGCGCGGCTACCTGCTGATTGAATTTGTCGCTTCGTCCGATCCTATGTTTGTGCGGATCGCGCGAGGCCGTGAGGCGCTCCACGCGGATTTGACACGCCCGGCTTTTGAAGCCGCCGCGGCCGCCCATTTCGACCTGGTCAAGGCCCAACCCCTTGACGGACTGGACCGATGTCTATACCTCTATCGGCTGCGGCCCAGCAGCGTCTAAGAGACCTGGTCATCGGCGTCTCGCTCGGGAACCTGTGCGTCCTGAGGCGCTGGTATTACGTGGAACAGCTGCAAGCCAATTCCCTCGATTACTTCCGGACGCACCCGCCCACGAACACCTTGCTGTATGCCACGCTGCTGACGGCTGCCTCTCTATCGGCGATCTTCTGGCTTGTGGCGACGCTGGTCCGCGCGACGGGGAACCGCTGGTTGCTGAGCGCGGCGCGCGCGGGGTTTCTGGCGCTGTTGATCGTACCGCTCGAAACCATCCGGCGGTATTGGAATTACCAGAGCGGACACGCCGACTGGGTCAGCAATCTATCCCTGGTGGCGCTGGACGGAGTCCTGTTAGCTGGAATCGTGGCCGTGTTGCGAGGGCACGTGCGGATCCTGCATGCGGCCGAGCGCGTGGCCTCGCTCATGATCCTGTTTGTGCCTATTTTCCTGGTCTATTTCGCCGGTATGCACTCGGAAATGGAGCCCCGCGCCGCCTATCTCCAGCGTCCCTCGCTGCCGCTGCTTCCGGCGCGGCCCGGGTCGTTCGACAAAGCTCGCGGGAATCGCCCTGCGCCGCGAGTGATTTGGCTGCTGTTCGACGAGCTCGACCAGCGCCTGACGTTCGACCAGCGCCAGCCCGGCGTGGAGCTTCCGGAGCTGGACCGGCTGCGCTCGGAATCCTTCGCGGGCACGCACGCCCTGCAAACCGCCGGCTGGACCATGCTGGCGGTACCCTCCATGCTTTCCGGCGAAATTTTCGAGCATTCGGAATCCGCCGACGCCTCGACGCTCCTCGTTCAATCCGCCGGATCTCATGCGCTGGTCAGCTGGCGCGACCAGCCCAATGTCTTTCGCAAGGCGCGGGAGCTGGGCGCGAACGCCGCGGTCGTCGGCTGGCACCACCCCTACTGCCGAGTGCTGGGAGACAGCCTGGCACGATGCTTCGACGAAGTCGGGGGCATGGCCACGGACGCCCTAGCACGCGAAACATACGCCGCCGAGCAGGGATTCTGGAAATCCGTGGGCCTGACTTTCGCGTCCCGCTGGCAATCCTTCGCGGGCCTCCTCGACCCCGGCAGCCACCCCGCCGAGCATGCTCTGGATGGGTACATGCAGAAGCGCCAGCAGCAGGAATACTTCCGCATTCGGGATCGCGCGTACCAGCAGGCGGCCGATCCCCGCATCGATTTTCTGTTTGTCCATTTCCCGGCGCCCCATCTGTTCGCCATCTACGACGCCAAGCGCAAGGACTTCACGCTCAGCGACAAAACCACCTACTTCGATAACCTGGCGCTGGTGGATCGCACGGTGGGAGAACTGCGCCGAACCCTGGAACAAGCCGGGTTGTGGGAATCGACCAGCATCCTGATTACCTCCGACCACGGGCTCCGTTATGAGCTGTGGCACGGGGGATTGAACTGGACTCCCGAGTTCGACCGCCTACTGGAGGGGGGGCAATCGCCCACGGTGCCCTTTATCCTGAAGCTCGCCGGAGAAACAAAATCCGCCGTTTACGAGCCGCCGTTTTCCAACGTGGTCGGGGGCGATTTGAGCCTGGCGGTGCTGCGGGGAGAAGTCTCTACGTCCGCGCAAGCGGCTGCCTGGATCGAGGGCCACGGCGACCTTCAGCACGTGACCGCCGAGCGCTAGACTGGACCGGCGTCCCGGCGATCTTCGGGACCCAGCCAGAACATGGGCATCCAGGCGCTGCCGGTTAAGCATACCTCGCCGAATTGCGAGTGCCAAATCCGTAAGCGTCCGGGAACCTGGCATCGCCGCGTCCGCGTTAGTGGCGATGTTGACGCGGTAAATCTGATACTATCTGGTCATATGATGATTGCCTCGCTCGCCGGTGGTTTTTCCGCTCGATGAATCCCAGAGGCTTTCCGCCCCGCCGGCCGAGAATTCGCGAAAACGTCAACGAGGCGATCCGCGCACGTGAAGTGCGTGCGGTGTTTCCGGACGGCTCCGTCGAGATCATGCCGACGCCGGCGGCCATTCGCAAGGCCCAGGAACTGGGTTTCGACCTGATCCTGATCGCGCCCAATGTCGATCCCCCGGTCGCCAAGGCCATGGATTATGGCCAGTGGCAGTACGAGAACAAAAAGAAGCAGCACGAGGCCAAACGGAAGCAACACATTATTCAGGTGAAGGAGCTGAAGTTCCGCCCCAACACCGACGACCACGACTACGACTTCAAGAAGAATCACGCCATCCGGTTTCTGCAGGAGGGCAACCGCGTGAAGGCCGTGGTCCAGTTCCGCGGACGCGAGATCGCGCACACCGATCTGGGCCGCAAGCTGCTGATGCGCTTTGCCGGGGATCTGGTGCAGTACGGCACCGCCGAAGGCATGCCGCGGCAGGAAGGCCGCAACGCGCACGTGATCATCAATCCGGTGAAAGCGGCGACGCAGAACCCTCCGAAGGAGAAATCGAAGCCCGAAGCGGGCGGCGCGCCCGGGTCGTAAGCCTGGGGCGGCATTTGCCCGTCGATGTCCAAAGGGCTGCCGCGAACTGCATCGGCGTCGCGCCCTTAAAATGAAGACATGCGCCTGCTGAGCCGGACGATTTTCCGCGAGATCTTCGTCAGCGCGTCGCTCGGGGCGGCGTTATTCACGTTCATCCTTTTTCTGCAGCGCGCGAGGCCGCTGTTCGAGTTCCTGGTGCGCAGCCCGGGCCCGCCGTCGCAGGTTCTGTACCTGTTTGCGCTGGTGCTCCCGCAAGCCCTGCCGTTCACGGTGCCGCTGGGCGTTTTAGTGGCCACATTGATCACGGTCTCGCGGATGTCGAGCGACGGCGAGATCACCGCCATGCGCGCGGCGGGGGTGCCGGGCCGCAGCGTGGTTCTTCCGATTCTCACGTTTGGATTCTTGGCGATGTGGGTGGCCGCCGCCGCGTCGCTGTGGCTGACTCCGTGGTCGATCCGGGAGCGCTACCGCGTGGAGAATCTGCTGGTGGCCGGAGGCCTGACGGCCGACGTCCAGCCGCGCGTCTTCGATGAGCAATACCCCAACACGGTTCTCTACGTGACCGACGTCACCACGGGATCGACGGGCCGCTGGAAGCGCATTTTTTTGGCTGACGTTACGCCGCCGGAAAACCGCCTTCCCAGCGCGACCGAACGGGGCGATAGCCCGCGCATCACGCTGGCATCGGAGGCGCTGGTGGCTCCGGACGCCGTCGAGAACCGCTTGCAGCTATCCCTGCAAAACGGCAGCACCTATGAAGCCGGGAAAGAGCCGGGCGATTACCACATCACCATGTTTCCGGCGGGCGATCAGATTTTGCAGGCGCGCAAGCCGGAGGAAATTCGCGCCTCGCGGGTGGCCCCGGAAATGGACACGCTGCCGCTCTACCGGCGAGGCTATCAGGACGCATCGCTCGACCGTACGGCGCTGCTGGACGCTCGGATGGAGCTGAACCAGCGCTTCGCGCTGCCGCTCGCCTGCGTGCTGATGACGCTGATCGGGATCCCCCTGGGGATCACCCGGCGCAGGGCCGGCAAATCCGCCGCCGTGGTAATGACGGTGGCCATCGCGTTTCTTTACTACATGGCGATGATCGGGTTCATCGGCCTGGCGCGCCAGGGGGCCATGCCGGCGGAAGTGGCCGTATGGCTGCCCGACGTGCTCCTCACGCTGTTCGGCGTCGTCATGATCGCCGGTCTCGAACGGCCCGGCGACCGCGACCTGCTGGGAACCCTTTCGGCCCGTTTGCAGGCGCTGCGGGCTACCCGCGGAGGCGCTTTCCCGGAGCGCGGACGCCAGGTGCTGGAGCGGCTGGAGCCCAAGCGCGTGCTGGCGCGATTCTCGCTGCTGCCCCAGGTGATCGACGCCATGGTGCTTTCGAGCTTTCTGTTTTACTTCCTGGTCCTGCTGGTCAGCTTCGTCATGATGACGCACGTGTTCACGTTTTTCGAGCTGCTCAGCGATATCGTCAAGAATCACATTTCGATGTCGCGCGTGCTGACTTATCACCTGTTCCTGACGCCGCGCCTGATCTACGATCTGACGCCGGTCGGCGTGCTGACGGCGGTGCTGGTCACCTTCGGGGTGCTCACCAAGAACAACGAAGTGACCGCGGTGAAGGCGTGCGGGATCAGCGTCTACCGCCTGACCGCTCCGGTGCTGCTGGCGGGATGCTTCCTCAGCGGGAGCCTGTTCGCTTTCGATCATTATTGGGTTCCGGAAGCCGACCGCCGCCAGGACGCCATTCGCGCCGAAATCAAGGGGCGCCCCGCGCAAACCTTCCTGCGGCCGGACCGCCGCTGGATTTACGGTCTCCGCGACCGCGTTTACTACTACCGCTACTTCGATTCCTCCGCGCAGGTGATGCTAGGCGTGAACGTTTACGAGATCGATCCGGACCGCTTTCGCATCAAGCGTCACATTTTCGCCGAGCGCGCCAAATGGGACCGCGATTCGAAGGCCTGGGTGTTCGAAAACGGCTGGAGCCGGGACATGACCGCCAGCAACGTCACCCGCTTCGACGATTTTTCGGGCGGCACGCGCACGTTCCTGGAGCTCGAAGAGCCGCCCGATTATTTCGTCAAGGAAGTGAAGCAATCCCGGCAAATGAATTTCCGGGAATTGGCCGCCTATATCGGCGAGCTCCAGCAAAGCGGCTTCGACACCGTCGCGCTGCAAGTGCAGTTCTACAAGAAGTTCTCCGTGCCGCTGTTCGCGCTGATTCTGGCGATGGTCTCGATCCCGTTCGCGTTCCTGGCCGGCAACCGCGGCGCGATGGCGGGCGTCGGGATGAGCCTGGCGATCTTCATTCTGTATTGGTCCATCGGCCAGGTGTTCGAGCAGGTGGGGAACCTGAGCCAGTTGCCCGCGCAAGTGGCGGCCTGGTCGCCCGACGTCATTTTTTCGCTCGCCGGATTCTATTTCCTGGCGCGCATGCGGACGTGAACGTGAGAGCGACACCGTGAAAGCGTGCATCCTCCGGGGGCCCGCGCCGATCGAAACGGGTCCGCTGCAATACACCGACGTGCCCGTGCCCGATAGTCTGGAAGCCGGACAGGTGCTGATTCGCATCCGCGCGTGCGGGGTCTGCCGCACGGATCTACACGTGGTGGAGGGCGAGCTCCCGCCGCGCAAATCGCCGGTGATTCCGGGGCACCAGGTGGTGGGCGCGGTGGAGCAAACAGGTCCTGGGGTCACCCGCTTTCAGAATGGCGATCGTGTGGGCGCAGCGTGGTTGCGCGAAACCTGCGGGCGCTGCGAGTTCTGCCGCTCCGCGCGCGAAAACCTGTGCGAGGCGGCGGCGTTCAACGGTTACACGGCCGACGGCGGCTACGCGGAATATATGGTGGCGCCGGAGGCGTTTCTCTATCGGATTCCCGATGAATTCGCGGATCTCAAAGCCGCCCCGCTGCTGTGCGCCGGGATCATCGGCTTCCGGTGTCTGCGCGTCGCGGGGATCGCGTCGCATGAAACGGGAGAAGGCCGCACATTGGGACTCTACGGGTTCGGGGCGGCCGCGCACGTGGCGATCCAGGTAGCGCGCTACTGGGGCGCTCGTGTGCTCGCGTTCACGCGCGACGTGCGGCACCAGAAACTCGCGCTGGAGCTTGGCGCCGCGTGGGCCGGCGGCGGCCTGGATGTCTCGCCGGAAAAACTCGACGCCGCGATTCTCTTTGCGCCCGCGGGCGAACTGGTCCCGGCCGCACTCGCCAATCTGAAGAAGGGGGGAACCGTCGTGCTCGGGGGCATCCACATGAGTCCGATTCCGTCCATGCCCTACAACCTTCTATATCACGAGCGCGTGGTCCGCAGCGTCGCCAATAACACGCGTCAGGATGGCCGGGATTTTCTCGCTCTCGCCGCGAAGATCCCCATCGAGACGCACGTCGAAACGTTCCCCCTCGCCGACGCCAATCGCGCGCTCAACGCGTTGAAAAACGACGCGATCCGCGGTGCCGCTGTCTTGCTGCCGGAGTGAGGAACGCCAGGCCTCGGCCAGCTTACTTGTCCAGTTGGGGGCATCGTTTCATCACGTCTTGACTGTATTTCAGCCCCATGACATACTAATTACAATTCTGCATCGGGTCCAGCTTTCAAGTCATCGAACCACAGCAATAAGGAGATTCAACAATATGCACACCCGTAGGACCCGCGCAGCGCGCTTCGTTTGGGCGCTCGCGGCGGTTTTGGCATTGGGTTGGTTTGGCGTGTCGAATCTGGAGGCGCAGGCAGCCACGGCGACTGTTCAGGGAACCGTGACTGACGCTTCCGGCGCCGCCGTTCCGGATGCCAAAATTGACGTGAGGAACACGGGCACGGGCGCGGCCCAAAGCGCCACGTCGAACGCACAGGGTCGCTACACGATTACCTCGCTGGGCGTCGGCGCCTACGAAATTAACGTTTCTAAGACGGGATTTCAAACCACCAGCCGGCGCAGCGTCACTCTGAACGTCGGGGCGGAAGTGGTACTGGACTTCGCCTTGCAGATCGGCCAGCAGAGCCAGAGCGTCACGGTGGAAGGCCAGGCGTCCGCGGTGGAAACCACCGACGCGACCGTCGGCAACCTCACCGATCAGCGCCAGATGCGCGAGTTGCCGCTCAACGGGCGTAACTTCGAGCAGTTGATTCAAATCACGCCTGGCGTTGCCGTCATGACCGGCAATTCGTTCCTCACGTCCGGTTTCCAGGGCCGCGCGCCCCAGTACTCGATCGCCGGTTCCCGGCCCACCGGGCAGGCCATTCTGCTCGACGACGAGAACTTGCAGAACTATTGGAACAAGGGCATGGGATCGGTGGCGGGTACGTCGCTCGGCGTGGAAGCCATCGGCGAATTCCAGACGCTGACCAATACCTACGGCGCGCAGTTCGGCGGCAATGGAGCGGTCATCAACGCGGTAAGCAAATCGGGAACCAACGCGCTGCATGGATCGGCGTACGAGTTCTTCCGCAATAACAAGCTGGATTCGTGGGACACATTCGCCAAGGTTCCGTCCACCCCCACGCAGCCGATCTATCAACAGAATCAATTTGGCGGAAGCCTCGGCGGAACCCTTAAGAAGGACAAGATGTTTTTCTTCGTGAACTACGAAGGCGTGCGCAGAGCCAAGGGCAATGTGAGGATCGCCACGGTTCCGGGTTGTAACCTTCCGGCGTTTGCCGCATCCTGCCAGCCGGGCCCCAATGCGATCAACCCGTCGGCAATCCGCGCGGCACTTGCGACGTTCCCGGATGCGACCGGTTTGTCGAACGGACAGCCGATTGCCGTTCAGGTTGCCAACGAGTCGGCGAACGAAAACTACGTGCTGGGCCGCTACGATTACAACATCTCCAACAAAGACTCGATCTTCGCGCGCTACATTTCCGACAAATCGAACTTCCTCGACCCGTTCGGAGGGGGCGCCTTCGCGGGCGGACCGATTCCGTTCTGGCCGGAGTCCGATTCCTCGCACATGCAGTTTGTGACGACGGAGTGGCGCCGCATTATCTCTCCGACACTGGTCAACGTAGCGCGCGTCAGTTACTCTCGCCCCGGGACCAACGAATTCACGACGAATCCGATTGGCCGCGGCATGCAGACCGGAGGGCTGGTTGCGGGAGATCCGTTGCAGTTCTTCCCCGGCACGGGCCGCCAGACGGGCACGGTCCAGATCACCGGACTCTCGGGCATCGGCGGCGCGTTGCAGCTTCCGTTCAATACCACACAGAACCGCTACACCGAGGCGGACGACGTCACCTGGACCCACGGCGCACAGAACATTAAGATGGGCGCATCTTTCTCCCGCCTACAGAGCAACACGTTCATGCCGTTCTTCCAGGGCGGTAACTGGGCATTTCCGGCGGGTCTCGCTCAGTTCGTGGCCGGAACGCCGTTCTGGAATCCTCCGGGAACGCCGCAGAATTGCCCGCCGGGGCAAAAGATTCCAGGCACGAATATCGGTTGCATCGCGGTCCCAACGATTGCGATCTCCGCGCCCCTGGGGTCCTATCCGAATCGGGATTACCGGAGCTTCGACTTCTTTCCGTATTTCCAGGACGACTGGAAGGTTTCGAATAAGCTGACCCTCAACCTGGGCGTGCGGTGGGAGTTCACCAGCAATCCGATTGACACCCACAATCAGCTGTTCTACGTTCCGAACATCGCGAATGCAAATCCGAACAGCAATCCTCCCTATTGGGTCAACGTTCCGCATGTGATGGCGAATAACCCGGCGTGGAAAAACTTCAACCCGAGGATCGGCTTCGCCTATGACGCGTTTGCGGATCACAAGACCTCCATCCGCGGCGGCTTCGGTATGTTCCACGAGCTGATCGGTCCGCAGAACTATTCGCCCGCCTACTGGGCGGCCTTCCCGTGGCCCTTGACGGTGGGCCTGTTCGCGACGTACCCGACCAATGTAAACGGGTTCTTCAATGCCGGCGCGCCCAGCGCGTTCCCTGGATGGGATTACAACAACAACAACACTCCGTACGAGATGCAGTACAACCTGAACATCCAGCGGGAAATCGCGACCTCCACGGTCCTGACCGTTGGCTACGTCGGTTCTCACGGCGTGCACCTGTTCACGGGACGCGAAGCCAATCCGGCGCTGGTGTGCACGACGGCGCAGGGCGTCGGTTGCGCCAACCCCACTCTCGCGAATGGCTACGCCGCGTTTGGAGCGGGCGGAAGCGGAGGTTTCCTGGGCAGCGGAACAGTTGGGAGCGTGACTCGGAATTCACGGTTGAACAACAATCTGTCCACGTTCCCGAACCTCGAGTCCAGTTCGACGTCCCGCTACAATTCTCTCCTGATCGACATGAGCCGCCGGTTCTCGCACAATCTGCAGGCGCAGGTCAGCTATACCCTGTCGCACTGTATCGACGACGGAGGGTACCTGGGCAGCTTCAACACGGCCTCCACCGGCAACGTCACGAACCCTTACAACCGGGAGTGGGATAAAGCGGCATGCAGCCACGATATCAAGAACATTTTCAAAATCAACAGCCTTTATGCCCTGCCGTTCAAAGGCAACAAGGTTGTGGGAGGCTGGCAGGTCAGCGCTATCGCGACGGCCCAGAGCGGGCTGGTCTACAACATTTCCGACGGCTACGACGAAGTCACCGGTGGCTCAAACCCGGATGAATTGACGCCTCGTCCGAACTATGTCGCCGGCTGTAACATCAACCAGGGCGCGAGCGTGGGCCAGTGGTACAACCCGAAATGTTTCACGATCGAGGCGCCCGGTACCTTCGGCGATCTCGGCCGCAACACCGGACGCGGTCCGAGCCTGGTGAACGTGGATCTTGCATTATTGAAGGACACGAAGCTGAACGAGCGCATCAATATGCAGTTCCGCGCCGAATTCTTCAATATCGCCAATCATCCCAACTATTCTCTGCCGTCCAACGGTCTCGGCGGCGGTTCGCAGTTATTCATCGGCGGCGGCACGCTGACGACCCCCGGCGACCTCAGCACGTATACCGGCGTCCAGGGAACCGCTACAGGGATCAAGAGCTTGGCTTCGCCGCCACGCCAGATCCAGTTCGCTTTGAAGCTTACGTTCTAAGTTAGAATCACCTCTCAAAAATGCGTTGCATAGTTCGAGGGATCTCCAAGTTACGAACGATCACCTCGTCATTCCGAGCCGTAGCGAGGAATCTGCTGTTTGTTCGCGCGTTGCCAACGCTTTAGGAGCAGATCCCTCGACTTCGCGGGGTGACTTGATAGCGGGATGAGATGTAAAAGGGCATTTGTTACGAAACGAATTTCCGAGACACCACATTAGAAACCGGCGGCACAACCCGCGACGGGCAAACTCTCTGACGCCTGTGCCGCAGCATCGTAACCGAATCGAGGCCGCGGTTCTCGTCCGAGAATCGCGGCTTCTTTCTTTGGCACTCACGGATTTTCGGCTGCGGATCGCGAGAACGCGAGAGAGACCTCCGTATAATAGAAGTTTGGACCTGGAAAAAACACTTCTGCGCAAGGTCGGCGACGCCGTCACCCGCTTCAAAATGATTCGGGAAGGCGATCGCGTGGCCGTCGCGCTTTCGGGCGGCAAGGATTCGCTGACCATGCTCGAAGTGCTGCTGCGGCTGGCGGCGCGCGCCCCCATCCATTTTTCGGTGTGCGCGTTCACCGTCGAGCAGGGCAAGTTTTTGCGTCCCATCCAGCCGCTGGCCGAATACCTGAAGCAACGCGGCGTGGATTGGACCTATCATACCGACAATCCTTCGCTGCGGCTGCTCAAAGAAAAGCCAGATCATGGCTGCGACCTGTGCAGCCGCTTTCGCCGCCGCGCCGTGTACCAGATCGCCCGCGGGCTCGGTGCGAACGTGATCGCGTTCGGCCACACGGCCGACGATCTGTGCGAATCCTTCCTGCGCAACGCGCTTTTTACGGGACGCGTTGGCGCTCTGCCGCCGGTCACCTACTCGCGCGAGCGCGATTTCCGGCTGATCCGCCCGCTCGTATACGTCACCGAGGATCTAACGACGCGATTCGCCGCCTCGCTCGGCGCGCCCGTGATTCCGTGCGGATGCTCGCAACGCGCGGGCACGGTGCGGCGCACGCTTCGCGACGTGCTGGGAACGCTCGAGCAGCAATATCCGCATCTCAAGGAAACGCTGCTTTCGGCCATGGGAAATATCCAGACGGGGCGGCTCCTGGACACACGCTACCTCGATCTGGAGGGCGCGAGCGTCGAAGCTGGCGGTGCGGGCGACAGCGAAGCTGTGGCGGAACCGGCGAATCCCTTCGTCGTGGTGGGTTAGAATCGTTTCTTGCCGCCCCCTCTTGGTACACCGCTGGTCAGCGTGGCCATCCCGACGCTGACTGCGGGCGGCGCTTTGGCCGAGTGTTTGCGCTCGCTCGAAGGCCAGACGATCCGGGCGTTTGAGGTGGTGGTGGTGGACAACAGCGGCGCTCACCGGGTGACCGCCGCCAGGCCTGCCCGCGTGATTTATAACGAACGCAACGCCGGTTTCGGCGCGGCTGTCAACCAGGTGTTTCACGAGACCAGCGCCCCGTATCTGGCGACGCTGAACGACGACGCGGTGGCGGACCCGGGGTGGCTGGAGGCGCTGGTCGGCGCGGCCGAAGCCAATCCCCGGGCGGGAATGTTCGCCTCACGCGTGATGCTGGCGGGAACCGGCTTGCTGGATTCGGCGGGCATGCTGCTGGCGGCGGACGGCTCCAGCAAACAGCGCGGGTACGGGCAGCCGCCCGAGCCGTTTCGCCACCGGCGCGAGGCCTTCTTCCCGAGCGGCTCCGCGGCGCTGTATCGCCGGGCCATGCTGGATGAGATCGGCTTGTTCGACGAAACATTTTTCCTATATTGCGAGGACACCGACCTCGGCCTGCGCGCGCGCTGGGCGGGCTGGGAGTGTCTCTACGTGCCCGGCGCCGCCGTCGAGCATCGCTATTCGCACACGGCGGGTGGCGCGTCACCGATGAAGGCATACTACGTGGAACGGAACCGTTTGTACACGGCGATCAAGAATCTTCCCGCGCGTATGTTATGGCGGGCGCCGTTCGCTTCGTGCGCGCGCTATTTCTGGCATCTGATCTCGCTCGCGGGCGGCCTCGGAAAAACGGGCGAGTTTCGCGAGGCGGGCCACGACGCCTGGCTGCTGCCGTTTCTCGTGTTACGCGCGCATGTGGCCACTCTGTTCCGCCTGCCGCGGTTGCTCGCCGAACGCCGGCGAATTCGAGCGGCGCGCAAGCTGACACCGCGCGAATTCGAGAAGCTCGCGAGGGCGCACGCGATCTCGCCGCGGGAGGTGGCCTCCTTGTGAAGCTCCTCGTCCTGATTCCCGCCTATAACGAGGAGGGGGCGATCGCGGGCGTCGTCGCGGAGGTGCGCGGCGTGATGCCCACCACGCCCGTGCTGGTGGTCGACGATTATTCTAGGGACGCGACCATCCACCGGGCTCGGGAAGCGGGCGCGCGCGTGCTGGCTCTGCCCTATCATTTGGGCCTCGGCGGGTGCGTGCAGGCGGGATACCGGCTGGCCTACGAGCTCGGCTACGACTACGTGATTCGTGTCGATGGCGACGGCCAGCACGATCCGCAAGATATTCCCAAGGTTCTGGCAGCCCTCGAAAAGGGCGGGAACGAAATGGTGATCGGATCGCGATTTGTCGATGGTTCGGGCGATCACACCAGCGCCACTCGTGGTCTGGCGATCGCTTTTTTCCGGGCGGTCCTTAGGCCGATTTTGGGACGGCCCGTGCGCGATCCCACGTCCGGTTTTGTCGGCGTCAGCCGCGCCGCGCTCGGCGTCTTCAGCCGGACGTTCCCTCTGGAGTACCCGGAAATCGAGGCTTTGGTCGTCCTGCAGCGGCGGCGCTTCCGTTTCGTGGAGGTCCCCTGCCACTTTCGCCCGCGCAAGACCGGGCGCAGCACGATCACGGCGGTGAAATCTTTTTATTACATGGTGCACGTGCTGCTTGGCGTATTCATCAACGTGCTGAAGTTCGAAGGCAGGAGAAAATAGAAACATGGACCGCATGCTGGACGTGATGGGAATTTTCAGTTTATTGCTGGCCGCGCTGGTGCTGTTGTCGGTGCGGCGGGCGCATATCCGGGTGGAGTACTCGGTCAGCTGGCTGGCGGCGGCGGTGGCCCTGCTGATTCTCTCGCGCTGGCAAGATTTAGTCCGGCGCATCCCGGACTGGCTGGGCGTTTCCGACGCCCCGTTGGCGGTGCTGATCGTGGCCGGTGGCGTCTTCATGCTAGTGCTGTACCGGTTATCGATGATCATTTCCCACTTGAAGGATTCGAACATCGCGCTGATTCAAAAAGTGGCGATCCTTGAATTCAACCTGGAATCGCTCCATGAAAAAGTCAAAGCGGCTGGCCAGGACTAACGCCGAGGCTGCGGCCCGCACGCCGGCGAAATCGCCCGGCAAGGCGTGGCAGTGGTGGCCCTGGGCCGCCGCTCTGGCGGGTCTCTACGCGGTGATGGAAATCTACGGACCCGCCCTGCGCGGACCTTTTGTGTTCGACGACCGCGCCCTGCCGTACATGTCGCCGAGCATCGCGCTCCAGCCGTTCGCGGCCTGGATACGCGGCGTGCGCCCCTTGCTGATGTTCACTTTTTGGCTGGACTATCAGCGCGGCGGAATCGAGCCTTCCGGCTATCATCTGACCAACGTCCTGCTGCACTTCCTGACGTCGGTGGTGGTGGCATTCATCGCGGCACGCCTGCTGGGCTGGGTCCAGGTGGAGGGCCGCCAGCGCGATGTGCTCGCCGTACTCGCGGGCGCTATTTTCCTGGTGCACCCGGCGCAGACGGAATCGGTTGCGTATGTGGCCAGCCGTTCGGAAGCGCTCAGCGTATTTTTCTTCTATGCGGGCCTGGCCGTTTTCCTGTATCGCGGGGAAGAATCGATGAAGTGGCCGCGCGCGCTGGCCTCCGTGGCGCTGTTCGGCGCCGCGGTTGTGACCAAGGAGCACACCGCGGTGTTCCCGGTCGTCGTTGTGCTGGCGGACTATTTCTGGAACCGCGGAGGCGTGCGCAAAAACGCGGTGTTCTACGGGCTCGTGGCCGTGTGCGGCACCGGTGGCGCCTACATGGTGGTACAGGTGCTGCGAGGCGCGACGACCGCCGGATTCGGGACGCCCGGCGTCACGCCGCTGACCTATTTCTTTACGCAATGCCGCGTGGTATGGCACTACGTCCGGCTATTTTTCTTTCCCTTCGGCCAGAATCTGGACCCCGACGTGGACCTTTCCCACACGATTTTCGAACACGGAGCCGTCGTGGGGTTGCTCGCTATGGGGGGCGTCCTCGCGGCCGCCTGGATCTATCGCAAACGGTGGCCCCTGGCCTCCTTCGGTGCGATTCTCTTTGTGGTTTTGGTGGCCCCGACCTCGTCGTTCGTGCCGATTCTCGATCCCTCCGCCGAACGCCGCATGTACCTCCCCTTTCTGGGTCTGATTCTGATCTGCCTGGAGTGGTTGCGTCATTTGAAAATCCAGCAGGCGGTGTGGACCGGCGCGGCGGTCTGCCTGCTGCTGGCGGTGCTCTCCTACCAGCGTAACCAGTTGTGGGGAGATTCCCTGGCGCTATGGGCGGACACTGCGGCCAAGTCGCCTCACAAACAGCGGCCGCGCTTTCAGCTGGCCTACGCGTACTACGAAGTTGGCCGCTGCGCGGAAGCCGCCGCAAATTATGAAGCGGCTTCCAAGCTGGAGATCGCGCGTTTCGATCTCCTGATGGATTGGGCGCTGGCCCTGGATTGCGCCGGCCGCGAGACCGAGGCGATTGGCGTGCTGAACCGGGCGGCGCAGCTTGAAAACGGCGCGCATGTCCATGCCACGCTCGGCATGGTATATGCGAAGAGCAACCGGAGGGACGAAGCCTTGAGGGAGCTGAATTTGGCGGCGCAGATCGATCCCCGCTTCGATATGACGTACGTTTATCGCGGTAATCTCGACGAAATTGGCGGCGATCGGGCGTCCGCTGCGCGAGAGTACCAGCACGCGCTGTCGATCAATCCGCTGAATCAGCCGGCGCGCGACGCTCTGACCCGCGTGACCCGTTAAATGGCTCGTATCGGCGTCAACGCGCTGTACCTGATTCCCGGCGGAGTCGGCGGAACCGAAATTTATCTGCGTGAGTTGCTGGCTGCTCTGGCCGCTATCGACTCGGGAAACGAATATTTCGTCTTCACGAATCTGGAGACAGGCCAGGATTTGACGCCCAAGCGAGCCAACTTCCAGTGGAAGCCGCAAGCCGTCCACGCGAAATTCCGGCCGGCGCGAATGGCGTGGGAGCAGACGATTCTGCCGCTCGAAGCTTCGCGATTCAAGCTCGACGTGCTATTCAATCCGGGTTTCACGTCGCCGATTCTGGCGCCTTGTCCGTGCGTCACGGTTTTCCACGATCTGCAGCACAAGCGGCATCCCGAGTATTTTCGCTGGTTCGATCTGCCCTTCTGGCGGTTCTTCCTGTGGGCGTCGGTTCAGCGTGCGGCGCGCATCGTCGCGGTTTCCGAGGCGACCCGCGCCGATCTACTGTATTTCTACCGCGTGCCTGAACTTCGCATTCACGTGGTCCATCACGGCGTCGATCCCGCCTTGCTAGATTTGCACCGAGAGCGTCCCGAACGGTTCGTGCTGTGCGTCTCTACGCTGCATCCGCACAAAAACATCGACCGGCTGATTCGCGCGTATGCACGCGAAAAGCGCGACTACAGCTTGGCGCTCGCAGGGATGCGCGGTTTTCACGCCGAGGCAATCGACCGCCTGATCGACGAACTGGGCGTGCGGGATCGCGTGACGCTGACCGGCTGGATCTCGCGGCCGGAACTGTACGATCTCTACGATCGGGCGCTGGCTTGCATCTATCCCTCCACGTTCGAAGGCTTCGGCATGCCCGTGCTCGAAGCCATGGCGGCCGGGGTTCCCGTAGCGTGTTCCGACACTCCGCCGCTACGCGAGGTGGCTGGAGACACCGCGCTTTATTTCGATCCGCTCGACGAAGACGCCCTGGCGTCGGCCTTGACGCGCATCGCCTACGACGGACCGCTACGCGCGAAGCTCAGCCGGATCGGACGCGAGCGGGCGCGCGGATTCGCTTGGGAGCGGGCGGCCCGCCAGACTCTCGACGTATTGCTCGCGTGCTGCTGAGAGCCGTTACCGAAGAATGTCCTCAAGCTGCACGCGCGCGTCGGTCTTGCTATCACGATACTTTACGATCACGGGCGTGTACAGCGAGATACCCCATTCGTTGCCTTTGCCGCGCCCGATCGCACGCGACCCGGCCACCACCACGGCGTCCTCGGGAATGACGAGAGGCTCCTCGCCCGGCGCGGTAAGAATATCGCCGCGTACCAGATCGTAAACCGGCGTCGAACGCGTCAGAATCGTTCCGCTTCCGAGCACGGCGCGTCTCTTGACCACGGTGCCCTCGTAAACGCCGCAGTTGCCGCCCACCAGCACGTCGTCTTCGACGATCACTGGCAAGGCGCCGACGGGCTCCAGCACACCGCCGATCTGCGCCGCCGCAGAAATGTGGCAATTCGAGCCCACCTGCGCGCAGCTTCCGATGAGGGCGTGCGAATCCACCATGGTGCCGTCGCCGACCCAAGTGCCCATATTGATGAACATCGGCGGCATGCACGTGACGCCCTTGCCGACGTAACATCCGTCGCGGATGCTGGAACCTCCCGGGACGATCCGCACGCCGCTTTCGGGAGTCACGCGCTTCACCGGCCAAGTCGCCTTGTCGATGAAAGGCTGCCGCGTGGAATCGATCGACATATCCACTACTGCGCCCAGGCGCATCCCGAGCAGGATGCCCTTCTTGACCCAGGCGTTCACGCGCCACCCCGTGCGCGTGGAGGAATCCGGCTCGGCCGCGCGGATCAGGCCTTCGTTCATCGCCTGCTTGAACCGGGCGAACAGCGCGAAATGTTCTTCCGTATAAAGAGACGGTTTAAGATCGAACAGCGCTTCAATCTGTTTCTGTACGGCCTCTATCTGTGTCCGCATTCTTTCTGCCGGTGCGTGGCGATGTTAGTCGGCGTGCATGCTGCGTCCGGCCGGAACCGAGACTGGCAGCAGGCCGGAGGACTTCAGCACCGCCTCGATCTTGGCCTGATTCTGCGGCTGCGGCGGGCACATGGGCAGGCGGTAGACCGGCTCGATCAAGCCCATCATCGCCATGGCGGCCTTCACTGGAATGGGATTGGATTCCGCAAAATTCACTTCCATCAGCGGGAGCCAGGCTCGTTGCAGCGCGCGCGCTCCCGCGAAATCGCCAGCGATAGCAAAATTGGTCAGCTTGGTCATCTCCGTGGGGATTTCGTTGGACGCCACCGAAATCAATCCGCGCCCGCCTAGAGCGATGAGCGGAATGGTAACGGCGTCGTCGCCGGAGAGAATCGCGAAATCCGCGGGCAGGTTGTGGCAGACCGATGCCATCTGGCCGATGTTTCCAGAGGCTTCCTTGACACCGACGATGTTGCCGATCTCCGCCAGCCGCTTCAAAGTCGCGGTCTCGACGTTCACGCCGGTGCGTCCCTGCACGTTGTAAACGATGATGGGTAGCGTTACCGCGTTTGCGATCGCCTTATAGTGCTGGTACATACCCTCCTGCGTGGGCTTGTTGTAATACGGGGTGACTGAAAGCAACCCGTCGACGCCCATCAACTGCAGCTCGCGCGCGAGCTCGATCACCTCGGCCGTGCTGTAGCCGCCCGCCCCGGCGACCACGGGAACTTTCCCCTTGGCGACCTCCAGCGTAATTTCGACTACGCGGAGATGTTCCGCGCGCGAGAGCGTCGGGCTTTCACCGGTGGTGCCGCAAGGGACCAGGAAGTCGATGCCGCCCTTCACCTGCCTTTCGACCAGACGCCGCATCGCGGCTTCGTCGAGCGACAGGTCCTTGCGAAACGGAGTGATGAGCGCGGTGCCGCAGCCTTTCAACATGGGGTTTTACCTCTTCGTGAATAATACGTCGCCGAATTCGAACATGCCTTGTTTGCCCACAATCCATTGTGCGGCTTTCAGCGCGCCGCGTGCGAACCCCTCGCGGCTGCGGGCCGCGTGCCGCAAAGTTATGGTATCCGCCGCCGAGTCGAAACCGATTTCGTGCGTTCCGGGATGCCGTCCCGCGCGATTGCTGGCGACGTCGATCGTGCGCGGATATCCGGCGGCTTTCATATCGTCCGCCAGTTTTAGCAGCGTGCCGGAGGGCGCGTCCTTCTTGGTATCGTGATGAATTTCCCAAGCCCACGCGCCGTAGCTCGGCTCGCCGGCCATCAGGCGCGCGGCTTCCTCCACCAGCCGGGAAAATATGTTCACACCTATGGAGAAATTCGGGCTCCAGACGAGGCCCGTGCCGTGGCGCTCCACGGCCGCTTTCACGCGATCGCGGTGCGCGAGCCATCCCGTGGTCCCGACGACCACCGGAATTTTCAGCGCCGCGAGCTTTTCGATATTCGAGACGACGGCCTCGGGAGCGCTGAACTCGATGGCGACATCCGATCCCGCGGCTTGCGCGATATCGTCGTTCAAGTCAATGCGCGCGTGCATCCCGAAGCCGTATTCCGGCGCCAGTTGGTCGATCAGCTTGCCCATTTTCCCGTAACCGACAATGGCGAGCTTCATTTGAACACCTGCGATGGGGCGAACACCTGGGAATCGGGATCCGTGAAAAACTCCCGGTGGAGTGATTCTACCGCGCGATGCAGATCGGCCGCTGCCACGACCAGACTGATATTCAGCCGCGAAGCTCCCTGCGAAATCATACGGACGTTGACGGTGTTAAGCGCGCCAAAGGCGCGCGCCGCGAGGCCAGGCGTGTGCCGGATGTTGTCGCCCACCAGGCACACAATGGACTGATTCTCATCCACCGTGACTTCGGCAAACTCCTCGATTTCCCGCCGGATGGCCTCCAGGGCCCTGGTGTTGTCGATGGTCAGAGAAACGCTAACTTCGGAGGTCGCCAGCATGTCCACGGGTGTTTCAAAGCGGTCGAAAATTTCAAAAATGCGCCGCAGGAACCCGTGCGCCATCAGCATGCGCGACGATACGATGTTGACCAGCGTGATGTTCCGCTTGCAGGCTATGGATCGGATGGGGCTCGCGGTGTGGGGAGCTTCGGCCGTGATGAGCGTCCCTTCCATTTGCGGACGCCGCGAGTTCAAAATCCGCACCGGGATGTTTTTTTCGATGGCCGGAAGCACCGTAGCCGGGTGCAAAACCTTGGCTCCGAAATACGCGAGTTCGGCCGCTTCGGCGAAGGAGCACTGCTTCACGCGATAGGCGTTCGCGAGAATCGCCGGGTCTGACGTCAGCATGCCGTCGACATCGGTCCATATTTGGATTTCCTCGGCGCCAATCGCCGCGCCCACGATCGAGGCAGTGTAGTCCGACCCGCCGCGGCCGAGCGTCGTAGTCACCCCCTTTTCGGTTGACCCAATGAATCCGCCCATCACGACGACCTGCTTCGCCGTCATCGGTGGAACCGTCGCCGCGAGCCGGCGATAGGTCTCGGGAAAAATCGGCGCGGCTTGCGTGTGCCGCTCGTCGGTGACGATCACCGCCCGCGAATCTACATGTGCGGCATCAATCCCCAACTGCCGGAAGCGGGCGCTGACGATAATGCTCGATAACCGCTCGCCGAAGGCGGACACGGCGTCGGTCGTGCGCGGCGTCATCTCGCCTGTGACTGCCAGCCCGTTGACCCGCTCGGAGAGCTCTTCAAAATGAACACAGACTTCGCGTTCGACGCCCATCCCAGCCGCCTCGCGCTCGTGAAACTCGCGCAGCTCCCCGAACAGCGAAAAGGACTTCTCGCGATGTCCCGCGACAGCCGCCGCGGCTATCGCCAGCAGCTTGTTGGTGGTCTTGCCCATCGCCGAAACGACGACCACGGGACGCCGCGCAAGATGCTCCCGCACGATTCCCGCGACTCGCTCGATGGCTTCAGCCGATTCGACGGAAGTACCGCCGAATTTCATCACGATCATTTTCGGTTCCCGGGCTTCCTTCAAATCAGCTCACGACCGCTTTCTTGAGCAGTCCCCGTTGCACCATCGCTTCGGCGATTTGCACGGCGTTCAACGCCGCGCCTTTCAGAAGCTGGTCTCCGGAGACGAACATGCTGATGGAATGGCCGCTCGGATCGCTTAAATCCCGGCGAATGCGGCCCACCAGAACGTCATCCTGGCCGGAGGCGTCCTTGGGCATCGGGAAATAGTTCTTTTCGGGATCGTCCACCAGTTTGACGCCGGGCGCGGTGCTCAAAATTTCGCGCACTTCGGCCGGCGTGATGGGCCGCTCGCATTCGAATGTCAGGGATTCGGAATGAGCGCGCAGCACGGGCACGCGCACGCAGGTCGCACTGATGCGTATGTCCGGATCGGCGAAAATCTTGCGCGTCTCCCGGATCATCTTGGTTTCTTCCTCGTTGTAGCCGGTCTCGGGATCCACCTTGGAATTATGGCTGAACAGGTTAAACGCGTAAGGATGTGGCAGCACGGTGTTCGGGTATTCGCGATTTTCCAGGTGTGCGCGCGTGGATTCGCGCAACTCCTCCATTGCCGCGGCGCCTCCGCCGGAGGCCGCCTGGTACGTCGAGGCGATCAGCCGGCGGATGCGATTCCGCTTGTGAATGGGCCACAAGGGCAGGATGCCGATGATCGTCGAACAGTTCGGATTCGCGATGATGCCGTGGTGCCGCGCGAGGGCGTCGGGGTTGATCTCGGGGATCACCAAAGGAACCGCCGGGTCCATGCGAAACGCCGAAGAGTTATCCACCACCACGGCGCCCGCCTGGGCCGCCAGCGGGCCGAACTTTTTCGAGATCGATCCGCCCGCGCTGAAGAACGCCACGTCGATGTCGTTAAAACTGTTCTCCGTCAATTCCTCGACCGCGATTGCACGCCCGCGAAACGGCATGGTCTTACCGCGCGAGCGCGCCGAGGCCAGCAGCCGCAATTCGGAAATCGGGAAGTTCCTTTCTTCCAGACAGCGGAGAAACTCGACGCCCACGGCTCCCGTGGCACCGGCGATCGCTACTCGATAGTGGTGGCTCATAGTGTTAACAACTTCCTCGCCAGATTTTGGTAATTCTGGACCGCCGCGGCGAGCTCAAGCTTCGGAATACGTTCTTCGGCCGTGTGCGCGACGTGAATGCTGCCCGGACCGTACAAAAAGGGCTGCCCCCAGGCTCCCTGAAACGCCGGAATATCGGTGGTATATGAAACAATCGAGGTTTCAAATCCCTCGATCCCGCCCAATCGCACGGCCGGAATACACAGCACCTCGCGGGCCTCAGCCGACACGCCCGCCGTTTCGGCGACGGCTTTCCGCGTGCTGTTTCCGTCGTCCACCAGGCGGATGAAGACCTCGGCCTGAGCGTGATCCGGAATGACATTCGGCGCGCGGCCGCCTTGAATCGTCCCGATGTTGAGCGTGCTCGCTCCCAGCACGGGATCCACCGGGAGCGCGATCCGCCGTAAGCGGTCGAGCGCATCCAGCAACTTCTCGATCGCCGATTCGCCCAGGTGCGGATACGCCGAGTGGGCCATCTTACCGGTGGCGATCACTTCATACCGCAGCGCGCCCTTCGAACCCAGCGCGAGCTTGCTCTCGGTAGGCTCGCCGTTGATCAGGTAGCGGCTGCCCCGCGCATCCTTCGAGGCCGCCAGCGCCCCCGCGCTGTTACGTTCCTCGCCCACCACGAACAGCGCCGCGACCCGGCGCTCTCCGCTTTCGAGCAGAGCTTCGAGCGCCAACAACATCGCGGCGATGATGCCTTTGGTATCGCACGCGCCGCGGCCCCAGATGAATTCGACATCTTCGCGCGATGGAAAAAACGGTGGAACTGTATCCATGTGCGTGGATAGGGTCACCACGGGCGCGTCCCAGTAAGCCAGAACGTTATAGCGCCGCGGTTCCACTTCGATCCGCTCCGTCTTGCCGCCCGTCCGCGACGCGAGCTTGGAAAGATACTCGGACAGAAAAATGCCGACCCGCTCCTCGTTGGGAGTGACGGAGTGGATATCGACCAGCGCGCGCGTCAATTCAAAGACGTTCATAAGAACCCAAATTGTTAAAGATAGAGGAGGCTGCCGGCTGAAAAACGGCCCCGGCCAGGAGGGCCAAACGAAGGTTTGTACCACTGCCCGATAGCGCTCCACCCGGCCGCCCACGATCTGGACGTGCGCCGAATGACAGTGGGCAGGTGTTAGCCTTACCCCCCAACCGCCACGCTCGAATCCATCGCGGCGATTTCGGCGAGGACGCCCCTTTCGCCGAGCGCGCCGGGATTTCGCCGGAACTGCGCGCCGGGCTAGTGATGGCCCCCGCTCCTCTACCAGAAGCTCCAGGATAACATGATGCTGTTGGTGCGGCAGCAACCCACTACCTTAAGGTTGTGGATAATTGAAGCTGATGAGCGCAACACCCCGGATCTACGTCCACGAAGTGGGATTCCTGATCCGTTTCTGGAGCCTGATTCACGACGCGAGCGTCGGCTTGTACAGCGATAATTGCTTCGCCATCGCCAAGGGCGCCGCGTTCTCATCCGTGCTTGCGTTTTTTCCGGTCCTGACCACGCTGGCAACGCTGCTGGTGCAGGCCAACGCGGACGCGGTTTCGCGCATCGTGGTGCGCCTGTTGTTCGACGTGGTTCCACCGGGCACCGAGGACGTGGTGCGGGGGCTCTTCAACGTGCACGGGCAGCGTCCCACCTGGCTGCTGGTGATTGCCGTGGTCCTGGCGGCGTGGGCCGGCTCCGGGGTGATGGTGAGCCTGATGGAGGGATTCCGTTCCATTTACCGCATCCCGAGCGGGCGCTCCTTTGTCTCCGAGCGCGTCGTCGCGATGCTGCTGGTGATCGGTGCGACCGTGCCGGTGCTGGGAGCGTCCCTGCTGCTGGTGTTCGGAAACCGCGCTCAGACCTGGGTGATCTCCACGCTGGGCCTCCTCGAAGAGTATAGAGACCTGCGCGGCTGGGTCCGCTTGCTCTGGCAGCTGCTGAGTTTCGTCATCGCCACAGGGGCGGTAGTGGTCATCACGGCCGCGGTCTACTACTTCGGCCCCAACCGCGAGCAGCGCTTCGGGCAGGTGGTGCCGGGAGCGATTCTGGCGACGGCGCTGTGGACCGTTGCCACGTTGGGTGTCGCCTGGTATTTCCGCTATATCACGGACTACAACGTCCTCTACGGCAGCGTCGGCGCCGGCCTCGCTCTGCTGGTGTGGAGCTACGTGATGGCGGTGATCGCGTTGTTTGGATGCGAATTCAACGCCGCGCGGGAGCGGCACCCCCGCATGGAAATGTGAATTGGCCCGCACCGTGCTTGGGCAACTCCATGAATACCGCCGTTCCCACGCTCACCACCGATGAACTCGCGCAGCTGGATGCCTGGTGGCGCGCAGCCAATTATTTGTCCGTGGGACAGATCTACCTGTACGCCAATCCCTTGTTGACCGAACCTTTGCAGCGTGAGCACATCAAACCGCGCTTGCTGGGCCACTGGGGCACTACGCCCGGGCTGAATTTCATGTACGCGCACGCCAATCGCCTAATCCAGAAATACGACCTCGACATGATTTACGTATGCGGTCCCGGGCACGGCGGTCCCGGAATGGTCGCGAACACTTGGCTGGAAGGAACGTACAGCGAGTTTTTTCCTAATGTGACCCGCGATGTCGAGGGCATGGTCCGGCTATTCACCCAATTCTCGTTTCCCGGAGGTATCCCCAGCCACGCGGCTCCGGAAACGCCCGGGTCGATCCACGAAGGCGGCGAACTGGGCTATTCACTGCTGCACGCGTACGGAGCGGTGTTCGATAATCCCGAGCTGATCGCGTGCTGCGTCGTCGGCGACGGCGAAGCGGAGACCGGTGCGCTTGCCGCCAGTTGGCATTCCAACAAGTTTCTCGATCCCATGCGCGACGGCGCGGTGCTCCCGATTCTGCACTTGAATGGATACAAGATCGCCGGGCCCACGGTGCTCGCGCGCATCCCGCAGGAGGAGCTCGCGGATCTTCTCAGCGGCTACGGATACCGGCCGTATTTCGTCGAAGGCCACGATCCGGAGCTCATGCATCCGGCCATGGCCGCGACGTTCGAGACGGCTGTTCTGGAGATTCGCGAGATCCAGAGGAAAGCTCGGGGCGAGGGTTTCACGGGACGTCCCGCGTGGCCCATGATCGTGCTGGTTTCGCCCAAGGGCTGGACCGGACCGAAAATCGTCGACGGACTGCCCTGCGAGGGCACCTTCCGGGCGCATCAAGTCCCTCTGGATATGGCCGCTTCCAAACCCGAGCACATCGGGATGCTCGAAGCTTGGATGAAGAGCTACCGTCCGGACGACTTGTTCGACGAACTGGGCCGCCCGTCGCCGCGAATTCTGGCGCTCGCTCCGCGCGGCCTGCGGCGAATGGGCGCGAATCCGCATGCCAACGGCGGGCAATTGCTCCAGGATTTGCGCGTGCCGGATTTTCGCGACTACGCGGTGCCCTGCCCGCACCCCGGCGCCACGCAGGCGGAGGCGACGCGCGCGCTTGGCCCGTTTCTGCGCGATATCATGAGGGCGAACGCCGGTTCGAACAATTTCCGCGTGTTCGGGCCGGATGAAACCGCATCCAATCGTCTAAGCGCGCTTTTCGAGGTCACGAACCGCACTTCGGAGGCCGTGACCCTGCCGGCCGACGATCACGTGGCCCACGACGGCCGCGTGATGGAAGTGCTCAGCGAGCATATGTGCCAGGGCTGGCTCGAGGGATATTTGCTAACCGGGCGGCATGGATTTTTCTCGTGCTACGAAGCGTTCATCCACATCATCGATTCGATGTTCAATCAGCATGCCAAGTGGCTGAGGGTCTCGAGCGAAATCCCCTGGCGCAAGCCCATCGCGTCGCTGAATTACCTGCTGACCTCCCACGTGTGGCGCCAGGACCACAACGGATTCAGCCATCAAGACCCCGGGTTTCTGGATCATGTGGCGAATAAAAAGGCGGACGTCGTGCGCGTGTATTTGCCCCCGGACGCGAACACTTTGCTTTCGGTGGCGGATCATTGCCTGCGCAGCAAGCATTACATCAACGTGATTGTGGCCGGCAAGCAGCCGGCTCCACAATGGCTCGCTATGGATGCCGCTGTGCGCCATTGCAAGGAGGGCCTGGGCGCCTGGGAATGGGCGAGCAACGACGGCGGCGGCGAACCGGACGTCGTCATGGCGTGCTGCGGCGATGTGCCCACGCTCGAAACGCTGGCCGCCGTGGATCTGCTGCGGAGGCACGTGCCGAAGTTAAAAATTCGCGTGGTGAACGTCGTCGATCTGATGGCGCTTCAGCCGCAGAGCGAACATCCTCACGGAGTTTCAGACGACGTTTTTGACGCGCTCTTTACCAAGGATAAACCTATCGTCTTTGCCTTCCATGGCTATCCCTGGCTGATTCACCGCCTGACCTACCGGCGTACGAATCATGACAACCTGCATGTCCGCGGCTACAAGGAAGAAGGGACCACCACGACACCCTTCGACATGACCGTCATGAACGATCTGGATCGTTTCCATCTGGCGGGCGACGTCGTCGATCGCGTGCCGGGCTTGGGCGAAACCACCGTGACTTTCAAGGCTTATCTGCGCAGCCGCCTGATCGAGCACAAGCTCTACATTGCGCGCTACGGCGACGACATGCCGGAAATTCGCGACTGGACCTGGCCAGGTACGAGCGGACCGGGTGGAAACCGGCCCGGCGCATGAGAGTCCTGGTCCTCAACGCGGGATCGAGCACCTTGAAGTGCCGTTACGACGATCTGAACGGCCCACCTCCTTCCGATCCGCCAGCGCCTCTCTGGAAATTTGCGGGCGAGTGGTCCACGGGCGAACCTCCGGATGCAATTCTGCGGTCCGTTCCGGGCGAAGTCGATGTGGTCGGCCACCGCGTCGTGCATGGCGGAGCGGTCCACAAAGCTTCGGTGCTGACGGATGACGTGCGGGACGCCATCGCTTCGGCTTCCGCGATCGCGCCGGAGCACAATCGCCGCGAGTTGCAGTTGATCGACCAAGCCAGGATCCTCTTTGGAGAACGCGTCAGGCAGGTCGCGGTTTTCGACACCGCCTTTCACGCGACGATCGAGGCTCCCGCCTACGTTTACCCTGGCCCCTACGCCTGGTTCGAGGAGGGCATCCGGCGGTTCGGATTTCACGGCATCAGCCACCAGTACGCTTCGCGAAGAGCGGCCGAAATCCTCGGAGGCGATGCGAGGTCGCTCAAGCTCGTCACCTGCCACCTAGGTAACGGCGCCTCGCTCGCCGCCGTGCGGGGAGGAAAGTGCGTTGACACCACCATGGGTTTTACTCCGCTCGAAGGACTCATGATGGGCTCGCGCAGCGGGTCCATCGATCCCGGCATTCTGATTCATGTGATGCGCAAGCGCGGCTACACCGCGGATCAACTTGACCAGGTGCTGAACCGCGAATCGGGACTGCTCGGCATCTCCGGCGTTTCGGAGGATATGCGCGAGGTCCTGGCGGCAATGGACCAGGGCAACCCTCGCGCGCAGATGGCGTTCGAGATCTACGTCCACCGCCTGGTGCGCGAAATCGGAGGCATGATCGCCGTGCTCGGCGGCCTGGACGCGCTGGTTTTCACCGGCGGCATAGGCGAAAACTGCGCGCCTCTGCGCGACCGCGTTGCGGCGCAACTGGAGTGCCTCAAGCCGCGTGTTCTCGTCGTACCCGCCGAGGAAGAATGGGAAATCGCCCGCGAGTGCTGGCGACTCACTTCGGGATGTTGACGGTCTGCGTGCCGTCGACGTAGCCGATGTACTCGGTGCCCTGAACGGCGGCCACGTTCTTGGCGCCCTTGCCGATATCCACCTGGCGCTGCGTCGCGCCGTCGGCCCTGCGCGCGGACAGCGCGCGGACGTTCAGCTCCACACCCCCGGCCCCAAACGCCTTACTGAGAGTGAAGCTCAGCTTGGCGCCGCCGCCAATGCCCAAGAACTTCTTCTTCTTCGAGGTCTCCGAGATTTCGCCATTCACGCCCATGCCCTTCGGCAGGACCATTATGCCGCCGACCTTGAAATCCTCCGCAATCGTGAACTTGACTGGCGCGCCGAGTTCGACGTCCAAAGGGATGTCGGCCGCCAGGAGGATCCGGAACGGAATCGCGTCCGGGACCGTTACGGGAGTGGTCTGCGGAGTAGGTGGAGGAGCGGGTGTCGGCGGGGGCGGAGGAGCCGTGGCGACTGGCGCAGGAGCCGGCGCGGGTGCGGGAGCGGGAGCCGGAGCAGATGGGGCGGCCGGGGCCTTCGTCGATGCCACCACCGGCGCGGGAGGCGCTTGCTTGTTCGCGATCGCCGGAGCCGCGTCCGTCCGCGGCGGAACGCGCTTCGGGTTACGCATCTGGTCGATGACCACCGGCGGAACGCCGCCTTTGCTCAGACGGATGAGCTCGGCGGTCGAAAGATCGAATTTAGTCTGCTCGGCGGACCGGATCTGTTCCAGGATCAAGCCCACGGGAACCTTCGCTTTCACCAAGTCGAGAACCGAGTCGTTGGTGACCGCCTCCACTGCCGGAGGCGCCGGCGTAGCCTCGACGGGAGCCGGTTCCGGCGCCGGCGGAGTTGCCGCAGCTTGCGCGGCCGCCGCGGCTGCCTGTGCGGCAGCTTTCTTCGCCGCCTGCTGCCTCATGAACCACACGCCGCCTCCGCTCGCCGCAACCAGCAGAGCCACGCCCGCCACTACCGCGACCAGCGCGTTCGATTTCTTCTCGCCCTCCGCGGCCGCCGGTTTGGCCGCTGCGGGAGCCTTCGCGCCCGAGGGAGCCGCCGCCGCGCGCGTCCCGGTTACCGGAGCTTTTGAAGGCGGGGGACCGGCCATGCGCGTCGTGTAGAGCGATCCGGAATCCGATTCCCGCTTCAGCGCCGAAAGCGCGACCTGCACTTCGCGCATGCCCTGCCAGCGGTCGTCGGGATTCTTCTTGAGGCACTGCAGAATGACGCCTTCAAGTTGGGGCGGCACGTCCGGCGCGACCTCGATCATTGGCTTGACGTCGTCCCGCAGTATCGCGGAGAGCGTCGATAGGCTCGATTCGCCTTCGAAGGCCCGCAATCCGGTGAGCATTTCGTACAGCACCGCGCCGAAAGAGAAAATATCGGACCGCGTGTCCACCTTTTTGCCCTGGGCCTGCTCCGGCGACATGTAGCTGACCGTTCCGATGATGGATCCTTCCACCGTCAGTGGACTGCTCGCCGCTATGGTCTCGGCGTCTTCGCCGATGTGCGTCGGGCTGCTCCGATCGGTCATTTTGGCCAGGCCGAAATCCAGCACCTTGACCAGGCCCGAATCGGTGACCATGATATTGGCCGGTTTCAGGTCGCGATGGATAATACCGGCGTTGTGCGCGGCGGTCAGTGCGTCCGCCGTTTGCAGGGCGTATTTCAAGGCCTGAGGAACGCGCAAGCCGCCCTTGGGAATGATGTCGTTGAGCGTCTTGCCCGCGACATACTCCATGACCATGAATTCGGTGTCGCCTTCGGAAACGACGTCGTGTATGGTGATGATACTGGGATGGTTCAGCCCCGAGGCCGCCTGCGCTTCCTGCAGAAACCGCCGCCGGCGTTCGGGGTCGCCCGACTTCGCGCTGGGCAGAACCTTGATCGCCACGAAGCGCCCCAGGCGGGTGTCCTGGGCTTTGTATATCTCGCCCATTCCCCCGGCCCCCAGCTTCTCCAGGAATTGATACTGCGCGACTTTACGGCCTACCATTACAGCGCCTCCAGAATTCCTCCAGTTTGCCACATTTTAGGTAGCGTGGGGCCGGGGTCCTGTCCGCCACTCCGGGATAGTAAACTTGGGGAACCGGAGGATCGCCATGAAGCGCGCTATTCGCATATTTGGGATCATTCTGGCGGCGTTGATCGTCATCGCGCTTGCCCTCCCGTTTCTGATCGATGCCAATCAGTTCCGGCCTCGTCTGGAGACCGAGCTCGGCAAGGCGTTGGGTCGGGAAGTAAAGCTCGGCGACCTGAAGCTTTCCATCCTTTCGGGAGCCGTCACGGCGACCGATCTATCCATCTCCGACGATCCCGCGTTCAGCAAAGTTCCGTTCCTGAGCGCCCAATCGCTTGCCGTGGGTGTCGATCTGCCGGCGCTGATTTTCTCGAAGAAGCTGACGGTCACGGGGATCGAGATCCAGCGGCCTGAGATAGCGCTCTTGGAGTCCTCGGCCGGAACCTGGAATTTTTCGAGCCTCGGAGGCAAATCCTCCGCGCCTAAGCCGGCGGAATCGCCCGGCGCGACCGCCCCGCTGGACCTGTCAGTCAAACTGGTGAAGGTCACCGGCGGGCGCGTATCTTTAAGACGCCGAGGCGAATCCTCGCCCCAAACGCTCGACAAGGTCAACATCGAGATCCGGGATTTCGCGGCCGACGCCTCCTTTCCGTTCTCCTTTTCCGGCACGATTCAGGGAGGCGGCGACGTTACTCTGGCCGGCAAGGCCGGTCCGATCGACACGAAAGACGTAGCGGCGACGCCCTTCAGCGCCAACCTGAAACTCAACAAGCTGGACATCGTCCACACCGGTTTTGTGCCGGCCGCGACCGGCTTCGGAGGCCTGGTTTCGATCAATGGCACGCTCGCTTCGGAACACAACAATTTCGAATGGAAGGGCGACATCAAGGCGGAGCAACTTAAGCTCGCCAAAAACGGGACGCCGGCGAAGATCCCCGTGGATTTCAATTTCGACGTGCGTCACGACGCAGCCGCGCATACCGGTTCGCTCAGCCATGGCGACGTGGGGATCGGAAAGGCTAAGGCTTCGCTCACGGGGACTTATAATTTGGGGGAAAAGGAAACACTCCTGAACATGAAGCTGGCCGCGCCCGCCATGGCCGTGCAGGAGCTCACCGAAATGCTGCCGGCGCTCGCCGTGGAGCTGCCGCGCGGCTCGTCCCTGCAGGGCGGGACGCTGAATATGAATTTTGCGGTGGCGGGTCCCCTGGAAAAACTCGACATCAAAGGAGCGTTGGCGGTCAAGGGAACGCGCCTGGCGAATTTCGATTTAGGGTCTAAGATGACAACCATCGCTAAGATCGCCGGCATCAAGGTGGGCCCCAATACGGATTTCGAGAACATCAGCGCCGACGTGCATGACACTCCCCAAGGCATCGACCTGCAGAACATTACCGTCATCGCGACCGATATCGGCGATATTTCGGGCGCCGGTACCGTCAGCCCCACCAACACGCTGGATTTCAAGATGAGAGCGAAAATTAAGGGGAATGGGGTTGTTTCCGCGCTCGCCTCGAACGTCCCGTTCAGTGTTGAGGGACCCGCAGCCGATCCCAAGTTCGTGCCCGATATCAAAGGCATGGCCACAGGCCTGGCCAATCAGGAGCTGAAATCCATCACCGGTGACGGAGCGGATGTGGGCAAGGCCGCCACGGGAATTCTCAATCTGTTCAAGAAGAAGTCGAATTGAAGCACTGCGGACTACGTTATAAGTCCAAGTTGCCTGCCTTCCGGCTTAGGCCGTGATCCAGACGCATGCGCTTTTCCGATCGAGTAAACTAAGCGGCATCGGCTATATGCCTCTCTCTGCGGGGACTCGAATGGGACCTTACGAGATCCTTGCGCCCATCGGCGCCGGCGGCATGGGCGAGGTTTACCGCGCCCGCGACACCAAGCTGAAGCGCGATGTTGCCATCAAGGTTCTGCCGGAAGCGTTCGCTCGCGATCCCGAGCGCATGGCGCGGTTCCAGCGCGAGGCCGAGATGCTCGCATCGCTCAATCATCCGAACATCGCCGCGATCTACGGTGTAGAAGAACGTGCGCTCGTCATGGAGTTAGTGGAGGGCGATTCACCAAAAGGTCCTCTGCCATTCGATGAGACTTGGAAGATCGCCTCGCAGATCGCCGCCGCGCTGGAATACGCCCACGACAAGGGGATCATCCATCGCGATCTGAAGCCGGCCAACGTCAAGGTTACGCCCGAGGGCGTGGTGAAGCTTCTGGATTTCGGTTTGGCGAAGGCTTTCACGGGACAGAGCCGCGACAGTGGAGCGGGGACCGGCGACCGCGAGAACTCACCCACATTGACGATGGGCGCAACGGAGGTGGGTGTCATCCTGGGCACGGCCGCCTATATGAGCCCTGAACAGGCTCGCGGCAAGCAGGTGGACAAGCGCGCCGATATCTGGAGCTTCGGCGTGGTGCTGTATGAACTGCTCACGGGCGAGCGGCTCTTCAGAGGTGAAGATGCCGCCGAAACTCTGGCCGCCGTCATCCACAAGCAGCCGGATTTCGCGAAAATACCGCAAGAAGCTCGCCGCCTGCTCGAAGAATGTTTGCAGAAGGACCCCAAGCAGCGGTTACGGGACATCGGCGATGCGAAACGGCTACTGAGCCGCGACAGTGATGGAGCGGGGGCCGGCGCCAAAGACCCCGCTCCGTTACCGTCGCGGCTCGGTAGGATAGCCGGTATCGTGGCGGGGGTGTTGGCCGTCGCCTTGGCCGGCGCTTCGTGGATCGCGTATCGCGCGACGCGGCCTGTCGAGCAGCCGCTGACAAGGTTCAGCGTCGATCTGGGACCGGAGGCTGTCGCTGGGCCTCGCATCACGGCTGCCATTTCGCCCGACGGAAGGCGCTTGGCCTTTGTGGCCCGCGGGGCAGGCGGAAAAGAGTTGCTCGCGACGCGCCTCCTCGATCAAGCCAATCCCAGTTTTCTCGGTGGAACCGAGAACGCGAGCGATCCCTTCTTCTCTCCCGACAGCCAATGGGTTGGGTTCTTCGCCGACAGCAAGATGAAGAAGATCTCCGTGCAGGGTGGCGCGCCGGTCACTCTGTGCGATGCCCCCGGCGCACGCGGCGCCAGTTGGGGCGAGGATGGCAATATCGTGGTGACGCTGAACTCACCGACTGGCGGCCTTTCCCGCGTTTCGGCCGCGGGAGGGACTCCTCAATCGCTCGCCAAGCCCGGCGATAGAAACGAGGTCACCCATCGTTGGCCGCAGATCCTGCCGGGCGGCGAAGCCGTACTGTTCACCAGTGCCAGCGCCACCACCAACGGGGCTTTTGACAACGGCAACATCCAGGTCCTTTCCCTGAAGACAGGGCAGTGGAAGATGGTACAACAGGGCGGATATTTCGGCCGGTACCTGGCCACGCCCAACCGGGCCGGCCATTTGGTTTACGTTCACCAGGGCACGTTGCTTGGTGTGCCGTTCGATCTGGACAGGTTGGAAGTGCGGGGTACGCCTACGCCGCTGCTGGAGGATGTCGCCGGGGACACGGTCACTGCGGGAGGGCAGTTCGATGTCTCGCGCAACGGGACTTTTGTGTATCTGGGCGGCAAATCGTCGGGAACCTGGCCGCTGGTGTGGCTGGACAGCACCGGAAAGACGCAACCGCTGCTGGCCTCGCCAGGGCTTTATTTTACCCCCCGCCTTTCCCCCGACGGCAAGCGGTTGGCGGTTTCAGTGAACCAGACCGCGATTGGGGTCTATGATTCCGAGCGGGATACCATGACGCCGCTGACGTTCAAACCCCAAACCAGCGTGTACCCGGTTTGGACGCCGGACGGAAAGCACATCGTTTTCGTAGCTGCGGCTGGTGCCGCCACTACCCTGCAGTGGATTCGCTCGGACGGAGCCGGGGAAGCGCAACCGTTGCTGGAAAGCAAGACAGGTCTGAGG
Source organism: Bryobacteraceae bacterium (assembly GCA_035934795.1). Lineage (GTDB taxonomy): Bacteria > Acidobacteriota > Terriglobia > Bryobacterales > Bryobacteraceae > Palsa-187. The sequence goes on along the minus strand of DASYXM010000028.1, from coordinate 27,347 downwards.
CCATATTCATTTTCGCCCGACGGCCAGCGCCTGGCTTTCAGTGAGGACCGCGTGGACACGGGAACGGATTTCTGGACGCTACCTTTGGACTTGAACGACCTGGAGCATCCCAAGGCGGGCAAACCGGAACTGCTCCTGCACACGATGGCTTACGACGATGAACCAGCCTTTTCGCCAGATGGACGATGGATCGCTTACCGCTCCTTCGCAACGGGGATCAATGAAGTCTTCGTCCAGCCTTTCCCGGGTCCGGGCGGCAAATGGGTGATTTCCGCTGGCGGCGGACGCCACCCGGTCTGGTCGCGAAACGGACGGGAGCTGTTCTATCAGGCGCCGGACTACCGCATCATGGTGGCTACCTACACCACGAAAGGCGATTCGTTTGCCTCCGATAAACCACGTATCTGGGCCCAGACGCAGATCCTGGAGCCGAATGCCTTCTTCTGGAATCTGGATCTGGCCCCGGACGGCAAGCGCTTCGTGGTGGCTCCACGGCCGGACGCCACCGGCGGGCAGAAAGGCTCGGTTCACGTCACGGTTTTGCTGAATTTCTTCGACGAGCTGCGGCGGAAAGCGCCGGCGGGGAAATAAAATTACTGCACTACGTTGCTCCGAGACCGGACCCTGGCTGTTGTATACTGCGAGCGAGTTCAGAGCGCGCGATTTACCTCAAGAGGCCGCCTGTGAATCCCACGGAAACTGCGTCGTCCGCCTACGACACCATTCGCACGCAGAAGACCATCTTCGGCCATCCGGCCGGCCTGTTCGTGTTGTCCTCCACCGAGATGTGGGAGCGCTTCAATTACTACGGAATGCGCTCCCTGCTAATCCTTTATTTAACGGATTTCCTGATCAAGGGATTCCGGTCGGGCACGGTCAGCATCCTCGGCTTCGCGACCCTCCAGCGCGGGATCGAAGCCGTTTTCGGGCCGATGAACATTCAGCCGCTGGCGTCGCAGATCTACGGTATCTATACTGCATTGGTTTATTTGACGCCTTTGTTCGGCGGCATGCTCGCGGATCGCGTCCTGGGCCAGCGCAAAACCGTGATTATCGGCGCGATCGTCATGGCCATCGGCGAATTCATGATGACGCAGCCGTCGTTATTTCTCATTGCCATGCTGTTTCTGATTCTTGGGAACGGATGCTTCAAGCCGAACATCACGACGCAGGTAGGAAGCCTGTACCGTCCCGGTGATTCACGGCGGGACCGGGCCTTTACCTTTTTCTACGTGGCGTTCAACTTTGGAGCGTTCCTTTCCCCCTTGATATGCGGGACGCTGGGGCAGAAGCTGGGGTGGGGCTACGGTTTCGCGGCGGCCGGCGTGGGGATGATCGTGGGTTTGATTATCTACCTGTCCGGCCAGCGTTATCTCGCCGACGATCTCCTGAAGCAAAGGGAAAAAGCGCACGTGGAGAAAACGCCGCTGAATCCCAAGGAGCGGAGCGCGATCATCGGGCTGGTGGTTTTATGCTCGATCAATGTCATCTTTTGGGCAGTCTATGAGCAGCAAGGCAATACGCTGCAATTGTTCGCGGATCGCAACACGGACTGGCACATTTTCGGCTTCGAAATGCCGTCGACGTGGTTGCAAGCCTTTAACCCGCTGTGCATGTTTTTTCTGTTTCCGATTTTAAATGCCTTTTGGAGCTGGCAAGCCCGCCGCGGGGCCGAACTCCCCAGTGTAAGCAAGATGGCCATCGGCTGCACACTCCTGGGCCTCTCCTTCCTCCCGCTCGTGTACCTTGTCAAAGGGCTGGGCCCGGACCAAAAGATTAGCTTTCTCTGGTTGTTCTGGAGCACACTCGTCCTGACCATTGGCGAGTTATGTCTCTCGCCGATCGGGCTTTCTCTGGTGACCAAAGTCGCTCCAGCGCGCCTGGCCAGTATGCTAATGGGCGTATGGTTTCTGTCGAACTTTTTTGGCAATTACCTGACCGGCTACCTCGGGACATTTTACGAGAAGATGTCGCGGGATTCGTTCTTCCTGATGCTCGCGGCCCTAGCGGTGGGCGCGGGCCTGGCGATGTTCGCACTGAACAAACCACTCAAGAAGGCGGTGGGCCATGACACTTAGACGGCTTGCGCCGTCTGTGCTGTTAGCATTAACGCTCGGGCCGGTTTTCGCGCAAAGCGACGCACAGAAACACGCAGAATCCTGGCTCAGCCTCGTCGATAATCGACAATACGCCGAAAGTTGGACCGAAGCTTCGGCCTATTTCCGCGCCCGGGTCGCTCGGCAACAGTGGGTCGATATGGTCAAGAGCGTTCGTGAGCCGATCGGCGCGTTGAAGTCTCGCAAGACGCTTAAGATCACCACGGCAACGTCGCTTCCCGGCGCGCCCGACGGCGAATACACGGTGATCCAGTTTCAGAGCTCCTTCCAGAACAAGGCCAGCGCCGTGGAAACGCTCACGCTCATGAAGGACGGCGGCCAGTGGCGTCCGGCCGGATACTTCATCCGGTGACCGGTCTTTCCGAAGTGACGCTGCGTGTGGCGCCGGGGCAGTGTATAATTATTCATATCGGTGAATAAATAACCATGCGCACGCCTGTAGGCATTGTCGGATTCCGCGGCTATAGCGGCGCGGAGTTGGTGGCCCTTCTCGAGCGGCATCCCCATGCCGAGCCGGTCCTCCTGGAGCATCGCGAAACGGCTCCGGGTCTTACCAAGGATGACCAGCCCCGGCCCGTGGGACACGCCGGCCCGCGCCGCGTCTCGTTTTCGCCGGAGTCGGTGCGCGCCGAGGGTTTGGCGGCGGTGTTCCTCGCGACGCCGCACGACGTTTCCATCGAGCTTACGCCTGGCCTGCTCCAGACCGGGACGAAGGTAATCGATCTGAGCGGGGCCTTCCGCCTGGGAACCACCGGGAATTACAAGCGCTGGTACAAGGACGTCCATACGCAGCCGGAGCTTCTTGCGGAGGCCGCCTACGGATTACCGGAGTTCTGCCGGTCCCGTATCCCCGGCGCGCGACTGATCTCGAACCCGGGCTGCTATCCGACGGCCGCGAACCTGGCAATCAGGCCCGTGATCGACGCGGGCGTCGTCGTTCGCGAAGCGGGAATCGTCTGCGACGCGAAGAGCGGCGTCAGCGGAGCCGGACGCAAGCCGTCGCTCAAAACCAGCTTCTGCGAAGTGACCGAGAACTTCTCCGCTTACTCGGTCCTGGAGCATCGTCACGTGCCCGAGATCCTGCGCATTTCCGGACTGGAAGAGGGTGAGCTCAGCTTCACCGCGCAGTTGATCCCCATCCACCGCGGGATTCTCGAGACGATTTACTTCCGGGCCAGGAATATCGGCTCGGTCGAGGACCTGCTGGCCGTCTACCAAAAGGCGTACGCCGGCGAACCCTTCGTCAGGCTTTATCCGCCGGGTCATGCGCCCGATTTACGGGCCGTCGCACATACCAATTTCTGTGATATCGGCGTGCATTACGACGCACCGAGCGGCCGGGCGGTCGTAATTTCCGCGATCGACAACCTGGTCAAGGGCGCCGCGGGCCAAGCCATCCAGAACATGAACCTCGTGCTGGGGTACGCCGAAACGGCCGGGCTCCTGTGAGGCCGCAGATCCCGTGAGAAGTGTGTCGTGAAGATCCTTATTAAGCTGGGGGGCACTCTGCTCGACGCGGCCGACTCACGCGAGCGTCTGGCGAGAGAGGTCGCGGAGCTGGCCCGCCAGGATCAGGTAGTGGTAGTGCATGGGGGCGGCAAGCAGATGACACGATTCCTCGCGGAGAGAGGCATCGAGAGCACATTTATCAATGGTTTACGGGTGACTACCCCGGAGGTCATCGATGCCGTCGTCAAAGTTTTCGCCGGCAGCGTCAACGTGCAGTTAGTGGCTGCCTTTCGCAAGGCGGGCGCCCGTCCCGTGGGTCTCAACGGGCTGAGTGCAGGTCTGGTGGACGCCGTCCAGTTAAGTCCCGACTTGGGACAGGTCGGCAAACCGGTATCTTCAGACGGCGGATTGCTGAATCTTCTGGTCTCGCAGGGCTACCTGCCCGTGGTGGCCTGTGTTGCTGGAGATTCAAGCGGCGCGATCTATAACGTAAATGGCGATCAAATGGCCGTGTCCTGCGCCATGGGATTTTGCGCCGATAAACTGATATTTCTCACCGATGTAGAGGGCGTCCGGGACGCTTCCGGCCACATCCGGGCGCAGTTGAGTGCCCCCGAAGCTGCCGAGTTGATCCGTGGTGGGGTCGCCACCGGGGGGATGCAGGCCAAGTTGGAAGCCGCGGCGGAGGCTCTCCGCGAAGGGGTACTGCAGGTACTAATCGCTCCGGGAGCGCACCCCGGCATTATCGCTTCGCTGCGGGAAAACCGGCCGGCTATTGGTACCATGGTGGTCCCCAGCGAGACGTTTCAAAGCTAAAATGTTTTCCATGAATGAGAATAGTAAGCGGCCATTTCCACTACTAAACCGAACAGAAATCTGGATATCCTAATTCTAGGTCTTGTTTTTACCCGCGATCTTCTCATCGCCGGGTGCCGGAAAATGGTTTCCTGCGTCGAGCGCGGCTAACGTTTTGGGTGCGCCGAGGATGTTTCGTCCATGAGAGCTCAGACCGTCGATATCCGGGAATCCACCGGACGGATTCTATGCTGTACGATCTTCCGGCCTGGCGGCCGCAAGTTATTGGCAAAAGGGCACGTGCTCAGCGAGGAGGATGTCCGCCTTCTGGAGACGGAAGGCCTGGGCCAGGTGTGGGTCACCCAACTGGAGGAGGGCGAAATAGGCGAGGACGAAGCCGTACGGCAAGCCGCGGCCGAGATGGGGTGCGGCGCCCTAGAGATCCGGCTCGCAGCCGGCGGCCGAGCCAATCTGTTCACCACCGAGGACGGCTGCGTCCTGGTGGACGATGAACTGCTGAAACAGATTAACTGCACGGCGAATATCGTCATCGCGACGTCCCCGAATTTCAGCTTTGCACGCGCGGGCCAGAGAATCGCCACCGTGAAAAGCGCCCCGTTCGCGGTCGCGCGATCCCAGCTCGAAGCCGTGATCAGCATCCTCCACGAACGCGGCCCTATCCTCCAGGCGCGGCCCATCCGGACCCCCTCGGTGGCCATTCTTTACACGGACGCCGTGCAGGGGGAGCGCGCCCGCACCATGTTCGAGTCCATCATGACGCAGCGGCTGGAGCGGCTCGGCGCCGTGGCGAGTTATGCGCTGTCGTGCGTGGAAGAGGAGAGCTGCGTCGCCAGAAACCTGCAGCATTTGCTGCACGCCAAACCCACGGTGATCCTGGTGGCGTCCACGACAGCCCCGGCAGGTCCCGAGGACGTCGTTGGTCGAGCCATGACACGGATCGGCTGCCATATCGAGCGGTTCCTTGCACCTGTCGAGCCCGGTAATCTCTTCCTGCTCGGTTACAAGGAAGAAGTTCCGATCGTCTCCGCGCCCGGCTGCTATCGTTCGGCCAAATCGAACGTGGTCGATCTGGTGCTGCCGCCCATGCTAGCGCGCTACCGGATTTCAGGCTGGGAAATCGGCTGCCTCGGCCACGGCGGATTGCTCCAATAGGCTGCTAATCCGGCCTAGGTTCCGCGCACAAGCCAGTAAGCCAGCAGCGCCCAGGCGGCGATGAACGCGAGCCCCCCGAAGGGCGTGACAGCCCCCAGAGTCCGAACCCCGCTGATCGCGAGCGCATACAGACTGCCTGAGAACAGCACGATCCCCGCCGCCAGCAGCACGCAGACCCACGAGGCTCGCGAGGCGTTCAGCGCGCCGATGCGGGGGAGCATCGAAACGATCAGCATACCCAGCGCGTGAAAGAAGTGGTACATCACGCCAGTTTCGTAGACGCCGCGCGAATACGCATCCAGGCGCGCCTCGAGTGCGTGCGCGCCGAAAGCGCCGATGATCACGGCCAAGGCCAGGAAGATGGCTCCCGCCGCGCTCCAGTTCATGCGTTCAACGTAGCACGCCGCGTGCTCTTCAGCGGCAGCCTCAGGTCAGCTTTGCGAGTTGGCCCTCCACCAACTCGTGGAGGGCGCTTTGCCGATCAGGCGCAACCGAGGTATTGATATTGGCCGCGAGGTACTTAAGCGCTCCTCGCGCCTCCTTGAGGGCGGCGGCCTCGACATGTCTGAACGCGGTGGAGTACTGATTCACCAGCGCCTGACGCCTTGCCGCAGCCTCGCGCGGCCGAGCGAAGCCGGAGTCCGGAAGCTTCACTAGAGCCGATTTCAGCGCGCCCCATCCCAGGTCTATGACCATCGGCTTCACAAGCATGAATTCACCAGCGAGCTGAGACAGACCGGCCACCTGCTGCACAAAGTAGTCCTTATCGAAGCCGCGCGCCCCCGCCTCGGTGTCCACTTGTGCGTAAGTTTGCGTCCATCCGCCGGGCCAGTCGCCCGCCAGGCCGACCCCGGGGATACGGTAGGCACGGCCTTTGTTCATGGGACTCTTGACAGTACCCTGGAATCCGCCGTTGACGCCGGGCGCCACGTTACCGGCTTTGACATCCACGCGAGGCCAGCGGTTCTCGGTCGCCGCTCTCGCGATGGCCTCCACCAGCCAGATATTGTTGTTGTGGACATCCATCAGGCTCGTGATCACGCCGCCATTTTCCGGAAGCTCGCTGGAATAGGCGTACTGGTTGCCCCCCGGTCCCTTTTCGATGGTCTGCCGGCCGCCCATGTGCTCCATCCCTAACGTCGCGATGATCGGCTTCAAACGTTCGGGATGGATCGTGTAGTAATCGAATTGCGGCCAGCTGGCCTCGCCGCCCGGCATGAAGTGGCGGCAGTCGAAGTAGAATACCAGCGTCCGCGGCCGTTCGGCCCGTGGGATGTGACGGAAATACGACGCGATGCCGAGCATGCCCAGGCCGCCGTTCTCCTCGATCAGCGACATGGCGTCGGTGTGCGTGGCAAGCAGGACCTGTTCGTCCTGCGGCGTGCCGTAATTCCTGCCTGGCAAATACGCGAGGATGGCTTTGCCGGTGTCGCGCTGGAAGCGGGCGGTGAGCGTCAGCGTAGCTGTCTTCGCGGCCTTGGCATCCACCACACCTTCGCTCCATTGACCCGGTCCAGCGTGAGGGTGGGACAGTTGATGTATTGCGCGCCAAGTCCGGCCTTCCCGTCCGGCGTGTAGACGCTCCGTTGCGCGAGGCCGAACGCCGCGCCCGGCGAGAGATCGTACACCACGACGATGCCCGCCGCCCGCCCTTTGATGCCGGCCGCGGCACAGCCGTTCAGCTGGCTCCAAACCCAGCGGCAACGATAGGAGCTGGTGACGGTGGCCGGCGGAGGAGTAAACAGCGGCGGCCATCTGCCCGGTGAGCGCCACTCGTAGTCGGTCAACGTGAAATTGTCGAGGAACGAATCGGAGTACGGCGGATCCGGATACGGTGGGGTCTGAAAGACGAGGATTTTCCCAGCGATATCTCCAACGGCCGGCGGCCGGGCAGGGTCGTAATACAGGAGCGGCGCGGTCACGCCCTCCGGTGGCGTAAACCCAGACGTCATGCCGTAGGAAGCCACGACCGGCACCGGCGTCCCGTCCGTGACGAGCTTCTCGACGGCCACGCCGGAGCCGTGCATGTGCGTGCGCCGATCGGGCCAATCGTCCACGATGTAATGGTCGTAGGGAATCTCGATGGTGTCGAAGTCGACGGCCCCGAACTCCTGCATCTTCGAGATCAGGAAATCCGTGAAGCGCTTCCAGCCGGCGCTGCCTGCGTAGGTTGGACCGCCCTTGCTCTTGAATACGTTCCAGTCCCACGCCTGATCGGGAGTGATCAAGAATAGCGGATGGATTTTTGGAAATGTTGCGGCGCTGGCCCATGCGTGCCGGGCCCACTGCGGTTGTGGAGTCAGCACCGTGCCGGCGGTGACGCCGGCAGCGGCTTTAAGAAAAGTTCGCCGCGCTGTCCGCATGGTGGACTTTCGATTCCGTTCGTATCATAACCCACCGGCCACTTGTCGTCCCCCCCGCATTTTTACGCGCGTAGCCAGATCAGCACCGCCAGCAGCACGATCGCGATCGCCGACAGAAGCACGGCGCCGTCGCCCACGCTGCGCACAAGCAGCCAGATTTTTTCGGCGGTCGAAACGCGAATGCGCCGCGCGAGCACGTCGAAGTTCGAATCCACTATGCGATCGAGCAGCCGGGAATAAATGGCGATCAGCGCCTTGAGCGAGGCGCGGCTGCCCGCATCCACCATGCCGAGGAGCGGCGCCGCCTGACGGAAGTAATCCCGCGCCCGCTCCGCTTCGAACGCCATCAGCTCGCGGAAGCGGTCGTGCGGCCCGAAAGTCTCCGCCGAGACCTGAAAGCGTTCCAGGTCTTCGACCGGAAGATAGACGCGGTGTTTTTCGGCGTCTTCGCGGACGTCCCGCAGAATATTTGTGATCTGGAAAGCGACGCCGCATTTTTCCGCCAGCTCCAGCGCCTGCGGTTCCTCAAAGCCGAAGATGTGAACGATGGTGAGCCCCACTACGCTCGCGACGTGATAGCAGTAATCGTACAATTCCTCGAACGTCCGGATGCGCCGCGGCTCCAGGTCCGAGCTCACGCCGTCGATCATGTCGAAGAAATACTGATGCGGGATGCGAAAGCGGTGCACGGTGTCGGCGAAGGCGGGCCACAGGGGATAATCGGGGGGGGCGTTACCGGATAGCGCCGACGTGAGATCCCGCCGCCACTGCGCAATCGCCGCCGGGCGATCCGCGACACCTTCGTCGTCGCTGAGATCGTCGCAATAGCGCATGAATGCGTAGATCGCGCACATGGCCCGGCGCTTTTCGGCGGAGAGCAACAGAAACGAGTAGTAGAAGTTCTTGGCCTGGCTGCGTGCGACCTTCTCACACCAGGCGTAGGATTCCTTGAGGTGTGAATCGGCGCTCATGCAGCCCGTGAAAACGCGCGCCGGGTGACCGCGGCGAGTAGCAACCCGACGCGCTCGGTTTTGGAGATCGCTGGCCGCGCCCGCAGCACGTCGTAGCCCTGGCGCTTGATCTTTTCCAGGACCTTGAGCCCGCCGCGGCTGAACAATTCCAGGTCGATCGCTAGGCGCCGGTCCACTTGGCCGGCCAGAGGCATCCCTTTCAAAAATAGACCGCGCGCCACCTCCACGGATTCCTTCATGGCCCCTGCAAACCGGCTGTCGAAACGCCGCGCGAACAGAGCGTCCAGCGGGTAGCCATGCCGCTCCAGCACGTCGAGGGGCACATACACGCGATCCTTCTTGAGATCCACCGTCACATCCTGCCAGAAATTGGCGAGCTGCAGCGCGGTGCAGGTGGCGTCGGAAAGCTCGTAGCGCGCTGCATCGCGATACCCGCACAGCCCCAGCACCAGCCGCCCCACCGGATTCGCCGAATAGCGGCAATACTGGAACAGTTCCTCGAAATCGCGATATCGAGTGACGGTCTGGTCCTGCTCGAAGGCCGTGATCAGGTCGTCAAAGGGTTCGATCGGCAAGCCGTGGCGCGCGACTGTTTCGCGCAGAGCGACGAACACCGGATGCCTCGCCTCGCCCGCATACATGGCATGCAATTCGCCGCGCCACCATGCGAGCAATCGCAGGCTCTCCCGGGTGTCTCCGATTTCATCGCCCAGATCGTCGGCCCAGCGGCAGAACGAGTAGACGTTGTAAAAATCCTGATGCAGGCGCTTGGGAAGCAGAAAGCTGACGACGTGAAAATTCTCGTAATGATGCGTCGCGAGCCACCGCGTATATTCCAGCGATTCGCCCGGCGCCCACGCGCGTTCCCGCGCTGCGGACGAGGCGAGGAACTGGACGGGCTGTAGAAACACGGGGCTAGGGAATGATCGCGGTCTTCAGGTGCCCGTTGTGGCTCATCAGGTGCTGCATCACTTCGAGGAGGTTGGCGAGCGGCTCGACGCCGTTCACGAAATCCTTGGCCGTGACGTAGCCGCGCGTGATCGACTCGAGCGCCTTGCGCATCAGCGCCGGCGTGTGATGGAAGCTAGCCTTGCAGGTGATCTCCGAATAATGCAGCAAATTCGTGTCGAGCCGGACATCGGTGCCGCCGGCGCACCCGCCGAAGAAGTTCACGACTCCGCCGCGGCGGAGCATATGGACGCCGAGCTGCCACAGCTCAGGAAGCCCGACGGCCTCGATTACCACGTCCGCGCCGCGTCCGTGCGTCATGCCCTTCACGGCGCTCACAGCGTCGGCGCCGTCCTGGTTGAGAATCAGCTCATCGGCGCCCATGCGTTCCGCGCGATAGAGCTGCGGCTGCCTCCGCCCGATCGCGATCACGCGGGCGTCGTACACCGCCTTGGCCAGGCGCACGAACATCATGCCGATGGGACCCAGGCCGACGATCGCGACCGTATCGCCGGACTTCACGCCGCTTTCCTCGAGGCCCCGCATGACGCACGCCAGGGGCTCGGCGAGCGCGGCGTCCTGATACCCGACGCCATCCGCCAGCACGTGCAGGTTCTTTTGCACGATGCGCTCCGGAATGCGGATGTATTCGGCGTACGCGCCGTTGTTGAACAGCAGATCCTCGCACAGGTTTTCTTGGCCGCGGCTGCAATAGAAGCAAGCGCCGCAGGGAGCGGAATTGGCCGCCATCACGCGCTGGCCGATCCTGAATCCCGTGACCTGCTCGCCCACCGCCACGACGTCGCCAGCCAACTCATGCCCGAACAGTGCCGGAGGCTTGATCATGCGGGCGTGATACCCGCGCTTGAAGACCTTCACATCGGTGCCGCAGGTCAGCGCGGCGCGCACGCGCACCAGCACGTCGCCTGGCCCGATGCGAGGCACGTCCACCTGCTCAATTTCGAGATGTTCCTTGCCGTACAGGACGGCGGCTGTCATCTGGTCGGTCACTCGTCCTCACCTTTGGGGGTGCACTACGATCTTCAACGATTCCGGATCAGGATGCAACGCCCGCTCAATTCCAAGATGAATATCGCTTAATGCGAACCGGTGCGAAACAAGCTCTTCCACCGGCAGAGCCCCCGAAAATACCAGATCGGCCGATTCCTTCTGCAGGTCCACCGACGCGCTGTAGGAGCCGCACAAAACGCGTTCTCCCATGCAGATATCCGCCCCGGAAACCTCGATTCTTTCCTGATGCGAGGTCTGCGCAAACAGCAGAATCTTCGCACCCGGCCGCGAACACGCCACCGCCTGCTCCACGATGCCGCGCGCCGATGCCGCGATGATCACTACATCCGCGCCGCGGCCTTCCGTCATGGCCTTTACGGCACGGTCGAAACCGGTCTCGCGAGGATGAAACGCTTCACTCGCCCCGAAACGTCGGGCGAGCGTGCGGCGCGAATCCATAGCGTCGGTCGCCACAATTCGCGCGCCCCGCCGCGCCGCGAGCATCGTGAAGATCAATCCGATGGGTCCCTGCCCGAGTATCGCGACCACGTCGCCCGGTTGTGGATCCAACTGGCGCACGCCCTTGACGCAGGTATTCACGGGCTCGACGAAGGACGCCTGATCGAACGAAACGCCCGCTGGAATCCTTTCGATGCCCCGCTCGACGATCCAATCCATGGCGCGTACGTACTGCGAGAATCCTCCACCGGCCGGCTCGTATCCCGCCGTCACGCCGACTTTCTTGTAGGTGGCACACTGCGCATAGAGCTTCTTGGAGCAGTAAAAGCAAAGACCGCAGGGGATGTGATGAAACACCACCACGCGGTCGCCCGGCGCATATTTAGTGACGCCCTCGCCTATCGCCGCCACCACGCCGGCAGTTTCATGGCCGTAGACGCGCGGCGGCGGGAGCAGGTCGTACTCGATCTTCTTGAGATCCGTGTGGCAGATGCCGCAGGCTTCCACGCGGATCAGGACTTCGCCGGGGCCGATTTCGGGCACGGGAATGGATTCCACGTCGACCGCGTGTGCGCCTTTGTAAACGGCGGCCTGCATGGTCGTGGCGACACGGATGGCGCTGAGGTCCAAACTAGAATCGGCAGTCTGCAAGAAGGTCTCCTAGTGCGTCTCCCAGTGCAACGGACGCGCGCTGGCACTGGCGATCGAACGCAAGCAGCGCCGGCATCACCGAAAAAGGCCGCGCCATGGCCGCGAGCGCGATGCGTCCGCGCGAAAAGCGCCCGTCGGCGCCGCGATACCGGTTGAAATCCAGCGGCATGTTCTCTCCGGCTGTGTCCGAGACCACACGAATGCAGGCGAACGGGATGCCCAGCGCCTCGGCTCGATCCTTCACCGCCGACGATTCCATGTCGACTGCGATCGCACCGGTTTCGTCGCGCAGCGCGCGTTTTTCGGCGGCGGTCACGGAGACGCGATCCCGGGTGAGCACCAGACCCCGCGAGCAATCTAAGCCGCCGATCGGCGTCTCTTCGGAAACGACGATGTCCCCGACCCGAAGCTTCGGATCGAGCGCCCCGCAGTATCCAGTGCTGATGATCGCGCTCACGCCTTCCGGTTGCACCTCGCGTATCACATCGTCCGACAACGCCGCGCCAACAAGCTCGCGGCCCGGTCCGTTGGCGATCATCGTCCAGCGGTCCCCGTTGCGGGTTCCTTCGCAAACGAACCTTGCGCCGAGCCCGCTTCTCTCAGTCGTCTTACCGAGCCGCTTGCGGATCCCATCGAATTCACGCCGTTCGGCGGCCACCAGCAGCCACGTCTTCACAATATCCGTTCGCCTGAAACCATTCGACGGCCTTGCGCAGCGCCTCGACGGCGGGACGGGCGGTGTAACCCAGCTCCCGCGCCGCTTTATCGTGCCGCACCCACATCTTTCTGCGCGCCATGCGAACGCCATCGAGCGGCGCGCGCGGTTCTCGGCCCGTCATCGCCGCCCAGCCTGTCGAGGCCACACCAGCCACATACGCCACCGCATAAGGGATGCGCATCCGCGGCGCTTTCCTTCCCGTCACCTCGGCTAGCTTTTCAAAAATCTGCTGCAAGGTCAGGTTCTCGCCGCCCAGCACATACCGCTTGCCGATCTCCCCGCGCTCGCACGCCGCGAAATGCCCTTCGGCGACGTCGCCCGCGTAAACCACATTCAATCCCGTGTCCAGGAACGCCGGCATGGCGCCCTTCAAAAAATCCACTACAATCCTTCCGGTGGGCGTCGGCCGGAAATCGTGATCCCCCAGCGGCGCCGTGGGATTCACGATCACCACCGGCAACCCGTCGCGCACGAACTCGAGCGCGACCTGCTCCGCCAGGAACTTCGACCGCTTGTACGGCCCCACCATGGCATCGATGCTGACCGGAACGCTTTCGTCGCCGACGCCGTCCTCCGGAATGCCGATGCATCCCACCGTGCTGGTATAGACACAGCGCTCCACTCCTGCCCGCCTCGCCGCTTCCAGCACGTTCCGAGTGCCGTCCACGTTCGAGCGGTACATCTGCTCGGGCCGCGGAGCCCACAACCGGTAATCGGCCGCCGCGTGATACACGATTCCGCACCCGGCCACGGCGTGCCTAACCGATTCGGCATCGCGCAGATCGCCGCGCGCTACTTCAGCTCCCGCAAGCTCCCCGAGGGCGACGGCGCTGCCCGCCGGGTCGCGAACCAGGACCCGCACTCTCTCGCCACGGTCCAACAAACGGCGGGCGATATGCCAGCCCAGGAACCCGGTAGCTCCCGTGACCAGTACAGGTTTCAATAATTCTTTCCCAGCGCGCGCAGCCGCAGCCGTCGGAGCCCTCGCGGCGTGCTCAGCGGTCTTACCGCAGCAGCCAGCTCAGCGATTTGAACGGATCCCCCAGCTTCGAATTAATTCCATAGGCCGCCGAGGGCTCATATCCGCAATGCACCATGCAATTCTCGCAGCGCGGATCGTTGCCGGTGCCGTATTTATCCCACGGCGTCTTGGTCATTAGGTCCTCGAACGTCTCGTAGTGGTTGTCGGTGATCAGGTAACAGGGGCCTTTCCAGCCCTTCACGTTATAGGTCGGCATGCCCCACGCGGTGCACGGCAGCTCGCGGTCGCCCTTCAGAAACTCCATGTAAACGGGCGAGGAAACCAGCGGAAACCGCTTGGCCATATCGCCGATTTTTGAGAATTTCTGGTGAATATCCTCGCGGGTCATGAAGATTTCGCGATCGTTTACCGCGGAATATCCGTAGGCTGGGGAAATCGAATGCCCGTCCAGTCCGAACTGTTCGAGAAACTCGAACATCTGCCAGATCTCGTTCATGTCGGTCTCTTTGTAGACCGTGGTATTGGAGAAAACCTTGAAGCCCGCGGCCTTGGCCGCCTTGATGCCCTCAACGGCCTCCTTGAAGACGCCCTCGCGTTCCACCGCCAGGTCGTGATTCTTCTCCAGGCCGTCCAGGTGGACGTTGAAGACCAGGTTCGGATGCGGAGTGAACTCCTTCAGCTTGCGCACCAGGAACATTCCGTTAGTGCACAATTGAATGTACTTGCCGCGGCTGATGATTTCCTCCACCAGTCTGGCGATTTCCGGATACAGCAGCGGCTCGCCCCCGCAAATCGAAACCATCGGAGCGTCGCAATCGTCGACGGCCTTCAGGCATTGTTCAAGCGACAGGCGCTCGCGGATGGAGGCTTCGTATTCGCGAATGCGGCCGCAGCCCGTGCAGGTCAGGTTGCAGGCGTGCAGCGGCTCGAGCATCATCACCAGCGGAAAGCGCTTGTTGATCATGGGGTGCGGCTTGCGCTCGCCTTCCACGGCCGGAATCTGCGTATGCACGATCTTAAACGGATTCTGCGTATCGTCCGTGGGAGCCAGATTCTTTTGCCATTCCGGCCGGGGCCGCAGCTTATTCTTGGTGATGTAGGTCGCCATATCGGCGACCTGGGCAAGGGGAACTCTCATGCGCGCTCCGATCCGTCGGCCTTTTTCGCCTTCAGGTACTCCGAAAGTGCCAGCACGGGAAATGAGTGCCGGTAGTAGTGATACTGCAGGTAGAAAACGCGCGGGAAGCCCGTGCCGGTGGCCAGGCCTTCGTCCCAACCGCCGTCGGGACGCTGCGTCTCCATTAAATACTCGACGCCCTTCCGCACGCTGCTGCTGGTGCTATCGCCGCCGGCGATCAGCCCGAGAACAGCCCACGCTGTTTGCGAGGGCGTGCTGGGCGCGGCGACGAACGTGTTCTGGTCGTAGCTGGCGCAGCTTTCGCCCCAGCCCCCGTCGGCGTTCTGAATCGACCGCAGCCATTCTCCGGCGCGCAGAACGTGCGCTTCGCGATCGCTCTCGCCGACGGCCTGCAATCCGCGCAGAGCGAGGAACGTTCCATACACGTAATTCACACCCCAGCGCCCGTACCAGCTTCCGTCGGCCTCCTGGGCGCGTTTCAGGAATTCCACGCCGCGCCGAACCGCCGCATGATCGTTGGGAACACCGCACGCCGCCAGCGCTTCCAGCACGCGCCCGGTAATATCCGGACACGTCGGATCGAGCATCGCGTTGTGATCCGCGAAAGGCACTGAGCTCAGAAACTGCCAGTTGTTATCGACGTCGAATGCCGCCCAGCCGCCGTCCTTGGATTGCATGGCGAGGAGCCAGTTCACGGCCCGCTGCAGCGTCTCATTTTGACGCGCCTCATCTGTGCCCTTGGCGCGCGCGAGCGCCAGCAGCACCTGCGCCGTGTCGTCGATATCCGGATAATGTTCGTTGGCGAACTCGAAATACCAGCCCGAAGGAGCCACATGCGGCCGCTTAACGCTCCAATCGCCCGGGCGGCGGACCTCCTTGGTCAGCAACCAATCGGCTGCGCGCGCGAGCGACCCCTCCGGGGCTGCGCCTGCTTCGGCCAGCGCGTAGGCCGCGATCGCGGTATCCCATACCACCGAGAAACACGGCTGGAAGAAGAATCCGCGCTCGTCGTCCACCAGCAGGTTGAGAAACTGTTGCTCCGCTTCCCGGCGGTGCGGATGATCCGGGGAATAACCGAGCAGGTCCAGCGCCATGACCACGTACATCATGGGCGGATAGATCGCCCCCACGCCATCGCTGTAAAGCGTGCGCTTCAGCATCCAGCTCTCGGCCTTGCGAATAGCTAGCCGGCGCAAGCGGCGCGAGCCGTAACGATCCCACAGCTTCAGGATTCGATCGGCTTTCAGAAAGAAATTACGCCAGCTGAAAAAGCCTTCGTCGTTCGGAAAATTCAGCGGCACGCCGGGCGCCAGCAACTCGTCGAGCGTGAAGCCCGCCGGCACCGGACGCCGCGGGCTCATGCCGTGCACGATCGAAAGCGGAATCACGATGGCGCGCGTCCACGAGGACATCTCGTAGATCAATTTTCCGAGCAGCATCAATTCCGGAGGAATCGACGGCGCGCACTCGCGCGGATACAGCCCGAACAGGCTCAGGTTGATTTTGACGTAGCTATTGGCCGCCTGCAGCCCGCCCAGGGCGACGATTCGTCCCCGCAGGCTGGCGAGCCGCGCGTCGTCGAAGGCCAGCCCGGCCAGTTTGAGCGCCGTGTACGCCTTAATGCTCGCGTTGATTTCCGAGGGGCCTTGCGGATAGATATTGAAACCGCCATCCGGCAACTGGCGTGCCAGTATGGAGCGGGCCGCTTTGCCGATACGAGCTCTGTGGGGAGGGTTCCAAGCGCCATCCACCGGCGCATGAAGCCACAACTCCAGCAGGATATAATCCGATTCTAGCGTGGTGTCGGCGGTCAGGTCCGCCCACCAGTAGCCGTCGGCATGCTGGCGATCCAGAAGATACTCAGCGGCCCGCCGGATCGCCCGGGAGCAGGCAGTACCGACGGCATCGCCGATTTGCAGACTGGGGCTGCTCATACCCGCGCGACCGTTTGCAGCTGCACCGTGCGGTTCAGCTCAGCCGGCAGTTGGAACCGCACGTCTTCTTCCTTGATTTCCACTTCGTCGAGACCCACGAAACCGCGGTCCCGCAAGTGGGCGATCAATTCTTCCACCAGGTTTTCGGGAGCCGACGCCCCCGCGGTTACCGCTACGGTTTCGACGTTCTCCAGCCATTCCGGTTTCACTTCGCCGAGGTCGTCGATCAAGTACGCCGCTACTCCCGTCTTCTGGCACACTTCCACCAGGCGGCGCGAATTCGAGCTGTTTTGCGACCCCACCACCAGCAGTAGCTGGCACATCGGCGCGACCGCCTTCACCGCCAGCTGGCGATTCTCGGTGGCGTAGCAAATGTCCTGAGCCGCGGGGCCCTGAATCTTCGGGAAGCGTTCCTTCAGCCGGGCCACGACCTCCTTGGTCTCATCCAGGCTCAGCGTGGTTTGGGTGATGTAGGAAACCCGCTCGGGGTCTTTGACGACCAGTTGATTCACGTCCTCGACGGTGGAAACCAGGACCGTGGATTCCGGCGCCTCGCCGAGCGTGCCGATCACTTCGTCGTGGTCTTTGTGCCCGATCAGGACGATGGTGTAGCCCTTCTTGGCGAATCGCACAGCTTCCAGATGAACCTTGGTTACCAGCGGACACGTCGCGTCAATGAACTGCAACTGGCGGCCCACGGCCTCCTCGCGCACCGCCGGGGAAACACCGTGCGCGCTGAAGATCACGCGCGCGCCTTCGGGGACCTCATTCAGTTCTTCGACGAAAATTGCACCGGCCGACCGCAGCTCGTCCACCACGTGCTTGTTGTGCACGATTTCCTTGCGCACGTAGATCGGCGCGCCATACAGGTTCAGCGCGATCTTCACGACATCGATGGCCCGTACCACGCCTGCGCAGAAACCGCGCGGACGCAGCAGGAGAATCTTCCGGGGAGCGGACATGGAGGCAGAGATGTTCATGGAAATCTTCTCTATTATAACAGCTTGATTTCACGGAGTACGGGTTCCGCATCCGACCCTTGTTACGTCCAGGTGGCCTCAAAGGGAGACTTCCGCCAGCGCGCGGCCTTTCAGTTCCTTGAGGCGGTCGCGGTAAACGGCGGCCTGCTTGAAGTCGAACTTGCGGGCGGCCTCCCGCATTTTCTCCTCGAGCTCGGAGATGTACCGATCCATCCGCCCGGCGGGAACACCTGTAAGATCTTCTTCGAGATCCAGCGGCACGGTGACGTAGTCGCCCTCCGCCACGGCCACCAGGTCGGCGTCTATGGGTTTGATGATGGATTGCGGCACGATCTCGTTCGCGGCGTTATAGGCCCGCTGGATGGTGCGCCGGCGCGTGGTTTCGCCGATGGCGCGGCGCATGGAATCCGTCATGACGTCGGCGTAGAGGATCGCTTCGCCGTTCAGGTTGCGCGCGGCGCGGCCCATGGTCTGGATCAGCGATCCCGCCGACCGCAGAAAGCCTTCCTTATCGGCGTCCAGGATGGCCACCAGCGATACCTCCGGCAGATCCAATCCTTCGCGCAGCAGGTTTACACCGATCAGCACGTCGTAGACGCCGCGCCGCAGATCCCTGAGGATCTTGACGCGGTCGAGCGTGGACACCTCCGAATGCAGATAGGCGCACTTTACGCCCGCTTCCGTATAGTGCTCCGCCAGGTCCTCGGCCATGCGTTTGGTCAGCGTCGTCACCAGCACGCGTTCGTTCCGCTCGGCGCGCCGCCGGATTTCGTGCAGCAGGTCGTCCACCTGGCCGCGAATCGGCCGCACGATCACTTCCGGATCCACCAGGCCCGTCGGCCGGATCACCTGCTCGATCACCGCGCCGCCGGTCTTGGTGAGCTCGTACGGCCCCGGCGTCGCCGAAACGTAGATCACCTGGTGCACGCGGTTCTCGAATTCCTCGAACGTCAGCGGCCGGTTATCCAGCGCGCTGGGCAGGCGAAAGCCATACTTGACCAGTTGCTCCTTGCGCGATCGGTCGCCGTGGTACATGCCCCCCAGTTGCGGCACCGTCTGGTGGCCTTCGTCGATGAACATCAGGGCGTCGTGCGGAAGATAGTCCAGCAGCGTAGGCGGGGCTTGACCAGGCAGACGCCCCGAAAAATGCCGCGAGTAATTCTCGATCCCGTGGCAGTAGCCGATCTGCTTGATCATTTCGAGATCGAAGCGCGTGCGCTGCCACAGCCGCTGCGCTTCGATGCGCTTGCCCTGCTTTTCCAGCTCGCCCTTCCACCACTCGAGCTCGTTTTCGATGCCGCGCATCGCGTTCTCGCGCGTTTCCTGCGACATCACATAATGCGTCTTGGGATAAATCGGCAGCCGGAGATACGTCTGCTTCACCTGTCCGCTCAGGGGATCGATCTGTTCCAGCGATTCGATCTCATCGCCCCACAGGCCGATGCGATACGCCAGATCGTCATAGGTGGGAAAAATCTCGATGACGTCTCCGCGGACGCGGAACGTCCCGCGCTTGAAATCGCCGTCGTTGCGCTCATAAAGGATATCGACCAGCCGCTTGGTGATGTGCTCGCGTTCGATCTTCTGCCCTTTTTCGAGCATCAGGAGCATGCCGTAGTAGGCGTCGGGAGAGCCCAGGCCGTAGATGCAACTGACGCTCGCGACAATCACGCAATCGCGCCGCTCGAACAGCGACCGTGTCGCCGACAGCCGCAGCTTGTCGAGCTCGTCGTTGACCGTGGCTTCCTTCTCGATGTAGACGTCGCCGGCCGGAATATACGCTTCGGGCTGGTAATAATCGTAATAGCTGACGAAATATTCGACCGCGTTCGAGGGAAAGAAGGTTTTGAACTCCTGATACAACTGCGCGGCGAGCGTCTTGTTGTGCGCCAGCACCAGCGACGGACGGTCCAGCGCTTCGATCACCTTCGCCATGGTGAACGTCTTGCCCGAACCGGTAACGCCGAGCAGGACCTGGTGCTGCTCGCCGTCGCGCAGACCGCGCACGAGCGCCTCGATGGCGGCCGCCTGATCGCCCCGCGGCTGATAGTCGATCCCGAGCCGGAAGGCCATCTTTCAATTATAAGAGCTCGCTTATAACCCTCTTGGCGCATACTGCGTCAGCGCAACGGCAGAAACACGATCTGGCCTTCCCACTCGCCAGCGTCGCTGCACTCGTCAATGGTGGCGATCTCCTCGACGGCGAGCGCCATGGGCAGAGAACTTCTGCACACAAACACTCCCGGCACCGGCCGGCCACGAGCTACGCGTTCGTAGGCCAGAGCGACGACCGTGTTTACGTCGTGAGAAAGCAGCACCCGGCCGTCTTGCGCCGCCCCCTCCAGCAGGACCGCATCATTCGCGCCGGCAAGCGCGTGTCTTGGGTACGAAGTATGTCGAATCGCGGATTTCGCCGCAGCAGGCCTTTGGTAATGTTGTTGTTGAAGTTCTCGTCCGCGAGCCAGCGCACGGCACCGGGCTACTTCGAGCCGCGTCGCGCCAGCAAGCGCGCCCGGATACCTTCCTGTGGAAAGCGTGCTTCGATTGCCGTGTGGATTTGTGCGGCTTCCGCCTGTCTTCTCCGGAGGTAGTCGTCGATCTCGTCTTTGTGCCGGAGATAGTACCCGATCGCCCGGTAGACATCCGCCAATGGCACAGCCGGATAACTTTCCGCAATTGCCTCGGCCTCCTCGCCCCGGAGATAAGCCTCGACAAGCGTGTCCAAGGTCACGCGGGTTCCCGACACCCGGATGGTCCCGTCACTGCCGACCGCGACGGGGACTGCTTCGAGAATGGGCGTTTCAGCCATTTGATTTTATTGTAGCGCTCGCTGTCGGTCTCTTTCGACGTTGGCTATCGCACTCTCTCGAACGAATATCTTGCCTCGGTCAGCCGTTCGAGGATCTGCTCCACGTGCTCGGGACCGCGCGTTTCGATGGTCAGATCGATGAGCGTGTCCCCCAGCGCCACGCCGAAGTAAGTGCGGTCGTGCGCCGCCTCGACGATGTTGGCACGTAGCGTGGCGATCAGGCCCGCGAGCTTCTGCAGACCGCCGGGGTGATCCGGAATGGAGACGCGCAGACGCACCAGCCGCCCGTCCTTCACCATGCCGCGTTCGATGATGTGCGAGATCATCAATACGTCGATATTGCCGCCGCTGACGATAACCGCGACTTTCTTATCCCGCAGCGTGGTCTTGTGCCGCAGCATCGCGGCCATGGCCACTGCGCCCGCACCCTCCGCCACCGTTTTTTCTTTTTCGAGCAGCCACAGAATCGCCATGGCGATTTCTTCGTCTTCCACCGTCACGAGTTCGTCGACGTACTTCTCGAACAGGACCAGCGTCAGTGTGCCCACTTCCCGCACGGCGATGCCATCGGCGATGGTCGAGGCCGGCGGCACCAGCACGGGGGCCTGCTCCCGCACGGCGGCCTCCATCGAAGGGACGGCCGCGGACTGTACGCCGACGACCCGCACCCCCGGACGCGTTTCCTTGAGGGCGCAGGCGATGCCGCCGATCAGCCCGCCGCCGCCCACCGGCACCACCACCGCGTCGAGATCCGGAATCTGTTCCAACAGTTCCAGCCCGATCGTGCCCTGGCCCGCGATCACCGCCTCGTCGTCGAAGGCGGGAAGATACGTGATGCGCTCTCCGGCAGCGAGCTGCCGGGCCTTCCCGACAGCTTCGTCGTAATTCGCTCCGTGCAGGATCACTTCGCCGCCGTAGTTGCCCACGGCCGTCACCTTCACGATCGGCGTGAACTCCGGCATGCAGATGCGTGCGCGAATGCCGTGCTCGGTCGCGTGGTACGCCACCGCCTGGCCGTGGTTGCCCGCCGAAGCCGTGATCAGGCCGCGCGAGCGTTCGTCGTCCGTCATGGTCAGGATGCGGTTCAGCGCGCCGCGCTCCTTGAACGACCCCGTATCGTGAAGGTTTTCCAATTTTAGATAGAGCGCATTGCCGGTCGCCCGTGATAACGTGGCCGAGAGAGGCGCGGGCGTCAGATAAATGCGGCCGCGAATCCTCTGGCGGGCGGCTTGAATGTCGGCGAGCGAAATCATCACCTCTCACGGTAGCGCGTCCACTATGAAGGCGATGGGCACGCTCGATCTGTACCCGCTCCGTTTTCGTCCGATGACGCCGCCGGGCCGCGTGTGGACCGCGAACGTCCTGCGGGGAGCCTTCGGCAGCGTGCTCAAGCGGCTGGATGCGGATGCCTACCAACGATTCTTTGCGCCCACGGCGCTAACGTTTTTGCCGGCCGGATCCATGGGCAAGCGGCCGAGCGGTCTGCGCGATCTGCCGCGTCCCTTCGTGCTTCGCTTGCGCGAGGGCGGGATCGGATTGAATCTTTTCCTCGCGTCCGGCGTGGATTTGATCGGCGACGTGATGCGGGAATTGGATCTGGAGCTGGCCGCCCAGCCGGAGGTTCTGCGTCTTCCTCTTGCCTTGCCGGACGAAGAGAGCGCATCCGATTGCACGGAACGCCTGCGGGTTCGTTTTCTGACTCCGACAGAACTTAAGGGAGGTGGCGAGCCTGAGTTTGGTGTGTTGATGGCTCGCGTGCGGGATCGGATTTCCACGCTCCGTGAACTGTACGGATCCGGCCCGTTGAACTTCGACTTTCGCGCTTTTGGGGAACGCGCCGCTCAGGTCCGGATGACTCGTTGCGAGCTTCAAACCGTCGAGGAGGAGCGCCTCAGCAGGCGCACCGGGCGGCGGCACTCGCTTGGTGGATTCACCGGCGTCGCGGAATACGAAGGCACCGTCGCCGAGTTCATGCCATATCTAGAAGCCGCGCGCTGGACCGGCGTGGGACGGCAAACCGTGTGGGGCAAGGGCGAAATCGGCGTGGAGCGGTTGCGTGCCTGAGCCCAACAAACCGCCGGAAGCCCTTCGGATCGAACGTGAGCTTGTTCGCGGCTGGCTCCATGAGCCGCATGAGCCGGAGGGCGCCCAACGGAAGCAGGGCCTTGTGATCACCCACGGCGCTGGTTCGAATTGCGATTCGCCACTCCTGGTTGCGGTCGCCACCGCGTTCGCCGCCGCGGGCTTTGCGGCGTTGCGCTGCGATTTACCGTATCGGCAGTTGAAACCGAAGGGGCCGCCGCTTTTCGGCGGCTCGGCCCGCGATCGCGAAGGTCTGCGCCGCGCTGCGCAGTTCATGCGGGAGATCGCCGGCGATGTAATCCTCGGCGGGCATTCTTACGGCGGACGCCAGGCGAGCATACTGGCCGCCGAGGACCCCGCCGTCGCCGAAATGCTCCTGCTGCTCTCCTATCCCTTGCATCCGCCGCGCAAACGCGAGCAGCTTCGGACCGCGCATTTCCCAGGCCTGCTCACGCCGGCGCTGTTCATTCATGGAACCCGCGATGCCTTTGGGCTGATCGAGGAGATGCAAGAGGCGATCGAACTAATTCCGGCGCGCACCAAGCTGATGCCGGTCGAAAAGGCCGGCCACGAATTGAGCCTCCCAATCGCCCCGGCTATACTGCGAGAAACAGAGTGCTTCGTGAACGGCTAGAACAGGTCGAAGGACGCATCCACCGCGCCGTGGCGCGTGCGGGGCGCCGGCGTTCCGACGTCACGCTGGTGGCCGTCACCAAGAAGTTCCCGGCCGAGGTGATTTGCGACGCCCACGCACACGGCCTGCGCTGCTTCGGCGAAAACTACGTGCAGGAATTCGAGACCAAGCGTCCCCTCGTCGCACAACTGGAGGGCGCGGAGTTCCATCTGATCGGCCATTTGCAGAGCAACAAGGCGCGCGCCGCCGGCGGCTTGTTCCAGACCATTGAAACCGTCGATTCCCAAAAACTAGCGCAGCGCCTGAACGAGGCGGCGCAATCGCTGAACATGGTTATCGAGGTGATGATCGAGGTCAAGCTTTCCGTGGAGGAGACCAAGGCGGGCGCGGCGCAGGAACACCTCGGGGAGCTGATCGCGGCGATTCGCGATTGCCGAAACCTCACGTTGACCGGCCTGATGACCATGCCTCCGTGGAACGATGACCCCGAGCGGACGCGCCCCTATTTCCGGCGCTTGGCCGAACTGGCGCGCCAGCACGAACTCGCGAAGCTATCCATGGGGATGTCGCACGATTTCGAAGCCGCCATCGAGGAGGGCGCCACGCACATCCGCGTCGGCCAGGCTCTGTTCGGCCCCCGGCCGAACGCGGATCGAGAATAGTTCGGGCCGCGTCCGAAGGCGGGTTGAAAAACCGGGACTGCCTACTCTGCCCCAAGCCGGATTCGACCGTGAATCAATCGGTTGCCGTCGGCGGCGCGTGGGCAGAGCGGGCTGTCCCAGCGTTTTTCAGCAGTCTTCTAAACTAAACGCATTCGAAAAATGGACTCGTGAGCGCGCGGCCGCAGCGAGAGCTACTTCGCTTCGAGCTGCGGATACAGCTCATTCATCATCTTCTCGAACTTCTCGCGCTGCGCGGGATCGAGAATCTGCAGGATGTGATTCTTCCCGGTCGAGCGCACGTCGTCGAGCTGGTCGCGCAGACTCTGATAATAGAGGCGGTAATCGTCGAGGACCGCGGCGATTTGCTGGGTTTGGTCCGGGGTGAGATTCAACTCCGTCCGAAATCGCTGGACCACCGCATCGCGAGGCGACTGGGCGGGTACGCTGGCGGCGGCGACCGTGCGATGCAGCTTCTCGTGCAGGCCCTCGCGCATGGACAGCGCTCCGGCGGCCATGCCCGCCAGGAACACGAACGCCAGTGTCGAAATAACCTTGGGATTGCGTCCCACCGGCGCCATGTTCATTTATTGTTCCCGATAAGTGACCAGGTTGACCAGCATGTCGTCGTCAGGCTGGTTCTGGTCCGGCTGGTCCTGATCCACGCGTGTCAAAACGGCGCCGGGGGCGTCTTCGCCCGGAACCACCGATACGGGGGACGCGACGGCCGACGCATTTGTCGCAACCGCGTCGCAGGCCGGAGCGGCGCACACCTGCTCGGCGGGCCCGCCCGCCACCATCGGTTCCGCGGTCCGCTCGATCGATACCAGGTAAATGCCCAGCAGCAGCGCGAGCGCGAGCGACGCCACGGCAATCCGCCTTCCGAAGGGCGATTCCGCGAACAAGTTCCAGATGGAAACGGGGCCCTCCGCCTCGATCCGTTCCAGCACGCGCGCGTAGAACCCGGGACGCGGCTCCACGTCCGCGGGAGCTTTCAGCACCCGCAGCAGCGCCGCCTGGCCGGCCATGGCGGCGACCTTTTCGCGGCACTCCTCGCACTGCTGCAAATGTTTCGCGGCCGAATCCGGAGGGGCCCCCGAGAGGATCTCCTCAAGACGATCGTAAATCTCGCGGTGCATGGCTTCTTCCCTCGAGTCACTCACACAAAGGCGGATCTTTGCCCGCTCAATCGATCTAACGCGCCAGCGTTCTGGCATGGGTCAGACGAGACGCGGCCCGTAACAGCTTCTGCCGCGTTCGAAACAGTTTCACTTTGATTGTATTCTCATTTAAGCCGGTCATCTGCGCCAGTTCTTCCACCGAGTGGCCTTCCACTTCCTTCAGCAGCATTAGGCTGCGATCCTCCTCGGAAAGCTTGCTCAGCAGCTTCATCACCAGGTCGCGCTGGGCCAGCCGCGTATCGATAGGCGGATGCGGATCGATCGCCGGCTCGGCCGCTTCCATGCGCTGCGCGTCCTCTTCGCTGAAATCGCTTTCGTAAACCAGCTTGCGCACGCGCTTCTTCCGCAGATAGTCGTAGCACTCGTTGACCGTGATCTTGTAAATCCACGTAAGCAGCGAGCTGCGGAAATCGAAATTCTTAATCGAAAAGTAGATCTTGGCGAAAACCTGCTGGGCGATATCTTCGGCGTCGTTGCGATTGCGCAAAATCCCGTAGATGATGGAAAAGACCTTCGATTGGTAGCGCTCCACGATCTCCCGGAACGCCATCTCGTCGCGGGCCTGGACGCGCTTAACAAGCGCCGCTTCTTCGCTGTTCCTGTGGTCCACGCGGGTCCTCGCCCGGGTTCCCCCACCCGTGGCCGGAAACGGTAACACCCCAATCAGGCTCGTCATAGCTACATTGTGCGACGCAGCCGGAAACTAAGGGGTTACGCCAAAACGGGCCCCCCAGGGTCCCCAAAATGATGTATCCAGACCCGTCTGCCCCGCATCATAGTACAATTAGGGGGAGGTCAAAAGCAAATGGTACAACTCACGGAGACTGCGGTCAGCAAAGTGAAAGAGATTCTGGATACGCAGGAGCCCAAACCCACCGGGCTGCGCATCTCGGTCGTGGGCGGCGGATGCTCCGGATTCAGCTATTCCATGGCGTTCGAGAACACCCCCGGAATGCTGGACAAAACCTACAACTTCGATGGCCTCAAGGTGTTCGTCGATCAGGCCAGCATGCTGTATCTGGACGGTGCCCAGGTGGATTACGTCGAGACCCTGGAAGGTTCTGGCTTTAAATTCAACAATCCAAACACAAAATCCACCTGCGGGTGCGGCAGCTCCTTCAGTGCCTAGGAGGTTGCAGAATAACCCCTAATAACCGCTCCCTCTGGTCGCGTCTCACAATGGGCGCTTTGTGTTTACAGCGGCTTGCCGAGCCGCGACCATAGGGAGCGGTTTACCTCGCGAGTTTTTCAGCAGCCTCCTCTAGAAGTGCCTAGAAACTGTCTATACGTCCCGCTATCCCAAAAAAATCGAGCGCCTGGCTGCCACAGCGGGCGCGTTTGTTTTTTTGGGCGGATCTAAACACGAAGGGCCGGGGACTTTCGTCTCCAGCCCTCCTGAAACTCGATCCGGATCGGATTGCTTAGGGCTTCCGATAGCGCCGCAGGAACCCTAGGCCCAGAAGCCCGGCGCCCATCAGCGACGACGTCATCGGTTCGGGAACGAACGTTTGCGTCACGCCGCTGCCACCGGTGATGTCCTTGGAATAAAAGTAAACGCCCGAAATATTTGCGCTCAAATTAATGAGTGCGGAACCGCCGCCGCTTACCCCAGTCGGTCCGCCCAGGACGCCTCCCAGGCAGCTCTCTCCGACGAAGGCGATCGTGCAAACGGTCTCGGTCACATTCGCCGAACTACCGCCGCCTAACAAAAGGCCAAACACTGTGCCGCCCGTGCTCTCAAATCCGAACTGGATGTCGGCACCCGTGGGCAGACTCGTGTAGGTAAGCGACAGAGTTCGACCGTCGTTTAGGAGAGTTGCCGAAGGCGCAAACGTTGTGGGGACCAAAGAGTTCTCTCCGGTCACAAAGAAATTCGAGAAAGTCACGGAGCCAATCGAGCACGTGCCCACTGGTGTGAGGTCAAAGGTGACACCGTTTCCGAACGTGGTCGTAGAACCCGACGCGCAGACCGTCGTTCCGTAAGCCGCAAAACTACTCACTGCGGCCAAGCTCATCAGAACGATTATTCTTCTCATAAAGTCTGTTTCCTCCGACTCTTATGGAGCCGCAACCCTAGTCTTGCTTTCAGTATAGGTTCAGTTTTGCCCTGGTGTCAAGGTTGGCCCGACAGGGTTGGCCGACAGGTTGGCCCGACCGTAATCCGTCGGTAAGGATTCATAATCGGTGCGGGAGCCTCACGGGGCTGTCGGAGATCCTGGACGCCGCGTCACCCGTGGGGTGGCCGACGAGGGCGTCGGCCGCGGATCAGGCGATCCGCCCTACCCGCGTTTTG
>DASYXM010000015.1:0-1921 GCA_035934795.1 Bryobacteraceae bacterium | reverse complement strand
CATGAATTCCCAACTGACAATCAGGCAACCGGTCGAAGTCGAAGGCATCGGCCTGCACACGGCCGTGCGTTCGCACATCCGCCTGGTCCCTGCACCGGCAGACACAGGCATAGTTTTCCGGCGCACGGATCTCGATAACTTTGAAATCGAGGCGCACGGCCGGAACGTCGCTCGCGTCAGCTACGCTACCAGCTTGATGAAGAGCGGCGTGCTGCTTTCGACGACCGAGCATCTTCTGGCGGCCCTTTACTCCTGTGGAATCGATAACGTCTACGTTGAAATCAACGCCCTGGAATTGCCCATCCTCGACGGCTCCGCGCAGCCGTTCATGGATTTGCTAGACCGTGCGGGCGTTCGCCAGCTTCGCCGCCGCCGCCGCTATCTGAAAGTCTTGAAGCCGCTGGAGGTTTCCGAAGGCGATCGCCGCGTGGGAATTTACCCTGCTGATGAATTCCGCGTGCGCTGCTTCGTGGATTTTCGCCACCCATTGATCGGACGCCAGGAAACCGAAATCCTTGTTGGCCGCGAATCCTTTCGCCGCGAACTCGCTTCCGCGCGCACGTTCTGTTTCACCGAAGACATCGAAAAGCTCCGCGGCATGGGATTGATCCGCGGCGGCTCTCTCGAAAACGCCATCGTGCTCACGCCGGATGGTCTGCTCGAAGGCCGCCTCCGTTTCCCCGACGAATTCGGCCGCCACAAAGCCCTCGACCTCATCGGCGACCTCGCTCTGCTCGGCCGCCCTCTGAAGGCTCTGGTCGTCGCCCACAAGGCTGGCCACGCGCTGCATACGCGCCTAGTCTCGCGGCTCCTCGCCGACAAATCACTCTGGGCCGAAACCACGGAAACGGAATCCGCTTCAGCGACGGCCCATGACCGAAATTCGTCGAGCGTCCCCGAGCCTGCCGCCGCCCGTCCATAGGACCTTGTTCTTGATTCTTACCTGGTACATCCTCTCGAATCATCCTCAGAAGTGCTGTTGTCAAACTGCAAGGGTAAAGGGACAATAGCAAGTCCATGGCCTCAAACGATCTCATCGTCGTTGTTCTGGCCGCGGGCAAGGGCACGCGGCTGAAATCCGACCTTGCCAAAGTGCTCCATCGCGCGGGCGGACGAACGCTGGTCGAGCACGTCGTGCGCGCCTGCCAGCCGCTCAGCGCGAAAATCCTGGTCGTCATCGGCCATCAGGGTGAAGACGTCCTCGCCGCGGTCACGCCGCTGGGCGCTTCGACTGTCCTCCAGCGTCCGCAAAATGGTACGGGCCACGCCATGTTGATCGCGCGGGAAGTGATTGGCGCGGAAGCGCGCATCGCTCTCGTACTACCGGGCGACGCACCACTGATTCGCACGGAGACTCTGCAGACGCTCCTCGAAACTCACCGCACCGGCCGCGCCGCGGCAACGATCCTCACTGCTCAACTCGATGATCCCTCCGGCTATGGCCGCATCGTCCGGAATCCCGACGGCAGCGTTGTGGCCATCGCGGAGGACAAGGCCGCCAGCGCGGTGGAGCGCGAAATTCACGAAGTGAATTCGAGCATCTACTGCTTCGCGCTCGATAAGCTCTGGCCGTGCCTTGCGCAAGTGCGTCCGGAGAATGTCCACCGCGAAGTTTATCTCACTGATGCCATCGCGCTGCTCAATCAGAAAGGCGAGCGGGTCCTCGCGGTCGAGGCCGGCGATGCCAAGGAGGTTCTAGGCTGCAACACGCGCGCCGAACTTGCCGAAGTGGATCGCTCATTTCGCGCTCGAAAGGCCGCCGAGCTGATGGCTGCGGGCATAACAATCTATCTTCCCGAGACCGTGTTGATTGATCCGGACGTGGAAATTGGCCGCGACACGATTATCGAGCCTGGCGTCCAGCTTCTCGGTAAGACGCGCATCTTTTCGGACGTTAAGATTCAAACCGGCACGGTCATCC
>DASYXM010000078.1:0-8484 GCA_035934795.1 Bryobacteraceae bacterium | reverse complement strand
CTACAAACGCGGGTAGGGCGGATCGCCTGATCCGCGGCCGACGCCCTCGTCGGCCACCCCACGGGTGACGCGGCGTCCAGGATCTCCGACAGCCCCGTGAGGCTCCCGCACCGATTATGAATCCTTACCGACGGATTACGGCATCCACCGGCGATCACTGGCGACTGGCATGACCACACACCTCGCGAGAGTGCTATATTCTCTTGGAAAGGAGTCCATCAATGGAGCCAACCAAACCCAAACTGCCGAGAGAGGCCATCGATCTCTATAACCTGTTTATCCACGACGTGATCGGCCGCCGCGAGTTTATGAACGGCGTGCAGAAATTCGCCGTGGGCGGTCTGACGGCCGCCGCGATCGTCGAGGCGTTGATGCCCAACTACGCTCAGGCGCAGCAGGTGTCGCGCACCGATGAGCGGATCAAGGCGAGCTACGAGACCATCCCGTCGCCGAACGGCCACGGAGCCATCAAAGGATATCTCGTGCGGCCTTCCGGCGCCGACACGCGCGCCGAGACGCCCATGAAACTGCCCGGCATCATCGTCATCCACGAAAATCGGGGCCTGAATCCGCACATCGAGGACGTTGCACGGCGGTTCGCCTTGCAGAACTTCATGGCGTTCGCGCCCGACGGCCTCACTTCCGTGGGAGGCTATCCCGGCGACGACTATAAGGGCGGCCAGATGTTCTCCAAGATCGACGGCAAGAAGATGGGCGAGGATTTCGTGGCCGCCGCGAGGTGGCTGAAATCGCGCTCCGATTGCACCGGCAAGATCGGCATCACCGGTTTCTGCTTTGGAGGCAGCGTCTCTAATACCATGGCCGTTCGCCTCGGAGCCGATCTGGCGGCCGCGGCGCCCTACTATGGCGGCCCTCCGCCCGACGAGGAGATTTCGAAGATCAAGGGCGCCATTCTGGTCCATCACGGAGCTCTCGACACGCGGCTCGCGATGACGTGGCCCGCCTACGACAAGGCCTTGAGCGCGATCAACGTTCCGCACGAAGGTTACATCTACCCGAACGCGGTTCACGGCTTCAACTGCGACGCCACGCCGGAGCGTTACAACAAAGCCGCGGCCGACCTGGCCTGGGATCGCACGATCGGCTGGTTCAACAAGTACGTCCGCGCCTGATTTTTTTCGATAATTCGCGGGATTCGCCAGCTTTCCCGCGCTTGCGGGAAAGTTGCGTGCGAATCAGGGCTGGTTTGTCGGCATAGGTGCAACCGCTCCCTTTGGTCACGGCTCCGTCGGGCGGCTTGACCGTAGTAAGGGGTCCGCGACTCGCCCCTACCGAGGAATGAACCCGCGCTTTTCCGGCGCGGGAAGTCCTGCGTGCGCAGTCCGAAAAAGGGGACAGACTACGAGCCTGTCGGAGATAGAATTTGGCGAACGTAAAATCAATAACTTACAGAAATGTTCTGGCTGGCAAGTCGTTGATTCTTGGTTCGGAAACTCTTTTCTCCGACAGGCTCCTACTCTGTCCCCCCTTCTGTAAACTTCCGACTTCACGTGCGAACGCAGGAGTGGACAGAGCTGTCTGTCCCCCTTTTTCAACACCTGCTTGCGCGAAAATGGAAGTTAATGGTCGAAACCATTGAGTGGCTCGATGACGGCCCACCCGAGTCTGCCAGTTCGTTAGTCACAGGTCGCGTCCTCATGATCGACCAGCGCCGCCTGCCTCGCGAGCAGGTCTTCGTCACGTGCCGGACCTATCAGGAAGTCGCGGACGCCATCCGCTCGATGGCGATCCGCGGCGCCCCTGCGATCGGCGTGGCCGCGGCGATGGGCGTGGCCCTGGGCGTCCAGCAGGGCGCGGATTTCGAAACCGTGTGCGCGACCCTCGCCGCCACACGGCCGACGGCCGTGAATCTGTTCTGGGCGATCGAACGCATGAAGAGGCTCCACGGCACGCTCGTTGGCGCTCCGCACCAGGAACGGGTGCGGCGCATGATCCATGAGAGTCAGCAGATTCGCTGCGAGGACATCGCGATTTGCCGCGAGATCGGACGTCATGGGGCGTCGCTGGTACCGGACGGCAAGACCGTTCTGACCCACTGCAACGCGGGGGCGCTGGCGACGGCGGGTTACGGGACCGCGCTTGGCGTGATTCGCGCGGCTGTGGAGGCTGGCAAGAAGATCGACGTGTTCGCCGATGAGACGCGCCCGTTTCTGCAGGGCTCGCGGCTGACTGCCTGGGAGTTGCAACAGGACGGCATCGCGACTACCTTGATCACCGACAACATGGCCGGCCATTTTCTGCGTTCGGGCCGTATCGGCTGCGTGGTCGTCGGCGCGGACCGGATTGCCGGGAACGGCGACGTCGCCAACAAAATCGGCACTTATTCGCTCGCGGTGCTGGCCAAGGAAAACGGCATCCCGTTCTACGTCGCTGCACCCATTTCCACTTTCGATCTGACGCTCGAATGCGGCGACCAGATCCCCATCGAGCAGCGCCCGCCCGAGGAGGTCACGCACGTATTCGGGGTTCCTGTCGCTCCGGAAAACATGCGCGTCGAGAACCCCGCTTTCGACGTTACGCCGGCGCGTTACGTGTCGGCGATCGTCTGTGAAAAAGGGGTAGCCAGGGCTCCTTACCGGGAATCGCTTCGTGCTATTTTGGGCTGATGCGAAGGCTCGCCTTTTTTGCTTCGACTGCGGCTTTGTTGATGATGGGCCAAGGACTTTCCGGCCGCCGCGCGCCCGGTTTTTCGCTCCCCGACCCCAACTTTGGCCAGCACGATCTGGCGGATTACCGCGGCAAATGGCTGATCATCGAGTTCATGCGCACCAACTGCCCGCAATGCAAGGCGCTGTCGAAACTGTTGGAATCCAAAAAAGCCGAGTACGGCGCTAAGGTCGCCGTGCTGGACGTGGTGATCACGCCGC
The DNA here is from genome assembly GCA_035934795.1 of Bryobacteraceae bacterium. Taxonomy (GTDB): domain Bacteria; phylum Acidobacteriota; class Terriglobia; order Bryobacterales; family Bryobacteraceae; genus Palsa-187. Next base: position 5,596 of record DASYXM010000078.1, on the reverse strand, counting down.
CCGAAACCCAGGTCACGGTGAACAAATTCATCGCCGAAAACAACATCACCAATCCCATCGTTTTCGATCAGGGACAGATGGCTTTGTCCTATTTCAAGGCCACTCCCGCGCACTCCAGCATCGACATGCCCCACTTGTTCGCCATCGATCCCAACGGAAATATCGCGCGCGATTGGAACCAGGACGAAGTGGTAGACAAAGGTTTCCCGGCCGCGCTGGACTCCCTGATCAACGGCAAGAAGTAAACAACGGCACGAGTAAGCCGCTTGGTGCTGTTTTCGATCGCGTAGGGCCGAGTCCTTTCGTGAACGGGGAGGGCCATGGTACGCGCGGTCCCGCGTCTCCTACTTTGATCGCGCCGGTACGCGGCGCTTGAGTTCCTCAAACCAATTCAACACCACGTTGATTTGCGTCGGCGCTTGCCCTAGTTCCGTCGCCTTGACCATCAGGAAGCGCTGGCCGTCGGGAGAAACGTCGTAGTTGGGAAACGAACGGGGAGTCGGAACATAGGCTCCTTCGAACAGCACTCGGGGTTTGCCCGCGGAAAATCCGGGCTGCGTCGAGACGTCCACGGCCATCATCTTGTTCCCGGCGCGATAGAACAATTCCCGGCCTTTCGGATTCCACACAGGCTCCGTGCCGCCTTCCGTCGAGATCTGGTACTTCCCGCCGGGTCCCGGATAGGGACGCGCATAGATCTCATTCCGGCCGGATTCCGCCGAAGTATAGGCGAGCCAATGGCCGTCGGGAGAAAATCGCGGAGCAGTCTCATTTGTTTCGCCGCGCTCGAAAAGTTGCGCCTTGCGATCCCGCAGCGGCAGGATCCAAACGCTTTGGGCGGGAGCCGACTCCACGATGGCCATCGTCTCCCCGTCGGGCGAAAACGAACCGGGAATGTCGTTCGAGCTGAGGTTGCCGTCCGTCAGCGCTTCGGCAGCGCCGCTCCCGTCCGCGGGCTGCCAGTAGAGGCGGTTCCCGTTCCCCTTGAAAACGATCCGCTTACCATCGGGCGTCCACAGCGGGTCGATATTGTTGCCCGGTGCGAACGTCAAGCGTGTCAGAGTGTCGCGGGTCAGATCGTAGATCCAGATTTGGCTGTCGGCTTCCTCGAGCCCGGCGGCCACCCGCCGCCCGTCCGGAGAAATTCTCGGCATCACGTAGTTGTGCGGAGCGGCGGGCAGCGCTTGTTCTTTCCCGTTCCGATCGACCCACACTAGCTTCAACTGCGGCGCCTGAGAGGAACCGGGAATGTAAACCAGCGTTCCGGTCGAGGAAAAACTGTACTGAAACGGCATGACGCCTTCGACCACCGGGACAGCCGGCCCTGTTGCTTTCAGGCTCCGCACGTCGAACGGCGCGGCCATCAGGTTCCCTGCCTGCAAAAAGGCGATGTGTCCGGAGGGCGCGTAGCGGGGCATGATGCCGGCCGGGAACAGATCGCGGCGCTCGCCGGTCTTGAGCGATTGGACAGCAACCCTTGACGTAGCGGCAGTGGGACCTGCGCCAAAAAGCAAACCGGCCGCGTTGGGCAGCAAATCCGGGAAGACGTGGGAGTTGTCCGCTGTCTCCAAATGAGTTAGCGGCTGCACGTTCCCTCCAGCATCGGAAACTTGCTGGATAGGGCTGCTCGTTACCGGTGAGAACGCAATCGTACCCTGGCCCCAGCTTGCGCCGAGGGCCCCGCCCGCCCCTGACGTATCCGCGAGGTTAACCGGCGGTCCCCCGTTCAACGATACCTTCGTCAACTTTGCGCCCTGGGAAAAGCCGACCCATTGGCCGTCCGGCGAAAAGAAGGGGCCGTACGCGCCTTCGGTCCCTGGAATTGCATGTGCCTCCAAACCGTCCATCGCGCGCAAGTAAAGCTGAGTAGCTGTGTTGCCTGGGCCAGCCGAGTAAACCAGCCGTGAACCGTCCGGCGAGATTGCGATCTCTGGTCTCTGTGGGAACACTCTTTGGCCGGGCGGCAGAGCCATCGCAAAACGGCTCACGGGCTTGGGCGGTGTGGGCTTCAAAAACCATACAGCGAGTCCAGCCATGGCCGCGGCGAATATGCAAGCGAACGCCCAGCCCAGCGGCATCCACCCCTGCCGGCGCGGTTCGGCGGTTGCTGAAGCTGAAACAGGAGCAGCGGCGCTCGCGCTGGATTCCTCGATCATCCATCTCGCATCGCCGATCGTTCCTAGCCGGAGCTTGCGATCCTTCTGCAGGCAGCGCTGCAAAAGCCGCCGCATGCGCTCGGGCACCGGAGTCCAGTCCGGCTCCTTGTTCAGTACCGCGCCGAGAATCTCCACTGTCGTCTCGCCATCGAACGGCCTTCTGCCCGTCAGCAGCTCGTACACCACCACGCCGAACGACCAGATGTCGCAGCGCCGGTCCGCCGTTTTGCCCTTGGCCTGCTCCGGTGCCATGTAGGACGCCGTGCCCAGGATCACGCCGGCTTCAGTCGCCCCGATCGTTACCGTCGGCGAATTCTCCGAGCTTCCTCCATCGGAGGAAAGCTCGGAATCGCGACGTTTGGCCAATCCGAAATCGAGGATCTTGACGACGCCTTCGGGAGTGATCTTGATATTGGCCGGCTTCAGGTCGCGATGAATAATGTTCTTCTCGTGCGCCGCTTCGATGCCGTCGATCAACTGCTGGACGATGGGCAGAGCCTCGTCGAGAGCAACCGTCCCGGCCTTGCTCCGGCCTTTGATCAAAGCCGAGAGAGTCTGCCCCTCGACGTACTCCATCACCAGGTAGTTAGGTCCGACGTCGTATAGGTGGCAGACGTTGGTGTGGTTCAGAGCCGCGATGGAGCGCGCTTCGCGCTCGAAGCGCTCCGTGAAGCTTTCTTTGGAGATTTTGACGGCGACTTCGCGCCCCAGCCGCGTGTCGCGCGCGCGATAAACTTCGCCCATCCCGCCCGCGCCGATGGGCGCAAGAATTTCGTAAGGGCCGAGACGATCTCCGGCAGAGATGGGCATGTTCGGTTACCCGATCATTCTATACTCTTTTAACCACCCAACTTTCCGGGGCGGGCTTGCGCGGCTTCCATTCAGTACTAAAGGCTTCACCTTAAGCTGCCGATTTTCCCTGCGTGCAGGTAGCCCAGGTTTCGCCCGAACTCGCCGACGCGGCGGACGTACTGAGCGACCAGCTTCGTGTTCACCTGCTGAGGCTGGCGGTATTGCTGGAGCCGTGGGCTGATCGGATCGAGCGCAGGTTCATGAGCCGCTTGCGCGCACTGGAGTTTCAACCCAAGCAAAGAACGGCTCTTGCTGCGATCACTCCGGGCGCGGCGGCACGCATCCTGGCGGGCGGAAAGACGCCCCTGCAGTTCATCGAACAGGTGGAATACAACGGACGGCGCCTGGCGAAAATGAATCTTCCGCCCAGCGCGATTCTCGAAGCGCTGCAGGAATACGACCGCATCCTGACGCCGGTGCTCGCCTCGCTCGCCGAGGACGACGAATCGAATTTTCAATGGGTGCGCGAACAACTGCATTTCTGCGTGACCCTGACTCTGAATAACGCGTATTACCAGGTTCGCGAGGCGGAAACCCAATCCTTTTACGAGCTGTTTCGCATCGAGCTGGAATCGCGCAATCTGGAAGAGCTCCTGCGGCGCTTTCTGGACGCATTGGTCCACGTTTGCCGGGCCGACGCGGGGCGCCTGTACATGCTCAGCGAGGATTCCTCCGCGTGGGTCCTCAAGGCCGGCTCGCCGAAGATGGTTGAGCTGGCCGTGGTCAATCGCCCCGGGCTTACCAAGAAACTCTCGCACCCCCGTTACATGGCCGGCGACGGACGCCTCAGCGGAGCGGTGCTGGACGAGCATTGGCACAAGCATTATCCGTCGTGCTGGTCCATTCCGCTGGCAGCGGCCGGACGCACGGCGGGAGTGATGCAGTTCGCGTTTTCGCGCCCCTACGAGTGGCTCCCCCGCGAGCAGGAACTGCTGGCGGCCGCCGCCGAACGCTGCCTGATGGCGGCTGAAAAAGCTCGCCTGATGGAGGACTTAGCCCGGCGCGAGGAACAGGTTCGGCGGCTGGCCGAGCACATGCTGCACGTCGAGGAAATGGAGCGACGCCGCATCAGTCGAGAGCTCCATGACGAGGCCGGTCAAAGTTTGCTGTGCATCCGCCTGCAGATCGAGCTGATCGAGCAGGCGCTCCCTGAATCGGAAAGCGAATGGCGATCTAAACTAACAGAAGCAAGGGACTTAACGGAACATACCATTCTAGAAATGCGCCGCCTGATCGCCGCGCTGAGTCCCGCGGTTTTGGAGCAGCTTGGTCTGGGAGCGGCGCTGCGCCAGTTGGTCAACCGCTTTCAGCGACTGCATCCCTGCCGGGTGAAATTGCAGCTTTCGAAGATGGCGCGCCGGCTCCCGCAGCAGACCGAAGTGATCACATATCGCCTTGTACAGGAATGCTTTAACAATATCGGCAAGCACGCGCAAGCCACCCAGGTAAACATTTCCTTGACTTCCACCGATGGACTCCTGAAGCTCACCGTCGAAGATAACGGCGTGGGGTTCAAGATCGAAGAGGCGCTCGAAAAGCGCGAATCCTTTGGTCTGTCGGGTATGCGGGAACGGGTCGCCCTGCTGGGCGGCGAGTTCCAGGTGGAAAGCCGTACAGATGGAACCAAAAGGGGTACAAAGATTTCCATCGAACTGCCGATAGCTAAGTAGTAAGGCGTTCGTTTAGGGCGTAGGTAGGTCAATACCAAAGGACAAGAAAGTCGGTCAAAGAGACGTTATGGCCAAGATACGAATCATGCTGGCGGACGATCACACGCTGTTTCGCCAAGGCATTCGCACCCTGATTTCCGCCGAGACCGACATGGAAGTGGTCGGTGAGGCGTCCAACGGCGGCGACGCCGTCGACAAAGCCAATGAAGCTCGCCCCGACGTCGTCCTGATGGACATCGGCATGCCCGGCCTGAGCAGCTTCGAGGCCACCCGCCAGATCAAGAAGAACCGGCCCGAAACCAAGGTGCTCTTCTTGACTATGTACGACGACGAGGATTATCTCGTCGAGGGCATGGAAGTGGGCGCGAGCGGCTACGTCCTTAAGGACAGCCCCAGCCAGCAACTGGTCGCGGCGGTCCGCGACATCTGCCGCGGCGGCAGTTACCTCAGCCCGCGCATGCTCTCGCAGCTGGTGGACGATTTCCGCAGCCGGATCAAGTCGGCGAATCGCCTGCCGCGTTTCGCCACGCTGACCACGCGCGAGCGCGAAGTGCTGAAGATGCTGGCGGAAGGCAATTCGGTGAAGGAAATCGCCTGCGATTTAAACCTCAGCGTGAAAACCGTCGAGGCGCATAAGTTCAATTTGATGCGCAAGCTCGACATTCACAACAAGGCGCAATTGGTGCAGTACGCCATCCAGAAGAAGATCATCAAGATCCCCAATCTGGTGTAAACGATTTTAAGCACGAAACGCACGGGGCCTCCTTCGGGAGGCCCTTTTATTGTGTGCCGAGCATGTTCGACAGCTCGAAGGTGAAAGTCCTTTTCACAACCTGATGGAGGTGAAGTGATAGCGAAGCGCAAGGGCGTTCCGGCGACGGAGGGTCTGAAAGAAGCGTGGAGCAAACGTGCGAGCCG
>DASYXM010000039.1:0-1805 GCA_035934795.1 Bryobacteraceae bacterium | reverse complement strand
GGTCCACACGGTGGGAGGTTCGGCGGCGCGCTCGCCATTGATGACGATTTCGAGAGATTCAAGCTTCTGGCGCTTCTTGGCGAGGATGAGGACGACGTCTGTGCCCGTGCAGGAGCCCAGCGCGGCGAGCATCATCTCCATCGGCCCGGGTGCGGAGTTGTGCTGGCGGTCGGCGTCGATAGGCACGGCGTGGCCGGAAGGAAGCGTCGCCAGGAATTGCTGTTCGCCCACCCATTTCACAGTCGCGGTCTGCATGAAAGCCTCCTAAGGACAAGATGCCGAAGAATCCGGCTAGAAGCAAGAACCGGATCGCGCCGGCGTGCTGTCGGGGAGGGGGATTCTAGCCTATAATCTGGCGCACAATGCCGCTCGTTTCCGGCACAAAACTGGGGCCGTATGAGATTGTCGGCGCGATTGGCGCGGGCGGGATGGGAGAAGTCTATCGCGCGAGGGACACGCGGCTCGGGCGCGATGTCGCCATCAAGATTCTGCCGCAGCATCTCGTCGCAAAATCCAACGTGAAGCAGCGGTTTGAGCGCGAGGCGCGCGCGATTTCTTCTCTGCAGCATCCCAACATTTGCACGCTCTACGACGTGGGGCATCAGGATGGCACAGATTTTCTGGTCATGGAGTATCTCGAGGGCGAGACGCTGGCGGACCGTCTGGCGAGAGGAGCGCTCGCGCCGGAGCAGGTGCTGAAGATTGGAATCGAGATTTGCGAGGGGCTGGAGAAGGCGCACCGGCAGGGCGTGGTGCACCGGGATTTGAAGCCCGGGAACATCATGCTGACGAAGACGGGAACAAAGCTGCTGGATTTTGGACTGGCGAAGCCGCTGGAAGTCGCTCCTGTGGCGAGTATGACCGCGATGCCGACTTCGTCGAAGGCGATGGAAGCAGCGAAGCCGGTGACGGCAGAGGGAACGATTGTCGGGACGTTTCAATACATGTCGCCGGAGCAGCTGGAAGGCAAGGAAGCGGACGAACGCTCGGATATCTTCGCGCTGGGCGCGGTGCTGTACGAGATGGCGACGGGAAGACGAGCGTTCGAGGGGAAATCGCAGACGAGCGTGATTGCGGCGATTCTGGAGCGCGAGCCGCCGCCGATTTCGAGTTTGCAGCCGATGTCGCCGCCGGCGATGGATCGCGTGGTGAAGCTGTGCCTGGCGAAGGATCCGGATGAGCGCATCCAGTCGGCGCACGACGTGAAACTGCAACTTGATTGGATTCGCGAAGGAGGCTCGCAGGCCGGCGCACCCGCGGCTGTGGTGGCCCATCGCAAGTATCGAGAACGGCTTGCGTGGGGCGTCGCGGCTTTGTGCTTGCTCGCGGCAATCGTGTTCGCAACGGGATATTTCCTCCGCGCACTACAAACGACGCAGAGGACTGAGTCCTCGCTTGAGCCGCCATCTGGATTGTCATTCAATCCCTACGATTTCACAGTATCTCCCGATGGAAGTCACCTCGCGTTCGTGGCGACTGATGCGAACGGCAAGAACACATTATTTTTGCGCAGTTTTTCCGCACCTAACGCGCAGCAACTCAACGGTACAGAGGACGCCGCGGATCCGTTCTGGTCGCCCGACAGCCGCCACGTGGGGTTCTTCGCCGAAGGAAAAATGAAAACCCTGGACATTTCTACCAGCGCGGTTCAAGTGCTCTGCGATGCGCGTGCAGGAAGAGGAGGAACGTGGAATCGCGACGGCGTGATCATTTTTGCGCCTGACATTGTTGGCCAGCTCTACCGCATTTCCGCTACGGGCGGCATTCCGGAACCGGTGACCAGGATCCCGCGTTCGGGCAGCGGC
>DASYXM010000020.1:0-18941 GCA_035934795.1 Bryobacteraceae bacterium | reverse complement strand
ATTCTCAGCGGCCCAGTATTCGTTCCGCAACAGAAGCTCCTGGTTCACAGAACCAGTGACGTAGGCTAGAAGTCGCACCCATCTGCTGTTTCTCATGCTGACCGTCTATCCTACTGCGCTGCGGATGGTTGGAGTTTGTTTACCATACGCGGTGCTGGCAGTGAACGGAGTGAAGACCGTTCCGCTACCGGCCAAAAGCCCGAACCTGAATGCTTTCGCTGAACGATGGGTTCGTTCGGTCAAGCAGGAGTGCCTGTCAAAGGTGATCCTGTTCGGCGAGGAGTCGCTGGCGCGAGCCTTGACCGAATACAGTCGACACTATCACACCGAAAGAAACCATCAAGGGAAATGCAACCATCTGCTGTTTCCGGAGGTGGGCGAAAAGCGAAACCAGCAGCGCCGCTTCGTTGAATGTCGCCATCGACTCGGCGGGCTGCTCAAATACTACGAACGCGCCGCATGAATATTTTTACCAAACGGGTATGACAGCACCCCGGCCGATACAGCGCAGTGAGGCATATCACCCATCCCCGGATCGGACTTCCCTAACCTGATGCACAAGGGTGTTAGAATCAGCGCCTTACATCGCTCTGGCCTTGGAACCTCAAATGCTGACTAAGAAAAAAGTCGGAGCCGTAAGAAAGGAAGGATGTCATGAGCAAATGCAAACCAATAGCTTCGCTAGGGAGTCTTGGGCTTCTGCTGGCGGGATTCCTCGTGAGCTCGCCAACCATGAAGGCGGCCAAGGCAGCCGACGTTCCCGATTCCGAACAGGTATCGAAGCTTCTTTCCGACACCAAGACAATGGCATTTCAGTTGAAAGAAGGTGCTGCGACCATGGCGAGTTTCACGTACATGACCGTCAGCTGGCAAAGTCACGCCAAGGCGATTGATCTAGTCAAGGAGCACGTCAACGCCCTTGGGCGCCAGGAGACGAAGTTGAAGGATGCAAGAGCCGCTGCTTCGCCGTGGCAAAAGGCGGCCGTTGACCGCATCACGCCGTTCTTGAATGAGTTGGAAGGCTATACCTCGGCGATCATCGAGCATCTCAATAAAGAGCCGAATCGCCTGACCACGCCGGAATATAAGGATTACCTCGAAGCCAACGCCGATTACTCCGCGGACCTCGCAACAATGATCGGAGACTTCGTGGACTACGGAAGGACCAAACAGAGGCTTGAGCGCCTCACGGACAAACTCGAAGTTCCAGCCCGGTAAAATGCCTTGAAAGTGGAAAGGCGGAGGGCCGTTCATCGCTTCCGCTCAGGTTGGCTGGTAAGAGGAGAATTGGCGAGGTCTTACCTATGGAACAGGTTCCGAAATCGGTAGAGGCAAAAAAGTGCGAGCATCCAGCCTGCAATTGCAGTGTGACCGATGGCAATAAGTATTGCAGCCAGTATTGCCACGATGCCCGCAATACGTTGGAACTATCTTGCAACTGTGGACATCCTGGCTGCGCAGAGGAACTCGCGCATCGGGCTTAGACCTTGGAAGCGGGCGGAGCGTTAGCAGGCCGCGCTGCAACCCACGGACGACGCCAAAGCGCTGTGCCGGGCCTGTTGTTGATGAGTCGACCAATGAGGTGCACCGTTAGAATCTATGGAGAACAGTAAGAAGTGCATCGTTGTCACCGCTAGGGCCGTTCCCGAATCGTCTCTGACACAAAACCGCAGATCATTTTATTCTGCCCTCGTGTCAGGTTTGGGATCCGCCATTAGCGTTGGGTTAGCTCTACCGTCGGTTGCGTATTTATTCGTGGGCCACAAGGCCGACAAGACAAGCAACTTTGTGGAGGCAGCCAATCTGACGCAACTAGAAGTGGGCAAGCCCAAGAAAGTGACCTTCGAGCGCACGCGAGTAGATGCCTGGCGCATGTTCCAGGAGAAGGTCATCGCCTGGGTGGTTCGTACCGACGAAGAGAATGTGGTCGCGTATTCGCCGCAGTGCACGCACTTTGGTTGCGCGTATCACTGGGAGGCAACGCGCGACCAGTTCGTTTGCCCCTGCCACGAGTCCCGGTTTTCGATTGACGGCAAAGTATTAGGGGGACCCGCAGCGCGGCCGCTGGACCGCTACTCAGTGCGAGTGGAGAACGGCAAACTGCTGATCGGATCGGAGATTCGGAAGGCCTAGTCCCGCATGTTTCGCCGCTTGCTGGATTGGCTCGAAGACCGCACGGGCGTCGAAGGCGCCGTTAAACGCTTTCTTTACGAAGATATTCCCCATTCTTCCGGCTGGCATCAGGTGTTTGGGAGCGTGGCTTTGTTCGCGTTTCTCGTGCAGGCGTCGACCGGGATCCTCCTGGCGCTGAACTATGCGCCCACGCCGGGCGAAGCCTACGACAGTCTGCGCTACCTCCTGAGGCAGGTGACGGCGGGCCGCCTGATGCGAGCCATGCACCATTGGGGCGCGAGCCTGATGATCATCGTTGTGGTGGTGCACATGATCCAGACGTTTGTTTGGGGCGCCTACAAGAAACCGCGCGAGGCCACTTGGATCGCGGGTGTGGCTCTTCTGTTGCTGACCTTGGCCTACGGGTTGAGCGGGTATTTGCTGCCGTGGGACAACCGAGCCTATTGGGGCACCGTGGTGACTACGGAGATCGCGGCGCTGGTACCGGGCGTGGGTCCATTGCTGGTCCGCCTGCTGGGCAGCGATGGAACCTCGATTGGCGCCGTCACCTTCACGCGATTCTATGTGGCCCACGTGCAGCTTCTGCCGCCGCTCACGGCGTTGCTGATCGCCTTGCACATCTACCTGGTTCGACGGCACGGCGTGACGCCCACGCCGGAGGACGAAAATCACCCTCGGAAGAAATTCTATCCGGAGCAGGTCGCCAAAGACACCGTGGCCATCTTCGTGTGGTTTGCGTTGTTGATGGGCATGTCGATTCTGGCCCGAGTCCCTCTGGGACGCGTGGCCGATCCGACGGATCTAAGCTACGTTCCGAGGCCGGAGTGGTACTTCCTGTTTCTGTTCCAATTTCTGAAATGGTTTGAAGGGCCGCTCGAAGTGGTCGGCGCGGTGATCCTTCCGACGCTGGCAGTTGTCGGGCTGCTACTGGTGCCATTCATCGACCGAGGCGTAATGAGATTAGTGCGGCAGCGCACGGGTGCGATCGGACTGGTGCTGCTGGCGGCGATTTTCTGGGGCGGGCTGACGGCGCGCACGGTGGCCACCACTCCGGAGACGCGCGAGATGGATATGTCGATGGTAGAACCCTGGCAGGAAATTTCCGCGGGAAACATGGCCTCAATCGGCTTCTTCCGCCGCGCGCAATGTGGCAGTTGCCATGAGCTCGGGAAATCCGGAGTGGGGCCGGATTTGACGGCGGCGCCATCGTCGCGGCCGGCCAGTTGGCTGGAGGAGCACATGAAATCGAACGCGAAGGCTCCAGGGGCGCTGACCGACGCACAGGTGCAAGCGCTGGTGACCCTCGTCACCAAGCGCAGCGACAAAGCGGTGGACGCCTGGCGGAACGCTCCCCAGAGCGCGGTAGAGGGCGCCCTGGTCTACCAAGCCCACGCTTGCGCCAGTTGCCACAGACTAAACGACGCGGGCAACGACCTCGGTCCGCCGCTCAATGGTGTGGGCGAACGCCGCGACCGCGCCTGGATTGAGGGGCATTTTGCGAATCCGCCGAAGTATTCATCCGGCTCGATCATGCCCAGATCCCAGTTCGAGCCCGACCAACTGAAGCTGATCACCGATTACATAATGGCGATTCCGAAGTAAATTTCCTCCCCAAATGGACTCATTTGATGACGCGATATAGAAGCGCGAATATTGACAGGTGAGGACGCCATGGCATCCGAAAGCGGACGGGGAAGCTATTGATAAGTTGCATAATGGACCGGAAGCCGGCGCTCGATGCCCCCAAGAATTACTGATTGAGATGGTCCGCCGGCTTCGCCGTCGAGCGGTCGAGGTAAAGCAGATCAAGCGAAGGGGTCCCATTGGCTCTTCCGGCGAGGGCGATCGAGAAAAGTAATGGAAGGATGGCCGACCAAACGGGAGTTATCCGGCCAACGATTTTATCCCGTATTGTGCAGTCCGGCTGCGATGCCGTTCATGGTTGAGGCAAGGGCGCGGTCGATTTTGTCGTCGATGTCTCCGCTCCGCTTCCGGCGTAGCAGTTCGACCTGGATCAAGCTGAGCGGGTCCACGTACGGGTTACGGAGCTGAATGGAGCGCGCCAGAACGGGGCTGCGCTCCAGGAGCGTCGACGTACCTTTAAGCAAAAAAATGGCACGTTTGGTGCGCTCGAATTCTTCGAGCATCATGCCATACACGCGCGTGCGGATCTGCTGATCACTCACGAGCGACGAATACAGCTTGGCAATGGACATGTCTGCCTTGGCCATCGCCAGCTCCACGTTGCTGACCAGATCTGCAAACAGAGGAAATTCCCTCAGCATTCGCTGCAGAAGCTCGAATTCTGTCTTGCCTCGATTCATGAAGCGCTCGATGGCATCGCCAACGCCGAACCACGCCGGAACTGCATGACGGCTTTGCATCCAGCCAAAAACCCAAGGGATTGCCCTCAGGTCTTCCACCCTGTGGCTGCCGCCACTGCGGCGGCTGGGGCGCGATCCGATGTGGGCGTGTTCTAGCTCGTTGACGGGCGTGCCTTCTTCAAAATACCGCAGCACATCAGGATCTTCGGAGATGCTGCGCCGATAGAGTGCAAAGGCGTCCGCGGACATGATCTCCATGCACTGAAGCATGACGCCTTCTGCTGGAGGCGAGTCGGAATGGGGGCGTAGGTATGCCTCCAGGCTTGCCGCGATCATCACCTCGAGGTTCCACTCGGCGAGCACCGGGTCGGAATATTTCCAGTTGAGCACCTCGCCTTGCTCTGTGATGCGGATGCTGCCGGAGAAATCGCCCGGGGGCTGCGCCAGGATGGCTCTATGCGTGGGGCCACCACCACGGCCCACGGTTCCGCCGCGCCCGTGGAACAAGCGCAACTTCAGACCGTATTCGCGGGCGGCTTCGTGCAAAGCGTGATGTGCTTTATACAACTCCCACGTGCTGGTGAGCATGCCCGCATCTTTGTTGGAGTCCGAATAACCAAGCATGATCTCTTGCCATCCGTTCCACGACTTGACGAGTTGCGCATATTGCGGATGCGACCAGACCTTACGCATGATCTGAGGAGCGCGCCTGAGCGCATCGATGGACTCAAACAGAGGGACCGGCATCAGGCCGGGATCTTCGCCAGACCCTGCGACGCGGATTCCCGCCAGAGTGGCGATGCGGACGACGTCGAGAATGTCCTCTTCGGTTTCCGTCCCGCTGATGATGTGAGCACGAATCACGTTGCCACCGCGCAGTGCCTTCTGTTCCGCGATGGCGCGCATCGTATCCAGCAATTCATGCGACGCATCCGTCAAGCCGCGAGCGAGCGCCTCTGTGCTCCCCGAGCTCTTCTCCCGGATTTCAGCTAATACGCTGGTATGCTCGTTCCGATGCTGGCGGACATCGAGTGTATGCAATCTGAAGCCGAAATGCCGCAACTTCAGTAAGAGCGGCTCGACGAGCGTCTGCGCCAATCTGGCGCCGCCGTTCTGCATGAGGCTCTCGCGAATTAGTTCCAGATCGTCCTCGAACTCGGCAGCGGACTGGTACGCGGCGGGCGTTCCCATCCGGTCGCGCGCGGACTGCAAGCGGACGGACATGAGCAGAAGAAGGCGCCGATACCATTCCGTGCTAGACGTTCGCTGAAGTTCGGCTGCCGTTTCCGTGATGAAACGCTCGTAGGCATCGAGACGCCCTTTGAGACTGGCCGACGCGGGAATTTGGTTAACCGACACTCGCAAGCGGCGAACTAGTATGCGGACGGCTGCGAGATAAAGATCCAGCGCGGTTTGGTGTGCAAGAGCGAGAGCCTCGCGCGTGCGGTCGGCAGTGGCAAACGGATTGCCATCGCGGTCGCCGCCGATCCAGGAGCCAAATCGCAGACAGACCGGCAGGCCCGACGGCATCAATTCGATTCCGTACACGCGGCGAAAGGACTCCACGATCTCCTCATACACCTTGGGCAGCGTGTCAAAAAGGGAGAGTGGGTAATATTCCAATCCGAAGCGGATCTCATCGGACACTGTCGGACGCTTGTTGCGAATGTCGTCGGTCTGCCAAAGGTTGGTCACTTCGGCGAGGATGGCTTCCTGGCAGCGAGCAGCGGTCGCGTCAGACAGCGGCACCTGATCGAGGACCTCCAATTGCTCAGCAATTAGTACCCGCTTGGCGAGAACCGACCTGCGCGCGAATTCCGTGGGATGTGCCGTAAACACAGGCTCCACGGAGATGTGGCCGAGGGCCTCAAGCGCCGCTGCAGCAGGAATGCCCCGGGCTTTGAGCCGCAGCAGCGTTCCGTGAAACGTGCCAGCGAGAGGTTCGTGATCGGCCTGCAACTGAGCCGCCCGCCGCCGACGCTTGCGATGATTGGTTTCCGCAAGATTGCTGAGCTCAAAGTAAATGGAGAACGCCTTGGTGACACGATTGGCCGCTTCGGTATCGAGCGAGGCAACAATGGCTTTGGCGTCCTCGATCACCGTGCCACCACTCTCGCGATATTCAATGAGTTTCTTGCGCAACGCTTCCACGGATTCGAAGAGTGCCGGACCAGACTGCTCGACAAGCACTCTGCCGAGCAGAATTCCGAGGGAACGTATATCTCTCTTGAGAGGAAGTTCTTTGCGGCTATCTTCGGTATCGGCGGTCAGCTCGGCAAGGCGTTCTTGCTGACTGGGCGTGGACCATAGTGGCCTGGAGGACACTTCCGTCTCGATCTGCTTGGGCTTCGTCATCCGGCAATATCCTCACTGCGCCCCGAAGCATCCGGACGGCCGCTCGGCGGGGACGACGCGCACTTCCACTTCCACGGTCTGATGGCCGCCGCCGAGCGCAATGCCTTTGACGGGCGTCACGTCGCCGTAATCCCGGCCCCAGGCCAGCGTCACGTGCCCGTCGGAAGGCACGACGTCGTTGGTGGGATCGAAGCTCAGCCACCCGGTTTCTGGGACGAACACGGAGACCCACGCGTGCGACGCTTCGGCGCCCTGATATTGCGCGCCGCTGCGCAGGTAACCGCTCACGTAACGCGCGGGCAGGCACAAGGAACGCAGCGCGCCGATCATGATGTGCGCAAAGTCCTGGCACACGCCGCAGCGATTGTGGAACACCTCGAGCAGCGGCATATTGATGGAGCTCGACGTCGGCAAATACGTGAACTCATCGTGGATCCGATGGGACAATTCCCGGGCGGCCTCCGCGTAGGGGCGTCCCGGAGTGAAGGTGGAGCGCGCGAAGTCCGCCAGCTCGCGAGCCGCCGCGGCGTACGGCGAATCGAATACGAATTCGTACGCCGCCAGGGATTCGTCGCTCGCGTGCGCCGCAACCAGATCGCGAACCCGCTCCCAGGCGAGCGCCGGCGACGATAAGAGGGACGCTTCTACTTCCACCACTCCGGTCGCTGTGGTGATGAAGCGATCATGATTCCGGAAGATCGCGAACGAGCTGACGTCGTTTCCGAAATAATCCTTGCGATTGTCGATGACGGCCGGCTCCGGCTCCACGTGAATGCGCGACGCCAGCACGCGCTGGCCCGGCATGCTGCGTGGAATCAGCCGGGCTTCGCTGAGACACTGCGAAACGGGCTCTTGGTACAGATAGCGAGTAGTGTGCGACGTAAGGTAACGCAAGGCGATTCCTTCAGAAAGACGTCAGCCTCGACGGCGTCAAATGGCTGAAGTAGCGCGCCGTCAGCGCATCGGAGATATCGAACAGACCGGTCCTCATCTGCTTGAGTAAATCCTCCAGCGCCCCCAGGTCCCCTTCGGCGTCGCGCGTCGCCAGGTCGTCCATGTCGGCGTTGCGGATCTCCGCGAGCATTCTCGCCATGGTCGCGTGCTCGATGGAATCGCTTGCGCTGGGATCGCGCTGCTGTAAATTCCCGGCGTGATCGAGCAGGGTCGCGAACTGAAAAGCCACCGAGCGGGGGTTCGATTCGTCGGCCAGCAGCAGCGCCAGCACGAATTCGATTCGCAGCGCCGTGAGATAGCGCGTGCGATACGTGATGGAGCTGTCGGCGATCTGCAGCAGCGTTTCCAGGTACGGCTCGATCTCGAACGGCGCTTGCACGGCACCGACGCGCAGCAATTCCGTCATCTGCAGTGCCCGCTCCAGGCGGCGCCCCACTTCCAGGAAGCGCCATCCATACCCGCGGGTGGTGTTTTCCATCAGCAATCCGGCGAACGCGGATAGCGTGACGATCGCGCGGTCCAGCAGGCTCATGGCGGCGACGAATCGCTGTTCGGTCGAAGCCGGAGGCGTGCTGGAAAAATCCATTTCGAGCTGCTGCAGCACGCGCCACGTATCTTGGGACAGCCGTTCCTTCAGCGGCCAGCTCACGCGGCGAATTTGATTGAGATTCCAGCCGATGCCGGACGTGCGCGTCGGATCGAAGACCATCGTTCCGAGCAGGCGCTGCAGGTTCCAGCGTTGCGACGCGATGGATCCCGCCGAAAATTCGGGAGGCAGATAGTTCAGGCCGCCCAGCAGATGAAGCACGGTTTCGAGCGTGGCGCTGCGTCCGAAATCGGCCTCGCCGGAAAGGCCCGGCAGCAGCGCCCGCACCAGCCGCACGCCAGATTCCACTCGCTCCGCATAGCGGCCCAACCAGAACAGGTTGTCCGCCACGCGGCTGGGGAGCTCAGCGGAGCTGCGCGGCGTGGTCACCGCGGTTTCGGCCGTGCGCCGGACGGCGGGCGTATCCGTCTCCGCTGCGCTCAGCACCCATGTATCCTTGCTGCCGCCGCCCAACTGCATGGAAACCACCAGCGACCGGTCTTCCTGCGAAACGCGCGTCAATCCGCCCGGCAGCACCATGTAGGACGATCCATTCCACACCGCGAAAACGCGCAGTACAATGTGGCGCGCGGCGATCACCTGATCCGCGCGCACCGGCGCGGTGGAAAGATCCACCTGCTCCTGCGCCACGAATTGCTCCGGGCGCGCTTCGATCCTGTGCGCCAACTCGCGCCGCGCCGCCTCGCTCATGGTGGCCGGGAACTCGGCATTCTGGCCGTAGCGTGGGAAGGTCGGCTTGATCACCAGTTCTTCCAGATGCTCCAGCACGTAGCGCCGGGGCTCTTCGTCGCCGCACCACCACGTCGCCACCGACGGCATGCGCAAGTCCTCGCCCAGCAACTGGCGGCACAGGCCCGGAAGAAAAGCCATCTGCAGCGCGGTTTCCAGAATCCCCGAACCGAGCGCGTTCGCGACGGCGACGTTGCCGCTGCGCAACGCCTGCACCAAGCCGGGCACGCCGAGCAGGGAATCGCCCCGCAGCTCCAGCGGATCGCAGAAGCTATCGTCCATGCGGCGCAACACAAGATCCACCGGTTCGAGGCCCGCGAGCGTTTTCAGGAACACGCGATTGTCGCGCACCGTGAGATCGGCGCCCTCCACCAGCGGAAATCCCCACTGGCGCGCCAGGAACGAATGTTCGAAGTACGTTTCGTTGTGAGGTCCCGGCGTCAGCAGCACCGCGCGGGGATTCGCCCGGAGGTTTGGCGCGAGCGCCAGCAGCGCGGCGCGCGCCGCTTCGAAGAAAGGTTGCAGTTGCCGCACGCGGCATTGGTTGAACACGGAGGGCAAGGTTTGCGCGCTCACCAGACGGTTTTCGAGCGCGTAGCCGATGCCCGAAGGCGCCTGCGTGCGATCCGCAATGGCCCACCACTGCCCGCTCGGCGACCGCGCCAGATCGGCGGCGTACAAATGCAAGTGCACGCCGCCCGCGGGGACGATGCCGCAGCAGGGCCGCAGGAAGTGCGGATTCGCGAACAGCGTCGCAGCCGGAAGATGACGCTGATGAATCAGGTTCTGCGGGCCGTACAGATCCGCCAGCATCGCGTTCAGCAGCGTCGCCCGCTGGATGATGGCCCGTTCCAGGCGCTCCCATTCGGCCGCGTCGATCACCAGCGGAATCAGGTCCAGTTTCCACGGGCGTTCCTTGCCTTGCGGATCGCCATATACGTTGTAGGTGATCCCGTTCGCTTGAATCAACTGCTGGCCGGCGCGCCAGCGGCGGCTCAACTGCTCCGGCCCCATGCGTCCCAGCGCCACCAGCAGCGCGCGCCAGTGACGGCGCGGGAAGCCCGCCGGTGTCAGCACCTCGTCCCAATGGCCTGGTTCGGGAACGTAGCGCCACAGCCCCGTGCGCGACTTGAGCGAAGCTGTCGTTGCGTCTTTCACTCGATGCTCAAAACGCCGGCCGCCTTGCGGAATGTTCGCGAGGGCGCCGGCCGGCGAAGATCCAAGGTCAACGGGAACTCCGGATTCTCCTCTATGGCCGGAACCTGCAGGGGACCCGGCGTGTGCCCGAAAGGAAGAAACCGCGCCCTGCGCCGCGCCTCCGCTTCATTCGAGTTTACCGGAAAGGTTTCGTAGCTTCGTCCGCCCGGATGCGCCACGTGATAGGCGCACCCTCCGATGGAGCGGCCCGCCGCCAGGTCGATCAGATCGAAGATCAGCGGCACGTGCACGGGAATGGTCGGATGCAGGCAGCGCGGCGGCTGCCAGGCCCGGTAGCGCACGCTGCCGACATACTCGCCATGGACGCCGGTCGGCCGCAGGGGAACTCTGCGTCCGTTACAGGTCACGACGTATCGCTCCGGGATCAATCCTTTCACGAATACCTGCAATCGCTCCACCGAGGAATCGACGTAGCGCACCGTGCCGCCGCCGCCGGGCTCTTCCCCCAGCACGTACCACGGCTCGATCGCCTGCCGCAGCTCCACTTCGACGCCTTCGTAGCACACGCGCCCGTAAACCGGGAACCGGAATTCCACGTGCGGAGCGAACCAGGACGCTTCGAGCGGGTAGCCCGCGCGCTGCAACTCGCCGATCACGCGCCCGAAATCGCGCTCCACGAAATGCGGCAGCAGGAACATGTCGTGCAGGCGCGTGCCCCAGCGGATGGGTAGCTCCTCGAACGGCTCGCGCCAGAACCACGCGATCAACGCGCGCACCAGCAACTGCTGCGCCAGGCTCATGCGCGCGTGCGGCGGCATCTCGAACGCCCGCAATTCCAGCAGGCCCAGCCGTCCGGTGGAGCTGTCCGGCGAATACAGCTTGTCGATGCAGAATTCGGCGCGATGCGTATTGCCGGTGACGTCTACCAGCAGATTGCGAAAGATCCGGTCGACCAGCCACGGCGGGCAGTCGCACGTCGCGCCCTGGATCAAGCTGAATGCGATTTCGAGCTCGTACACCGCGTCGGCGCGCGCTTCATCCACACGAGGGGCTTGACTGGTGGGGCCGATAAACACGCTCGAAAACAAGTACGACAGCGACGGATGATTCAGCCAATACCCGATCAGGCTCTTGAGCAGATCCGGACGCCGCAAGAATGGACTGTCCCCGGGGGCTGGTCCGCCGAGGACCAGGTGATTCCCCCCGCCGGTGCCGGTGTGGCGGCCGTCCAGCATGAATTTTTCCGTGCCCAGGCGGCTAAGACGCGCATTCTCGTACAGCACCGTGGTGTTTTCCACCAGCTCCGCCCAATTGGCGGACGGATGGACGTTGACCTCGATGACGCCCGGATCGGGCGTGACTTTGATGTGCCGCAGGCGCGCGTCATGGGGAGGCGCGTAGCCTTCGATCACCACCGGCATTTCCAAACGCGCCGCGGTGTCTTCGATCGCCGTGACCAGCTCCACGTATTCTTCGGCGGAGCGCACCGGCGGCAGGAACACGCACAGGCGGCCTTCCCGAGGCTCGATCGCGAGCGCCGTGCGAACCACCGTTCCCGGGTCGGCAATCGAACCGGGAGGAGCTTCCCACCCTTTCTCCGGCCGCTTGATCGCGCGTGGCAACGGCTCGGATTGCAGCGTCCTCTGCGGCACCGGCAGCCTCTCGACCGGCGCCATGGGATCGATCGAGTGTACCTGCTCGATCTGCTCGGCGGGCTCCCAGGGAAGCGATTGCAGCGGCAGCCGCAATCCGATGGGCGAATCTCCGGGTGACAGAAACAGGTGCGGCGCGCGCAGCATCCATAACCCGCTCTGCCATTCTGGGCCGTTTTTCCCTTCGCCGCGCTTCATGGGAAGAACGAAACCGCTGGGCCGGCTGAGGCCGCGCTCGAATAGTTTACGGATCCGCTCGCGTTCCTCGGGATCGTCCAGCTTGTTGTCCTTGGGATCGACGTTGATAGGGAGCTGGCGTTCCTTATGCAGGTAGGCGAGCGGATCTTCGTACGCCGCCACCAGAAAATCCGGTCCGATTTTCAGCCGGCGCGCGATCTCTTCGGAGAATTGCCAGGCCTGCTCCACGCCGAAGCCGTAATCGCGATCCGGATCCGCGATCCAGCGGTCGTCGTGCCACAGCGGCACCCCATCGGTGCGCCAATAGCAGGTGTACGCCCAGCGCGGCAGCGATTCGCCGGGATACCACTTTCCCATTCCGAAATGCAGCAGGCCGCCCGGCGCGAACTCCTCGCGCAGCCGGATCAGCAATTCTCCGGCGAGATGCTTCTTGTTCGGTCCGACGGCCGCCGTGTTCCATTCCTCGCTGTCCATGTCGTCGATCGATACAAACGTCGGCTCACCTCCCATGGTCAGCCGCACGTCGCCTGCCGCGAGCTCTTGGTCAACGTGTCCGCCCGCCTCGCAAATGGCGCGCCATTGATCGTCGGTGTAGGGCTTGGTGACGCGCGGATCCTCGTGAATGCGCGTGATGCGCATCTCGTGGTGGAATTCCACCTCACACTCGCCGACGTTGCCGGAAACGGGGGCGGCCGAATGCGGCTCGGGTGTCGCCGCGAGCGGGATGTGTCCTTCTCCCGCGAACAATCCGGACGTCGGATCGAGCCCCACCCAGCCCGCACCCGGCAGATACACCTCCGCCCACGCGTGCAGGTCCGTGAAATCCTGCCCAGGACCTTCGGGACCCTCCAGAGGTTTCACATCCGGCTTCAGCTGGATCAGGTACCCGGAAACGAAACGCGCCGCGAGACCGAGATTTCGTAGGATCTGTACCATCAGCCACGCCGAATCGCGGCACGAGCCGCTCGAGTTGCCGAGGGTTTCCTCGGGCGTCTGCACCCCGGGCTCCATGCGAATCAGATAGCGGGCGCTGCCGTGCACGCGCCGGTTCAGGGCGACCAGAAAATCGATCGTGCGCACCTTTTCCAGGTTGACTGCATCCACGAACGCCGCGAGTTTCGGTCCAGCCGGCGCGGCTTCCAGGTAGGGAGCCAGTTCCTTGGCCTGCCAATCCTCGTACACGAACGGGAAGCTCTCCGCGTAAGGCTCTAAGAAAAAATCGAATGGATTGATGACGGTCATCTCCGTGACAAGATCCACTTCGAGCGAGAAATCCCGCGTCCGGTTCGGGAACACCAGGCGCGCGAGGAAATTGCCATGCGGGTCCTGCTGCCAGTTGATGAAATGATCGCGTGGTTCAATCCGCAGCGAGTAGCTCGACACCGGCGTGCGGCTGTGCGGCGCCGGGCGCAGCCGCACCGTCTGCGGCGAGAGCGTAACCAGGCGGTCGTAGTGGTAGACGGTCTTGTGATACAGCGCGACGCGAATGGACATCAGACGCTGCTCTTGGCCGTCGCCGACGCTATTTCTTCGGGAGCCCGGGCGAAGAAATCCTCGCTCAGGCCCGCGTCGATGGCGTTCATTTTCGCCTGCAAAACATCCAGGTGTCCGTGCAGGCCGTCCCGCAGCATCTGCTCGACGGACGTGAAATCGAGCTCGGCGCGCAGCAGGCCGGTCAGCCGTTCCGACGGCCACTGGAACGCTCCCATGGGCGTGCCCGTGATGGCGTGCAGGGATTCGTCGGCGTTCCGGATGCAATAGTGAAGGGAGCGCGGGAACTCGCGGTCCAGCACCAGGAAATCGACGATGTCGCGGGGATGCAGGCGCCCGAACTTCTTGCGGTACATTTCAAACCCGCTCACCGATTTTAGAACCGCCGACCAATGAATGTCGTCGTAGGGAGTTCCCACATCCTTCAGCGAAGGCAGCAGCATGAAGTATTTTACATCCAGGATGCGCGAGGTCTTATCGGCACGCTCCAGCTTCCGCCCCAGCCGCGCGAAGTGCCAGGCTTCGCTGTGCGTCATGGTCGCGTCCGTGATGCCCTGGAACAGGTGGCTCCCCAGGCGTATCGACCGGAATACTTCCGGCAGCGATTCGCGTTCGGGCATCTGGTTATTTGCCTGAATGCGCAGGTACATGCCGTTGATCTGCTCCCACATTTCCGAGGAAATCGTCTCCCGCACCGAACGAGCGTCTTCGCGGGCCGTGCGCAGGCAGGAGAAAATGGAATTGGGATTTTCGGCGTCGTAGGTCAAGAACTCGATGACGTTGTTCTGGTTCGCGGTTCTATAGCGCTCCTTGAAGACCTCCGTGTCGCCGCTGGTATCGATCAGCGGCTGCCATTGACGTTCCGCATCCAGCTGCAGATCGAACTGCAGGTTCAGATTAACGCCGATGAAGCGCGCGACGTTTTCGGCCCGCTCGATATAGCGCGCCATCCAGTAGACGGAATCCGCCACCCGGCTCAGCAAGGGAGCGTCGCCTGTCATTACCGCGCTCCCGCTGGCCTGCCGGACTGCATTTGAGACTGCGATCCAAAGGAAGCGTCGTGCGGGCCGTCGTCCGCCAGCACCCAGGTGTCCTTGCTGCCGCCGCCCTGCGAGGAGTTCACCACCAGCGACCCCTTGCGCAACGCGACGCGGGTGAGGCCGCCCGGCAGAACCTGGATTTCCTGCCCATACAGAATGTAGGGGCGCAGGTCCACGTGCCGCCCTTCGAGGTGGTCTTCCACCAGCGTTGGCACGCGCGAGAGCGCGAGCGTCGGCTGCGCGATGTAGTCCCGCGGGCGCGCCTGGATGCGTCCGGCGAATTCCTCGCGCTCGCCGGCGGTGGAGTGCGGACCCACCAGCATCCCGTACCCGCCAGCTTCGTTCGCGGATTTTACCACCAGCTTGTCCAGGTTTTGAAGGACATGCTGGCGATCCTGATCGCGCCAGCACAGAAACGTTGGAACGTTCGGCAGAATCGGGTCTTCGCCCTCGTAGTAGCGGATCATATCCGGAACGTAGGCGTACACCACCTTGTCGTCGGCCACGCCGTTACCGGGCGCGTTCGCGAGCGCGACGTTGCCGGCCCGGTAGGCCTCCACCAGGCCCGGAACGCCCAGCAGCGAATCTGGACGAAAGGCCTGGGGATCCAGAAAATCGTCGTCGATCCGCCGGTAGATCACATCCACTTTGCGCAGCCCCTTGGTGGTGCGCATCCACACCGCGCCGTCCAGCACCGCCAGATCGCGCCCCTCCACCAGTTGGATGCCCATCTTTTGCGCCAGAAAACTGTGCTCGAAATACGCGGAGTTGTACATGCCGGGCGTCAGCAGCACAACCGTCGGCTTCTGCGATTTCTGCCACGAGCTCGGCGGCGCGATCGCCTCCAGGGTTTCCAGCAGTTTACTCGGATAATCGTCCACCGGACGCACGTGCAATCCCTCGAAAATCTGCGGGAATGTGCGTTTCATCAGGTCGCGATTCTCCAGCACGTAGGAGACCCCCGACGGCACCCGCAGATTGTCTTCGAGAACGTAGACCTGCCCGTCGCCGTGACGCACCAGGTCGGTTCCGGTGATGTGGCACCACACGCGCCGCGGAGGATTGATCCCGACGCATTGCGGCCGGTAGAAGATCGCCGAGCGGATGACCTCCTCCGGGATTACTTTGTCCTTGAGGATTTTCTGATCGTGATAGATATCGTCGATGAATTCGTTGAGCGCGCGGATGCGCTGCTTCAAACCGCGCTCGATCCAGCTCCACTCCCCCGCGTGCACGATGCGCGGGATCAGGTCGAACGGAAAGATCCGCTCGGTGCCGGCCGAATCGCCGTACACGTTGAAGGTGACGCCGAGCTGCAACAGCAGCCGCTCGGCCGCCCGCTGGCAGCGCTGCAGTTGACCCTCGTCGAGGGACTCCACGGTTTCGAGCAGCAGCCGGGCTTCCGCGCGGGCCGCTCCCTGCGGGTCGAACATCTCATCGTAGAAACCGTCGGTTTGGTATTGGGCGAACGGCATCGCAAAAATCGTTGGAGGGGAATTGGTCCGTTTTGAAGATACTATTCCACCTCGATTTTGACAGACAACGCGCGGGCCAACTCATTCAAAGATCTTATTGAGGTCATCACACCGTGGCCGTGACCGTAACGCGATGTTATCATCGGTGGCGCGAAGGCGTACTCTCTCCACGTAACCGTGTGTTCTTTGGATTTGAAGGAGTTAAAGCCAAAACCCGTGCCCGGCAATATGGCAGAAGGAAACAAATCTACGGCTGCCGTGGGTAAGCATCCCGGACTAAGAATACGACGGCGGCGGCCGCAGCAGGAGCGCATAGATACTAGCGATATCGGGATGGTTCAGCGAAGCCCGAACTCTGCCTTCCGGCTCAAAGTGCGCTCGCCGATACGGATGCTGCCGGAACGTGGCGGGCAGGACCTTGATCGATACTTCGCGATCCAGCTTGGTCTTTAACACCATGCACTTCGCCCTTGCCGCCGATGCCGAGCGGCACAACGGTCTCGTAGTTGCCCAAGCGCGTGCCGGAGCCGAGCGGCATAACGGTGATGATCGACTCCCCAACCTGCATGGCGAAACACCAGTAGAATACTCGACTTCCCTTCGGCAAGGTGTGGAAGTGACCCGTACTGTCATCGCTGGCGGTCAAGTCCTGGATGACGGTGAATCCGGACACTCTGTGAATTGTGGCCTCGGGAAAAACTAACCTCCAGGGAGCCGGCCGACAGGGCAATCCAGGGAACCCGGAAGACGAGCGAAGCTTCGTGCCTACTTGCCGAACAGGTGCGGCGCGTCTTTTTCGTTCTCCAGGCAGACCGCCTCCATGATGTCTTCCTTCGGATCGAGGTTGTAGGTTCGCTTTACGATCCACGGTTTCTTTAACGCCTCCGAGTCCTCCACCTTCATCTCCAGTTCCAGGTGTCCCAGATCCGGGCGGCGGTACGACTCCATCAGATGCAAATTTTCCGTGTGAGGATGACCGTTGAGATCGAGCCAGGTTTTATCGTTAAAGCCGATGCTGTCGACCACCAGCGTGTCTCCCTCCCAGCGCCCTACTGAATGCCCGAGCCAGGTGGGGTTGGGGTCGCCCGGATGGCTTCGTCCATCGAGGAAAATCTGGCGCGGGATTTGACCTTCGGCAAACATCACCAGCAACCCCGGAGTCTGAACGATTCTCTGAGGAGTACCGTTCGTGACTGCGGCCACGATCCCGCCTGGCAAGCAGTGCGCCGACGGTAAATCCCTCAAGTTGTCGGCCAGACGCTTCCTGGACAGCTCGGCCGCCCAATCCTGGAATTCGGGGGCTCCCAGATCGCTTTGCGGTCCGAGCAATAGCGCACCGGGTCCGAACCCGCCCGCCGCCCAGTAACCGGAGAGGTCCGGTTTCCCATCCTGCAGGCGCGGTGTGGCTCCGGCGGGAGCGAGCCCGGACCGCGCCGACCCCTGGAAGAAGTCGCGCCCGTCGCCCAGCGTGTTGAGCGCGATTCCTTCTTCGAGGTGAATATCGAGTTTGACGGTTTGCCCGGGTGTAACTTGCAGATTGTCTCGGACGAAGGGTTGGAAAGCCGCCGTCGACACTTGAGTCGTCAACTGGTAGGTTCCGAAGGGCAGCGGAGCGATAGAGTATTCGCCCGTCGCAGACGACGTGGCCCGGTAAACAACCTTGGTTGCCACGTTGGCGGCCTGAACCGGGACTCTCCCGACAGCGTGGCCGTCGGGATCGGTGATCGTTCCGCCGATGGCGCCGGTGACAGCCTGCTGGGCCAGCAGATTCGCCGCTAAGAAAACGGAAAGAATCAGCCATCGCATATATGGATTATACGGCTATATGAAGTATACGGCCGGCCTCACGCTCCAACGGTTTCGGAACGCTCTTGCCCGTTTGGTAAGAATATTCATGCGGCGCGCCGGTAGTATTTGAGCAGCCCGCCGAGTCGATGGCGACATTCAATGGAGCGGCGTTGCTGGTTTCGCTTTTCGCCCAGCTCCGGAAACAACGGATGGTTGCCTTTCCCTTGGTGGTTCCTTTCGGTGTGATAGTGTCGGCTGTACTCGGCCAGGACCCGCGACAGCGGCCCCTCGCCGAACAGGATTACCTTGGAGAGGCATTCCTGTTTGACCGAACGAACCCAACGTTCCGCGAATGCATTCAGGTTGGGGCTGTTGGCCGGGAGGCGAATCGTTTTGATTCCGCCCGTTGCCAGTGCCAATCGAAACGAAGCACAGAACTTCGTGTCACGATCGTGCAGCACATAGCGGCAGGGCTGAAGACAGCCCCAGGTCTCCTGCGTCGCGCTGCGGCCAATCTGCTCCATCCATTGTTGATCCGGGTGTCGGGTGATTCCAGCTATGTGAACACGCCGCGTCTCAAGATGGAGAAAGAACAGTACATAGTAAGTCACCAGCCCGTGCCAGGTGAGCACCTCCACGGTGAAGAAATCAGCGCCCGCCAGCACGTTCATGTGAGCGGCGAGAAAGTCCTTCCACGACGTGATTTGGCTGCGCTTGGGAGCGGGAGCAATACCGTGCCGGCGAAGTATGTTCTTCACGGTCTGATCCGACAGCCGATGACCCAGGTTGGCAACAGCACCGACGATGCGGTCATAGCCCCAGCCGTAATTCTCGCGCGCCATCCGGACCACCAACGCTTCGACTTCCGTGGAAACGGGAGGACGGCCAGGATACGGCCGGTGTTGGGAGCCATCAAACTTCTCGGCGGCCAGCCTTCGATACCAGGCGAGAATGGTGTCCGGCCTAGCGACGCAAGCGACCTCGCGCAGCGCTCTGCGTCCCAGGCGTTTCCCGATTTCGGCCAACGTGACTCTTTC
>DASYXM010000102.1:0-59343 GCA_035934795.1 Bryobacteraceae bacterium | reverse complement strand
CTGCCTAATGCTTACTTCGACTCGCTCGGGATTCCGAGATTGACTGGCAGCCGATAGCTGAACCCGCCGAACCGCCGTATACGGACCCGTACGTACGGTGGTGTAACAGGGAAAGCGGGCGACCGCCTACCTATGTTTAATAACTAGCCGTTTCAACCAGAGTACGGGCGGAGGAGAAAATCGCGTTGTAGTCAATTTTGTAGTCGCTCAAAACCTCCAAATTCAACAGGGGGTCGCTGGATTTCAACAAGTTCGCCACAACTGCTTGAAACAGAAAGTCCTGAAAACAGGTGAGTTGCCCGGAAGGGCGAAAACCGACTTGGGCGCAGGTGCGCTCCCTCTTGGCGCATCTTTAGATTCAATAACTTGGAAACCTCACTTATTGAACTTTGTGGAACCTGTAACTACAATTTCGACTGCAAATTGTTTCGGAGCAATCTCGGGCTTTTCTTCAAGTTATTGGAATCAAACGCGCTAAGCTCGGAAACTTACCTGATAGCGCACCTGCTATTGCGACAGGGCGCTACGCGAAGACCGCATGGAACGTTGGCGGAGTTTTCGGGGCTATCTCGCTACCTATTCGGAAAGTCCGTAAGCATGATCCAAAGAAAGGACCCCACCTACGATGTCTCTAGACCGTGTTTTCGGCAGCACGAATTGTACTTGTTCCCTTGTTGTTCGTATTCCCTGTGCACTGATCGCCCTGTCGATGTTTTCTCCTACGGGCATTGGTCAGGAGAAGCAGACCATCACGATCGCTGCTCCTCTTAATTCGTATCCGGGGTTGCCGACGCAGCTACCGCTTACGAAGGATCAGGCCACCGCCGTAGTTGACGCGGTGCTCGGTTCAAACCAGCCCACCGGAGGGGCGGTGATGCTTCATGCAGTGACGTACCTCACCGACAAGCCCGCGGCTCAGCGGCAGGATTGGTATACAGTTGATCGGACGGCCACTCCGAAGTTGGATAAGATCGAAGCCGCTGGAGATTTCGATGCTGCCGGCCACTACAAACGTCAGCGTATTTTCGGCGACTCGAAGCTGGGCTTGGTTTATCTGCATATTCTGCAGGCGGCCCGCCGAAGCACGGTCGACCAGCAACTCCACAGCGAAAAGGAATTTGGGCAAATCAAGGCTAATCTGAACTCGGTGAAAACCGAACGGGACAGTTGCCCCACGGCAATGTCCGCCGCAGACTGCCTAGCAAGAGTGACAAGAGACGCGGACAACTCGATCGCTCAGCTCAAAGGCGCAATGGTCAAGGATGCCGGAAACGATCAACTTGGCACCCTCAATGCGAAGGTGAACGCTCTCGTGGATACCAGAGCCAAAGCGACAGACCGCAGAACACCAACCCTGGATGAGATGCTGACGATATATGAGACGGCGAACGTGGAAAAAACGATCCAGGAGCTATTGGTAACAGGAAGTTCTGGACAGATTACGCTCGTCGCCGAAGGTGCCAATCTTACCGGACGGAAGCTTACATTTAAAGCGGTTACTTTCGGTAGCGATGATTACTTCGTCGTAAAAGGGTTTGAAGGGCTCGCCAAGCTTACCTACACAGCCGAAATCACAAGCAAGGAGTCGGCCCCATACAGCAATCTCAAAGCCATCGTGGGTTTTGCGATAGGCGCGCAGAGTAGCCTTCCCCTGAACATCCCGGTCAACCTGGCGCTGATGGGCTTTGCAGGCGGTGGCACCTTCGAGACCACTCACACTACATCCGATATCTCCGTTTCGGGCACTTACGCCGGGGCTGATGGCAAAGATGTTACTCTTGGTCCGCAGGTTTACGACAACGAAAGACGTTACTGGTATGATTTCAGTCTGGTGCTGCCGATCAAGTCCTACAACAATCTGACATACGACGCCACCGCCAATGGGCTTACGGCAAGGAACATCAAGAAGAACAATCTATACGCCGCGTTTAATTTCGGGTTCCCTCGCGATACTAAGCGAGCTCGATTCCAGTACGTCCCTGTGCTGCTCTACGGCATACCGATCGCAAGCCAACCGTTGAAGCACCACTTATTCGCCGGATCGGTAGGCTTGAATTATGTGAATTTCTTCGTTGGGACGGCGCTTGATGAAGAGAATTTTTACCACGACTTCACGAAGCCGCTTACCGGTAGCAACGTGTTTCAAGTGTGGCGCACACACCTGACGTACGGTCTTAATTTCGACCCGCAACCGTTGATCAAGAGCTTGAGCGGCAAGAAGTAGAAACGCTATGCGCGCCGGGGCTTCTGGAGGCTTGTTTTGTAGCGGCAGTGGCACGCTCGGGGTCTTGGTGAAGTTTCCCGATCTGGACCACGATGTTTATTTGCTTTCCTGCTCGCACGTAATCGCGAAGTGTGGTCAATTCTCCGTTCCGTTTGCGGATGTCCAGGACTTTATAAAAGTTGTGCAGCAGCCGGTCGCGACGCCTTGCGACGCCAGCGTCAATCGGATTGGACTACTGCAGGACGGGTTCAGCAAGATCGTCCCGGCGTCAGAAGGAAACACCGAAGCCGACCTGGCTCTCGCTAAGCTAGATCCCGAAGTAGCTGCTGAAACAAACAATCTGCAGGCAGCCACTGGCAACTCGATCTCGGATATCGCCACGGAGGATCCGGCGACGTGGGAGTACGGAATGCAAACATGGCTGCTCGGAGTGGCCAATAGAAATGCGAGTGGCAGTGTCATCAAATTCAACGGCGACACGGCGGAGATGATCGATTTCCCCACCGTGGGTACTGTGAGCTTTACCGGCCTGGTGCGATACTCGACCAGTTGTGCTGAGGGAGACTCGGGTGGTGCCGTCGTTGACTCGCGCAACCGGCTACTTGGGATTCATATTGCTGGCGACAGAAGTGGGAGCCTTGGGTTGTTCTTGCCGGTAGGGGCCTTTCTAGCCCAGAAAGGAATGGTGCTTTTCTGATGTTTGGTTCCGCGGTCTTCGAAGCCGTTATTGGACTTGTCACGATGTATCTGCTGGTTAGTCTATTGTTGCTTGCTGTGAATGAGTGGATCACCAGAATGAGGTCGCGGCGTTCTGAGATGCTAAAGAACGAGATACCTCTACTGCTGGGGAAAGATTTGGCGGCAGCCATCAATGAGCACGCCCTGATCCGAGGATTGACAGACTGCAAAACTTACCCGAGCTACATTCCTTCAAGCACGTTCGCGCTGGCATTGATCGACATTGGTTACGAGTATAGGGCCGGCGAGAAGGGCGCTCCGGGCCACACGACGGTAAGACGTGGCTGGGACAGCCCTTCCCAGCAACTGCTCGAAGGGCTGCGTCTGGAGGCGACGAGTTTGGGACCCATCCAAGCCCGGATAGAGAAGTGGTTTGATCTCTCCATGGAACATCTGAGCGGAAAATTCAAGAGGGAAACGCAGCTGTGGACACTCTTTGTCGCACTAGCGATTGTGGGCGGTGCAAATGTAGATACGCTCGCGATTGTGTCATATCTTTACCAAGGGGCGCTGAGGCATGAACCAACCGTTTTTCACCTTTTCTGGCCCGACCACTTCGGACTGTTGAAGATGGCTGGGCTGATCTTGACGTGGGCAGCCGTTTCCCTCGGCGCGCCATTCTGGTTCGACATCCTTAGCAAGCTCGTGAATCTACGTCAGACAGGCCTACCGCCGGACGAGAACAAGCGCCAGATCGCGCCTCCCGGGATGACGGCTCAGTGATTTAACCGGAGCCATGCACAAATGCTACCAACGAAAGGCGGTGTCGCGGAGGCGTTGTTTGTGAAATATGTCTTTACTACCAGTTTTTAGGCATGTATAAATATACTGTTAGCGAAGCGAGGAGATTATGACCGTAATCGGATTGCAGGCTACACTGCCCCACATTGTCACAGCCATCGGAGGATTGGGCACCGCGGCCTCCGGTTTGGTGGATGCGACAAAAGTCTTCTGGGGTGGGGTGAACCACATAGGTTTCAAAGGCATCCGCGCGGCGGTCACCCCGTTGACACCCTCTAACACGGATACGAAACAGTTGGTCAATGCGCTATCCCAGACGAGGATACTTGCGACTCTGCAGGCGAACTGGATGAATGGGACCGATCTCGGCAGCCAAAAGGCCATTGCCAAGTCTTTGATCAAGCTGAACTTGAACCCGGGCAACGCGTCTGCTCTCGCCGCCGCGACCGGCGTGGACTCTGGGGTTCTAGCGGCCGTAGCAGCCAACATCGCGGCAGGAAAGCCACTTGAACCCGCCCAGTCCGATGTCTTCGCTCGCTTCGACTTGATCGTGACGGCGTTGCTCGACGAGGCCTACCAGCGTAGCGACCAAGTCTATCGCAACGGGACAAGGGCCTGGGCTGTAGTGGCGTCTGTGGTACTCGCGCTCGCTGGCGGAATCATGCTGCACGCAGGAAGCCAGTTGAGCGGAAAGGACATCGCCGAGTCTCTGCTGGTGGGACTGTTGGCGACGCCGCTGGCACCGATCGCCAAGGACCTTTCCACCGCACTGGCAACGGCTGTGAATACGCTGCAACTCGTAAAGAAGTAGATCAACCTATGACACGATTCCTCGATGTTCGTCTTTCGCCGGTTGGCGGGAGTCTGGCGGCCTCCGTGGCAATGCACCAAGGCACCGACATCCTAAACTACGCGGGCTTGGATAAAGTTCAGCTACTCGCTGATATCAAGGGCCGGCACGTTCTGATCGCGACTCATGGCTTCAATGTGAACCGTGCGGATGGCATCGCCGGCCTCTCCAAGTGGGAGGGACAGCTTCAACTCGTTCCCCCGTCCGTCTTTGTGGGTCTGCTGTGGCCGGGTGACTCGATCTGGGCCCACGGCTTCGACTATCCGGAAGAGCCCCGGATCGCGAACGAAGCGGCCGACCTGATGGCCCCGTTTATCGACGCTAATTTTGGAGGCGCCGCAAGCATTTCGTTTGCTTCGCACAGCCTTGGGGCCCGGCTTGTATTGAGGACGATCTCCCTAATGGGTCTGCCGGTTCGCCGCGCCACGCTCATGGCCGGTGCTATTGACGACAATTGCTTGAACACGGAATTCAAAGCGGCAGCGGCCAGGATTGGTGAAGTCTCTGTCCTCGCATCGAAGAAAGACGAAGTGCTTTCGGCTGCATTCCCGCTGGGCAACTTCGTCGCGGGAATTATCGCTGAAGGGCATCCATGGTGGCGTGCAGCTCTGGGTCATCGCGGACCTTCCAAGCCCAGGCCAGGCAACTTCCAAGCTCCATTCGAAATCCCCGACAACTGGAACTTCGGCCATGGCGACTACCTTCGTATCGACTCACCACCTCCGTTGCCGCCTGTCATTGCCCTCCCGACAGACGTTCCACCCGATGGATCCGCTAGGCCTGCTGATGGCACTCGCGGCTGGCAGGCGGCTTGGTCCGCTGCATTTTCCGCTACGCGTTTTCGGTGAATCGATTTTGCAGCAAGTTACACAAACGCTCCGCCATCACAGCAAGGCCCCGCCGACGGTCTACCATGGGTGCTGTTCTATATTTGGGCCTGCCGTACCTCAGAACCACCCGAGCGGACTGGCGTTTCCGCCGGTCAAACTTGGATGGATTGGACCTAGGCGTCCACTGGGACCGGGTTACGAAACTTCTTGCCCTCGGTTCAGGCGTCGGTTTCCAAACCTTTCTGTGTTTGGTCTGGCGACTGCGTTTCGACCATGAGAAACATCTACATAGCGTCGATAATCGTACTGGCTGGATTGGCGGGCAGCTTCCTCAATCCCGGGGGAAGCCAGAGCACGCCACCGACTCAAAGCCAGGGGATCGCGCCGAGCTCAGGCGTCACCGCAGCTGCCGGACAGCGCTCTCAATCGAAGAAGAAGCAAGAGGAGGGTCCCTACCAGATCCTGTGCGAAGGGCGCAGCTCTGTTCGGCCCACGGCAACCGCCAATCTGCAAGGAAATGTGACGGTCAAAGACGCCAATTCAGGGAGTACGCTACTTAGCGCAACAGTTTCGGCGCCGGCCAACGTGCCTGCACCGGAATCGTGCGGCGAGCTTTACCCTGACTATTCACCACTGGACGTCATCATCGCGTTCGTGCCGGACCCTTATCAGACTCGTCTCAGGCTGCAGTTCGACCAGACCATCGAGGCACTCATCTGGGCGACGCAAGATAGTGGTCTGAATTTTCGCGATTCCTGGTTGCCCTGGAAAGTTCGCGACGACGAGTTCACCACTTACACTGATCGTAAAATGTACGAGGAAGAACAGGAGGGGCTTCGCCAGAAACCCGGCGTGCTCGTGTTCAGCGGCGGCAGCGGAAGCAGGCGGTTGGCGATTCTGTTGGTCGGCGAAAGCCCCACCAAGGCGTTCGACCGCGCCCAATTCGAAAGGGCACTGGACTATTGGAAAGATCTGCAGCGAGTGCAATTCGCCAAGCAGTCGGTATCGCGCAAGTACGGCACGGTACGCGTTGTCGGCCCGTGCTATTCAGGCACGTTCGATCCGCTACCGGCCGCGATCGCTTCCTATACTAAGCGGCAGGCACCCGATTCCGATCAAAAGTTGTCCTTTAATATTCTCAGCGGCACTGCCACGAATCGGAACAGCCAATTGAAGTTTGTTGCTTCTTTGCCCCTCGGCTCCAGTTACCACGCGCTTCTACACACTGATTCCGTGCAAAAACAACTCTACGAGAGCCACGCAGGTGAAATCGACCCCGCCGGGCGCTCCCGTGCCCTGTTGTCGGAAGACGAAACGACTTTCGGCGCCGGTTTTAGAAACTTCCTCGGAGCCGCAATCGGTGCCGATCAGGAATACCGATTTCCTCGTGGCATCGCCTACCTACGCAACGCCTACCAGGAAGATCCAGGGCTGGTGAACCTTTCGATACAGCAATCAGGCACATCCCGGCATACGCTTCAATTGAACCTCAAGAACCAGCAAGACGGTCACGACAGCATTCAGGAATTCGCTGATCAGAGTCCTGTCGAATCGGAGAGCCAACTGCAGTGGATTGCCGACTCCCTTCGCCACCAAAGGCTGCAACAGGCTGAGATTGCGGCCACCGACACTTTGGATGCACTCTTCATTGCTCGTTATCTGCGGACCGCCGCGCCCGACACTCGACTCGTCTTCTTCGATGCGGATTTGCTCGCCGCGCGGTATAGTGATTATCCGCCGCTTAATGGAACCCTGGAAGTGACTACCTATCCGCTCTTTCCTGGGCAGTTGCGCTGGCTTACCAGAGCACCGGAGTCCAAACCCCGGCGCGCATTTGGTAGCCAATTCGAAGAGGGTATTTTCCATGCCACGAATGCGACGATCCGGGCTCCAGCCCTTGCGGAAGATTTCCGGCTGAGCGCTGACCGCGCGGCCGATCCGCCACTCTGGTTGACCGTTATCGGGAATGACGGAATGTGGCCTCTCGCGATCCTTAACAAGGAAAAAACCATCGATGAGCCTAACTTGGTACTTCCGGCGGGAGGGCCGATTCTGGATGTGACAGGCGAGAAAGCAGAACCGCCGTTGATCTCCTGGTTGATTCTATTTGCCCTTGGATTCGTGGGAGGCGTAGCCTACATCTTAGTCTTGTGGTGGGCACAACCGTCGAACAGACAATGGTGCAACGAGCTGGCGCTGAGAACGGACCCCGCCTCTCGTGCGTTCTACATTTTGTGTCTCACGCTTTCGCTTGCCGCCGCTTGGCTCACATTGGCAAGCGGGCCTATTGGATACTTCTTGGCCTCACGCTCAGGCGTGTGGTGGATTAACGGTCTCTGCGCGTTGACGGCAACAGCGGCTTCACTGATGATGCTTGCCGCATTGCGGCTCTGGTGGATCGGCTTTTCGGGAAGCAGGGCCAGGCGGACATTGACATTCGCCCCCTGGGTTTTATTTGCGGCGTATGTTGCGATGCTGCGAGCTGTCCTCCGACCGGCCCAATTTGGCCGGAGCTTTTTCTACTCTTATCGATCCGTGGAAATCGCCAGCGGAGTTTCTCCGATGGTGCCTCTTTTGTTCCTTTTTTTTGCGCTGACCGTGTGGAGTTTTGTCCACCTTCAACGGACGCTCTTTGCCGGGGAGCGGTACCAACTCCTTCCGAACATTTTCACCGGCAACCAGGCTGCGGGCGACACTACTGCGACAAAACGCGAACTAGATCAGTTAGTCGAAAGAGCGCGTCCAGCGCATTGGTTCGATGCAATCCTTGCGTCGGCTCTGGCGGTTGCAGTGTTCGGATTCATGCAGGTGCGCGTCCGCTCCATGGAGGGCGTTGCTTACGATCTATACTATGCGCTGGGCGTTGGAATTGTGGCCGGTTTGCTGTGTCTTACCGCGCTGCGCTTCTGGCGAGCTTGGCGCGTTCTGCGTCGGTTTTTGGAGCAACTCGAACTGCATCCGATCCGTTACGCTTTTAGCGCCCTTCCCTCGGAGTACTCATGGGCGATATGGCAGCACAGCCCCCGCAAGCGCAGCTATTTGCTGCTTTCCCGTGCCGTCGATTGCTTGAAGCAATGGCGGAGCGAATCGGAGGGACTGCCATCAGTTGTTGAAACCGATCTGCAAATCGCCGCACAAGTTCTGCTTGGCCTCGTCGCGCAGTCTGACAGAATACCGGACTCGACATACGCCAACGTCCAAGATGCCCTCATGCGCAACGCCGATTGTTTCGTTGAGAGCTTAAAAGACGGCGCGTGGTCGCAGGGCGGCTCTGATACTCTGGACAAAGCAAAACTGAGCCGCCTGCCGTCCATACTCGAGACGTTGGCACAGGAATTCGTCGCGCTGCGATTCGTTGCCTACATTCGGTACGTTATGTTGCATCTGAAAAATTTGATGACTTTTATTATTTTTGGTTACGTATTGGTGGCTCTTTCATTGGGATCCTATCCATTCGATTCACCGCACATGGTGGCGTGGATACTGGTGGCCGGTCTTTTCGTGGTAGGCATACCGGTCATGTGGGTCATACTCGAGATGGAAAGGGATGCCACCTTGAGCCGCATCACCGATTCAACTCCAGGTGAACTAAATGGAATCGGGTCTTATGCCCGCATCGCGTCGGCCGGGGCGCTGCCGCTTCTATCCGTTTTGGCATCGCACTTCCCGTCCATCGGTCAATACGTTTTCTCTTGGTTACAGCCGCTTCTAAGAACCGTGCATTGAATCGGTTGACAAGCAGCCCTGGTTTGTTGTCAAGGGCGGAGTAAAACTAGACCACTGGGGCGGAGCGTGAACGCGTGCGATCCTAGCGTAGGCTGTGCAGGGAACCTAATGGTGAGACGGCAAACACGTTCGATGGCGTGAGCACATGGGCTCCGGATAATTTGCTGGGAACTTATTGCCCTCGATTACATTGTTTCCGGCCATCAACGGCGGAGTCAGGCTGGAATCGTTCGGATTTCCCAAATAAATGTACATGGCAGCATCCACTTCGGACCGCAAGCCGTACGCGTGCGGATCGCTGAAGGTATTGTTCACAATGCGATCGTTCAGGAAGTCAAGGATACTCGCCTGGCGGGGGCTGGTGGAACTATTATGTATTGTTTTTCCTTCATCTGGAAAGCCCCGTAAGGCCAAAATATTCATGCGGCGCGAGTATAAAACTTCAGCAGGCCAGCGGCCCCTTGCACTCGGTGAGATGTTTTTGATCAATTCTGAATTTGCCGCGCTGGGCGAACTCCCGAAAGGCGCAACTCGATGACCGGCGTTTAGGCGGTCCTTGTTTCGGAGCCATCGGTCATTCATACTGTAGATGATTTTGTAGCTGTCGAAATCCCAAAGGCTCCACAGAGGCCAACAGGCTTCAACAGGTTCCCCGCAACTGCTTGAAACAGAAGGCCTTGAAAACAAGGCATTTCGCGAGTCAGCCGGAATCTGCCTTGGGCGCAGGGGGTCGGGCGTTCAAATCGCCCCGCCCCGACCAAAACTCAATTCGGATGTTGGGCATTAGCGGCTCGCTGAATGCCCGTGGGGCGCCTCGGCGCCGGCTGCCCCTGGCTCAGTCCTTCTTGCGGAAGGTCGCCATGTTGTCGGCGGAGTTCTTCACCAAGTACAAAATCACCAGCCCGGCGAAGCACTTCCAGAACGATGGGAACATGTCGGTGAAGAGCGATCCGGCGGTCACCAGGACGAAGAAAATGAAGACCGCGTTGATCGTTATGCGGAACTTGTCGCTGAACTGTTTCTTCGGAATCTTCGAAGCAACGGGAGCTTCGCACGAATAACAGACCAGCTCATCGCGCTTGAGCGGGGAATTACACTGCATGCATCGTTCCATGGCTAACCCGAGTGTACGCTTACATAAGTCGGCATCATATAGAGTGTTTCCCCGAGGCAACCTGAGGAACGCGGGCTAGTTGACGGCATGCGGAATGTCTAAGGCCCCC
The DNA here is from genome assembly GCA_035934795.1 of Bryobacteraceae bacterium. Taxonomy (GTDB): domain Bacteria; phylum Acidobacteriota; class Terriglobia; order Bryobacterales; family Bryobacteraceae; genus Palsa-187. The sequence continues at coordinate 49,011 of DASYXM010000102.1, read as the reverse complement.
AAGCCAGCCCTTTACTTTCCCGCGAGCAACGCGGAGGCGCTGCCGCGGTGCGCTAAACTGATTTCAATCTCATGCGACTCCCCGCGGGTTCCCGGCTCGGGCATTACGAGATCGCGGCCCTGATCGGCGTCGGCGGCATGGGCGAGGTTTATCGCGCGCAGGATACCAAGCTGCGCCGCGACGTTGCGCTCAAGGTCCTGCCTGCCGCCTTTGCGCACGATGCCGACCGCATGACCCGCTTCGAGCGCGAGGCCCGCGTACTCGCCTCCCTCAGCCATCCCAACATCGCCTCCATTTTCGGCATCGAGGATTCCGGCGTCGCGCGCGCGCTGGTGATGGAGCTGGTGGACGGCGCGACGCTCGCCGAGATGTTAACCCGCGGGCCGCTGCCTCTAGAGGAGGCGTTACACGTCGCCAGGCAAATGGCCGACGCCATCGAGTACGCCCACGACCGCGGCGTGATCCACCGCGATCTCAAGCCCGCGAACGTGAAGATCACCCCCGACGGCGCCGTGAAGGTCCTGGATTTCGGCTTGGCTAAGGCGCTGGCCGATGACGAAGCCCGCTCATCCCTGTCGGGCGACCGTTCCCCGACGCTCACCATGCGCGCCACCGAGGCCGGCATGATCCTCGGCACCGCAGCCTACATGTCTCCGGAGCAGGCCAAAGGCAAAACGGCTGACCGACGCGCCGACATCTGGGCCTTCGGCGCGGTGCTTTTCGAGATGCTGGCTGGCAAGCCTCTGTTCAGCGGCGATACCGCGGCCGAGATCATGGCCTCGGCGATCAAGGAAGATCCGGATCTTGGCCGGCTGCCTGCCGCGACGCCTCCCGCGATTCGCCGTTTGATCGAACGCTGCCTGAATAAGGATCCCAAGCAGCGCTTGCAGGCGATCGGAGAGGCGAGAATCATTTTGAGCGCGCCGGCCGCGCCGGCCGCGTCTTCGATTTCAGCGGCTGGGCCTGCGCCGATTTCTCCCTCGCGCCCGCGCTTCCAAAACGCCGCCTGGATCGTCGCGGGCGTGCTCCTGCTCGCGCTGGCGGGGCTGGCGCTCATCCACTTCCGCGAGACTCCGCCGGTGGAACGGAGCCTGCGCTTCCAGATCCAGCCTCCGGGAGCCGTGGAGGCTGAGCATCTCTCGCTTTCGCAGGACGGACGAAATCTCGCGTTCGTCGCGAACGGAGGCGGGCAGAACCAGGTGTGGATTCGCGCTATGGACGCGCTGGAATCACGGGCGCTGGCGGGAACCGATGGCGCGACGTATCCGTTCTGGTCGCCGGACGGCGCGTATCTGGGATTTTTCGCAGACGGCAAGCTCAAGAAGATCGCCGTCGCCGGGGGACCCGCGCAAACGCTGTGCGATGCCACCACCGGCCGCGGCGGCGCGTGGAATCGGGATGGCATTATTGTTTTCTCCCCGGGGCCCACCAGCGCGATTTTCCGTGTATCAGCGGCGGGAGGCGTTCCGGTCCCCTTAACCAAGGTCGCTGCGGGCGGCTCCGGAGGGGGTCACCGCTTCCCGTTTTTCCTGCCAGATGGGGTCCATTTCCTTTACAACTCGGGTTCCGATAAAGCCGACGCTTCGGGCCTTTATCTCGGCTCGTTGAACGGCGATTCCGCGATGCGCATCCTTCCCGACAACACCAATGCGCTGTATGCCCCGCCGGCCAGTGGCAAGGGAATGGGTCATCTCCTGTTCCGGCGCGAAGAGACGCTCATGGCGCAGGCCTTCGATCTCAACTCGCTCACGTTCGCCGGAGACATGTTCCCGGTGGCCGAACGAGTGCCGATTAGCCTGAACACCGGCTTCGGCGCCTACTCGGTTTCCGGGAACGGGACCCTCGCTTATCGCTCCGGCGCGCTGACCACGAACCGCGACTTAGTGTGGCTGGACCGCGCCGGCAAACGACTGGGCGTTCTCGGCAAGCCGGGCGAATACTTCGGGGCGGAGATCTCGCCAGACGAAAAAACCGTCGCAGTGGTAATGGGCGACGCCAATCACAGCGACATCTGGCTTGAAGACATCGCTCGGGGCGTGGTCACGCGGTTTACTTTCCGTTCCGGCTTCAACTACGGTCCGACATGGTCCCCCGACGGAATCCGCCTGGCATTCACCACGCAGTCGTCGAATTCGTATTCTTCGGAGATCTCCGCGAAACCGGCCGGAGGCAACGGCCAGGAAGAGCCGCTCCTGCGGGCGGGCATCAATGCCTCTCCGCAGGATTGGTCTCCGGACGGAAAGTGGATCGTCTTCCAGCAGGCCGGCGAGAAGACCGCCAACGATCTGTGGCTGCTGCCGCTGGAGGGAGAACGAAAGCCGGTTCCGTACTTACAGACGCCCTTCGACGAACAGTACGCCCGTTTTTCCCCGGACGGGAAATGGATGGCGTACCAATCCAACGAGTCCGGCCAGGATCAGGTTTATGTTCAGGCGATTCCGGCCAACGGGGCGAAATGGCAGATTTCCGCGTCCGGTGGCACCCAGCCGCAATGGCGCCGGGACGGCAAGGAGCTGTTCTATGTTTCGGCCGATCAGAAACTAATGGCCGCGGCCATCAAACTTGGTGCGACGGTCGAGCCGGGCACGCCCCAGCCGCTCTTTCCCGTGTCGGCGTACAGACAGCTCGCTCCGAATGGCATGGCATTCAGCCCCTCGCGCGACGGCCAGCGTTTCCTGGTGAGTGCACCCGCGGGCGGCGAAAGCGCGGCGGTCGCTCCGCCCATCACCGTGGTCACGAACTGGCAGGTGGGATTGAAGAAGTAGCATGTCTGATCTTTGCTTCTTTTCCGCCCGCGAACTGGCCGCGTCGATCCGCCGTGGTGAGCTCAGCGCTCGCGAGGTGATCGAAGCGCACCTGGCGCAGATCGTGCGCGTGAATCCCAAGGTCAACGCCATCGTGACGCTGGTCGCCGAACGAGCGCTGGAAAGCGCCCGCCAGGCCGACGAGGCGCAGGCGCGCGGCCCAAAACAAGGAGAAGCGTTGGGCCCGCTGCACGGATTGCCCGTGGCTCACAAGGATCTGTTCGAGACAGCGGGCGTTCGCACGACGTTCGGATCGCGCATCTTCAAGGATCACGTGCCGGACCGCGACGCCATCATCGTCGAGCGCGCGAAACGCGCCGGCGCGATCATGATCGGCAAGACCAACACGCCGGAGTTCGGAGCCGGGTCGCAGACCTTCAACGAAGTGTTTGGCGCGACGCCCAATCCTTACGACCTGACCAAAACCTGCGGAGGATCGAGCGGCGGATCGGCGGTGGCGCTCGCCTGCGGCATGGTGCCTCTCGCCGATGGCAGCGATCATGCGTCGTCGCTCCGCAATCCCGCGGCGTTTTGCGGCGTGGTAGGCTTGCGCCCCGCTCCCGGCCGCGTCCCGGCGGCGCCCGCGTCGAATCCATGGTCCACCTTGAGCGTCGATGGACCCATGGCGCGCAACGTGGGCGACATCGCGCTCTATCTCAGCGCGATCGCCGGACCGGATCCGCGCAGTCCCATTTCGATCAGCCAGCCAGGCTCCCACTTCGCGGGCTGTCTCGACCGGCATTTCAAAGGAACCCGTGTCGCGTGGTTCAAGGACCTGGGCGGCGTTCCCTTCGACCGCCGGATTCTCGAAATCGTCAATGCCCAGCGCACGCTATTCGAAAGCCTGGGTTGTATCGTCGAAGAGGCCGAGCCGGATTGGACCGGCGCGACGGAATCCTATAATGTCATGCGCGCGCTGGGCTACGTCGGCGCGCATTCCGAGAACGTCCGCCTGCATCGCGACCTCATCAAAGACACGATTCTGTGGCAGGTGGAGCAAGGACGGAAGCTCTCCGCCGATGAGATCGCGCGCGCGACCACGCTACGCGCCCAGTTATGGGAGCGCGTGCGCGTCTTCCTCGGCCGCTACGAATTTTTCGTGCTGCCCACCACGCAGGCTCTTCCCTTCGACATCCGCCAGCCGTACGTGATGGAGATCGAAGGCGTCAAAATGGCCTCCTATATCGAGTGGATGAAGAGTTGCTACTACATCACCATCGTCGAGACGCCCGCGATCTCGCTGCCTTGCGGATTCACCCCGGAGGGGCTGCCGGTCGGCTTGCAAATCGTCGGGCGCCATCGCGACGAGTGGGGCCTTTTGCAGATGGCGCACGCGTTCGAACAGGCCGCGAACGTGGGGATCGGGAAACCGCCGGTTTGAGTGGGGCGGCCTCTCAGTCCGCCACTCTTACCTCGCCATCGCTGACGCCGATCGTTAAATATACGCCGGCGTGTACTGGCCCGGGAACGCCGGCTTCACGCCCAGCGCCTTGGCCGCGTGCAGCGCGAAGTACGGATCGCGCAGCAGCTCGCGAGCCAGCGTCACGGCATCCGCCTTTCCGCTTTCAACGATGTTGTTGGCCTGCACTGCCTCCGTGATCAGCCCCACCGCCGCCGTCGGAATCCCCGCGTCCTTCCGTACCCTTTCCGCGAATGGAACGTTGTATCCGGGCTTGAACTCCACCTTCTGATGCACGACCACATTACCGGAGGAGCACGTGATCAGATCGACGCCGGCGGCCTTGGCAGCCACCCCGAGCTTGACCGAATCCTCCACCGTCCAGCCGCCGTCGGCCCAATCGACCGCCGAGATTTTAATCATCAAAGGCATGTCGGCCGGCATTACGCTGCGCATCGCTTTGATGGTTTCGATAGTGATCCGAATCCGGTTTTCGAAAGAGCCGCCGTAGGAATCCGTGCGCATGTTGCTCAGCGGCGACATGAACTCGTTCAGCAGGTACCCGTGCGCCGCGTGAATTTCGATAACCTTGAATCCGGCGGCGACGGCCCGCCTGGCCGCGGCCGCGAATGCTTCCAGTAATCCCGCGATTTCGCCCGTCGTCAGCTCGTGCGGGATGCCGTCGTCGGGGCGAAACGGAATCGGCGAAGGCGCGACGGTCTGCCATCCGCCGTCGGACGGGTGGAGGAACGTGCCGCCCTCCCTGGGAACGCGCGTGCTGCCCTTGCGGCCCGCGTGCGCCAGCTGAATCGCCGGCACCGCGCCCCGCGCTTCCACGAACTTGGCGATCTGCGATAGCTTGTCGATATGCGCGTCTTTGTAAAGACCCAGGCACTTCGGCGTGATGCGGCCCTCCGGGGTGATGTCCGTCATCTCAACCGTGATGAGGGCCGCGCCGCCCACCGCGCGCGAGCCCAGGTGCACCAGGTGCCAGTCGGTGGCGAACCCGTCGTCGCAGGAATACTGGCACATCGGCGACATGAAGACGCGATTGCGCAGCGTCACGCCGCGGATCGTCAGCGGCTCGAACAGCGCCGCCGGTTTTTCGGAGACAGAAGGATTACTGGTTGCCATAGAGCTGAGTTTTCTTCCTTAATATGGATGTAAGGCTAGTCTACCAGGGTGCAGAAAAAATGACGCGCGGACTCCGAAACGGCCTCCGAGCCAACCAGCGTCCGCTTCAGAACCCCGACCGTCACGGAGGGGAGGGCCTTTTCCACATCCTGTTTTAATTCCCGCCCACCGAAAACGCCAAGAACACGTTGCCCGGCATCACCGGATTGCGCGAATATCCGGAGTTCGAATACAGCATTCCGCCCGCCACCACCGGTCCCGTGCCGTTCATGGAACCGCCGCGCGCCTTCACGCCGTTGACAGTCTGGAAATCCTGCAGGGTGTCGAAATCCCAAATGATCTTTCCATTCGCCGCGTCGTAGGCGCGCAGGTGCCCGTCGAGCGACGTCGCGAACACCACCCCTGGAATCAGCGCGACCGCCCCCGGCTGCCCGGCGCTGCATCCCTTGGTCCCCAGGCAGGCGGGCTTCGGAGCGGGCGTCTGCCACACGATCTTGCCCGTCGCGATCTCCAGCGCCACCACGCCGCCGCCATCTTCCGGATGCATCGGGTCCCAGTCCGAGATCGAATAATAGACGTTCTTATCGTCGGCCGCGCTGCCCCAGATCAGCCCGCCCTGCAGCCCGCCTTTTGAAACGCGCGTCTGCCACAGAATCTTGCCCTGCTTGTCCGGATCGACGCCGTACACCAGGCCGTTCTTCTGCCCGAATACCAGAATGCGTCCCTTGCCGAGCGGCTTCAGGATCGGCGAAACGCCGATGTCCTGGTTGACGCCGAATTTCTTCGGGCAGTTCGATTTCTGCTCCACCAGGCATCCGAAGTTGAACACGTCGTTGGCCAGATATTGATGCGACCACACGATCTTGCCCGTTTTCATATCGAAGGCCGCGAGTGCGTCGCTCATCTTGGTGATCGGCTCGCGATAGTTCACGCCGGTCCCGGTGTACAGCAGCCCTTTATCCTTATCCACTGTGGGCGATGACCACGGCGAGGATCCCGACGGCCCCCACATCTCGGTCCCAATCGATGTATGGCCCAGCAGCTTGGGAGCGTCAGGAATGATGTACGTCTTCCACAGTTGCTCGCCGCCGTTTTTGGTATCGAGCGCCACCATGCTGCCGCGCAGCGTGCAGCACTTGTACATCGGATTGCCGGCCGCAACTTCCTCTTCGCCGCCCGACACCGGGACATATAGCGTGCCGTCCATAAGTTTCGGCGTGCCGGTGATGATCGCGAGCGCGTGATCGTCCAGCTTCTTTCTCCAGAGCTGCTCGCCCGTTTCGGTCTTCACCGCGTATACGAACGCATGCAGATCGGCGAAATACGTGGTCTCGCCGTCGGGACTGATTACCGGCGCCACGCGCACGCCTTCCGATGCTTTGAACGCCCAGCGCACGCAGCCCGATTTCGCGTCGAGCGAATACACGTTGCCGTCGGCGCTCCCCATGATGACGCGCCCGCCGTATACCGTCGGCGTGCCGAACGACGTAGTTACACCCGGGAATCCGAACGCCCACTTCAGCTTGAGATTCGGAACGGTACTCGCCGTCAGACCCGCCGCCTCGGCCGATTGGTACCGGCTGTTGCTCGGATCGATGCCGTACCCGGTCCAGCTTGGGGCGTTCTTCGCGAGCGCAGCCGGCGAGGAACAATACGCCGATTGAGGAATTCCTTCTGCGCCCTCGGTTCCCAAAAATTTCGCCACCGCCTGCCGCTGCGCCTCCGTGAGCCCCGCTGCGATAGTCTTCATCTTGCCGTCCTCGAGCGCGCCTAATATCGCCGTGGCCGGCATCTTCCGCAGCACGTCCGGCAGCGGCGCCTGCGTGGGCGAGCCGTCTTTATGGCAGTTGACGCACAGCTTCTGAAAAACCTCTGCACCCTCCTGGGCGTGCACGGCCGTCGCGCCCAGGCACAGCCAAAACGCTTGTAAGAAACGCAGCATGACGAACGGGGTCTTCACTTGCATGTACTCCTGTTCCCGATTCCGATGCGCCACGAGCCGTAGCGCCGATGGATTATGATTCGATCAATTATCAGAGTTACATACGTATCCCGCCTGCCGCAACGCAAGCGAAAGCGCCTTCACTGAGCGGCGATCCCGTAATCCGTCCGTAAGAATTCACAATAGATGCGGGAGCCTTACGGAGCACCCGCGGACCCTTGAAGCTGCGCCACGCATGCGGTGGCCGACGAGGACGCCGGCCGCGGATCAGGCGATAGGCCCTACCCGCGTTTTGTAGAGCGGGCGTCCTCGCCCGCGTTCGGCCTCCTGGCCGAACTCTTTCTTAGCGACGGATTACAGGCAATCGAAAGGGAGTGGTGTCGAAGCTCAATTTAGAATCGCCCCTCGATGTTAGGATGTTCCCATGCACTTCTACGGCAAATCGAGTGGCGTTCCGGCATCCACGCCTTCGGCCTGGCTCAGTCGCAGCCGGGGCTACACCCGCGTGCCTCTGATCGACCACACGTCGGGCTCCGTGCACACCGGCACCAGCTTGAATTTCCTCGCGCCGGGAGGCTTCATCGCCCCGCATCTGCATTCGTTCGAGGAAGGCTTCTACATCCTGGAAGGCGAACCGCTGGTCAGCGTCAACGATCGCGCGTACAAGCTGGTCCCGGGAGATTACGCGGCGGTGAAGGTGGGAACCACGCACGCCTGGCGCAACACCGCTTCCGCCCCGGTGCGCTGGCTGTGGATGGCCGCCCCGCAGCCCAAGCCCGAAGGCCGGGAGCGCGACACGTTCTTTCCGAAAAGTGGCACGCCTCCGTCCGATGGAAAACCTCTCTCCGCGGGCGTCGCCGAGGGCGATCTTTTAGGCCACTTCGACGCGAGCGAAATACATCCGATGTCCCAGCGCCAGTCCGCCATCGCCGCTGCTCCCGGCGTTTTTCTGAAATGGATGATCGACGAGAAGTTCGGCGCGCGCCACCACCGCCTTCTGTTCATCGAGTATCAGCCCGGTGTGGGCATTCCGCTGCACGATCACACCTTCGAGGAATCCTACTTCATCCTGACCGGCGAGATCGAGGCCGTCATGGACGGCCAGCATTATCTCGCCAAACCCGGCGACTTTCTGTGGACCGGCGTCGGGTGCGTGCATTCCTTCACCAACATCGGCGCCGAGCCCGTGCGGTGGATCGAAACCTTCGCGCCCCAGCCCCCTGCCGAGAACGTATTCCGCTTCATGGCCGAGTGGGGAAAAAAAGCCGCGGAAATTGAAGGCTAGACTTTGTCGCAGGCGGAGTGTGGGATAATCTTACTGGAGTCTTACCCATGCAAACCACGCGCCTCTCGACTAAGGGGCAGATCATCCTGCCGAAGGGTATTCGCGTTTCCCGGGCCTGGGCGCCAGGGACTGAGTTTATCGTCGAGGAACGCGGCGACGGCGTTCTGCTCCGTCCCGCGGCCCGGTTTCCCGGCACTCGTCTCGAAGCGGTGGCCGGCTGTCTGGGGCCTCAATCCGCACGCCAACGCAAATCGACGACGCCCGCGCAGATGCGTGCCGCCATTGGTCGAGAAGTAACGCGACGCCGTGATCTCGGTCGATACTAACGTCCTAGTCCGGCTGCTCACCGGCGACGAACCCAGGCAGACGGCCGCGGCGCGGGCTCTGTTTGCGGCCCGCTCCGTCTGGATTGCGAAAACCGTCTTGCTCGAAACCGGCTGGGTGCTCCGCAGTCTGTATGGATTTGAGGACGCCGCGATCCGCGGCGCGTTCACAAAGTTGCTCGGTCTAAAGAACGTGCGCGTGGAGGATGAGTCGTCGATCGCGGCCGCTTTGGAGCTCACGGCTCACGGCATCGATCTTGCGGATGCGCTGCACTTGAGCAGCGGGCCGCCCGGCGCCACCTTCGTTTCGTTCGACAAAAACTTCGTTCGTCGCGCGAAGCGTGCGGGAGTCGCCGACATCAAGCATGTTCGGTAGAGATTGAGAAGTCCGGTTAATCTTGCAGGACCGGTTGCGGCATCCCCAGACGCTCGCTCTTCCTGCGGCGGCGGAACCAGCCCGCACCGCTGCTGAAGCGCTCCATGTAGATGTACACGACCGGCGTGATGTAGAGCGTCAGGAGCTGCGAGACCACCAGCCCGCCGACCACTGCGAGTCCCAAAGGACGCCGCGCCTCGCCGCCCGCTCCGATTCCCAGCGCGATCGGGAGTGTGCCCATCAGCGCGGCCGCGGTGGTCATCATGATGGGACGGAAACGCACCAGGCAGGCCTCCAGGATGGCGGATTCAGCCGAAGCGCCCTGCGTGCGCTGAACTTCCAAAGCGAAATCGATCATCATGATGGCGTTCTTCTTGACGATGCCGATCAGCATGATGATCCCGACGAAGGAGTAAATGTTCAGCTCGTCGTGGAAAAGCATGAGCGTGATCAGCGCGCCGAGGCCGGCCGAAGGCAATCCGGAAAGAATCGTGAGCGGGTGGATGAAGCTCTCGTACAGGATCCCCAGGACGATGTAGATGACGATGATGGCCATCGCCAGCAGCAGGCCCATGCCGGTGAGCGAATCCCGGAACGCCGCGGCCGTCCCCTGGAAGATCGTGCGCACCGTGGGCGGCAGGACTTCCCGCGCGGTTTCTTGCACGCGTTCCACCGCGTCGCCGAGGGAGACGCCGGGCGCCGTGTTGAAGGAGATGGTGACCGAGGGAAGCTGCCCGTAATGGGTGACCTGCAGCGGCCCGGCCGTGTCGCGCGGCGTGGCCAGCAACTCCAGCGGCACCAGCTTCCCCGACGAGGAGCGCAGGCGCAAACGGCGCACGTTGTTGGAGTCCCGCTGGAATTCGGGCGCCAACTCCATGATCACTTGATAGTCGTTGGTGGGCGTGAAAATCGTGGAAACCTGGCGCGCGCCGTACGCGCTGTACAGCGTGTTCTCGATCTGCCCGGCCGTGACGCCCAGCGCCGAGGCCCGGTCGCGATTGATGTCCAGCGTCACCCCCGGGCTCGCCACCTGCAGGTCGCTGTTGACGTCCTGGAGGCCGGGCACCTCGCGCATGTGGCGCTCCAGATCGACGGCCGAACGGTACAGCGTCGGCAGGTCCTGGGCTTGCAAGGTGACTTGATACAGGCTGCGGCTGTTCTGGCCGCCGATGCGCACCAGCGGCGGGTTGGTGAAGAATTGCTGCGCTCCCGGCAAAGCGGCCATCGCCGGGCGCAACTGCTCGATCACCTCTTCGGGCGTGGCCGTGCGCTCCGAGCGCGGCTTCAGGCGCACGGAAAGGCGGCCGAAATTGGCGCTGGCGTTCACCCACGTGGCGTAATGCTCGACATTGGGATTGGCCGCGACCGCCGCTTCCCCGGCTTGTTCCGCGGCCACCATCGCGTCGAAGGAGCTATCCTGCTGGAACAGGGTCTGCGACTGGATGAAACCGGTGTCCTGACTGGGAATGAATCCCTTGGGCACCACGCCGTAGAAGTATATGGTGGCCCCGAGCGTGGCGAACGTCACGCCGATGGTGATCAACCGGTGGCGCACCACCGCGTTGAGCGTCCACCCGTACGCGTCGCGCCAGGCGTCGAACACGCGCTCGATGGCGCGGTAGATCGCGTTGTGACGCTCGGAGGGGGGCTTCAGGTAGCGGCTGCACAGCATCGGCGTCAGGCTGAGCGAAACGAAGCCGGAAATCAGGATCGACACCATGATGACCACCGCGAATTCATGGAACAGCCGGCCGATGATCCCGCCCATGAACAGCACCGGAATGAACACGGCGCTCAGCGAAAGCGTCATGGAAAGCACCGTGAACGCGATCTCGCGCCCGCCCTCGAGCGCGGCCTCGAACCGCGTCTGGCCCATCTCCATGTGGCGCACCACGTTTTCCAGCACCACGATGGCGTCGTCCACCACGAACCCCACCGATAGCGTCAGCGCCATCAGCGAGAGGTTATCTACCGTGAAGCCGGCCAGCGACATGGCGGCGAAGGTTCCCACGATCGACAGCGGCAGCGCCAGGCTGGGGATGATGGTCGCGGAAACGTTGCGCAGGAAGATGAAGATCACCAGCACCACCAGGACCACCGACAGCAGCAGCGTGAACTTCACGTCGTTGACCGACTCGCGGATGGATTCGGAACGGTCGTAGAAAACGTCCAGGCTCACCGCCGGCGGAAGCTGCGTGCGCAACGTCGGCAGCAGCTCTCTGATACGATCCACGATCTGGACGGTGTTGGTGCCCGGCTGCCGCATCACCTGCAGCGTCAAGGCGCGGCTTTTGTCGTACCACCCGATGCTCTTGTCGTTCTCGATGCTCGCAATCACGCGGCCCACGTCCTCCAGCCGCACGGGAGCGCCATTGCGATAGGCGACGATCAGGGGCGCGTATTGCTCCGCCGTGGGCAACTGGCCGTCGGCCTGCACCGTGAAGGCCTGGCTTGCGCCCCACAAGGTTCCGGTCGGGAGATTCGCATTGTGATTTTCGAGCGCGGTCTGCACGTCGTCGAGGCTGATGCCCCGATTCGTCAGCATGCGCGGATCGAGCTGCACCCGTACGGCGTACTTGCTCTGGCCCTGGATGGTGACTTGCGCGACGCCGTCGATGGTCGAGAGCGTCGGCCCGATCAGCGTCTCCGCGTAATCGTCGACCGTGGTGATGGGCAGGCTCGTGGAGCTGATGGCCAGCTGGATAATGGGCTGGTCGGTGGGATTCACCTTCTGGATGGAGGGCGGGGACGGCATGTTGGGCGGCAGCTTGCGGACCACCGTGGAGATGGCGTTCTGCACGTCCTGCGCGGCCGCGTCGATGCTGCGGTCGAGCGTGAATTGGATCGTCACCCAACTGTAGCCGCGCGTGCTCTGCGAGGTCATGTTGGTGATCCCGGCGATGGTCGAAAATTGCCGCTCGAGCGGCGCCGCCACCGACGAAGCCATGGTTTCCGGGCTCGCGCCAGGCAGGTTGGCGTTCACCTGGATGGTGGGAAAATCGATGTTCGGCAGATCGCTGACCGGCAGCGAGCGGTAGCCCTGGACGCCGAACAGCAGAATCGCCATCATGACCAGGGCGGTCATCACGGGACGGCGAATAAAGAGGGCGGTGAGGTTCATGTAATGTTCGGACCCATTGCAAAATCGCCGGCGAAGCGGACGCTGGACGCTCTGCGCGCGATGAAGTGCGACGACACTTCGGCCTCCATTCTAACGCGCCAGGAACTATATTAAGGTAACGAAACCACGGCCGCGAAGGTTACCTCGCCCCGCGCGATGCTCCCCAGCGGGGTTGGGCTTCACCGTTTCCCTCCGTCACGTATAAGCCCCGGCGGTTTCTCATGTCACCTGCCCTGAGCCTGCCCGTCTACTGGCCTGCCGTGGCCTGCTTCCTCTTGAGTCATCCTGAGCGCAAGTCGAGGGACCTGCCGTCGTCCTGACCCATGACGCCTGACCTCTACTTCAGTCACAAGCCACTTGTCTATATGAATCAATAACTTACAGAGATTCACTAGCTCCCCGCTGCTATCCTTGGATCGGGAGCGCAGCTCGCTCCCTGGATTGAGTTTCTTCCTGGCCAGGAAGCGTTGCAGTTGAGGTGGTACTGAACTCCTGTAGGCCCGTTAACGGCTCAACGTCGAGCGACTATAAGGACGCCGACGGCGGGAGACCTTTGGAACCGGTTTCAGTAACACGGGCGGGATCGACGACCCGGTAGGATCGCCCCGTTCCGCATCAGAGGGCAGGTATTCGAAGCGTTGGCAATGGCGGGGCGCTCTTAAATGCCTTCCTATCCCGCTAGAAGCTGTTCGAATCATTGGCGGCCGGAGCCGCATGACGATAGCGTTGTGAGTTCCGGCCGTCCGCGACGTCACTAATATTTGGCACCCGAAGTGTTTTTGACAGCACAACTGTGTCTCCCGATGGCCCTAACCTATCCCTCGCCTCGATGATTCCTTGTTCTCCTGATTCCTGACTCCTTTCCGCTTGTGCCATGATAGGAACGTTGCAGCCCGCACCCGGGAAAGCCCAGCGCGATGGTCCGCGCGAGGCGTACCTGGCGATTGAGCGTTTTCTCAAGGCCAGCCAAAAACCAGTCCTGATGGAACCCGGCGAGGACCCGCTCGCCATCACTCCCGAGACGTTCGTGGCCAGGCCGCGCGCAAACGCGGCGACCATCGAATGCTGGGACAACGCCCGTAACGTGACGCGCCGCGTGACCCGCGTGAAGCTCGAACGGCCCGGCCGCCTGGAGCTCGAAATCGAGCGCTTCGGCGGACGCGCGGGCGTCCTGAGCCTGATCGATCTGGGCCGCCCCGCAAACCATGAGGCGACTCTTCGAGGAGTTCGCCTGAAGTATCGCGAGCGCTTCCGGCAAGCCCTGCAGCGCCAGTTTCCGGAGTGGCGGATCGTGGAACTCAGCGCCGAACCGGACCTGGAACACAGCCTGTCTCCCAGCTATCCACGCGCGCTGCTGCGCAAAGGCCACAGCGCGCTTGCGGCAATTGGCGCGCCGGAGGAGGCCCCGGAACCCGAGGCGGCTATCACCTTCGGCCTGATCTGGCTGGATTATCTGCGAGGCCGCGAGCAGCGCCTGGTGATCGAAGGCTTGGCGATCTTCGTCGCGGCTGGCGCCGAAGCCTCGACCTGCCATCGCGTGCGTTATCTAAATCCCAAGGCCGCGCGCTTTCTGGTTTACGTGCACGATCCGGGCGGATGGGAACAACGCGTGAACCCGGGCGATTACACGAATCTCGAAACCAGGTTGGAACCCTGCCGGCGGCCGCTGGCGGGGATGTCGGTGGAACGGATTCGATGGGCGGAACGGATCGCGAGGATCGAAGGAGTCGAGCGCCGCGACCGGCCGGATGGATCGGCCAGTTTCGCCGTGAACGGCCTGGAGTTCGCCAGAATCGGGACCGACGATCTGACATTCGGGCTGGACCGCAAACGGACCGTTCGGGGAAATTCTGACGCCCGTGGGGATTCTCATGTCAATGAGGTTTCAGAACTCGCGCGGGGCCTGGTGCGGGTGCGCAACGCGGATATGGAGGATCGGCGCAATCCGCTCTTTATACGGCACCCAGAAGCATGGCTGGAATCGAGAGTGCGCGCTGAATTGGAGGCCATCGACGCCACGTTAGCGACCTCACCGGCGTACGGCCAAGTGCCTGAAATGGCAGGGGGAACCCGCGGAATCCTGGACCTGGTAGCGGTGGACCGCGGGGGCCGGCTTGCGATCCTGGAATTGAAGGCTAGCCAGGATATCCATTTGCCGCTCCAAGCGTTGGATTACTGGATGCGCGTGCAATGGCACCTGGAGCGGGGCGAGTTTGCCGAGCACGGCTACTTCCCCGGAATTGCCCTAAAGCACGAAGCTCCGAGGCTGCTGCTGGTGGCCCCCGCGCTCGACTGGCACCCCGCCAACGAGACCGTCCTAAAATACCTGGACCCCAGTATTGACATCGAGAGGGTCGGAATAGGGCTACAATGGAGGAGAGGTATAAAAGTGATGTTTCGTTCGGGGGCGAAGCGTCACTAAACGACCATGGCCGTCGCCGTCCTTCGTCAGTTGAAGCAAGCTTTATCCACGCTGAACCCGAAAGAATTGCGCGAAATGGCCGAGCGGCCCTTGCGCGTCGGGCTGGTGGCTCCCTCGGCCGAAGAGCTCGGCGAGATGGAGCAGTTTTTCGCGCCGCCGCATTTTTCCCCGGAGCGCCGCGCCGAAGCCGCCCGCATACTGGTGCGCGGGGGCGGGCCGGGCTGCGACCTTCAGATTTACCACGCGTCCCTGCTGCGCCCCAACAAGACGTTTGGCTTCGATCCGGAGGCTCCCGGCGACTGCGTGCGCGCGATTCTGCGGAGCCGCGACGATTTGATGCTGCCGCTCGCGCGGCAACTGTTCCCCTTCCGGCGGCCGGCCGCGTGCCGCGTGATCCGGGCCATCGCCAAGGAGAACGCGCTGTTCTGCCTGGCGACGGCGCTTCCCGACGTAGTGCCGAGCTGGACCATTCTTCCGTGGGCGGTGGGCGAGTTCACCTCCGACACGGCGTTTCTGACCATGAACCAGATCCGCATGGCGTTTATGCTGGCGGCCGCCAGCGATCGCGCGATCGGCTACCGTGAGCAAAGCTCGGAGGTCGCCTCCATCGTAGCGGGCTCGTTCGGGTGGAGGGCGTTGGCGCGGGAGCTGGTGGGCAAGGTTCCCTTCGGCGGCGGCCTTATTCCGAAGGCTGGGATTGCCTACGCTGCGACGCTGGCCGTTGGCATGTCGCTTGAGCGGCTGTACCGGCTGGGGTACGGATTCACGCGGGCGGAACGCCGGGCGGTGTATGAGGACGCTCTCGAAACCGGCAAGCAGATTGCGAGCATGCTCCTCAGCGGGCTCCGGCAGCGAAAAGCGAGTTGAAACGGCCGGGGACGCCGGTTCGTCTGTTGATTAAGCGGGAGGCTCACGAGGTTCGATCCGGTTGGGGATGGCCGGGCCGGTCCCGTGGCAAGGAGGAATCCACATGCGAATTCTAACCATGTTCTTGCTGCTGGCGACCGCCAGCTACGCCGATACGGTAACGCTGCGGGACGGACGCACCGTGCTGGGATCGTTTCTGGGCGGCGATGCGCGCTCCGTGCGGGTTGCGGTTGGCGACCGCGTGGAGACGTATTCGATCGGCGACATCACGAGTATAAGCTTCGATGGTGGGTCGGCTTCGAGCGCCGCGCCCGTGGAGCAGCCGCGGGTCTTAAGGCCGGAGCCGCGCAGCAGCGACGCGCCCCGGCTGGCGCGGAGGGATGACGCCCCCCCGCCACCGCCTGCGGGCCAACAAATGATCCCCAACGGCACGGTACTGACGATCCGCATGGTGGATAGCGTCGATTCCCAGCGCGATAGCCTAGGGATGACGTACAAGGCCTCGCTCGACGAGCCGGTGATGGACTCCAGTGGCAACACCATGGTTCCGCGCGGCGCGAATGTGGTGGTGAAGCTGGTGGACGATCAGCAGTCCGGTAAAATCGAGGGCCGGACGGTGCTGACGCTCGATCTGGTCTCGCTCAACATCAATGGGCGCGATGTGGAGATCGATACGACCAGCGTCAAGGAGCAGAGCGGGTCGCGTGGGGCGCGCAGCGGCAAGGTGATTGGCGGAACTGCGGCGCTCGGAGCGATCATCGGAGCGATTGCGGGCGGCGGCAAAGGCGCCGCGATCGGAACGGTCGCGGGCGCGGGCGCCGGCACGGCGGCCGAAGTAGCCACCAAAGGCCAGCGCGTGCACATCCCCTCGGAAATGCGGCTGACGTTCACGCTGCAGCAGGCGGTCAGGTTCTAAAAACTTTAGAGATCCGGGGGAACGCCGGCGGGACCGCCGACGCTGCAGGCCCGGCGGCTCGCGCGGCCCACGTAACGCTGCCCCGCGTAGCCGGCAACCTGGCAATCGCAACGCCTCCAGCGCGACATTGCAGTAATCGCAGTAATATTGGTTGATATCCCTCGGGACGGGCAGCATGACCCCGGAACGCTGGCGGCAGATCGAGGACTTGTACCACGCGGCTCGCGAGCGCGGGCCGGAAGAGCGTCAGGCGCTGCTGGCACAAGCTACCGCGGACTTGCGCGGCCAGGTGGAGGCGCTGCTAGCGGAAGACGCCTCAGGAGGCAAGATCCTGGACCGTCCAGCCGCGGAGCTACTGGAAGAATCCACAGTGATCCGGTTAGGGGCGGGCGCCCAACTCGGACCCTACCAGATCGAAGCTCCGATCGGCGCTGGCGGCATGGGCAGTGTTTATCGGGCCCTGGACACGCGCCTTGGCCGTAAGGTCGCCCTAAAAATTTGCGCTCTGCAGTTCAGCGAACGCTTCGAGCGCGAGGCGCGGGCCATATCGGCGCTCAACCATCCCAATATTTGCGCGGTTTACGACGTGGGTGAAGCGGCGGGCCATCCATTTCTTGTGATGGAGTTGCTTGCCGGCAAAACGCTTCGGGAGCACATCGGCGGCAAGCCTCTGGACATCCCGGCTGCGCTGGTGCTGAGTATTCAAGTGGCCGATGCGTTGGACGCGGCCCACGCCAATGGGATCGTTCATCGAGATATCAAGCCAGCCAACATTTTTGTAACCGGACGCGGCGATGCCAAAGTGCTCGACTTCGGTATAGCCAAGCAAAGCGGGACCGCGGACCCGCAAGCGATGACGGAAACGATGCTTACAGAGCCGGGCGCGGCAATGGGCACGATCGCTTACATGTCGCCGGAACAGGCGCGCGGCCAGACCGTGGATGCGCGCAGCGATCTGTGGTCGTTCGGCGTGGTTCTCTACGAAATGGTGACGGCGTCGCGGCCGTTCGACGGTCCGACGCCGCCGATTATCTTCGACGCACTCCTGAACAAGACTCCGCGACCGGCTCGCGAGCGGAATCCGGAGGTTCCCGAGGAACTGGAACGGATCATTGGCAAGCTTCTCGAAAAGGATCGCGGGTTGCGATACGTCTCCGCCTCCGATCTGCGCGGCGATCTGGAGCGGTTGCAAAAGGACCTAAGCTCAACAGCAAGGCGAAGAAGCAACCCTCTGCTGAAATATGGAATGGCGGCCACTGCCACGCTCGTTCTAGCCGCTGGCGGATTCTTGTACTGGCAGCAGCGCACGCAAGTGAAACCGCTAACGGACAAGGACGTGCTTGTCCTCGCCGACTTCACCAACGCCACTGGCGATCCGGTTTTCGACAGCACGCTTCGCGAAGGCTTGACCATTCAGCTCGAACAATCCCCGTTTCTCAAAATCATGGATGAGGAGCAGATGCAGCGCGGTCTTCGCCTTATGGGTCTTCCGCCCGGCGCCCGCGTCACCAGTCAAACCGCGCACGAAATCTGCCTCCGCGAAGGAGGCGAGGCTACCATTGGCGGCACGATCGCAAGCCTGGGGCAAAGCTACGTCATTACGCTTCAGGCCATCACTTGTCAGGATGGCGCAACCTTCGCCCGCCAGCAGATCCAAGCTAAAGACAAAGAGCATGTCTTGAACGCATTGGCATCCGCCGCGACGGCTCTGCGCAGCAAGCTGGGAGAATCTCACGATTCGATTCAGAAGTTCAGCCGCCCAGTGGAAGATCAGGTCACGACGCCATCGCTCGAAGCCCTTCAGAGCTTTAGCGAGGCAATGTTGGTGATGGAGCAAGGTCATTTTCTGGACTCTGTGCCGTTGCTCGAGCGCTCGGTCGCCCTTGACCCCAATTTCGCCGCGGGTTACGAATACCTGGCCCAGGCCTACTACCAGGCGGGCGATTCGGCCAAGACTTGGGAATACGAAAAAAAGGCTTTCGCGTTGATCGATCGTGTCTCCGAGTGGGAGCGCGATACGATTGGGGGTGTCTACTACGGAAACACCGGCGAGTCAGACAAAGAGATTGATTTCTACCGATCGGGTATCCGCAACTATCCCCGCTTCTGGGGTTTCCATAACGGCTTGAGCGAGGCTCTCATCTACCTGGGGCAATACGAAGAGGGATTGCGGGAAGGTCTCGAAGCGACTCGCTTGGAACCCAATGTTGAACCTCCTTACCGGCGACAACTGGACGCCTACATTTGCCTGGATCGGCTTGCCGAGGCGAGACAGTTAGTAGAGAAATTGCGGGCGCGGGGTCTTGGCGGAGCGAGGATTCACCAGCGTTTCCTCGAACTCGCTTATCTTGATGGTGATCGGGCGGCCATTGACCGCGAGATTCAATGGTTTTCAGGCAAGCCGGAGGAGTACCTGAGCCTTGGGTTGCAGGCAGCCGACCGAAATGTTCACGGCCGGCGCCGCGAGTCGCGCGACCTGTACCAGCGGGCCGCGGAGACGGCGTCGCGCAACGGACTCAAGAGCGTCGCATCCGAATTCCAGGAAGCCGATGCGCGTGCCGACGCGCTCGTGGGCAATTGCCAGATCGCGCGCCGCCTGGGGCGTTCGGCTCTGGCCCTGGCGATATGTGGTGACGCAGCCCAGGCGGAGAAGCTCGCCGCGGAGACTTCCGGGCTTTTTCCAAACGGAACCATCTGGAATGCCGTACAGCTACCTGAGATTCGAGCGGCGATCGCGCTCAAGCGAGATCAGCCAGCAGAGAGCCTGGAACTCCTGGCATCCGCATCCCCGTACGAACGCTCTTACATCGAGGCGAATTACTTGCGTGGTTTGGCTTACCTGCGCCTGCATAAGGGCGCGGAGGCCACGGCCGAGTTCCAGAAAATCGTGGATCATAAGGGCGCGAGTTGGGGCGCTACCTGGGTCCACCCCTATTGGGGACAGTTCTATTCGCTCTCCTACCTTGGTCTGGCGCGTGGCTCCGCGCTCGCGGGCGACACGGCGAAGGCCAGGAAAGCCTTCCAGGACTTCTTCACACTGTGGAAGGAGGCGGACGCGGATTTGCCTCTCTTGGTTGACGCCCAGAAGGAGTACGCGAAGCTCCAGTGATCGGTAAAAGAATGGCCTGAATAATTGGCTGCCCCTCGCTGCACCACCAGCCTAGCGCCCAACTCCCGGTCGGCAACCCGGAAGCTACCCACTCGGCCCGCTTTCGACAAATCGGTAATTGACTTTCGGTAATTGACTTTCCTAACGGCTTTCCCGCGCGGTGCTAAACTAACCTTGTTATGGCCATCAGTAAGGAATTGCTGGAGATCCTGGTGTGCCCGCTGTGCAAGGCGCCGGTGGAGCTCAAGCAGGACGAGAACGGCCTGAAGTGCCCGCAGTGCAAGCGCGTGTACCCCATCCGCGACGACATCCCGGTGATGCTGGTGGACGAGGCGCGCATCGAACAATAAGCGCGAATGGACAAGAGCGGATCAGCTGACCCAACCGAACCGCGAATGGCAATGAGCGGGCAAGACAAACCGAACCGCCCGAAATAGGCGAGCCACGAATGCCTCCCGTGCTCGATAGCCTGCCCCCCGGCTCCCGCGTAAGAATCCTCCGCTTCCGCTCGCTGGGGGATTGCGTGCTGACCACGCCGGCGCTCGCGCTGCTGAAGGCGCACCGTCCGGACCTGCGGGTTGAAATGGTCGTGGAGCCGCGATTTGCGGCGGTGTTTGAAGGCAATCCCGACGTGGACGAAATCTCGATCGAGGGAGGGATCGTCAACCAAAGGCGGGTCAACCGAAAACGCTCCGATCTCGTCCTCAATTTGCACGGCGGCACGCGCAGCATGCTGATGACGCTGGCGAGCGGAGCGAAGTTCCGGGCCGGTTTCGCGCATCATCGGGGGGCGTTCCTCTACACGCATAAAATTCCGCGGGCGCAGGAGATTCTCCACATCGAGCGTAAGGTGCACACCGCCGAGCATGTCGCCTCGGCGATGTTCTTTCTCGGCGTTCCGCAAACCGAGGTCCCGCGGGCCAAGCTGTTCGCTCCGCACGGCGATATGCTTCTGCAGGGGCGTATCGCGGCGATTCATCCTTTCGCTTCCGCGCCCGAAAAGACCTGGCCGCTCGCGAACTTCGTCGCCCTCGCCGACCATCTGCAACGCAAGCTGGGATTGAGGCCCGTGTTCGTTCCAGGACCCGGAGAGCCGGTCACCGGTTTCGGCGCGCACGGCGTGATGGCGAACCTGCCGATCACGAAATTGAAGCTGCTGATGTCGGAAGCAGAGTTATTCGTGGGTAACGACAGCGGCCCGGCGCACGTCGCCGCCGCCTACGGAGTTCCCAGCGTGGTGCTGTTCGGTCCCACCGACCCCGATGTGTGGAGGCCCTGGCGCACCGAGGGCAGTGCGATTCAGGTGCCGGGCGGCATCGCCGCGATCTCCGTCCAACAAGTTTTGCGGGAAGTGGAGGTTCTCAGGCCCCGGAAGGTCGGTGTATGAGCGAGCTCGCGAGGCTGCTCCGCTACTCCCGGCCGTATACGCCGCACCTGCTGTTTTCGGTGGTCCTGATGGCGTGCGTGGGCGCCGCACAGGCGCTTACGGCACTGTTGATCGTACCGCTCATCGACCGCGTGTTGAATCCCACGTCGGCCGATGCGCCGGTGACGCTGTTCACGGTTCCGATCGTCCAGCGGCACATCATGCTGAGCGATCTTTTGCCCGCCTCGATTCACAACGTGTGGACGATGGTGGCGGTGGCGATTCTGGCCGTGTTCGTCATCAAGGGCCTGTGCGACTACACCGGAAACTATCTGATGAACTACGTTGGTCTTTCCGCAGTGACCGATCTGCGCCAATCGGTTTTCGATCGGGTGTTGCAGCAGGACGCCCAGTTTTTCGAGTCGAATTCGACGGCGCGCGTGATGTCGTCCATCATGATCGATCTCGAAATGATTCAGGACGCGCTGTCGAATATCCTTGCGGATTGTCTACGGCAATCCTTCACCGCGTTAGGGCTTTTGGCGGTAGTGCTGCAGCGGGATTGGAAGCTGGCCACCGTCAGTCTGACGGTGCTGCCGTTCGTGCTGGTGCCGACACTGCGGCTGGGACGCCGTATCCGGCGGACGACGCGGACCGCCCAGGATAACGCGGCCGAGCTCAACCAGGTGCTGCAGGAAAGTCTGAGCGGCCACCAGGTGGTGAAATCCTTCGGGGCGGAAGAGGTGGAATCGAACCGTTTCCGCGCCCGCGCCGAACGTCTGCGAGCCGCCACCTTGCGCTACGTCGCCCAGCAGGCCATAGCCAGCCCGGTCATCGACTTCTTCGCCGCGCTCACCGTCGTCGGCTTGGTGACCTATGCTCGATTGCAGATCAAAGCCGAACATATGACAGAAGGCGAGTTCATTAGCTTCGTGATCGCGCTGTTTATGTTGTACGAGCCGGTGAAGCGGCTGACCGGCATCCACAATATTTTCCAGCAGGCCCTGGGCGCGTCGCAGAAGGTATTCCAGTATCTCGACGACGAGCAGCAAGTGAAGGAGCGCCCGCACGCGGCGAAGCTCGCGCGGTTCGAGAAGGCGATCCTGTTCGACGACGTGACCTTCCGGTATCCCAGCGCCGTGGCCGGCGCGTCCAACGGGTTCAAGCTGGATGCGATCCGGCTGGAAGTGAGGGCCGGGCAGGTAGTCGCGCTGGTGGGGCCGAGCGGCGCGGGCAAGACCACGCTCGCCAATCTGGTCCCGCGCTTCTACGACGTGACGGGCGGCGCGGTCCGCATCGACGGCCGGGATATCCGCGACGTGCGGCTCGCTTCGCTGCGCGACAAGATCAGCATCGTGGCGCAGGATACGTTCCTGTTCAACGACACGGTCGCGGCTAACATCGGGTATGGACTGCGCCACGCGACGCGCGAGCAGATCCAGCAAGCCGCGCGCAACGCGCTGGCCGAGGAATTCATCGAGCGCCTGCCGGAAGGCTACAAAACGGTGATCGGAGAGCGCGGCGTGAAGTTGTCGGGCGGCCAGCGCCAGCGGCTGGCGATTGCGCGAGCGCTGCTGAAGAACGCGCCGATCCTGATTCTGGACGAGGCGACGTCGCACCTGGACTCTGAATCCGAAAGGCTGGTCCAGCGCGCGCTGCAGAACCTGATGGAGCATCGCACGGTGATCGTGATCGCACACCGCCTATCCACGGTGCGGCGCGCCGATAAGATCGTGGTGCTGGAGGACGGGCACATCTCCGAGACCGGCACGCATGAGGATCTGGTGAACGGCGGCGGGATTTATCAGAGGCTGCACAATATGCAGTTCCTGGAGGCGGACGCCTAGCCGGCACGCCGTTGCCGTATGCGGCGGACGCGGGGATCCGGGCGCAATTCGGCGGATTCATCGATAATGGATGAATCTCGTCCATAATGGATGAACCTCCCCGATGCCCCTTCCCTTGCGCAGCATGACCGGATTCGCCCGCGTGCGGCGCGCGCTTGGAGACGGCGAGCTGGTGGTGAGCGTCAAGAGCGTGAATCACCGGGGACTCGATCTGCACATTCAGGCGCCGTCGGCGGTGGACCCTTACGAAGGGCTGATTCGCGGTCAGGTGAAAGAAGCCGTGGTGCGCGGGCACGTGGAAGTGCGCGTTTCGCTTCCCAAGAGCGCCGCCGGCGGCGGAATCACGGTGAATCGCGAATTCCTGCGAGAGTACCTGCGGATTTTTAACGCCGAAGCGGAAGCGCATGGCATCGAGACGCGTCCGGATTTGAACGCGGCGCTGCGCATTCCAGGGATGCTGGTGGAATCGGAAGAACCGTCGCTTGCAGAGGAGACCGAGGCGCTGCTGAAATCGGCGCTGGCGGAGGCGCTGGCGTCGCTGAATCAATTCCGGGAGCGCGAAGGCGAGCAACTGGGCGCCGAGTTGCGCGGCCACAACGCGCGCGTCGCGGCGGCGGCCATCGAGCTCGAGCAGTTGCGCGTCGGGGCGGCCGAGGCGTTCCAGAAAAGGTTAGACGGGCGGCTGAAAGAACTGCTGGCGGGTGCGGCCGTGGAGCCGCAGAGGCTGGCCCAGGAAGCGGCGATTCTGGCCGACCGCAGCGACATCGGCGAAGAACTGGCGCGGCTCAAGATTCATTCCGGCGAAGTGGGGCAACTGGTGGAGGGCGGCGGAGAGATCGGTAAGAAGCTGGACTTTCTGCTGCAGGAAATGAATCGCGAAACCAACACGGTCCTTTCAAAAACGAACGGGGCGGGGGAGGCCGCGATGAAGATCACCGCGCTCGCGCTGGAGGTCAAGGCCGCGATTGAAAAAATCCGGGAACAATCCCTAAATCTGGAATGACGATTCTCGAATCATGACTCCGGAATGACGACGGTATTTATCATTTCCGCGCCTTCGGGCTCCGGCAAATCGACGCTGACGTCGGGGCTGATCCGGATGGCGCCCAACCTGCGATTCTCGGTTTCCTACACGACGCGGGCGCCGCGCGGAGCGGAAAAAGACGGGCAAGACTACTTTTTCATCGAGCGGGAAGAGTTCGAGAGGCGCGTCGCGAAAGGCGAATTTCTGGAGCACGCGGAAGTCTTCGGCAACCTTTACGGCACCCACATCAGCGAGCTGGAAAGGGCCGCGCGCGACGGCTACGACCTGGTGCTCGACATCGATGTGCAGGGTGCGCGACAATTGAAAGAGAAGATTCCGGACCAGGCGGTATGCATTTTCGTGCTGGCGCCGAGCCGGCAGGTGCTGGAGACGCGCCTCCGGGAGCGCGGCCAGGATTCCGACGAGGTGATCCAGCGCCGCTTGCGGGAGGCCGCCGAGGAAATCCGGAACTGGTCCCATTACGATTACGTGCTGGTGAACCAGGAGGTGGCGGCGTCGGTGGATACGCTAGTATCCATCGTAAAAGCCACGCGGAGCCGGCGGGACCGGATGGGAGATTCGATCCGTCCCATCCTGGATACGTTTTTGTAGAGAAGAGCCGTTTTCTAGAGGAATGTTTGCCGAGGCCCGGCGGCCGGGCGAACAGAAAGATCAAAATGAGCGACAGCAACCTGACGCAGAGCTCGCACAGCATGATTCCGGACGATCCGGAAGCGAGCGTTTACCGGTTCATCATCGTTTCGGCCAAGCGGGCCCGTCAATTGCAGAACGGCGCGCGCAGCCTGCTGCCCACCACGAGCAAGAAGCCGACCACCGCGGCGATGGAAGAAGTGCGGCGCGGCCTGGTGCAGTACACGGATACGGCGATTCAACGCATCGAAGAGGTTCCGGCGGAGGAATAACCCGCGGGATTATTCATGAACGTCGCGCTCGGCGTCGGCGGAGGGATTGCGGCTTATAAAGCCGCCGAATTGGCTCGCGCCTTGATGGAACGGGGATTCGCCGTGGACGTCGTCATGACCTCCGCTGCCGAAGAGTTCATCCGTCCGCTGACCTTCGCGGCGCTCACCGGACGCAAGGTGTACACCAATCTTTTTTCAGCGGCGAGTGCAGAAGATACTCTTTCGAGCGCGATCGAGCACATCCGCCTGGCGCAGGAGAATCAGATTCTAGTGATCGCCCCGGCCACCGCGGATTTGATCGCGAAGCTGGCGCACGGACTGGCCGGCGATTTGCTGACGACGTCCTATCTGGCATTCACGGGTCCTGTGGTGATTGCGCCAGCGATGAACGTGAACATGTGGAACCATCCGGCGACGCGCGAGAACCTGCGGTTGCTCGGCGAACGCGGACACATCATCGTGGAGCCGGACGAAGGCGCGCTGGCGTGCGGAATGGTGGGACCGGGACGGCTCGCCGAGCCGGAACGGATCGCAGAGGTGGTGGCCGGCATTAGAGTCCAAGCCTCCGCGGCAGCGGAACGAGGCGGAAGCCGACGAGATCTGGAAGGCGAGGCGATTCTAATCACGGCAGGGCCCACGCAGGAACCTATTGACGGCGTGCGCTTCATCAGCAACCGGTCGAGCGGGAAGATGGGCTACGCGCTGGCGGAAGAAGCGGTCGCACGCGGGGCGCACGTGGTGCTGGTTTCGGGCCCGGTGAACCTGGCGGCTCCGAAGGATGCGATGCTGGTGCCGGTTCGAACGGCCGAGGAAATGCGCGAGGCCGTGCTGGAGCATCTTGAGGAGGCGACCATTGTCGTGAAGGCCGCGGCCGTCGCGGATTATCACGTCGCGCAGCCGTTGAAGGGAAAAATAAAGAAGACGGCGGCGCACATGGCGCTCGACCTGGAGCCGACACCCGACATCCTCGCGGAAGTCGGACGGCGGAAGGGCGGCCGGCTGCTCATCGGGTTCGCGGCCGAGACGGACCATCTGGTGGAGGAAGCACGCAGGAAGCTGGAGCAGAAGAATTGCGACATGATCGTCGGCAATCTGGTTTCCTATGCGGATGGAAACGCCACCGGATTCGAATCCGACGAGAACGAGGTGGTGCTGGTGATGCGCGGCGGCGATTCGATCGCGGTGAGCCGCGCGCCAAAACGGGGGATCGCCCGGCGCATCTTCGACCAAATCCCGCGCCTGCGCCTGGCGCTGCACGCCCGCTCATGACACCTCATGAGATCCAGGATGAGCTTCGCAAGCGGCTGAAGTTTTATCGGGACCTGGGCGTGAAAGAAATTTACCGCCGCAGGAGCGCGCTAGCGCCCGAACCATCGATCCAAAAGGCAAACCAGACGGGTGCGTCATCGCTGCCGACATTGCTTGAAACGGCGCTCGCCCAGGATGCCGACACGCTGCTCAAGATCCAGCAGGATATCGGCGATTGCCGCCGCTGCCGGCTGTGCGAGCAGCGCTCGAAGATCGTATTCGGGTCCGGCAACCAGCAGGCGCGGCTGGTATTCGTCGGCGAAGGTCCCGGTGCGGACGAAGACGCACAAGGGCTGCCGTTCGTGGGGCGCGCGGGGCAATTGCTGACGCAGATGATCGAGAACACGGCGTCCAAGGAAGGCATTCCCATCCGGCGTCCCGACGTGTACATCTGCAACGTGGTGAAGTGCCGTCCGCCGGAGAATCGCACGCCGCAGCCGGACGAGATGGAAATTTGCGGGCAATTCCTGGTCCGGCAATTGACGGCGATTCGCCCGCGGGCGATTTGCACGCTAGGCTCGACCGCGGCCAAGGCGCTGCTCGCGACCAAGGACGGCGTCACGCGACTGCGCGGCAACTGGCATAAGTGGCGCGACATTCCAGTGATGGTGACGTATCATCCTTCCTACCTGCTGCGACCCTACAATCAGAACGCCAAGCGCGAGGCGTGGGACGATCTGAAAAAGGTCCTGCACTTTGTCTATGACTGAGGCGACTTTATCGCAGCGAGTTCGTTAACATGACGCAACCGCTCCCTTTGGTCACGGCTCAGTATCGGACGTGCTTTACCGAGCCGCGGCCTCTCGTGCGCCGATTACACTATTGGACTGGCTGGGGCAAGTCATGACGAAGCGCGCTCTATTCATCACGCTGGAGGGACCCGAGGGCAGCGGGAAATCGACACAAGCGAAGATGCTGGCCGCGCGGTTGCGCGCCATGGGCCGCGACGTTCTGGAATCGGCCGAGCCGGGCGGGACGCCGATAGGCATGCAGATCCGCCGCGTGCTGCTGGATTCGAACAATGGCGACCTGTGTCCGACAGCCGAGTTGCTGCTGATGTTCGCGGCGCGCGCGCAGAACGTGGATCAATGGATCCTTCCGGCCCTCGCGTCCGGGCGCATCGTGATCTCCGACCGCTTCACGGATTCGACGCTGGTGTATCAGGGCGCGGCGCGGGGCCTCGGCGCGGAGGTGGTTTACGACGTAGATCGCATCGCCTGCCGGGGGCTGGTGCCGGACCTAACGCTGGTGATCGATATCGACACGGAAACCGGATTAGCGCGCGCACACAAACGTAGCGAGCGTACGAACGATGTGGAGACGAGGCTGGACCGGGAGTCGATCGAGTTTCATCGCCGGGTTCGCGAGGCGTATCGTCAGCTCGCCGAAGACGAACCGAAGCGCGTGCGGGTGATCGACGGCGCGCGCACCGAGGCGCAGGTGTTCGCGGACGTGTGGAGCGCGGCCGAGCGGCTGATTTCAGCCAAGTAGTTTTGCCGCAAAGCCGACGGCCGCCGCGCCGCCCATCACCCACCAGGTTTCAATCCTGGTGAACGCAAGCACGGCGAAACTGGCGGCAATGATCGCGGCCAGGACGGGACTAGTAGCCGCGGACTGCGCCATGGAAACCGAAGCGGCCATCAGCAAACCGGCGCTCGCCAGCACGACGGCCCGGATCGCACCGCGGACGCGTGGAATCCTGGCGTACGCGCCCATCCACCGCATCAGGGGAATCACGAGGAAGGCGGGCGTCAGCAGCGCGGTCAATCCGGCGAGCGCGCCCGCGAGTCCGTCGACGAAATAACCGACGCTGACCAGATACAGACCATTGGGGCCGGGGCCGGTGCGGCCGGCGACGACGGCGGTAGCAAGCTGCTGGTTGGTCAGCACATGCCGCTTGACGACGAGATCGTCGCGCACCATGGGCAGCGACGCCATGCCGCTGAAGGACGTCATCACGGCCTTCAACAACAACAGGTACAGGACGAAAATGTTCATGAGGACAAGGACTCCTTGGGCGGGTCCGGGTTCGGGTCTGCGTTCGACTCTGCCGTGGAGCCTTTCTCCGGCTTAATCGTCGGGTCCTGCCAGAGCAGGCCGATCACGACCACCAGCGCGATGATCTGCAGCGGCGTCAATCCGAATTTCCAGAGCGAGAGAAACGCGCCGCCGGAGATCGTAGTCGCGCGCAGACTCGAAACAAGTCCCGAACCTCGGACGCCGTTCCAGTAGGGCCTGACGAGCGAGAAAACGGTCGCGAGCATCATGCCGGCGACCGCCGCGATGGTTCCGCTGATGGCGGCGAGCGCGAGCGGATTGGTGCGCCAGTTTTCATAGCCTACGGTGATCAGCACGGCGAGCACCGCGGAGGGCAGCGTGGGAGAAAGCGCGCCCGTCAGCGCGCCGGCCCATCCGAGAATCTGCGAACCGGTGGCCGCGCAGAAGGCCATCACGTTGGTGCCGGGTGTGACGCGGGCCAGCGCGAACGCCAGACCGTACTGCTCCTGGGTAAGCCAGCCGAGGCGCTCGACGAATTCGCGCTGCAACGCGGCCATGGTGGGCGGGCCGCCGCCGAAGGTGGTGTTGCCGATCTTGAGGTAAACGCCGGTCAGGGCGGCGAGCGTGGGACGCGGCATCAGCATTCTTTAGGGGCGATGCCGAGCGCCTTCATTTTGCGATAGAGGTGGCTGCGCTCCAAGCCGAGGGTTTCCGCCGTGCGCGTAACGTTGCCCTTGGCGTCTTCCAGCTTCTTGAGAATGTAGTCGCGCTCGGCCGCTTCGCGAACCTCCTGGAGGCTGCCGAAGCGATCCATGGGACGGTCGAAAACGGCGCGGCGCGAGCGGTCGAGCGGGATGTGGCGCGCTTCAATGCGTATCTGCGGGTTCATAATGACGATCCGTTCCATCAGATTACGCAGTTCGCGCACGTTGCCGGGCCACGGATATTCCTCCAGGGCGCGAAAGGCCTCCTCGGCCAGTTCTTTCGGCTTGCGCCCGTAGGAGGTCGTGAATTCGCGCAGAAAATAATCCGCCAGCAGGCGGACATCCTCGATGCGCTCGCGGAGCGGGGGAACATAGAAGGGGACGACGTTGAGCCGGTAGAACAGGTCCTCGCGAAAATTGCCGCGCTCGATCTCTTCCTCCAGGTTCTTGTTGGTGGAAGCCACCACGCGGACGTCCACCTGGATGGATTCGGAGGCGCCGACGGGCTCGAAACGCTGCTCGTCGAAAGCGCGCAGCACCTTGGCCTGGGTCTTGAGCGACATGTCGCCGACTTCGTCGAGGAACAGCGTGCCGCCGTCGGCCTTGTTCAGCTTGCCCTGCTTATCTTCCACCGCCCCCGCAAAGCCCCCTTTGCGATGGCCGAACAGCTCGCTCTCGATGAGCTCCTCGGGAATGGCGGCGCAGTTGACCTCGACGAAGGATTCGCTCGCGCGCGCGCTGGCGGCGTGAATCGCGTGGGCGATCAGCTCCTTGCCCGTGCCGCTTTCCCCGAAAATGAGCACGCGGCCGTTGGTGGCGGCCATCAGCGCGAGCTGCTGGCGCAGGGCCTTCATGGGAACACTTTCGCCGATGATGCGGAGCTTGGCGTCGCCGGTGGCGCGCAAGCGGTGGAGCTCGAGTTCGAGACGCCGTTGCTGCACGGCGTTGTTGATGACAACGGTGACTTTTTCGATGGTCAGCGGCTTTTCGAGAAAATCGAAAGCGCCGAGCTTGGTGGCGCGGACGGCGGTTTCAATGGTGCCGTGGCCGGAAATGATGACGACCTCGGGGCGTTCGGCGAGAGGGATCTCCTGAATGCGGGCGAGGGTTTCGAGCCCGTCCATGCCTTCGAGCCACACGTCGAGCAGCACTACGTCACAGCTGCGACGGGCCAGCTCCTCCAGGCACCGCTCGCCGCTTTCGACGGCGGCGCACTGGTAGCCTTCGTCCTCCAGCACACCGGTCACCGATTCGCGAATACCAGGCTCGTCGTCGACAATCAGCACGCGCGTGTTTCTCACGCGCGAACCTCCACTTCGGCGGCGACGGTCACCGGGATATCCACGTAGAAGCGCGCGCCGGCGGGACGATTGTCCTCGACGCGAATGCGCGCGCCATGCTCGGAAAGAATGTGGCTGACGATGGCG
Organism: Bryobacteraceae bacterium; assembly: GCA_035934795.1. GTDB lineage: Bacteria > Acidobacteriota > Terriglobia > Bryobacterales > Bryobacteraceae > Palsa-187. The sequence goes on along the minus strand of DASYXM010000102.1, from coordinate 18,716 downwards.
AGCCCCAAGCCGGTTCCGCGCTCCTTGGTCGAAAAGTACGGCAGGAAAAGCTTTTCCTTGTCCTCGGCGGAAATTCCGCAGCCTGTATCGGCCACCAGCAGTTCCAGGGAATCGGGCGACATCACGCTGGTGCGCACCAGCAACTGCTTCAACGGCGATTCCCGCATGGCCTCGGCCGCGTTGTCGACCAGGTTCACGACGACGCGCTTGAACTGTTCCGGATCCACGTTCACCGGGGGCGGATCGGGCGCCAGATCGATGCGCAGGTCGATGCCGTCGAGGCGCCCGAGGAAAACGGCGAGCGCGTTCTTCACGATCTCGTTCAGGTCGCTCGGCATCGGCTTCGCGGCGGGAAAACGCGAGAACCGCGAGAATTCGTCGGCCAGCATCTTGACGGATTCCACTTCGCGGGAGATGGTGCGGGCGCACTCGCGCAGCACGCGCTGCGAATCGGCAGTGATGCCGCCGCGATCCAAAATCCGCCCGATGCGCTCGGCGCTCAGCGCGATGGGCGTCAGCGGATTCTTCAGCTCATGCGCGATGCGGCGGGCGACCTCGTGCCAGGCGGCGGCCTTTTGCGCACGCAATAGCTCGCTGGTATCTTCGAGCACGACAACGAAGCCGGGAGCGCCGGGCTGCTGCGCTGGCAGCGCGGAAACAGTCACTGCCAGGTGCAGCACCTGGCCCGGAAAGACCAGATCGATCTGGCTCCCGGCGACGCCCGTTCGGCGCGCGCGCTTCATCAGGTACTGAATCTCGGTGGCATCCTCGGCGGCGAACAGATCGCGCAGGTGCATCGCCAGCACCACCCGGTCGGCGGGAAACAAGCCGTGCAGGGCGCGGTTCACGCGCTGGATGCGGCCGTCTTCGCTCAGCGAAATGACGCCGGTCGGGATGCTCTCGAGGATCGCTTCGGTGAAGCGGCGGCGGCTTTCGAGCTCGCGGCTGTTGGCCTCCAGTTCCTGCATCATCGCGTTGAAGGCGCGCACCAGCGTAGCCAGTTCGTCGACGGCTCGGGTCTGGACGCGATGGCTGAGGTTGCCCTTGCGCACCTCGCTTGCGGCGACGAGGAGCGCGGAAATCGGCGAGCTGATCTGGCGCGAGAGCAGCAGCGCGATCCAGGTGGCGACGAAGAGAATGAACAGGGCGATGGCCAGAATGAACAGGAGATACAGCGTGCGGATATTCTTCTTCTGCGCGGCCAGCTGGCCGTATTCGCTCATGTAGCGGTCGATTTCGGTTTGCGTTTTCTGGAGGTCGGCGGCAGGACGGACAGTCACCAGGAGCTCTCCGGCGCTGATCCCGCCATTGCTGCCAATTTTGGCGCGCGCCGTAATCACGTCCCCGAGGCCCGGCGTCATGGAGCACAGAGCGCGCGTGGTGCCATCCGGCGCGGCGAACTCCAGCGCCGCGATGCGGTAATCGCGGCACAACGCCGCGAAATCCGCCGCTTCAGACTGGACCTCCGGCACCGAGGCCAGCCATTTCGCCAGCACTTCGGCGCGGCCGCGCACCTCCATCGACAAAGCCCGGTTCACGTCAACCAGATTGGTGCGGACGCCTTCGGCCGGGCGGCTGAACCATTTTTCCACGTTGCGGTTCAGGATGACGTAGCTGAACATCACCAGGAACACCACCGGCAACAGGCTCAGGGCCAGGGCGCCCGCCACCAGCTTGGTCTGGATGCGCGAACCCTCGCGATCGGCCTGGCGCTGGATATACAGCTTCACGCCGGTACGGAACAGCATGAAACCCAGCGTCACAGTGAGGATGAAAATCAGCGTGGAGACGGCCCAGAACACGGACGTCTGGATGGCGGTGACGGGGCCGTATTCGCCGAAGGTGAAGGAGACCTGCCACACCAGCAGCGCGAGCAGGATCGCCAGCAGGGCGATGCCGGAGCCGTAAAGATAGCGATTCCGCATGGAATTCACTTCAATTATAGGGCCTCCGCTCAGGACTCCAGAAGCACCATGGCCAGGGCCTGGTCGCGGGTATGAGTCAGAGAAAGGGCGATGTTGCGCACGCCGAGTTTTTCGGCGATCCGGGCGGCGTGGCCGTGAAATTGGAGCGTCGGCCGGCCGGAGGGCAGGTTGGCGACCTCAAAATCGCGCCAGGCGATGCCGCCGCGCCAGCCGGTTCCGAGCGCCTTCATTCCGGCCTCCTTCGCCGCGAAGCGGGCGGCGTAGCGCTCGAAGCGATTCGCTTTATCGTCGGCGTAGGCGATTTCGAGGGGCGTATAGACGCGCTCCAGGAATCTTTGGCCGTGACGCGCGATGGCCTGCTGGATGCGCGGCACCTCGCACAGATCGACGCCGGAGCCCACGATCACTCCGCCAGCGTAGCGAATCGCGCTCCCCTTCGGCAAGGAGCGGTCTGGCTCCCGCAAGCGGCGTTTCCCTCCAGCAAGCGGCGTGTGTTACGAAGGTAGGAGCCGCCATGCATATCCCCGACGGATTCCTGAGTCCCCCGGTGTGGGCCACGCTCGACGCGGCCGCGATCCCGGCGGTCGCGTGGGCCGCTCGCCAAGCCCAGACGGACCTGGAGCGTCCCGATGACCGGCGCATTCCGCTGCTGGGCGTGATGGGCGCGTTCGTGTTCGCGGCACAGATGATCAATTTTCCGGTGGGGCTCGGAACCAGCGGGCATCTGGTGGGCGGAGCGCTGCTCGCGGTCGCGCTAGGTCCGGCGACGGCCGCGACCGTGATGACAGCGGTGCTGATCCTGCAGGCGTTCATTTTGCAGGATGGCGGCGTGATGGCGCTGGGCGCGAACATTCTGAACATGGCGATCGGCGGAGTGCTGGCCGGGTATCTTCCCTACCGGCTATGGGGACGCGGCCGGACGCGGGAAGCGGCGATTTTCCTGGGCGGATTCGTCAGCGTGGCGCTGAGCGCGTCGCTCGCCATGACGGAGCTGCTGATTTCCGGCGTGCCGATGTCGCGGCATTTGCTGGCGATTTCGGGACTGCTCTTCCTGATCGGCGGATTGATCGAAGGCGCGATCACGGTGGCGGCGGTACGGGCGATCGAGCGCATGAATCCGGGCTGGGTGCGGACGGCAGAACCGCTACGCATACGGCTTGTGGTGGCGGCGACGCTGGCCGCGGCGGTGCTCGCGAGCTTTGGCGTGGCGATCGCGTCGACCGCGCCGGACGCGTTGCAGGCGGCGCTCTCGATGCGAGAGGGCGGGCATTCCTTGTGGTTCCATAAGGCGTTCTTGGGCCTGGGGGCAATGGCTATGCTGTACGCGGGGCTGCTGCTGGTGGGCCGCTGCGCCGGGCGTCCCCTCTTGGATCAAACCGGCGTCGATCAAAAGCCGCGAGGGAGCGCCTGATTGCAGCACGCGTCCGGTTCCCGGCATGTGAATGTCGAGCGCTGGAGCCGCGGGGCTAGCGCGCTCCACTGCATCGACGCGCGCGCCAAGCTCGGCGCCCTGCTGGTTTTCCTGACGGCGATCGCAACCACTTCGGAACGTACGCCGGGGATCTACGCCGGCTATTTCGTGCTCATACTAGTTGCGATCACGATGGGCCGGCTCCCCATTCCGGCGATGCTCGGGCGCGCGGCGCTGGTGCTGCCGTTCTCGGCGGTCTTCGCGCTGGTGACGTGGTGGGCAGGCGATCCGGCGGGGGCGCTGGTACTGGTGGCGAAGAGTTTCCTTTCGGTGCTCGCGGCGATTACGCTCGCAGCATCGACGCCGTGGGTTAGGTTGCTGGACGCGCTCGCATCGCTGCACGTGCCGAGACCGCTCCTGCTGGTGATCCAATTCCTGTACCGCTATTTGTTCGTGGTCACCGATCAGGCCGCGCGCATGCGGCTGGCCGCGAGCTCCCGGCAGGGCGCAGGGAATGGATGGACCCGGAGCTTTCACGCAGCGGCGGGCGCGGTGGGCGTTCTGTTTGCCCGGTCCTGGATGCGCGCGGACGGCGTTTACCGGGCGATGCTCGCGCGCGGATTCACGGGACATTTCGCAGCACTCGCCGTAACGCCCTTTCATCGTCGCGACGCCGTTTTCCTGGGCGTGTCGGCCGCGTTGGCGGCGGCGGTCCGGGTGGTGCTATGAGCCCGGCGATCCCGGCCTCGGCGAAGCCAGTGATTTATGTCCGCGGGTTGCGCTACCGCTATCCTGACGGCACCCAGGCGCTCGACGGCGTGGATTTCCAACTGCAGACCGGCGAGTGCGTCGCGGTGTTCGGCGCGAACGGGTCGGGCAAAACGACGTTCGCTCTGCACTTGAACGGTTTGCTGCGCGGCGAGGGATCGGTCGAAGTGTGCGGCACGCGGATCGACGGCTCGACCGGTGCAGGCGCGCTCGCCCGGGTTCGGACGCGCGTGGGCGTGGTTTTTCAGGATTCCGACGAGCAATTGTTCATGCCGACGGTGCTGGAGGACGTCGCCTTCGGACCGGCCAACCTGGGGCTCTCACCCGAAGCGGCGCTGGCCCGGGCGCGCGAGGCATTGGAGCACGCGGGGATGGCGGGCGCGGCCGCCAAGGCGCCGTATCATCTGAGCAGCGGCGAGAAACGGCGCGTCGCGCTGGCGGGCGTGCTGGCGATGGAGCCGGAGATCCTGGTGCTGGACGAGCCGACCACGTCGCTCGATCCGCCGGCGCAGCGCGATCTGGTGCGGCTGCTGCGGCGCCTGCCGCAGGCCAAGCTCCTGGTGACGCACGACGCGGAATTCGCCGCAGCGCTCGCTTCGAGAGCGGTGTTCTTCGAACGCGGCCGCATCGCGGGCGAGGGCGGCGTGCGGGAAATCATCGAGCGTTTTCACTGGTCTCGAGAATCAGCGTGACGGGTCCGTCGTTGACCAGCGCGACCTCCATGTGCGCCTGAAACACGCCCGTTTCAACAGGCACTCCGCGGCGGCGCGCGGCTTCGACGAAATATTCGTACAGCGCCCGGGCGGTCTCGGCGGGTGCGGCGGCGTCAAAACTCGGACGGCGTCCCTTGCCGCAATCGCCGTAGAGCGTGAACTGGGAGACCACCAGCAGCGCTCCCCCCATGTCCAGCAGGCTCCGGTTCATCTTGCCCGTTTCGTCGGGAAACACGCGCAGATGGACGATTTTTTCGAGCAGCTGTTCGGCGTCCGCGGTGGTATCCGAGTGCGTGACGCCGAGCAATACCACCAGGCCTTTGCCGATGCTCCCGATGACGATCCTATCGACAGTAACGCTGGCGCTCGAAACGCGCTGAAGGACGGCTCGCATAACGGCGGATGTTTACCAGTATGGTGAATTCGCCGCTAGAGCCACAATCGCCCGCTCCCTCGAGATCGTAGGTCCGTTCCACGGAGGCGCCAGTTCCACGGGTCAGCGGCGACGCGGACCGCACATTACGGATTTGCCGACAATCCGGGAACAATCCGGTCCATCCCCAAAGAGGTTCTGTCGGAACCTTGCGAACCCGTAGTGGTCCGCGGACTACGAAGCCACTAAAACGGGGCTTATTTCTTCAACCCCGCCTGCCAGTCCGATAAAACGACGATCGGGGCCGATCCCTGGATGCCCGATCCGGGCGGCCGGACCACAAGGAAGCGCTGGCCATCGCGTGTGACGTCGTACAAGTAGCCCGGACCTGGAAATTGTAAGGTCGTGAAGAGATCGCGGGGCGAATCGATTTCGACGCGGCCCGCGGAGGCCCGGATTCCCGCGGCCCACATTTTTGTACCGCCGAGGAAGAACAACTCCTTGCCGTCTCCTCTCCAGTGGGGTTCGTCGCCCTCGTTATTCGAGACTTGCCATTTGCCGCCGGACGGCGGGAAGGCCTGGATATAAACCTCATCGCGGCCCGATTCGTTGGATACATACGCGACCCACTTCCCATCCGGAGAAAACTTGGCATTCTTTTTCCGGAAGGGCGATTGCAGATAGGGGATCGGCTTCCGCTCCTCGGGCTTGCCCATTAGGGGCAGCGCGTAGACGATGTTGCCGCCGTCGATGTTCGTAAACAGGAGGTAGCGCCCGTCGCTGCTCCAACTGGATGGGGCCATCCCCAACTTGTCTCCCCTGTTTCCCGCCAACAGGAGTTCTTCCGGGCCAGCCCCTCCGGCATCCTTACGGTAGATCCCGGGGGTATCATTTCGCACCGCGCCGAAGGCGATCTGGCGGCCATCCGGAGACCAGACCGGGTACCAATCGAATCCGGGATCGAAGGTAAGCCGGGTCATGACGCCGCGGCTCAATTCGTAGGTCCACACGTCGAAATTGCCGGCAATCACGCGTTCCAGAACGATCCGCCGGCCATCGGGTGAAAGGGAGGGGTCGCCGCCGTACCGCTGGTCATTGCCGGTGCTGGTGATCACTTCCAGTCTCCCATCGCGGTTGACCCATGCCAGTTGGAATCCGGCTTGGCCACCGCCCCGGTACACCAAAATGCCAGTCGAAGATATGGAGTAGGCGGCCCTGCGCCCGCCGCCGGCGGTTCCAATCCCAATACCGTCGGCTACGGGCAACGGATCTCCTGAAAGCCGCTTTGACCGAGGGTCGAAACGCTGTGCGATCAAGGTTTGGTCGCGCACCCAGAGGAGGTAGCCCGGCCGTCCGTTGCGTGGCGGCGCGTAGACGGCCTTGGCATCGGAATCCACCAATCGAACGGGCTGATCGGGATGGTCCAAAGACGCTAGAAAGACTCCCCCTGCATTGAGCCCCGTAGCCGTGTACAAGAAGCTGCGGCCGTCGGGCAGAAAATGTGGATAGCGGTAACTATTCGCCGACTTGCCGTCGGGGTTGATCAAGGAGGTTGAAGGTCCCCCGGCCGCCGGAATGCGCCTCAACCCGCCGCCCGTGGCTCCCAATAGAATGACTCCATCTGAGCTCCACGAGCCACCCTCGAAATCCGGTGCGTCACACAAGGTCTGCGGAGATCCGCCGGCCAAATCGATCCGCTTCAGCTTTTGGTTGGCCCAGAAACCGATCGCCTTGGAATCGGGCGACCAGAACCCGCCATTGGCGTCTTCGGTTCCCGGCAGTTCCCGCGAAGTGAGGGAATCCAATGGACGCAGCCATAACGTAGAGGTCGAAGCGCCTTTCTTCTGGGCCGCGAAGGCCAGCAGGCGGCCATCGGGGGAAATCGCGGAGCTGAAGTAGGGGTTGGTGAACTCAGTATCCGAATCTGCGGTCACGGCAAGTCGTAGAACCGGCCGTGTCTCAAGGGCGGGTTGCCGCCACCAGGCCCACGCTGCCACCGCCCCTAGGATGGTGGCCGCCGCCATCGCGGCCATCCATAAGACCGAACGCGAGGAAGGGGCGGGGGACAGCGTAGTCGCGGGTGCGGTGACAAGCGCCAAAGCCGCCTTCAAGTCCCGCGCACTCTGCCAGCGCAACTCGGGATCTTTTTCGAGACAACGCTTGAGAACTTGATCCAGCGCCGCCGGGGCCACTTTGGCTACCGACGGTGCGGGTCGTTCCAAAATCGCGGCGATTACGCTTGCGGGCGTCGCGCCTTCAAACGCCCGCTTGCCCGTCAGCATTTCGTACAGTACCAGCCCGAACGAGAAGATATCGCTGCGAGCGTCCGCTTCGTGGCCGTTGACCTGTTCGGGAGACATGTAGAGCAGCGTTCCCAGAATCTGGCCCGCCATGGTCAAGCCCATGGTCATGGTTTCCGGTTGCGCGGCGACCGGCTTTTCGATCTTCGCCAGTCCGAAGTCGAGCAGCTTGATACCCTGTTTGGTGACTAGAACATTCGCCGGCTTCAGATCGCGATGCGTAATCTTCTTGCTGTGCGCCGCGTCCAGCGCACCGGCGATCTGCGTAGCGTACTCCAGGGCCTTCTCAAGTGGCAGGGGGCCTTTGGGGGGCTCGCCCTCGATGAACTCCATCACCAGGTAGTCAGGACCCACATCGAAGATCTGGCAGATGTTGGGATGGTTCAGGGCCGCGATCGCGTGGGCTTCGCGCTCAAAGCGCTCCGAGAATTGCTGCGAGGAGACTTTGATCGCGACGTCGCGGCGCAGGCGCGGATCGTGCGCGCGGTACACCTCGCCCATGCCACCCTTGCCAATGGGCGCGACGATTTCATAAGGGCCGAGTTTTTCGCCGGCAGATAGCGGCATGGCGATTTACCAAGTGTACTCGGTCAGGAAAGCGGCTAGCGCCTGGATGACGGTGCATCCAGAAGTAACCCAATTTGCCGAACAACGCGCAAACCGCCGAGGTGGTGCCCCGCGCGAACAAGGCATCTGGGAATTGACTTGGGCTCTTCAAACGCTCGCGTCCCAATTGCGAACCCTGGCCTAAGGTACAAGCCCGACCCGAGCTACACAATTCGCCTGATCGAAAAGGCCAGCGGCGGCGCGGGAAAATGGTTCCGTGAAGCGAACCTACGCCCGGCAAAAACTGCGCTCGCGCATCCCCGGGGGATTCTTCCACCTGGAGGAAGAGCGCACCAAGACGCGCGTCTCGGGCTATGGTTACGGCGACCACATCACGCTGAAGGACGAGTATGGAAACGAATGGCTGGGGTCGGCGTCGCGGTCGGACGACAACAGCGTGATGTACCGGTTTCGCAGCGGGAACGGCCGCACGCTCACCGGCGTTTCCGACGGCGTGGTGCTCACGCTGAGGGACGAACACGGATCGACGTGGAAGGGCTTCGTCGATTAGGTTCTGTTCCCCCGGCGATTGATCCCGCCCTGACGGGCCGGGGTTCTAATCCCGTGGCGTGAACCCGACAGGGTGGAAGACGGACGTCGCTCCGCACCGGGAACGAAACCGGGTCAGGCGCTAACCAAATTGCCCGCAAATAAAAAGAACGCGCGCACTGCCATGCACAGTGCGCGCGTTGCCCGCCTCCTCCGAAGGGGAGAGGGACGATTACCGGCGGGCGATCTTCATTTTCGGCGTGGCCAGGTAGCCGGAGATTTCGTCCTTCTTCACCTGGTTGACCACGATCTCGTAGGGTTGCGTCATACCGCCCACGTAGAGCTGCACGGGCTCGTTGATGGTCTTGTCCCTCTTTTCAAGATGCTTATCGTCGGCCAGAATATCCACGGTGTAGCGATTGCGTTTCATGTCCGCCTTGCGCAGCGTCAGAGTGACGTCGCCGACTTTCTTCGTGCTCTGTCCTTTATTGAGGTCGAACTCGAAGTAATTGCGCTCGCCCAGGGCGCGGAGGGTATCCAGGTCCTTGGAATTGGTGGCGATCAGGCCGCTCATCACGCCCATATCGCCCACCACGCGCTTGAGATCCGCATTGGTGCCGTCCAACTGCGTTTGGGTCGCCGCGACGCTGGACTTCACGGTCTCGACGTTGGCCTTGACCTGATCGACGCCGGTGGAGACCTCGGTAAACTTCGAGCTGGTGGTGTCTTTCAGGGCGCTGAGTTCGGTGTTCAGTTCAGTCGACACCGCGGCGTGCGTGTCGTCGATCTGCTTGCTCAGCTCCTCGGATTTCTTGTCCGCATCGGCGCGCGCGCGGCGGATGGCGGCGGCGGCGCTATCGCTGACGCCTTTCACTTTTTGGGACATCACGTCGTCCCATTGCTTCTGTTGTTCGTCGATGCGGGCGGTGGTGGCTTCGCCCAGCTTCGAAATCTGCGTGTTGGCGCCCGCTTCAATTTTCGCGAGATTCTCCTGCAGGTCGTTGGACCGCATCACCAGGTAGCCGTCGGCGGCGAGTGCGATCACCAGGCCGGCGGTCAGGCCCGCGATGATGGCCGTATGATTCTTCGGGGAACCCTCTGCCACTTCGTGCGTGGGATCAAAATTGGTCGGCATTGTCTCTTCCTCTTTCCGGGCCACGTGCGGGCCGCTGGCATCGCTGGGGTGCACGCTCCGGGCCAATCGGTATGTGACTGACAAACAGTGACTTGAGGGAAATCAGAGCGGGTGTTTTGGTAAGCTTTACCGAAATCAGGCGAGGAAAGTTTACGCGCGGAAGCACTTGTGGGCACGAGGCGTGCCTTGATCCTTGCCTTAAGGTGAGGTTGGGAAAATTGGCGTACAACCGCCCCCTGTGGTCGCGCCTCTGAAGCGTTTGTAGTCCTAAGCCGAAACAAGCTCCGTTTCGAGCACGCCGATGCCTTCGAGCTCGACGCGCAGGGGCTGGCCGATGGGCACTTCGACGATGCCAGCGTAAGAGCCGGTGGTCACGATTTCGCCGGCCTTCAACCCATCACCGCGGCCGTTCAGATAGCGCGCAAGCCAGATGAACGGTTTCAGAGGATGCCCGCTGGGATGTGGGCGCACGCCGTCGAAAATCGTCGTGGCAGGCGTCGCGATCTTGGCGTGGAGGCTTTCGAGCGGAAGGCTCAACGCGTTCGGAACAACGGGTCCGACGAAGAGTCCCCAGTTGTTATAACAATCCGCGAGAATTTCAAAGAAACTGGCCTCGCCCTTGTTCGCGAAACGCGTGTCGAGCAGCTCCAGGACGAAACGAGATTCCAGGATCGCGTCGCGGATTTCCTCGTCGGTGTAGGCGGCGCCGCGCGGCGGGAGGTCGCGGCCCATCACAAAGGCGATTTCCGGCTCGATGGTGGCCTTGGGTCCCGGAACGGCGCAAGGCGAGGCGCGGAATATGGCGGAGGCGGTGATCGGCGCGAGCATCACGCCGTTGGGCGTGGGAATCCCGCACTTCCAGCCGCCGGTTTTTTCACCGAGAAGTTCGAGGGTCCGGCGCTGGATGGCAAGCGCGGCGTCCGCGTCGAGAGGGCGGCATGATTCGGGAAGACGGGGACCCGGCGTGCGGGTTTGCCGCGCGCGGAGGAAAAGGCGCGCGGCCTGATTGGCTTGTTCCTGGGTAAACATGTGCGTTTTTCATGATAGCGCGAGGCCTACATGGAGCCGATGAAAGGCGCGTGCTTCTCAAGGACTGAGACGCGTGCGCCGGCTTCTCAAAATCTGCTCCGAAGAAATTCAAAGACGACATAACCGACAAGAGCGGCCACTATGGCAATCGTAAAATTCGCCGGCGTCAGAATGTCCGTGATAGCCCAGGCCAAGCCCAGCTCCCGTCCTTTTCCAGAACGCCCAAACTCACCCATGAGAAGGTTGGAATAGAACAGGAAGACTATAAAGCCCACCTCGATCATTGCTCTCCAGATTGCCTTCATGTTTGGAGTCTAGCAAGGCTCAGCCGCAGGACTTGCGTCCCGCCTTTCACCCCGTCTCCAATCTACCGGTGCCAACTGCGGTACCTGTTGCCGTGAATAGCGGGGCCACAGCGTAAAAGCCCCCCGTGCCGCGCAGCACAGGGGGCCTCGATCCGGGCTTGGGACGATCTCTCCGCCGCAATCCCCCGGGAGGATCTGCGGCGGTCCCGCGTTTTCGCTAGTCCGGAATTTACTTTTTCTCCGTGATATTGTTGCCAAACACGAAGCCGATTTCGCCGGCCGCCCGGAACTGGCTGTCGTCCGTGCCGTTGGGACCGAAGACGGCGCGAGGCATGGAGCTGGTCGCGTGAACCCAGGCAATGTCTCCGCGCACGAAGAAGCCGCCATATTGAAACGTGGGCGTCACGGTGATCGATGTGCCCCCGCTGCCGGGACCGTAGATCAGATTGACGGAGCCGTCGGTAGCGCTCCCCGAACTCGTAATATATTCCCAACGCACCGGAAGCGAGAAGCCGTGTTTCATGGCGTAGCTCACAAAGATCGCGCCGCCTTTGGTCGAGGCACCTTTCACGATGCCGATCTTCGTGTTGGTCGGTATATCGGTGTATTGGAAGTACGGAGTAACGATCCAGGGCCCCTTCGTGTACGTGTAAATGACGTTGTAGATACTGCCGTTGTTTTGCACCGGGGTGGCCAGATTCTGAAACGCCGTCTGACTCAGGTTTCCACCCGCCACAAACGACAATGCATGGGGCCCATTCGCATAGGCTAAGGAACCCCAGAGCCAGCTGTAGCGGTCGGAATAGAAACCGTCGTTCCAGCTGAACGAAGCGGTGAATTTGCCCATGGTCTGGTTCACTTGGACTCCGCGGTTGACGGCGTTTTCCTGGTTCCACACGATGCCGCGCTCGATGTTCATATTCTCGAAGCTGTAAGTGTACTCGGCGCCGATCAGTGTGGGCAGTGCGCCGATCTCGAAGGAGGTGTTCTTGCCCGCCTGCAACTTCACAAAGGCCTGCGGGACCGGACCAAAAAAGTTTGTCAGCGTATGGGTGGTGTCGATGTAAGGCAGGCCCAGGTCCGGAATGCTGTAGGCGCCCGCTTGAATGTAGAACTGAAACCAGCCGTCGGTCTTCTGAATAAAGACCTGCCCGTTGCTCAGATCCGCGTGCCTGTTGTGATCGCTGCCGATGGGATTATTCTGCACCGTGCCGACGCCGCTGATAATCCCGTTCACGGAGATTTTGCCAAAAGGTCCCGCATCGAAGATGGCGGGGGGTATGTTCGACAGCGGTCCCGTAAAGGCAGGAGCGGAAAGCGGCATCGGGGCCGCAGGAGCCGCCGGAGCTGCCGCCGGCGGTGTTTGCGCGTCCGCAGCGGGTGCTGCGGGTGCTTGTGCGATCTCAACGGGCTTATCCTGACCAACAGCGAAAGACGCTAGGGCGAGCAAACACGTGCCGGCAGATACACGAATAGTATGTGTTCTTTTCAAAAGAACCTCCTGAGTTTTCTGGGAATTAGCGGTCTACAAGCGGCGTGGCTTGGATTCGCGAAGCGTGCGTTTAATCGCTATTCTAACGAGACGGTCACAGCTTGGCTAATAGATAATTTGAATTGACCCCATTCGAGAGACATTCATTCGCGGCGGAAGAGAAACGACGCGCAGGGAAGATTTTGAGAGAGGTTTTCGCTACGGTCCTCAAGTGCTTGCGATCACGGCAGTAAACCCGCGCCTCCGAAGAAACGGGTGCCACGAAACTCCGGCCGGCTATAGATAATTTCAATTGACCTTATAGACAGAGACTTGCTTCCGCTGCGCCCGAGGTTGCGTGATACTGAAGTCCGGGAGCCAAGATGGGAATCACCACCGGGCCGGCGACGCCGGGCGTGTCGCCGAAGAGCCTGGAAAAATTGCACACCAGCGAACCGTGGCGGCGGATCCGCGACCAATTTTTCGCGAGCGGGAATGCGGCCGCGGTGCAGGCCGGACTCACTGCGGTGATCGACCGGCTGGCCATGGAAGCGTTCGCGGAGACGCTGGCGGCGGCTTTCCCCAAGGGCGCGGCGATGCTGGCGGTGGGCGGCTTCGGACGCCGCGAGCTGTTCCCGTACTCCGATATCGACATCATGATTCTGCTCGATACCGAAGCGCTCTCGGGGAGCATCAAGGATTCGCTGTCGAGCTTTGTCCGGCTGCTGTGGGACGCCGGCCTGCGTCTGAGCCATTCCGTTCACACTGTGAGCGAATGCCTGGAGGTGCACGAGCAGAACATCGAGCTCAACATCAGCCTGCTGGACCGGCGGTTTCTGTCTGGGGACCACGAGGTGTTCGCGAAACTGGAGAGCCGCTATCCGGCGTTCCTTTCCAAGCACGGCCAGAAGCTGGGCCGGCATTTGTGCGAGCTGACGCGCGCCCGGCATTCGAAGTTCCAGGACACGCTGTTTCACCTGGAGCCGGACGTGAAGGAGACGCCGGGCGGATTGCGGGACCTGCATTTCATCAACTGGCTGGCGCGGCTGCGTCCGGAGCAGCGCAGCGACACAACGCTGGAGGAAGCCACGGCGTTTCTCTCCTCGCTACGGTGCTTTCTGCACTATCAGGCCGGGCGCGACCGGAACATTCTGAATTTCGAGGCCCAGGAAAGCATCACCGAGCAGGTCTTCACGCCGGTGAAAACGGCTCCGCTGTGGATGCGCGAGTACTTCCGGAACGCACGGGTGATTTTCCGCGAGGCGGCGCGCACGCTGGACGCCTGCGAGCGCGGCGAAGGCTCGCTCCTGGCGAATTTCCGGGACTGGCGCTCCCGGCTTTCGAACGCAGAGTTCAGCGTTCTGCGCGAGAGAGTGTATCTGCGCAGCCCGGCGCTGCTCGAAAGCGATCCGGAAATTGTGTTCCGGCTGCTGGAGTTCGTGGCCCGGCACGGGATTCCGGCGGCGGCGGAAACAGAACGGCGGCTGGAGGGTGCGCGGGCATCCTTCGCGCACTGGTGCGCCACGCCGCGCCCGCTGTGGAAAACGCTCAAGAACATCCTGACGCTGCCGCACGCGCCCCTCGCCCTGCGCATACTACAGGACACCGGACACATGCAGGTGCTGTTCCCGGAATGGGAGAGCGTCGTCAGCCTGGTGGTGCGCGATTTTTATCATCGCTACACGGTGGACGAGCACACGTTGGTCGCCATCGAACGGATCGCGGGGCTGAGCGCCACGGGGGACGCGGCGCTGGTTCCCTTCGCCAGACTCCTGTCGGAAATCGATAATCCCGGGGTGCTGCTGTTCGCGCTGCTGTTTCACGATATCGGCAAGGGCGCCTTCAGCGGCGATCATTCGCGGGTGTCGGTGGAGCGGGCGCGGGAGGCCATGGCGCGGATTCAGGTTCCGGCCGAGGAACAAAGCGCGGTCGAGTTCCTGATCGCGAACCACCTGGTGTTGTCCGAGGTGATGACAACGCGAGACCTGGGCGATCCTGCGACGGCGCGCGCGGTGGCGGATAGAGCCGGCACGATCGAACAGTTGAAGCTGCTTACGGTGATGACCTACGCCGACATCTCCGCGGTAAATCCCGGCGCGATGACGCCGTGGCGGCTGGAACAGTTGTGGCGCGTGTACCGCGTTACGCAGCAGGAGCTGACCCGTGAACTGGAAACAGAGCGCATTCAGGAAGTACCCAAGGAGCTGCCGGAGCGGGCCGAGTTCATCAAGGGCTTTCCGGTGCGCTACCTGCGGACACACTCCACGCGGGAAGTCGAGTTGCATCTAGGGTTGTATCAGGCCAGCCGCCCCACAGGTGTCGCCCTAAAACTCGAGCGAGCCGAGGGCGCCTACCGGCTGACCATCGTGGCGCGCGACACGCCGTTCTTGTTCGCTTCGCTGGCGGGGGCGCTCTCGAGCTTCGGGCTGGACATCCTGAAGGCGGAAGCGTTTTCCAACGCCCGAGGAGTGATCCTGGACACGTTCGTGTTTTCCGATCCGAAACGAACGCTGGACCTGAATCCCAGCGAGGCGGACCGCCTGCAGGATATGATCCGCAAGGTGGCCACCGGCAAGACCGACGTGCAGCGGTTGCTGCGGAGCCGTCCGCCCACCGAGTCGAAACGCCGCGGGACGCCGCCCAGCGTGTCCTTCGATTCGGAGGCGTGCGAGACGGCGACGCTGGTCGAGATCGTCGCCGACGACCGGCCCGGGCTGCTGTACAGTCTGGCGACGGCGCTCTCCACGGCGGCCTGCAATATCGACGTGGTGCTGATCGATACCAAGGGCAGCCGCGCGATCGACGTGTTCTACGTGGCGCACCAGGGCCATAAGCTGTCCGAAGAAGCGCAGGCAAAGCTGAAGGAGCGGCTCCTGGCCGTCTGCTGATTCCTCCTACCGCCCCATAGAATGTCCGCCGTTTGGTGCGGTCGCGCTGTTTGATACAGTCAAAGACTGGTTGGGCAAGCCGCGTGGGTTCGCCCAAGGAGACCAACTTGCCGGACATTCCCCTGACCATGGCGGTCACTTATTTCGATCACATCAGCGATCTGATTCGCGGTCGTGTCCGTCCGGAAGGCATCGACCTGACGGTGCTGCAGCTCCCCGTCGAAGAAATCTTTTTCCGCATGCTGCATTTTGGAGAGTGGGACGTATCGGAGTTCGCGCTGGGCAAATATGCGTCGCTGGTGGCCGCGGGCGCCGCGCCGTTTCGCGCGATCCCGGTGTTTCCGTCAAGAGTGTTCCGCCAGTCGGCGGTGTATGTCGGCACGGGCAAAGGCATCCGGGAGCCCAAGGATCTGGCTGGGCGCCGGGTGGGCATTCCCGAGTGGGCGCAGACGGCCTGCACATACGCTCGCGGATATTTGGTGCATCACTGGGGGCTGCGGCTGAGGGACGTCCGCTGGGTGCAGGCGGGCGTCAACGAAGCCGGGCGCAAGGAAAAGGTGAAGTTGTCATTGCCGGAAGGCATCGAAATCGAACACGTCGCAGACCGGGCGCTAAATGAAATGATGCTGGCGGGCGAGATCGACGCGATGATTTCCGCGCGCGAACCGGACGCGTTCCTGGCGGGGGACCCGCGCATCGCCCGCTTGTGGTCCGACACGCGCGAGCTGGAGGAAGCGTACTATCGCGAAACGGGCGTGTTTCCGATCATGCACGTCATCGTGATCAAAAATGCCGTGCTGGACCGCCATCCGTGGGTGGCGGCGAATCTGTACAAAGCGTTTGAAGAATCCAAGGCGAATACGTTGCGCCACATCGACAGCGCCAACAGCTCGCGGGTGCCGTTCGCGTGGGCGTATCAGGCGGTGTGCGAGGCGAAGCGCGTCTTCGGAGAGGATTTCTGGCCGTATGGGATGCAGGCGAATTGCCGCACTCTGGATACCTTTCTGCAGTACGCCTTCGAACAGGGCGTGACGCAGCGGCAGGTGACCGTAGAGGAATTGTTCCCCAAGGAAGTGCAGGCGTTTTCACGGACGTAGCTGCTTGCGCTGCATTTTGGCGCGGAGCGATGCCGGCCGGGAGGGGGCCGTCGAGGAGAATCAAATGAAAATCAAAAGCCGCATGTTAGGAACGATAGCGCTGGTCTGGATGGCGTTCGCGGGCATCGCCTTGGCGCAGCCGAGCTGCAACAAGTGCCAAGGCACGTTCATAAAGAACGAGGAGATTCAGGCCTACTTCAACCGCATTCCGGCCGGCGTGGATGTCGCCGATCAACAGGTGCGGGCGGTGGACGCGGGCCACACCAACGTCGATATCGGCGTGGTCTATCGCGCGCATTTCACGAAGCCGAACGCGGTGGCCGAGCACGACCTGGTAAGCGAGGTTTATCACGTAATCGACGGCACCGCGACGCTGGTCCTGGGGCCCGATATTACGGATCTGAAGAGGCGGCCGGCCGACGATCGCACAGTGCGGCTGCTCAACGGCCCCGGCGGCAACGGGGCGGCGGTCCGCAACGGCAGGACGTACGAGCTGAAGCCGGGCGACGTCGTCATTATTCCCGCGGGCGTGGGGCACTGGTTCACGAAGATCGACGACCACATCCGCTACCTGATGGTGCGAATCGATCCGGATAAAGTTACTCCGCCGAAAGATGAAGCGGCGTCCCAGGCTGACTTGAAAAGCGGGCCGTATCGGCCCTAGTGGCGATTGACTTCAGGCGGCCGTTGAACCGCTCCCTGTGGTCGCAGCTCGTGCGCGTTTCCACCAGTGCGGCCCACACCCCTATCTGCATCAGATCCATCTGCGCTTTCTCGTTGCGATGCCGGGGTCGGACGCAGCAACTCCGGATCGACGCGCGCCAACCGCGCCAGCATTTTCGCATCCACCTTGTCCCCGGCTGCTCTCGGTGATCAACCGCACTTTGTGTTTTACAGGAGCTTGCGGAGCCGCGACCACAGGGAGCGGCATCTCCGGTAAACACTGTCAGGCGCGCCATCTGGGCAACAGGGTCAGCGCGTTCTCGCGGTCGATCTGGCGCAGTTCTTTGGCGTCAAAAACGCCGCACTCCTGGAGTCCCTTGACGTGCTCCTGGGCGGTGCGATACGGAAAGTCGGTGCCGAAGACGACCTGGGAAACCGGAATGATCTTCTTGAGCGCCGACATCGCCGCGGGATTCGAGGTCTGGGCAGTGTCGTAGTAGAACTTGCTCGCCGCACCTAGAAATCCCTGCGGAAACTGGGACGCGAGCTGCGGCCCCTTGGCCATGTTGACGAACCGTTCCACCAGGAAAGGCATGGTGCCGCCGGCGTGGGAAAAGATGATGCGGATATCCGGGTAGCGCGCCGCGGCGCCGCTGAAAATCATGCGGGCGATGGCCCGCGTCGTGTCCGTTCCCCATTCGATGGCGCCGTCGCCGATGCCGGGGACCAGGTTCCGGCAGCAATTGGCGGAGATCGGGTGGGTGTACACCAGCGCCTTGCGCCGGTTGAGCTCCTGATACACGGGAGCGAACCCGGGATCTCCCAGCCACTTGTCGCCATAGCTGGTAAACAAGCAGACGCCATCGGCCTTGAGCGTGTCCATCCCGTATTCGATCTCGCGCAGGGCGCTGTCGTTATCGGGCAGGGGAACGTTGACGAACATCCCGAAGCGCTTGGGGTGGTCGGATGCCAGCTTGGCGGCGTAATCGTTGGATATCCGGGCGAGGCGGCGGGCGCTGGCGTCGTCGCCGGCCGCGCCATTGCTGATGGACACTCCCGGCGGGGAGATCGACGTGATGGAGGTGGCGACGCCGGCGCGATCCATATCCTCGATCGCCTTGGCCGGGCTCCAGCCCTGCAAGGCGGCGTTGCCCATGCGTCTCGATATCAGCTCCGCGATGTAATCGGGCGGAACGAAATGGCAATGGACGTCGATGCGGTGCGGGACGTCGGCCGCGGTCGCGCGCCGGGACGAGAGCGTTCCCGCTCCGAGCGCCGCAAAACCGCTCAAAAAAACCCGCCGGGGATGACGAACCGGTGTTTCCATAGTGCCCTCCAAGTGCCGTCCAGTATACATCGAATGGCCTGTCGGGGCGGATGATCGCGGTAGCTCAACGCCTAACCGTAATCCGTCGGTAAGGATTCATAATCGGTGCGGGAGCCTCACGGGGCTGTCGGAGATCCTGGACGCCGCGTCACCCGTGGGGTGGCCGACGAGGGCGTCGGCCGCGGATCAGGCGATCCGCCCTACCCGCGTTTGTAG
>DASYXM010000094.1:0-101293 GCA_035934795.1 Bryobacteraceae bacterium | reverse complement strand
CGCTTCGAGCCGACTTGGTTGAAGCGGGCAGCCATCCCGGCGCCCGCCTGGCCGGACTGAATGCGGCGCTCCCATGCGGCGCTCGAGTCCTTGGAGTGATGGAGAATGCTCTCGGGAATTTCGCGCGTGGCTTTGTCGCCCATCTGATGACAGCCCGTGCAGCCATCCGTGTTGACGATCTGGCGAATCCAATCGCCCTGGCTCTTGACGTTGGGAGAAATACCGTTGCCGTTCGGCCCCGTGCCGGGGAAATCGCTCTTGGGCGGCACCTGCAGCAAGGAGAACCAGTACAACGCGGGATAATATTCGATGGCGGCCTTTTTATCCGGCGCCAGGACCGCCTTCAGATTAAGGTTCTTGCCGGGTGCGGATTGCACCTTCGGCGAATCCACCAGCCCGTAGCCGCGAACCCACACATTGTAGTTCGCCTTGGGAAGTTCCGGCACCAGGTAGCGCCCCTGGTCGTCGGTGACGACGATCTTGACGAATTTGGTAGGCAGGTCGGTGGTCTCGGCGATCACCCACACCCCCGCCTCGGGTCCCTTGGTGCTGGTCACCACGCCGCCCAGGTCGGAGTTGCCGACGCGGACAGTTCCGCTCTTGTTTTGGGCCGCCAGCAACCCCGCGAGCGCGGTGACCACGAGCGCGGCAAGCACGACGATCACGATTCCAGGATGCAAGGCTCTTTTGCTCATAATGTCAGATCTCCTTATACGGTCGAATCATATTGCGGAACCACATTCCGCCGATGTTTCCAGTCGGTCAACGAGCGTCGGCTGCGAACCAGCCGACTCCACGTTGCTAAGTTCCTCTCACGGCAAGCTATCACAAATACGCCCCGGCGTCACCCATATGAGGCGTCGCCGGACGATCACCTCTGCGGCGACGGCAGCGTGGCAGGAGTGGCGCCTTCCGCCCGCGGCCCAATCGTATCGACACCGCCGCCATCTAAGCGGAGGCCGGGCGATGCGCCCGCAGGAAGGAACGTATCTGGCGCACCGCCAGGGGAATCCGCTCCTTGGGCTCCTTCCACGGGAATATGCTCACCTCGGCCTTGGGCGCGAGCATCGCGGCCTCCATGGCGACCGCGTACGGATGCGCCGGGATATCGTCCGGCAGGATCAGCACCGGGGTCTGGCACTGGCGCACGAAATCGCGGGTCACGGTGTAAACGAAGTCGGGGTTGGTGCGGTACATCTTGGTCAGAAATTTGTCGACCGTCTCCATGGTGACGCCGGGCCGGCGCTTGACGAATTCCGGACCCCAGCCCGTCATGTTGGTTTCGTAGGAAAGGTTGGGCAGTTCCTTGCGCCACCCGCTGGGTTGCGCCAGCACGGCCGCGACCACACGATCCGGCGCCCGGCGCAGGAGATTCCAGATCAAGGGGCCCCCAATGCAGAAGCCCATCACCATGAACTTCTGGGCGCCCAGGTGATCCATCAGGCCAAGCTGGTCGTCGGCGAAGGAATCCCAAGGACGGTCGATCTCGAGTGGGCCGGAGGACTGGCCGCCAGTGGCGGTGCGCAGGTCTGCCGTGATGCAGCGGTACTCTCCCTTGAACTCATCGATCGCGGGGAAGGGGTTACCGCCTTTCAAGCCGGAGATCGTCGAGTTCAATCCCCCGCCGGGGATCAGCAACAACGGGAAGCCGGAGCCGGCCTCCTCATAATGGATGCGAACGGGGCCTTTTTCGTAAATAGGCATGGCAGATCCTCCTTTCTTGGTCTGTTGCGCGAGCGCGGCCATCGCCGCGGCGCCGGTTGCCAGTACGGTGCGTCTGGTCGAACCCATGATCGTTGCCCTCCTTGCTACTTGTCGCGGCCGGCGCCTGCGGCTCTCCAAGCACCACCGATCGAACCCCTCGCGTTCCGCGCGGATGACAGACTCCGGTACGATCCGTAGTGCGCAAGAATTCTAGCACAGGTTCTCCTGGTGCTGAAGGGCCGAATGTTCGTCATCCTTTCGGAGGGCGGACGACATAGTCGATTTCGAACAGGTGGTAGGCGGTTTTATGCATGCCGCAGCGGCGATAGACCTCCTGGGCCGGCCGGTTGTGCATGTCCACATACAAGCGCAGACCGCAGACGGTCCCCCGCTGTTGCGCGAGCGCTTCCGCCTCCACATAGAGAGCGCGAAAGACTCCGCGGCGCCGGAGCTCGGGTACAGCGTACACACTTTGGATCCACCAGAACATCCCGTTGCGCCAGTCCGACCACTCATAGGTGATCAGCATCTGGCCGGCACGCTTCCCGTCCACCTCCGCAATGAGATAAAAGCCACGCGCCGGATCCTCGAAAATCGCATGGACGCCGCCGCGCAAACGATCGATGTCTAGGGAAAGATCTTCGGTTTCGAACGCCAGTTGCGCGTTGCCGCCCACCAGGAATTCGGCGTCATCAATCGTGGCAGGGCGGACTCTGATGTCAGTGAGGCGTTCCATCGTTTCAGATACGAGTTGTATCACGGCTGAGCCCCGGTGCTGGCGAGGTCCACTCCTTCGCGGCATGGCATCGGCCGCCCCATCGGGGGCCAAGGCATCCGGCCATCGTTAGGTGTATATTGTCAGGACGGAGGTATTTGGGACTATGAAGATCTTCACGGCCGCTATCGTCGTAGCGGCATTCGTGACGCCGCTCGCGGCGCAGTGGGCGCAATATCGCACTCCCGGCATCCCGCGCACTGCCGATGGCAAACCGAACCTCACCGCCCCCGCGCCGCGCACCGCCGATGGCAAGCCCGACCTCGCCGGACTGTGGCAAATGGTCACCAACGACGGCGCCGTCGGCAACGTCGCGCTCCGCAAACCCGGAGACCTCAAGGCCACCGACGTTCAGCCTTGGGCGGAAGCCTTGATCAAGCGTCGCTCTGAAAACTTCGGCATTGAAAACCCGCATTACAAGTGCCTGCCCGACGGTCCGAACTACGCGACGACGGCAGGTATCAAGCGGATCCTCCAGACTCCCGCGATGATCGTCATCCTCCAGGAGGATCTCACGTACCGTCCGATCCACATGGACGGCCGCGCACTGGAGACCGATCCCAACCCGAGCTGGATGGGATATTCGGTCGGCCACTGGGAGGGAGACACGCTGGTGGTGGAGAGCAACGGATTCAACGACAAGACCTGGCTCCTGGGCGGCTATCCGCATACCGAGGCGCTGCGCGTGACCGAGCGCTTCCGGCGCCCCGATTTCGGCCACCTGGAAATCTCGGTGACGTTTCAGGACCCCAAGGCCTACAACAAAGCTTGGACGCTCCCGCTGCGCGCACGCTACGCCGCCGACACGGAGCTGATCGAAGCCATCTGCAATGAATTCCCCGACAACCGGCAAGACCACTGGATCGGCAGGACTACTGACGCCGAGCATACGGCGGTGAAGATGGCTCCCGAAGCCCTGGCGAAATATGTGGGGGTCTACAAGGGCCTGTATCTTGAAAGCCCCCGCACGGTCGAGGTTACGTTGTCTGCCGGTACGCTGTCCGTCTCCGTGAACGGAGGACCGTCGCAGCCTATCTACCCGCAGTCGGAAACAACCTTTACCGGCACCGGCTTGACGTACCGGTTTGTCCGCAACAACCAGGGCGTCGCGATCGACCTTCTGGAGGGTCATATATCCGGCGATTACGATTTCGCGCGCCAGAAGTAGCGTCGGGTAACCGCACGAGCGAGCACGCCGATCCCGGCTGCGGGCCGGATTCGACGCTGCCGCGGTTTCATTTCATCCCGTCGTAGGTTTGCCGCTGCGGGTTTCGGCACGGTCCCGTCGACAGCGGGTTGCGTCGCCTTTCTCGAAATTCGGTTACGACCGCCGGTGCAGCCGCGTCATAATCAACAATGTTTCTAGAAAGGCTGGAACGAATGAAACGATTCACCCTCGTACTCATCGCGGCCGCTGTATTTCCGCTCTGCGCCGCGGCGCAAGATTCCGCCGAGGTCCTGTCGCGGATGAAAGCCTTGGAGGATCGCATCCAGGCCCTTGAACAGGAGATACAGGTTCTGAAAGGCCAGCCGCCGGCCGTGTCGGCGGCAGCGCCAGCTCCGCAACCGGCTCCGGCCGAAGCCCCGCAGGTTGCAGCGCAATCCACTTCGGTTCTGGGCGGGGCGGGCGGCGCTGCGTCCAAAGTCCTCAACCCCGATGTCGCGGTGATCGGCGACTTCCTGGGCGCGGCTGGAAATAGCGCCGGCCACCCTACGCCGGCTCTCGAAATGCACGAGAGCGAGGCCGCGTTTCAAGCCATTCTCGATCCCTACGCCCGCGCCGATTTCTTCTTGAGTTTTGGCGAGGAGGGCGTCACGTTGGAAGAAGGGTACCTCACATTCCCGGCGCTGAAGGGGGGATTTCAGTTGCGGGTGGGCAAGATGCGCGCCGCCTTCGGCAAGGTGAACACCCTGCATAACCACGTGCTCCCGTGGGCCGACCGCCCCCTGGTCACCGGGAATCTGGTGGGCGGCGAGGACGGAATCGACGACGCGGGTCTGTCCCTCACCCGCATCATTCCGGCCCCCAAAGGGCTGTTCCTCGAGGGCACCGCGCAGGTATTCCGCGGCGATTCCGGCGATCTCTTTCATTCCTATAAGCGCGATAACCTGTCCACGGTCGGTCATTTGCGCGCCTACCGCGATATTGGTGAATCCACCAACCTCGATCTGGGCGTCTCCTACTCCAGAGGACATTCGGCGATCGCGGCGGATGTGATCGACCAGCTCTATGGAATGGATGCCACAGTGCGATGGAAGCCCCTGCGCCGGGCGATCTATCATTCCTTCGTCGGCCGCAGCGAGGTCATCTGGAGCCGCCTCGAACAAGCCAGCCGGACCGCGACGCCGTTCGGCTACTACGTATCGGGCGAGTATCAGTTTGCGCGGCGCTGGTTTGCAGGCGCCCGCTTCGACCGCTCCGACCGCTTGGGGAGCACGGCGGTCGACGCGTCGGGCAACTTGCTGGTCAACTCGGCGATTCTCAACGCTGCGCTGCTACAGGACACCGGCGGATCGTTCGTGCTCACCTACTGGCCGAGCGAGTTTAGCCAGATCCGCGGCCAGCTCCGCCGCACCAGCTACGGCGAGAACCGGACCGCCAACGAGTTCCTATTCCAGTTCCAGTTCTCCATCGGCGCCCACGGAGCGCACCCCTTCTAATTCAGACAAGCATCGCGATTCTCTATGATGGTTCATATGAAACCTCTCGCTCTGTTGCTTGCGGCTGTGGGGGTCTGCCATGCGGCGGGCAAACTCAATGTCGTGGCCGCCACTCAGGACCTCGCGGCTCTCGCCGAAGAGGTGGGCGGCGATCGCATCGCCGCGGATTCGATCGCCAAGGGTTATCAGGACCCCCATTTCGTCGAACCCAAACCCAGTTTCCTGCTGAAGCTCCAGAAGGCCGACCTGTTGCTGATGGTCGGGCTGCAACTGGAAATCGGATGGCTGCCCCCGCTCATCACGCAAAGCGGCAATTCGAAAATCCAGGTGGGCAACGCCGGCAACCTCGACATGTCGCAATTCTGCCAGATCCTCGAGGTTCCCACCACGCAGGTGACGCGCGCCATGGGCGACGTTCACCCCCTCGGGAATCCCCACTATTGGCTGGATCCGGAAAATGGCCGGCGGATGGCAAAGGCGCTGGCCGACAAGTTCGGCGAGCTGCGGCCCGCCGACCGGGCCTACTTCGCCCAGCGCGAGGCGGACTTCGAGAAGCGCCTTACCGAAGCCGAAAAGCGCTGGGACGCCGAAATGGCGCCCTTCAAGGGCCGCAAGGTGATCACCTATCACCGCTCCTGGCCGAATTTCTGCGAGCGGTTCGGGCTGGATGTGGTCGACTACGTGGAGCCCAAGCCTGGAATTCCGCCCACCCCCAGCCACACGCTGGAAGTGATCAACACCATGAAGCGCGATAACATCAAGCTGGTCATGGTGGAACCCTACTTCGACTTGCGCACGCCCAACTCGATCGCCCAGGCCACCGGCTCGACCGTGGTGATCTTGATGCCTTCGGTGGGTGGCGACAAGCAGATCACGGATTACTTCAAGCTTTTCGATTACGATATAAACTTGCTGGTCGGCTCCTTCAATAAGGTTAAATAGCCCCCCATGACCATTCTGGCCTTCCTGCTGGCGCCTTTCATCGCCAGCCTGATTCTGACCGGCATCCATGCCTATCTGGGGGTTCACGTCGTGGAGCGTGGCGTGGTGTTCGTGGATCTGGCGCTGGCGCAAATTGCCGCGTTGGGCACAACTGTCGCCGTACTCTACGGTTACGATGCGCACCAGACTGCCGCGTACTGGTTTAGCCTGGGCTTCACGTTTCTGGGAGCGGCGGTGTTTTCCACCGTGCGCGCCCACAAGGCGCGCATTCCGCAGGAGGCCGTGATCGGCATCAGTTACGCGGTAGCTTCGGCAGCGGCCCTGCTCGCTATGAGCAAATCGGCGGAGCAGACCGAGCACTTGAAGGAAATGCTGGTCGGCAACATTCTCACCGTGTCCTGGGCGGAGGTCCGCGAGACCGCGCTGCTGTACGCGGCCATCGGCGTGTTCCATTACATTTTCCGCAAGAAGTTCCTGCTCATTTCGCTGCATCCGGAAAAGGCTCGCGAGATGGGCGTCCCGGTGGCTTTCTGGGATTTCCTTTTTTACGCCTCCTTCGGATTCGTGGTCACGTCCTCGGTGGCGATCGCCGGCGTCCTGTTGGTCTTTTGTTATCTGATCGTCCCTTCGGTGGGCGCGATGCTGTACGCCGAACGAATCGGCCCGCGCCTGGCCATCGGTTGGACCATGGGCACCGTGGTGTCGGCGCTGGGCGTAGGTCTTTCTCTGATGATCGATCTCCCCACCGGCGCCGCCATCGTTTGCACCTTCGGAATCGTCCTGATCCTCATGGCTCTCTTCCGCGGCGCGATACGTCGGCGCGTGGCTTGAGGAGTCGGATCAACAGCCCAATGGTGTTCGGTCCAGCTTATGGTCTGAGATGGACGCCGTCCTTCTCGTTTTCGCAGAACATCTCAAAGATGTCGTTGTCGGCGACAAGATCGTGGGGGACCTTGATGGTAAAGGGCCTGGTGTAGTTTTTAGGATCGTCAAACGTCATATCCCAATCCAGGTGTCCGAAGTCGCGGCGGCGGAAGCGCTCTGTGAGGCGCAGCGCGTCGCTATGCGGATGGCCCATCCCATCGAGGGCGGTTCTATCGTTGAATCCGGCGGTCTCCACTACGAACGTGTCGCCCTCCCAGCGCCCGACCGAGTAGCCCAGGAACGCGGGGAGGTCGAACTCCTTGGGAAGCGTGCGCCCATCGGTGAATACCTGACGGTGCACGTTGCCGACTTCGTACAGGATCATGGTCTCCCTGGGCGCCTGAACGATCTTGACCGGTTCGGAGAGCAAACCAGCGGCTGGAATGCCGACGACACCCGTGCACAGACGCGCAGGGTCTGTGTTTCGCGGACGCAGAAGCTTCACTTCCGGGCGCAGAGGAGATTCTCCAGGCTTGAAGTCCACCAGGATGTCGAAGTTGTACTTGTGCTGGGTGCCGATCTCCATTCCGAGCGAGTTGGTCTCAATCGCAGCGTCGAAGCGGTGGCCGAACAAGCGCCGCACTTCCGCGACGGTGGTGATCTCGTGCATCCACACGCCGGTGAGGTCCGGCTTGCCGTCGGGGGCACGCGGCACGGGGGCGGTGAGATTCGGTTTGCCGTCGGGCGTGCGCGGCGTACCCGCAGGGGTATAGTCCAACCATTGCGCGTCGGCGCCCATGGAGAGGAACGCGAAGAGGACCAGCAACCACCGATATTTCATTTAAGAATCTCCGGGACCCCATGCTACTTCAGCTACCGAGGCGAAGCAAGGAGTTCGCGAACAGGTTTAATGCGCTCTACGTGAGGCGCGCGAGCTCGCTCCGTTACTTCGTATATTTGTAGACCGATTTGGCCTGCACCGCCGCGGCGTAGACGTTGCCGTGGGAGTCGGCGGCGACGCCTTCCGGCGGAGGATATTTCGGATCGGACACCGGCGGCGGAGGGATGTAATAATCGACCTTTCCCGTCCTCGCGCTGCCGATGCGGATGCCGCGCTTGCAACCGGGATTATTCGCCTCTTCGGATTCGGAATCGGACACGTAGAGAGTGTCCTTCCTATCGATCCAGATCCCGCTCGGCCGGCCGAATTGCTTCCACCCCGCGAGAAATTTCCCGTCCTGATCGTAAATGTCGACGCGGCTGTTGCTGCGGTCGGCGACGAACAGGCGCCCCTTCGAATCGAACACGATCACGTGGGGGCTCTTGAATTCCCCCTCGCCGGAACCGACATGGCCGAAGGTCGTGATGAATTTTCCGTTCCTGTCGAAATGCATGATGCGCGAATTGCCAAAAGTGGGCGCATGGCCTTCGGCGACGAAGATATTGCCGTTGGACGCGATCGCGATCGACGTCGGCTGATCGAATACGTCCGTGCCGGCGCCTTTTTCTCCCGCCTTGCCGAGCGTCATCAGCACCTTGCCGTCCGGCGAAAGCTTGAACACCTGATTGCCCTTGCCGTCCTTGACGTTGCCGTCGGCCACCCACACATTGCCGTCCTTATCGGGGACCACCGCGTGCGGGAACACGAACATGCCGGCGCCAAAATTCTTCAGCACGTTACCGTCCGAGGACAATTCCCAGATCGGCGCCACGCTCGATCCGGAGCAGCCCTTGTCCTCGCAGCGGTCGAACACCCAGACGTTGTCTTTCGCATCCACAAAAACATTGTTCGTTGGCGCCCACGAGCGCGGCATGTGAGCCCAATCGTTCACCAGGTGATACGGGTTGGGTGCGTCGTTCACGCACGTTCCCGTCTGCGCCTGTACGGCCGCAACAAATGCGGTCGTGGTCAAAATGGTTACCCCAAGTTTGGTATGTGCTGCGCGCATGTCATTCCTCCCGATTTCCTCCCGATATTCAGCGGTCGCCTATCCACCCGATTGTAATCGTCTCCAGCGGGCGTGTCCATGGGCACCCAGATCAAACTGCGTGTCCATGACCCCACGACCCAGGCCTCCGAGGCGGGCGTCCCCATTCTGTCGACCCATAGACGCCGCAAGTTTGCCGTCTTTCGAGAAGCTCGCAGATCCGGACACGGCGGCTTTCGCCGAAACTTACTTAGACGACGCCGAGGCTTGCGTCACGGGCGCTCCGTCTCTCGATTCCCTGAGAGCGACGAGAGCGGCCAGGAATGCCTGAATCTGAGAATTGTCGGGAGCGAAGCGCTGCGCGAGACGGGCCTGTTCTTCCGCGCGGCGATAATCGCCGGTCAACGCGAGGCAGACGCCCAGGTTGTGATGGTTGAACGCGTCATGAGGCATCAGCAGCACGGCCTGTTGGTAGGATTCGATGGCCGCGGGGATTTGATCCACCTTCATGTATTCGAAGCCGAGCAGGCTATGCACCCAACCTGCAGCCGAAGGAAACTTCACCAATGTCTCCTGCAGCTGACGAATGGCCTTTTCGTCCTTTCCGGCTTCCATCAGACCCAGAGCCTGTCGCAGCATCTGGCGGGCCTTCTCGGGAATAGGATTGCGCAGGATGTCCACGGAAACCACGTCCGGCTTTTTAGCGTAACCGAACTCGCCGGGCGGAATGGAAGGCGCATGCTCGCCAGAGCGAACTTCGGGGTCCAGGAATCCGCGGTCTTGAGCCACGGCTACGACCGGCAGCGCGAGCGCCGTCCAGCAGGTGAACCGGACAAGAGTGGTCAGCCGCAACCTTTCGCCCTCCCTTTCGTCAGAGTGATCGGCAGAATCGAATGTTACGTACAGATGTCGAGTATATGACAATTCGATGACAGGCGCCATGGCCCGATCAGCAACATTTTCAAGTGGAAATGTTTAATGAACATTCACACGGATGAGATCACCCCGTAAACACGGGCGACCATGCTGCCTCTATGAGGTCCCGGTCCCGCGTGACCCGCCGCGGCCGCGTCGAGCCTCCCTGGAGTGAGCATGAGTGTCTCCCAAATCCTCTTTGAGCAGGATCTACACCCCCGCGTCGAGTTCCGGACTGGAATTTCTTTGCACGGTCACACGCTCCACTCCAAGGAAAGCCTACTGTTCCTCTACCGGCTGGCGCAACGGATTGCACCGATCCGGTTCGCGCTGGAGCATGGCGAGGCTCGCTACCGCCGACGTTACAGCCGCCCTCCCGATCTTTCGCGGGCCTGGTGGACGCCGCCGCTTTCCGCTCACGAAGCCTGGAACATAGAAGTGCGGCAGCTTGCGGAGCACTTCGGCCTGGCGCCGCTGGTTTCGCTCTCGGATCACGATAACATCGATGCGCCGATTCTTCTGCAGCATCGCGAAGAGTGCCGTCCGCTTCCGGTTTCCGTCGAATGGACGGTCCCCTACGGCGGAACGTTCCTTCACATCGGCGTCCACAATCTGCCGCTTGGGAAGGCCCGCGCGATCATGGCGGATCTCGCGGCTTATACGGCGCAAACTTCACCGGTGCCGCTGGCGGATATTTTCCAGTCGCTGGCGGCGAACCGCGGCACACTGATCGTCTTCAACCATCCGAACTACGACGAAAACAAGATCGGCGAGGAGGCCCACCGCGCGACGGTCCGCCGGTTTTCCGCCTGTTACAAGCAGTATCTGCACGCCTTCGAGCTGAACGGATTACGCCCCTGGGCTGAAAACCGCACGGTTGTGGATCTCGCCAGGCACTTCGGGAAACCCATCGTCGCCGGCGGCGACCGGCACGGGTTGGAACCGAATGCGCTCTTGAATCTGTCCAACGCCTCCACGTTTCCCGAGTTCGTCGAAGAGATCCGCGAGGGCTACAGCCAGGTCCTCATCGCGCGGCAGTACATGGAGCCGCTGGCCATGCGCGTCCTGCAAAATTTGGAAGACATTTTGCGCGATTACGATCGGCACCTCTACGGGAAGCACTGGAGCGACCGTGTTTTTTATGTCGGCGACGACGGCGTCACGCGCTCCTTCAGCCAGTTGTGGGACGATACGCCCCTGTCTGTGCGCCTGTTCACGCGCTGTGTCAACGTGCTGCGCCATCCCCGCTTCAAGCAAGCCTTCCGCATGGCGTTCGCGAAACGGGAGGCGGTCGCTCTGCCTGCCGGGATCGCAATGGCTAGATCATCGGTGCAGGTGGCAGGCTTCGGGAGCTAGCAAGTATTCTGGCCCCTGAACGTTGGCCGATCATTTGCCCGCACCGGCCGGCTGGTGCCTGGCGTCGTTTTCGGCTTCGAGGCAATAATGCTCCAGCAAATCCGTGTCCGGAAGAAGTTCCTCGACGAAGTTGATCGTGATCGGCCTGGTGAAGGTTCCTGGATCGCTAATCGTCACAGTGACGTCCAGATGGCCGAAATCGCGCCTGTGGAAGCGCTCCTCGACCCGCATGTCCTCGCTGTGCCCATGGCCGCGTGCGTCCAGCCAGCTGAGATTGTTAAAGCCCACGGTGTCGATCGCCAGGGTCTCGCCTTTCCAGTTGCCGACCGAATAACCCATCCAGGACGGACTTGGATCGGCAAGCTGCTTGCGTCCGTCGATGAAGATCTGGCGGAAGGTGGTTTCCACCTCGTACAGCATCACGATTTCGGCGGGAGTCTGAACGATCTTAAATGGCTCCGGCAACAGATCGGCGTGTGGCACCCCATCGGGCAAACAGTGCAGGCTGGGATTGCCGGCTCCGCCGGTTTGAATGTTCTGGCGGAGGATTTCCGCAGCCGCCGGCTGAAGCGGCTCCTCGCCGGGCTTGAAGTCGGCCAGGATGTCCCTGAAGTATTTTGAATTGGCTGATTCGCCCAATCCGAACAGGCCCGCTGGCCGGGGCTCTGCCGCAGCCTGCCAGACTCCCGAAAGGTCGGGCCTGCCGTTCGCGCGGGGAACCGGCCCGGTCATATTCACTTTGCCATCGGGCGTGCGCGGAGCCCCGGGAATCGGTTGGTTCAGCCATTGGGCTTGCGCGCACAAGCAAGCTCCAACCAACGCCATTCCAATCGAGATATGACCACGCATGCTTTCCTTTAGATTACCAGCGACTGGCTGGCGCGACTGCAAGCGTGATTCTCACGTCCTGGCTTCGCGCCTTCCGAAGATTGTCTCCGAGTGGCCGATCGCTCGGACACCCAAACCACGTAAGGAGTAACATAATTGCACGAGGGAGGTTCGACGTGGCGAAAAGGATAGCGTTTCTTGCGATCTCACTGGCCTGGGTTACTTCGGTTGCTTCCGCTCAGGCGCCGGCCAAGCCCCTTTATGTGCTGGAAGACTCCTATCTGCGCTGGCGTTTGCTGCCGGCCGAGCAGGCCTACTTGTCGATCGACGGCAAGCATCTCAAGCAATACGTCGAGGACCAGACCGCGATTTCGCGCCGCTACCGCGATCGCGGCCATCCTCAATTCTGGGGACGCATCACGGGAACCGAAGCGGATGCCGAGAACGCCCAGTGGCTCGCGGACCAGTTCCGCAAGATCGGCCTCTCGGACGTGCGCCAACAGTCCCTGGATCTGCCGCCGCAGTGGGTGCCGGCATCGTGGTCGGTCGCCGCGTCGGCCGGCGAAAAAACCATCATGCTTGAAAGCGCGCAACCCACTTCGACCAGCCCCGGCACTTCCCCTGGCGGCCTTGATTTGGAGGCTGTGGATGTCGCCCTGGCCGGCGAGGGCGATCTCGCCGGGCGCGACCTCCGCGGCAAAGCCGTCTTCTTCTACAGCGCGGACTATACATCGCGCCAGGCTCCGATTTCCGACTATGCCATCAAGCGCATCGGCGAACGTGGCGCCGCCGCCATTTTCGTGATCGTGGGATTGCCGGGCAATCTGCGAAGCCAGTTTTACCCGGTGGGCAGTACGGTTCCTACTTTCGCATTGGGCCTGCAGGATGGAATGGCGATCCGCGATCTAATTGGTCAGTCGCGGGGAGGTCAGCCGCCGCGCGTCAAAATCCGCCTCGACGTGAAGACCGTCCCTAACTTGAAAACCGCGACGGTGTGGGGATCTTTGCCGGGGACCAGCGACGAGTCCATCTATGTGGTCGCTCACCGCGACGGATGGTTCGAGGGCGCCGTCGATAATGGTTCGGGCGTGGCAACCATGCTGGGGCTGGCGGAGTACTTCGCCAAAATTCCGAAAGAGCAGCGGCGCCGGACCATTTATTTTCTTGGGACGAGTGGGCACCACGACAACAGCGGCATGACGGGCCACTGGCTCGCCGATCACAAGGAGATGTTCGCCAAGACGGCGTTGATCATCAACTGCGAGCACACCTCCGCCGAGCAGCTCGTCTATAGGGGAGGAGCGATTCGAAGGACCAACACGACCGTCCCGCTCCGTTGGTACGTGGGCGGCAGCCCGAGGCTGGAACAGATCGTTGTCAAGGCTTATGACACGTTCGGAGTCGCCACCTACGCCGAGCCAGAGCCTACGGCCGGGGGTGAGATGGGCCCGTACTACCTGCTCGCTCCGTCTCTACAATTGATCGAAGGGAACCTGTATTGGCATTCCGATCGCGAAACCGCCGAGTTTGTTCCGCCCACCGGACTCGCGGCTTCCACCCGCGCATATGCCAAAATTATCACGGACGTGAACCAGTTGGACCTTAAAGACCTCCTGCGGACGCAGGCAACCGAAGCACGGCGGTGAACTAGGGCACCCTACAAACAAAGTTGGCAGCCTCATCGATGCTGCCCGAGCCTTTGTATTTGGCGACCTGCGGATACGGGCACAGGGGACGCGTGCGGTCCACTTTTCCATCCGTGCTGTGCGACGCGATCAGCTTGTCCGGCGCTTTGCCCTGCTCGAACCACTGTTCGAGCGCGCCCACTTTGTCGAACGTATCGGGACCTTCGCCGCCGCGGCAGTGGCCCATTCCAGGCTCCAGGAACAGCCGGATGTTGTTGGATGCCTTGGCTGCGCCGCCCATGGTGTCGACCACGCGGTCGTAATACTGAATCGTGTTCAGCGTCGGGACGTTCGGATCGCTCCAACCGTGATACAGCAGCAGCTTTCCATTGTGTGAGAAAAACGCCTTCATGTCGGGATCGGTAGCGTTCATGATTAAGTTTTCCGGCAGGTCGCCGCGCGCGACGTCGCTGTCGAAGTTGAAAGTCCGCCAGTCCCAATGACGATCCTTGAAAACCACGTATCGATACTGATCGTAGATGTTGACGGAGGGTTCCGGACCAAGGGCCTGAACGGCCCAGCCCAGTTCGGTGCCGGGCACGAGCGACCAAAACAATTGCTGGCCGGTGCGCGGATTGATGGCGGGAGAATAAATCTTCTTCGCCGCCTCCGCCTGAGGAGCGGTAAGGCAAGACGGCCCATCGGCGCCCTTGCAGAGCAGCACCTGGGGATCGAAATTGCATTTCCTGGGATCGTCGATGAGGCCGTCCTTCAGCCCGTCGCGCGCATCGCAGGCGGCGAGCGCGGCCTGGTGGATCGTCGGATACTTGCTGGGCGGAATGTAACTCGCCGGGTCCTTCAGCACGGCGTCGGCGATCCACAACGAGATGGCCGTCCGATTGGCCGGCGCTCCGGCGATGATGGCGTCGAAATCGTCCGGGAATTTCTGCGCTTCCTTGAGACCCTGCCTCCCGCCCGTCGAGCAGCCGTTCCAATAGGAAAAACGCGGCGCGCTCCCATAGAAAGCATAAATGACAGCCTTGGCCTTTACGGTCATTTCGTGTTCGGAGCGCCACGCGAAGTCGATCAGCTTCTCGGAATGGTCGAGCGCGAAAGTCCCCCGGCCGCCCACGTGCCCGGTGTCGGTGGAGGTGGCGGCGTAACCGCGGCGAAGTGCCTCGCCCAACTCCCGGTAACTGATGACGCCGGCCCAGCCGCCATTCCCGACGGCCTGGAATTTGCCGTTCCAGCCGCTCGAAGGCAGCCACACTTCCACTTTGATATCCGAATCGCTAGTGGGCTTGATGGTCGCGGCCACGCGGCAGAACTCGGGAAGATCTCGATAGGGGTTGGCGACCTGACCCTTGGCTTGCCCTTCGCTGGGAGCTGAAAACTGGCCCGCTGGAACGATCCGAGCCATGGTGATCGTTGTGTCCGGCAGCGTAAGCGATGCGAGGCCGTCGCAGGAGGCCGCAAACGCGGGCATCGTGGTCAGGCACGCGAGCGCCCAAGTAGCGTATGTGCGTGGGGCGTATTTCTTAGTTGGAATCTTCATCTCGCCCTCCAAATCGAGATCAGTATACACCCTCGCTGCGATGCACCTGCGTTACTCGAGGTCCGGCGGCATTGCGCCTTGCGCGCGCTGGATTCACATCGACTAAATTCGCACCAAGATGATAGACTCACACCAATGAGTTGGGATCATCCGATTCGCCGGGAAACATTACGGCGACGGGCTGCCGCGCGCTTCATGGCGATGCCGGCCGCTCAGCGGCGATCTGGAGGAAATGGAACATGATGAACCGGCGCCAATTTGTCCGCACAGCTACAGGCGCCGCGGCACTGACCCGCATTCCGGACGTGCTGGCGGCGGCGAAATACGATCTGATTGTCAAGGGGGGACGCGTCATCGATCCCTCGCGCAAGCTGGACGCGATTCGCGACGTGGCCATCGCGCAGGGACGTATCGCGGCGGTTGCGGCCGACATCCGGGCCGACGCCGCCGAATCGATCGACGCGCGCGGCAAGTTGGTGGTGCCCGGGTTGATCGATATTCACACCCACGCAGCGCGTGTCAAGGATGGGCCGGCGCTGTGCCTCGCCGACGGCGTGACGGGATGGGTGGATGCGGGATCGCAGGGCGCCGATCGCATCGGCGAGACCGTCGCGGTGGCCAAGTCGGCGCCGCAACAGTGCCGCGTTCTGATCAACATCGGGCGTGCCGGTATCCTGCCGGAAGGCGACACCATGGACCTCAGCCACGCCGATGTCGGCGCGGCGCACGAAGCGATCGGGCGCAACCGCGAGATGATCGCCGGGGTCAAGGCGCGGCTGTCGCGAGACGTCGCCGGGGCGAACGATTTCGAGGTGCTCCGGCGTGCCCAGGAGGTGGCCTCGTCGTTCCATCTGCCGGTGATGATCCATATGGGTCAGACGGTGTCGCCGCTGCCCAAGCTTCTCGCGCTCCTCAAACATGGCGATGTCGTCACCCACATGTTTGCTCCGCCGCCGAACAGCATCATAGACGAAGCAGGGCACATCCTGCCGGAGGTGATGGCCGCCCGCCGCCGCGGCGTCTGGTTCGACCTCGGCAATGGGCGCGCCGGCCATTTGCGGTGGGATATTGCCGATCAGGTGCTCAAGGCGGGCTTCCTGCCGGACACTTTCTCCACCGATTGGACACCCGAAGGGCGCGCCGCCGGGGTCATCGATTTTCCGAACGTCATGTCGAAGTTTCTGATGCTGGGCATGCCGATCGATCAGGTGATCGCGTGCGCCACCGTCAATGCGTCCCACGCATTCCCGGTCTTCAACCGCCGCGGTACGCTCAGGATTGGCGCGCCGGCCGACGTCGCGGTGCTTGAGCTAAGGGAAGGAACGTTCGAATTCGTGGATAACTTCGAGAACAAACGGACGGGCCGCCAGAGGCTTTTTCCCAGCGCCACGGTCCTCGCCGGCAAGCGGGTTGCAACGCGTGCATAGGACCTGCGCAACGCGGCAGGCCGTCAAGCTCGTGTGCGCGGTGGTCTCGGACCTTCACTTACCCACCAAATGAACGGCGTCCTTCTCGTTTTCGCACAGGTTTTCGATCAGCTCGGTATCCGCAAGCAACTTGAAAGGTATGGTGACCGACTTCCACGGCCTGGTGTAAGCCTTCCGGTCGTCGACCGTGACCTCCAGTTCCAGGCTCCCGAAATTCCTGCGCCGGAAACGTTCCGTAAGATGCAATGCGTCCGTGTGCGGATGGCCGCCGTTATCAAGCCAGCTTTGATCGTTGAAACCGGCCGATTCCACGACGAACGTGTCGCCTTCCCATCTCCCGACCGAGTAGCCGAACCACGCGGGATTGGGATCCCCCGGCAGTTTGCGGCCATCGGTGAAAATCTGGCGATATTGATTGAATTCCTCGCCGAGAACGATCGTGACGCCGGGCGTTTGAACGATCTTGAACGGGTAACCCGGCACCAGCATGTCGTCCGGTACGCCGTGCGGTAGGCAACGCACTTGCGGTTTGTCTCTTCCCAAGGTATCCAGGCGTTGCTTGTAAACCGCGGCCGCCCATGGCTGGATCGGCACTTCGACGCCTTCCCCGGCAAGGTTTTCCAAATATTTTCCCGTCTCCGTGGTCCAGATCCCCGAGAGATCCGGCTTGCCGTCCCGTGTCTTCGGCGCCGCGGCCGCGAAGTCTGGCTTACCGTTCGGCAGACGGGGGGTCCCCGGAAGCGGAAGGTTCACCCATTGTGCTGGAGAAGATCCCGCTAGCACAAACAGAATCGCGATTGCCCAGGTAGCATTCCGCAATCTTTTCACAAGAAGAAGCATGGCAAGACGACGATACACCTCGCCTGAAACCGGGTCAAGCGGACAACGTGCCTGCCTCCCGCTACGGCCGGCAGTTAATTCTGCCCGCTTCGCGGCGCGCGGCGTGGTATGGTAGTTCGGTTGACCGCGGCCGCCCTGCGTTCGCGCCGGCCGAATGCTGCAAATGCCGCAGCAAAGGAGGTTCTTATGCCGTATCGATTCGCCACCGTGGCCATGCTTGCCGCGTTCCTTTTGGTTCCCTCTTCTGGAAATGCGCAGGTGCTGACGCAGCGCGACGTATCGCTTCGCATGGCCTTGACGATTGCCGAAGCGGCCCTGGCCGAATGCGGAGTCAACACATCGGTTGCGGTCGTCGATCGCGCAGGCCGGCTCCGCGTTTTCCTCCAGGGCGATAAGGCGGCGCCGCACAATCTCGAACTGGCCCGCCGCAAGGCCTATACGGCGCGGACCTTCGGGCGGACTTCCGCGGAGTGGGCCAAACTCACCGAAACAACCAATACCGGGCAGCGGATGCTGGCCGACGTCATTCCGCTGGGCGGCGGAGTTCCGATCAAGGTCGGCGACGAAACCATCGGCGCGGTGGGCCTCAGCGGCGCCCCCATGGGACAGGCGCAGGAGGAGGCCTGTGGCAAGGCCGGCATTGCCAAAGTCGCGGATCAACTCCACTGAGGCCGGCGGCAACGCGCCGGGCTCTTCAAGATTTGATTTGAATCCGCCGCGCGCGGACGCTACTTGATGGTTTCCTGAAAACTCTGGATGTAGCGGCCCAGAATAATCACGGCAAACCACAGGCACAGGGAGCTCCCCGCGAGAAGCTTGGCGGAGATCGTTGCGTCTTCTCCGGCTTTCACTTGCTCGATCCCGCTGAATGTGCCGGTAAGGTAGAGCGCGGCGGCATTCAATCCGAGCAGCATGAGCGCCAGAATCTTGAGCCACAAAGCGGCGTCGAATGTGTAATACACGGGCATGCCTATAAGAACCAGCATCCCCGTTGTGACATTGATGCCCAAGCCTAGCAGCGCCCACGGGACAAATTTATGCAGAGGCGCGATCGGCAGTTGCTTGGCAAATCCCAGGATGCGCAAATCGAGAGCGCCCACCGTCCCAACGATCAGGGCCAGCCCGAAAAAATGCAGGTCCATCAGGAACGCGGTTTCCCACTTGCTGAAAACCATGGCGTGGATAAACTTGTCCGGCGTCGGTTCAAAAACGTGCAGGATGGACCCGATGGTTCCCTCTGCCACCGGCGCCTCCTTGCCGTCCCACACCTCCGGATGGCGGATGTCGCCCCCCGTGTTCCCGCTTCTGGCCATAAGCGCCACCGTCACGACCGACAAAAGCAGAATAGCCGTTACATTCCAGCGTGCCGGACGTGAGCTCCGATAAACCTGCCACAAGCCTGCAACCGCAAGCGCTCCCGTGATCTCCATAAACCAAAAAGAGACCATCGCCGCGCCTTCGTGCCTTGCCATTAAGACGTCTGAAACGCCCGGTCGTCCCATGATGTTCGCCTGAGCGCCAAAGCCGCTCACAAAGGTCGGAATCGTCAAGAGAGCGACGCCGGCAAAAATGATGAGACTGCTTCGTCTCAGGCCGTCGTTTTTTCCCAAGAAAGAAATAAGGAATAGACCCAACGCGATGATCGTGCCGATGACCGGAATATGATTCAGCAGGAGATGCAAATGGGCGAAGTTTATTTGAAATTCCATCGTTACGCTCCCCTACCCGGGGCGCCCATAAACCAAATATTTGAATGTGTACGCCAGCAGGCGGCCCGCCGTCACGGCTGCAATCCACACGACGAAAGCCCGCGCCGCCAGCGGCTTGCCGGTGGCCAACCTGGCTTCCTGACCCGCGCTGGTGTCGTCGAAGACCAGCTTTTCAATCCTGAGCATGATCCAAACGCCTGTCCCTATCAGCGCCAGCTTGATATAAAACACCGGGTTCGTGAGCGCTTTGGTCGGGTACGCGATCAACAGAAACAGACCCGACGCCGCGCTGATCCATGCGCCCGTCCACAAAATGGCGAAGAACTTCTTGAGGGGCGCGAGCGGCAGATCGGGCGCGACGCCGAGTAAACGCAAGCCGATCAGTATGCTCGCGCCAACCGCCAGCGCCAGGCCGATGTTATGGAACAGAAGAATGAAATAGAACCCAAACGGCGACTCGGTCTCGCGGATCCAGGTGCTCAGGCCGCTCTCCTCAAGCGTGTTTAGAAATATGGGTACGCCCAACTTTACCTCCGTAGACTTCCTTCAATGCTTCAACCATCGGTTTGAGTCATAAGCTCGCCCTACCCGCACGCCGGTCATCCCGAGCGCGAGGCGAGGGATCTGCTTCTAAAGCATTGGCAAAACGCGGGCCAACAACAGATTCCTCGACTGACGCCCGGAATGACTGGGGCGCGTGCTCACATAATTACTGGAGCGCGCTGCACCCGAGAACGCGGAGAAGCAGATTTGCTTATCGCGTGGAA
This sequence comes from Bryobacteraceae bacterium, assembly GCA_035934795.1. GTDB lineage: Bacteria > Acidobacteriota > Terriglobia > Bryobacterales > Bryobacteraceae > Palsa-187. Next base: position 81,397 of record DASYXM010000094.1, on the reverse strand, counting down.
CGTTCCGTGTTCTTGGTTTCGGGTATGTTGCTCCTGTCCTTCTCCCGGCACGGAGGCGCTTCCTCGATGTCATAATTCGTCATCAGCGGAAGCACGCGCTTTTCAACCAGCGGTTGCGCCAGCACGGCTGGGTCTTCCGCGGTGAACTCATAAAATAGGGTGTCGCCTTCCCGCCGGAGGCGCTCCGTCACGTGGAGCTTCAAGGTGTGAAACGCGCCTCGATCTTGCAGCCAGGTCGTGTCGTCAAGATTGGTTACGTCGACAACCAGTGTGTCGCCGTCCCAGTGGCCCACCGAGTCGCCATGAGCGCTCGGCTCGATTTCAGTGCGATGGGGTGCGTTCATCCGCACTACCCGGAAGAAGTTTCCAGTCAGATCGTCGTAAAGGAAGACAATTTCCTTGGCGGTCTGAACGATCTTCTGGGGCGGGCCAATCCGGGGGACCCCGGGAGGTCCGCAGGACCACGACGGATCTTTATCCAGCGAATTTTCGTCCAGATTCTTTACCTTAGCCTGAAACTCGGGTTTATAAACGGCGGCCGGTTCTCGAAACACATTTATCCCAGGGGCATTCGCCGCCTTGGCGTTATACGACTCCCCCGGTTTAATGAGTGGCGCGGGCTCGCCGATCCGGTGATGCCACTGTCCATTCAGATCCGGGTGCCCGTCGGGCAACCTGGGTGTGGGTTTCGAGACGGCAGCACCCGGGCTCTTTTTCGCATTCGCGGAGGGCGTTGGTTGTGCTTGCGCAAATACCGGGGCCACGCACACCAGCCCCGCAGCGGCCACGACAATGCCGACTCTCATTGTGGACTCCCTTCCTCGCACTCGCCTAATCTTGCAGTGCTAAACATCGAGAGCGACTCATTTGGATTCGGGATCGCCTGGATCGACAACAATCCGGATGACGTGCCCATCGGGGTAGGTGACCGACTTGAGCCATCCGAGCGCTTTCCCATTAGCGGCGGGATTGAATTCAAGCTTCAAGGTTTGATTTCCGTCACCCACCAACACGGCCTTAGTCAATCCGAATCGCGTTTTCATATGGTTAGGCGGAAAGGTCTCGATGGCCCACGTCTTGACCTGGCCGCTATCCGGATCCTTGGCGTCCATGTACAGATAGATGTGAGGATTCACCCATTCAACGCTGGAGATCACCCCGCTGATCGTCACCACCTTATCGTGATTAAACTCAGAGTAAAGCGAATGATGCGCAGACGCGGGTATCGTGAGTAACAAGCCGCACACGGCGAGCAAGACCGCGCAGACCGCATGGAACTTAGCCTTCATACTTAATTTCCCTTCCTCTTACGTTTCCCTCGTAAGGCCCGCTCCACCGTAGCCGAGCCGGTTGCCCTACCGGCTCGTCGGCATAAGTCAGTATACCGCTCCGGTCGTATCACCGGCCGCTCGAGGAGGGGCCAGGTTAGGCTATTCGTGAGTTATTCTCTTGCCTCTGAAGCGAAGCCCGTATACGCTTATTCTCAGCATCGAAAGGCGGTGTGTATGTCACCCAGACGGCTGGCTTTTGTTGTCGTGGGCTCGCTCGCAGGGCTTCTGGTGGCCGGAAGACCAGCGGCTGCCCAGTGGGTTCCGCACACCGGGCCCGCGCTGCTCACCAGCCCTGTGCCGGCAAGCGACCGTCCGCCGCACAACCCGGCGGGAGGTTCCAAGGAGAAACCGCTGGGCCGCCCGCCGCGGGGGCGTCCATCCGGAAATCTCGCCGATCCGGTGGTGCAGACTTCCACGTCGTCACCCGCTGCCGCGCAGGCTCTGGGACAGTGGGAAGGCCTGGGCGTCGGCCTGGCCGGTTTCACTCCTACAGCCGTGCCTCCGGACCCCAACATGGCGGTGGGACCCAACCACATCGTCCAGTGGGTGAACAACGCCATGGTGGTCTTCGACAAACAGGGAAAGGTACTGCAAGCGCCGGTCCCCGACAGCACTTTCTGGGGCGGTGCTGCGCAGACGTGCGATCAATTTGGCGGCTTCAGCGATCCGATCGTGAAGTACGATCGGGCCGCCGACCGCTGGATCGTGGGCGAGGTGGCTCTACCTTTCTTCACAGAGTTTGTCCAGTGCTTCGCGGTTTCCAAGACCTCCGATCCAACCTTCACCATGGACGCGAGCGGCGCCAATACCTCGTACTACATATGGGCTTACGGTTTCAACGGCAACCTCAACGACTACGACAAGATCGCGGTGTGGCCCGACGGCTATTACATGAACTGGAACATTTTCGATGCCACCGGCGCCAACTTTCTTTACCCGGAGGCGTGCGCCTGGAATCGCGACGACATGCTCGCGGGCGCGGCTGCGCCGAGGTTCGTATGCTTTAAAAATCTGGCCAATAATTTCGCCAGTCTGCTGTCTTCCGACTGGGACGGATCGACGCCGCCTCCGGCCGGCTCGCCGAACTACCTCATGGAGGTCGACACCGTCGCGGGAGTGCTCGAGGAGTGGCAATTCCACGTGGATTACGCGACCCCCAGTAAATCCACCCTCACCGGCCCGACGGTTGTTTCGGGTGCGGCTCCCTTCTCCACACCGTGCCCCGCCGCCGACCCCAGCAATTGCATTCGCCAGCCGGGAACCACGCAGAATTTGGATTCGTTCAGCGACCGGCTGATGTACCGGCTGGCGTATCGCAATTTCGGCGATCACGAATCGATCGTCGCCAACCATACCGTCAGCGCGGGCGCCAACACGGGCGTGCGCTGGTACGAAGTTCGCAATCCCGGCGGAACGCCCACGGTCTATCAGCAAGGGACGTTCGCTCCCGACAGCGATAGCCGCTGGATGGCCAGCGTCGCCATGGATCAGAGCGGCAATATCGGTGTCGGATACAGTGTCTCCAGCACTTCAACCCATCCGTCCATTCGTTATAGCGGCTGGGAGGTCGGGAACCCGCTGGGAATCTTGCAGGCGGAGACGCATCTGGTCGACGGCGGCGGGTCTCAAACTGGGGCCAATCGCTGGGGCGATTACTCGGCGATGCAAGTCGATCCGGCCGACGACTGCACGTTCTGGTACACGCAGGAATACGAAGCGGTCACCCAATCCACCGACTGGAATACGCGCATCGGCTCGTTCAAGTTCCCTTCGTGCGGCCAGGCTTTGACGCCTACTACAACGACGCTCGGAACGTCGGGGACTCCTTCCACTTATGGCCAAACCGTGACCTTCACAGCGACCGTTTCGCCCTCAGCCGCACCGGGCACGGTGCAGTTCTATATCGACGGAAGCGCCGCAGGTTCGCCGGTGGCGCTGAGCGGCGGCACAGCGTCGCTGTCTACAGCGGGCCTTTCGGGAGGGTCGCACTCCGTGACGGCCAGTTACAGCGGCACCAGCACCTACGCCAGCAGTACGTCCTCGACACTGACCCAGAACGTAAACGAGGTCGCAACGACAACAACGCTCACCTCCAGTCCCAACCCGTCCAACAGCGGGCAGACTGTAACCTTCACGGCCAAGGTTTCGCCGTCGGCCGCACCGGGCACGGTGCAGTTCTATATCGACGGCGGCGCCGCAGGTTCGCCGGTGCCGCTGAGCGGCGGAACGGCGACGCTGACGACCTCGAGCCTTTCCGCGGCGTCGCACGCTATTAACGCTACGTACAGCGGCAACGGCAATTATGCCGGCAGCATCGCCAGTACCCTGACCCAAGTCGTAAACTCCGGGGCTGCCAACTTTACCATTGCCGCGGCTCCCTCTAGTCAGACGGTCCATCGCGGCTCAAGCGTCGGCTTCACCGTGACGATCGCTCCCAGCAACCTCTTTTCCGCCAGCGTGAGTTTAAGCGTCACCGGGTTGCCGTCCCGTTCGAGCGCCAACTTCAGCATCAACCCGGTCCCCGGGGGCTCCGGCAGCTCGACCCTTACGATCACGACCGGCAACAAGACGCCACTGGGGACCAAAACGTTGACCATCAAGGGTACCAGCGGCGCCCTCGTCAATACGGTCAAGGTGAGTCTGACGGTTATTAACTAAAGAGAAGGGGAGGCGTCGGCGTTCCGGGTTGAAACCTGGAGCCGTTCGAACGCGATCCGAGCGCGGTCCAACTTATCGCCCGGACCCAATGGCACGTCAGATTCGGAAGTAGTATCAATAGGGGGGATTTTGGTGCGTTTATTGCTTGCAACGTTCGCCTTGGCAGGAGGGCTTTCGGCACAGACTGTGAACGCGCCTTCAGACACCGTTCGCGCCGTCGTCGGTCGGCTTGAGCTGGAACGATACAAGGCGCACATCAAAGGACTGGCGCAGTTCGGCGATCGAATGCAGGGCACGCAACGCAACCGCGATGCGATCGACTGGATTGAGAAGCAACTGCGCAGCTTCGGGTACTCCAATGTCGCGCGCCACCGGTTCATGGCGGGCAGCGGGCCCCTTGAAAACATCTACGCCACAAAGATAGGGGCGTCCTCTCCCGGAGAGATGTACATCGTCTCGGCGCACATGGATGGACGGGGCGGCGGCGAGGCGGCGGACGACGACGCGTCCGGCTGCGCGGTAGTGCTCGAAGTGGCTCGGGTATTGGGACTGCCAGACGTGCAAACGAATCGCTCGGTGAGGTTTATTTTTTGGAACAACGAGGAATTCGGGATGGATGGCAGCGGGACGTATGCGCTCGAAAGGGCGTCGCTCCAGGGCACTGCAGCCGAACCGAAATGGCTCGGCCTCATCCAGCACGACATGATGATGTTCGATCACGGCATGCCGCCGGGTCCGAGGCAGAGTCCCAACGCCGACATCAACATTGAGTATCAAGAGAACTCCAGGATGGCGGCCGAGTCCGCGCAACTCGCTACAGCGCTTCAGGCGGCGAACCGGTCTCACGCCGCGGCGTACCCCGCGACGATCGGCGCCAACATGGCGGGCACGGATTCCATACGGTTTCAGGATTTTGTGGCCTCGGTAAGCGTGCGCGAAAACGAGAGAATCACCGGGATTATCCAGGGTTCCAACCCGCACCATCATGAACCCACGGACAAGTACGAAAACTACGGAGAAGAAGACTTTCGTTTCGGCTTCACTTCCGCGCAGACGACGCTGGGCGCTCTCGGACAACTCGCCGGCATAACTCTCGCGCGGCCTCGGTAGCGACGACGACCGAAATGATCTCTAAGAATCGATCGCGGGTTGAACCTCGAGGCCACCGTGAGTAGAGTAGCAATCATGAACTTGAAACGAGTCGCCCGCGGGTCCGCGTTTGCGCGCGCGGCTCGCCTCGCGGCCGCCGGCATTCTGTTGTTCAACTGCATTCAAATAGGGTTATCGGCGCCCCAGTCCAAGGGGGCCGCGAAACTCGCGATCGCGACGAAATCCCTCCCTAACGCGACCGTAGGCGTCGAGTATTACGCGGTCATCGCCGCCACGGGCGGTGAGGCCCCATATGACTTCTCGGGCGCCGGCCTTCCGCAGGGTCTCGCTTTTCACCCGGCATCGGACACAATCGGCGGAAAGGCGACCACAGCTGGTACTTATTCCGTGGTCATCACCGCGAGAGACTCCACTTTCCCTGCAGAGCAAAGCGCGTCGGTCACTTTCAAGCTCGTGGTTGTAGCGGCGAAGTGAAAGGAACAGAGCATCTACTGGGCACGGAAGCTACACGAGTCCTCTTCAACTCTGCTTGGCGCAACGGGAACTTTGGTACGCTCCTTGACGAGCCTGTGTGGAAAGTCGATGCTGAACCGCTCCCTAGGGTCGCGGCTCGGTGTGAGCGCTGGTTGAATTCAGATCCCTCACAGAGAGCCGCGACCATGGGGAGCGGTTCAACGCTGGTGTTTTCACACAGACTCTGACAGTCGCGGCTCGGACGTCGATGTTCTCGCAAACAGGACGCTAGTGGTGTTCAGGGGTCACGATGTGTGAGGAATCCAACTCGACGCAGGGAGGCTCCTCCTGATCGATCCGGGCCTCTTTGCGATTGAGCTGCAGGGTGCGGGCGGGCATCACCCAAGGCTTCGTCAGCGCGTTCGGATCTTCCACGGTCGCCTGGTAGTGAAGCGTATCGCCGTCGCGGCGCAGACGCTCGACGGCGTGCAGCGCCGTAGTGGTAAACCACCCATCGATGCCAAGCCACACGTCGCCGTTGAAATCGGTGGTGTCGACCACTAACGTGTCTCCCTCCCACCCGCCAATGGAATCTCCGTTATACGAAGGAGTCAAGCCGTTGGTCTCCGCATCCGTGCGATGACGCCGGCCATCCGTGGGTATGATGCGGAAGAAATCGTAGGAGACATCGGAGGAATCGTAGAGGAACACGACGACGCCCGGGCCTTGCACGATCTGCTGCGGCGGACCCGCGCGCAGAAATCCCGGCAGCTTGCAATGCAGTCCCGGGTCGACCTTCGCTTCCGTGCGGTCCAATTGCGCCACCTTTGCCGCGAGCTCTGGTTTGTACGAAGGCTTGTCAGGGTTCGCCCGCCGCGCCGCGACCGAGGTGTAAATCCGGGTGTTCACGGACAGATTGTTTTCGGGGTCTTCTGATTCCGGAACTCGCGAGGTGGGCTGCAGATTCACCCGCGTGTTCCCAACCTGCTTGACATCCAGATTCGCCCCACGATAGACGAACCAGAGCCCCGTCAGATCCGGATGGCCGTCGGTTGCCACGGGGGTGGAGGGAGCGGGAGCGGATTTCGAAGGCATGGCGGCCTTGGCCGCATCCTCCGCCCGAAGCGGCGTGGAATCAGATGACGTGCGTGCGGGCCTCGCGGTCGCTTGGCTTTGTTGGGCGTTAAGGGTCACAGGCGCCAGGCACAAAGCAGCCAGAAGAGCGGCCGCCGCTACGATCGGGCGATAGCCAAAAAACCTGGATTCCATGAAAACTCTCCTCCTCGTGGATCTCTTCCGTACATCCCGTCGTCACCGGCGTTCGCCGCCAGAGGACCCGGACCCTCAGATCGCGCCGCCGCTCAATTTGGCTGACCGGGCTCTCTGCCTCCGAACCACGTCTCAATCGCGTGGCCATCCTCCCAGGTGAATTTCCGGATATAGGCAAGATTCTTGCCATCCTTGGCGCGATAAGCGTGGATGGTGAGGGGCGTCCCGATTTTGATCATTTCCCGGTTGACTCCGCTCTTGTGCAAGATGCCCGTCGGCCAGCTTTCGAGGGCCCAATTCGTTACCTTACCTTGGCTATCCTTCACATCCAGGTAGACATACACGTGGGGATTTACCCAGTCGAGCTTGGAGACGACACCCGTCAGCGTGACCGGCTTGTCCACATCGAACTCCGCTGGGAACGCGTGATGCGCGACCGCCGACCCGGCCAGGGCCAGCCAACCCGCCATCGCGACCCACGCGCCGGCAGCTTTAAAGCTCGTCATGCCTACCTCCAGTTGTCCGGGCACACGCTCGCTACGAATGCTATTGCGAACGCGGGTACTTTGTCAACCAGGGCGCTGCGAATCGTAACCGCCGATCCGGCTAATTTCGCGTTCCCGGAACCCGCCGGCTCTCTCACTTTCCGACCAGGTGGCGTACGTCTTTCTCATTCTCGTTGCAGACGAACTCCAGAAGTTCCGCATCTGGAATCAGCGCCGGATGCAGTTCGGCCGTCCACGGTTTCGTATAGGCTTTCGGATCGTCGATAGTGATCTGAATGTCCATGTGGCCGAAGTCGCGCCGGCGCATTCGTTCCGTCACATGCAGGGCATCCGTGGTTGGATTGCCGAGTCCGGAAAGCCACGCCTTTCCGTTGAAGCCGTTGGATTCCACCACCAGGGTGTCGTTCTCCCAGCGCCCCACTGAGTACCCCATCCAAGTGGGATTGGGGTCCTTGGGAAGCTCGCGGCCGTCGGTGAAGATTTGCCTGAACGTGGTTCCATACTCGTAGAGAATCAAGACCAGTCCGGGAGTCTGGACGATTTTGTGAATATCGAACGCATCTGCTTTGGGCACACCACGCGGCAGGCAGCGCGATTCCGGGTTGTCTTTCTGATTGTCGGCCGTGCGCTCCTTGAACAGCGCCTCCGCCCATGGTTGCCACGGAATCTTGATTCCATCCAGGTAGTAGGCGGTGGTGCGCGAGTTCAGGTGCTCCCAGACGCCGGAGAGGTCGGGCCTCCCGTCCGTCATCCTCGGCGCCGGCGCGGAGAGATTGGGCTTGCCGTCCGCAGTGCGCGGCATACCCGGCGTGGGAAAGTTAATCCACTGGGCGGCGAGCGGCACGCACAGCCCGGATGCAGCCAGCGCTATGGCGATCTTGGTCACGATCAATCCAAAAAGAGCATACACCTTTCGATTCTGTCAAGGCGCTGCCGGCTGGGAACGTGTTTCCCAGTTTCGATCGCCGGGATCGGCTCGACGCCAACAGCATTAGGTTTAGAAAGCTTAGCACCCCTTGTGTGTCGCCGGATCTCCCAGTAGACTGGCCGCAGGAGTCTTCTACGCGATTCCCTTTTGTTACATCGCTGGGTCTGGGGTTGGTCTCGATGGCCTCCGGCCAGTCGCAGCCGATGCCCGTGGCTCGCGTCGCCGGTCATCCTTTTTCGGCCGACCAGGTGACCACTGAGACGCTCTCGCCAAATCTAAACGGCGCGACGCTTGCGTCTTTCCGGGTTTATCGGGACTCAGCAGGAAGGACCAGAACTGACGCTCCGGTTCCACGCGACCCGCATGCCGCTCCGCTCGTCGTAATCGCCGATCCGGTCGCGGGCATGGTGTATTTCCTAAACACAGAAACAAAGGTCGCCCGACGAGCACTTTATACACCAGCGCTGCCGCTTCCCACTACTATTGACGATCCCTGGAAGCCAACCATCAGGTTTTTCGGTGAACCCGCGCCTTCGAAGTCTGAACCTTTGGGTACGCAACTCGTCGGGAGACTGATCGCGGAGGGCCGGCGGATCACCACCATTTTCCCCGAGACGGCCCACAACGTCGCGCAAGAAAACGTGGTCGAAAGTTGGTATTCACACGAATTGCAGATGATGCTGCTGAAGCAGGTGCGCACGACAGCCTTGGGCAACAGCACCGCACGGCTGGAGAACATCGACCGGTCGGAGCCGGACCCGCTGCTATTTCAGCCTCCATCGGACTATACGATCGTCGAGCCAAGCCCGGCGCCTGCCGAGAAGAGCTCCTCTGGCCCGCCGGTGCCACCCATGCCACCCTTGGAGTTCCCAAAGTTGGCGCCGCCCACGACGAAGTGAGTAAACCTGTTTAGCCCGCTCTTTTCGCTAAGCCTTTTTGGATCATGGACATTCGCCAAGAGATGCCGATGTGCCAAAAACGCGGCACGTTTTTCGATAAACCCCTTTGGATCAAGGGTTTCCCAAGGGATGCGTTTTAAGGCCCCTTTAAGCGCTTCCGAGGGGGTAAGGCAAGGGGTACCGACCCGACGCAGCCTGGGGCCTCCTAGGGGCCTACAAATGGAAATCGTTTAGTCGCGATTCAAGGTTTTTTAAAGCTGCCGCAAGTCCGCGAATCCTTTTTCGGGGAAGTCTCACTTAACGAGATTCGGGACCGACGAACGAGGAGTTCGGCGTGCGTCCGGCAAATCAGCCAGATGGATCTATGGCACCGGGCCAACTTGCCTAAGCGGCTCCGTCCGCTTCAAAGTAATAGAAAGGCCGCTTGAAAGTATACTTCGTATCCACGAGCGTTCGGAATGCCTCGCCGATATCCTTGTTATTTCGGCCCCGCCGCTGCCCGTTCGAGGGTTTCCCGGATGAGGCACCCCAGAATTGCCGCGACGCGCCAAATTGCGCAAGGCAAGAACAATTTTACGGGCTTGACCCCTACTTGTTGAGCGTGATCGTCGTGTACGCGCCGTTCGGCGTCATATCGATGTTGTGGACCTTCAGGACCAGCTTGGTGTCGGGGTTCTCCTCCTGCTTGGTCACCACCTGAGCGAACTCCGGGTCGTCGCGGACCGCTTTGAGGCGCTTGTCGCGCTCCTCTTTGGAGGGATAGCCGCGCACGTAGATGAACGTGTTTTCGGCGCTCACGCCAACCTCCGGGTCGCTCTGTTGCGGAATCCAGTACCCCACGTTGGTGATCCCATGCCGGGCGAAGATCGCGGCGGTGCGGTTCGCGAAACGCGCCGCGAGCGCGTCCCTCTTCCCCGGCTGCGCGCTGTAAATACGCAGCTCGAAGAACCCGACGGCCTTCTTCTCCTGCGCGTAGCCCCACAGCATCCCGGCCACGCCGAACGCCAATCCCAGACCTGCTAAAAGTTTCCACTTCAACATACCGCCTCCTTGTGAAACTAGACTTGCGGACTCCAGAGCTTCCCGAAAAAGGGGACAGACCGCTCTGTCCACTCCCCGCTCGCTCGTAAAATCACAGATTTACGGGTGGGGACAGAGTAGCCGGTCCCCTTTTTCGACGCTTATGGATTTCCCGGATTGAACTTGTCTCCGCCCTGCTGACTGTCCTTCAACGTGGTGCCATCGCTGAGGACGATCCCATTGAGACGCCCGACCGGGTTCCCGGATTTTGCCGGATACAGATAGACGGTGACGACGTCGCCGGGCCCTAGGGAATTCTTGGTCCAACCGAGCAAGCTAAGCGCCGCGGGACTGCCCGCTTCCCCGGCCCAATGCGCGAGCGTGCCATGCTCGTCCTTGGCGTCGAACATCACAATGCAATGGGGATTGGCCCACACGAATTTCGTCACGGTTGCATCCTTCAGGACAATCAGCTTGTCCGAATACGCCGTACTGCCGTGATGCGCGAACACCTGCCCGCAAATGAGTAGAAAGGCGGCGACCACGAGAAGAGACCCGAGCAGCTTCACTTTCATTCGGCACCTCATAAATCAAGACTGCGGCCCGACCGGCACGACCGAAGTATGCAGCAGCGAACTTCCTGGTGTCAACCGGACGACGGCGGTGGAATTCGATCGTGAAGCCGGCAAGAGCATCCGCGGGACCGCCTCATTGTGTAAGATCGTTACGGTGAAGCTGGAGGAGGGCTGTTAAGATGCGACCGCTCGCGAAATCGATGGTTGGCCTGATGGCCGTGCTGGCATTTTCTTCGATTGCATCGGCCCAGGCGGGCCGGGGCGCGCTGAACACTCTCTACAACAAACTGAACCAGGATCCCAGCACTGGAGGGCCAGCTCCCCCGCGCGATCTGACGGGGGCCTGGGCGGGGCCGCTGACCGCGAAGCGGGGCGCTCCGGCTCCGTTGACGCCGCTGGGCGACCGGCGGTTCGCTCAGAATAAGACCGAAGCGAAATTCGGCGCGGCGGGTTCGAACGACCCCTGGAAAACGTGCGATCCGTTCGGGTTTCCACGCAGCATCGTGGAGGAATTGAGAGAGATTGCGTTCGGCCAGATGCCCAACCGGATCTTGATCCTGAACGCATACCAGAAGATCTGGCGCGACGTGTGGATGGACGGCCGGGAGCTGCCCAAGAACGTGGACGCCAAGGGTGGGCCGGAGAGCAGATGGTACGGATATTCGGTGGGCCATTGGGATGGCGACCACACGCTAGTGATCGATACGGTGGGCAGCGACGACCGAAGCTGGCTGGATGCGCGAGGGTATCCGCACAGCGCCGATGCGCGCGTGGAGGAACGTTACAACAGGCTCGACCACAACCATATGGACCTGACCGTGACGATCGACGATCCGAAGATTTACACGAAGCCGTGGGTTCTCTCGACGGCGAGCTTCCGGTGGATTCCGAACCAGGAAATCGATGAGCAGCTGTGCGTCCCTTCGGAAGCTTCTGCATATCTGGATATCATTGCCGTCCCAGCCGCCGGCGATCGCTCGAAAGCCAAATAAGGATCATGAAAAACCTGCATTCTGCGCTTATCGCCGCCGCCCTCTTGCTCGGCGGTGCGACCATCGCGTGCGCCCAGGGAGAGATCGCTTTTCTGACGCCGCAGCCGCTGAAGGCCTCGCTGGACAAGTTGATCCCGGGCTTCGAGGCGAAGACCGGCTACAAGGTCAAAATGACGGTCGGCTCTGGACTCGGGACCAAGCAGCAGGTGGCGCGGGGAGAGCCTTTCGACGTGCCGATTATCCTTCCGCCATATCAAGAAGCGCTGGCCTCGGGGAACGTCGTTACCAGCAGCGCAACCACGCTCGCGAGCCTGATTATGGCGGTCGGCGTGCGGAAGGAGGCGCCCAAACCCGACATCTCTACGCCCGATGCCGTCAAGCGGACGCTGCTCGCGGCAAAGTCCATCTCCTACGTGGACCCGACGATCGGCAGCGCCGGACTCCCCGTCGTCGAAATGCTCAAGAAACTGGGCCTGACCGAGCAACTGCAGCCGAAGATCAAAATCGGCATGACAGGAGGCGTGGTGCAGAATCTGGTCGCAAAGGGCGAGGCAGAAATATGTTTGCTCTATCTCAGCGACATCCGCAACCCAGGGATCGACGTCGTCGGGCCCGTGCCGCAGCAGATTGCGACTCCGACGAACCTGGTGGGGTTCGTGTCCACTCACGCAAAGGATCCCGCTGCAGCGAAGGCGTTGTTGGACTACCTCACGTCACCCGATGCGGAGAAGGTCTACAAGGCGGAAGGCATGCAGCCACGCTGAAAGTTCAACCGATCCCGAAGACAGCTTCGGTTTATGGGTAGCCTTGAAGCCTGGGCGTCCCATGCTTCCACTCGGGTGGGGGCTTGACTCCTTCACGGCCTGGCATCTGGATCTTCGGCAAGCTCTGAGCGTCCATCGCCTCATCCTCGCTCTTGATGACGTCGTTCTTGTAAAGCAGAAACGCGGTCAGAGCGTAGACTTCACTAGGCGCGAGCGTGCCCTCTTTCCCGAGCGGCATGCCGCGGCTGATGTAATCCCACATGATCGTCGCGTACGGCGCGCTCACCGCCATCAATCCCGGCGGCTGGATTCCCATGTCCATTCCCGGCATCGCGCCGGGCGCCGTGGGCGCGCCTTTGGTGACGATCAAAGTCGGAGCTTTGCCCCCGGCCCCCGTTGGGCCGTGGCATCCCGCGCAACCCTTCTTCACGTAAAGGTCCGCACCTTCCTTGGCGGTACCCCGCCCCGGCGGGAGTTCCTTCCCGGTGGGGCTGATCGCGATATCCCAGGCGCGCATTTCCTCCGCGGTCGGCGTCCTTCCCAAACGATAGGTGGGAGACTGCGCCCACATAGTGACGCCGAGTGCCATCGCTGGCGGCAGAAGTCTACGCAAAATTCCCATTGTGAACGCTCCCGTCGCTGGCCACTTTCCACAGTTGAATGGTATTATCGGCGCCCCTGGGGCGGAAATCCGGGGTCAGCGGCTCGTTCCAGAATTTGGCGACCTCGGCCCGGCTCGGTTGAACCGTGCCGAGTTCGTCGATACAGCGCGACATAAGCTCACACGCTTTTCCGTCCCAATTCCAGGCTAAGGCAAACCGGGTGTGGGCCATTTTGTAGGCAGGCGTCTTAAACTCAGCGTCTTTCCAAGTCCGGCCGCCGTCGGTGGTTACTTCCACCTTGCGCACGGCGCCGCCGCCCGACCAGGCCAGTCCACTGATCTCGTAAAATCCGGGGCCGGAAAGCTGCTGGCCGGCGGAAGGAAACGTGATGACGGATTTCGGCCCGATCTGCTCCGTCAACGCGACGACCTTGGGGTCCTTCTGCAGATGCCCGTAGTCGTTATAGGTCATGTAATACCGGTCCACGACTTTGACTCGCCGCAGATACTTGGTCTGATAAATTCCCTCGAAGCCGGGGACCACCAGTCGCAGCGGGAAACCCTGCTGCGGACGCACCGGCTCGCCATTCTGGCCGTAGCACACCAGGCAGTCGTCCATGGCCTTGGCGAGCGGAATGCTCGACGCTCCTTTGATTTCCTCCGCCCCTTCCGCGACGATCCAGGACGCACCGCTTTGCACTCCGGCTTCCTTGAGCAGCAGGGACAGGGGCACGCCGGTCCATTCGCTGCAACTGGTCATCCCATGCGTTTGCGCAACCGATTTATGCGTGGGTTTCGCACGGTTCCCAATGCATTCGAGAAAATGAACGCGGGTCACCGACGGGAGGCGCTTCAACTCGTCCACAGTGAAAATCAGCGGACGGTCCACCATCCCGTGGATCATCAGGCGATGCTCCTTGGGATCGATGTCCGGAACGTAGAAACCGCGGTGGGCGGCCACATAATGGAGCGAAGAGGGCGTGATAATCCCGACCGACTCGGCAAGCGGAGTCACGACGTGAAACGTAAGCCCAAAGGCGTCGGGTGAAGGCCGCCCTTCCGCCGGCTCGCGGATCGAAGTCACGAAACGGGAGCGGTCGCCATAGGCGATCTGGTCCTTAAGACCTCTTTTGGGGGACGATCCAGATGCGGGTGTCTGGCCGCTCGCGGACTGAACCGCTCCCGCAGCTAAACCCGCCGCCGCGGCGCCTTTTAGAAATCCCCGCCGATCAGGTTTCTTCGAATCCATGAATCTCTCCTTCGCAGATGAAGTTACGCGGAAATTAGTTTTTGACCCTCCGGTCGTTGAAAGTATACCCTATTTGGTCCACCCGAGCGGTGTCGGATTCGCTTAAAGCCGCTCTGTATGTTCCTGCTGCCGGTCACGGCCGCCTGAAATTCACGCCGTTCTTTTCCATGCGTTCGTAGAACGCCGGAGCCAGATTGTTTTCCGCGCACACGTACTCTTGCAGGCGAGTCCCTTCCCGCAGCATGAGGTTGGTGTGCATGATCCAGGGCTTACTCAGCACGTTGGGATCTTCCATCGTGATGTCGTAGTTTATCTGATCCTTATCCACGCGTGTGTACCGCTCGACGACATGAAGCGCGTCGGTGTGAAACGTGCCGGTGCCCACCAGCCAGGTCTTGTCGTTAAAGCCGGTCACGTCCACCACCAGCGTGTCCCCCTCCCAGTGGCCCACCGAATCGCCCATGTACGCGGGAACCAGATCGTCGGGGTGCTTGGCGTTCAACGGAATGATGCGGTGCTCGTGCGCCTGCTCATACAAGATCACGATTAGTTGTGGAGTCTGGACGATTTGGGTTGGGTAGAGCCCCAAAATGGAGGTTCTGGGAACGCCCGGCGGCAGGCACTGCGCCGACGGATCGTCGACGCCCCGGTTCTTGTACGACTCGAGGACTCGCTGCGCAGCCCACGGCTGGTAAGGAGCCTTTTCGGCCGTCGCCGGCCGGTCGGACGCCGAAAGAACGGTGGGGGCGTTCGGATTCTTTCCCGTTCCACCTAGGCCCGTTCCGGAGTTGGCCTCTTCCCAGGTCCCACGGGCCGTGCTGCCGGCCTGCCAGACGCCGGTCAGATCCGGCTTGCCGTCGGAGGCGCGCGGAACGGAACTCTTCGCGGAAGTGTTTTGTGCCACGAGCGAAGCTGAAAGAAAAGCTATCGCGAAAATCAAAAGGAAGACCAGAGGAGCCACGTAGCGGCGCATTATTTCGTGGCACATTCGTGAGGGGCGCATCACTTCGCCTCCACGGCAGGCGCGGTTCCGCCATCTCCGGTTCCCGCCGGGGGCCCGAAAAACAGCTTCTGGCCGCTGGCGGTGGTGACCTCGCGCGCATGCCCCCAATTCGTGCCGTCGCGGGCGCGCCAGCCGGTCACCGTTACCGTGTCGCCCGGCTTTACGCTGACGTCCCTCTTCCAGCCCGTGCGGTGAAGGACGCCGGGACCGTAGCCTTCGAGCTTCCAGTTGGCCACGCTGCCCTTTTCGTCCTTGACGTCAATGTAGACATAGCTGTGGGGATTAGTCCAGTCGATTTTCGTGACGACTCCGGTCAGCGTGATGGGCTTGGTGGAGTCGTATTCCAAGCCGAAGGAATGGTGCGCAGCGAGCGGAAGCGCGAATAAGCAAATCGCCGCCAGCAGCCACCAAGAATTGAGCTTCATCATGTTTGCCTCAAACCGCGATTTTACCAGCTTTCTTTCTCCGCAGAACTTCTGCGTGCGGAGCATCGCGAGGTCAGGAAGGCGCGCCTAGGCGATGCGCTGATCGCCCAAAGTTGTATCGACCACGATATTTCGCTGGTTACGCGCGACCGGGACTTCCGGTCGTTCGCGGATGCCGCTGGCCTTGATCTTCTACTGTAGGGATCAAGGTCCGCTAGCGCCCGCCCGCCGACGTGGCCGGATAGACCGGGAGCGTAACGTGCTCGCCGAAGGCCGCCTTCAGACCCTCGATGGCGCAATTCTCGTCGCCGCCACCACCCGCTCCGCCGCCGACGCCGATCGAGCCGATCATTTGCCCGTCGACCACGATCGGGATGCCGCCCGCGTTCGAGAATATGTTGAAGTACGCGGTCGACCGCGGAATGCCCCCAGGATTGTTCTTGAGCTGCGCGCCCGCCATGGAGGTGGGCTGGCGCGTTTTCAGCGACGTCTGCGCCTTCAGCAGCGCGGTACGGATGTTGTTGTAGATCTGGCCGTCCATGCGCTCCACGTGCACGAACTCACCTGCGTTATCGATGATGTAGAGCGACATCGATCCACCTTTGGCGGCCGCGAAGTCGCGGCAAGCCTTGGCGATCTTTTTGGCCGACATGAGCGAAATCTGATTGGCGTCGAAAACGTTGCCGGCACCCTTGCCGCCGACCACGTACTCCGCCGGCAGCGTCGACTTGGGCGGCGTGGCCGCAGCAAAGCGCGGCACCGGAGCGCTTGCCGCGTTGGGGTTCTGGCGCGGCGGAAGGTCCTCCACCAGCGGCGGGACCGACGTCCCAATCACTTCCTGCAGCGCCTTGTGGGCGCAGATTTCGTCGCTCCACACGGGCACCTTCGGCGCGGAGCCGCCCACGCCGACGACCCCGATCAACTGTTTGTTGACCACGATGGGAAGCCCGCCGGAGTTGGCGAACTCGTTGAGCTGAATGTATTGCAGTTCGCGCGTGGGATCCTGAATCGCGGCGTTCATAAGAGTCTTACTGGGTGCGCGCAGCGCCAGCGCGGTGCGAGCCTTCATATCGGCGGTGATGATGTTGAGATAGCCCTGGCCGTCCATGCGATCCATGTAGACGTGGTTGCCGGCGTGATCCAGCACCATGATGCTGATCGCCACGCCCTGGTCGGCCGCGGCCTTCTCGCACACCTCGGCGATGCGCTGGGCGGTGGCCAGATTGATGGTGGAGAAATCCTGAATCTTTTCGGCATTCTTGCCGTTGACGACGAATTGCGACGGCACGTTCTGAGCGAGCGCCACGCCGCAAAACACTACGGTCGCCAATCCGAATCTCACAAGTTGAAGTTTCATTTCGTCCTCCCTGGTCTTTGTCACGCCAGATACTTGTCACACCGATCTTTGTCGGACAAGTTTACCCCGGCTAGGCGGAGGTGTCAAAGCTACCGAGGGGAAGCAAAAGACGGACCCCTCGCTGCCGGCCCCTGGCCCCGAGCCAGGTCACTTCGACGGTTTGGCGACGTCCAAGTGGATCTCATACGCTGCCAGATGCAGAGCGCAAGTGAGCTTCGCAAAGAGGTCGCTCTGCCCCCTTTGCGCTGCTCCAGACGTTGTGGAAAAATGGCGGCAGCATGATTTGGACAGCGACGCTTCTCGGCTTGCTCCTTGCGACGGTTTCGTATTCGCAATTAACTGAAATCGCCACTAAATTCAAGGAAAGGGCTGACAAAGGCGACGCTAAGGCTGCTCCCTGCTCGGCGTAATGTATGAAGAGGGTAAAGGCGTTCCTAAGGATTGCGTTGAAGCCGCGCGCTGGATTCGCAAGGCAGCAGATCAAAGCTTCGCCCCTGCCCAATTCATTCTCGGCCAAATGTACTACCTTGGCCAGTGCCTTCCCCTGGATCAGGCCGAGGCGGCACGCTGGTATCGCCTCGCCGCCGATCAGGACGACGTTGAGGCGCAGGATTACCTTGGTGTTATGTACTATTACGGCCAGGGCGTGCCGAAGGACCTGGGCGTAGCGGCCCGCTGGTTGGATAAGGCAGCGAGTCAAGGTAAGGTTTATGCGGAAACTTTCCTCGGCCATATGCGCTACAACGGCGAAGGACTTCCCCAAGACTATGCCGCAGCGGCACACTGGTATCGCTTGGCAGCGGACCAAGGCGACGCTGATGCGCAATACAACCTCGGAGTCATGTACTTCCAGGGGCAGGGCTTACCTCAAGACTACGCTGAAGCAATGCACTGGTACAGTTTGGCCGCCCTTGAAGGCAATGCTAGCGCGCAGGACTACCTTGGTTATATGCATGTGGCAGGCGTAGGCGTTCCCCGGGACGACGCTGAAGCGATGCGTTGGTATCGCAAGGGGGCGGATCAAGGTAACACCGACGCGCAATACAACGTCGGCTGGATGTACTCGGAGGGCCGAGGGGTTCCCAGCGACTACGTTACAGCGCACATGTGGATGACCCTTGCGGCTTCTAAGGCCACAGGGGATTACCGAGAAAAGTTTTCTAAAGGGCGCGACGAATTGGAGTCTAAGATGACTCGCGAACAGATCGCGGAAGCGCAGCGGCTCGCCCTCGAGTGGAAGCCCCCCATCACCAAATAAAATCCAAGAGCGGACTGGATGGTTGTGCATCTGACGCTCACATGGCGTAACGCGCTAACCGTATAAGTGGTGTGCCACCGACACCTCCCAAAGGCGGTAGGATTAGATCCGGCGGACGGAGCTAGAATGGATCGTCCTGGCCGCGCACAATCTTTTGCGCGGCGAGAAAAGCAGTGGAGAGGACAATATGAGAACCAAGTTTGCGTTGACAACCGCACTCACCGGAATGGCGTGCACGGTATTGGCGATCGCGGCATGCCTCGTTTCCGCGCAGCCTCTTCACGCGCAGGCTGTGCCGCATTACGAGGTAGACCGCTCCTGGCCCAAGCCGCTGCCCGACCGGTGGATTCTCGGCGGCCTCGGCGGCGTGTGCGTGGACCGGCAGGATCACGTGTTCCTGCTCAACCGGCAGGACGTGCTTCCGGGCGATCTGGACGCAGGGCGCCTGGCTCCCCCGATTATCGAAATCGATACGGAGGGCAATATGGTGCACGCCTGGGGAGACCTGAAGGATCTCGACCCGCGCCTCCACAGTTGTCACTTCGACAAAGACAACAATATGTGGATCGCCGCCTCCCCATCCGGAATGGTGCGGAAATACACACACGATGGCGGCAAGCTGCTGCTGCAGATCGGCGAGAAGGGGGTCCTGGATTCCTCGGACGGCACCGAAAAAGGCAAGCCGCTGAACTCCGACGCCGCGCGATTCTACATGCCTTCCAGCATTTTCGTCGACCGCGGCAACGGAGACGTTTTTGTTTCCGATGGCGAAGGCCGGGGCGGGAATCGCCGCGTCGCGGTGATGGACAGCACGGGAAAGTTCCTGCGGCAATGGCAGCCGGAAGGTATGCAGACAGTGCATTGCCTGACCATCGCCAACGATGGGCTGGTGTACGTTTGCAACCGCGACGGAGCGCGCATCCAGATTTACGACAAGACGGGGAAATTCATCAAGAACATTGATATTCCGTGGAAGCCATACACGCCCGCCGAAGGGAAACCCCGACAGAGCGGGGGAGCGGCCGTGGCGCTCGATTTCTCTCCTGACGCCAATCAACGTTTGATCTTTTTGATCAATCAGAACAATTCACAGATCGAAATCATCGAGCGCGAGAGCGGCAAGATTCTCGGGAGTTTCGGCCGCTCCGGCCACTTCCTGGGCGAATTCGACCAGGCCCACGGCATCGCGGTGGATTCCAAAGGCAATGTCTACGTCGACGAAAATCGCGGACGGCGCATTCAGAAGTTCAAGCCCGTCGCGAACTAGCGTCGTGATCCAGCTAAACCCGGCGTCAATCCGTGCAAAACGGCAAGCAGTCCTCCCGTCATCACGGGCGCAGTCGAGAAATCTGGTTTTCGCTCGCGTGCCGCTTATTCGCTAGAAAGCGCACCGGTCTTGTGAACACCGCCACCTCAAGTCGACCGTGGCCTGTTCCGACGCGGCCGTGGGCCATGGGCATGCGCTGGCGGGAACTGCTCTTCGCGCATTGGAGTGTGGATCCTGCGGTGATCGCGCCGTTGATTCCTCGCCAGCTGCGGCTCGATTTATTTGAAGGACGCTGTTACGTCGGGGCGGTGCCATTTCTGATGGAGAACGTGACTCCCCGGCTGGTACCGCCATTGCCGGGCCTGCACGCATTTCCGGAATTGAACTTCCGCACTTATGTGTCGGTAGGCGGCAAGCCGGGCGTGTGGTTCTTCAGCCTCGATGCCGGCCAAAAGTTGGCCGTGCGAGTGGCGCGGCGATTTTTTCACTTGCCGTACTTCGACGCGAAATTCGAGATTGAGTTATCGGGCGACGTGGTGCGCTATTCGGCGGTGCGGACCCATCGTGGCTCGGCGGATGCGAGATTCGCCGCTAAATATCGCCCGCTGGGACCCGTGTATCGCGCGCAAACCGGGACGCTCGAGGATTGGTTAACGGCGCGGTTTTGCCTGTACTCCGCAGATTCCTCAGGCCGGATATTCCGCGGTGAAATCGACCACGAACCTTGGCCGCTCCAGCAAGCGCAGGCGGATATCCAGACGAATACGCTGGGCACCTGGCTGGGAATTTCGATGAACGGCAAACCGGAGCTCCTTCACTTCGCGAAATCGCTGGAGGTGAAGGCCTGGATCGTGGAGCGCGTTTGACGCCGGAGCGCCCGAATATTCGCATGCGTTCAGGCGCGGCCGCGCGGATGCTCCAGCAATCGGGCCCAGGAATCCCGGCTGCGCAGTGAAAACGTCTGGTGCCAGTATTTCCGGAAGGCCGCGTCGCGCTCCGCCAGAAGTTTCTTGACGGCCCCACTCGCGGCGCGATCCATGCCCTCGAGATGGAGCACCACCACGCAGTCGTTGATCGCACCCATGCGATCCTGAAGCCCGCGCAGGGCGGGCGCCTTGGCGGCCAATCGCGCTCCGTAGAAGGAGCCGAAGATTTCGAGCGTGTAGCGGAACCGCTTGGCGCGCAGGCGGAACCGATGCAGCGTTTCATAGTCGCCGAGAGCGGCCGCGGCTGCGTCGCCCTCGCGAAAGAACTCGCCGGCCAATCGCGGAAGCGTCTTCTGGGCGTTTTCGGAGACGCTCGCGGACCAGTCCCATTCCGCTTGCGGATCGCTTGCGAGTTGCAGCTGCTTTCGCCAGTTCTCCGTCATGCTGCGATTGCGCTTCTCGCCGAGATAGTGCGCCAGCGCGCGCAAACCGCTGTCCCGGTGTTCCCGAAACTTGAGAACCGCCGAACTGTCCGGTGGCAAACCCGCCACTTCCAGCACCTGGAGGCCGACGTCGTAATCCCGCTTCGCCCCGCACAGGGCCATCAGCTGGCGCAATCGCTTGCGCATCTTCTTCACGGGTTGCGGCTCGAAAAGTCCGCGAAACGTTCGCAGACATTGCGAGAACTTGCGGATCGCCACGCGCAAGTCGTGGTTGACGCGCGCATCTTCCGGGTGCTTGGCGGCGCGCCGCAAGGTAGCGGTGACCCGTTTCAGCCGGACGCGGGTCTGGGAGAGTGCGAACTTCGCGATGGGCGCCGGCTTCATTGCTCAACCCGAATGGCCAGTTGCAATCCGTAGGTCTCCCGAAAGACGGGCCCCACTTGCGCGGCGTGCCATTCTTCCACATCCAGATCCTGCGACGAGCGCAGGTAAATTTCGACGGTCTTATCCTGCGTGAGCACATGCACGTCTTCGACGCGCTGATCCTGGCTCTGATCGAGCGCCAGCGCGAGTCGCAGCAGGGGCGCCAGCAGGACGACGGCTCTGCGGCCCTCGGCGTCCAGCGCCTGAAATTCCAGGTGCGCCGGCTGCGGCATGGACTTGCGATGGTAGCGGCACAAGTTCGCGATGACCGTGCGCTCCCACTCGGAAAAGCCCGCCAGGTCCGAGTTCGCGACCAGATACAACGAATGCTTGTGGTGTCTGGATTCGTTCACGAAATGCCCGATGTTATACAGATAGGCCGCGGCTTCCAGCAGTTGTCCGTGGACCGGCGGCAGGCCGTGCAGCGAGCGGAGGCGCTCGAAAATCGTCACCGCGAGCCACGCCACCTTGCGCGTGTGCGGCGCCGAAATTCCGTAGCGCCGCGAAAGAGCCTGCACCACGCGCCGGCGGTCGGGATCCAGGCGCGCCTGCGCCAGCCCAACCCTGCGATTCGCGAGGTCGGCGATAATTCCTTCGCGTACGCCGGCCGTCGAATAATACAGGCGCGGAAGCCGGAAATTCTCGATAAATTCGTTCAGTACGGCGACCCCGGCCACGATAATTTCCGCCCGCCGCGGGCCGATGCCGATGATGGTACGGCGTTTCGTCAGGTCCGCGGCGGTGACCTCGCGGTACAGCCGCCGGATCTGCGGGCCGGTGGCCGGCAAGCGATCCGCGCGATCGCGCTTGGACCGGCGCACCCGGTTCACGGCGCAGACGATCGCGGCGGCCGTCGACGACGTAGCAATCATGCGATCGATCTTCGACGCCCCAAAGCGCGTGGCCGGACCGGCGATCCGCTCGCGGATATAATTCTGCAGGCGCGCGAGCTCGCGCGGATCCGGCGGGTCGCTCTTCAGGAAGAGCTCGGTCAGCCGGACGGCTCCCAGCGGCTTGGAGAAAGAATCGACGATGTGCCCGCTCTCGCCGAGAATGATCTCGGCGCTGCCTCCGCCGATATCGACAATCAGAATGCGCTGTTCCGGGTGCGGCCATTGGCTTTGCACGCCCAAATGCACCAGCCGGGCTTCTTCCAACCCGGAAATAATTTCGACCGCGGTTCCCAGAATCGTGGAAGCGCGCGCCAGGAATTCGGGCTGGTTCGCGGCGTCCCGCAGCGCGGCCGTGCCCACAGCGCGCACCGCCAGCAGATCAAGCTTGCGATACTTGGCCGCCATCGCCTCCAGTGCTTCGCACGCCAGGCCCATCGACGGCTCACTCAGACGTCCGTCGCGAAAGACGCCGGTCCCCAGGCGCACCACCTGGCGCTCCGCCGCGAGCGTGATCATTCCCCCCGCCGGGTCTACTTCCGCCGCAAGCATGCGTATGGAGTTGCTGCCGATATCGATCGCCGCGTATCGAGACATGGATGTCCGGTCGAAGGGAGCGTCAGGCCGCCAGCCTACTCGCTATGATAGGGGACCACGGGCGGTTTTCCAACTAAAATGGGCCCTTTTTGACACACGAAGAACGTCACGCAACGTTCACAATTCCGGGACTTCTCTGAAAGGAGATCGCCAAGGCGATCGACGGCGATTGTGACGGCGTTAAAACGTCGCCAGCCCGTTGAACGGCGTTGCGGTTCCGCCGGGGACGCGCATGAACTGCGCGGTCACCAGAAATTCCCAGCGCTTGCGCGCGGCGGCCTCCCTGGCGACGTCTTCGAGATACGCGTTATCCACCAGCGGAACGCCCAGCACCGCGATGGCGATGGTGTGCACGGGGCGGTTCGCGGCTTCCCCGGCTCCCACCACGCCGGATGGCTGCACGTCGTTCACGCCGTCGCCCGCAAGCAGCGCGATGTCCCTCTGTTTCAGCCACGGCATCACGGACCCGTGCAATCCAGCCGCCTCGCGAGCCGCGTTCCACGGGCCCAGCTTCGCCCGCCGAGCCCAGCGGCCAGTTCGCACGAACAGTGCGTCGCCGCTCGAGATTTTAACGCCCGCGAACTTCTCCCACGCTTCCAGATCGGCCGCGTAGATCGGCGTGCCCGGCTCCAGGTACGCGACGCCTTTCATCAGCGGCAGATCGACCAGGATGCCGCGTGTGAAGATGCCGGGGCCCATGCGGTCGATGGCGTTCGACTTGCAGCCTGCCTCGTCGAGATCCTGCGGATGGCCGTTGAACACCAGCACCTGCCCGTCCCGCCGCAGCGCGTAATGGCACAGCGCGTCGAGATGCGAATTGGTCCCGTCGTGAATCCCGAAGGTGATGATGTCGAGCGCTCCGCCGATCTTGCCGGTCGCCGGATTGTGAAACATTTCGTGCTTGGTGGGCCCGAAGTTGAAATTGTCCACCGCTTTATCGAGGTCGGCGAAGTGCGCGAGCGAAACCGTCACGCCGTCCTTCACCAGGCGGGCGGCCGCCGCCTCCTTCTTGGGGGTGATCAGGTTCAGCGCGCCGCGCTCGTCGTCTTTGCCCCAGCGTCCCCAATTCGAAAGCTCGGTCTCCCAGCGATTCACCTGTTCGATGGTCAGCGCGGGCACCGCTTCCGCCTTCGATTGCGCGACGGCGTCGGCCGGCAACCAAATCATGGCAATCCCGCCTGCGAGTCCCCCGGCTACCACCAGCGCCAACGCGCAAACTCCCCATCCGGCGTCACGAATGCCTTGATGTCTCACAACGCCCTCCTCCTCGGAATCGCTTCGCATTGCCGATTATACGCTGGCATGCGGCTTCGTCAAGATTGCGGCGTCGCCTATATTTACTCCACAGCGGTCCCGCCTGCTCGCACGGGTGTAAGATTGGTCCATCCTTATAAGTGGAGGCGCAATCGCAATGAGCCGCTATCTTATCCCTCTAACGGCCGCCTTTGGTCTGCTGGTTGCGCCGGCGAGCTACTCCCTGCACGCTGCGGATAAGACCGACGTGAAGCTGTTCCAGCGCGCCAGCCAGATTCACAAGCGCATCGTCGCGTTCGATAGCCACGTCGATCTGCCCTTCGACTACGCGGGCGCCGCCGCCGATGGTAAAGCCCAAATCGATCTGCCCAAGGTTGAACGAGGCCAATTGAAGGGCGCGGCACTGGCCATGTTCGTCCCGCAAGGTCCTCGAACGCCCGAAGGCTACGCCAAGGCTCGCCAGGACGCCGACAAGAAATACGCTCTGATCAAGGCGTTCGCCGAAGACAATCCCGCGCGCGCGGCGATCGCCTATTCGCCCGCCGATGTGCGCCGCATTGCGGGTCAGGGAAAATTCGCCGTGGTCATCAGCCTGCTGAATGCATACCCGCTGGGTGCGGATCTTTCGCAAATCGACGAATGGTATAAGCGCGGCGTCCGCGTGTTCGGGTACGTCCACGCTGGGCATAACGACTGGGCGGATTCCTCGCGTCCCAGCGCCGCGCTGGGCAACAAACCGGAGGAACACGGGGGGCTATCGGCGATCGGGAGGCAGGGCATCGCGCGGCTCAACGATCTGGGTATGCTGATCGACGTCTCGCAGCTCTCGACGCCGGCCTTCAAGCAGGCGCTCAGCCTCACCCGGGCGCCGGTAGTCGCGACGCATTCGGGCGTCAAGGGCATCGTCGACAATTCGCGCAATTTGAGCGACGAGGAGCTCGCGCTCTTGAAGCAGAACGGGGGCGTCATTCAGATCGTCGCGTTTTCAAATTACGTGCGCGAGATGCCCAAGGAAATCACGGACCAATTCGCGGCTCTGCAAGCCGAGTTCGGATTCCGCGACGGACGGCTTCCCACCGATATTTCTGAGGCGCGGCGCAAGGAATACGCGGAGCGCAACCAGAAGATCGCGGCCACCGAGCCGCACGGAACCGTCGCGCAACTGGTGAATGTGATCGATTATGCGGTGAAGAAGATCGGCGTCGATCACGTCGGCATCGCGTCGGATTTCAACCACGGCGGAGGCGTCACGGGCTGGGACAACGAGGGCGAGTGCCAGAACGTCACCGTGGAATTGTTGCGCCGCGGCTATTCCGAAAAGGATATCGGCAAGCTGTGGGGCGGCAATTTTCTGCGCGTGTGGGGGGAAGCCCAGAAGCTCGCCAAGGCTTCGGCGAAATAGACCGACGAGCTACAACAGCTCGCACGACGCGAAGAAGAACGGAATCTCCACGGCCGCGGTTTCCGGCGCGTCCGAACCATGCACGCAGTTGCGTTCGATCGACGCCGCGAAGCGCTTGCGGATAGTTCCCTCGGCGGCGTTCGCGGGATTGGTGGCGCCCATCGTGTCGCGCCACTTCTGAATCGCGCCCTCGGCCTCCAGCACCATCACCACCACGGGTCCTTCGGTCATGAACTTCACCAGCGACGCGTAGAAAGGGCGCTCCTTGTGAACCGCGT
This sequence comes from Bryobacteraceae bacterium, assembly GCA_035934795.1. Taxonomy (GTDB): domain Bacteria; phylum Acidobacteriota; class Terriglobia; order Bryobacterales; family Bryobacteraceae; genus Palsa-187. The sequence continues at coordinate 55,519 of DASYXM010000094.1, read as the reverse complement.
AGAAGCCCTCGGCCTCCCTCTGGCTCAGGCGCTTCATCTTCATTCCGAGGACGCGAAAACCGGCCTTCTGAACGATCGCGAGGATCTCGCCGGTCTGCCCGGCCTCGACGGCGTCGGGTTTGATGATGGCAAATGTTCTTTCCATAGAAAGTGTCGTGGAACAGGCTGCGGCTTAGCTCAGCCTCTCTTTGATTTTCTGTCCGATCTCGGCCGGCGTGGCGCACACGGTGATTCCGGCGGCTTCCATCGCGGCCATCTTGTCGGAAGCCTTGCCGCTGCCGCCTGAAATGATGGCGCCGGCGTGGCCCATACGGCGTCCCGGAGGCGCGGTCTGACCGGCGATAAACCCGACCACCGGCTTCTTCACGTGTTCCTGGATATACGCCGCGGCGCTCTCTTCGCTGTTGCCGCCGATTTCGCCGATCATCACGATGGCGTGCGTGTGGGGATCGGCGTTGAACAGTTTGATCGCGTCGAGATGCGTCGTCCCAATAATCGGATCGCCTCCGATGCCGATACATGTGGATTGTCCGATCCCTAGCGCCGTCAACTGACCTACGGCTTCGTATGTCAGCGTGCCCGAGCGCGAGACCACGCCGACATGGCCCGCTTTGTGAATGTGATACGGCATGATGCCGATCTTGCATTCGCCCGGTGTGATGATGCCGGGGCAATTCGGACCGATCAGGCGCGTGGCGGGATGCTGCTTGAGAAACTCCCAGGCCACGATCATGTCGTTGGCCGGGATGCCTTCGGTGATGCAGACCACCAGCCCCAGGCCCGCATCGGCGGACTCCATGATGGCATCGGCCGCATACGGGGGCGGCACGAAAATCACGCTGGCATTGGCTCCGGTGGCCTTCACGGCATCCGCGACCGTATTGAAAACCGGACGGTCCAGGTGCCTCCGACCGCCTTTTCCGGGCGTGGTGCCGCCGACGACGTTGGTGCCGGAGGCTATAGCCTGCTGGGCATGGAACGTGCCTTCCTTACCGGTGAAGCCTTGCACGAGGACTCGGGTGTTCTTGTTGACGAGGACACTCATTCGGCCAGCCTCACCACCTTCTGCGCGCCGTCCAGCATGCCGTCGGCAATCGTGAAATTGAAGCCCGAATCCTTCAGAATCCGGCTGCCTTCGTCGACGTTGGTGCCTTCCATGCGCACCACGATGGGCAGCTTGACATTCAATTCGCGGGCCGCGGCTACCACGCCCGTCGCCAGCGTGTCGCAACGCAGGATGCCGCCGAAAATATTGATGAACACGGCCTTCACGGCGGCGTCGGAGAGCAGAATGCGGAACGCGCTCTTGATCTGTTCGGCGTTCGCCCCGCCGCCGACGTCCAAAAAGTTTGCCGGGCTCCCGCCCGCGTACTTGATGATGTCCATGGTCGCCATCGCCAGGCCCGCGCCGTTCACCATGCAGGCCACGTTGCCTTCGAGCTTGATATAGTTCAGACCGAACTTGGACGCTTCCACTTCCAGCGGGTCCTCTTCGTTCAGATCGCGCAGTTCCAGCAAATCCTTGTGACGGAACATTGCGTTGTCGTCCAGGTTGATCTTGGCGTCCAAGGCGAAAACGTTGCCGTCCTTGGTCAGGATGAACGGATTGATCTCCGCAAGCGACGCATCCAGAGCTTCGCTGGCCTTGGCCAGCGCCATCATCGCCGCCGCGGCTTTGTTCGCGGCCGTGCCAGGGATGCCGATGCCGAATGCCAGCTTGCGTGCCTGGAACGGCTGCAGGCCAATGCCCGGCTCGATGGCTTCTTTCAGGATGCGCTCTGGCGTCCTCGCCGCCACTTCTTCAATCTCCACGCCGCCGTCGGCCGACGCCATGAACGTGTTCCTGCCGGTGGCGCGATCGAGCACGATGCCCAGGTAGAGCTCGCGCTCGATCGGCAGCGTTTCTTCGATCAGCAATCGCCTCACCACGCGGCCTTCGGGGCCGGTCTGGTGCGTCACCAGCGTCATGCCCAAAATCTTTTCGGCCAGTGCGCGAGCCTCGGTGGAGTCCTTGGCTACTTTCACACCGCCGCCTTTCCCGCGCCCGCCCGCGTGAATCTGCGCCTTGACGACCACGCTGCCGCCGATCTTTTTGGCCGCCGCTTCGGCTTCGTCGACCGTGAAGGCGACCTCGCCCCGGGGCACGGGTACAGCGAACCGCGCCAAGAGAGTCTTGGCCTGATATTCGTGAATCTTCACTGGGGTTTAGTGGAACGGCGAATTTTCAATATAACATCTGCTTCGCTCCAAACGCCCGCTTCCGGACGGCATCTTGCTGGTTCCAGGGTGGAAAATTCGCGGTGAGGATCGTCACTCAATGCGCCCTAAGCCCTGTTTCACGCGATTCTGAAACTTTCTACACTGTCGTCATGCGGACAGTTCGGCTGTTCCACTGGCGGGCCGGTGAGGCCCAGGCTCTGATCGACGCGCTCCGCGACGCCGGCTACCGCGTTCTTCACAATCCCGAGACACAATCGCCCTCCGTGCGGGAAATCCAAGAGGCCGCGACGTTCGCGATCGTGATCGACTTGTCGCGCCTGCCTTCGCACGGGCGCTACGTGGGCGCCTGGGTGCGCGGGTCGAAGGGCACGCGGCATATCCCGTTGATCTTCGCCGGCGGCGAAGCGGAGAAGGTTGCAGCTATCAAGAAAGAAATCCCCGACGCTATCTACACATCGCATGCGCGATTGCCCGCCGTTCTGAAACGCGTCAAGCCGGTAGAAGATCCGGTGGTTCCCCGGCAGATGATGCAGACCGATCCCCAACGCACCACCGCACAGAAGCTGGGGATACGGGAGGGAATGAAAATCGGCCTCATCGATCCGCCCGGCGATTACACGCGCGTGATCGGCGAGATCCCCGAGGGCGTCGTCCTTGAAGAAAACGCCGTTCAGGACGAACCGCGAGACTTCCTCCCGATGACGCTGTGGTTCGTGCATGATCCCGGCGAATTTGAAGCGGCTCTTTCCGCACGGCGCTCGCTGGCGTCGAAAGGCCGCTTGTGGATCGTGTGGCGCAAAGGGCGCCGCGACGGATTGAACGGTAACTTCGTCCGGAAGCCGCATTCAGGCTGGGTCTGGTGGATAACAAAATTTGTTCGCTCGACAACGCGTGGAGCGGAATGTTGTTTACGGTGAAGAAACCGAAGAAGTGATCCCGCCGCAGCGCGATAATTACCGGCGTTCTTCGATGTGCTTCAGCCGCGCATCGAGCACTTCCTCGACGCGCCGCAACTCGGCGCGCCACAGATCGCGCATGTCGTCGAAGCGTTTATCGATGGCGTCGAATTTCGCGTTGATGTGCATGGCAAACAACGTAACGACAATCCCGGTCAACGTGGCGTTGAACAACATCGGGATCCCGATCGCGAGATAGAGTTGTTCGTTCGTCACCACAAATAGAATGCGCTCTACGCGCCTTTATTCTCCCATAAATGCGCGATGATGGAAGCTCCGCATCATGTCTCTGCTTCCCTTTCTCCACCGCGTGGCCGCGGGCGAAAACCTGAGTTCGGACCAGGCCCACGAGGCCATGGCCGTGCTGCTCGAAGGATGCGCCAGCGACGCCGCCATCGCCGGCTTCCTGGTCGCCCTCCGCATGAAGGGCGAGACCGCTTCCGAGCTGGCCGGTTTCGCGCGGGCGATGCGCGAGAAAGCGGTCTTCGTCGACGCCGGCGGCGCGTCTGGAAACGACGTGATCGATATCGTCGGCACGGGCGGCGATAACGCCGGGACGTATAACGTCTCGACGGCCGCGGCGATCGTTGTCGCTGGCGCTGGCGCGCGCGTCGCCAAGCACGGGAACCGCGCGATCTCGGGACGCGTCGGCAGCGCGGACGTCCTCGAAGCTCTGGGCGTCCGCATCGCCATGACGCCGGAAGAAGCGGTGCGCGCCATCCGCGAAATTGGGCTGGGATTCCTCTTCGCTCCGCATCTGCACCCGGCCATGAGGCACGCGCAGCCGGTCCGCCGCGAGCTGAAAATGCGCACGGTGTTCAACCTGCTGGGCCCGCTGGCGAATCCGGCGCGCGCGCAATATCAGGTGATCGGCGCGCCCTCCACCGCAGCCGCCCAAATCATGGCGGAGGCGCTCAGCAAACTCGGCACGGGACATTCGTTGGTAGTCCATGGCTCCATTTCGACCGGCTCGGTCTCTGCCTCCGGGGGGCTTGACGAAATCAGTACTATTGGTTCCACTGACGTCTACAAAGTGTGGACCGGACGAGTGGAAAAACACGTCTGGACGCCCGAGGATTTCGGCGTTCCCCGGGCGTCGCTCGACGCGCTCAAGGGCGGCGATGCCGCTGAAAACGCGGCGATTATCGAGAGCATCCTGGCGGGCGACCCAGGCGCCCGGCGGGATATCGCGGTTTTGAACGCGGCCGCCGCGCTGATGGCTTGCGGCCGGGCAGCCCAGCCGCGCGAAGCCATACGAGCCGCCGCCGATTCCATCGATTCCGGCCGCGCCGGCGCCGTCCTCAAGAAACTGCAAAAAAACTTCCCCGCGGCGTGATCCGATATTTACCTTACGCGCGCGTTAAGTAAGTGTAAGACGGAACGGCGCAATCGGAGGGACTGGCGCCTGCACGCGCCGGGAGCCGCCCGGGACCAACAAGCCTTGCGGCGCGCCGTTCCGTTCCCGAGTGACAAGCCCGCAGACCGGGCCGTTGCGGGCGGATCAAAATTAGGTCGTCTACTTGTTTCGAGCCGCTTCGATCATCCGATCCAGCTTCGCGACCGCCGACCGCGTGTCGCCGTTCTGGACCGCTTGAAGATATCGCTGGCGAGCTGTTTCGAACCGCGGCAGAGCCGCGTCCTTGGCCCCCGTCGCTAACAGCACCTCCCCTAATCGCGCTTGATTCTCGGCGAGCGCCGTCATCGTATCCGGCGTCGGTTTGGCTCCCGATGCGGATTCCGCGTCGAAAAACTCCTGCGCGATCTGGAGAGCCCGGTTGAAACTGGCGAAGGCGGCGCTATAATCGCCTGACGAAAGCTGAGCCGCTCCCAGATTCGACGCGGTGTGCATCAGTTCCCGGCGCGACTCAATGCCGCGGCGCTCGCTCTCCAGGCGTGCAACATTGGACCGCTGTGCCCGATCGCGGGAAACACCGGCGGTCCCGATCAGGCCTGCTGCGATTACGACCGCTGCCGCGACCGATACGGCGTTGCGGCGCAGAAATTTTCCCCAGCGATAACCCGGTGTGTCCATGCGCGCGATGACGGGGCGGCCTTCGAGATAACGCCGGATGTCTTCGGAGAACTGTTCGGCGGAGACGTAGCGCTCGTGCGGCTCCTTGCGGAGCGCCTTTAGCACGATCATGTCGAGGTCGCCCCGCAACTTGCGGCGCAGCCGCTTGCGCGCCTTATCGCGGGTCTCGAGGACCGCGATGTCGATCTTCTGGGTGGCCTGCGGGATCGCAATATCCTCGTCGGTTAGCACCACGGCGCTCGGCGGAAGCGGAGCTTTCTCGCGAATGGCGTGCTGCAGCGCCGCCTGCGAGCGTGTCTCCAGCCCGTACGGCATCCTTGCGGTGAGCATGCGGTAGAGCAGCACGCCCAGCGAATAAATATCGGTCGCCGTCGTGATGGCTTCGCCGCGCACCTGCTCGGGGCTCGCGTAGTCCAGCGTCATCGGGCGCATCTCCGGCCGCGTTTGCGCCAGGTCCAGCGTGGAGGAATCGCTGCGTAACAGCTTGGCGATCCCGAAGTCGAGCAGCTTGGGGACTCCCTCGGCGGTCACCAGGATATTGCCGGTCTTGATGTCCCGGTGCACCACCAGGTTCTGGTGCGCGTATTGCACCGCCGAACACACCGCGCGGAACAGCTTCAGGCGGCCCGTGATGGAAAGCTTGCGATCCTCGCAATAGCGGTCGATGGGCGTGCCCTCGACGTGTTCCATCACCAGGTACGGCAGGCCTTCGGGCGTCGAGCCGCCGTCGATCAGCATCGCGATATTCGGATGATCCAGGTTCGCCAGCAATTGCCGCTCCATGCGAAACCGGCGCAGGATTTCCTGCGAATCCATCCCGCGTTTCACCATCTTGATGGCGACCTTGCGGTTGAACTCGGGATCGAAGCGTGTGGCCAGCCACACCGAACCCATGCCGCCGCGGCCGATGCGGCGTTCGAGCTGATAGGGACCCAACCGGTATCCAGCCGGATACTCGCCGTCTTCTCCGTGTGCGCCCGTCGAGGCCAGCGCCTGGGCAAGATGGACCGCCGGGGTTTCCAGGAAATCCGTCGAGCTATCGTGACTCGCCAGCAGACCCTCGACGTCCCGCCGCATTTCGTCGTCGCCCGCGCACAGGACTCGAAGATAGGCGGCCCGATCCTGGGCCGGGCGCTCCAGCGCTCCCTCGAAGATTTCTCGGATGCGTGCCCATTGTTCTGAAGTCACGTCACCCTCGCGGCGGAAAGTGGCGGACGGTGCGCGGCGTCATGAGCGCAGCTACTCGCCTTCCGGAACCCGCGCCCCGGCGATCTCCCTGTGCAGGAACGCGCGCGCCGAGCTCCAGCTCCGTTTAACGGTGGCCGGAGAGACCCCCATCACTTCCGCGGTTTCCTCCACCGAAAGTCCACCGAAGAAGCGCAGCTCGACTAGATGCGCCTGCTTGCCGTCGAGCGTGGCCAGCTTTTCGAGGGCCCCGTCGAGCGCGATCATGTCGACGGGCTGCTGCTCGCAGATGGCCATGGTGTCTTCGAGCAGCACCTTTTGGCCGTCGCCGCCGCGGCGCGCCGCGCGATGCTTGCGCGCGTAATCCAGCAGAATCCGGCGCATCTGCGTCGCGGCCACCGCCATGAAATGGCCCCGGCTCTCCATGGGTGCCCGCTGATCCACCAGCCGGATGTAGGCTTCGTGCACCAGTGCAGTGGGTTGCAGCGTATGCTCGCCGCGCTCCCGCCGGAAATACGAGCGCGCCAGGCGATGCAGCTCGTCGTAAACCAGCGGAAGGAGCTGATTCATCGCGTCCTTTTCGCCGCGTCCGATTTCACCCAGCAGCCGCGTCACTTCGCCGGATTCGTCCATCCGTAGCGGATTATAACCCGCCCGGCGCAACACGCGGGATGCTGTCCGGCAGAGAGTTTTCTTGGGGAGCCTCCGATTCAGGCGCTCCGAACAGCGGGGCGGCCGGCAAATAACGTCAACCACGCTGCGCCGACGATCCCTACGCTGAGCAAGACCGTGGGCCGGAGTCCCAGCCCGCCGATCACGGCTCCCGCCGGAAAATCGCCAAGCGGCCGGACGCCCATGACGAGCAGCGTATTCAGGCTCATCGTGCGGCCCCGCATTTCCGCCGGAACACGCGTTTGGAGAAGTGTAGTGGTGGTTGCCGCGGCGGTGTTCAGTGCGGCTCCCAAAATAAATAGCGCGGGAACGGCGACGCGCAGGCTGCCGCTCAAGCCGAACGCGGCGAGCGCAGCCATCCACAGCAGGATGGACCCGAATACGAGCCGGCCTTTAAACCGCATGTCGCCCAGGGACGCGACGAGCAGGGCGCCCAGCACCGTCCCGGCCCCGACCGCCGAGAACATCATGCCGAGTTGCACGGAACCGGCCCTCAGAACTTGCCGGGCGAACAACGGAAGCATCAGCGTCGCCGACGGACCGAAAAATAGTAGAGCTCCGTAAGCCAAAACGACCGGGGGCAGCACTCCGTCTTGTCGTACGTAGCGGACGGCTTCCCGTACCGAGTCCCACAGGTTCCCACCGGGCCGCAGCTTTCCCTGCGCTGCCGGAGTGTGCACGAGCAACAAAGCTGCCAGCACGGCGAGGTAGCTAGCCGCGTTCAGGAAGAAGTTGGCGGAGTATCCCATCCTGCCCACGGCCAGGCCGGCCAGCGCTGGTCCCAGAATAGAAGCTCCGTTGAATACCGCGGATTGCAACGCAACGGCGTTCATGAGGTTTTCTTTCGGTACTAGGCTGGTAATCAGCGCGTTTCGGGCGGGCTGGTCGAAGCTCAGCGTGACGCCGCTCCCGAAGGCCACCAGCGGAATCATCCAAAAGCGGATTCGTCCGGCGGCCGTCAGCACGCCCAACAGAACGGCAAGTCCCATCAAGACGCTTTGCGTCAGCAGCAGCAGGCGGCGCTTGTTGAAGCGGTCGGCAAAGCCGCCGCCCGCCGTCGAAAAGAGCAGAAAGGAGGACGCCTGCGCCAGAGACACCGTTCCCAGGGCCGCTGCCGAGCCGTGCGTCAGGTCCAATACCAGCAGGCTTTGGGCCACGATCTGCATCCACGTGCCCACGGCGGATATTGCCGATCCTGCCCATAGCAGTCGGAAATCGCGATGCCGTAGAGCGTGAAACGTGGGGAATCGGCCAGCGCCTGTCCCGGCCGCGGTGGGCCGTGGATTTCGCTGTTGCTTAGTCCTTGCAAGCATCTGGCACCTTGTGGTAGTATAACTGCCAGTAGCAACCGGCTACTCCGAGAAGGAGTCCTTATGCAATGGGAAACGCCTCAAGTTGAAGAGATCTGCCTGAGCTGCGAAATTAACTCCTACAGCAACGGCGATTTCTGATTGTCGACCGCGCGGTGGCGGTGCTCGGTAAGTCTCCGGGCTGCTGTTGGCGCGCGGTTTTAACTCCTCCAGCTATCCTCCCCCGACATGCGGTTAAAAACTTTGGGCACTGCTGCGGGGGGTGGCTTCCCGCAGTGGAACTGCTCCTGTCAGAACTGCAGGAGGTTGCGGAACGGTGAGTTTGCTGGCACCGCACGCACCCAGGCTCAACTGGGGTGGAACCCTGCGCCGGGCCAATGGACGCTGCTGAACGCCTCGCCGGATCTCCGATTCCAAATTGAAGCGACGCCGGAATTGTGGCCGCAGGAAGGGACCCGGCGCTCCCCTATTGCCGACGTGATCGTGCCCAGCGCCGAGGTCGATCAAATTCTCGGGCTCCTCTTACTCCGCGAGTTCCATTCGTTTCGCATCCACACCACCTCTTCCATCCGCAGGATTCTCACCGAAGACAATAGTCTGTTTGGCGTGCTGGCCCGCTTCCCCGGTCAGGCCTGCTGGAACGACATTCCCCTGGATCGACCCTTTTGCGCGGGTGGGGCGCGTTTGGAAGTGTTGCCCTTGCCGGGCTCGTTTCCGGGTTTCGTAAGCCCTTCCCGCGTGGCGGAGTTGAATCCGGCGGAGGCCGTGATCGGCGTTCTGATCACGCCCGAATCGGGCGGGGGGACTCTGGCGTTCCTTCCGGGCGTGGCCTGCGTCTCCGACGCTCTCCTTGAACGCTTGCAGGAGTGCGACGCCGTGCTCTTCGATGGCACGTTTTGGAGCGACGAAGAACCCTCGCACATTCCGGGTGTCACCCGCACCGCCCGGCAGATGGGACACTTGCCTGTCTACGGATCGGGAGGGAGCCTGGAACGGCTGGCGGCGCTCTGGCGGGCGCGCAAGATCTACATCCACATCAACAACACCAATCCGATTTTGGATGAAGAGAGCGTGGAACACCGCACGGTTCGCGATGCGGGCTGGGAAGTCGCCTGGGATGGTATGGAGATGACGCTGTGAGCCCGGTGCAAGAACAAGAACTCCTGACGGCAGTGGAACTGGAAGCGCGCCTGCGGGCGGTCGGCGCGGAGCGGTATCACCATCGCCACCCCTTTCACCTGCTGATGCACGAGGGGAAACTGACCCGGGCTCAGCTGCAGGCGTGGGCGCTCAATCGTTACTACTACCAAAGCGTCATCCCGATCAAAGACGCGATCATCCTGTCGAGGAGCGAGGATCCCGCTTTTCGCCGCGCCTGGCGCAAACGCATCGTCGACCACGACGGCAGCGGCGCCGATCCCGGCGGCATTGAAAAATGGATCCGCCTGGCGGAGGCGGCCGGCCTGGACCGGGAACACGTGACGTCGGAGCGGGGGATTCTCCCGGGCGTGCGCTACGCCGTAAACGCGTATTTCGATCTGGTCTCGAAACGCAGTTTCCTGGAGGCGGTGGCGTCCTCGCTGACTGAGCTGTTTTCGCGCGATCTCATCGCGCTGCGGATCAACCGCATTCGGGAGCATTATCCGTGGTTGAGCGATGGCTTGGCCTATTTCGACGCCCGGCTGACCCAGGCGCCGGAAGACGTGGCGTTCGCGCTCGCCTGGGTGACCGAGCATGCCGCCACGCGGGCGGAACAGGAGCTCGCGATAGGGGCGCTGCGCTCCAAGTGCGACATCCTATGGGCGCAGCTCGACGCCATTTACTTCGCCTACGTCGCGCCCGGTTGGCCGCCCCCTGGAGCGTTCCGCCCGGAGGAGGAGCACCGGCATGAGTGAGCTCGCGCCCAGCAGCGTGCTGCGGCTGGCGCCCGGGTGCCGCTTGAACGACGCGGGAGGAGCCGAGGATCTGATTCTGATTCCCGAGGGCGCCTTGCGCTTGAAAGGGCCGGGCCGCGCAATTGTCGAATTGTGTGATGGGCGGCGCGCGACGCGCGAAATCGTGGAAGAATTGAAACGGCGCTACTCCTCGGCGGACGCCGTGAGAATCGAAACCGAGGTTGGGGCGCTGCTCGCGCGTCTGCGCGACAGAGGAGTACTCGAAGCGGTATGAAGTACACGCCTCGAGCGTTAATCGCCGAAATCACCCATCGCTGCCCGCTGCATTGCGTGTACTGTTCGAATCCGCTGGAAATGCAGCGCCGCTCGGCGGAGCTTCCGACGGAAAGCTGGATCTCGATTTTTCACCAGGCTAGGGAGTTGGGTGTTCTACAATTGCATCTCACCGGCGGGGAGCCTCTCTCACGCCCGGACCTCACCGAACTCGTGGGCGCCGGCCGAAAAGCGAACCTTTATCTGAATCTCATCACTTCGGGAGTCGGGTTGGACGGGCCGCGTTTGGATGAACTCATCGAGGCCGGGCTCGATCACATTCAACTGAGCTTCCAGGACAGTGAAGAGGCGTCCGCGAACGAATTCGCCGGCACGCGCAGCCACGCTCTGAAGGTGCGCCTCGCCGCGCTGATCCGCGAGCGCCGGATTGCGTTTACGATCAACGTGGTCATCCACCGCCGTAACATCGGCCGGCTCGAGGAAATGATCGCGTTCGCGGAACACAGCGGCGCGCAGCGGCTGGAAATCGCCCACGTGCAGTATTACGGCTGGGCGCTCCGCAATCGGGACGCCCTGCTGCCCACCCGCGAGCAACTCGATCGCACCGTAGAGACTGTGGAGGCCGCGCGCGAACGGCTCAAAGGCCGTCTGCGGATCGAATTCGTCATGCCCGACTACTACGCCAGATTCCCGAAGCCTTGTATGAACGGGTGGGGACACCAGCAGATGGTCATCGACCCGTCCGGCCGCGTGTTGCCGTGCCACGCCGCCATGGTGATCCCCGGGCTTGAGTTCCTGAGCGCTCGCAACCACCCGTTACGCTCGATCTGGGAAGACTCGCCGGTATTCAACCGTTTTCGGGACGAAAGCTGGATGCCGGAGCCGTGCCGCAGTTGCGACCGGCGCACTCGCGACTTCGGCGGTTGCCGCTGCCAGGCTTTCCTGCTCGCCGGCGATGCGGCGGCGACCGACCCCGTATGCACGCTCGCGCCGACACACACCATCGTGGAAGAAGCACTCCAGCATATCAATGGCAGCTCGGACCGTACCTGGGTGTACCGCATCGATCCGAGGTAAGAAGTCTTCCCCCACCGGCGGATTCAGTTCGGACTCAAGCTGGTGTTTTGAGATCGCTTCGATGGGGAGCGGTATTCGGGAGCGTCGAGGGGTCCAGCACACGCAATCCGCCGCCGTTCTGCCCCAGCCCGGCAAGCTCCTGCGGGTTCGCCGTCAAGACAATCTCGAGCTGCGCGGACTCCGGCGCGGGCTCGAGCGGCGCGCTCGACCGCGGGCTCACGAGCGCCAGATACCGCAACACCTTGTAAATCGTGCCCTCGGAGGGCACCGCAATCGACGTTTCCTGCGTGCGAAATCCGACGCGCGCGCCGCGAAGATTCAGCCGATAGGCCAGGTACGCGGCACAATCGACGGCCGTCTCGAACCATTCGTGCAGCTCGCCGGGGACATTCAGATCCAGGTAAATGAGCACCTCCTGATCGTCTTCCCGCGCGAATTCGCGGACCTGCAAAGCACCGGTGTGCGCCGTGGCCTTCCAATCCACGTGCCGCGCGCTCTCGAGCGCTTCATACGGCCGGATGCGGTAGAAATCGTGTCCCTGGCCGCGCCGGCGCGCTTCTAGATCGCCGGAAATCTCGGCCAGCAGGTCCTCAAAATCGGGGCGCCCGTCCAGGCACGGATACACCAGGATGTCGTGCCGCGTCGTCACTTCCTCGCGCCGCTCGGCGAAACCGAACGGGAAACGGGTGGTGAATTCGAAGCTCCGCTCGCGCCAGCGCCCGCGCCGCGGAAAAAATAAATCGACGGGCTCCTCGATGGTCGCGCCCCGGGGGATCACCGGAAAGAATACCGAGCAGTCGAACCCCGCCTCGGCGGACCCGGCCACATGAATGGCGAAGGAGGACATCCAGCGCTTCAGGTTTTTCAGCCGGACGGCGGCGCGAATCTTGCGCCGCGCGGAAATGTGCTCCGGCAGCAGGATATCGATCTCCAGTCCCGCGAGGCCCAGTTTGCTGACGAATCCCGAAATCCCCAGCACCGCGAGCATCCCCGCGAGAATCAGGAACAGCAGGTTGTTCGCCGAGAAAACGGCCACCAGGGCCAGCAGCACGACGCTCGTCGCGAAGCCCAGGCCCGTGCCGGTGACGTGCTGGCGGAAAGCGCCCGGCCAGTGCGCGCGGAGTCTGCGAAGCAGGCTCATGCCTCAGTGTAGCTTTTGGAGACTCGCGCAAAACGGACGCGGCGGAAATTAGTTCTTTCTTCCAGAGGAGGCGCGCCGCGCCCTTTGCGCTCGAGATCGCCAAACCGTGAACCGTTAAGCCGATCGTTCCGTGGTTGGAGGTTTTCCGACCCGGGCGATGGCGTTCACCAACTTGCGATAGGGAATCTTCGACGGCCAATCGAGGCCGATCCATTCGCCGTCGCGCCAGCTGGATCCATGCCAGCGCGTCAGAATGGCCAGGTCTTCGGCGCGCGGCGCACCCTCCGGCTTGAGCGCGGCCACCGCGTCGCGCAGACGGCGATCCATGGATTGCCCCGCGCCCGCCGCCTCCGAAAGCGCCAGGCGCACTCGCTCCTGCCACCGGCCGCCGATCAGAAACCATAAATCGACGCATTCATCCGCCGCCGAAGGCGTCACCGCGACGCCCGCCAGTCGGTCCAGCGTGCGCGCCAATTCACCCCCGAGAGAGCGAGCCTGCTGGATGCGCTCGATCCGTTCGTGCAATCGCGCGGCTTCTTCAAATTGCAGATCGGCGCTCGCGCGGTCGCGGGCCTGTTCCGCCGGCTCCAGCAACGAGGCTCCCTCGGTGCGCAGGAATTGTTCGACGCGCGATACCTCGTTGCGATACTCCCCGGCGTTCACCGCCTGCTGGCAGGGGCGCGAGCACTTGTTCATCTCGCCGTAGATGCATCCCGGATGCTGTGGCGACGGGTCCAGATTTTCCTCGCAGCGCCGGATTTGAAACAGATCCAGCAAGGCTACGTCAAAGTGTTCGGCGGCCGCGCGGCTCGCAAATGGGCCGTACAGCAATCCCCGGCCGAAGCGCGTCGTGACCACGGTTCGGGGAAACGGATTGTCCAACGTCAGGCGCACGAACGCCGGAGCGCGCAGGCGCGTGATGCGCGGCCAGTCTTCGGGATAATGGCGCTGCGCCAGCACCAGGTGCACGATGGCGGATTCCAGCTGCGAGCCCGTCGGCCAGTAATCGATGCGTTCGACGACGCCTCCCAGGCGCAGCAGCCGCGACGCGCGGGCGGGCTCGCCGAGCAGGCGTTTCAGGCGGCGCCGCAGCAGCGACGTGCGCGCCAGATACGGCCGCCCTTCGCCGGCCCACAGCAGAAACACGGCGGGCCGGTCGGGAACCGAATCGATTTCGCCGGGATGGACCGACCGCGGCTCGCGCACACCTCAGATTCTAACGTTCCCCGTGCGACACTCGATCCTATGGGCGGCCCCGAGGCTACCGCACGGCGTATTTCGGCGTTCAGCCTGGCCGCGAGCGCGGCGCTGGCAGCCGTCAAGATCGGCGTTGGCCTGCGGGCCAGCTCCGCCGCCGTGGTGTCCGACGGTTTCGAATCCGCGTCGGATTGCCTGACCTCGGGCCTGGTGCTGGTGGGCCTGTGGATCGCCTCGAAACCTTCCGACAGCGATCATCCCTATGGCCACGGGCGCTTCGAAATTCTGACGGGTCTCACTATGGGCGTGCTGCTCGCCGTGGTCGGCACCGGCATCTGCCTGCAATCCCTGAGCGAGCGGAACGTCGCCCACCAACCGGCCGCTTACGCGATCTGGCCGCTGCTCCTGTCGATCGGCGTGAAGAGTTTCTTCGCTTCCGCCAAGTTTCGCGCGGGGCGCCGCAGCGGAAGCTCCAGCATGACGGCGGACGCGTGGCACGACCTGCTCGACCTTTCTTCCGGACTGGTCGCGCTGGCCGGCGTTTCGCTCGCACTGTTCAGCGTCACATACGCCGCCGCGGACCATTACGCGGGCTTCGCCATCGGCCTGATCGTGATTTTCGTGGGCCTGCGCGTGGCGCGTCAAACGGCGCTCTACCTCACCGATACGATGCCGGACGCGAAACAGATGAGCGAGATCCGCGCGGCCGCCCTGCGCGTCGCCGGCGCCAGGGGCGTCGAGAAATGTTTCGCCCGCAAGACCGGCCTGCGTTATCATGTCGATCTGCACCTGGAAGTGGACCCGGAAATGACCGTGCGCGAATCCCACGACATCGCGACCGCCGCCCGCGGCGCCGTGAAAGCCGACGTTCCGTGGGTGGAGGACGTGCTGATCCACGTGGAGCCTCACGGAACGCTGGGGGTGGCTAACGTCACTCACGGGACCAGCGCCGGAGGAGACGGCGGCGCGACTGGAAGGCGATAGACGAATGGAAAACCGCGCCATCGCCCGCATGCTTTCCGAAACCGCCGATCTGATGGAGATCGCCGCCGAGGATTCCTTCCGCATTCGCAGCTATCGCACCGCGGCCGACGTGATCCAAAGCTATCCCGAGCAGCTTTCCGCCATCCTGAAGGACCCCGCGAAAAAGTTGACCGACATCCCCGGAATCGGCAAGGGCATCGCCGCAGTAGTGCAAGAAATCGAGGAGCGCGGCAGCTTCGAGCGGCGCGATGAAATGCTGAGCAAGTATCCGGCGTCGCTGCTCGAATTGTTCAGCATCCAGGGCCTCGGGCCCAAGAGCGTCCGCCTGCTGTTCGATACGTACCGCGTGCAAACCACCGACGATTTAGAGCGAATCTGCAAGGAGCACAAGCTGCGCGAGCTGCCGCGCATGGGCGCGAAGCTCGAGGAAAAAGTCCTGCGCTCGATCGGCTCTTACCGGCAAACGCAGGGACGCTTTCTGCTTTCGTTCGGCCAGCGCGTCGCCGATGAACTGATCGAATATCTGCGCGCCATTCCCGGCGTGGAATCCGTCACCGCCGCGGGCAGTTTGCGCCGGGCGAAGGAAACCATCGGCGATCTCGACCTGCTCGCCACGGGCCCGGGCGCGCCGGATGCGCTGGAGAAATTCGCCGCGCATCCCAAAGCCCACGAGGTCCTGGGCAAAGGCTCCAACAAAGCGAGCATCAAATTCGGGCTGGAGGGATTGCAGGTGGATCTGCGGGCGCTTTCTTCGGAAAGTTACGGCGCGGCGCTGCAATATTTCACCGGCAGCAAGGAACACAACGTCGCGTTGCGGGCGCGCGCCCAGAAGATGGGCCTCACGCTCAACGAGTACGGGCTCGCGAAGGTCGAGGGCGGAAAGCGCGTCGCGAGCGCCACCGAGGAAGAGATCTACGCGGCGCTCGGCCTGGACTGGATTCCTCCGGAATTGCGAGAAAATGGCGGCGAAATCGAGGCCGCCGCCGAACATCGTTTGCCTAAATTAATCACCCTCGATCAGATTCGCGGCGATTTGCACATGCATACTACGGAGACCGACGGCCGCGCGTCGCTCGAGGAAATGGCGCAAGCCGCGCGCGAAGCCGGGCACGAATACATCGCGATCACCGATCATTCCAAGGCTCTCGCCATGGCCAACGGCCTGGACGAAAAACGCGCCGTCGCTTTCGCGCATCGCATCCGCGAGATGAAGAAGAACGAGCTTGGTATCCGCATCTTTTCCGGCATCGAATGCGACATCCGGCGCGACGGCCAGATGGATCTGGAAAACGACGCGCTGGCGGAGCTCGATTGGGTGATCGGGAGCGTACACAGCTATATGAATCTGGAAGCGGCCGAGATGACGGATCGCCTGATGCGCGCGCTCGAATGCCCGCACCTGCGCGTGCTGGGCCACCCCACGGGCCGCATCCTGCTGCATCGCGATTCGTTCCCGTTCGATTTCGATCTGGTCGCAACGGAGGCAGCCCGAAAGCGTGTCCTGCTCGAAATCAACGCGAGCCCGGAGCGGCTGGATCTTGCGGCTCCCCTGATCCGCGCGGCGCGCGCCAAGGGCTGCCAGTTCGTCATCTCCACCGACGCGCATCAGCAGAAGCATCTGGCGAACATGCAGTACGGCGTGCGCATGGCGCGCCGGGGATGGCTCGAAGCCGCCGACGTCGTCAATACGCGCTCCGCCGCCGAATTCGCCAAACTTGTGGCACACAAATGAAACTCATTTCCTCCACCGAAATCACGCGCAACCGGATTTTCAGCGTCACGATGGATCACGCAGTCGACCCGGACGGCTTCGAAATCCAGCGCGCCATCGTGCGTCATCGCGGATCGGCCGTCCTGCTGCCGGTGGACGGCAAAAAGCGCATTCTATTGGTCCGGCAGTACCGGCTTCCCGCGCAGCGATATCTGTGGGAATTGCCCGCGGGCACGGTCGATCCGGGCGAAAAGCCGCTCCAGACGGCGCGCCGCGAGCTGATCGAAGAAACCGGATTGCGCGCGCGATCCTTCCGCAAAATCGCGGAGATTTACCCGAGTCCGGGCTTCCTCAATGAGAAGATGACGATCTTTCTCGCCACAGGATTGGTCGCCGGAGAGGCCCAGCCCATGGATGACGAGCGCATCGAAACGCGCTGGTTCACGGCGAAGGAAGTCGACAAGATGATCAGCTCTGGAAAAATCCTCGACGCGAAAACCAACATCGGTTTTCTCAGATGGAAGCGGTATTTCTAGCCTCTCTGAGATACGCGAACATCGCGGTGAGCGCGCGGGCGCGGTGGCTGACCGTCATCTTCCGGTCGATGGACGCTTCGCCGAACGTGCACCCGGTCTCTTCGCAGAAGAATAGCGGATCGTAACCGAAGCCTCCTGTTCCGCGCGGCGCATCGATGATGCGCCCCTCCACCGCGCCGCGAAACGTCTTCACCAGGCGGCCGTCCTTCACCAGCGCGATGACGCAGATGAACCTGGCCGCGCAATTCTCGTTGCTCTTTCCGAGGTCGCGCAGCCGCGCGAGCAGCAGCGCGTTATTCGCGTCGTCGCTTGCATGTTCTCCTGCGTAACGGGCGGAACGCACGCCGGGTTCGCCGCCGAGCGCGTCCACTTCGAGACCAGAATCGTCGGCGAACAGGAATCCGGCGACGTGGCTGCCGTAGGCGGTCGCCTTTTCGATGGCGTTCGCCTCGAACGTCGCTCCGGTTTCTTCGGGTGCGGGAACCGAGACAGGCAGCCGCTGGATGTCGAAATCGGGCGCGGCCAACTGGAATTCCCGCAATTTGCCGGGATTTCCCGTGGCGCAGTAGACGGTCATTCCTTTTCGAGTTCGCGCTGAATGTCGACCAGCCCGGCGATTCCCTGACGCGCGAGCGCGATCAGGCTCGCAAGCTGCTGGTCGTCGAACGGAGTTTTCTCCGCCGTCGATTGCAGCTCGACATAGCGGCCCGCCCCCGTCATCACCACGTTCATGTCCACCTCGGCCTGCGAGTCTTCCTGATAGCACAGATCCAGCATCGCGACGCCGCCGACGATCCCCACGCTGGTGGCGGCGACGAAATCCCGGATGGGCGAGCGCTTCAGCGCGCCGAATTTCACCAGTTGCCGGACCGCGGCGGAAAGCGCGATGTAAGCTCCCGTGATGGCCGCGGTGCGCGTGCCTCCGTCCGCCTGCAGCACGTCGCAATCCAGTATGATGCTGCGCTCGCCGAGTGAATCGAGGTCCACCACCGAACGCAGCGCCCGTCCGATCAGACGCTGGATCTCCATGGTGCGTCCCGACGGGCGGCCCTTGGAGACCTCGCGCGGCGTGCGCGTCGCGGTGGCGCGCGGCAGCATGGAATACTCCGCGGTTACCCAGCCTTTTCCGGAGTTGCGCAGGAACGGCGGCACCGTTTCCTCCACCGACGCCGTGCACAACACGCGCGTGTTGCCGACTTCGATTAGGGCCGATCCCTCGGCCGTCAACAGGTAGTCCGTCGTTACTTTGACCGGCCGCATCTGGCCGGGCTTGCGCTGGTCGATTCGCATCAGGTGCCCGATTTCAGTATTTCGTAGAACAGCAACAAGACCACCACCAAGACGCCGACGATCAAAATCATGCAGGGAATGGCCCGTAGATTCGACGCCATCGATTTCTTGCGCGACCCGGCCGCCTTAAATTTCGCCATGCGGAGTGAATCCTGCGGAGTGAATCCTAATGTGCCTTGGGATGGCCGCCCGGCGGCCCAAACGCTGTCACCGTGACGCGGCGGGCAACGCCGCCGCCACTACACGGGCCCTCCCTGTGCCAGTCACGACAATTCTTTCGCGATAACCGGTTCCCCCGCATTCCTTTACGTGTAGCACACCCGGTGCGTCGGCCCGCACCTGTAGCACAATGAAGTTGTGAATACCGCTGCTTCCGGCCGAGTCCCGCGAGCCATCAGCCGGACTTTTGAGTATGCGCTGCTCGGCATGCTTGCGGCTGGTTATCTCGCGGTGCTCGGATCGCATTTGCTGGATTGGCCGGCGGCGCTGTTTGGACTTGCGGGCTTGATCCTGCGCACGCTGATGACGGCGGGCGTCATCAGCTTCCAGGTGCCCGCTCGCGTACCCGGCGCGCTGGCGCTGCTGTACCTGGGATTCTTCCCCGTGGATTGGAATTATCTTTCCGGCAGCTTCCTGCTGGCCACCGTCCACATGGTTTTCTTCCTGGCGGTGCTGAAACTGATCACCGCGAGAACCACGCGGGATTTCAGCTACCTGAAAGTGGTCGCGGGCCTGGAGCTGATGGCCGCGGCGATTCTTTCCGGCGGCGCGAGTTTCCTGGTGTACCTGGCGATCTTCATGCTCTTTGCGATCGTCGCCTTCGCGAGCGGCGAAGTTTATCGCGGGGCCGCGGGTCCCGCCACCGTTTCGCGAGCGGCGCTGCCCTCGTTTCCGCGGCGCCTGGGATGGCTTTCCGGATTTCTGTTCGCCGGGATTCTGATCCTGACGGCGGGCATGTTCCTGGTCCTGCCGCGCACGGCCCGCGCGGCCTTCTCGCGGATGGGACCGCGCGGCATGCGGCTGGCCGGCTTCTCGAATTCGGTGACGCTCGGGGAAATCGGCGAGATCAAGCGCAACACCACCGCCGTCATGCACGTGCGTTCGTATCAGAACGAAGGATTCCTTCCGGTGAAATGGCGCGGCTCCGCGCTGGTCGAATTCGACGGGACGCGCTGGTTTAACCCACCCGAGACCGGCCAGTTGGTGCGCGTCGACGGCGGCGTGATCGCGCTCCGCAACGCGGTGATCGGAACGCGCCTCGGCCGCAACTTGATTTACCAGGCGCGGCTGAGCCCGCTGATCTCCGACACGCTTTTTTTCGCGGGTAATCCCGAAACCATCCGGGTCGACGTTCCATTCCTGCGCTATTCGCGAGGCGGCGTGTTCCGCGTCCCGCCGCGCTTCGGCAACCGGGGATTGAATTACAGCGTGTACGGATTCCTGCCGGATGAATGGGCCGAAGTCCGCTTTACCACGGCTCCGCTGGGGGAAGAATTCCGCCGGGAGCTGTTGACCTTGCCGGCGCTGGACCCGCGCGTTCCGCAGCTCGCGCGCGACATGACGGCCGGCGCCGAAACCGAGGCGGAGAAAGCTCGGACGATCGAAAATCATCTGCGCCACGATTACGGCTACACGCTGGAGCTGCTTTCGAAACCCGTCGCCGATCCCCTGGCATACTTTCTGTTCGAGCGTAAGAAGGGCCACTGCGAATATTTCGCCTCCGCGATGGCCGTGATGCTGCGGACGATCGGCATTCCCACGCGCGTCATTACCGGCTTCCAGAGCGGCACGTATAATCCGATGACTGGCTGGCAGGTGATCCGCGCTTCCGACGCGCACAGTTGGGTGGAGGCGTGGCTCGACGGCCGCGGCTGGACGACCTTCGATCCCACGCCGGCCGATCCTTCCGCGGGCGGTCCGGGATGGCTGTCGAAACTCGCCCTGCTCTCCGACGCCGCCGATCAGATGTGGCAGGACTGGGTGGTCAGCTACGACGCGGATCACCAGGTCGCGCTGTTCGCGCGCATGCAGGAATCCGGGCGGCAGTTTCACTTTCCGCGGCTCGATCGGATCATCGGGGCGCTGGGTGACGCGGGGCGAAACCTGGCACGCTGGACGCCCGCGCTGGGAGGGATCGCGCTGGCCCTGGCGCTGTGGATCCTGGCGGGTCCGTCCGTCCAGCGCTGGTGGCGCGAGAGGGCCCATGCACGCAGGCTGGCGCGGGGCCAGATGCGGCCGAGCGACGCGACGATTCTGTACCAGCGCCTTCTGCGGCTGCTCGAAAAACGCGGCGTCCGTAAGCCGCCGTGGCTGACGCCGGTGGAATTCGTGGGCGTGCTTGCGAAGCCGGATCTGGCGGCGCTTGCCGCCGACGCCACCGCGGCCTACAACGAGCTGCGCTTCGGCGGCCGCGGGGAAGCCGCGTCGCGCATGACGCTGGCGCTCGATCAAATCGAAAAGTTGTGACGCCCTACAGCGCGCGCGAGCAGCGCGGTTGGTATCTCTACGATTGGGCGAACTCCGCCTTCGCCACCACCGCCATCGCGTTGTTCCTGGGTCCCTACCTGACCGCGTTGGCCAAAGCCGCCGCCGATGCCCAAGGATTCGTCCATCCGGTGGGCCTCAAAATCGACGCGCGCAGTTACTGGAGCTACCTGGTTAGTCTCTCGGTGATCCTGCAAGTGTTCGTGCTGCCGGTCACCGGCGCAATCGCCGACTATGGCCGCCGCAAGAAGGAATGCCTCGCTGGTACGGCCTACGTTGGCGCCGCGGCCGCGACCGCCATGTATTTCCTAAAGGGCGATGCCTATCTATGGGGCGGTTTTTTGTTCATCATCGCCAACGTCAGCTTCGGCGCTTCGGTCGTAATCTACAATTCGTTTTTGCCGGAAATCGCGCCGCCGGAGGAGCGCGACGCGGTATCGTCCAGAGGCTGGGGGATCGGCTATCTGGGGGGCGGCCTTCTGCTCGCGCTGAATCTGCTGCTCTATCTGAACGCAACGCGGCTCGGCATCAGCGAGGCGCTCGCGGTGCGCATCAGCCTCAGTTCCTCGGGCGTGTGGTGGGCGGTGTTCACCATCCCCACGCTCGTGACGCTGCGCAATCGCGGCCCCGCGAAGGTGCTGCTTGACGATAAGAGCGCGATCCGGCACACGCTCGGTCAATTGGGCGAAACTCTGCGTCACGTTCGCCAGTTTCCCGAAACCACCACGTTCTTGATCGCCTACTTGCTCTACAACGACGCGATTCAAGCAGTGCTGGCGCTGGCGTCGCAATTCGCCAACGACGAGCTCAAGATCCCCGTCTCGATGCTGACGCTCGCCATCCTGATGGTTCAATTTGTGGGGTTTTTCGGCGCGATGGGGTTCAATTGGATCGCGGCGGGGGTGGGCGCCAAGCGAGCGGTGGTCGTGAGTTTGATCCTATGGACCGGCACGCTACTCTATCTGTACGCCGCGGTTCGCACCACGGCGCAATTTTTCGCCGTGGCCGCCGCCGTGGGGATCGTCATGGGCGGAAGCCAGGCGCTCAGCCGGTCGCTTTACGCGCAGCTGATTCCCGCCGGACGCGAGGCCGAATACTTCAGCATTTACGAGATCAGCGACAAGGGCACCAGCTGGCTGTGCCCGATGATCTTCGGGCTCGCGCTGCAGTTCACGCGCAGTTACCGCCTGGCGATTCTCTCGCTGATCGTCTTTTTCATCGCGGGGCTTGCCGTGCTGACGCGCGTCGATGTGGACGAAGGCGAACGCCAAGCGATCAGCGCCCGATGAGACGCGAGAGCAGCGCCGCCGAATCCGCGCCGTCGGGAAGCGTCACCGAATGGATCACGCGGCCTCCGCGCCCGAAGGCCCCGGCATACGTCGCCTGATCGCGGTCGTGGCCCAGCAGCACCAGCGTGTACCCTCGATCGGGAAACCGCAGCAGATGAAACTCGAGGCCTGCCGGCGAGGTTCGCGCGGCGTCCGATGCCGGACGTCCGATGCGGCTGACGATGGAAAGGTAGTCGTCGCTCGCCGTGAACGGCAGCGGCACGCGGGCCGGCGCGGTGAAGAAACGCGCGCGCGAGGACAGCGGACCATCGCGAAAAATCACCAGGCCGACGATGCAGGTCAGCAGTCCGGCGGCCACCTTGACCAGCAGGCCGCGGCCTGGCGACGGATGCGTTTCGCTTTCGAGCCTGATTCCGACGACCGGAGCGAGCCGTGCGGCTGAAGATGCGAAGCCACCCGGACGTGGGGTGTCGTTTACCGCGCGCGGCATCTCGATGACGCGGCGGACCAGCGGCACGACGGCGCCTTCGCGAAACTCGAGCTCCTTGACCAGGCCGACGATCACCACCGGCTCCTCAGTGCTCGAAACGCCGCCCAGAAAGCGCCGGGGAATCCACAGCTCCTGGTGAGTCTTGGTGTTCATCACCTGAATCTCGTCCCAATCGGAGCACCGGAACAACCACTCGTTATGCTCGACGCCGACGATGGCGGGATAGAACGAGAAACGGCGATGTCCGAGCTGATCGAGCGGCGTCGGAATGTGCGGCGCGGGCACGGCTCTTTCAATTGTATGAATTTCCGGCCGGGCCGGGGGTGTCAGGTGGAGGTGGCGAGCACGTATACAGGCCTTGCTAAAATGAGCGCGATGCTGACCATGCGAGACGCGCGTAACGCGGGCTTCTTCTTCATCCTGGTTGGAACGGTCGCGGTCGCGGGCACGGCCGCCGCCGCCGAGCCGTTTCGCATGGCGTATCAATGCACCGAGGCCGATATGGACGCGTTCGGGCTGACCTGCACAATGGAGGAGCCTTGCCCCGTGTTTCTGGAGCTCGCATCGGCCGAAGCCGCGGGAGGCCGGCTGATGGTGGCCGGTAATTTGCACACGAAGAACGTAACCATGTTCGGAATCGTGCTGGCGAGCGAGGATAACGGCGCCACCTGGGCCGAAGCACACGAGCGGATTCGCGCGGCCGCGCTAGAGCAGATCGAATTTCTGGATCTGCAAAATGGATGGATCGGCGGCGAGTCGATCGACCCGCTGGCTCGCAATCCTTTTCTGCTCGTGACGAACGACGGCGGCCGCACGTGGCGCCAGAAACTGGTAGCAGACGACACAAAATACGGAACCGTCGCGCAATTCCACTTCGATACGCCTTCGCACGGCGAGCTGGTGGTGGACGCCTCCCAGCGCAACAATGTCCGGCAGGAACTTTACGAAACCATGACCGGCGGCGAGAGCTGGGAGCTGAAACAGCTCAATAACGCGCCTATCCGGCTGAAGAACGCGCGCGGGCCGAACCAAAGTTCGATGCGCGTGCGTGCCGAGGCAGCCACCGGAACATTCGTCGTCGAGCGTGGCGGAGGCCGCACCTGGGACCGCGTCGCGAGCTTCGACGTCCATATCACGGACTGCCAATGACGCCGCGCGCGATCGAGATCGAGCTGTTCCGCCATCTGCTGGGGTCGATCGCCGAGGAGATGGGCATCGTTCTGCGCAAGACTTCTTATTCCGCCAATATCAAGGAGCGCCGCGATTATTCCTGCGCGATTTACGACGCCCGCGGCGAGGCCGTGGCGATGGGCGATCACATGCCCGTGCATCTGGGCGCGATGCCCATGGCCGTACGCGCGATTCGCCAGGCGTTCGACCTGTCTCCCGGCGACGTCGCGCTGGTGAACGATCCATTCCGGGGCGGGACGCATCTTCCCGACATTACCGCGGTCGCGGGAATTTTCGCGAGGGGCGCGAAACGCCCGTCTTTTTACGCGGCCAATCGGGCCCATCACGCCGATGTGGGCGGCATGAGCCCCGGCTCAATGCCTCTCGCCAGAGAGATCTATCAGGAAGGATTGCGGATTCCTCCGGTGCTGATTCAGCGCGCGGGAAAGATCGATCGCGAACTGCTCGCCATGATCCTGGCGAACGTCCGCACGCCGCGCGAGCGCGAGGGCGACCTGATGGCGCAACTGATGTCGATTCGCCGGGCCGAGCGGCGCCTGCACGAGCTGACGGCGAAGTATGGCGAGCGAACCGTCCAAACGAACATGCGCGATCTGCAGAATTACAGCGAGCGCATGCTGCGCGCCGCGCTGCGGAAGCTGCCGCGGGGGACGTATCGTTTCGAGGATTGCCTGGAAGGCGACGGGACGTCAAACCGTCCGTTGTTTATTCGCGTGGCTGTCACACTGCGCGGCGATTCCGTGATCGTCGACTTTACGGGATCGGACGCACAAGTGCAGGGCCCCGTGAATGCGAACCTCGCGGTGACCACCTCGGCGGTGATGTACGTGTTTCGCTGCCTGGTACCCGATGAGATTCCGTTCACCGCCGGAATTCTGCGGCCCGTGCACATCGTCGCGCCGGAGGGGACCATCGTCAATGCAATAGCGCCCGCGGCGATGGCGGCCGGCAACGTGGAAACCTCGCAACGCATCACCGACGTCGTGCTGGGTGCGCTGGCTCAGGCGGCGCCGGATTGGATCCCGGCGGCGAGCTCCGGCACCATGAACAATCTGAGCTTCGGCGGCACGGACCCGATGCGTGGCGTATTCGCCTATTACGAAACCGTCGCCGGCGGCATGGGCGCGTCCGCGGCGGGCGACGGCCACAGTGCAGTGCACACGCACATGACCAATAGCTGGAACACGCCGGTGGAGGCGTTCGAACACCAGTTCCCCGTTCGCATCGCGAGCTACCGCATTCGCCGCGGCTCGGGCGGAGACGGGCTGCATCGGGGCGGCGACGGCATCGTTCGCGAATACAACTTTCTGGTTCCCGCCGAAGCGACGATCCTTTCCGATCGCCGCGTGCGGGGGCCCTACGGCATCGGCGGAGGCAAGCCGGGCAAGCCCGGACGTAATACTCTGACGCGACGCGGGCGTACGACGATCATTCCCGGGAAATCGCGATTCGAGGTTCAACCCGGCGACATACTGCGCGTCGAGACGCCCGGCGGAGGCGGGTGCGGAAAACCTGCGTAGCCGCGGGGATCGCGCTCCTTTATTTCAAGCCGACCGATCTCTTCACGCGCTCCTGATACTGCTCCACTTTGGCTATCACCGCTTTCGTATCGATGGTCAGCATCTTTCGATCCCGCACAATCGGATGTCCGTTCACCATCACGTCGGTTACGTCGGATCCCTTCAATGCGTAGACCAATTGCGAATACACGTTGTAAATCGGCACGGCGTGCGGCTCGGCGAGGCTCACGAAAATCATGTCGGCGCGCTTGTTTTTTTCGAGCGAGCCAATCAGGTTATCGAGCCGCAGCGCCCGCGCTCCGGTGATGGTCGCCATGGCGAAAGCCTGTTCGGCGGGCAATGCCTGCGGATCGCCTGTGGCCACCTTCTGGAGCTTCGCGGCGAGGTCCATTTCCTCCATCAAGTCGTGATCGTTGTTGGATCCCGCGACGCCGTCGGTGCCCAAGCCCATCGCGATGCCGGCTTTCAGAATCTTTCCGACCGGCGCGACGCCGCTCGCGAGCTTCATATTGCTGGAGGGATTGTGCGCGAGGCCGGTGCCGCGCATCTTGAGAATCGCGATGTCCGCGTCGGTGAGCCACACGCCGTGCGCCGCGACGGTCCAGCCGGTGAGCACGCCGAGCGCGTCGAGCGCAGCCGCCGGCGTCTTCCTGCGTTTCGCGAGCGCTTCGTCATGCTCGGTCTTGGTTTCGTCCAAATGAATCAGGAGCGGCTTCTGATACCGGTTCGCGAGCGCCCGGCACAACTTCAAGATGCCGTCGGGCACCGTGTAGATCGCATGCGGCGCGACGGCGGGCACGATCAGTGGATCGTTCGCATAGGTCTGCATGAATTTCTCCGTGGCCGCTAGCGCCGCCTGAGGCGTCTTATAATCCGGCGCCCGGAACCCGATCACCGTCTCGCCCAGCACGCCGCGCAGGCCCGCTTGCTTGGTCACTTGCGCCACTGTGTCCTCGAAATAGTACATGTCGGTGAAGGTCGTGGTGCCGGAAAGCGCCATCTCGGCGGCGGCCAGCCGCGTGCCCCACTCCACGAATTCGCGGTCGACGTTCTTGGCTTCGGCGGGGAAGATGAATTTCTGCAGCCAGTCCTGCAGCTTCAGATCGTCGGCGACGCCCCGGAACAGGCTCATGGCCGCGTGCGTGTGAGTGTTGATGAGCCCCGGAGCGAGAATCGCATCGGGACGATCGAGGCGCTGCAACGCGCGATACTGCTTGCCAATTTCAGCGCGCGGGCCGGCCGCCACAATGTGATCGCCCGTAACCGCGACTGCGCCGTTTTCGATGACGCGGCGTTGCTGGTCCATGGTGACGACATAGCGTCCGCTCCAGATCCAGTCCACGCGCTCTTGCGCGAGTCCGCTGGTTGCGAGCGTCGCGATCAGCAGAGCGGGCTTAAAAAGATGACGCATGAAAGGGCCTCGGCAGAAGATCTTTCAGACGCATAGACTCGGTCTCGCCACGAAGATTCACCAGTATGACTTCGATGTCTCCGCAGATCTCCCATAGCACCTGACGGCAGGCCCCGCACGGCGGAGTGAGCGGCGTGGTATCGGCCGCCACCGCAATGCGAAGAAAGTGCCGCGCGCCTTCGGAGACGGCCTTGACGGCGGCAGTTCTTTCCGCGCAACTGGTGAGGCCGTAGCTGGCGTTTTCGACATTGCATCCGGTGTGGATACGGCCGTCGGCGTCTTCGAGCGCCGCACCGACGCGGAATTTCGAGTAGGGGGCGCGGGCGTGCTCGCGAGCATCGAGCGCGGCCTCCACTACCCGAGCGCGCGCCGTGAGCGCGTCGTCCAGCGGGTTGTTCATCTCGCCACTGTTATAGCAGAGCCATAACAAAGCGCGAGTTAAAGCAACGTCCGCGTCAGCGAATTGTATTCGGTAGGGGTGACCAGATGGAAACGGATTTCGAGCGCCGTGAACACACGCAGAGCCGCGTTCATTTCCGGACTCGGCAGATCCGGGCCGGCGACGAACAGGCTCCCTTGCGCGATCCGAAAAGGAAGCAGGCGCCAGTTGCGGGCGACTGCGGAAGGTAAAACGCGCATGCTAGTGCGCTCGACGTCGTCCGGGTAAAGATGCGCGAGCGGCAACCCTTGCTGCAAGCTGAGGACTTCGTAAAGCTCGCTCTCGCGAAGATACCCGAGCCGCACTAGTTGCGCCCCCAGCCGCACGCCGCTCGGACGTGTCTCGAGCGCATGGCGCAGCGCGGCCGCCGTCACCTTGCCCGCGGTCACCAGGATCTCGCCGAGGCGCCGCCTGTGCGCGACGAGCGTGGCCCGCGATGGATACGCGTGCTCGGTCTTGAGCCAGCGCAGCGGAAGATGCCTCAGCCGGGCCGACAAATACTGATAGAGGGCTCCGAAGGTCGCGGCGGCGTTGAGCAGGTTCGCGTAGAAGACGCGGATGGGAACGCCGAGCGAGAACACCACGCCGTAAATCCGAGCGACGCACCCCATGCGGACGCCGAGGCGCAGCAATTGAAACCCCAGCGCCGCGACGCTCAGCCGTGCGTCCAGCGGAGTGCCCCGCGTCCATAGCGCCGTCGCCAGGCCGTAAAAGAAAATCGCATTGGCGACCACGCCGAGCGGGCTTCCGATCAGCCCCTTGCGATCGCGCCATAGCCAATACACCTCGCCCGGCGACCCGCGCCATCCAAAGCGCTCCCAGCTCTGCAGAGCGATCCCGGTCACCCAGCGCGTCCGCTGCCGGAGCGCCGCGCCCCAACTCTGGGGAAAATATTCGCGCGTGGCCATGAAGTCCGGCTTGGGCCGGTCCGAGGAACCGCGTGTGCGCACCAGCGGAACGAACGCCTGCCGGCAGCCGAGCCGGTAGAGCCGCAGGCCGATGTCATAATCCTCGGTAAGCGCGGTGGGCTCGAACACGCGGTTCGATTCCGACTCCGCCAGCTTCTCCAGCGCCTCCCGCCGGTAGCCGGTTCCCACGCCCGAACCGGGGATGAAACAGCCGTAGGCGCCGCGCACGACCATGTCGCGCGAATGATACTCGGCGAACTCGTCGCAGTACACGCCGTGCGTGATCGCGTGGAGCGGCGTCGCGAGCGCGAGCACCGGAACTTGAATAAGGTCGTAGCGCTCGGCATAGGCGTTGATCCAGCGCAATTCGTCGGGATGGATCATGTCTTCGGCGTCGTGCGTCACGATCAGGTCGAAGTGCTGGCCGGTTTCCTCCTCGAACAGGCAAACATGCTGGTAAATCCAGTTGAGGCAGTCGGCTTTCGAGGTCGGCCCGTCATGCGGGCACATGGCCAGATGGACGTTCGGAAAACGATCGGCGACCCCGTGCACGGCATCCCCCGTGGAATCGTCATTTGGATAAACGCCGGTGAAAAAGTGGTAGTTCGAATACCGCAGCGCCGCCAGACTGTGCTCCAGCATGCGCGCGATGACCGAGTGCTCTTTCCATAAAGGAACCAGGATCGCGACGCGACGCTCGGTAATCCGGGCAAGCTCCCGCGGGCGAAGCCGCCGCGACTTGTTGCCACACAGCCGTTGAACCAGCCATGCGATGTCGATCGCCAGGTCGTCCAGCCCGCTGAGGATGAAAATCACGGCCAGCGGCGCGAGCGACCACACGATCACGCGATCGACGCCCGCGAGCCAACTGGGAACCGGCAGTAACACTAATGTATAAGTGCATCCCTGAGCGCGACATTCTCAGCTTTTGAGGAAGGTAAACTTACGCGTGATGATTCAGCGGTCCTTGCCCGCCTCCGAGCCCGGGATTGGTCAGAATCGCCCGCGTCACGAAGTCCTTGGCGCGGCGAACTGCTTCAACGACCGGCGTCCCTCGCGCGAGTTCGGCGGTGATGGCCGCCGAATAGGTACATCCGCTGCCGTGAGTGTGCGGCGTCGCGACGCGCGCGGCCGTGAATTCGTGTATTTCGCCCGCGCCCGTGTACAAGATGTCGAGCGCGTCCCCCGGCAGGTGCCCGCCCTTTACCAGAACGTTCGCGGCGCCCAAGCCGATCAGCTTTTTAGCCGCGCGAATCATCGATTCGCGAGCATTCACGGCCAACCCCGCGAGCGCCGCGGCTTCGTCCAGATTCGGCGTCAGCAGAAACGCGCGTGGGATTAACCGCTCGATCAAAACGCGCACGGAGTCGTCGTCCAGGAACCTTGCGCCGTGCTTGCCAGTCATGACGGGATCTACGACCAGCGGAAATTTGAAAGCGGCGGCCGCATCCGCTACCGCGGAGACCACTTCCTTCGATCCCAGTGCGCCGGTTTTCGCGGCGTGAGGAGCAATATCCTCCAGTACCGCCCGGATCTGTTCGGCAACCAGGTCCGCAGTAAGCGGATCTACGCGTGTCACGCCACGCGTGTTCTGCACCGTGATCAGCGTGACGACCGCCTCGCCGTAAATTTCGAAACGGTGAAAGGTTTTCAGATCCGCCTGGAGGCCCGCGCCCCCGCTGGGATCGGAGCCGGCGATAGTGAGCGCGACAGGCGTCATTCATAACGAGTGTACGATGCGTGGCTTCTACGCCTAGGGAAACTTCAGCCGCTGCACAGTCGCCGATCCAGCCGCGTTGGTGAGTTGAACGTCCACGCTTCCCACGGATGCGACATGTCCCAAAACCGGAAACGAAACCAACATGAGAAATGTGCTGCCTCCCGTATCGCCCTGATAGAAGAGATGGAACGGCGCGGTGAAGTCCGCCTGGATGGGCGCTCCCAGCGTATTGCCCGAGCGATCGTAAAACGTGAACGTCATTGCCCCCGCCGTATAAGTGTTGTCGAAACCCGTGACACCGACGTCGAGGTCGGCCGTCCGGCTGGTCGCGCTCGCCGCGGTTACCGCCACGGGAGCCGGCCCGATGATCGCCGTGGTCTTCGCGCTGCCGCTGATCCCGATAGCGCCAGCGTCCACCGTGAATGTGATGGTCCCCGCCGAGGTCCCCGTCGAAAAAATCGTGCTCGTCGGATCGAGGCTTTTATTATTGGTGTTTAGCAGCAGTGCCGTCGCCCCCTGCGCGACGCTGAACCCGATCACGCGCTTGCTCGTGGCAACGAACCGGACCGTGGCGTCGTCGGCAATCGCATTGGTCCACGGCGTGAACGTCATCGTGATGGTTCCGGTCGCGGCAGTGGACGCGGGAAACGGTAAGGCCGCCGTTAATGTATGCTGCTCGCCGCTCCGCAAAGTTGTGGTGTCGAAGCTCAGAACCGGAGCCGGCAGCGGAGTCAGGTACCCGGTGCCGGTCAGATAAAACGTTTGCACCCCGGCGATGAGCGTGCCATTGAACGTGGTGGCCGTCGCGGCCGTGAACGTCACCGCGAAGGTGATCGATTGCCCGGCCGGAATCGCCGGTTGGGAAGGCAAAGGCGCCTGAAACGCCGCGCCGGTGAGAGCGATCGGCGAAACCGAGAGCTCCTGCGTATACGGATTGGCCAGCGTAAACGTGCACGCGACCTGCGACGTCTGCGCGATCCGGCCAAAACTGATGATCCCCTGCGAATCGGGTCCCGTGCAGGGCGCCGCCACGCTGACCGTGGCCGCCTGCGTGACCGTCCCCTGCAAGGCGACGGGCGGCGTACTGGTCTGAGGCGAGCTGCAGACCGCCGGATTGGTGACGTAGTTGACAGCCAAATTCGCGGAATAGTTCCCCAACGGGCCGCCCGTGAATTCCACGAAGAAATCGACGGAGCGGCCGGCTGCCAGCACCACCGGCGGTGTGGGAGAATTGTCGAGCTTGAAGCCGATGCCGAAAACCCCGTAGTTGCACACGGTGACGGGGATGCCTCCCGTGTTCGTCGCGACGAAGGTCGCGTCCTCGGTCCCATACGGGCCGATGGGCGCGAACGTGTAGGACGAAGTCACCGGCGTTTCCGTCGTGCCGATCAAAGTCGACAGGGCGATCTGAGCTTGTGCGGCGACTGAAAAGAGCGACATGAATAAGACGGCCGCAAGCAGCCGGATACGCGACCTGCTTCGGCTTCTCATTCGGCTCATTACTCGTGTACGCCCGGCAGCAGGACAAGTTGTTCGCGGCCCGGGTCGGTGCGCAGGAGCCATAATCCGTTCGGCACGGCGATTTCGACATAGCCGTTTCCGGCGGCTTGGAATCGCTTCGGCCCGGCGAGCGGGAACGTCATCTCCCGGCCGTCCGGACGGCGCAAAATAACGTGGTCGCGTGCAGCCAGCAGAATCCCTCCGTCAAACAGCATCACGGCGCGGGTTGCTCCAGGCGAATCCAGAACCGCGGCCGAATCGACGATGACCGTGATCCGGCCGTCGCTCGCCGAATAGTGCTCGATCCAGACGACCCCGGCCTTGCGACCGACGCGACCTCGCGCGACCGCGTAATCAAAGCCGCCGGTGGTCGCCCGCAAGGACAGTACGACGCCGCCCGGCGCAAAATCGATTGCGTCCAAAATGCCCTCGTGCCAACGAGCCAACTGATGCGCGGTTTGGAAGTAAATCCACGCGCCGGGCACACCGGTAGTGCTCGCAGGATCGTCCAGCGCGATCAGCGCGGGACCCGCGCAAGTGGCGCAAGGTGTCACGAACGCGGGCGACGCCGCCACGCCTTGCTGCCGCCCCCGACGATCGGGAATAAAGGCAACCACCGCCGCATCCGTCTTGGCCAGGCACAGCTTCAAAGAACAGGCGAACGAGATCGCTACAACCCCGACTGGGTCTCCTAATGCCGCGCTCGCCGGCTCACCCATGACCGGCCGCAAGTCCCCTCGTGAATCCAGCACGTATCCCAGCCGCGGCCGCTCGATTTGCGCCGCTGCCGGCAGCGCTACAACAAATAACCCCGCGAGAAACGCGAACGCAAATTTCATGGATGCCCCAGAGTGATCGCGGGCATGCCGATCTGCACTGCCCCTGACGACGGCGATGACGCCGATCCCGTGCTCGCGGACGACTTCTTGGCGCTGGCAATTCCCACCACGCCCCCCGCCGCGGCTCCCGCGAGCGCGATCCACAGCCATTTATGCCCGCCTATTCCGCCGCCAGGCAACTTCGACGGTAATTTCGCCGCCGACTTCGATTCCGCCTCCCCGGCCAGGTTCTGCGCCAGCGTGATTCCCGCCCGCGCCTGCCCCTTCACCGCGGTTACGCGGATCTCGAACGGCCCGGTGACGCCGTTCCAGCGCATTCCCCAGACGGCCGCCTGGCCATCGGCCTTGGTCCTGGCGATTTCCGTGCGCCCGCCCGACGCGAACACGCCTCCCGGCCCCTCCATGGGGAGCGTGAAGCTCACGGTCGCGCCCTCCACCGGTCTCCCGGTCTCATCCGTTACCAGAATGGCGACGCCCCGCGTGGCCCTGGACCCCGGCGCATAAATCGCGCCGTCTCCCTCGATCACTCGCAGATCGAGCAGCGCCGGATCGCCCCCGGCGGCTAGCCCGTTACCGGCCCAACTCATTAAGGCGATAAGGAATAGCGAGGTAAGGGGGCGCGTCACATGGAATAAGTGCGGGAAGGATGGAAATACTCTCAGCAGCAGTGTTTCAAGTCGTAAGAGGCTGCCGCTGTCCTATTTTTCCGCAACGTCCTAAATCTGCCACCCCACCCGCCAACTTGAAGCTCGCCTCGCTCCCCTGTTCTAATAGAGGAAAGCTTCTTTAGGATGCTGAAAAAGGGAACAGGCTACTCTGTCCCTCCCGAAAATCTGTTATTTCACGTGCGGGCGTGGGAGTGGACAGAGCGATCTGTCCCCTTTTTCAGCAAGCTATTAGGTCCAATGGCACAACCGGATCTTCGACTTCGACGCGCCTGGAAGGGATTCGCTCGCCGCCTGCGCGAGTTCAAACTGTTGGCTTACGGCGCCCTGTCGACCTCCCACCCGATCATGGCGCACATCATCCCGATACGCCGTTGTAACCTTTCCTGCGCCTACTGCAACGAATACGACGACTATTCCAAGCCCGTGGCCGTCGACGTCATGGAGCGCCGGATCGACAAGTTGGCCGACCTCGGCACCAGCATCCTGACGCTTTCCGGTGGCGAGCCGCTCCTCCACCCCGAGCTCGACGACATCATCGGCATCATGCGCCGCCGCGGGTTCCTCGCCGGCATGATCACTAACGGCTATCTGCTGACGGCTGAGCGGGTTCAGCGCCTGAACCGCGCCGGGCTCGACCACTTGCAAATCTCCATCGACAACGTCATGCCGGACGACGTATCGAAAAAGAGCCTGAAGGTGCTTGACAAGAAGCTCCAGATCCTGGCCGAGCACGCCGACTTTCATGTCAACATCAACTCGGTGGTCGGCGGCGGGATTCACAACCCGGACGACGCCCTGGTGGTGGGCCGCCGCGCGCTGGAGTTGGGATTCTCCGCCACCGTCGGAATCATTCACGATGGCGGCGGCCAGTTGAAACCCCTCGGCGACCGTGAACGCGCCGTCTATCACGAGATGAAAGCCCTGGAAAATCGCCACTTCGCGCGGTTGAATTTCTTCCAGGACACTATCGCCGCGGGCGAGCCGAACCTGACGTGGAAATGCCGGGCCGGCTCCCGCTACATGTATATCTGCGAGGACGGCCTGGTGCACTATTGCTCGCAGCAGCGCGGCTACCCGGCCAAGCCGCTCGATCAATACACGCGCGAAGACATCCGCCGCGAGTATTACACCGAAAAACCCTGCGCCCCCTATTGCACCGTGAGCTGCGTGCATTACGTCTCCTACTTCGACTTCTGGCGCGGCCCCCAGAACTTGAAATCCGGGATGCCGGAAGTCCCGACCGAGCCGCTGGTGAAGATCCAATCGGCGAAATAGCCCTCCTAACTGGCTGCGGCAGGAGGCTGAGGATCAGAATCGTAGGCAACACTTTTCTATTGCTAAGTTCGATTAAGTGGCGTAAGATTTTCATGCTGGCTGCTGATGGACGACGAATGAGGCTCGCGGCTTCTACTACGGCGCTTCCACGGCATTAGAGTTTCTTTCCAGTTTTAAAAAAGCTACAGATTTTTTCCAAATGACGGCCTTGCAGAAGAGGGCCGGGACGCCATTGTGTGAGAGCGCCAGAGAGGGCGCACTTCTTGACTAAAGAAAGGAAAAAACACGACTTTCTATATTTCGTAGGAATTTGCGACTCCGCGGAAAGTAATGTTTTTATAGACGTCCCGCGATTCAAGCTCCTGAATCAAATGGCTTCGAAGAAAGGTGGGAGGTTTCCGGCAGGATATGAGCCACTTCAGGGATGCGGCCTGACAACCAAACTCTGCTTGCGGAGTATGACGATTCAGAGACCCAGGTTGAGACTCACGCCAGGTTGGCCCAATACGGCTCCTGTACCCTGGATACAGTTGGAACGCAGGCCCGCCTGTGTCCTGAATCCGAACCCGTCGACCGAGGCATTTGCAATATTGCAGGCCGAGGCGGGGATCTTTGAAGTCAGACAACGCATTAGACGCCACGCCGCCGACAGTCGGATGAAGTTCGACCTCGTGTTGGACCTCATGGCCTTTTCTAAGGGGGCACCAATTTGCTCCGATCTCGCAGACCGATTCGAAGCCTACCTTTATCTTCGAAGTCTGCCGTTTCTGCAGGACCTGTTAGCGCTCCTCGATATGCCAGATTCGCAGACGAAGCCGTCCGAGCCGGAGTTGCCGAGGGCTGCTTAAGAGCAAACCAGGGAAGCCGAAGGAGGAGGGAAGCGCCAGTGATTCGTTGGATCGCCACGCTCGCGACTCTTCCGCAGCACTTTGTCCGTGACAGCTCGTTCGAGTTTTCGGCCCGTGCGCGACACCCAAATTCCGCGCTCTTTAAGCAGTCGCGCCTGCGAGCGCACCGGCCGGAGCTTCATGCACACCAATCATGGCACAATTGGGCCTGTCGACGGCTCGTGAAAAAGGCGTTTGCTCCGAGTTCTTAGAGCTTCTTCAGCAGCGCCTTCGCCTCACTCAATCGCTCGAATTGCTTCTCGGCTTCTTTAAACGCCTTGGTGTGGACGCACCGGCGCACGCCGCGATGCTCGGCCGGATAGCGCAGATGCAGCATTTCGTGATACAGCACGTACTCCACCGCCAGCCGCGGCGTCTCGGCGCGATCCAGAATCCGGCTCAGAACGATGGCGTTGTGCGAAGGATCGTAATGCCCCAGCATGGTGCGCGACGCGTTCGGGCTCCAGCCGAGCCGGGGGCGCGCCATCAGCCCCCAGAAGTAGCGTAGGTTCAGCTCCTCGAACATCTCCTCCAGGTTGTAGTGATTCCCCGTCGGATGCTCCAGCCGCTTGCGGCCGCGAATGTGGCGAACCAGGTCCAGGCTGTCGCGGATATCGCGGCGGTTGAGATACCGGCGGTAGCGATCGTTGGAGTGCGCTGGCACCGGACGCCGGAAAAGCTTCGCCAGCAGAATTTCCGCCAGCGCCTCGTGCACCGTCTCCGGCGCTCCGGCGAGCGTATCGGCGATGCGCACCAGCAGCACCCCGCCTTCGAGCTTGATCTGAGCGTTGGCGCTGGCGTATCGCTTGAATTCCACGCGAATCGCGGGAAGCGGAGTGCGCGGGCGAAGCTCGCGGAACACGCGCGCATAGATCCCGGCATGCGGAGAAAGGGGACAGACTACTCTGTCCACGGCCACTGGTGAACGCAGGGAAGACATGTCGCCGGCGGGGACAGAGCTGTCTGTCCCCCTTTTCCCATTTCCCTGCAGATGCCGCTCCGTGTGCATTTCTCCCCCGAATGTAGCACGGCTCGTTGTTGTGCGCCGGTCTTTCGGAGTACGATGTCGCGCTATCCTGGTTGATTCTGTGTGACGATTCCGTGGCGGAAAAAGGGGACAGACTACTCTGCCCACGGCCACTCGCGAAGGGGAAGGAAGATGTCTTACGGGCGGGGACAGAGCTGTCTGTCCCCCTTTTCCGCTGTCTGTCCGTGCGAGGATGAAACTCGCAACGAAGGAGATCTGATTTGCCCGGAGCTAAAATTACGGCGCTCGGCGTTCACGTGCCGCCCGCCGTCCTGACCAATGCCGGCCTCGAACGGATGGTCGACACCTCCAATCAATGGATCCTCGAACGCGTCGGTATTTCCGAGCGCCACATCGCCGGCCCCGATGTAGCTACTTCCGATATGGCCGTCGAAGCCGCCCGCGTGGCGCTCGCCAATCGCGGCGTCGACGCCTCCGAACTGAACGCCATTATCGTGTGCACGGTAACGCCGGACATGCTGTTCCCCTCGACGGCGTGTCTGGTGCAGGACCGGCTGGGCGCGAAGGGCGCCTGGGGATTCGATCTGGTAGCCGCCTGCTCCGGCTTCGTCTACGGCTTGACCATCGCCGCGCACCTGGTCGCGGGCGGATCGCACAAGAAAGTGCTGGTGATCGGCGCCGATACCATGAGCCGCATCATCGACTACACCGATCGCAACACTTGCATCCTTTTCGGCGACGCCGCGGGCGCCATGCTGGTCGAACCGGCCGCGGAAGGCGAGGGCTTCCTCGGCTTCCACAATGAAATCGACGGCTCCGGCGGCGAGTTCCTGAAAATGCCCGCCGGCGGCAGCCGCATGCCCGCGACCAAGGAAACCGTCGAACAGCGCCTGCACTTCGTCAAGCAGGAAGGCCAGCAGGTGTTCAAGTTCGCGGTCAAGAAAATGTACGAATGCTGCCGCGATTTGCTCGACCGCCACGGCTATACGGCCAAGGACGTCAAACTGCTGATCCCGCACCAGGCCAATCGCCGGATTATCACCAACGCCGCCGAACGCCTGGGCCTAACCTGTGACCAGGTGATCGTCAACATCGATCGCTATGGGAATACGACGGCCGCAACCATTCCGCTGGCTACCCAAACCGCGCTGGACGCCGGGAAGCTCCACCAGGGCGACCTGGTTCTGTTCGCCGCCGTGGGGGCTGGCTACACCGTCGGCGCGAATCTGTGGCGCTGGACATACTAGTTGGACATACTACTGAGTAGCTCCGCGCCTTCTTGAAGACCCTTGAGCCTGTAACGCTCCGTTTCGCGCGATCATCTATAGCCAACGGGATTCGCGCGCAGCGTCCGTCCACGGACGATATTGCCGAGGTGCGCCTCGTATTAAGAAATATTTACTGAGGCTAGCTCGCAGCAAAAGCACAACCGTTTGAAACCAAAAAACTTGCTTGCTGGCATGCCAATTGCACCGGCGCTAGCATGTCTAGTACAACGTTCAGCACGTTGCCGCCAAACGAGTATGCGCAGGCCTTCGAGACCGGGTTCCCCGCCACGCGCCGTTTCCTGCAGTTGCGCGGAGCCCCGCTCGAAGAGGCGGAGGAAATCGCGCAAGCCGCCTGGGCGCGCGGCTGGGAGTACAGAGCCCAGCTCCGGGACCCCGTGCTGGTGGGCTACTGGGTGAATTCCATCGCCAGGAATCTGTATCGGGCCCGTTTTCGCGCGCCCATGGCCGTGCCTTTGGATCCGGCCCACGACCGCCCCGGCAATTCCATCGATGTGAATACCATCGAGCTCAACGGCTTGCTGCGGCACTGCAGCCGCCGCGATCGCGCCTTGGTGGAAAAAAGCCTGGAAGGCTACTCCGCCGAAGAGATCGCCAAGGATGCGGGAATTACCCCCACCGGAATCCGCGTCCGCCTGTTGCGCGTCCGGCAAGCGCTGCGCCGCAAGATCGCCTTCGCCTAGCGGCCTATTTTCACAGTTATCGCGGTCCGTTGTGGGGCATGGCTTTCGCCTTGCAGCCGGGCTTCTGCCCGGCGATTCCAACGGGCAAGTCGCGCAGAAGCGCGGCTGCAGCCCGGAAGGGCTGCCCCACAGGAGCGGTCTACGCTATCTATGAAAATGCTCCAATGAATTCCCCGCGGTAGGCCACTGGGTCATCGGTGTAAGTGGCAGCCTTCGGGCCTGGAGCGATGTATCATGCATTCTTCTATCATGTGACGGAGAGCCTCTCTCTCCGCACGGGAAAATGGACGCCGTCCTCGAGCTCGCCCAAATATCAAAGAATTTCTCCAAGAACTCATCGGTACGCCCTGCCGTCGACCGCGTGACGCTTGCCATCCCGCGCGGATCGTTCTTTTCTCTGCTCGGCCCTTCAGGCTGCGGCAAGACCACTACGCTGCGCCTGGTCGCCGGATTGGAGGCGCCCACCGCGGGAGAAATCCGCTTGAACGGCCGGCGCATCGATCGTCTGCCGCCGTACCAACGCAATGTCAATACCGTCTTCCAAAGCTATGCCTTGTTCCCGCATCTCACCGTGCGGGGCAACGTGGAGTTCGGACTGCGGAATAAGCGCGACACCCCGGTGAATGGAGCGGGAGATCGCGTCCGCCGCGTTCTCCAGCAGTTGGAGTTGGCGGGAAAGGAATCGCGCAAGCCTTCCGAGCTTTCCGGCGGCGAGCGGCAGCGTGTCGCGCTGGCGCGCGCGCTGGTCCTGTCGCCCGAGGTCCTGCTGCTTGACGAGCCTCTCTCCGCGCTCGACCCGCAGCTTCGCAAGCAGGTCCGCGCCGAGCTGCGGGATTTGCAGAAGAAGACGGGCGTTACGTTCCTGTTCGTCACCCACGATCAGGAAGAGGCGTTGTCGCTGTCCGATACTCTCGCGGTGATGCGCGCGGGCCGCATCGAGCAGACCGGCCCGCCGGCGGGGCTGTACCGCGAACCCCGCACGAAATTCGTCGCGTCTTTTCTGGGCGCCATGAACTGGATCGGCGAAATCGGCATC
The DNA here is from genome assembly GCA_035934795.1 of Bryobacteraceae bacterium. Lineage (GTDB taxonomy): Bacteria > Acidobacteriota > Terriglobia > Bryobacterales > Bryobacteraceae > Palsa-187. The sequence goes on along the minus strand of DASYXM010000094.1, from coordinate 16,426 downwards.
CGCCCCGAAGCGATTCGCATCTGGCGCGCCCCGGCGCCGCCCCCGGCGCTCGCCGCCACCGTCGTGGAAATCGCGTTCCTCGGCCCGGTGGCGCACATCATTACGCGACTCGAAAATGGCGCTGCCGTCACTGTTCAAGTTCCCTCTGGCGACAGCCCGCACCGCCCCGGCGAATCGGTTTATCTTTCCTGGAACGCGGCCGACGAACTGCGCTTCTCCTCGTGACCCGGCTCCGCGCCATCTTTCTGACACCCGCCGCGCTGGTGATGCTCGCGACGCTGGCGGTGCCGCTCGCGATCGTGGCCGCCTACAGCTTTCTGTCGCGCGGAGCTTACGGGGGCGTCGAAGCGCCCTGGACCCAGGAAAATTACGTCCGTCTTTTCGATCCGCTGTACGGCGGAATTTTCCTTCGTTCGGCGTGGGTCTCACTCCTTGCGACCGCCGCATGCCTGGTATTGGGATTCCCTCTCGCGCTGTTCATCGCGCGATCCGGACCGCGCAAGAATCTATACCTGGCGCTGGTAATCCTGCCGTTCTGGACCAGCTTCCTCATCCGCCTGTACGCCTGGATGTTCCTGCTGCGCGATACCGGCCTCGTCAACACCGTCCTTGTGTCGCTGGGTGCGATCCATGCGCCGCTACCGCTGTTGTATAACCAGGGCGCGGTGATTCTGGGATTGATTTACGGCTATCTGCCCTTCGCCGTTGTGCCGTTGTACGCGACGCTCGAACGCCAGGATCCCGCCTTGCTAGATGCCGCCGCCGATCTCGGGTCGTCGCCTTGGCGAGCGCTCCTGCGCGTGACCATTCCTCTCAGCGCGCCGGGATTGTGGGCCGCGTCGATTCTGGTCTTCGTGCCGTGCGTCGGAACCTTATCTGGTCTCCGATCTGCTCGGCGGCAGCAAGACCGTGCTGATCGGCAATCTGGTGCAGAATCAGTTCACCGCTTCGCGCGACTGGCCGTTCGGAGCGGCCGCGTCGATCGTCCTGATGGTGGCGGCGATCGCGATGCTCGTCCTGATGCGTCGTACCAGGGAGGAACTCCTGTGACCGCTCGGCGTGTACGTTTTACTTTCGGCAGATCCGCCCTTCCTCTCTACGCCGCCTGCGCGTATCTGTTCCTGCATCTGCCTCTTGCGATCCTCGCGATCTTCAGCGTCAACGCTTCGCGCTTCACCGTGTGGGAAGGATTCTCGCTGCGCTGGTATCGCGCCATGTTCGCCGATCGCGCCCTGCTGGAATCGGCCGCCAACAGCCTGTTGATCGCCGTGGCCGCGACCGCGCTCGCGACCTCCATCGGCACGCTCGCGGCTTACGCGCTGTGGAAGAAAGCGTCGGCGTGGCTCGCCGGATCGCTGTATCTTTCGCTGGTGACGCCCGAAATCGTCACCGGCGTGTCGCTGCTCGCGTTCTTCCAATGGATTTTTCGTTATCTGCACCTGCGGCTCGGAATGCACACGGTGATTCTGGCGCACGTTTCGTTTTCCATCGCTTACGTGGTTCTGGTAGTGATGGCGCGTTTGCGCAATTTCGACGTTGCGCTCGAAGAGGCCGCGCTCGACCTCGGCGAAACCGAGTTCGGAGCGTTTTATCGCGTCACACTGCCGTATCTCGCCCCGGCCATCGCCGCCGCCGCGATGCTGGCCTTCACCGTTTCGATCGACGATTACGTCATCACCAGCCTAGTCGCCGGTGTCGATTCGCGGACGCTGCCCATGGTCATCTACGCCATGGCGCGCCGTGGCGTGAATCCGGTGCTGAACGCGGTTTCCACCATCGTCGTCGCCGCGCTCGGCGCGTTGATCGTGATTTCCGATAGGCTGAGGAAAGCATGAAGAGTGCCGCGCGAAGCATGAACCGGCGCCGCTTTCTCAAAGACGTTTTTAAAACCGCGGCGATTCCCGCCGTGCTCTCCGGTTGTACCAACGGCCAACGCCTCAATGTCTATAACTGGTCCGATTACGTTGCTCCGGATACCATCGCGAACTTCGAGCGCGAAACCGGCCTGCGCGTCCGCTACGGCACGTATGAGAGCAATCAGGAGATGCTTGCGCAGGTGCTCGGCGGAAACTCCGGATGGGACGTCGTATTCCCTTCCGCGGATTTCGTCGGCCCCATGCGCGATCTCGGGCTGCTCGCGCCCATCCGCCATGAACTGTTGACCAACCTCGCCGCGCTCGATCCCGCTTTCCAGCACCCGCCCTGGGACCCCCAGTTGAACTGGTCCATTCCCTACATGTATGGAGCCACTGGAATCGTCTATCAGAAGAACGTCGTGCCGGCCCCGCGCGCCTGGGCCGATCTGTGGGACCCGCGCCTCGGCGGCAGGATCACCATGCTCGACGACGCGACCGAAGTGTTTGGCGCCTGTTTGAAAAAGCTGGGCTACTCGCTGAATTCCGCGGACCCGGGAGAATTGAAAGCCGCCGCAGCCGAGGCCAACCGCCAAAAGCCGCTCCTGCGCGCCTATCTCAACGCCGAGGTTCGCGATCAACTGGTCGCCGGAGACGTCGCCGCCGCGCAAGCCTGGGCCGTCACCGCGGGGCAGGCCATCGCCGCCGCCCCCGATCGCCTCGCGTTCGCCTATCCGGCGGAAGGATTCGCGCGCTTCGCCGATAACGTTGCCGTCCTTCGCGAAAGCCGCCGCACAGAAGCCGCCCACCGCTGGATCGATTATCTGCTGCGCCCGCCCGTCGCCGCTTCCATCGCCGAGGCGACGCGCACGGCCACCGCCAACGCCGCCGCTTATGCGCTGCTTCCGTCTTCTCTGCGCGAAGACCCCGTGCTGTATCCCGCCCCCGAAACCCTGAGCCGCGGCGAATGGTTCGCTCCGCAATCCACCGCGTCCCAACGCCTCCGCGACCGGCTCTGGACGGAGATGAAAAGCGCATGATACACGGCTGAAAACGGGGACAGCCAACTCTGTCCCGTCCGTACAAGTATGAATTATGGCGTGCGAACACTGCGGTGGACAGAGCGGTCTGTCCCCTTTGTCAGCAAGCCTTAATACACTAGGAGAGTGGCGGGAATTGGGCCGCCTCTTTGAATGCCGCCTTTTGCGTTTCCCATCTTGCCGAAGCTGAGCGTCGCCGCGATCGTCGACATTATCGTCGTCGCCGTGCTCATCTATCAGCTCATGGTGGTGCTGCGCGGGCGCCACGCCGTGCACATACTCACCGGCCTGTGCGCGGTGGTGGCGGTGTACCTGATCGCCGTGTGGGCGCACCTGGAATTGCTCCGCGCCATATTGGCGGGCCTGGTCCCCTATTCGGCTCTCTTCCTGATCGTGATGTTTCAGTCCGAGCTGCGCCGCCTGCTCGCCAGGATCGGACGCGGCCGCTGGCTCGGCCTGGGCGGACAATTGGAGCGCCGCGAAGTAGCCGACGAAATTCTGCTCGCCGTCAGGCAAATGTCGGAAGCGAATACCGGCGCGCTGATCGTCATCGAACGGGATATCGGACTGCGCACTTTCATCGAGAGCGGTGTCGCGCTGGACGCCTTCGTTTCCCGCGATCTGCTGCTCTCGATCTTCTCGCCCCGCGGCGCGCTGCACGACGGCGCGGTGATCCTGCAGGGCGATCGCGTCACTGCGGCCGCATGCTTCCTGCCGCTCACCGTCAATCCCGTCATGCTGCGGCGCCTGGGTACCCGCCACCGCGCGGCCATCGGCGTCACCGAGGAATCCGACGCGCTCGCCATCGCGGTCTCCGAGGAGACCGGCCAGATTTCGGCCGCTCTGCGCGGCGATCTGGAATCCGACGTCTCCATAGACCGCCTGGAAGAATTACTGACGCGGCACGGCCGCGTGAGGAAGGCTCCGCCCCCCGCCGAGCCGGAATGGAAGCGGGTCGAGCCGTGAAGCTTCGCGCGCCGAAAAATATCGGCTGGAAGCTCGGCTCCCTGCTGCTGGCCATGCTGTTGTGGATCGCGGTGTCGGCCGAGCCCGATATCGTGACCACCCGCGCCGTGCCCATCCTCTACCGCAATCTCGCTCCCCAGTTCCTGGTCACCGGAGACATGCCCGAATCCGTGCGCGTCGAAATCCGCGGCACCGCGAGCCAGCTCTCCGCCGCGGGGCTCGCCGATACCGTCGCGCTGTTCGATCTCGGCTCCGTGAACGCCGCCGGAGAGTGGACCTTCACCATCTCCAACGGCTCTTTGAATCTACCCCGCGGTGTCGCCTTTCTCCGCGCCGTGCCTTCGCAGTTGCGCTTGCGCGTCGCACGCCTCGCCGCGAAGGATGTTCCCGTCGAAGTGCGGATCGCGGGCGCCGTGGCTTCCGGATTCCGTCTGGTGTCCGCGATGCCCGTCCCCCCGGCCTTGCGCATCTCCGGTTCCGAGGCTCGCGTCGCTGCGATTGCGAGCGTGGAAACCGACGCCGTGGATCTCGGCGGCCTCGCCGAATCCACCGAACGGCGCGTCAACGCCTTTATCTCCGATCCTCAAGTCCGCTTCGAATCCTCCCCGGTCGTCTCGGTCAAGCTGGCGATCGAAAGAACAGGAAATTAACACCAACCGAATGCGAAAGTTTTTTGGAACCGACGGCATGCGCGGCGTCGCGGGCAAATATCCGCTCGACCGCACGACCACTTTTTGCGTGGGCCTTTCGCTCGCCACTTGGGTGAGGGATCGGCATGAGCCGCGCGATCGTCACGAGCTGCGCGAGCGTGGAGAACCGACGCAGGCGGTCACGGGTCCCGAAGCGGTAATTGGGCCCGAGGTCGTTATAGGTCTGGACACGCGCGAATCCGGGACTTGGATCGCCGAGCACGTCGCCGGCGGCCTGCTCGCCCAGCGCATTACGCCGCGCTTCGCCGGCTTGATCACCACCCCCGGTCTCGCGCACGTTGCGCGCACCGGCCCCTTTGCGGCCGGCGTGATGATCTCCGCCTCGCACAATCCCTATCAGGACAACGGCATCAAGATCATCGACCATTCCGGATTCAAGCTCCCCGACGATCAGGAAGATATTCTGGAGCGCGACATCGAAGTCTATCTCTCCATGGCGCTCTCGCCTGATCCCAAGCCTCTGACGACGGACGAAGGGCTGGATCGCGAGTACATCCAGCACCTCGCCGGGACGGCCTCGCGCGATCTCAGCGGCTTCTCCGTCGTCGTCGACGGAGCGAATGGCGCGGCCAGTTACCTCGCTCCCGAGCTTTTCAAACGGCTCGGCGCCCAGGTCACCGGTATCCACTGCTCCCCCGACGGGCGCAATATCAATCTCAATTGCGGTTCCCAGCATCTGGACGGCCTGCGGGAGGCCGTGCTCGCCTCCGGCGCCGATGTCGGCGTCGCTTTCGATGGCGATGCCGATCGCGCGCTGTTCGTCTCGCACTCCGGCAAGATCATCGATGGCGACGCCGTGCTATATCTCAACGCTCTCCCCCTGCATGCCCGCGGCCGCCTGACCGAGGTGGTCGCTACGGTGATGTCCAATCTCGGATTCGAGCGGGCGCTGCAGCATCGCGGCATCGGCCTGGTGCGCACGCCCGTCGGCGACCGCTACGTGCTGCAGGAAATGCTCCGCCGCAACGCGCCCCTCGGCGGCGAGCAAAGCGGCCACGTCATTTTCCGCGATTACGCCACCACCGGCGACGGCCTGCTCACCGCGCTGCGCGTCTTCGAGGTCATGCGCGAATCCGGCGCCAGCCTCGACGAGCTTACCGCGGCCGTCGAGAGCTACCCGCAGCTCCTGGTCAACGTGCGCATCGCGCACAAGCGCCCGCTGGAGGAACTCGACCGCGCCAACCGCGAGATCCGCCACGCCGAAGCCGAGTTCGGCGACGCCGGGCGCGTCCTGGTGCGCTTCTCCGGCACCGAGCCGCTGGCGCGCGTCATGGTCGAAGGTCCCGAGCTGACTCGCGTCGAACATTTCGCCCACTCCATCGCCGCGGCGATTCGCGCGGATCTGGGCGAGTAGGCAAAGCCGCGTCCTCAGAACGGCGAGCGTCCGTCCTCAGAAGCGCGAGTATTTCAGTGACCGTAATCTGTCGGTAAGGATTTATAATCGGCGCGGGAGCCTCACCGGGCTGTCGGAGATCCTGGAGGCCGCGTCACCCGTGGGGTGGCCGACGAAGGACGTCGGCCGGGGATCAGGCGATCCGCCCTACCTGGTGCTCGTAGGGTGGGCGGCCCCGCCCGCGTTCGGCCTCCTGGCCGAACTCTTTCTTAGCGACGGATTACGGTCAGTGAGCGGGCCAAAGAATAATGGGCGGCGGAACTGGCATCCCGATGCTGTATAATGTCGCCGGGAAGCCTTCATGGACAGAATCGCGATCGCGGCGGCTTTATGGCTGCTGCCGGTTCCACTGTGCTCTCAATGGCTCAACCTGCCCACTCCGGGGATTCCCCGGACTGCCGGCGGGAAACCGAACCTGACGGCTCCCGCGCCTCGCACGCCCGATGGCAAGCCGGATTTGTCCGGCATGTGGCAACCCGAAGTAAACGCTTACCGTTTTAACGTGATCCAGGATCTGAAGGATGAGGGCATCTTCCGGCCGCAGGCGGAAGCTGTCTTCCAGAAACATGTCGCGGATTTCCATCGCACCGACCCCGTAACGAACTGCCTGCCGGGCGGTCCTTCGGAGATGCTGAACACGATGTACCGGATCATCCAGTCGCCCACCGTTGTGGCGGTGCTGAACGACAGCGGCACGGGGCGTTACCGGCAAATTTACACGGATGGGCGCACACTCCCGCAAGATCCGAACCCGACGTGGATGGGGTACTCGGTGGGCCATTGGGACGGCGACACACTGGTGGTCGAGTCCGCGGGATTCAATGACCGGACATGGCTCGATCGAGCGGGCCACCCCCATTCCGAAAGCCTGCGCGTCACCGAGAGATTCCGGCGTCTCGATTTCGGACACATGCAGTTTCAGATCACCTACGACGATCCCGAGACGTTGACCAGGCCTTTGAGCTTCTCGCTCGCGGTGAACTACGCGGCCGATACGGACATGCTCGAGAATGTGTGCAACGAAACCGACCGGAAGGTGCACCTGGTGGGCTCCGCGAACGCGGGTGTGCCGCTGAGCCCGGCCGTTCTCGCAAAATACACGGGACGGTATGAGTTTCGCGACGGGTCGCGGGTTGTCTCGGGCTTCATGGGGATGAGCCAAAACGTGACCCTGATCGATGGCCGGCTCTACTTGAACGCCCTTCCTCTGATTCCGCAGTCGGAGACGAAGTTTGAGTCGACCGGCTCCGCCGCGGAATTCCTCCTGGACGCGAACGGCAAGGTGACGCGTTTGGTATTGAGCCAGACCGAAGGCGACGCGTTCTACGATCGCAAGCCTTGAGGGACTGCTGGCGTCAGTGCCGGTCGAGGTTGGTCAGATGGGGCGTCGCGCGCTCCGAGCAAGGGTAGTTCTGCTCGACGTGTTCTCCCGGCTTGCCCAGCACCACCGTGCGAGGCCGCGGCGACCAGGGTTTGGTCATCGTCTCCGGATCCTCCACCGTAACTTCATAGCGCAGCGCGTTGCCCTTGCGCGTCAATCGCTCCACCACATGCATGGCCGAGCTGTGGATGTCGCCGTCGGTATCGAGCCAGGTGTCTTCGCTTAAGTTCGTCACGTCCACCACCAGCGTGTCCGCTTCCCAGCGGCCCACCGAATCGCCATCCGCCATGGCGTCGGCATCCTTCTTATGCGGACGGCCGTCCACCGGGATCACGCGGAAGCTGCGGTTGTTCTCGACGGGCCGGTAGAAAAAGTACAGCGCGTTGGGAGTCTGAACGATCTCTTTGGGCGGGCCTTCCCTGGGAACTCCCTCGGGCTGGCACCGGAACGAGGGGTCCAGATATTGCTGACGCCTGAAATTTTCGTCCACGCGCGCCTGATATTCGGACTTGTAGGACGGCCTGAGCGTGGGATCCGCGGTCCGCTTCTTGAAGCTCGTGACGCCCCTCTCGCACAGCAGCCGTTCCGACGCGAATCCAAGTTCGGTGACCTTGCCGTCGCCGCTGACCGTAGTGGCGTTCGGCGCGAGGATGCTGCCGATATCCAGGCTGCCGTCGGTCCATAAGCCAGTGAGGTCCGGAAGTCCCGCCGCCGTCCGCGGTGTCGGCATCTCGGACGCCTGTTTGATCGCAGCTTCGGCTAATCCTCCACCCACGGCCGCGGAGCCGCCCACGCCCTGCGCCCACAAGCAAACACCCGCCACGACCGCCGCGGCGAAGCAACCGATCAAAGCCCGTCTCATTGTTCTTACCTCGATCGTCTTTACCTCAGGTCCGTACTTCAATGGACAAAATTCCCGGCGACGCGCTATTTGCCGTCCGCCGGCGGAGCATCCGGCTCACGCGCGATGCTGACGACGCGCCCATCGGCGAATTGAATCCGGTGCGCCCAGCCGAGCGTCTTGGTCCCGTCCTTGGCGGCATAGGCCTGGATCGCGACGGCATCGCCGATTTTCAGCATCTCCCGCGTCAACCCCGCCTTGCGCAAAGCGGCGGGCGGGAAGCTTTCCAGGGTCCACATGGTCACCGCGCCGGTGCGATCCTTCGTTTCCAGGTAGAAGTAGGCGTGCGGGTTGATCCATTCGACCTTGGTGAGGACGCCTTCGAAAGTCACCAGCTTGGTATCGTCGAACTCCGATGTAAAAGCGTGATGCGATAACGCCGGCAAGGCCAACAGCAATACCGCGCTCGCCCGCAAAGTCGTGCTCGTTCTTTTCATGTAAGAATCCCGATGGTCGGAAACCCGCGCACACGATTCCGTAGTCGCCTAATATCGCAGTATAGCCGCCGCCCTGTTCATGTCAAGGTTGGCGTCGCGAGGCCCTTCGGCCCGATTGGTTATCTTTGAGCCCCCACGCTCTTTCGCACGCCCTTCTCGTCCTTGCCCCCGCCCACCCGCGTGAAGTAGGTGACCGCGCCCTTGGCGTCCTTAGCGAACTCGATGGAATCTTCGCTCACACTGGATAGAAAGAGGGTCTCTGAGCGAGCCACGAACAACTGGTCCCGGGAATGCGCGGAGTCCTTCACCAGCAATTGAACGCCGGAGACCGTGACCTCGGCCTCTCGTCCAGGCAACTGGTAGGCGCCCGCATACTGAGTGAGCTTTCCCGGATCGACCTTGGCGGCTCCCACCAGATGCCCGCTGTCGCGCTCATTCTCGCACACATCCTCGAGTATTTCCGTGTCTGCGACGTAGTTCTTGACCATCCGCAGAGTGAACGGTTTGGTGAAGGTTTTCGGGTCTTCGAAGGTCACTTCCAATGCCAGGTGGCCGAAATCGGGGCGCCGGAAACGTTCCGTGAGCCGAAGGGACTCCGTTTGGGGGTTCCCGCCCACGTCCAGCCAGCCCTGCTCAGAGAAGCCCACGGAATTCACCACCAGAGTGTCCCCTTCCCAATGCCCGGATGAATACCCCAGCCAGGTGGGATTGGGATTCTTGGGAAGCTCCCTGCCATCGAGGAAAATGGTCCGATGCGGACTATTCGGAGACTCGTACAGGATCACCATCAGTCCAGGCGTTTGCACCATCTGGGATAAGCCGCGGAAATTGAGAAAGGGGATGCTCATGGGAAGGCAGTGCGCCAGTGGACTGTCCTTTCTGAAGTCGGCGACCCGTTGCTGACGAACCGCGCGGGCCCACGGAGTCACGAGGTCCGCCGGAAAGTCTTGGGCGACGTCGTAATCGTAACCATATTGTCCGGCTGGGCCCGCCCTGCCCGCCTGCCAAAGGCCGGTCAGGTCCGGCTTACCGTCGGCGGTACGCGGCGCGGGAGCGGAAAGGTTCGGTTTGCCGTCCGCTAAGCGGGGGATGCCCGGGGGTTTTGTTTTGCCCCACTGCGCAAAGGCGGACGCCGAAAAGAGGATGGCCACGGCGATGGACGTAATGCAAGCTCTCATGTGAGCCTCCGTTGCGACGATTATATAACAGCGCTTCGTCGAAATCGCCCACATACATCGACTGGTGGTGCGCTAAATCTTGGTTGATTGAGGGTCCGATTTGGCGGACTCCGGAAAGGTGACCTCACCGTCCGTGATAGTCATCAGCAGCGTGCCGTTTTTCTTTACCCATCCGAACGGGATATTCTTTCGATATCTCTGCGGGTACGGATCAGGATACGCTTCCAGCCACTTCTGAAAGAAGTCCTTCAACTGGCTGCCGTGCGCGTAGCGCAGATTGACCTTCCGCAGGTTGTCTGCGTGCTCAAAGAACAAATGCCCGACCCTCATGTCGTGCGCGAGTTTCTGCTTCCCGGTGTCCTTGTGACATTGGTACTCGTAGCTGCCGCCAGTGACCGCCGACTTGACCTCGTGGTTCGATAGGTCGACGCCTGCTGGCGGGCTTTTACTCGGTGTCATTTCTTGCCTCGATCATCGCCGCCAAATGGGGTCTTGAGACCCAAGGGCTGTCCGCAACGTATTCCAAGTAATACTTGTGAGCGGCCGCGTCGAGTTCGTGGAAGGCGAGGCGCTTGCTATCGCAGTAGTGCCGTAGGTTTTGCAAGATCTCAATGATCGCCAGATCGTGGCGGCCGCCCTCATGCTTCGCCTGTGCACTCACGGTGCGGCTAACAGACGCCGTTCGCAAATTCAGTTCATGCTCTATGTCGTCCGATGCAAAGAGTATTCCTGCGCGAGCTGCGAGGACGTGGGCCGGTTGGCGAACGTTGCTCAAATGTTTCCTATTAGGCATTACACTCCTTTCGTTCAAGGCACGGCGTGTTGCTCTACACGCTAGCCAGCCACGAGACCTGGACGACGACCCTCTCCGCCTTCTTAAACTGGAGCCTGCCAAAGAGGGGGTTCTGGAAGATTTCGTGGAACGGCGACTCTTGGAAATTCTTGACGATGAAAAGAAAGTAGCGGTCGGTCATGGTTCCCGCGACTTCGTGCTCCTTGGGGGTCAGTGACACACTTCCTATTCGCTCCTTCAAGCCCTTGACCTCTACAGCCAGAAATTCCTCCCGCCTATTCGTTCGCAAACGGAAATCATAACCGCACCCAAGGCGCGTCGTGTTCTCTGCGACGTATCCACTGAACTCGGGCAGGTTCGGCTGGACCGATTCAAAATACTGCTCTGCGGCCAGCCCGGTAATAAGCCTCTTCGCGAAATAGGACTCGCCCTCGCGCTGCTCCTCCTTTACCTCAACTTCACTCCAAGCGTTCTCGTCGTACCCAACAAAGGACTTGATCAAGCCAGTAAACGTCTCGAAGTCCAGGCCCTTGTACTCGTCAAACACCTTGCGGCAGTACTCGCGGATCTGACGCTTATGCCATCCTTTTCGGCCATTCGGAAACAAAGGATCAAACTCGTCGCGGTAATTTTTGATCGAGGCTGGCCGTGATCCCAAGGCGTACCCAACCACGTTGAACGCCTCCACGAAGCTTTCAAAGCCGAGCGCTTTCAGGCCAAGTGAGTCATACTTCGAGAGATACAAGCCGACGAGTATCAGCTTCTCCCTTTTTGCGATCGGTTGCGAGCCGAGAAGCATCTTTCTTTAAAGCCTTTCCGGGATCCAGAGAATCGACTTGGCGCGCTTCACGCCAATCTCGATTTCTTGCCGATACCGCGAGCGAGAACTGCCCAGCAGGCGGGCCGGGACGTTGTCGTTAACTGGTCTGGCACCCCCGAATTATAAGAACTTTCCACCCCGCCCTGCGCAGCGTTCGGATATTTTGTTTATCCCTGACCGCGTTGCGGTTCTGCTTGAGTTCCCAGTACTCGCGATTGGAACTTGGGAGGGTCGCGGCAGGGCAGTGATGGCCGTGCCAAAAGCACCCATGAACAAAGATCGCCTTCTTGTGTCGGGAGAGCACGAGATCCGGACAACCCGCCAGACTCTTCGAGTGGAGCCCATACCGATACCCCATGCCATGAACGAGCCGGCGAACGAATAACTCGGGTCGCGTATTCTTCGAGCGCACGCGGCTCATGATCTCGCTTCGTTTAGCCGAAGAAAAAGTGTCAGTCGTCAAAGCCCAGCCTAGCGCAGACCGGCCCGCGAAGATCGCCAGGATTTAGCGCACTACCCATCGACTGATGTCATTCCGCTGCGATGGGTTGCTCATTACGCCGGGATCGAGTAACCGCGACGCGAGCAGGCGCGCTCAGTAAGCAGAAAAAACGCTAAGCGGCCTCTCTCACTCGCCTCACGATCAGCTCCACCGCGCGTTGTGCCGAGAGCGCGGCCCCTTCCTGCCAGGTGGTCAGGTGACTGCAATGGTCGCCCGCGAAATAGATGCGGCCGTCGGGAATCAGGAACTCCTTGTACGGCCCCTCGTGATACCCGTCGGCGCGGATCCACGACCCCAGGTTGAAAGGGATCTTCGCCCAAGCGACGTAGAGCGGTTTGGTCAGTTCCTGGCTACGTCCGGGATGCAGCTTTTCCACGGCGGCCTTGGATGCCGCGAATTTGGCTTCCATGGTAGGAAGGCGGCCGAATTCCCCGGTCTCGGTCCCGTAGCCCGCCACCAGCACACCCTTTTCCGAAAGCATCCCGCCACTCGGGTACCAGACATTCGCGAGGATGGAGGCTTCCACGCTGATCGGCCCCGTAGCGAGCCAGGAAATGCCGCCGTAGATATTGTTCTCCTGTTCCCAAAAGCGCCGCGATTCCCATGCAATCTTGTAACCCGCCGCGTATTCCACCTGCTTCATTGCCGAAACCACTCGCGGTGACAGGTCGTTTTTCGTCGCTCGTAAGACACTCACCGGCATCGTGCAGATGCAGTAGGACGCCTCCAGGCTCCGCGCAGCGCCACGTTCGGTGTACACGACGCCGACTCCGTTGGGAGTCTTTCGAATTTCAGTGACCGGGCACCCGTATTTCACCACCTTGCCTAATTTCTGGGCGAACGCATGAGGAATCCGGTCCATTCCGCCCACGGGTTGGAACATGGTGGCTTGCTGGTCCGTACCCTCTTCGAACATGACGCCCGGCCAGAACGAAGCGTCGAGCAGGGCGCGCATCGGCAACGGCTCGCGGATTTCTTCGTCGGCTTCGCCGGCCCCCGGCAATCGCTTCCATCCAGCGCGGCTGGAGCCGGCGTACGCGTAGTCGGACCGCAAGTCTCCGAAACTCCGCAGAAATGCGAGCATCCGCTCGCGGTCTTCGCGGGTGACGTCCTGATCGAGCGCGCCCTGGCGGATCGCCTTGGCCAATAACTCGGCGACGCGCCCGCGCATGTCGTTGACAACCTCGCGCTGTTCGACCGGCCCGCCGCCGAAGGCCTTGTCGCTTTGCAGGAGCGTACTCCGCGAGGTGTTCACTTCCACTTCCATGGCGACGCCCAGTTCCTTGCAGTAGCCCAGCATGGTTTTGTGTAGCGAGGGAATGCGCGCCGGACCGGCATTGAAATACTGCCCCTCGTCGAAGGAGCACTGCTGGACGGCGCCGTCGGTGAACTCTACTTTCGCGCCCCGCCGAATCGTCCAGTTGCGCCCTCCGGGCCGTTGCCGCGCTTCAAGCACCGTGCAATCGAACCCGGCCTTGCGCATTTCGTAGGCTGCCACCAGCCCTGCGATTCCCGCACCCAGGATCGCCACTTTGGTCCCGCGTCCCGCATTCGGCGGGATTTGGAACGGCGTCGTGACCGCGAGCGGGCTGGCCAGCAGATCCATCGATCGCATCGCCAGGAACGCCGCGCCATATCCGCCCGTTCGCGCCGCGTGCCAGATCAGTTCTCGCCTGGTCATCGCCCAACGAGTATACATCGCGAGACAGCGGCTTCCTGACGATCCACGACAATCATCCCTTTTCGAGGCTTCCGCTCCCGGGCAAGCATGCCCTTACAGAAGATAGCTGAGGTCGGCGCCATTCCCAACGGGCGACCGGAGGCTTCCGGCAAGAGTCAGTCAGTAGGACAACGCGAGCACAGAGATTCCGAGGGAACCTCGGAGGTCCCGCAGGAGTCTAAGTTTCCGTGGTTCGCCTAGTCGCACTGGTGTTCTGCTCGGCGATTGCCATCGGGCAAGTCCGCCAGGAAGATCCCTTTGACGCCGCGAATCAGGCGTACTCGCAAGCCCGCCAGAAAGGCCAGTTTGACGTGGCGGCCGCCCAGCGGGAGGAGATGAACCGCCTCCTTCAAGCGCTAGCGCCGGGTGAGGTGCAATTCGCCGGCCGGGCTCAGAACGTTGCGCAACTCTATGACAGCGACGGCTTGAGCGCCACAGGACGCGCCGTTTTGGAAGGAGCTCTCGCCCGCGCCGAGGGCGCCGGAGCGACGGGTGAGGCGCGCGCCGCTTTGCTGATGAGCCTGGCTAACTTTTGGGAGCGGGATCGGAATCTGCTGAAATGCCTCGCTTTTATGGAGAAAGCGGTGGCCGTCTCCGAACAGACGCCCAAGGCTGAACAAACCGGGCAGAGAGTCGAGGGCGCCGCCGGTCTCGCCACGCCTGCGGGCTCTCTTAACTGGAATGGCGTTGTTTATGGTAGCCGCGCAGTTGTCGGTAACGCACGGCAAGCTTTCGTAGCCCTCCGGGGATTAGATTCACCCCTCTCAGTCGTAGGTGGATTGTCAGCTCCCTTCCGCTTACAGTTTGCCGCGACAATTGACCGGGTGTCTGTCTATTCGCAGCTCGCCGACCTCTACCAGCGGCTAGGCCGGCGGGATCAAGCCGCGGCGGTTTTAGCGAAAATGAAAGCGCTTCCCGAGCAACGGAACAACTGGAACCTCGCCCAGTATTACGAGCAGCATGACGAGCCGGAACAGGCGGCCGCGATCTACAAGGAGCGGCTCGAGGAGATGGCCGCCGATCCCCAGTCGGATCCGTTGCAGATGAGTTACCCGGCGCGGGCGCTCGCCACCTTATACGAACGGCAAAAGCGCCCCGACGATGCCGCAGCCGTTCTTCGCCAGGCGATCGCCGCGATCGAAGCTCCGGGAAAACCAGAGCTGGCCGCGCAGACTGTGCAGCTGCGTCAGCGGCTCGCTACGCTGCTGTACCAGGGCGGCCGCACCGAAGCCGCCGATCGGGTCTTCCAACCACCGGCTGAGGACGGCCCTTCGGGGGCGTGGCTCACGATCGATTATGCGAACTATCTCGGGGGCACGAAGCGCGCGGCCCAGGGGGAAACGCTTCTCGCCAACTATCTGACGGACCATCCGAACTTGGACCCCGGCGAGCAGGGAAATATTCTGATATCGCTCGGCAACCTCGCCCGCACGGCAGGCGACTCGACACGCGCCGAAGAGTACTCCAGGGAGGCCTCCCAAAAGCTGGCGTCGAAAGACCCGCAGCCCGAAGCTGTCGGCATCGAGCCGGCGCTTCGGAAGGCGCAGTCGGAAGCCGGCACAGGCAATATCGCGGAAGCATTCACGTTGGTGACGCAAGCCATGGCGCGATCCGGATCTGCCCCGGATCGCGATGCGATCGCGCGAATGGGGCCCGGTCTCGCAAATTCTTTCAGCGTCACGGCTCCCATGCAGGCGGACCAGTTGTATCGGAATGTCTCCGAATTGACGCAGAGCTGGTCGGCAAACACGATGCAGCCCTGGCTGATCGTGCTGGAGGGTTACCCGCGATTCCTGATGTCGCAGCAGCGTTCTGGCGAAGTGCTTCCGGCCATCGACCGGTATCGAACCGCGCTGAGAACGGCCCGCGGAGCGGACACAGGATGGTTGGAAGAACCGCTCAGGCTTACCATCGATCTGGAGCGCGGGCGTAATTCGCCGCAGGCGGCCATACCGGTGGCCCAGGACCTGCTCGGTTTGGAGGAGAGGCTGGATGGATCTACCAGTGAGCCGTATTATCGTGCCGCCGAGACCCTGGCCGAACTGTATCGAACGGTCGGTGATTCCGCTCGCGCGTTGCCTTTGTACCAGCAGGCGGTCGCTATTGCCGACGCGGTTTTTCGGGCCGATGATGTACGCCGGGTCCAGGCTCGCAGGAATTCCGCGGCCCTGCTGGTCGCCGAGCGTCGGCTCGACGAAGCCGAACAACTGGTCCGGGAAGCGATCGGGATCCGCAAGACCACGCCGCCGGGAAGAGCGGACGGGTTGGCGCTACTGTTGGAGCAGATTCACGGAATGCAAAAGGCGCGGTGATCGCCGGCCGGGTCCTTCGCTCTGAATGGACCATGAGTGCGCCTCTCGCGCAGAGTTCACAACGGCGCTACACGGAATTGAGGTCACAGCCGACGGACTCCGGCAACAATACCTCTGACCCCTGTCCCCTGACCTCTGGCCTCTGCATCGGTGACAAGCTCCTTCACCTTGCCCATCAACAACTTACGCAGATTCACTAGCTCCCCTCTGCTATCCTCGGATCGGGAGCCCAGCTAGCTCCTTTAGTTTTTCTTGGACCAAGAAGCGTTGCAGTTGAGATGGTACTGAACTCCTGTAGGCCCGTTAAAGGCTCAACGTCGAGCGACTATAAGGACGCCGACGGCGGGAGACCTTTGGAACCGGTTTCAGAAACACGGGCGGGGATCGACGACCCAGTAGGGTCGCCCCGTTCCGCATCAG
>DASYXM010000089.1:0-1618 GCA_035934795.1 Bryobacteraceae bacterium | reverse complement strand
GACGCGAGAAATCTTCCTGTGAGCACACCGCAAACCGCAGAGCTGCGCAAAACAGCGCTCAATTCAGTCCATCGGCGCATGGGCGCGAAGATGGTGAGCTTCGGCGGGTGGGATATGCCCGTGGAATATACGGGAATCCTGGCCGAGCACGAAGCGGTGCGGACGCGAGTTGGCCTGTTCGACGTGAGCCACATGGGGGAAATCGAGATTCGCGGAGAGCGCGCGCTGGAGCTGGTGCAGCACGTGACGTCGAACAACGCGGCGAAGCTGGCGGTCGGGCAGGCGCAGTATTCCGGGCTGATGACGGAGCGTGGAACTTTCGTGGACGATTTGCTGGTGCACAAGATTTCCGATACACGTTATTTTCTGTGCGTGAATGCGGGGAATCAGGATGCGGACTTCGCGCATATCGTGAAGCACAACAAATTTGGCGCGCAGGCGGAGAACACAGGGCCCCGCTACTCGCAGATTGCGATTCAAGGGCCGCTCGCCATCGAACTATTGCAGAAGCTGACGAAAGTGGCGCTCGCGCCGATCAAGTATTACTGGTTTGCGTTCGGCGAAGTGCACGGCGTGCACTCGATGATCGCGCGCACGGGCTACACGGGCGAGGATGGCTTTGAAATTTATTTTTCGCCGGAACACTCCGAAAAACTGTGGATTATGCTGATGGATGTGGGGCAAACGCTCGGTGTGGCGGCGTGCGGATTGGGCGCTCGCAATACTTTGCGGCTCGAAGCCGGAATGGCGCTCTACGGGCACGAAATTGATGACACGACGACGCCGTGGGAAGCAAACCTGGCTTGGATTTGCAAACTGGAGAAAGGCGAATTCTTAGGACGCGATGTTTTGGCCCGGCAAAAGGAGAAGGGCGTCGGGCGAACTCTCGTAGGATTCGAGGTGGAGAACCGGCTGATTGCGCGCGATGGCTATCCGGTTCTTGAAGGCGAGCGGGAAGTCGGGAGCGTGACAAGCGGCGGCCCGGCGCCGCATTTGAAAAGGAATATCGGATTTGCGTATGTGCCGCCGGCGCTGAGCGGGGTGGGAACGCGGCTTGGAATTTCCGTGCGAGGGCAAGTAGCTCCGGCGCGCGTGGTGCCCGTGCCATTTTACAAGCGAGCGAAATAATTCTCCCGAGGAGCGGACGATGTATCCAGCGGATTTTCGGTACACGAAAGACCACGAATGGATTCAGGTGAACGGCGCGACAGGCACGGTCGGGATTACGGATTACGCGCAGCACTCGCTAGGCGATGTGGTGTTCGTCGAGCTTCCGAAACCCGGAGTGAAAGTGAAGGCGGGCGACGTACTCGGGACCGTGGAATCGGTGAAAGCGGTGAGTGAAGTGTTCAGCCCCGCGGCGGGCGAGGTGACGGAAGTCAATTCGTCGCTGGCGAACGCGCCGGAGAAAATCAATCAGGACCCGCACGGCGCGGCGTGGCTGGTGAAATTGAAGCTGGACGATCCGAAAGACGCGGCAAGTCTGATGGACGCAAAGGCATATACGGCATACGTTGCGGAGAAGGAGAAAGAGCAAACGGCCTGATGCGCTACCTCCCTAAGAGCCAGTCCGAGCGGCAGGAAATGCTCGACGCGATTGGCGCGAAATCCATCGAAC
>DASYXM010000083.1:0-201206 GCA_035934795.1 Bryobacteraceae bacterium | reverse complement strand
CAGGAGTTTGGCGACTTCCTCTTCCCGGATCGCGGTCATCGGCACGCCGGTCCAGCGCGCCACTACTTCCTCGATGTCGTCCTTGGTCACGACGCCGGTGGAGGTGTCGTCCAGGTTGTATTTTTCGCGGAGCTGGCGAAGATTTTCGCGCTCCTTGCGCTCTTCATCCGAATAGAAGCGCGCTTTTTCGAATTCGTGATTCGCGATGGCGTTCTCCATGCGATGCACGATGAACTTGATGCGCTTCTGAATGTCGGCGACCTCGCCAGGCAGCGTCGTCTGGCGCAGCTTCACACGCGCGCCGGCCTCGTCAATAAGATCGATGGCCTTGTCCGGCAGGAAACGGTCGGGGATGAAGCGCACCGAGGTGTGCACGGCGTTTTCGATGGCTTCGTCGGTGTAGGCCACTGCATGGAATTTCTCGTAGCGCTCCTTGATGCCGAACAGAATGCGCGTGGCGTCCTCTTCGTTGGGCGGCGGAACCTTCACGGCCTGGAAGCGGCGTTCCAGAGAGCGGTCTTTTTCGATCGACTTGCGGTATTCCGAAGGCGTGGTCGCGCCGATGCACTGGATCTCGCCGCGCGAGAGCGCCGGCTTCAGGATATTGGCCGCGTCCAGCGACCCTTCGGCCGAACCCGCGCCCACCAGCGTGTGCAGCTCGTCGATGAAGATGATGGCGTTCTGATTCTCCATCAGCTCTTTCATGATGGTCTTCAGCCGTTCCTCGAACTGGCCGCGATACTTGGTCCCGGCGACGATCAGCGAAAGATCGAGCGCCAGGATGCGTTTGTCGGAAAGAAAGGAGGGCACGTCGCCTTCGGCCACGCGCTGCGCGAGCCCTTCCACGATGGCCGTCTTGCCAACGCCCGGTTCGCCGATCAGCACTGGGTTGTTCTTGGTGCGCCGGCACAGGATCTGCACCACGCGTTCCAGCTCATAATCGCGCCCGATCAGGGGATCGAGGACGCCGTCCATGGCGGCCTGCGTCAGGTCGCGGCTGAATTCGCTTAACAGCGAGCTTTCCTTGGGCCGGTTGGATGACATTTTCTCCGAGCTTGAACGCGCGATTTCCTCGCGTACTTGTGAAAGCCGCAGGCCGCGCTCATGCAGGATATCGGCCGCGAAACACTTCTCCTCTCGCAGCAATCCCAGCAGCAGGTGTTCCGTGCCGATGTGCTTGTGGTTGAGGCGCTCGGCTTCTTCCGCCCCATACGCCAGCACGCGCTTGCATTCGTGGCTGAGCGGAAGGTCGACCGAGGTGGAAACCTTCTCGCGCATGGTGGTGTGGCCTTCGATCTGCTTGCGAATGGAATCCACCGACGCGCTCGACCGCAGGAAGCGATTGGCCAGCGCCTTGTCCTCCCGCAGTAGGCCCAGCAGCAGGTGCTCGGTTTCGATGCATGGGCTGCCGAACTGGCTGGCCTCGTAGCGCGCGAAGAAAATCACCCGGCGGGCTTTTTCGGTATAACGTTCAAACATGATGGCGACCTTCCTCGGCGGACAGCGCGGCCGGAACCAGTTGTCCCCGCTCCAGCGCGACGGCCCGGTCGGCCCGGCGCGCAAAACTCCAATTGTGGGTGACGTGAATCGACGTGAGTTGCCGCGACCGGTGCAGATCGTCGAGCAATCCCATGATCGTTTCGCCCGTGCGGTAATCGAGGTTCCCTGTGGGCTCGTCGGCCAGCAGCACGCTGGGGTCGCCGGTGAGAGCGCGCGCCAGCACCACGCGCTGCTGCTCGCCGCCGGAGAGCTCCCCCGCGCGATGCGACGCCCGGTCGCGCAGCCCCACTTCGTAAAGACGTTCAAGCGATACGGACTCCGCTTCGTCCCGGCTTTGGCCGCGAATCAGCAGAGGCATCATCACGTTCTCGATGGCCGTGAATTCGGCCAGCAACGATTGAATCTGCCAGACATAACCAAGCTTCCGGTTGCGGAACTCGGAAAGCTGGTCCCCTGAAAGCTTACAGATGTCATTCTGCCCGAAGTATATCGCACCCTCTGTTGGCCTGTCCAACCCGCCCAGCAAGTGCAATAACGTGCTCTTGCCAGCGCCGGATTCCCCCACCAGCGCGAGCTTTTCACCTTCGGCCACTTCCAGGTTCAAGTCCGCGAAAACCACCAGATCGTGATCGCCGGAGCGATATTTCTTGGTCACACCGACGACGCGGATGGCTGGCTGCTCCGACATGGCTCTTCTTCATCTTATCGGTTGGTCGCGCGTCTTAGACAAGTAGCGGAACCGGGGTGAACGTCAGGAAAATATTTCGGCGAGCGGGATCTCGAGCACGGGATTCTCAGTTCTGAGTGCCGAGTCTTTTAGTTCGCGCAGCCCGGTTTCGGACGTGGCCGCATAAGCGCGCTTGGTCGCGGGATCGAGCAGCCAGACGTAGCGGACGCCCACGGCGAGATAGTCGTCGATACGTCGTTGCGTTTCGCGAAAGCCCTTATCAAGTGTGAGGATCTCCACGCACACGAGGGGCGGTGCGGGCGAGACCGCATCGGGAGCTTCCTCCTGGAGAATCGCGACGTCCGCCGTGACCACGCGTCTAGACCCGGTGGAAACGGGAAAGTCGAGTACGGCTGACACCTTCCACTCCTGGCCACGCTCCGCGATGTAAGCCGCAATGGCCGTTTGCAATTCCTTAGCGCGGATGGGATCGTACACGCCTATCTCCGGATTGGCCGTTTGCGCCGTTGTGCTGGAGCCCACATCCCCCGGCGGTTTCATCGACGCGACCTCTTGGCGGACAAGCGCGAGAGAAAGGCCCCGCTCACGCAGAAGCTCGGCCGCAAAGCCCCGCTCCTCGCGCAGCAGTCCGAGCAGCAGGTGCATGGTTTCAATGTATTCGTGTCTCAGGCGTTCGGCTTCCTCGGCGCCATACGCGAGCACACGTTTGCTCTCGTGGCTGAGGGGCAAATCGACCGACGTCGAAATCTTGTCGCGTCGCGTCGTGTGCGCTTCAATCTGCTTGCGGATGGTATCTACCGCCGCACCGGAACGCAGGAAGCGGTTGGAGAGCGCTTTGTCTTCGCGAAGCAAGCCGAGTAGCAGATGTTCCGTTTCGATGTGGGGGCTGCCGAAATTCGACGCCTCGTAGCGAGCGAAGAAGATCACGCGCCGGGCTTTCTCGGTGTAGCGCTCGAACACGCTGACTATTCTACTTGGAAAACTTCGGCCAAGGACAGTTCGAGGACAGGGTCGTGGGTCCTGAGAGCTGACCGTCCACGTAGTCGCAATCCGGCCGATAGCTCGTCGCCAGATACTCTTCTACGGAAATCAGCGTCCCAGTGGGCATAACGTCAACGTACCACGATGTTTACCAATTTATCGGCCACGACAATCACTTTCGCCACGGTCCTGCCTGCGATGGAAGACTGAACCTTCGGATCGGCCAGCACGAGCGATTCCAGTTCTGCCTGGGAAGTTCCGACCGGGACCTGAATGCGCGTGCGTAGCTTGCCGTTGACCTGCACGGGAATCTCGAGCAGGTCCTCCTTGGCGAGCTCATCTTTCCACGCGGGCCATGGCTGGCGGAACACCGGACCGGTTCGGCCAAGCTGTGCCCACAGCTCTTCGGCGATGAACGGCGCGAATGGTGCGAGCAATAGGGTCAAATCCGGCAGGATCTGATCGAGCGCCGCGGGCGATAGCGCCGCTTCCTCTTCGTACAGCGTGTTGATCAGCTCCATCAGCGCCGCGATGGACGTGTTGAAGTGCCAGCGATTGTTGAAATCCTCGGTGACCTTGCGAATCGTCTGATGCAGCTTGCGGAGAGCTCTTTTATCCGCCGCCGCATCTCCCGTCGCCGCGCGATCCATATTGCGCGTCACGAATCGCCACACGCGCTCCAAAAACCGGCGCTGTCCGCCGACGCTCGCTTCGATCCACGGCATGTCTTTTTCGGGAGGCGCGGCGAACAATACGAACAGCCGGCACGTATCGGCGCCGTACTTCTCGACCATTTCCTCGGGATCGACCACATTGCCTTTGGATTTCGACATCGCGGTGCCGTCGTGGCCCAGCACCATTCCCTGCGTGAACAGGTTCTGCGCCGGCTCGGAATTTTCGATCAGGCCGAGGTCGCGCATCACCTTGGTGAAGAAGCGCGAGTAGATCAGATGCAGAATCGCGTGCGTGACGCCGCCGATGTACTGGTCGATGGGGAACCATTTTTTCACCGCCGCGGAATCGAATGGCGCGCGATCGTTGTGCGGATCGCAATAGCGGTAGAAATACCACGACGAATCGACGAACGTGTCCATGGTGTCGCTCTCGCGCTGCGCGTCGCCACCGCACCGGGGACACTTCACGTTCATGAACTCGGGCACTTCCGCCAGCGGCGAGCGGCCCTGGCCGGTAAACTTCACGTTGTAGGGTAGCGTCACCGGCAGGTCCTTTTCGGGAACCGCAACCGTGCCGCATTTCGGGCAATGCATCATCGGAATCGGCGTCCCCCAATAACGCTGCCGTGAAATGCCCCAATCCTTGATGCGAAATGTGATGGCCGCTTTGCCGAAACCCTTCTGTTCGGCGTATTGATTCATCCGGTGGCGGGCTTCCTCGCTGGGAAGTCCAGAAAACACGCCGGTATTCTCGGTGACGCCATCGTCGGTAAACGCGGCTTGCGGTTTCTTGTCGAGCACGCCATCCACGGGTCGGATCACCGAACGGATGGGAATCCCGAACGTTTTGCAGAAATCGAAATCGCGATCGTCGTGCGCGGGAACCGCCATGATCGCGCCGGTGCCGTAATCCATCAGCACAAAATTGCCGATCCAGATGGGGATCTTTTCGCCGCTGTAGGGATTGATGGCGTGGTAGCCGGTGAAGGCTCCGTCCTTGATCAGATCGCCGGGGCCTTGCTGCTTACGCGCATCGATCAGGTGTTTGGCTTTCGCCCGGCCCTCTTCGTCGAGCAACGCCTGCGCGATGGGATGCTCGGGAGCCAGAATCACGCAGGTCGCTCCGTAGATGGTGTCGACGCGGGTCGTGAAAACTCGGATTTTTTCGTTCGCCCCCTCAATCCCGAAATCGATTTCGGAACCCTCGCTGCGGCCGATCCAGTTGCGCTGCATGGAAAGCACGCGCTCCGGCCAACCGCCTTCGAGTCTCTCGTAAGTGTCGCGCAGGAGCTCGTCGGCATACGCGGTGATTTTCCAGAACCACTGTTCGAGCGCGCGCTGCTCCACCGGCGTGGTTTCGTGACGCCAGCAGCAGCCGTCGATCACTTGCTCATTCGCCAGCACCGTCGCGCATTCCGGGCACCAGTTGACCATCGCCTTCTTGCGGTACGCCAGGCCGCGCTCGTACATCTTGAGAAAGAACCACTGGTTCCAGCGGTAGTATTCGGGATCGCACGTGGCGATTTCCAGATCCCAATCGTAGGAGAAACCCATGCGGTGCATCTGCCGCTTCATCTCGGCGATCTGAGCGCGCGTCCAATCCTGCGGATGCATGTTGCCCTTGATAGCCGCGTTTTCAGCCGGCAATCCGAAGGCGTCCCAGCCGATGGGATGCAGCACGTTGTAGCCGCGCATCCACATATAGCGGGCCAGCGCGTCGCCGATCGAGTAATTCCGCACGTGGCCCATGTGCAGGCGGCCGCTCGGGTACGGGAACATCTCCACGACGTAGTATTTCGTCGCGGCTTCGCTTCCGGTGGCCCGATACAGCGCCGGATCGGCCTGCCAGCGCTCCTGCCATTTGAGTTCGATGCGATCGTGGTCGTAGGGGGCTTCCGGCATGGGGTCTTAATATCCATAATAGAGGTTGGATGTTTCGTCTCGCCGTAACTTTGGTCCTTTTTGCCGCCACTGTGTTCGCGGCGACCCAGCGCCTGTATCTCAAGGACGGCGATTACCAGCTGGTACGCGAATATCAGGTCCAGCAGGATCGCGTGCGCTATTACTCGACCGAGCGCGGCGATTGGGAAGAGATTCCGCTGGAGCTCGTGGATCTGGATCGCACGAAAAAGGAAGCCGCCGAGCAGCAGGCCGTGATCGTAGAGGACGCCAAGGTGCAAGCCGAGGAAGACGCCGCCGTTCGCGCCGCGCGGGAGGAAGTCGAACGGGTCCCGGTCGAGCCGGGAATTTATTACATCCACGGCGCCAAGCTCGAACCGATCGAGATGGCCGAGCCGAAGATCGCGAAGGATACCAAACGCAGCGTGCTGAAGATTCTGTCGCCTCTGCCGCTGCCGGGAAAGTCCACCATCGAGCTCGATGGAACGGTAGCGCCGAATAAAGTGGATGGCCGCGAGCCGCAATTCTACTTTCGCCTGTCCGAGGAGGAACGCTTCGGTATCGCGAAACTGACGCCCAAGAAGGACTCCCGCCTCGTGGAGAGCCTCAGTATTGTTACGGCGCAGGGGGAGCGCATCGTCGATGAGCAGGTGCAGATTGTTCCGACTTTCAAAAAGCAAGAGGCGGATTTGCTGTACAAAATCTGGCCGGAGAAGCCGCTCGAGCCGGGCGAATACGCGCTGATCCAGTACACCGAAGGCAAAATGAATCCCAAGATCTGGGATTTCAGCGTGAAATAACGCGCCGGAAAAACGCGAGCGATTGCTCAGCGCATTTCTCCCAGCGGAACCGCTCCGCGCTGGCGCGCCCGTAACCGGCCAGTTTCGCCCGCTCCGCAGGGGAATCGAGCAGCCGTTCGATGGCCGCCGTGAGCGCCTCGGTGTCCGTCGGATCGACCAGCGCCGCTCCATCCCGCGCGATCTCGGGGAGCGCGGACGTGTTCGAAGTGATCACCGGCACGCGCGCCGCGAGCGCCTGCGCCACGGGGAATCCAAAGCCTTCGTACAGGGACGGATAGAGGAATAACGTCGCGCCGGCGAACAGCCCGGGCATCTCGGGCTCCGGGACGTAGCCGAGGTAGATCGCCTCGGAACGCACGCGCGCGAACGTGTGTTCCGGCGCCCAGCCGCGCGGTCCCGCGATCACCAGGTCGAACTCCTTACGCAATGCGGCCCGCACTTGTTGCCAGGCGTCCAGCAAGGTGTCGTAATTTTTGCGCGGCTCGATGGTGCCGACGCTGAGCAGGTACGGCCGATCGCGTTTGCGCGGGGCGGCGTCGAAATATTCGGGAGCCACTCCGGAATGAATCGTCGTGATTTTCTCCGGCGCGACGCCCAGCAGCTTGATCGCGTCCTGCCGGGTGTTTTCGGAAACGGCGATGAGCCCGTCGGCGCGACTCACGATGCGCTCGGCGAATTGAAAGTCGGCTTCGGCGCTGGACTGCGTGTTGAGATCGGGCACCAGCCAGGACGTCAGGTCGTGCAGCGTCGCAGTGAGTTTGGCGTGGCGCGGCGCGGCGCGCACCAGATTGGACGCGTGGAAAACTTCGGCGTCGCCGATCGCGCGGTCGAGCATCGCTGGTCCGAAAAATCGTAACGAATGCACGAAGGCGAGCCTTTCCGCCGTCCCCCACGCGCCGAGCGGTGACGACTCGTGATTCAGCTCGCCCAGGCGGTCCAGGAACGGGAAAACGCGGATCTCGCCGCCGTGCGCCTGCTCGCGCAGATGACGGACCCAATGATGAATGTAGTTTTTGACGCCCGCGCTGCGCACTAGCGCCGGCGTCGCATCAATCGCGATGCGCATGGATCTTCTTCGGGGGACGGTAACTTGTGGGGAACGACGATTTCCGCCGCTCCGGCCAATACGTGAATCGCTCGCGGCCACCAGTCACACCAGCCGTTCCTCCCACGGCCTTTCGACGCAAGTAAAGTAGTAATGCTCGGGATTCAGCCCAGATCGGCGAAACCGTAATACACGAGTGACGAGAACGTGTAGTACTGATCATCTAGCATAAACTTTCCGCGAGTCGTCCGGTTGAATGCCTGGTGCTGCCTGTCAGGCGGTACCGAAATGCTTGGGTCAGGGCGTCACGGCGCTGGCGGCGCGGGGCTCCCGCTTCCCCGGTTCCGGGGACGGCGGCTCGATTTGCCATCGCTTCATCCACAGGAACAGGACCAGGAGCCCCCACAAGTGATAGCCGAAATTGGCCCGCCGTTCCACGTGCGAACGCACGATTCCCTCGACCGCATCCCATGAAAACAACCCCGACGCGCGCACGTTTTTTTCGCTCAGTGTTTCGGTGAGCAACGGACGCAACGTGGTCCGCAGCCAGTGATGCGCGGGGATGTCGAAGCCTTCCTTGCCGCGCTTCAGAACCGCCGCGGGGAGTTTGCCGCGCATCAGCTCCCGCAGGACGAATTTTAGCTGCGTGCCGTGGATTTTCAAGCCCTCCGGCAGCCGCGCGGCGAATTCCGCGATGCGGTGATCCAGAAAGGGCGGACGCACTTCGAGCGAGTGCGCCATGCTCATGCGGTCGCATTTGTTCAGAATATCGTCGGGCAGGTAGCAGACCTGATCGAGCCACAGGAACTGGTTCAAGCAGCCGACGCCCGTGCCCGGCAGCGTTAAGGGCTCGGCGCACCACTCGGGATTCGCCAGCAGCTCCCGTCTCGCGCGCTCGCCGAATGTTCCATTCCAATACATATGCGCGTCCACCGGATCCAGCAGCGAACCCTCCAGCATGCGCGTGATCTTGTAATCCAGCCCAATCTTTTCGTCTGAAACCGGCAGCAGGTGCGCGGCGCGGGCAGCCCAGGCTCGAATGCCATAGGGAAGCGCGCGGAGGCGTCGCGCGTAACGATCCGCCAGATAGGTTTGGTATCCGCCGAACAACTCATCCGCCCCGTCGCCGGAGAGCGCCACGGTCACGTCCCGGCGGCACATTTTCGAAAGAAACCACACCGGCAGGGCCCCCGCATCGGCGCTGGGCTCGTCCGAATAGGTTGCGAATTCCTCGATGGCAGACTGCAGATCGGCTTCGGGATTTAGATCGAACTCGTGATGCTCGGTCCCGTAGTGCTTGGCGACCTCCCGGAAGTAGGGAGTTTCGTCGAAACTGCGGCCGCGGAACGAAACGGAAAATGTCTTTAATCGCGATGCCGATTCTTCGACGGCGTAATGCAGAATCGTGGACGAATCGAGGCCTCCGCTGGACCACACGCCAAGCGGTGCGTCGGAGATCAGATGCTCGCGCACGGATTCGCGCAGCAGGCGATCCAGCTCCCGGGTCGCCGACGGCAGGTCCCAGCGCGCATCGGGATGGAATTGGAGCTCCCAGTAACGCTCCACTGCCACAGAGCCGTCCTGCCATTCCAGCCAGCAACCCGGCGCGAGCTTTTCGATCCCCGCGACCATCGTCTCGGTGCCGGGAATGTAGTTGAGCGCGAGATAACGGTCCAACGCCGAGGGATTCACGTGCCGCGGAATCTCGGGATGCAGCAGAATCGCCTTCATCTCCGAGCCGAAGTACACTTCGCCCTCGCGGCGGCTGTAGTACAGCGGCTTGATTCCCAGACGGTCGCGCGCCAGCACCAGCCGTCTGCGCGACTCGTTCCAGAACGCCGCGCCGAACATTCCGCGCAGCCGCTTGAACGCCGCGACGTCCCATTCGAGGAACGCGTGCAGCACCACCTCGGTATCGCAGCGCGTTTCGAAGCGATGGCCCAGGGCCTCCAGTTCGCGGCGCAGCTCGGCGTGATTGTAGACCTCGCCGTTGAAGACCAGAACCGTGCCGTCGTCGGGGCGGAGCACGTTACTAAACATCGGTTGGTCGCCATGCTCCAGATCGATGATCCTCAGGCGCACCGCGCCGAGCGAGATGTGCGCCGATTCCCATACGTCCTGTTTATCCGGTCCGCGATGGGTCAGCGCGCGCGTGACGGTCCAGATGCGGGATGCGTCGGCGGGCCGGCGAGTGTGTGTAAATCCGGCGATGCCGCACACGTCGGAATGCCTAGGACTCCAGCTGCTCCGGGAAGACCGCGTATCCCTTGGGCGGAGGGAACAACTCCTCCAGCAGCATCAGGCGCCTGCGCATATAGCGGCTGGGGAGCTGGCGCGGGCCCGTATCCACGTCGATGTCGCAGCAGATTCCATGCAGGTACAGCGTCAGCGTATCCACGAAGGATTGCCGCGCGTACTCGCTAAACACCTTGCCGCGCTGCCCCACCCGCGCGCCGCTGGAGCGCCGCAGACTCTGCTTCAGACGCCAGCTCGGCTCGTCGACCTCGCCGTGAACATCCGCGCTGAGTTCCTCGCGTAGCAGCCGCCCGTAGCTATTTTCGACGTCGTCGCCGCGGCGGTCGGCCATCAGAGCCGCTAACCAATGGAACAGCCGGTAATGATACTCGGCGACCTCCTGATCCTTCAGGGCGAACGCCAGCACGGTCTCCTCGCCCAGCTTCAACTGCGTGGAAGTGGACAAACGCTCGTCGGGAGGCCGCTCGATGGAAACATAATCGGCCGTGGAGACGGCTACGGTGGCCTTCTTCTTCTCGTGCGCGTCGGCGCGCTCCAGGTACGGAACCAGGAAGATCGAAATCTTCGGCAGCGCACCGGCTACCGCGGCAGGCAGCGCGGCGATGGGTTCCTCCAGGTATTCCTTAAGGTCCTCCTCCGACATCGGGACGGACGCGCAGAAGTAGGAAAAAGTGTTGCTGAGCGGGATCATTTCGCCGCGGAAGCGTTCCGCGAACTGGCGCACGCTCAGTTTGGATAAGTCGAGTTGAGCCGGCATCAAAGTGGCACCTTCATTCTATCCGCATGTTGGCCGGGCTGCACGAAGATAATCTCCGGCCGGCAAGTAAAGCTATTTCTGAGACGTTTATGGCTGTATCTTACTAACGATAAACAGCTTACGAGTCTCGTGGGGAAGTCTTGCCCCGGCTGCTTCACAGGGCGCCTCTCCCGATGGGCATCCGGGCCAATCCTCGATGACGCGGGAGCCGGTTTCTTGAGACCTAGCTCTCGGCCGCCATCTTGCGCTCAAGAGCTTTCCACAACCTCGACTTTACGTCTTCCGGGATCTCTTGGGGCTCGATGCCGCGGTACACCTGCAGCGTCTTGCGCGTGGTGTCCACGATGACGAAGCAGTTGGGACACTCGCACACGTGCGCTTCCAGATGCACCTTGGTTACCGGGTCGACGTTGGGGTCGAGGTAGTCGTTCAGCTCTTGCAGGAATTGTTTACAAGTAAGCAAAAACGTCTTCCCCTTTCCGCTTAAACTGGCGGGTCAGTTTTTCCCGCAGCGCCAGGCGGGCTCGCAGCAATCTGCTCTTGACGGCGGGAATCGAAATCCCCAGTGCTTCGGCGGTCTCTTCCGTGCTCAATTCTTCGATGTCGCGCAATGTGAAGACGGTGCGGAAATCCGGTTTCAGGGTCTCGACCGCCTCGTTGAGAATGCGCTGCAACTCTTCTTTGGAGTATTGCTCTTCGGGATTACCTTCCCACACGGCCACTTCCCGTTTCACCTCTTCTTCGCCTGTGTCGATGGGCTCGTCGAGGGAAACGAAGCGGTCGCCCTTGCGCTTGCGCAGCTTCATCAGGGCTTCGTTGACGGCAATCCGCACGATCCAGGTGTAGAACCTGGAGTGGCCCTGGAATCCGCTTAAGTGCTCGTAGGCCTTGAGAAACGCGTCCTGTAGCACGTCCTCGGCGTCCTCGTCGTTCTGGGTGATGTTCTTGGCGATGCGGTAGATCTTGCGCTCGTAGCGCTTCACCAGCTCCGCGAAGGCCTGCGCGTTGCCGGCCTGCGCTTGCGCCACCAAGTTGCCTTCGTCGGAAGGTGCGGGGGCCGGTGCGGAAACGGGCGCCGTATTGGAGGAGGGCGTCACGGATTGGACCTAGTGATTATTCTATCGGATGCCGCAGGGTCCTGGCGGATTCAGCTCATTTTGTCCTATATACTCGTGGGAAGCGGAGGCGGCGGTTCTGAACGCGGGCGAGCAACTCGGGCCTTATCTCATCGCCGGGAAGATTGGCGCCGGAGGCATGGGCGAGGTGTATCGCGCACACGACACCAAGCTGAAGCGCGACGTGGCGCTGAAGGTGCTCCCGGAGGCCTTCGCGCGCGATCCCGAGCGCATGGCGCGCTTCCAGCGCGAAGCCGAAGTGCTGGCATCCCTGAACCATCCCAATATTGCGGCGATCTACGGAGTAGAAGACCGCGCGCTGGTGATGGAATTCGTGGAAGGCGCTTCGCCGAAGGGTCCTCTGCCCTTCGACGATGCCTGGAAGATCGCGACGCAGATCGCTTCAGCGCTCGAATACGCGCACGACAAGGGTATCGTCCATCGCGACCTGAAGCCGGCCAATATCATGATCACGCCGGAAGGCGTGGTCAAGCTCTTGGACTTCGGATTGGCGAAGGCGTTCACGAATCAGAGGGAACCGTCGGCGAGCCCGGAGAACTCGCCGACCCTCACAATGGGCGCCACCGAAATCGGCGTCATCCTGGGAACCGCCGGTTATATGAGTCCCGAGCAGGCTCGCGGCAAGCAGGTGGACAAGCGCGCCGATACATGGAGCTTCGGAGTGGTGCTGTACGAATTGCTCACCGGCGAGCGGCTGTTCACTGGGGAAGACGCGGCCGAGACTTTAGCCGCCGTCATCCACAAGCAGCCGGACTTGGCGAAGGTGCCGCGAGAGGCCCGGCACCTGCTGGAAGAGTGTTTGCAAAAGGATCCCAAGCAGCGGTTGCGGGATATCGGGGATGCGAAACGGCTGCTGGAGAGTGGGGCAGGCTCCCGGCCTGCGGCTGTCTCTCAGACCGCCAGCCGCAAGCCCGTTGTTTGGATGGCAGCCGCGGGGTTGCTCGCCGCCGTGGCGCTCGCGCTGGGGTTCGTGTCCTACCGGCATGTGCGCGAAGAGCCGCCGCGCGTGATCAAAGTCTCCGTGCTGCCTCCCGAGAAAGCGACGCTGGTTGGAAACAGCATCCGCGCCGTGTCGCCGGACGGACGTCACCTGGCTTTCGTGGCCACGACCGATGGCAAAGATCAGCTCTGGTTGCGCGATCTGGACTCTCTCGTCGCCCGGGCCCTCGCTGGAACCGAGGACGCGTACGACCCATTCTGGTCACCGGACAGCCGCGCCATCGCGTTTTTCGCGGACGGGAAACTGAAGAAGATCGAAGTGGCCGGCGGTCCGGCGCTAACGTTGTGCGATGTCCCCGGCCTCCGTCCGCGCGGCGGGTCTTGGGGAGGAAACGGTGACCTCCTGTTTGTCCCCAACAATGGCAATAATGGAATCTTTCGCGTTCCGGCCGCGGGCGGGACCGCAACGCCGGTGACCGAGGTCGACCGGGCGTCCGGGGAGGGAACTGATCGCTTCCCGTGGTTCCTGCCGGACGGCCGCCACTTCCTGTATTCGGTCACTGCTGGCGCCGCGGACAAGAACGCGATCTATGTCGCGGATGTCGATTCCAAGAGCGATGCAAAAAACCGGCAGCGTGTCCTAGCCGCAAATTCCATGGCGCTGTACGCTCCACCCGGTTACCTGCTTTTCGTGCGCGACCGGACTCTCATGGCTCAGCCCTTCGATGCCGGCAAGATGAAGACGACGGGCGACGCGGTTCCCGTCGCCGAGCAGATCGATTCTTCGGCGTTCGCCAATGACCAGTACCAGTTCTCGGTCTCCCAGAACGGCGTTCTGGCCTACACTTCGGGCGGCGCTGGGGGAGAATTTCAGCTTACCTGGACCGACCGTTCGGGGAAAGTTGTCAGCACGGCCAGCCCGCCGGGCGTATATAACAACTTCCGGCTGGCTCTGGATGAGAAAAGGATTGTCTTCGACCGGGTAGATAGTCGGTCCAACCAGGATGTCTGGGTGATAGACACGGCGCGAGGCGTGACCTCACGTTTGACCTTCGATCCCGCCAATGATAATAACCCCCTGTGGTCGCCCGACGGACTTCGAGTCCTATATCCAAACAACCGGTCCGGCGCGTATGACTTGTACATCAGGGCGGCGACGGGTGCCGGGCAGGAAGAAGCGCTCATCAAGCTTGGCACGCCCAATGGCTGGGGGACGAGCTGGTCGCGGGATGGGCGCTTCATTATGTACGTAATGCCGGGTCCGAAGACGGGTTTGGACCTGTGGGTTGCTCCACAGTTTGGCGATCGAAAGCCGTTCCCGTACTTGCAGACGCCGTTTAACGAGCAGGACGGCGCATTCTCTCCCGACGGACTGTGGGTCGCATATGTGTCGGACGAGTCGAGCCGCAACGAAGTCTATGTGCAGGCGTTTCCGCTGTCGGGCACGAAGTTTCAGATTTCCACGGGCGGCGGCACGGAGCCCACCTGGCGAACCGACGGCGGCGAGTTGTTCTATCGGTCGGCGGACGGGAACCTGATGGCCGTGCAGGTGAAATCCGGCGCAATATTTGAGGCGGGCGTACCAAAATCTCTTTTCTCTTTTCCCGCGAATACGGATAGAATGAGCCGGCGCAGTTACGCGGTCGCCAACGACGGCCGGCGCTTCCTGATCGCCCTCAGCGCGCGCGCCGAAAAAACGGTTCCCATGACGGTGGTGCTGAACTGGGACCGTTCCATCTCGTCGCCAGCACATTGAACACAGTTGAGCGGTCCCCACGTCCCTGCGGCCAAAAAATGGAACGGCCCTGGCAGGCCGGGCTGAAGTGACGCTACCACAACGCAAGTTCGCGGACACTTTGTCTTTTAGGCCGGGAAACCCGAGAATAAGACATGGAGGCCCGGCCGGTTCTTTTTCGCATCGCCAGGCTGCCCGGCGGAGGTCGCAATCCTAGAAAAACCCCACGATGAAGAAACGCATAACAAGAAAAGCAAAACTGGAAGCTCTCAAGAAGGAAAGTGAGCTGGCCTTGCGGGACCAGATCCGCCGGTGGCTGGCGCTGCCTCCCGATCGCCGGACCAATTTTCTGCGCAAACGCGTGGCGTACCGGGTCTCGTGCCTGTAACATGTGCCTTTAGCCTTGCGAATCGCTCTGCTCCGTGCCGTATAATTGTGCCGGTATGCAACGCCTCACCGTTTTCTTTTTCGTATCGCTGCCGCTCGTTGCCCAGCAGGCCTCCGTTCCGCCCGGTCGCGTTGTGGCGCCTCCCCGCAATCTGAAGATCCTGGCCGCCGACGACACTCTGATCGACGCCATGCAGGGTTTCAACGAAGCGCTCGGCGTGCAGTGCAACTACTGCCACGTGCCCGGCGATTTTGCGAGCGACGCGAACGCGCGCAAGGATACCGCGCGCAAAATGATCGCCATGGTGCGCCAGGTGGAATCGTTCTTCCCTTCGACGGGCGGCGTGTTTCCGCGCGGATACCACGAGGTGGATTGCAGCACCTGCCATCGCGGCACCGTGAAGCCGGAGACCAAGGCGCCTATCCAATTCCTCAACCGGGGCGACGCGGCGGGGAACATTCCACCCAACGACCCAGCGACCAATCTCAAGGTGCTGCCGCCGGGGACCTCGGTGCACGGCGAGGGGTCGGTCATGGAGGATTTTCGCGACGCTTTGAACGTCGATTGCGGTTACTGCCACGCCGGCCCGGGGCACTTCGCGGAGGACACGAACCCGAGAAAGGAGTTCGCCCGCAAGATGATCCAATTGGTGCGGCAGATTAATACGAATTTCCCCGGCACCGGCATCTTCCCGGAAGGGCCGCTGGCGGTGACCTGCTACACGTGCCATCGCGCGGACACGCATCCCACCAGCCTGAGCAACAAACGCTACACGAAGCCGATTCCAGCCAAGTGAAGTTCGGCTACTCCCCAGAATCGCAAAATCGGGGTGTGCAAAAGGGAGCGCGGATTTTCGCGCAAGCCTTCGAAAATCAGCCACATGAAGTTTGGCGAAAAACGCGTCAAAAAAATCGCGTTGTAGCGCGTTCTAAGCCCTCCTTTAGGCGTCGGAGGACCTCTGGGTAGGGGTCCGGCAACGATGCGTCTACGGGCCCGCTAGGCCCCTAGAAACGGATTTCGGCACATCAAAAATCGGCACCTCACGTGAATCCAGAAAATGGATTAGCCTTTTGAAAATTCACCGGCACAGGTCATCGAGGCCGGCATGGGCTCGAATATGGCGGCTACTCCGTCCGGGCCCCTGAAAATAGCCCGCAAGATGTTGTTTGCTAACCTGAAACATAAGCATGAGTGAATTTCCATGTGTGAAATCCGATGAGTGAGATCAATGTCACGCTTCCCGACGGGAGCGTAAAGCCGGTTCCGCAAGGCACCGCACCCATCGATATCGCCCGCTCCATCGGCGCGCGCCTCGCCGACGACGCCATCGTCGCCAAGGTGGACGGAGCGTTTTGGGATTTGACGCGGCCTTTCGAGGGCGACGCCTCGCTGCAGATTCTGACGACGCGGAATCCCGAGGCGCTCGAAGTTTACCGGCACTCGACTGCGCATCTGCTCGCGGCCGCCGTGCTCGAACTGTTCCCGGAGACCAAGCTCGGAATCGGCCCGCCTATCGAAAACGGGTTCTATTACGATTTCCAGAGGCCGGCCGCGTTCACGCCGGAGGATCTGGAAAAGATCGAGCGAAAAATGTGGGAGATCCAGGCGCGCGATTTGCCTTACGAACGCAAGTACACGGCCAAGGAAGAGGGGTTGAAGCTGTACGCCGATCAGCCTATGAAGATCGAGCTGATCGCGGAGCGGGCGGGCGACGTTTTTTCCGAATACACCCTGGGGCCGCACTTCATCGATTTCTGCCGCGGCCCGCACATTCCGTCGACGAAGAAGATCAAGGCGTTCAAGTTGCTTTCGATCGCGGGCGCGTACTGGAAGGGCGACGAGCACAACGCGCAGCTGCAACGCATCTACGGCACGGCGTGGTTTTCGAAAAAGGAGCAGGACGAGTACCTGGCGCGGCTCGAAGAAGCGAAGAAGCGCGATCATCGCAAGCTGGGGCAGGAGCTGGACCTGTTCAGCATTCAGGAGCTGGCCGGGCCGGGGCTGATTTTCTTCCACCCCAAGGGCGGTATCGTGCGCAAGATCATAGAGGATTGGATGCGCGATCAATATCTAAAACGCGGTTACGCGCTGGTGTACACGCCGCACGTGATGCGCGCGGATCTGTGGCACACGTCGGGCCACTTGAAGAATTACGCGGAAAACATGTTCGCGGGGATGGAACTCGACGACGCTGAGTATCGGCTGAAGCCCATGAACTGCCCGGGTCACATCTTGATTTATCGCGACAAGCTGCGCAGCTATCGCGAGCTGCCTGTGCGGTTAGGGGAGCTCGGCACGGTGTACCGCTACGAGAAGTCCGGCGTGATGCACGGGTTGCTGCGCGTCCGCGGATTCACGCAGGACGACGCGCACATCTTCTGCACGCCGGGTCAGATCGAAAACGAGGTGGTGAACTGTTTGGAGTTTGCCATCGACGTCTTGAAAACGTTCGGCTTCGATCAGTACGAAGCGGAGCTTTCAACGTGGGATGGAGGAAAAAGCGACAAATACCTAGGAACGGCGGAACAGTGGGCTCTTGCCGAGAATGCTCTAAGCCGGGCCTTGGAACGCGTCGGCGTCAAGGCGCCCGTAATCCCTGATGAAGCCGCGTTCTATGGGCCGAAAATCGACATGAAACTGGTGGACGCGCTGGGCCGCAAGTGGCAGCTTTCCACAGTGCAGTTCGATTTCAACCTGCCGCGCCGCTTCGAGATGGAATACGTCGGCGAGGACGGCAAGAGGCACCAGCCGCTGATGGTGCATCGCGCGCTGTACGGCAGCGTCGAGCGCTTCTTCGGGATCCTGATCGAGCACTATGGAGGGGCGTTCCCGCTATGGCTCGCGCCAGTGCAGACCGTAGTGATGCCGATCACCGACCGCCAGCTCGACTACGCCAAGAAGGTGCAGGCGAGGCTCGAGGCAGCCGGGTTGAGAGCGCATCTGGACGATCGCAAAGAAAAAGTAAATCTCAAAATTCGCGACGCGCAGATGCAGAAGGTTCCGTACATGCTGGTGCTGGGCGAGCGCGAGGCGGAGGCGGGAACGGTCGCGGTGCGCCACCGCAAGCACGCCGATATGGGCGCGCAGCCGCTCGAGCAGTTTATCGGGGAAGTGAGGAAGCTGGTGGAGACGAAATCGGCCACGGAATACGGCTAGAACCCGCTCCACGCTCATAATGGAGTGTGTCCCGCCAGATCCGCTATGCCGAAGCGCGCACGATCCTGAGTCCCACCTCCGGATTCATCGCCGAGGCGGGATTTACTCATTCTCTCACTCCCGCGCGCAATTGCACCTTCGCGTGCACGTACTGCTACGTTCCGACGATGCGCGTGCGGGGCGGGCTGCAGCCGGAAGACTGGCGGCGATGGGGGCAATTCACGACCATCAAATCGAACGCCGCCGAATTAGTGGGGCGCGACGCGCGCGCGACGCAGCGCATTTATTGTTCACCTCTGGTAGATCCCTACCAGCCCGTCGAGGCGAAAGCTCGGTTGATGCCGGGAATTCTCGACGCGCTGATCGAGCATCCGCCACGCGTGTTCGTGCTGCAAACGCGCGGGCCGCTGGTATTGCGCGATATCGCCAGGTTACAATCGCTGGCGAAGCGCACCACGCTACGCGTGAGTTTTTCGATCACCACCAATCGGGAAGATGTTCGCAGACTTTACGAGCCGCTGTGCGCGCCGATCCCGGAAAGGATCGACGCGATCGGGGTGCTTTGCAACGCGGGCATCGAAACCTACGCGACGTTTGCTCCGCTACTTCCGTGCGACCCGGAGGAACTCGCGCGCATCGCGATCGAGGCCAGCCGGCGCGACCTGATCGGCGATCCGCTGCACGTGCGCAGCGTGAAATCCAGAGGAGCCACCACCCGAGACGCAGCGCTACGCATCAGCCGGGCCCATGGTTACGAATCCTGGCATGACGCGGCGTTTCAAGCGGCGGTCGTCGAGCGGATTCAGCGGGCCGCCAAGGACGCCGGGTTCGCGTTCGCGACCGGACCGCCAGGGTTCGCGCGGCTGGCGAGTTGAGGGTTTACTTGTGGACCAACGGCATCACCTCTGCCATCAGTTCCTTCGTGGCGCCGGTGAGGGCGTCGCTGGTGTTTTTCATCTGTTTGTCGTTGCCGAACAGGCGCAGGCGGACCATGCCCTGGGGGTCGATAAACAACACTACGGGAACGAAAGGGCGGGCGTCGGGTGGCAGCCCGGCCAGTTTCAGGAAGTCGTCCTTTTCCAAATACCCGAACGGAAACTCCGGTGCAAAATGCGCGCCCCACCCGCCCGCATTGGTATTGGCGTTGGTGCCGCCGGCCACGCCGACTACCTGCAAGCCGCGCGGGCGGTACTCCTTCTGAATGTCGTTCATAACCTGCGCCGCGTTGACGCAGTGCCCGCAGGTCAGCGAGATCATCAGCAGGATTACGGGCTTTCCACGATACCGCTTCAGGTCGATCTTCGGTTTGCCGGGGGCCGTGGAAATGGGCACGTCCGCCAGAGGGAAACCGGGCGGCAAAGCGGCCGGGGCAAAACTGCCGAGGCACACACAGAGGAACAACGTTCGAAGCAACATCAAATCTATTTTAGTTGATTCTCGATCTCTTCCAGCCAGTCCGGCCGTTTGAGGACCTCGCGCGGGCGGCTGCCGTCGGGAGGGCCGATGATGCCGTCGCGCTGCATCAGATCGAGGATGCGCGCGGCGCGCCCGTAGCCCAGGCGCAGGCGGCGCTGCAGAGTGGACGTCGACGCCTTGCCCATTTCGCACACCACGCGCACGGCTTCCTGGTACATGGGATCTGCGGGCCCTTCGTACTCCTCGGCGTCGAGCTCCTCGTCGGAAGGAGGCGCGATCAGGAAGGTTTGGTCGTATTCCGGCTCGGCTTGCTGCTTCCAGAAGTTCACCACGGCGTTGGTCTCGGCTTCGCTCACGTAGGAGCCGTGAACGCGCACCAGGCGCGAGGAGCCCGGCGGCAGAAACAGCATGTCGCCTTTGCCCAGCAGATGTTCCGCGCCCATGACATCGAGCACCGTCCGCGAATCGACGCGGGTCGCGACGCGGAAGCTGATGCGCGACGGGAAGTTGGCCTTGATCAATCCCGTGATGACATCGACGCTGGGACGCTGCGTGGCGAGCACCAGGTGCATGCCCACGGCGCGGGCCATCTGCGCCAGGCGCGTGACGGACTCCTCGACGTTGGCGCGCTCCAGCATCATCAGGTCGGCGAGCTCGTCGATGACGATCATGACGTAGGGAATTTGTTCGAGCGGCTCGTCGAGCGAATCCTCGTCCTCGAACAGGCTGCGCGGCTGGGCCTCCAGCTGGCGCACCTTGCGATTGTATTGATCGATGTTGCGCACGCCCTGCGAGGCCAGTAGCTTCAGGCGCCGCTCCATTTCGAGCACGGCGTTGCGCAGGGCGTTGGTGGCTTTCTTCGAATCCGTGATCACCGGCGTAAGCAGGTGCGGAACGCCTTCGTAGAGGCCGAATTCCAGGCGCTTGGGGTCCACCATGATCATGCGGACCTGCTGCGGCGTGGCCTTGTACAGGATCGACATAATCAGCGAGTTGAGCATCACGCTCTTGCCCGATCCGGTCGAGCCGGCGATCAACAGGTGCGGCATGGAGTCGAGCGCCGCGACTTTGATGCGGCCGTTGATATCCTTGCCGAGCGCGACGGTGAGCGGCGAGGGCGAGGCGTTGAATTCCTCGGATTCCAGGATCTGGCGCAGGCTGATGACCTCGCGCCGCGAGTTGGGAACTTCCAGGCCGACCGTGGGTTTGCCGGGGATGCGCTCGATCAGGATCGATTCGGCCTGCAAGCCCAGGCACAGATCCTCGCTGAGCGTGGTGATGCGGGAATACTTGACACCCGCCTCGGGCTTGAATTCGAAAGTGGTCACGACCGGACCGGGATTGATCTGCGTCACCGAGCCGCGGACGTTGAACTCCTCGAACTTGGATTTGATTTGGGCGGCGGTGTCGCGCAGCTCGTCGCTATCGAACTGGGAGCGGCCCTGCGGCTCGTTCAATAGCTCCGTGGGCGGAAGGCGGAACGCCGTGCTCTGCTTGCGGACGTAGCGATCCGCGTTATTACGTTCCGCAGTGCGATCTATCGACCCGTGGCGCAAACGCATGGCCTCCGCCGCGGATTCGGGTTCGGGTGACATTTCCGACAGCGGTTCCGGCGCGGGATACTCCAGCGTGCGAATTGGAATGTCCTCTTCGGCCACAAGTTCGGTGCCTGCCGAACCGAACGGCGGAGCGGCACTGGTTCCCTGCGCGGTTCGCTTTAAGGCGGCTTTTTTCCACATGGATTCGCCTCCGGCCACGCCGATTTCGGAAGCAGCCTCCGCACCGGCGGCCGCAGCGGCAGCGGCTGCTATGGCCTGGTGAGCCTTCAGCGTGGTCTTTAGCGCGCGTTGCTCGGCACGGGCTTTGGCGGCCAGCGCGCGTCTCTCGCGCCACCGGTGCCAGCGGAGCGAAATGCCATGAACCTTGGATAACGGCCTCGCCGCCCAACGCTCCAGGAGGGCCATCTCGAATTTCGAGATCAAGTAGAGTCCCACAATCCAGCAGGTGACGGCGAACATCACTGCGCCCGTCACGTTCATGGACGCGACCAGCGTGGCAGCGAGAACCAAGCCGACTAATCCACCGGCGGGAACGATCCCTGCGATCGGATGCCAGTGGGGCGCGAATCCGAGCATGGCGCAGGTGGAGGCCATCATCATCGCCGCCCCAAGCATCCTGGCCAACGGAGCGTGGATGGGCGCGGACTGAATCCACTTCCATCCCAGCAGCAGGATCAGGGCGGGAATCGAGTACGCCGCCAGGCCCCAGGTCTGCAGTAAGAAGTCCGCGAAGTACGCGCCCACCTGTCCCGTCAAGTTCACGGGCTTGGCCGCGCTGGAGACCGTATTCAGCGAGGAATCGAAGGGTTGGTAGGATGCGAGGCCCACCAGCAGGAACAGGCCGGCAAATAGAAACACCACGGCGCAGGCCTCGTTGAGGCGGGCGTTTGAGGTAGGTCCTAAATATCTCATCCCCCGGGGTACCCGAAGAAATGAGCCAGAGCGATTACTATTATGCCAAAAACGACACGGTAGGCGACGAACACGTTCAAGGACCGGCGTTGCAGGAACCCCAGGAAGTAGTGGATCACGGCGAGGCCGGTGACGCCGCTGACCAGAATG
The DNA here is from genome assembly GCA_035934795.1 of Bryobacteraceae bacterium. Lineage (GTDB taxonomy): Bacteria > Acidobacteriota > Terriglobia > Bryobacterales > Bryobacteraceae > Palsa-187. The sequence continues at coordinate 179,215 of DASYXM010000083.1, read as the reverse complement.
CCAACCAGAAACGGGAGGCGCATCTCGTGCGGAATGCCGCCCTGGTGCCGGTTGAGATCGTAGAAATCCTTGAGCGCGGCGGCAGCGATGGCGGGCGTCGAGAGCAGGAACGAGAAGCGAGCGGCGGAAGGGCGGTCGAGATTGCGCCACAATCCGGCGGCGATGGTGATGCCGCTGCGGGAAGTCCCCGGGACGATGGAAAACGCCTGGGCCAGCCCGATGTAGATGGCGTCGAGCGGCGTCAGATCGGCGACATCCTTCCGGCGGCGGCCAAGCCGGTCGCAGATCCATAAAAGAATGCCGACTGCGATCAACATGGCAGCGATCACGTTGGGATTGCGCCAGGTGGTTTCCGCCTGCTCCTTGAAAATATATCCGAACAGGCCGACCGGCAGGGTTCCCACGGCCATTAGCCACAGCAGCACGGGATTGCGTTTCAACCCGGGGTCGCCTTCAACGCGTATTCCGAAGCCTTGGGCGACGATCTGCACCCAGTCGCGGAAGAAATAGATAAGGATCGCCGCGAGCGTTCCCGCGTGCAGTGCTATATCGAATCCCAGGCCAGGGTCCCGCCAGTGGAACAGCCAGGGAATCAGCGCCAGGTGCGCGGTGCTGGAAATGGGAAGAAATTCGGTGAGTCCCTGGACCAGGCCGAGGACGATCACTTCGAGCCAAGGCATGAACATCCAGCGTAGCGCAGTGTGAAAGAGGGGACAGACTACGCGTTGTTTGCGTCCGCTCGGGACTCAGCCCCTTCCGCCAATTCTTAATTTCACGTGCGAGCGGACGGAGTGGACAGAGCGGTCTGTCCCCGTTTTCGAGCTTCTAACGTTGCGACGGAGGCTTGCGCGTTGGCGGTGGAAAAAACGGGCCGGTGTATTCCTCAAATGCGGCAGCCAGGCCGCCGGCTGCGATCCAACGGTCCAGAATACTCTCCGCCAGACCAAATTCGTGGCGCAGGGAATCCAGGATCTCGTCGCTCGATAGATCGCGGCTTTCAATCCCCCGACCAGATTTCGTAAAACGAACGTTCCCCAACAGCATCAGCATTTCGCCGTCGCGATTCCGGCGGGCGCAGAGGCGGCTGTTGAAAGGGCTGCTCTCGCGCGTGGCTTCGTAGCGTTCTACGTAATAGGAGTGAGTGACGGCGCCCGCGAAGACGCGGCAGGGCATGTATGCAGCGTTCGTCGGCCAGTGGGTCCACACGACGTGCGTATCGCCATCGAGTTCGACCTCGGAGTTAAACACCGCGTCGGGCGCGATGAAAATCTCGCGAGTGAGCGGCAACGGAATGCCGGTGAGCAAGGAGGAATCGGTGAGCCACTCGCCTCGGTCCGCGTTCACGATCACGGTGCCGTGGTTGAAGCGGCCGGCGTCCTGCATGTGGGCGGCGACGCGGCGCGCGTCGAATCCCAACGAGCGCAGCAGAGTATAGAGCGCGTTGGCGGAGGGCCAGCACGTGGCTCCGATGCCCTCGGCAAGCCAGGCCTCGAAGAACGCTATGGCGTGGATCGCGCGCAGCGGGCTCGCGGCGTCTGTGCGCAGGGCGATCACTTTGCCGACGTTATCGAAAGGCACGCGCGTGCACCAAGACGCGTAGATCGCGCGCAGTCCCGCGAGGTCGGACGCAGGCGGACGCGCGAAGCCGAGGCTAGCGAGGACGGCGTCGCACAGGCTGGCTGGCAAAACGTCTTCGGTTGAACTGGGCGTCGAGGTCATGGGTGTGGCGACGAGGCAATGACAATTATAAGAGGGCCCTGTTTATAAAAGGCTTCGTCCCCGCGAGCTAAAATAGCAGCCAGTCCCGTGCCCGCCAAACCTGACGTTTTTCCGGACCCGCCCAACGACGCTGGGGCCGCTCCAGGGGCTCCAGAGCCGGTTCCCGCGGTCGCGGGACCCGCGCCGTCTACCTCTTGGCGCAGCTTCGTCAGGCCGCAGGATTTCGTATGGCTGCTGCTGTTTTCCGCACTCGCCGTGTTCAGCCCGGAACGCAGCGCCGTCGTCATTGCGCTGCTCGCGGCGCTCGGTGTGGTGCAGGTGCTGGAGCCGCGCATCGGCCCGCTGGCGTCGGTGGTTCTGAAGCTGGGGCTGTGCTACGTGCTGATCGGCTACAGCGGCGGCGTCACCAGCAGCTTCTATCTGATCCTGCTGATGCCCGTGATTTCGGGCGCGACCGCGTTCGGCCTCGCGGGTACGGCCGCGGTCTCGCTGGCGGCATGCGCCGTCTATCTCTCCTTCCTGGTGTTCCTCAACGAGGATCAGTACATTCCGGAGGACCAGGTGCTGGAGCTGGTGCTGCGCTCGATCTTTCTGCCGGTGGTGGCCTACCTGACGCATGAGCTCGCGCAAGCCAATCGCAAGGAAGCGGAAAAAGCGCAGGCGGCGGCCGTGGAGCTCGCGCGGGCCAATCGCAGTTTGAAGGAAGCCGAGGCGCAGGTGCGGCGGGCCGAGCGCCTGGCCGCGCTGGGCCAACTGACGGCGGGCCTCGCCCATGAGCTACGCAATCCCATGGGCACCATGAAAACCTCGGCCGAGCTGCTGGCTCGCAACGTGGCGGCCGAAAACGCCGTGGCGCGGGAAATGGCCGGATACATCGCCGAGGAAGTGGACCGCACCAATTCGCTCATCACGCGATTTCTGGACTTCGCGCGTCCGCAGCGGCTGAAGCTGGAAAAGGGCGACCTTGCCGCGATGCTCGACGGCGCGATTGCGCGATTTGAAAGGGAACAGTCGAGCGCGGGACGCACGGACGTTACCGTGTTCAAGAATTATTCGCCGGATGTACCGCCGCTCGCCTTCGACGCTGAGCTGATGGAGCGCGTGATCGTCAATTTGCTGACCAATGCCGCGCAGGCGAGTCCCCGGGGCAGCGTCGTGACGGTGAAGACGCACCTGCACGGGGACGCCATGGCGGAGATCGACGTGATCGACAGAGGCTCCGGCATCGAGCCGAAAAATCTCGAGAATATTTTCAATCCGTTCTTCACCACCAAGGCGGACGGCGTGGGCTTCGGTCTCGCCATCGTCGCCAAGATCGTGGACGAACACGGCGGGCACATCGACGTAGAGAGCGCGCCGGGCGAGGGCAGCGTCTTCCGCGTGCAATTACCCTTAAAGAGAGAGTAGACATGGCCAACGTAAAAAAGGGAAGAACCCCAGTCGATGACTCTCCCTGCTCGGTTTAAAGCATTATCTTTGGCACGGACGTACGGCCGGGTCGGCGGTGTACCGAGCCGCGAGAGTAATCGAGCGGGGTTGCGCTTGCCGAGACTTGATTAGAAAGAGTGACCATGGCTAAGAAAACCATCCTCGTCATCGAGGACGAAGAGAAGCACCGGCGCGTCATCGGCCTGCACCTGGCCTCGGCGGGTTACGGCGTGCAGGCGGCGGGCACGGCCGAAGAGGGCTGGAAGCTCGCGGGCGAAGCGGATCTGGTGCTGACGGATCTGAAACTGCCGGGGATGGACGGCCTAGAGCTGCTCGAGAAATTGAAGCAGCAGAATTCCCGCACCCCGGTGATCGTGATGTCGGCGTTCGGAACCGTCGAAAACGCGGTGGAGGCGATGAAGCGCGGCGCGGTGGATTTTCTGCCCAAGCCGTTTTCTCTGGATCACCTCACGGTGGTGGTGGAAAAGGCCCTGGAAGTCAGCAAGCTGCGCGACGAAAATCGCGAGCTGCGGGAGGCCCTGGGTCACAAGTACCATTTCGAAAATATCATCGGGCGCAGTCCGGCTATGCAGGACATTTTCGCGACGGTCATGCGCGTGGCGCCCACGCGCGCGACGGTGCTGCTGGCCGGGGAGAGCGGCGTCGGCAAGGATATGATTGGGCGCGCGATTCACCAGCATTCGCCCCGCAAAGACAAGGCGTACGTCAAGATCAACTGCACCGCGATCCCGGAAAACCTGATGGAAAGCGAGTTATTCGGCTACGAAAAGGGAGCGTTCACGGGAGCGAACACGTCCAAGCCCGGCAAGTTCGAGCAGGCCGACGGAGGCACCGTGTTCCTCGATGAGATCGGCGACGTGCCCGGCCCCATTCAGGTAAAGCTGCTGCGCGTTCTGCAGGATAAGGAATTCGAACGCCTGGGCAGCAACAAGACGCAGCACACCGACGTGCGCGTGATCGCGGCGACCAACGTGGATCTGCGCGCGGCGCTCGAACAGGGCACCTTTCGGGAGGATCTCTACTACCGGCTGAACGTGGTCCCCATGAACATCCCGCCGCTGCGGGAGCGCAAAGAGGATATTCCGTATCTGGTGGAGCATTTCGCCAAGAAGTTCGGCGGCGAAATCAGCGAGAGCGCGCTCGAACGGCTGATGGCGTATCACTGGCCGGGCAACGTGCGGGAGCTTGAAAACGTCGTCGAACGCAGCATCCTGCTGGCCACCGGGCCGCGCGTCGAGGCGAGCGACGTGCGCATCGATACGTCAATCGGGCGTTCGCGTTCTACCGCGGCATCCGACGGATTTTTGCCGGAGGGCATGACGCTCGATCAATACGAGCAGTCGCTGATCCGGGAGGCGCTCAAAAGAGCGGACGGGAACAAGAGCCACGCCGCGCGCTTATTGGGCTTGACCCGCAACGCGCTACGATACCGGCTGGCGCAGATGGGAATCGAGTAGAGGGGAAATAGAAACTATCTTCTTGATTTCGAAAGTCGCCATAAGGCAAGAAGCAACCATGCGAGCGCGCTTAACAAGAGAAACTGTATGGTCGCAATCACGACCAGAGTACCGGTGCTGCCTATAACGCCGACAGTTCGACCCAACTGATTGAAAGTGCGACCCAACTCATTAGTTATCTGAATCGTAGGATAGAAGAATAGAAATCCTATTCCTCCGGATGTGCTGTACAGACCATGTGTGAGCAGGTATAGAAATGAGAGGTCGACGATCAAGAGCGATACCGCTACTATTGCTTTGCCTCTCATGCTGGCCACTACGTCAATTAGACGATTAGGCTGACGCCGTGCCGACCTGTCACCGTCGGTTCCCGAAAAAACCCGGAGCCTACCCAACCGGAACCTCAATTTGAGCGACGAAAATTTCGTTGTGGAAGCGCCGGGCGACTTCAGACGGGTCCGCGGTTTCGAAAAATAGGGCCAGCGCCTCGGCCAGGTTCGCTCTGGCCTCTTCGATGGACGATCCCTGGCTCGCAATGTCGAGTTCCGGACAAAGCGACACAAATCCCTCGTTCTCCCGTTCAATAATTGCGGTCAGGCGCAGTTGTCGTGTCATAATAATCCGAGTCTATGACAGATCCCTGACGAAGACTTTTGCCTGCTGAATCCGTCGCGGTAAAATCCAGAAAACGGGACCTCTACCTTCCCGATTACTGGCTCTTCAGGTGGGGACGGTCCCTTTCATTTTCGTTGCAGAAGGACTCCAGAATATCGCCGTCCGCAAGCAGGTGTTCGGTGACCTTGAAGGTGATCGGCTTGGTGAAGGTCTGGGGATCGTCGATGGTCACCTGCAGGTCCAGATGGCCGAAATTGCGGCGGTGGAAGCGCTCCTGCACGCGCAGAGCTTCGCTGTGGGGATGTCCGAAGGCGTCGAGCCAACTCTTGTCGTTGAATCCCGCCGTATCCACCACCATCGTGTCGCCTTCCCATTTCCCCACCGAGTATCCCAGCCACGCCGGCTGAGGATCGACAGGGAGCGGGCGGCCGTCCGTGTAGATCTGGCGGCGCGTGTTGTCCACCTCGTACAGCATCACGATCTCGCCCGGCGCTTGAATGATCTTGAAAGGAGAGTAAGAGAGGATATCGGCGCCCGGCACGCCGAGCGGCAAACAGTGCGATGGCGGTCCATCCTTGAATCCAAGACCCTCGGCGCGCTTGCGGGCCAGCTCTTTGGCGGCCTCGGGCCGGATGGGGGCCTCCTCGGGTTTGAAGTCCGCGAGAACGCTAAAAAAGTATTTGGAGAATGTGGTCGGATCGTCTCCCGGCACGGCCTCGTAACTCATGTCGCCGAACAGACGCGTTATTTCGCCCGGAGGCGAAGGCTCGGTCTCCCACACGCCCGTCAGGTCCGGCTTGCCCTTCGATATGCGCGGCGCGGGCGCGGAAAGGTCGGCCTTGCCGTCCTTTGTCCGGGGAGTCCCGGGAGCGGGATAGTTCAACCACTGGCCGTACGCGCAAACTTGTACACCCAGCAGCGCCCCGGCAACCGTGATTGCGATCCGCTTTTTTCGACCGCGCATATTCCTTACCGTACCACCTGTCTGAAACTGTATATCCGTCCGGCGGATCTTTGCAAGGCGGTCGGCGTTCGCCGGCCCGGTGGGGCCACTGGTGGGCCGGATCATTTCCCCCGGATCAGATCGGCAAACGTCCGGAGATCGGTCAGATCCACGTCGGAGACAGCCCAGTAGCTCATGTTGTTCTGCATCCAATGGAGCAGATGATAGCCGCCCTGCTCGCGCAGTTCGGTCTTCGAATCCGCGCCTGGAGAAGGCAGCACGTACAAGTCGATGACGTGCTGCCGGCGACGGTAGACAATCGCAGCGGCGGGCTGCTGATTCAGCACCTCCAGACGGCCTCCGATCAGGATGAAGTCTTCCCCGGTCAGATCGGGAACCGGGGGTGAAAAACTTGTCTTGCCCTGAAACCAGGGCTTGACGGTGTGCTGATCGGAGCTGGGCACGTCCACCTGATGCATGGGTTCCAGGGCGCGCAAGTGATCGTCGAGAATTTCGGTAGCGATGGCGTCCGTTCCGCTGCCGGTCCGTAGCGCCGGCATGGAGACGATCAACACGATCACGCCGACCGTGGCGGCGGCCATCGCGGACGCGGTGAGCCAGTTTCCGGTCCACAAACGAAGGGGCGATTTCGGCTCCTTCAGAAAACGGGCCGCGAGCTTCCGCTCGAACGCGGCTCCCGGGGCATACGCCAGGTCGACCGAGGCGATTTCGTCGTGCAGGCCCTGAAGCGCGGCGTACTGGGCGGCACAGGCCCGGCAATCGGCTAAATGGAGATCGATGCTCGCGGAACCCGCCATGTCCAGCTCATTATCCAGCCGGGCGTGCAACAGCGGACCGGCTTCACGGCAATTCATGCGGAAACCTCCTTGGCGCCGCCCAGCTCGACCAACAGCAGATTTCGCGCGCGCGACAGCCTGGACATCACCGTTCCCATGGGGATGCCCAGCACGGAGGCGATCTCCTTATAGGACAGACCTTCGATTTCGCGCAAGACAATCGCCTCGCGGAATTCCGGGGCCAACTGCGCGATCGCCCGGCGCACGCGCTGGCGGCGCGATTGTTCCAGCAACGCGCGCTCCGGATCGGGCGAATGGTCCCGGGGTTCGAATCCCGGTTTTTCCAAGACCACCTCGGCGGACGATTTGCCGCGCCGCAGGAAATCGAGGGCAGTATTCCGCACAATCGAAAGCATCCAGGTCTTGGGCTCGTTGCCGCGGAAGCTCTCCTGCGCTTTGTAGGCTTTCAAAAGCGACTCCTGCACGATGTCCTCGGCGTCCTGGTTGTTGCGCACCAGCCAGCGCGCCAGATTATACGCGGCCCGCATATGCGGCCACACGGTCAGCTCGAAGGTTCTGACCCTGGTATCCACGGCGTCCTTTCGAGAGCGGAGATTGTTTCCAGTTTCGCGTAAATGACGCTCCGCGCGTGAGTGACGCTCCCATAGACAGGCCGCTCCACTGCGTAGACGTGGCGCTTCCCTAATTTATTCCCGCATTCCGGGCGGGGAATAATTTGCCGGGCGGCGAGTCTACCGAGACGAAAGCGGCGCACACGCCGCAGAAAGGCGATCAACAATGAACGAGACGAAAAACAATCGCGAAGGTGAGGCGGGCCTCCTGACCGGCTACATCGACCGGCGCGGCTTCCTGAAATGCATGCAGTGGGCGGGCGCGGGTGTGGTGTGGAGCTTCGCGGGAGGCGTGCCGGCATCCCGCCTGCTGGGCGCTCCCAAGACGCGGTCCGAGGATTTCGCGTTCGTCCAAATCAGCGACAGCCACATCGGGTTCGACAAGGCGGCCAATCCCGATGTCGCGGGAACATTCCAGGCCGCGGTGGATAAGATCAACGCGCTCGACCGGCAGCCCGACTTCATCCTGCACACCGGAGATCTGTCGCACCTGGCGAAGGCCAGCGAGTTCGACACCGTGGACCAGTTGCTGCGGGGAATGCGGCAGAAGCAGACGTTTTTCGTTCCGGGCGAGCACGACTTGCTGGGGGACGATGGGAAGCAATACCTGGAGCGATTCGGCAAGGGCTCCCTGGGGCGCGGCTGGCAGAGCTTCGACCACAAAGGAGTTCACTTCATCGGCCTGAACAACTCGGCGCAGCTCGAAGGCATGGGCGCGATCGGCGACGAGCAGATGGCGTGGCTCAAGAACAATGTCGCGAAGCTTGGGGCCAGCACTCCGATCGTGGTGTTCGCTCACATTCCGCTGTGGGCCGCCTATCCCGAGTGGGGCTGGGCCACCAAGGATAGCGCGCAAGCCCTCGATCTGCTGAAACGGTTCGGCTCGGTGACGGTGTTGAACGGGCACATTCATCAGGTGATGCAGAAGGTGGAAGGCAATGTGACGTTCCATTCGGCGATGTCGACGGCGTTTCCGCAGCCCGCGCCGGGAACCGCGCCAGCTGCCGGACCTTTGAAGGTGCCCGCGGAAAAGCTTCGGGAAGTGCTGGGAATTCGCAACGTCAATTTCGTGGCGGGATCGCATCGGCTGGCGGTGGTCGATTCGCCGCTGGGAGCGTAGATCGGGGAGTGGAAAGAAGAAGAGGAGTGGGGCTCATATGCAGCACAACTGGACAAATTTAAAACTTAGAACAACGGTGACGATTTTTACCGGCGTTATCTGCGCGACCATTGCGCTCGCGGCTTCGGTCAAGGACGCCGATCGCGGCCGTGACACTTTCGAAAAACGCTGCACGGGCTGCCACACGCTCGACAAGATCAAGGTCGGGCCGCCGCTGCGCGGCGTGTACGGGCGTAACGCGGGAAAGGACCCGCAGTTCGCCTACTCGGACGCGGTCAAAAACGCGGCGGTCACGTGGGACGAGACGACGCTGGATCGCTGGCTCACCGATACGGAGGGCGTCATCCCCGGCAACGACATGAGCTTTAGGCTGAACGACGCGGCTGAGCGGGCCACCATCATCGCCTACCTGCGGCAGTTGTCGGCCAAGTGAGCAGGAAAACCAACATGACCATCAATGTGACCCGGAAGGTTCTCATCGCAACTTGCGCCGCCGCAATCGCCGCCATGGGCGGCTCGCTGATTCATCCGTTCGGGACGCCCGGCGCTCGCGGAAGCAACCAACCTATCCTTCAAGAGGCGCAGATCGATCCGGAAACGCTGGCCATCGTGCAGCAAGCGTGCCAGAACTGCCACTCCGAGAACACCGAATGGCCCTGGTACAGTCACGTCGCGCCGGTTTCCTGGCTGCTTTCCCACGACGTTCAACAAGCCCGCCGCCACATGAATCTGTCGCGGTGGCAGGATTACTCCGCCGGCGACCGCCTGCGATTGCTGAGCGAGATCGGGAGCGCGGTAAGGAACCGTGCGATGCCGGTGCAGCGGTATCTCCTGCTGCATCCCGAAGCCCGGCTCACCGATGCCGAGCGGCAGGAGATTTACCGCTGGACCCGGACCGAGCGAAGCCGTATCGGAATGCGCCCGCCCGGAGCAACGCCGGTGGATCTCGGGGCGAACTCGGAGTAGTGCCGCGGTTCAAACCTTCGAGCAGGCCGTACCTCCGACTCCGGAAGCTGCAAGCGTCAGTTCCAGCCGCGCACCGCTCGGGCTTTCCAACCCGTCCCCCCTCCCCCTTTGACATGGCTTTTCAATGCGGTAGACTATTGGGCGAGATTCGTTGGGGAGGGTGCGACATGGCCTATAGCTGGAAGCTGTGGACCGCCGTTCTGGCGGTTGGAGTAGGGAGTGCGATGGCGGCCGATTTGAACGGCAAGCCTCCCGTGACGTTCACCAAGGACGTCGCGCCGATTCTGCAAGCCCGCTGCCAGGAGTGCCATCATCCGGGCACCGTCGCGCCCATGTCGCTGATGACCTATCAGGAAACGCGGCCGTGGGCCAAATCCATACGCCAGCGGGTCATCACCAAGCAGATGCCGCCGTGGCACATCGACATGAGCGTGGGCGTGCAGAAATTCAAGAACGACATGTCGCTCTCCGAAGAGCAGATCGACACGCTGGTGCGGTGGGTGGACGCGGGTGCGCCCATGGGCGATCCCAAGGACATGCCCAAGCCCCTCGAGTTCCCTGCGGCCAACGAATGGCAGGCCGCGAAAGTGCTTGGGCCGCCCGATATCGTGGTGAAATCCGAGCCTTACACCATGCCCGAAAAGCATCAGGACGTGTGGTGGCGTCCGACGTCCGATATCGGCGTCACCGAGCCGCGCTGGGTAAAGGCCGTGGAGATCCGGCCGGGCACTCTGCTGGGGCGCAAGATCACTCATCATGCCGTGGCGTACCTGGTGCAGGACGATCCCGACTCTCTCAATCCGGGCGGCGATCCGGAACTCAATGCGCGCGCGATGCTGATGGAGTGGGCCATTGGCAAGGGTTACGACCTGTATCCGCCGGATAGCGGGAAGCTGTTGCTGCCGGGCTCGCAGATTTCGTGGGACGTTCACATACACGCCGTCGGGCAGGAGATCCGCGACAACGTCGAGATCGGACTATGGCTCTATCCCAAGGGCCAGGAGCCTTCGCATCGAACGTATCTGACGGGCTTCCAGGCGCTCAAGAAATTCAATGGCGTCGGCCCCCCGCAGGGTCCCACGCGCAATGTGGACATTCCGCCGAACACCATCGGGTCTTCCGACAATTTTACGGTGCTCAAGAAAGCCGCGCGCCTCGAAAACTTCCAGCCGCATATGCATCTGCGCGGCAAGGCCATGTCGGTGGAAGCCATTCTGCCGGATGGAGCCGTGGTGCCGGTCAGCTACGTGCCGCGCTTCAACTTCAACTGGATGACCAACTATATCTATGCGGACGACGCGGCGCCGGTGTTCCCGAAGGGCACTGTCATCCACGTAACGGCGTGGTACGACAACACGCGCGCGAATCCTAACAATCCGGACCCCGACCAGTGGGTGGGATACGGGGATCGCACGGTGGACGAAATGGGCCACGCGTGGATGAACGTCACCTATCTGAGCGACGAAGAGTACGCGGCGTGGGCGGCCACGCACAAGCCCAAGACCACGGCGAGCGCCGTGCGTCCCTAGGATTCCGGGAGCGGCCATGCCCAGAGACGGATGGCGTGTTTGGGCGGCGGTGATTTTATGGGCTGCGGGAGCCTGCGGGCAATCTCTGCCTCTGGAGCCTCCGCGCGACGCTGGCGCCAGCATTACCGGATCCTTTGAAGGCTGGTTCACGAATCCCGACGGCACTTTCAGCCTGCTGCTGGGTTATTACAACCGCAACCGCAACCAGGAAGTGGAAATCCCCGTCGGCCCCGATAACCGCATCGAGCCGGGTGGCCCGGATCGCGGGCAGCCCACCCACTTTTATCCCGGCCGCAACTGGGGCATGTTTCGAGTCGAGGTGCCGCGCGACTTTGGCGAAAACAAAATAACCTGGACGCTCACGGTTAACGGCCAGACCACTATCGTCCCGGCGAATCTGAAGGCCGATTGGGTGATTTCGCCGTTCCAGGAAGCGGCCACTAGCAACACGCCGCCGGTCCTCGGCTTCGAGGAAAAAGGACCCACGGTGCAGGGTCCGCTTTCGATGATGGTGGAGCGCACCGCGCAAGTGGGGGTTCCGCTGCCCTTGCCGGTGTGGGTCTCCGACGACGCGAAGTTCTCCACCAGCTCCGGCGTGCGGCCGAAAGTCATGCCGCCCCCCGTCAGACTGCGCTGGTCGCTGTATCGCGCGCCCGGGGCGGTCACCATCGCCGATGCGCGGCCTGCCGTCAAGCCGATGGACAAGCCGGGCGTGCCGTTCAGCGGGACCGCGTCGACTACCGCCACTTTCAGCGAGCCCGGCGAGTACATCCTGCACGTCACCGCGAACGATTATTCGGGCGAAGGCGGCGGCGGGTTCCAGTGCTGCTGGACCACGGCGCGGGTCAAGGTGACCGTGCACTAAAAAACCGGGACTGCCTACTCTGCCCCGAGCCTTACTCTGGAACAGCAACTCTGGCAGTGCGCTTCGGTCGCGAGCGGGCAGAGCGGGCTGTCCCGGGTTTTTGAGGTTCTTTAACGCGAGGGTGTCGAGGCGTTTTCATCGCGTTTTGAAAGCCTCCGGACCTCACCGTTTCGTCCTGCGCCCGCGCAGTACGATCAGCAGGCTGACCAGAGCGAGCAGTCCGACAACCCAGCGCAGCGCGGTCACCAAGACCAGCGTAGCGCGGCGACCAAGGAAAGCTACTGGAGCTTCGGTTTCAGGACGTCGACCAGTTCCTGGACGGCCGAGGCGCTCTTCTTGAGCATGGCCTTTTCCTCGTCGCTCAGCGCGATCTCGTAGATCTTCTCGATCCCGTTCGCGCCGAGTTTCACCGGCACGCCGACGAACAGGCCCTTAATCCCGTACTCGCCGTCGAGCAGCGCGGCGCACGGCAGGACTTTCTTCTTGTCCTTGAGAATGGATTCCACCATCTCCACCGCCGAGGCCGACGGTGCGTAATACGCGCTTCCGGTCTTGAGGAACCTTACGATTTCGGCGCCGCCGTTGCGCGTGCGGTCGACGATCGCGGCCAAGCGCTCCGGCGGGATCAGCTCCGTCAGCGGGATTCCCGATACGTTGGACAGGCGCACTACCGGAACCATGGTGTCGCCGTGGCCGCCCAGGACCACCGCGGTGACGTTCTGCACCGACACCTCCAGCTCGCGCGCGATGAACGTGCGAAAGCGCGCCGAATCCAGCACGCCGGCCATGCCGATCACGCGGTTGCGGGGAAATTTCGAAACATGGTGCGCAACGGTGCACATAGCGTCCAACGGATTGGTGACCAGCACCAGGATGGCGTTCGGCGAATATTTCACCACCTGCTCGGTGACGCTCTTGACCACTTCGTAGTTGGCCATCAGCAGATCGTCGCGGCTCATGCCCGGCTTGCGGGCGAGGCCGGCGGTGATCACGACCACATCGGAATTCGCCGTCGGCGCGTAATCGTTGGCGCCCACCATCTCCACGTCGTAGCCTTCCACGGGACCCATCTGGGCCATATCCAGGCCCTTCCCCTGCGGAATTCCCTCAACCACGTCCACCAAAACGACGTCGCCCAGCTCCTTCGCCGCCAGGTTCACGGCGGCGCTCGCACCGACGTTGCCCCCGCCCACTACTGTTATTTTTTTGCGCATATAAGCCACTAATTATAGCGTGACGACGGCGTGCGGCGAATCCACGGCGGGCGGTATTGTGCGCCTGATCCGCGCGTCACGCGACTCCCGCGCTACCACAGAACCCGCACCGCGTACTGTTCAATTTCCGGGTCCGGCGTCAGAATCGTCATCCCATGCACGATGGCCTGCGCCACCAGCATCCGGTCGATCCGAGTGGAGACCGGGTAGCTTGCCTGCATGGAGAGCGGACTCCTCGTCAATCGCCAGTGACTCAACGCCGCTGGCTTCGCGGAGCAAGTCAAGCGCCCGGATTTTCGTGACGACGGCCGACCCTGCAATTCGGCGTCCCTATCTCTTAATGATTTTCGTACTCCTGCCGCTGCTATCCTTAAGGCAGTGCAGATTTCCATCGTCATTCCGATCCACAACGAGGAGCCGTCCATTCTTCCGCTCTACGACCGTCTCACGGCAGTGATGGAGAAGGTCCGCAAGCCCTACGAGATTCTGTTCGTCGACGACGCCTCCACCGATCGCAGCTTCGATCTGCTGGCTAACCTGGTGGAGACCGACGGGCGGCTCAAGGTGATCCGCCTGCGGCGCAATTTCGGACAGACGGCTGCGCTCGCCGCCGGTTTCGACGAGGCGCAAGGCAGCGTGATCATTTCGCTCGACGGCGATCTGCAGCACGCGCCCGAGGACATTCCCGCGCTGCTCGGAAAGATCGAGGAGGGCTACGATATAGCGAGCGGCTGGCGCAAGAATCGCGTGGATAACGCCGTCACGCGCAGGCTTCCGTCGCGCGCCGCCAACTGGCTGATGGCCAAGGTTTCGGGCGTCGAGCTGCGCGATTTCGGCACGACGTTCAAGGCCTACCGCGCGGAGATTCTGAAGGACGTCAACCTGTACGGCGAACTGCACCGCTTCATTCCCGCGCTCGCGAGCTTGTACGGCGCGCGCATCGCGGAAGTGCCGATCGCGAACATCGAGCGGCCCCAGGGCGCGTCGCATTACGGGCTGGGACGCACGTTCCGCGTGATGTTCGACATCTTCACCATCTGGTTCCTGCTGAAATATTTCCGGCGCCCGATGCACTTCTTCGGCAAGTGGGGCCTGGTGAGCGCGGGCCTCGGCGGGGCGATCCTCGCGTGGATGGCCGGCGAGAAGATCTTCATCGGCGGCGATATCATCGAGGCGCATGGGCCGCTGATGATTCTTGGCGCGATCGCGCTGCTGACCGGCGTCATCCTGTTCTGCACGGGATTGCTCGGCGAAGTGCTGACCCGCACGTATCACGAGAGCCAGGGGCGGCGGATTTACGCGGTGCGTGAAATCCGCACGCGGCGCGAAGCGCAGGCCACCGGCGGCGGAGCTAGATAACCCGCCGTGACCATCTGCCCGTGAAATTCCTCCGCCGAGAATCCATCCGCGAATGAAGATCCGCGCCGTTATTTTCGATTTCGGCGGGGTGATCTGTTTCCCTCCCACCGAAGCCCAATGGCGGGAGGCTGCTTCGTTCTGCGGCGCCGATCCCGCGGCGCTCCAGGCCGCGTTCTGGAAGGATCGCGACGCCTACGATTGCGGCGAAGATCCGCGCGTGTACTGGAAAAACATTGGCGCGCGCCTGGGACTCGCGTTTGACGAAGCGACGATCGGCGGCCTGATCCGGCGTGAGATCGGGTTCTGGAGCCGCTTCGACACCCGCGTGCTGCGTTGGGCCGGCGATCTGCGCAGCGTGGACTTCCGCACCGGGATCCTTTCGAACCTGCCGCGGCCGATCGGGGAAAACTTGAAGCCGCTTTCAGGATTTCTGGATCATTTTGACGAAGTGACGTTCTCCTACGAGCTGGGCGTCGTGAAACCGCAGGCGGCCATCTACCAAAGCGCGGTGCGAGGCCTGGGAATCGACCCGGGCGAAGCTTTCTTTCTCGACGACCGCGCGGCGAACGTCGAGGGAGCGCGTGCCGTGGGCCTCGTAGCGGAGCTCTTCGCATCGTGGGAGGATTTTCTCACTGACGGCAGCGCGAAGTACGGGCTCCCTGCGCCGCGGACGTAACGGCACGCGAGAGCGTGCGCCACAGCCCACAAGTCTCCGGATTATTGTTCCAATCCGCCGAACTGGACTCCCATGCCGTCCGGGTCCTTGACCTGGATGCTGGTCTTAGCGCTGCCGTTGGTGATTGTCAGCCCGCGGCGCTTGACCTCGGCCTCGATGGCGTCCTTGTCCTTGTCCCAGTTGGACAGCGTGTAGGCGATATGATCGACGCGCCCCGTCGGCGGCCGCGTGCGAACGATCAGAATGGTATTGCCAAACTCGAGGCGGCACTGCTTTCCGTCGTCCCGGGTGACCTTCATACCGCTGAACAGGCTGGTATAGAAGTCGCGGCTCTTGGCATAGTCCGCCACCGAATACGAAACGTGGTTGAATCCGACGGCTTTGAGCTCAGTGCCCGCGGCCTGTGCGGGCTCTGTCACGGTCACGGCCGCGGCCGCCGTCGCGGTCACCGCGAGGCTTTGAATCAGCTGCCGCCGGTTCATTTTTCCCTGCTCGAAATCCTGGAGCAGTTTCGCGATCATTTGTTCCATTGCCGAATCTCCTTGTGAGGTCTGCCTTCCAAGTCTGCCCGGATTTGAGCCACCGGGACCGGCATCTAGTGTACACCCGCCGATGAACGATTGCTCAAACGGACGATTGACCAATGTGCTGCCGCCGGCGCCGAACTGGGCCGGGCGAGTTGGGCCGCGCCGGTGTCTATCGGTGTGTATCAATGTGACCCGGTGTATCGTAATGTGACCCGGTGTATACTAAATTTCGACTGGAGCCGTCGAACCTAGGAGGTCACATGCGGACTGGCCTTTCGATCTTGATCGTCGCAGCCGTTGCAGGCGCCACTGCGCCCATGGCGCTCGGCGCGGAATCGGTTACCTTCAATAAGGACGTGGCCCCCATTCTGCAGCGCTCCTGCCAGAATTGCCATCGCCCCGGGTCGATCGCCCCGATGTCGCTGCTGACCTATAAAGAGGCGCGCCCGTGGGCTCGCTCCATCAAGGACAAAGTGGTCCGCCGCGTCATGCCGCCGTGGCACATCGACCGCAATGTCGGAATCACCAAGTTTAAGGACGATCCCTCGCTCTCCGACGCCGAGATCGCAACGATTTCGAACTGGGCGGACCAGGGCGCGCCGGAGGGGAATCCCGCCGACATGCCTCCGCCGCGCGCGTTCAGCGATATCGATAAGTGGCACATCGGCCAGCCCGATATGGTGGTTTCGATGCCGAAACCCTACACGCTGAAAGCCAAGGGCGGCGATGAGTATTACGACATCGATATCGATCCCGGTTTTACAGAGGATCGTTACCTTTCGGCCGTCGAGACCAAACCCGACTCGGGGTTCAAGGTGGTCCACCACGCGACGACGAACCTGATCGAAGATCCCGAAGACGATCCGGTGGGGCTGTTCCTGAACGAATACGCCGTGGGCAAGAACGCCGATATTTTCCCGGAGAATTCAGGACGGATGGTCAAGGCGGGATCGAAGATCCATCTCAATCTGCATTTGCATCCCTATGGCACTGAGACCCCCGTCAGTGTTTCGGTCGCCTTTAAGTTCTACCCCAAGGATTTCGTTCCGAAATACGTAACCTTCACCCAGCACATGGGCGACGTGGACGAACTCGATATTCCGGCCGGCCAGATTGCCCGCAGCGACGGCTACTTCCGCCTGCAGAAACCGGCCCTGGTTTCGGCGTTTCAGCCGCATTTCCACACTCGCGGCAAGGCCCAGTGCATGGAAGCGATCTACCCGGACGTGCGGCCGGATTCGGCGCGCCCCGGTCCGGCCAAGACCGAGACGCTCAGCTGCGTGAGCGATTACCAGTTCGGCTGGAGCATCACTTATCCTTACGCCGAGGATGTCGCCCCGCTGCTGCCCGCCGGGACGATCATTCACGTGACCACCTGGCACGACAACACCGACAACAATGTCCACAACCCCAATCCTAAAAACTGGGTGGGGCGCGGGCAGCGTACGATCGACGAGATGAGTTTCGCCTGGGTCAGCCTGTACTATCTCGACGACGCCGACTTCCAGCAGCGCGTACAGGCTAGAAACGTCCAAGCCAAGAACGTGCAGGCGAAAAAATAGACGGCGCGGCGGCCGGCCCGCCAGTTGATACCTGTTTGATCGATGACGAGGACGATTCTCCCCTTCGTGATGTGCGCGTTTGTGAGCGCGTGTGCGCCCGCGCTGGCACAGGTCCAGCTTCCGACCGCCGTTCCCCAGACCCAGTTTTCGACCGGCCAGGACGTGGTCCCGGTGTATGAGGGATGGCTGCGAAACAAAGACGGGACATTCACCTTTGTCTTCGGCTACTTTAACCGGAACTGGAAAGAGGAGCCCGTCATTCCCGCCGGTCCGGATAACAAGCTGGAACCGGGCCCGGCGGATCGAGGTCAGCCGACCTACTTCTTGCCCCGCCGCCAGCCCTGGGTCTTTCGCGTCACCGTGCCCCAGGATTGGGGGCAGAAGGAACTGGTCTGGAGCATCACCGCTCACGGCCGCACCGAAAAAGCATACGCGCAGCTGTCGCTCGAGGAAGAGATTCTAGAACGTCTGATCCAGACACGCGGAAATCTGAACCCGGGCGAAGACGATCCCAACAAGCCGCCATCCATTACCGTCGCCCCCGTCGCATCCGCGAGCGTCGCGAGTCCCAGCAAGCTCACTGCGTTGGTGATCGACGACGGGCTTCCCAAGCCCCGTCCCCCTCGCGCGCCGCGGCCGGGGACCATTCCGCAAGCTCAGACCAACAACGCTACGGAGCGTCCCCGGGCCGGGCTCTCCGTGACCTGGATGCAGTATGGTGGTCCCGCCAAGGTCACTTTCGATTCCACCGGACCCATCGCCGTCACCAACGGCCAGGCGGTCACCGCCGCGCACTTTACGACGCCCGGAACCTACGTGCTGCGAGCGACGGCCAACGACGGCGAGCTCTCGACGTCAACCGACGTCACCGTCACAGTCGGCCCGTGACCAACTTCTCGGCGTGATTCCGAGTGGCGGCTCGCATCTAGAGCATTTTTACAGTTATCGTGGTCCGTTGTGGGGCATGGCTTCCGCCTTGCCGCCGGGCTTCTGCCCGGCGATTCGCCAGGAGCAACGGGCAAGCCGCGCAGAAGCGCGGCTGCAGCCCGGAAGGGCTGCCCCTCAAGAACGGTCTTCGCTATCATGAAAATGCTTAACTAGTGATCGGAAATCGGGATCTGCAGGGTCACGCGATCTTCCGTGCCCACTACTCTGGTGATGTGACCCTTGCCGGTGGTATCTTCCACCAGCTCGATGTGGCCCGGTTCCACGGGAATCTTGATTCCGCCCGCCACTTCCAGCTCGCCCCGCCCGCTGAGCGTGATCACGTACTGGCGGCGCGGCGCCGTATGCCAATCGCTCACCCGGCCGCCCGGCGCGCGAGACAGCTGAGCTCCCAGGGTCCCGGCCATCTTGTAAACATCGTTGCCGGTTCCCGGCGTGAATTTCGCTTCGACCTCCTCGGCGTGCGTCAGGCCGTCCGGCCCGGTGTAGAGCCTCGTAATCATGACGGTCTTGCGCTTTTGTGCCGCGTCATTTCTGGTTTGCGCGGCCAATATCGCCACAAACAGGCTCACTACGCCCGCCGCGATGAACCACGTGATTCTCAATCTCATCGAATTCCGCATCTGTCCCTCCTCGCTCCGTATGAAAAAGGGGACAGACCGCTCTGGCCACTCTCACGCTCCCACCTGAGGTCAGAAATCTGCGGGAGGGGGACAGAGTAGTCTGTCCCCTTTTTCATTTTGACCCTACGAGTCTACCGCAGACGGCTTATCGTGGGAAGCCGCCGGCAGTCCTATATAGCGGTGTCCTATATAATAGTGAGGGTTCTGAAGCCGGCTACTTGAGCCGGCGATGCGGGAGAGTGGCGCGAAAAAGGGGACCGACTATTCTGTCCCCAATCGGAGGTGGTTGAACCACGAAAAGCGCTTGTCGTGGACAGAGCGGTCTGTCCCCTTTTTCAAGAGGAGCGTGATATGGAAGGCATTAAACGGGCAGGTCTAGTGGTCGCCGCGGCATGCCTCTGGGGCTTCCCGATGTTCGCCCAGGGGCCGGGCGGATACAATCCTCCCGGACAGGGCCTCGATTTGTCCGGCAACTGGGGCCCCATTTTTCATGAAGATTCACACGAGCGCGGCCCCGGGCCGGAGCTGGTGAATTACGCCGGGCTCCCCATCAACGAGAACGCGCGCAACTATGGGCTGGCTTGGGACGCCTCCCGCTTCACGGTGCCCGAGCACCAATGCGAAGCGCACGGCGTCGCTTACATCTACCGCGGCCCGTTGAATCTCAAAATCTGGGATGAGCGCGATCCCGTATCGCAACAGCTCATCGCCATCAAGCAGTACATCGATAACTACGAGCAGACGCGCACGATTTATATGGATAACCGCCCTCATCCTCCCGAGGCCGCACTTCACACCTGGATGGGATTTTCAACGGGAAAGTGGGAAGGCAACATTCTGACGGTCTATACGACCCACATCAAGCAGGGCTGGATTCGCCGCAACGGCCTGCGCCATAGCGACCAGGCCACCGTCACCGAACACTTCATCCGCCACGGCGACCGCCTGATTCACGTCAGCATCCTGAGCGACCCCCTCACTTTGAGCGAGCCTCTGATCAAGAGCCAGGACTTTTCGTTGCGCGTGCAAACCGGGCAGACCTGGCTGTATCCCTGCGAACCCGTCGTTGAGATCGTGCGTGCGCGCGGGGTCGTTCCCAATTTTCTGCCCGGCGAAAATCCCTTCCTGCACGAGTTCGCCGACAAATTCAAGATTCCCGTGGAGGCCGCGTTGGGCGGTGCGGAAACCATGTATCCCGAGTACCAGTTGAAGATGAAGAAGACGGGTTCCGCCACCGTAGCGGTGAAATAATGGGTCGCGGTTATGTCGCGGCTCGTTATTTAAAATGATGCGAAAGACTTTCATGACCATATTCCCTGCGAAACGCGCGGCCGCGGTTCTGGCCGCTCTGATTGTTACAGCCATCCTGGCCACGGCCCAGCAGAACGCCGACCTTCAGACGGCCAAAGTCCAAGGCAACGTGTACCTGATCACCGGCGCCGGCGGCAATGTTATCGTGCAGATCGGTGAGGAGGGCGTGCTGGTGGTCGATACCGGCCTCGCGCGGACCGCCCCCCAGGTTCTCGCGGCCATCCGCAAGCTGTCCGACAAACCCATTCGGTACGTTCTCAACACCCATTTACATGCAGACCACACCGGAGGCAACGACACCATCCGCTTGGCCGGCGCAACGCTGGTCGGCGCCAACGTCACCGGCAATCTGACGGATGCGGCTGTGGGAGCGCAGGTTTTCGCGCAAGACAACGTCCTGCAGCGTATGAGCGCTCCGACCGGGCGCCAGGCTGCCGCCCCGTTCGGCGATTGGCCCACCGAGACGTATCTTGCCGGGCGCAAGCAGCTTCACTTCAATGGTGAGGCGGTGGAAATGATCTACCAGCCGTCCGCCCACACCGATGGGGACAGCGTCGTGATGTTCCGCGGCTCGGACGTGGTCGTCGCCGGCGACATCTTCATGACCACCACCTATCCTTTTATCGACGTCGCCAACGGCGGCGGCATTCAGGGGGAGATCGACGCGCTCAATAATCTTCTCGACATGGCCGTCGTCGCGCACCAGGACGAAGGTGGCACCCGGATCATTCCCGGCCATGGCCGCATCTGCGATAAGCCCGAGCTGCTGGAGTTTCGCGACATGGTCACCATCGTTCGGGACCGCGTTCTGGCGGCGATCAAAAAAGGCATGACGCTCGACCAGGTGAAAGCGGCGAACCTGACCGTGGATTATGACGCACGCTACGCTGCGAAAACCGGGTTTGGCACCAAGGATCAGTTCATCGAAGGCGTGTACCGAAGCCTTTCCGGAAAGAAATAAAGACGAACGAAAAAACAGAAATAGAGCAGCGATCAAACTAATTATGCACATCCGGTCAACTCTTTTCGCTGTGCTTGCGGTCACGCTCCTGCCGGCCGCTCTCTCCGCTCAAGCTGGCCGCGGCGCCGCGCCGCAGACTCCCCGATCGTCCGCCCCCACCGATTTCACGGGCTACTGGGTGACGCTGGTGACCGAAGACTGGCTCTACCGCATGGTGACGCCCGCCAAGGGCGACTACGCCGCCGTTCCGCTGAATCCGAACGGACGCAAATTGGCGGATTCCTGGGATCCCGCAAAGGACGAAGCTTCGGGCGACCAGTGCAAAGCCTACGGCGCGCCGGCTATCATGCGTATCCCGGGCCGGGCGCATATCACCTGGCAGGATGACAATACGCTCAAAATCGAAAAGGATAGTGGAACGCAGACTCGCCTGCTGCATTTTGCCGCCGACAACTCTCCGGGCGGCGACTGGCAAGGCGTTTCGACGGCTTCCTGGGACGTGGCTGCGGGCGCGCGCGGTCCGGTTCGCGGGGGCGGAATGAAGGTGGTCACCGCGAAGTTCAAGGCCGGATACCTGCGTAAGAATGGCGTCCCCTATAGCGCCAATGCCGTAGTCACGGAATACTACGACCGCACGAACGAATCGAACGGCGATTCGTGGCTGATCGTGGAGACCATCGTCGACGATCCGGCCTACCTGAATCAGCCCTTCGTCACCAGTACGAACTTCAAGAAACAGGCCGACGCCGCCGGCTGGAATTCCACGCCCTGCACCGCGCGCTAAGGGCCTTAAGGCGGCACGCGGAACGATTCCCAGCCTCGCGGCGCGAAACACAGCCGCAATTCAACGGTATCGCGCAACCCGCGCCGGAGAGTTTCGACTGGCGCGGATCGATAGTGCAGGCGGCTCGGCCCCGTATTAGCCTCGCATCCTGCGACGGTCCAGCGGCTTTGGGCATCTGCTGTCCCCCCAAGTAGCAAAAGTCCCTTGACAAGATCCCCAAACGAGGGTACACTCCTGACGTTAATTAAGCCCCCTTCCTGGCATGATTGCCGGGATGGCGTTTTTTTAAATTCGTAACGTCATCGCCGTGGGGACGGCGATGCGGGTGGGTTAAGGG
Organism: Bryobacteraceae bacterium; assembly: GCA_035934795.1. Taxonomy (GTDB): domain Bacteria; phylum Acidobacteriota; class Terriglobia; order Bryobacterales; family Bryobacteraceae; genus Palsa-187. Next base: position 156,824 of record DASYXM010000083.1, on the reverse strand, counting down.
CACCGTTGAAGCACGATCTTCGCGCATGCCCTATCTGTGTTTATTCATTTGAAGCGAGGAAGAGCTGGGCGGGCGTCGGTCCGCAGTTGCCGCTAGAAACGGCCACCCCGCGTAATTTATACGCTTTTCTCTTATAGCGAGACAGTCGTTGAGAGCTGCTGATCTCAAATCCTCATGTTTCTTGTTGAGGAGAGAAAAGGGGGAGCAATATGTCTCGATACTTACCAGTTCTGTTGATAGCTGTGCTTTGGGGCGCCCTGATGGTCAACGCCCAGGTTTCCACAGGAACGATTTCCGGGACAGTACAAGATCCATCCGGAGCCGCCGTCCCTGGAGCGATGGTCACCGTCCGGAATGTCGATACCGGAGCCACGAGGCTCCTCACTTCGGACGCCGGAGGCCGTTATACCGCTCCCGAGTTGCCCCTGGGCAATTATGAAGTACAGGCACAGCAAACCGGCTTTCAGACCGAGGTAAGAAGCGGAATCGAGCTTACAGTGGGCCGCGAGGCGGTGGTCAATCTCGCGCTCAAGGTAGGACAGGTTTCCGACAAGGTCACCATCACCGGCGAAGCCCCGCTGGTGGAATCGACGACTTCCGCGATGAGCTCCCTGGTGGACGAAAGAACCATTCGCGACCTGCCCCTGAACGGCAGAAGTTACGATCGGCTCGCGCTGTTGCAGCCGGGCGTTGTCACTTTGGGAGCGGGCCTGGGCGGCACTGCATTCGACTACGGCACGGGGACGCGCTTCAGCGTCGCCGGAAGCCGGTCCTACGCCAACAGTTTCATGTTGGATGCAACCGATATCAACGATCATGCCAACGGAACCCCGGGAGGGGCGGCGGGAACCAACCTGGGGGTGGACGGAATCCTGGAATTCAAGATCAACACCAGCGTTTCCCCCGCGGAATATGGGCGGTCTTCGGGCGGGGTGATCTCGGCGGTCACGCGGTCAGGCACCAATAGCCTGCATGGCTCTGCGTTCGAGTTTCTCCGCAACAACGACCTGGATTCGCCGGGTTACTTCGACAAGGTCGCCAACGGTGGGACCGGTTCGGTGGCTCCCTATCGGCGCAATCAATTTGGGGGCTCGCTGGGCGGACCCATCAAGAAGGATAAGACCTTCTTCTTCGGCACCTACGAAGGCCTGCGGCAAGGCAATGGAACGACGATCGGGCCCGAAGTGCCGACCGCCGAAACCAAGCTGGGAATCCTCCCCTATAACGCTTTTCAAGGTACCAACCCCGCTCCCTACTGTTCGGCCGGCGCCTCCGCCACCCCGACGGCTCTCCTGTGCAACGTGCCGGTGAGCCCGATCACGAAGCCCTTCCTGAACCTTTACCAGGCTCCGACACCCGGAGCCAGCACGGGCGACCTCGGAGACGGCACGGGAACTTTCATTGCCTCGCCCACCCAGGTCACTAACGAAGACTATTTTATGACCCGCGTCGATCATCAGCTCACCGAGAAAACCAGAATCTTCTTCAGATACAGTTTCGATAAAGATGCGAACGTCATCCCGAACTTTGGCGGCAGCGCGGTGGCTAATGAGCAGGATGCTTCCCGCAGGCAATATTCCACCATTCAGGCAACCACCATATTGCGGCCAACGTTGATCAATGCGTTCCGGATTGCCTACAACCGGACCTACCAGAACTTCGACGATGTGGTGAGCAACCCGGCCGCGGACAACTTGAACTTCGTTCCCGGCCAGCACTTCGGGACCATCTCCTTTGGCTCGCAGGGACTCTCCCCCAGCCCGTTGAATTTCCTGGGCGTAGATAACGGCGCGCCGCGGATTTATGCCTATAACATGTTCCAGGAGGGCGACGATATCACCTATATTCGGGGCAAGCACAGCATAAAGTTCGGCGTCGATGCCAAACGCTATCAGGACAACGAGGTCACTTCCAGCAACACCAGGGGCGACTACACATTTGCGGATATTCCGGGTTTTCTACTCAACCAGCCCGTTGAATTTGACGCCCCGCCGCCGGGCAAGAGCGGCTACCGCGGTCTCCGCGAGACCCTGTTCGGGGCCTACGCGCAAGACGATATCAAGATGACGCCGCGATTCACCCTCAATCTGGGTTTACGGTATGAGGCCCTCACGAACCCCACTGAAGTCAATGGACTGATGGCCAATCTGCTGAACTTGAGGGATACTACGACAACGATTTTGAAGGACAGTTACTTCTCCGTAGGCAAAAAGGACTTCGATCCGCGCGTCGGCTTTGCGTGGCAGGCCAACGGAAGCGGGAAAACCGTGGTGCGCGCCGGATTCGGCATGTTCCATGACCACATCTTTCCTTATTCTTACGTCTTCCTTGCTTCGGCCACCCCTCCCTTCTTTAGCCAGCTCAGCGACACGTCCGGCCCGATCTTCCCCTTCGATACAAATTTGACCAACGGCCCCGCTCCTCCAGCCTCGTTCAACCCGTTTCCTACCACGATCGTGGAGCCGGTCAAGATCCAATATAACTTGACTGTGCAGCAGCAGATCATGAAGGACACTGTGCTCGAAGTTGCGTTTATCGGCTCCGAAAGCCATCATTTGGAAAGAGATGGAGAGTCGAACCCTTCTACTCCCCTCAGCCCCGGGGTTTTCCCGGTCCTATCTCCCAAAGCCATACAGAAGAATCGGATCAACCCTCTCTTTGCCTCCCTTCCGACGTACCGGTTCGACATAAATGCCGACTACGATGCGTTGCAAACCACACTAAGACGCAGAACCGCCAGCGGATTGCAGTATCAGGCGGTCTACACCTATTCCAAATCCATTGACGACAAATCGTCCCTCACAGGCGGCGATTCCCGGCAGGAGCCCAACACTTCGCTCGATTTCCTGAATCCGGCCCGGGACCGAGGGCTTTCCGCTTTCGATGCGAGACACAATCTTGTCCTGACGGCCACCTATCCCTTCCCATTCAAATTCCAGCAGAAGGTATTGGGGGCGATTTTGGGCGGCTGGGAGGTGAATGGAATCTCCACGTCCCGTACTGGGGAACCGTTTACAGCGCGCGTGGGATCTAACATTTCCGATAACGGGGACAGGTGGGCGCCGGATCGTCCCAACCTGAACCCCGGCTTCACCAACAATCCCACGTCGGGGGTCTTTCCGGCAGCGTGTGGAAAAATACCCGCGGGAACACCGTTGGGGACTCCCCAACACTGGTACGATCCGTGCGCTTTTTCGAAGCCCGCGAAGGGGACCTACGGCGACCTGGGAAGAAATACGCTCACAGGCCCCGGGTATTACGATACCGATTTCTCCGCGGATAAGATGTTCAAACCAACCGAGCGGATCAATGTGCAATTCCGGGCGGAGCTGTTCAATCTCTTCGACCAGGCCCATTTTTATGTCCCCGGGTTCAACGCCTTTGCGGGCAGCGCCGGTCATATCGTCCGGCTGATCGAAACACCGGGCGGCCGATTGGTTCAATTGGGGCTGAAGGTGACTTTCTAAAATGGGCGGCCCTTCGTTTTCGGCGGAAGATTGCGAAGCGTAGCCGGAATCTACCGCATCGCTAAATGTTCGCACCGAGTGAGGTTCGACCGGCACGGATGGAAAATGTAGGCGGCTCGGACTTATACTAACCTCGCGTCCCTGCGACGGTGCGGTGGGCCTGTGCATCTCTGGCGCCCCCAATTTGCAAGGGTCCCTGTTTTTGAACTACCCGTTTTTGAACTGCCCGTTGTGCCCGAGGTCAGAATGTAATAGGATGCCGCTGTGGCGTCCAATTTTTGCATAGCACGCTCAGGCCGGCCACGGGAGGCACTGGAATGAGAAGTCCTTTCAAGTTTGCGATCTCCGCTGCGATATCTGTAGCAACAACCGCAGCGATGTTTTTGACCGCGGCTGCCATGCTGTCGACGGTGGCGCTTGGACAAGCCCAGGGGCAAGTCACCTTCAGCAAGGACGTGGCGCCGATCCTGCAGGAGCACTGCCAGGTGTGCCATCGCGCGGGGACCTTCGCGCCCATGTCGCTGGTGGACTACCAGCAGGCGCGCCCGTGGGCGAAATCGATCAAGCAGAAGGTGCTGGCGCGGGAGATGCCGCCGTGGTTCATCGATAAGGGCATAGGCGTCCAACATTTCAGCAACGACATTTCTCTGAACGACCAGGAAATCGCGACCATCGTCAAGTGGGTGGACGGCGGCGCGGTGGAGGGCAACCGCGCCGATATGCCGAAGCCGCGCGAGTGGCCGGACGGGGAGACGTGGCAGGCCGGAACGCCGGATAAGATCATCACGCTGCCCAAAGACGTGGTCGTGAAAGCCAAGGGGGCGGACTGGTGGCCGGACATTCTGGTCGATCCCGGTCTGACCGAGGACCGCTATATCCAAGCCGTCCAAATTATTCCCACCAAGGGCCATCAGGTGGTGCATCACATCCGGACTTCGCTAGTCGAGCCTTCGGAAGGCGGGCGGCACAGCGGGCAACTCGACGGCAACGTCGCGCTGGAGGTCGGCGAGCAGGGCGTCTTCCTTAATGAGTATGCGATCGGCAAGGGCGCGGATGTTTTCGCGGAAGGCTCGGGCCGGCTGATCAAGGCGGGAACCAAGATCAACTTCCAGTTCCATCTGCATCCGGACGGGACGGAGACTCCGACCAACGTGGCGCTCGGGCTGAAGTTCTATCCGAAGGGCTACGTACCCAAGCACGCGATCACTTCGCTCACCGTGGGCGTGAACGATATCGACATCCGGCCGCACGAGGCCAATGTCCGGTCCGACGCGTACATGCCGCTGATCAAGCCGGCGCGGCTGCTCTCCTTCCAGCCGCACATGCACAATCGCGGAAAGGCGGAGTGCCTGGAGGCGATCTATCCGAACGGCAAAACGGAAATGCTGAGTTGTGCGAGCTTCCAGTTCAACTGGATGGTCAACTACGTGTACGCCGGCGATGAAGCGCCGCTGCTGCCCGCCGGCACGCTGCTGCATTCCATCATGTGGCACGATAACACCACCGCGAGCAAGTTCAATCCCGATCCGGACGCGCAGATCACGTGGGGCGAACGCACCGTCGACGAAATGGGATCGGCGTGGCTGAGCTACTATTACATGTCCGACGAGGATTTCAAGAAGGAGCAGGGAGCTCGCCAGGCAACGAAACCGGTGAAGCTCACCAGCGCGCGCGAAAATACCGACAGGTAGCGGAAAAATGAGACGGGGAGCCTTTTCCACGGGGCGGATGGCGCATCGAAACAGCAATTTGCCCGCGCGAAAAAGGTGTGTGTCCCTATTCTCCCGATGTGGGGTGTGGAGTTGCGCAGTCCTGCTGATGTTCGCGGCGGGACTCGTAAGCTTACACGCGCAGTTCCCGTTCCCGGGCGCCAAATACACACGCGGACAGGATGTCAGTCCCACGTTTGAGGGGTGGGAGGGCAATCCCGACGGGACGTTCTCCTTCTATTTCGGCTATTACAACCGGAACTCCGAAGAAGACCTCGACGTGCCGGTCGGGCCAAATAATAGCTTCGATATGGGGAATGGCGATCAGGGCCAGCCGACGCATTTTTATACGGGACGAAGATGGTTCGTGTTCAAGGTGGTGGTTCCCAAGGACTGGCCCATGGAAAAACGGCTGGTCTGGACGCTCACCAACAGGGGCCATACGAATCAGGCCAAGGGCTGGCTGCAGGCGGAATGGGAAGTGGACAAGCTGCTGATCTCGAAGAACGCGATCAGCGATCCCTTCCTGCGTACTTCGAATTCGAATCCGACGCCCGACAACATGCCTCCCGTGGTCACGGGCAGCCCGGCTTCTCAAACCATTACGCTTCCCGCAGCCGCCACATTGACGGCATCGGCCACCGATGACGGGCTTCCCAAACCGGGCCCCGGAGACCGCGGGGGAAGAGTGCAAGGCGTGCAAATCCGCTGGATTCACTATCGGGGTCCGGCCGGGGTGAAATTCGATCCGGACGTCAGCGCCCCAGTGTACGGAAAACCGGTCACTGCGGAAACCAAGGTGAGGTTCAGCGCGCCGGGCGATTATCGCATCCGCGCGATCGCGACGGATGGAGCGGCATTCTCCTATTACGACTACGACGTGAAGGTGAACCCGTCCGCCGCAAGCGCTCGCTGAACGGCGTCTTCTTCACGAGGCTGAAAAACGCTGGGACAGCCCGCTCTGCCCACGCGCCGCCGGCCGCAATGGATTGATTCAAGGCCGAGCCCGGCTTGGGGCAGAGTAGGCAGTCCCGGTTTTTCAGCCTTGATTTGGATTCCCAAGTGTGAATAAATTGGGGAGTCCTGATTGGAGGCTCGTTCATGTCCCTAGCGGAATCCACGCGACGCAAGATGTTGAAACAAGCCGCGACACTCGCGGCAGCGGCAGCAGGCGCTCAGACCGCCAAACCGCAGGAAGCCCGCTCTGCAACGACTGCATCGGCAACCATGTTCCCCGGTTTCAAAGCGGAGAAAATCCAGACCAGTGGAGCGGCGATTCAGACGGTGCGGGGCGGTCAAGGACCGCCGCTGTTGCTGCTGCATGGGCATCCGCAATCGCACTTTGAATGGCATAAAGTCGCTCCGGAGCTGGCCAAGGAATTCACGGTCGTGGCGGCGGATCTGCGGGGGTACGGGGACAGCAGCAAGCCCGCCGACGGCGTGAATCACGCCGGCTATTCCAAGCGCGCCATGGCGCAGGACCAGGTCGAGGTGATGCGTCATTTCGGATTCGAGAGATTCGCGGTGGTGGGGCACGACCGCGGAGGGCGCGTGGCGCATCGCATGATGCTGGACCACGCCGACCGCATCACCAAGGGCGCGGTGATCGACATCGTACCGACGTATAAGGTGTACCACAGCGTCACCAAGGAATTCGCGACGGCGTACTATCATTGGTTCTTCCTGATCCAGCCCGCGCCGTTTCCGGAGACCGTGATCGGGCGGAGCCTGGAATCGTTCGTGCGGCAGGGCAATTCGACGCCCGAGGCGTACGCCGAATACATGCGCGCGTTCCGCGATCCGGGGACGGTCCACGCGGCCTGCGAGGATTACCGCGCGGGCGCGTCCATCGACCTGGAGCACGACGAAGCCGATATGAATCGCAAGATCGCGTGCCAGCTGCTGGTCCTATGGGCCGAAAAGGGAGCTATGCACCGGCTGTTCGACGTGCTCGCGACGTGGCGCGAGCGCGCCTCCGATGTTCGAGGGAAGCCGCTGCCGGGCGGGCACTTTCTGCCGGAGGAACTGCCGGATCAGACGCTCGCGGAACTGCGGACGTTCCTGCGGTCGTGAGTGGGATGCGGATGCTCTGCGTCATCCATCTCGAAAAAAGGAGACAGACTGTCCTTTTTCAGAAGATAAAATTCAGCCCGCCGCGGACCGCCCGAGGGGAGGTCGTGAGCACGCTGCGCGGTACGGCGGTCCCAAGCGGCAAGTAGCCTTGGGCCAGCAGGTTGCGCAGCTCCGCGGTAAGCTCCATGCGCCACGGCAGAGCGAGGGGCAGAGGCTGGCGGACGCGCAGATTCACGCCGATATCCTGGTTGACGTTCTGAGTGACGAACAGGTGCGTGGGGACCAGCGCGCGCGGATCGGTCCAGCCGTAATCGGCGACGACGCGCGTGCCCGCGACGGGAATTTTCGCCGAAGCGCGCAGCGTGGCCCAGGCCACCTGCTTCTGTGAAATCCCGGCCCGCAGACTCCGCGAATCCATGCTCGCCGACGGCGCTCCGCCGGGCGCGGCTACCAGGGCGCCGGCGCCGCCCGCGGCAGCGGCCAGTTCCACACGGTCGCCAATCCTCTGCTTCACGGCCGCATCGAAGCCGGTGCGCTGGTAGGAGCCGGCGTTCAGGATGCTGCTATTGGAATTCAAGTCCGGCATCAGGTCGCCCGCGGGCATTCCCGCCTGGGGAGAGGACAGCATGAAGGCGGCGTTGGACACCACTTCCCGATAAGCTCCGGCGGTCCACGCGCGAGTGTCTTCCACGCGCTCGTAACCAATTTCAAAATCCTGCGTGCGCTCGACGACGGCGTGCCCATCGGAAAGCGAAATGCGCGGGACCAGGGCGAGCGCGGCCAAGTCCTGGTCGAGCGATCCGGACATCGCTTCATCGCGCGCCAGCAGCTCCGCCGGAGGCGCCCCCGAACTGTAAGCGAGGCGGACTCTTCCCTGCGAACCCGCGTCGACGGTGGTCCGCACGAACGGGCTCACATAGTTCAAACGGTCCAGGTAAGAAACCGATTGGTAGTCGAATCCGTAATCCAGGCGGACGTTTTCGGCGACGTCGATCGAATCGAGGACCGCCACGGACATGGTGCGCAGCGGCGGCGCGCCGTCGGTCCCCATCGCGACGCCGGAGCCGTTGCGCGGCGCCATATACAACTGATGCAGCGTCAGGACCACCTCAGGGCTCGATCCGCCGGCGGAGGAGCGCGAATAGCTGGTGCGGAGCCCGGCGCCCGGCGTCGCGAAATTGTTCCCGTTGTAGCCCACGTTGCCGCTCAATTGCACGCGGCCGGATCCGGCGAGCGAGGTGGCGAGCGCGAAGGCCGTTCCCAGATCCTCCTGGGCTCCCTGGGCGAAGGATTGGCCGTCGCCTGCGGAGAGTTTCACGATCCCGGTGGTATTCGAGAACGAGGAAGCCAAAGTGCGCGAGGCGGAAGCAGCGGCCTCCGGCAGGAAGCGGAGCACCGGGCGCGTCGCTTGCGAGGAGCGCAGCACCCATTTCCAGTCGTCGGTCATCAGCGTCCCGCGCGACTGCGACGGCGGAGCGAGCGTGACCGTGCTGAGCACGGTGGCCAGACTGATCTCCAGGCGATTTTCCGAATTCGGCAGCACCGAGATATTGCGGCGCTCGGCGGGCGCGAAGCTCGCGAGCAGCACGCGCAGCGAATAAAGATCGGGCGTCAGCGCATCGAAGGCGAAGCGGCCCTGCTCATTGGTCAGCGCGTGCTGCACCAACTGGTCGTAGCGATTGTAAAGATACACCGTGGCGCCCATCTGGGCGACGCCGGTTGCATCCTGCACATGCCCGAGAATCTGGCCCGCGAAGGAGCCTGGCGAAGCGCCTACGACGGTCCCTGGAAGGGATAGCATGGCCGCCAACCCCGCCATGATCCAGGTGGTCGTATTCCGGCGCGCCCGCAGGTCCATGTGCTGAATCCGGCTCCCAGCCGGCCATCCACCGGCTTTCGGCCGGCAAGCGATCTCACACGGCGATTTTCCCAGGAAAATCGCTCATCAGTTATGTTACCGTAAACGTGGCGGACGGCGTCAACGTCTGGTTGCGCTTCTTATCCACCACTTTCATCTTCAACGTATACTGGCCCGGCTCGAGCGATTGCAGCGGCAGGAGCTTTTCCACCACGATCTGCGCGGCGGCTCCGGGGCTGCTGTTGATGTCCTCGCTGTATTCGAAGACCTTCTGATTGCTGCCGTTCTTGACGATCTCGTAGTCGATGGTCCCTTCCGGCTTGCGCGTCTTTTCGTCCGCTTCGAAATTGTAAAGCTGCAAATAAATGCCGAGCTTTTCGGTGTGGCTGAACGTTTCGCCGACGCGCGGCCGGACCTTGGAGGTGCCGATCACGAACTGGCCGGTACCGATGCTGCGCGTGGGAACCTTCTCGATCATGTCGGCCAGAATCAGCGAGCTCTGGCTGAGCTTGTCGTCCTCGAGGCGCGGAACGTCAAGAGCGAGCTCGAAATTGGTGGTGTTTCCGCCTACCATGTCCTTAGCGGCGATGTTCAGCCGGTAGCGTCCAGGCTGCAGCGGAATCGGCTTCTGGTAAATCGAGGAGCCCTGCACGGCCTGCTGCAAAAGGTCGGTGGGAACGTCGACGCCGACGGTATCCTCAAACCAGTTCACGGGCCGGCGCGTCATGGAGGTAACGCGTCCATATATGTTGACCGTCGCCGTGGAGACGCCCTCCTTCTGCTTGAACTGCAGATCCTTGCGCTCGAACTGAATGGTTACATAGGTCAGCACCGAGGAACCCGTGATGGGGATGAAATCCGCGCGCACCCGCATGGGCAGCAGGTTGTACTTGATGCTGGAATTGACGGCCGCTTCCAGGTCCTTGAACTTCACGGCCGGCGCTCCCTGGAGCTTGGATAGTTGCTCGATGCGGGTGAACTCGTTCATGCTCTCCGGAAGAGGCATGTTGTTGCCGATGGTCATGCCGTCGCCGCGGGTAAAGCGCGCGGTCTTGCTGCACGTTCCCATCTGCTCGCACAGGGTGAGGCCGGCGCCGGGGACCCTCAACAATGCGTCCTTTTCGCCGGGATCCGTGCTGATGTGAAACTCGCCGGTCATGGTGGTGTCGACGAACTCGATCTCGACGTTGGTGCCGATGCCATCGAGGTAGCGGTAGCGCCACTTCTCGTAGGGGTACATCGAGGTGGTGCCGCCACCTTCCTGCGGGTCGCGCTCCTCGGTGCCGCCGTTGTGCTGATCGCGCTCGTCGGGCGCGCCGTACTTGATATAGATCATGCCCCGGTCGCTTCTCCAGCCCGGGAATCCGGAGGCGAAGTTATCGTTGGCGTAAGCGATGCGGCGGTAGTGCTCTTCGCGGTATTCGTTTTCCTCGGTGTCCGGAGTCGGGTCACGGCGAAGCCAGAATTGTTCGATGAACTGCTCGCGCTCCTCGTCGGTCTGCAGCGTCTTGAAGGCTTTCTTCTCCGCGTCGGTAATGATGTAAACGACGTCCTCGTCCAGCCACTTCTTGAAAGGCGTCTCCAGTTCCTTGCGGAGTTTTTCCTGCTGACGCTTGCGGTCCTTCTCCGACATGGGCTTGGAGACCGTCTCGCGTTGGCCGGAATTGGCGTCCTTCTTCTTGTTGCTGTCCTGGGCCTGGGCCTGAAAAGGCAGCGCCGCGAAGCCCGACATCGCCGCAAAAACAAAGAAGGTTTTGAGCCACATAGCTGGAACCACCTACCCGACGATTCTACTCCTACGGTGGGACGACAGCAATGGGTAGTCAGGCTGTAATCCGTCCGTAAGAATTCACAATAGACTGGGGAGCCTTACGGAGCACCCGCGGACCCTTGAAGCTGCGCCACCCATGCGGTGGCCGACGAGGACGCCGGCCGCGGATCAGGCGATCCGCCCTACCCGCGTTTTGTAGGGCGGGCGTCCTCGCCCGCGTTCGGCCTCCTGGCCGAACTCTTTCTTAGCGACGGATTACGGTTAGATCACAAATGCTTAACTACCACAGCGAGTGTAGTAGGATGGGAATCAGGCAAGTTCAAAGCCCGGTGAGGTGCGAGAGCGGTTGAATCGGGCGGTCTCGAAAACCGTTGAACCTTTGCGGGTTCCGTGGGTTCGAATCCCACCCTCACCGCCAGAAGTTTTTTCCTGTTTACTTTTTACTTCCAAGAGCTGCTAAGCCCTTGGTGTCTACAAGATTGCAAAAATAGACACCAAGGGGTCAAAGGTGCCAGCCACCAAACGAGTTCGGATCATCAAGAAAATTCGCCAGGCTTCAAGAGTTTGGCGATTCATTTCGCTCCCGCTCGACGGCGCGCGTTACATTTGGGACCAACGTCCCGGCACCTACTTCGTCGAGTGGTGGCAAGGCAAAAAGCGCAAACGCCAGCTCGCCGGCCACGCGCAAGCGAAGCGACCGAAGCCCAGCGCCGAAAGCGCAACGAGCTCTTTGGTGACCTTCTTGCCGCTGGCAAAGATGTCCCTCTACCAGACGAAGGTTCCGCGACACCCGTCCAAGACGCCATCGAGATGTTCCTGTCGCACGTCCGCGTGCACTCACCAGACAAACCCCGTACGCATAGCCGCTACGAGATTGTGCTGCACCACGCCGCGCGGATCTTGGGTAAGAAAAAATTCATCGAAGCAATCACCCGCGCGGACATCGACGACTATAAGACCGCGCGCAGCAAAGAAGAGAGCGAGCAGCACAAAGGCCGTATCATCACGCCGCGAACTATCAATTTCGAAGTCAGCGTGCTGCGCACGTTCTTCTACTTCCTCGCGAACGAACGCGGCATCCGCGTGGAAAATCCGTGCGCGCGCTTCAAGCCGCTTAAAGACCAAAAAGCCAAAGCGCGCCGCAAACCCCCAACGTACACCCAAGAAGAACTCGACAAGATTCTTGCCAAGTGCGACGAAACAGAAAAAACGATCTTCGCGACACTGCTTCTCACGGGCCTGCGCGACCAAGAACTCTGTTATCTGGCCTGGCGGGACGTGGACAGTCAAAAATCCGAAGAACGCCGCTATCAAAGTGAGCGGCGACGGCGAGGAAGGATTTTCGCCCAAGGATTACGAAGAGCGCCCCATTCCCATTCCTAAGGAACTCGCCGAAAGGCTCGCCAAACTCCCGCGCACTGCAGAGTGGGTGTTCCCCAACAAAAAGGCCAGCGCATGACGCACCTCCTCCGAAGACTAAAGGAAATCGCCGACGCCGCCAAAATCCCGAACGCGACGCTCCATAAATTCCGCCACACCTGCGCCACGCGCCTACTTGAGAGCGGCTGCGACATCGTAACCGTGCAGCGCCTGATGGGACACAGCGACCTCGACACCACCCGCCAGTATCTTGACCCCGACGAAGAGCTCAAACGAAAGGCCGTCATGCGCCTCTCCCTCACCCAAAAATAGAAATCCGCATGGCGAACGAGAATCGCAGGTAGTCCGACGATTCCCGTCGCGGGAACACTTACACGCGATGGGCTGCTTGCCGTGACTGGCGTTTCACGGGAGGTATGCTTCGCAGCGGCTGAATCCAGCCCTTTCTCAGAGTGGCGCGTTATCCGCCCGCGGCATCTCAATTGCAACCGCGAAGACCTCGGTAAACGCTGGCCGACATAGAAGGACCTATCGACAAGAGCCTGGGCACAAAGGAGGCGTTGGCGGTGCGCTTAAGGAAGCTCGCCATCGACGGCGACAAGACGCTCCCGGGGGTCGCAGCACTTGCGTACCGGCAGAGCTTCCAGGTGTGGTGCTTTCAGCGTTTGAGCACCGCCTTGACGGACCGCCCGAACCTATCTCTCGTTCATCGGCGCGCCAGAGTCGGACCGCCTACCGTAGGGATACCGCGTGCCGAGAACCATCGAGCTGGTATACAAGCGCGCTACATCGGCGAGGTGAGGCACCGTGACGCGAGGAGTCCTGAGGAGGTTGAGATCCACCACGAGGAGCCAACTCCGGGGCGCCCGCGTTGGTGTATGATGTCATCAGGTCGTCCAACTGGAGCAATCGCATGAATGTCCGCCACCTCGTGCCGTCCGTAAGCCGCGGGCTCCTGTCCGTGGGATCCCTCATGTTGGCGGCCGGCCTGCAGCAGCCGGTTCACGCGTCAGGCGTAGACCTCTCGAAGTTCAGGCGCATCGAGCCGCAGTACATCGCGGCGCTGGGAGACCCCGGGGCCACCTCCGGCAACGGCGCGCAATCATGGGGCCTCTGGAGCCAGGACCCGGGCCCGCGCGGTTGCAAGCTGGACCGCTACGATCAATTGAAGGCGGCCGGCGGCGTGGCGCCGTCACAGTGGAAATTCGACGCTGCGGACTGGTGGCTGGAGGAACACGGCTTGATCATGGAAAAGCCGACCTTTCCGCTACCTCCTGGGAAATACCTTGTCACGGGCGACCGCAAGGTGACGACCGTGCTGACGATTCAGCCCAAGGACAAGGACGGCAATCAGCGGTGGGAACTCGCCGACGGCGCGACCCTCTACGATGTCACCCATCTCGGATGCCGCTCCGCACGCTACACGCCGGCGACGGGCAACAACTCGTGCTCGCCCTCGAACGTTCGGACCACGGGCTTTCCGGTGAATCCAGGGGCGGCCATGCCCGTCGTGAACGGCTGCCGCAAGCAGGACTATGCGGTTCTCATCGTCGTTGGGCTACCCGCCACTCACTGAGTGGCCGCAAGCAGGGCGCGACCGCTCGCCACGTGACCACGCCGACACCCGAACGCTGCTTCTCCACCGAGTGGCCGGAACGCCTCTAGAACAGATTCATAGCGGAAGGATCAGACTATTGCTCCTGACTGACGCCATCTGGAAGTTATCGCACTTTGAGGGCAACGCGCAAACCGCTGAAGCGGCAGTGAACCTATTAGAAATGCGGCCTATGCCGGCGCTCGGACGGCCGTGCGGGCTTCCACCGATTCCAGCACGCGATCGAGGTCGCGGTCCTCGACGGGGCGCGAGAGCAGGAAGCCGCCGCTATCCTCGAGGCTCGCGGCGAGGTCGCGATCGTAGCCGTCGCTGACCAGCACGAAGGCGGGAACCGCGGGGCGGATGCGTTCCTGCCGGTCGCTCCACTTAGGGCCACCGGAGCGGACGGCCCAGAAAACGGCGTCGAAACGCACGCGCGGAGCGAGGTCTGCGGCTTGCTCGGCGGGAGCCGGGACCACGCGATGGCCGCGGGCGGCCAGCATGCCGAGCAACTGGCGCTGCGCGGCGGCATCGGAGTCGACCAGTAACAATGTCAAAACGCGCGTCGATTTGCGGGGAACCGGCGGAGCGCCGCCCGCTTCGGCGTCCGCGTCGGCGACGAGGGGCAAATCCACGTCGAATCCGGCGGAGGAACTGCGGCTGACCACGCGAATTTCACCGCCGTGCGTGGCGGCGATGCCGCGGCACACGTCGAGTCCGAGCGCGTCGCTTGAAGACTCGGCGAGAGACTCGCGCGGGGTGTCGCTGGAATAGTGAATCTCGACGACGATCCGGCCCCCCATGCGGCTGCTCGCAAGCGACAGCGTTTTGCCGGCGGCGGCCGCGGCGCATTGTTCGGCGTGGACCAGCAAATTGAGAAACAATTGCTCCAGTTGCCCGCGAGCGCCCACGGCCAGCGCCGCTTCCGGGGCCAGCCGATTCTGCACGCGCAACCCGCGGGCTTTCCATTCCGATTCGCGGAACTGGACCAAACCGGCGATCAGCGCGTTGACGTCCACGGCGCGGGCGGAAGCGCTGTCCGGGTGGGCGAACGAAATCAGACGGGCCAGGATGTCGGAAGCGCGGCGGGATTCGGCGGCAATCTGGCGGATCGCTGTTGGATTCACGGCGGCTGGGTTCACGGCGGGGGGCGCGACGGCGGGATCGGCGCCCAAGCTCACAGCGGCCGATTCGGCCAGCTCGAGGATTCTGTCCAGGGGCTCGCTTAGCTCGCCCGCGACGCCCGAAATCAATTGCGCCGTCGCCGCTAGCTTCTCGCTCCGGAACAACTGCTCGCGGACGGCGCGCTGCTCGCGCAGTTTCACCGCCGACGCCACCTGATTCGAAAGATGCTGCACGGCGGCCTGATCCTCGCGGGAGAAATACCCCAGGCGCTTCACGCTGGAGACTTCCAGGACACCCACGCGGTCCTGCTGCGCGAGCAGCGGCACGAACATCGCCGAGCGGGCGAGGCCGGGATGCCAGCCAGCGCTGACCAGCGGATTGCGGCGCACGTCCGGAACGTGCACGGCAGAGCGGCTCAGAAAGCACTTGACGACGCCGTTGGCGAGGCCGTCCTGAGGCGCGTCGACGGCGATCGCCATGGGATCGGGCTCCTCACTGGTGGGCACGAACTCGAGCGACTTGGTGGCGTGGTTGTACAGATAGAGTCGCACGGAGGTGGCTTCGGATACCGAGGGCAGCTGCTCGGCGAGCCCTTCGGCGATCTCGGCAGGAGATCCGGCGGAGGTGACGCTTTCGCTGAGCGCATGCAGAATCCGGTTGGCGCGGCGCTGGGCCTTGCGATGCAGCTCGCGCGCCCACAACGCGCCGGCGAGGGAAGCCGCGGCGGCGAGCAGGATCGCCATCAGCAGAGCGGTCGCGAATCCAGCCCAGGGCGTGAACCCGGCGAGTCCGTCCATGGGTCCGTGTGCAGATGATGCGAGGCTTCCCATCTTATGCGGGTCTCGGGACGTCGGCGGCTCGTTGCGCCGGGCTGGGTCGCTGGAGAGACAGCCACCGGACCAGCTCGGGATCGAGGAAGCCCGAGACCCCGAGGGCCACATCCTCGAACTTATGTTCGTGGGTCAACATTCCGACGACGCGCGCTCCGGCCGCGCGGGCAGCGGCGATTCCGACTGGCGAATCCTCGAAGACGATACAGTTGCGCGGTTCGACGCCGAGTTTCCGCGCCGCGAGCCGATAAATATCCGGAGCGGGCTTGGGACGTTCCACCTGGGAGCCGTCGACAATCACAAGAAAATACCGGCGCAGATCCGCGCAATCCAGCACGAAATCGATGTTGGGGCGCTCGGCATTGCTGGCGAGCCCGCAGGGCGTTGCGGCGGCCTGTTCTAGAAAACCGCGCACGCCGGGCACCAGACGTTCTTCGAGACCGTCGCGCATAAGCTCGCGGTACAGGCGCTCCTTGGCCGCGCCGTGCTTCCGCACTACCTCTTGATCGGCTGACGGGCCCAGAAAGTCCATAACGATGTCGTCGTTGCGGCGGCCGTGCATGCGGGCCAAAAGGTCCTCGCCGCCGATGCCCAGGGATTGCAAGTAATTCCGCCAGGCGATCCGGTGCACGGGCATGGAGTCGACCACCACGCCGTCCAGGTCAAAGATCAGGGCCAGACCCGGCGCCATCCTAACGGATTTTGAGGCGGTGACCTGGTCTAACATCTAAGAGCTTGTTGGAAAAGGGGACAGACCGCTCTGTCCACCGCCGCGCTTGCGCGTAAAATCAGAGATTCATGGGAGGAGACAGAGTTCCGGAACGGACGCCACCAACGCGAGTCTGTCCCCTTTTCAGCCTCCATTTGGACGAATCATAACACGGGGATATGTTTTACATCGGAATATGCTTTTGTCGCGGAAGCCGTTAAAATGGCCGATGATGAAGGATCGCACGGCCCGGCGGTACCTGATTGCGGGGCGCGTGCAAGGAGTGGGATACCGGGCCTTCGCGGCGCACGCCGCGCGCCAGGTGAACGTGGCCGGGTGGGTGCGGAATCTGGCCGATGGCCGCGTGGAGGTGCATGCGGCGGGAACGGCCGGACAGTTGGACGATTTCGAAGGGTGGCTCAGAAACGGCCCGCGTTTCGCCGAAGTGCGCGGCTTTGAAGTGACCGAAGTGACCGAAGCGGCGGTCTGGGACACGCGGGAGTTTACGATTCGCTGATCAGAGATCGGAGGTTTGCACGTGCGCAAGTTGCCGATGATGACCACTATCCAGCAGCACGTTTTGCAGCAACAGGAAGACTTGTTTCCGGAGGCGCGCGGAATCTTCTCGTCGCTGATTTCGGGGATGGCGCTCGCGACCAAGGCTATCCAGGCCCAGGTGCGGCGGGCGGGACTGAGCGATCACCTGGGCGCCGCCGGCGCCACCAATTCGCACGGCGAGGAGCAGCAGAAGCTGGACGTGTACGCGAACCAAATGCTGCTGCACTGCCTGGGACGCCGCGATGCGGTGGCCATGCTGGTCTCCGAGGAAAACGAGGAGCCGGTGACCTTCGACCGCGCCCGCGATACGGGGCGCTACATCGTGGTGTTCGATCCGCTGGATGGATCGTCGAACATCGATGTCAACGTGCCGGTCGGAACGATCTTCTCCATTTTCAGGCGCCCAGCGGGCGAGCCCGATCCCACGCGCGCCGTGATGCAGCCGGGTTCGCGGCAAGTGGCGGCGGGATATGTGGTGTACGGGTCCTCGACTGTTTTCGTATACACGGCGGGCCGCGGCGTATTCGGTTTCACGCTGGACCCCAGCGTGGGCGCGTATGTGCTGTCGTTCGAAAACATGAAGATGCCCCGGCAGGGCATGTATTATTCGGTGAACGAAGCGAACGCGGACGCGTTTCCCCCGGCTTATCGCGAGTATCTCGCGCGCCTGCGCAAAGGCAGCCTGGGGCACGCTTACAGCTCGCGCTACGTGGGGTCGCTGGTGGCGGATTTCCATCGCACGCTGCTGAAGGGCGGCGTGTTTCTGTATCCTCCGACCAGGAGCCACGCCCGCGGGAAACTGCGTCTGATGTACGAAGCGAATCCACTGGCTTTCATCGCGGAACAGGCCGGCGGAATGGCGACCGACGGAGCGAGACGGATCGCCGACATCCAACCGGAAGCGATCCATCAGCGGACGCCGCTGGTGATCGGCAGCCAGGTCGAGATGGAGGCTTTCGACCAGTGCCGGAAGGACGTCGAAGCTCCAGTGGCGGCGGGGGGCTAGCGCGAGGGCAAAATCGTCGTTCTAGTGAAGCATCCGGGGACAATCTTTAGCGCGAGCAGGTGTCGAGAGGAGTTTCGACACGGCACGCAAAGTGCGTGCGCAACATCAGGCGCGAGCTTCCTCGGAAGGTTCCGGGCGATCTTACGGCTTGTCCGAGTGTTCCTTATCCTTTTC
Source organism: Bryobacteraceae bacterium (assembly GCA_035934795.1). Classification (GTDB taxonomy): domain Bacteria; phylum Acidobacteriota; class Terriglobia; order Bryobacterales; family Bryobacteraceae; genus Palsa-187. The sequence goes on along the minus strand of DASYXM010000083.1, from coordinate 138,570 downwards.
GTTCTCCGTGCAGACGTACTCAATGACGTCCGAATCGGGAAGCAGGTGCAGCGTGATCTTGTTGGCAAAAGGCCGCGTGTAATATTTTGCATCCTCATAGCGGATTTCAAGGTCGATGTGCCCGAAATCGCGGCGACGGTAACGTTCGGTGATCAGCATCGACTCGCCGCGTGGATGGCCGGCGTTGTCCAGCCAGCCCTGCTCCTTGAAGCCCGTCGTTTGAACGACCAGCGTGTCGCCGTCCCATTTTCCTACCGAAGATCCCAGCCACGTAGGGTCCGGATCTTTGGGTAAGGCGCGCCCGTCCAGATAAATCTGCCGCGGCGGATCCGGAGTCTCGCCAATCATTACGAGTTCCTGCGGCGTTTGGATGATCTTGAATGCACGAACCATCATAAAGCTAGGTGCGCCCATGGGCAGGCACAGCGCCTGGGGCCGTGGTGCATCCCGGCGCTTGGCAACGAGGGCGCTCGCCGCGGGCTTCAGCGGCTCCTCTTCGCGCTTTATTTCGTAGAAAACGTTCCGGTGAATGTCTCCAATGTCCGACGCATCGCTCTGTATGCCGAACGCATCGCCGCTTATCGGCGGCGCGGTCTGCCAGAGTCCGGCAAGGTCCGGTTTGCGGTTCAGCCGCGGCGCCGGGGCGGTAAGGTCCGGTTTCCCATCGGCGGTGCGCGGGATGCCGGGCGTGCGATATTGCGCCCACTGCGCTGTGAGCGGTGTTATGAAGGAAGCCAGCGCGATCACGGGCAGGAAGATCTTCACGGGCCTAAATACCTCCTGGCAGTCACTATACACCCAAGGATTGCCGGAAGTTATCCCAATTTGACGGGCACCGCGCAAGCCGCGGAATTGGCAAACGTCCCAGGCTCATCAAACGGCTCCCACACATGACCTACTACGTCCGCCGATCATGCAGCGGGGCCTGCTAGAATGGCCCTTTCCCTCATTGGATTGAAAGCCCCTCTGAGATCAAATATGGATCAACTGAAACGCCTTATCCGTGAAGTGCCGGATTTCCCGAAGCCCGGCGTTCTTTTTTACGACATCACGACGCTGCTCCAGGACTCGACCGGCCTGCGCGCCGTGATCGACGGCCTCAGCGGCCAGTATCTGCACGAGCGGATCGACAAAGTGATCGGAATCGAGGCGCGCGGATTTATCTTCGCCCCGGCGGTTGCCTACACGCTTCATGCCGGGTTCGTCCCGGTTCGGAAACCGAGGAAGCTGCCGGCAGCGACCGCGCGCGTCGAATACAAGCTGGAGTACGGAAGCGACGCGCTCGAGATCCACGTGGACGCAATCGCAAAGGGCGAGCGCGTGCTGATTGTCGACGACGTGCTGGCGACGGGCGGCACGGCGCGGGCGGCCGCGGACCTGGTGACGAACCTGGGCGGCGAAGTGGCCGGCCTCGGCTTCGTCATCGAGCTGGATTTTCTGCGCGGCCGCGAAAAGCTGCCTGAGCATGCGGTCCAATCGCTGGTTCGGTACGCGAGCTAATAGGACGTCCCTGCGATTCTGTTAGAGGAGCACGCGGCTCGCGGCAGCCCCGCCCTGACGGAAGCCGGGTTATAGCCGCTGGCGTGCGCCAGGGGTTTCTATCGCTAACGAAATCACTGAGACGCTTACCAATGTCCTGTCGCAGGGGAACGTTCGTACCACGCCTTAACGAGTCTGTGTGAAAACACCAGCGTTTGAACCGCTCCCTATGGTCGCGGCTCGACGAGTGATCTGAATTCAACAAGCGCCACACCGAGATGGAAGCCGCAACCCCAGGGAGCGGTTCAGCATCGACTTTCCACACAGGATCTAACAGTCGCGGCTCGGCATGCCGCGTCACCGCGCGACAGAAGTGATGGAGCGGTTGGCAATCTCTCCCACCAGGCCAGACGGACTGGTCAGAGTAACGTTGTGCGGCCGACATTTTTGCTCGTCCGAAATGAAAAAAAGGCGGCTCGCCGAGAAGGCTTGCGCGAGCCGCCCGGGGCGCACTTGAGGCAGTCTGTCCTCAATCGCCCAAAAAACTTGAGCTGCCCTCCCCCGCGCGTGACCGCGAGTAAGCGGGGCTTAGGCCCCTAGAGCTTAGGCTCCAGGCGAAGGTTGTTCGTCACGGAGAATACTCCGGGCACCTGGTTCGCCGCCATAAAGGCCAGTTGACTATCCATGGAGTTCTGCACCACGCCATCGAGGGTCACGTGGCTGTTCTTCACCACGATGCGAATCGAGGGGTACGTGCCCATGAAGTAGCGATACAACGAAGGGGTGCGGTTCAGGGCCCGGAACGTCTGGAGCCGGATGCGGTCGTCGAAGGGCGACAGCGGCAACAGCTCAATCCGGTCCTTGACGCCGGCGACTCCCGGCAAATTCTTAACGGCTCCCTCCGCGTAGTCCATCACAATGGGCTGGCTCGCTTCGCCCAAGAGCGTGACGACGCCATTGTCGACGCGAAACGACAGGTCGTCGAAAACAGTCAGGAAGGGAATCGTCACCAGGGCCTTCCTCACGCTCTCCTCGAGCGGCGTGGTGCCGGGCGGCGTCGACGCGGCCCGCGCCGCGGACAATCCCGAGCCCAGAATCAGCGCGGGCAAAATCAATCCAGTGAGAATCTTAATCGTTCTCATCATCGCTCTCCTTTCTCTTTCACTCCTATTTCATTTGACGATGCGAGCGACGAGCAGGTTGCAAAGCCGGCCTTCTCCCAATGCGCTGTGCGTCTTAAAAAGTGGCTGAAAACAACCACCTGCACTTCGATCTCACAAATCCGCGCGAAACCCGAGGAATAAGGGACAATCCTGATCGGTGGACGGTCACCGCGGCAGAGTCCTTGCACGAAGACCGCCGGATATGGCGGCTCCCTCCCAGATTGCTCCCGTGGCTTCCAGCGGCGTCGGACCGGCTTCAAGCGCTGCACCGCCGCGCGCCACGGGCGCGAAACATCGGCCAATGGCCGCCGCCGCACCGCCGGCGTCTAAATCGAAGCTGGCCACGTTTGCCGAGATGATCGTCCCGCTGGGCGTACTGTGCATCGTGATGGCGATGATTTCGCCCATCCCTCCTTTCCTGCTGGACGTGCTGATCAGCACGAATCTCACCATCTCGGTGATCGTCCTGATGGTCTCGATGTACATCACCAAGCCCGTGGAATTCAACGTATTCCCGACCTCGCTGCTGCTGCTGACGCTGTTCCGCCTGGCGCTGAACATCTCTTCCGCGCGCCTGATTCTGCTGCAAGGGAACTCCGGCACGCGCGCGGCCGGGCGGGTGATTGAAGCGTTCGGCAACTTCGTAGTGGGAGGCAACTACATCATCGGCGTGGTGATCTTCCTGGTGCTGATCGCCATTCAATACGTCGTGATCAATCACGGCGCGGTGCGCATCTCGGAAGTCACCGCCCGCTTCACCCTGGACGCCCTGCCGGGCAAGCAGATGTCCATCGACGCGGATCTGAACGCCGGACTCATTGATGAATCGGAAGCGAGAGGGCGCCGCAAACAATTGGCCACCGAGGCGGAATTTTATGGCGCCATGGACGGCGCTTCGCGCTTCACCCAGCGTGACGCGGTGGCGAGTATCCTCATCACCGCGATCAATATCATCGCCGGGTTCCTGATCGGCGTTCTACAGCACGGCATGGACCTTGAGCGCGCGCTCGAAACCTACACTGTGCTGACCATCGGCGACGGCCTGGTGACGGTGATCCCCGCGCTGATGGTTTCGGTGTGCGGCGGGCTGATCGTGACGCGGGCGACCTCGGACAATCAACTGGGTTCGGAGATGCGCCGCCAGATTTTCAGCAAACCGCAGCCGCTGTTGCTGACGGCCGGGGTGTTGGTCACCATGGCGATGTTCCCAGGATTGCCTACTGTGCCGTTCCTGATGCTCGGCACGGGCGTCGGCTACTGGGGCTGGAGACTGCGCCAGGGGCAGCTAAGGGCGGGCGCAGCGGCGGCGGTTTCCCCACACACGCCGGCCAAGGAGAGTTTCGAATCGGTTTTCAAAGTGGAACCCTTGGCGCTCGAAGTGGGACTGGGCCTGGTAAAACTGGTCGAAGGCGGGCAGAATTCGCCCCTGCTGAGGCGCATCGCCGCGATCCGCAAGCAGATGGCGGCCGACGCGGGCTTCCTGGTACCTCCCGTTCGCGTGACAGACAACCTCCAGCTCAAAGCCGGCGAATATGTGGTCCTCCTCAAGGGCGCCGAGGTCGCTCGCTACGAACTGGTTCAAAATTGCGAGCTGGCGATTCATCCGGGCGCGGGTGTGTCGGGAGGCACGCCTACGCTCGATGGAATCGCGACCCGCGAGCCGGCCTTCGGAATTCCGGCCGTGTGGATTCCCGCCGAGGCGGCCGAAAACGCACGCTCCAAGGGCTACACGGTGGTCGATGCGGTCAGCGTTTTGGGGACGCATCTCGCGGAGCTGATCCGGTGCCACGCACACGAGCTCCTGTCCCGCCAAGACACCAAGAATATTCGGGGAATATAAAGTTGACAAAGTATTGGTTCTGGACAAAAATTAAACGTGACAGGCCGGACGTTCTAGCTTTACAATCGCGGCATGAGGAAGGGTCAGCCGCGACGATGGGCGATGTATCCGTACACGGACAAGGAATTGAGGGTGATCGAACTGAGGGCGAGCGGACTCGCGCCAAACATGATCGCTCGGCGCTTAGGGATAACTCCGTGCGCGGTCTATCACCGGATTTCAAGCGTGTATCGGAAGGCTGGCGTAAAGGGAACCGCTCAGTTGAAGGAATGGGCCTACTCTACCGCGATGGACGAAGCGTTACCGCCCGAACCGCCGCAGTCGCGTGTCGCGAAGAAACGAGGCCGGAAGCGGATCGCCATGGGAAGGATCAGGAGGGCGATCGCTCGCGTTGGTATGGGTTAATCGCAGTCGCAGCGGTCGTAGCCTGCGGCCTGCTTGTCGCGGGCTACGCTTGGGGCGGCATGATAGGCCGCGTTAGTAAGTCGGAACTGATTTGTCTCTGTCCAACCTGGACCCGAAATACGGACACGTCTTTTGGGTCCCATATTCCCCAGCCGCCAAGAGGCCCCAGCGGTAGCCTGGACGAAATCTCCCCGGTATTTATTGATGATCCTATCCCGTACTTGTGCAGCACGGATGAAAGACGACTAAGCGAGTTCCTGCAATTGCCTTTCGTCATGCGGCACGCAAGATGTCACTTCGTGGCCAACGAGTCGCGGGTCTGGGCCTATCCACATTTTGGAGTTCCAGCCTGCGACTAGGAAGGCGGAATTGATCGAGTCGGCGAGCATCCTTACGTCTCCGATGTGTTGGTCATACACGAAAACGTCAACGCGCTTCCGTCCCGTGTATGCGTTGATGATTTCAAGAAACTCTTTCAACGTGTCGCCCATGAGGACGTGCGGCTTGAACAACTGCTCTTCAATTTTGAGCCGCGCCAGATTCGCCTCTGCCGTGGCTTGTTCTGCTCTTGCGACTCGCTCCTTTGCCGCAGATTGGGTTCGGTTAGCGCGTTGCGTGATGAAGATTCCCAAGATTACTTCGGCCAAAACGCCAACTGCTACGATGATGCCGCCCGTAACTGTTAGATTCGGAAATCGGCGTTCTGCCCATGCCAGCTTAAGTTCCGGCCAAGACTCCATCAACAAACCGCCGAATACTAGGAAGCCAGCAACGATTATTCCGTACTCCATCCAATCGAATGGATGTGGTCGTTTTGCGTTTTTGTTGGGGCCGTTCATGTATAGACGCGGGGGGTCACTTAAAGAGGCGATTTGGGCCGCACTTACCGCGTTAGCGGTCGGCCTACTGGGATGGTTTCTTTCGAGATGAGGATTCCTCTCGTCTCCGCCGTAGCCAATCGTTAACAATTCGCCACACAAACCAGATCACGACTCCAGCGGCCGCAATCTCGGCCAGATTCATTATTCCCTGACCGAGCTGGGCCGGGGTTTCTGGATCGGTCCACCATTCGTAGAATCCGTGAAGTACAGTCCACGCGACGGACAGACCAACTGCCACTGCAATCACTATAGGAACCGCTGCGCCAAAGTCTGGACGCTGGCCACGCTGTGGATTCATGGGCGTGAGGATACAATAGCAGGTGAGCGGAGGGCGCGGGGGTCGGACCCGCACACGCTGGCATAGAGCGTGACCTCGGCTTATAAGGCCGGTCCATTTACCGTTCTGGCAGCCCTCCACGAAGGGCCGTCAGGCCGTTGCAAGCGAGCCTGCGGCTTCGGTCGCAGGCGAACCTGCAAACGCATTGTACGGATTATGAAAGGCCCGTGCAATAAAGCGGAGTGTTAAACTTTCTTCAGATGCAGAAGCCCAAGCCCCTAAAGAACGTGCTCGTAGAGAAGGACGCCTTCGACGCAATCCTGCGTAGGTTGATCGCGTCGCCGCCAGTTCGACAGAACGACCTGAAGCCTAAGCGGAAGCGTCAGGCAAAGCGGATGGCTCAGAAGGTTTCACAGTAAGCACTTTGTAACGCAGCGCGGTCCCTATCACCAGATTCATAATAATCATCGCGAACAAGTCCTCCGCTTCGCGGTTGTTGAATCGGAAAGAAAACTCGTTCAGGTAGCGGTGTAGATGCTTCACACTGACTTGGTGAAATGACCCTATCACGCCGCGCTTGAACAGGCTCCAGAATGACTCGATGCCTTGCGTGTGGACGTTGCCGCGTACCCATTCGTCTTTTGAGTGCGAGACTATTTGATGCCGCCAGCCGCTCTTAGAAAGCGCCACGTAAGCGCCGTGCTCGTCGGTCATCACTTGGGCGTCTATCGCCACGTTGTCACGGATCGCGCCGGTCATGACCTTCGCTATTTCGCGTTCGACCGGGAACGCCTTCACTCTGGAGTGCCCGGCTTCGCCCTTGCGCTGGATGATGCCTGCGATGGCCTGCTTGTCGTAGGCCGCACGCTTGCGTCGCTTGTCATATGCGCCACCATGATATGTGGCATCGACTTCCACCGTGCCGCCGAAAAGCCCTTCTTCGCCCTGCATGGCTTCGCGGATGCGATGGTCCAAAAACCATGCCGTGGGATAGCTACAGCCGAGATCGCGCTGCATCTGCTTTGCCGATACACTCTTTTTCGCATTGGCGATGATAGCCACAGCTAGAAACCACTTCGTTAGGGAAAGGTGGCTCTTGTCGAATATCGTTCCGCTCGTCGCGCTGAACTGGAACCGGCAGCCTTCGTTATTGCACTGGTAAAGGCGACGGGCCGGGACCGGAACCTCGATTACTTCTCCCTTGCGGTTCGTGCGCTCCCGCGTGGTTTCGTTCGTAACGATCTTGGCAACCTTGTCGGACCCGCAAGTAAGGCATTTCACGCCCTCGGGCCAGCGCATCATCTCCAGGTAGGCCAAGCATTGCTCTTCGGTTCCGAATTGTTTTGCGGTAGCTATTAGGCTCTGTCCCATAAACAGAGTCTACCATAACCCTAATACTTTGTCAACTTGATAAGCACCGAATATTCTGGACCGCGTGGCCGATGAGAATCCCAAAGTGATCGAGGATCTGGTGCCGAAATTGCTCCCGTTGGCCACGGTGCAGAGGGTGTTACAGAACCTGTTGCGCGAGCGTGTCTCGATTCGCGACGCCGTGACGGTTTTCGAAGCGCTGGGGGAAGCGGCCGCGATGACCAAGAATCCCGTGCTGCTGACCGAGTACGGACGGCAGGCGATTCGCAGGCTGTTAGTGAAGCCGTACTTGAACGCCGCTGGCGAGCTGCCGGTGTTCTTTCTCGATGCGTCCCTCGAGCAGGCCATCGAGGGTGCGGTGGAACACGGCGAGCAGACCAGTCACCTGAACCTCGCGCCGCAGCGCATCCGCGAGATGGTGGCGCGCATCACGCGCGCCGTGGGCGCGGTCGAAACTCCCATGGCAGTGGTGACCAGCTCCGCCTCGCGGTTCTTCCTGCGCCAGATGGTGGAGGGATCGGTTCCGAATCTCGCCGCGCTCTCGCACAATGAGATCCCCGCGGGCCTCCGCGTCGTATCGATCGGGCTGATTCAATGACGCTCGGATTTAGCAAGGCTCCGATTCAATGAGGCTGAAGAGCTATTTTTCCGGAACCGTCGAGGCCGCCATGGATCTCGCGCGCCGGGAGCTTGGCGAGGATGCCCTGCTGGTGAACGCCCGTCCGTCGACGCCCGAGACGCGCTCGCTCGGGGCCTTTGAAGTCGTCTTCGGTTGCGAGGAGAACGCCGGCGAAACAGCCCCGCCTCTACAGGTGCCGGCTTCGCGCGGGATATGCCCAGCCGGGCCGCATGACTCATTGGTGCGGGAAATCGCAGAAATGAAGCGGCAACTCGAGCGCCTCGGCCAGCACCTGCGCTTTTCGCGTCCGCCGCCGCGAGTGGGCTCACCAGAGGCCGATCTCTACGCGCGACTGGTCGAAGCCGAGCTCGAGCCGGCCTTGGCGCAGCAGGTCGCTGAAGGAACCCCGCTTGAGGAGCTCTTCGAAACTGACGCGACACTGGGACGCCGCCCCGCCGAAGGAAACTCCGCGCCGGCGCGCGCCGGGCGGCACGCAGGCGCGGGGAAAGTGGCCGAAGGGAAAGCGATCGTCGCGCTGGTCGGCCCGCCCGGCGCCGGGAAAACGACGACGCTCATCAAGCTCGCCGCGCGTTATGGGCTCGGGTCTCAGCGGCCCGCGCAGATTCTCTCCATCGACGTCTGCCGCATCGCCGCCGCGGATCAGTTACGGTCGCTCTCGGCGATCCTGGGCATCGGCTGCGAGATCGTCGAGACGCCCGGCGCGCTGGCCCAGGCGATCGAGGAACATCGCCACAAGGATTACATCTTCATCGACACGCCCGGGTACGCGAGCGCGGAAATGGCCGGGATAGGGGACGCGCGGGAGCTCGCCGCGCTCGTCGCCTCGCACCCGGAGATCGACACGCACCTGGTGCTGATGGCGTCGATGAAACCGGTCGATCTCGAGCGCACCGTGGATCGCTACGAAATGTTCGCTCCCGGCAAACTGATTTTCACCCGGCTCGACGAAACGGAATCGTTCGGCGCCCTGATCAACGAATCTGTCCTGCGCTCGCTCCCAATTTCGTTTTTGTCGACGGGACAGACCGTCCCCGACGATCTGGAGCCCGCCTCGAAAGAGGGCCTGGCGGCGCGGGTGCTGGCTGGCCGGCCGCGCGGCCGGGGGGCCGCTACATGAACCCTTCGGGACCCCAGTCCGGCCGGGCAGCGCACGCTTACGAAGAGATCCCGGCCGCGCCGCTCTCCGCCGAGGAGCGCGAGCAGCTGATCCTGGAACATCTTCCCCAAGTGCGCCTGATCGCCCGGCGCATTCACGAGCGGCTGCCTGAAAGCGTGAGCCTGGACGATCTGGTGTCCACCGGCATCGTGGGACTGATCTCCGCCATCGACCGCTTCGACGCGTCGCATAACGTCAAACTGAAAACTTACGCCGAGTACAAGATTCGCGGGGCGATTCTCGACAGCCTCCGCGGCCTGGACTGGGCGCCGCGGCAACAGCGCAAACGCTCCAAGCAGATCGAAGCGGCCATCTCCGCCGCCGAACAGCGCCTGCACCGCACGCCGCAAGAAGAGGAAATCGCGGGGCAGCTGGGACTGACCATCGTGGAGTATCACGAGTGGCTGGTGGAGATCCGCGGATTGAATCTCGGGAGCCTGGAGAACGCTTCCTCCGACGAAGACAGCCGCGATCTCCTGCGTTACGTCTCCGGCGACGAGGAGAGCTGGCCCTCCCGGCTGATGGAGCGCAGCGAACTGCGGAAGCTGCTGGCCGAGGCCATTTCGAAAATGCCGGAGGTCGAGAAGACCGTCCTCAGCCTGTACTATCACGAAGAGATGACCCTGCGCGAGATCTCCAAGATTCTGCGTCTGCACGAATCGCGCATCTCGCAGCTGAAATCCCAGGCGATCCTGCGGCTGCGCTCCTACATGGAAAAGCGTTGGCCCACGCCGCGGGGAATTTAGCCCGTGCCGGTTTCGCGCGCCACCGACCTCGCCTGGCTGGTCGGCGAGTTTTCCTCGCACCTGGTGTCGGTATTCGAGACGATGGCGGGAGAACGCCCGTCCATCAGCCAGACACCGGCCAGCCAGACACCGGCGACCCATCCTGGCGAAGGCCTGCTGTGGCGCCAGGCGTTTGCAGGCATCGCCGGTGCTCTTTGGATTTTGGCACCGGAGGCGGCTTGGACGTTTGCGGCGGGGCAGATCCTACGCGCGGCGGGCATGGAGGATGCCGGAAAGGAGGATACCGGCAAAGACACGCTGGAATCCACGTACCTGGAAATCATCGCCCAGGCGGTGGGGGCCGTGGCGCAAGCAATCTCGGCGCGGTTAAGCCGCGAAGTCACACCGGCCGGCGGAGAAAAAAACGCGGTGCACGCGGGCGACACCGGCTGGATCGCGCTCGAAATCGCTTTCGGCTCGGGAGCCGCGACGATTTTCGTGGATCCCGAAGCGTCGCTGGTCGATGGCCTCGCGCCCGCCACCGGCGATGCCCCTGCCGAGGACGTTGAGGCTGGTCCCGAGGAATCCTCCAGCGCATCGAAGACCTTCGATCTGCTGTTGGACGTCGAGATGCCGGTCAGCGTCTCGTTCGGGCGAGCGCAGGTGCCATTAAAGGACGTGTTGAAGCTCACCACGGGATCCATCGTCGAGTTGAACCGCTCGATTGTCGAGCCCGTGGAGGTTATCGTCAACAATTGCGTGATCGCGCGGGGCGAGGTGGTGGTGGCGGAGGGCAACTTTGGCGTGCGCATCCAGCAGGTGGTCAGCCGCCGGGAACGTCTGCGTACGCTCAATTAAGAAGGGCGGCGGGAGAAATCATGATCGGGTCTTTAATCCAGGACGGAATGCTCGCGCTCGGACTGATCGCAAGCCTAAGCCTGTTTCTCGCCCTGAAGTGGGAGCTGCAGATCGAGGCGCGCAAGCACCAGCGGGCGCTCGAGGAGTTCGCGGCCAAGCTCCGCGCAGCCACATCAGCGCCACCACCGGCGCTCCCGCCTGTGTCTCCGCCGCCCGCCGAAACCTCCCTGCTCCCGCCGCCCCCGCGATCGGGACTCAATCTGAACCGCCGGGTGCAGGCTGTGCGGCTGCTCCGTCGCGGCGGGGATATCGGGCATGTATGCGCCGTCTTAGACGTTCCGCGGCGCGAGATCGAACTCCTGGTTCGCGTGGAGCGCCTTGCCGCGGAGCGCTCCCGGGCTAGCTAGGACGCGCTCTTCAACCCAATCCCGCCATCGCCGTTACTTGGGGGAATTGCGCTCGGCGCGCTCGCCCGTTTCCGGCATCACCGGAATCGCCATCTCCTTGCGTTCGCGCATCACGGCGAGCTGCACGGCCTTGCCGGGCGTGGCGCGGAGCCGCGCCGAGATATCCGCCGCCGAGGTGACCTTGATGTCGTCCAAGCGCAGGATCACGTCGCCGGCCTTGAGACCCGCCTTCTCGGCTGCGGAATTCTTCAGAACCGAGCGCACCAATACGCCGCCATCCTTCACGCCGAAGTACTGCGCCAGCTGGCCTTCGAGCGACTCCGCCTCGATGCCCAGCATCGGACTGTGCAGGCCCGTGAATACGCGCGGGATGTCCGGCATGGGGATGTCCGGCATGTTGAAGTGCACGCCGTCCCCCGTGAAGATCCGCGGCAGGGTGCGATTGTCGATCTTGACGGCGACGGTCTGTGGCGCGCCGTTGCGGATAATCTCCATCTTCACCTCGCGGCCCGCAGGGGTCTCGCGAACCATCCTCGAAAACTGCTCGATGCCCTCCACCTTCACGCCGTTATAGGAGACGACGACGTCGCCGGACTTGAGCCCGGCCTTTTCGGCGGGGCTCTCATGCATCACCGAAGTGATTTCCACGCCGGCTTCCTCGCGCAGCTTCAACTCCTTGGCGCGCTCGGAATTGATTTCCTGGATGCCGATGCCCAAGTAGCCGCCACGGAGAGAGAAAATTCTGGCTGAAGCGGCGGGCGGTGGAGGGGGAACGGAGGGGGCGGGGGGAGCGGGAGGGGTCTGGGCAGTTACGAGTGCGGGACCGAGCAAGGCCGCCATCGACCATACCAGGAGGCATGCCCAATGCCCTGCCCCGTGCCAGGTCCAATCCCTAAGTCGCGGGCGACATGCCGAATGAGTGCGTTTCATAAATGCTACCTCCGGACTCTAGGACGATCCGCGCCGCAAAAAGTCACCGGACTACTAAGGTTCTGGAGGCTCATAGGGTCAGTAAATCCCGGCCGAGGCTTTTACGGCTTCGAGCATTCTCTCAGCGCGCTCCCGAACGTAGGCGTCGTCCTCGCTGCTGACCATCTGCTGCAGCACGCCGACCACCTGGCGGTCTATTTGCGCGCCGGTTTCCGAGGTCAGGAGATCGATCGCCTGCGTGCGCATCCCGGGATTCAGATCGTGCAGCAGCACCCGCGCGAGCGCGGTCTGCACGGTGGGATCGTGCGCATACGATTTCAGCCCTTCCATGGCCCGCCAGCGTACTACCGTATTCTGATCGTTGTCCAGCGCGAACACCAGCGTATCGCGCACGTCCGCCGAACCCGCGCCATTCACCAGTATGGTGACCGTTTCGGCGCGCAGGCCGGGATCGGCCGATTCCCGGGCCGCGGCCACCAGCAGGTTCCGGATCGCGGCGTCCTTCACGCTTCCCGATACCGTACGCTGCCTGGTCTCGTTGAGGACAATGTTCACGCGCCCGTTCGCGTCCGTCTGCACGTTACGAATTTGCGCGGCGCCCAGGTGCGCCAGGTCCATGGTGCCGTAGGCGTTGGTCCCGCCGCCGTTCAGTCCCGGGATGCTCACGACGGGAGCCAGCCGCGCCGCCATGAATCCGATCGCAAGCAACGCTACGGCGCCTGCCGGCCGCAGCCAATGCACTGCCGGGCTGGTTTTGATTCCGCCCTGGAAACTGGCCTTGACCTGCGCCCACCAGCTTTCGTCCGGGACCGCCTGCCGCACCGGCGCATGGGCGGGGGCCGCTTCTTTCAGCTCCAGCGTCTCGAACAAATCCTTCCGGCAGCTCGCCAGCAGCGCGGGCGAGGGCGTCACCTCCACCCCGTCGATCGCCGCATGCACGGCCTTTTGCCGCTCCAGGGCCGCGCGGCACCCCGCGCAGCGGTCCAGGTGCAGCTCCACGCGTTCTTCCCGGTCGAAGCTCAGCTCTCCATAAAGCAGCAGCGCGAGATCGTCGCGTACCGCATCGCACATGCTTGCGTCATCGTTCTCGTTCATAAAAATCTCGCTTTTAAACAAAATCTCCAAGCGCGGCCCGCATTTTCTGCGTGGCGCGAAACAGGCAATTCTTGGCGGCTTCCTCGGTGGTGCCTAGAGCCTCGCCGATATTCCTCAGCCGCAATCCTTCGTAATGGCGCATCTCGAAGACCATGCGCTCCCGCGGCGAGAGCCCGGCCAGCGCATCCTTCACCCGCTTGCGGATCTCTCCGCTCAGCAGATGCCGCTGCGGGTCCAGATCGGCGCGCTGGTCAGGAACCGACTCGAGCCGGTCGACGGCGCCGTCGGAGGTCGCGAGGACCGGTGGCTCCTCTTTGCGCACCTTGCGTTTGCGCAGCTGGTCCAGGCAGATGTTGGTGGCGATCCGGTAGACCCAGGTATGGAAACTGCAATCGAAGCGGAAATGTTCCAGGTTGCGATACACCCGCAGGAAGGTTTCCTGATACACATCGCGCGCGTCTTCCGGGGAGCGGAGCAGGTTCATCGCCAGGCGCAGCACGCTGTGGTCGTAGGCGCGAACCAACTGCTCGAAGGCTTCGCGGTCTCCGGCCTGCGCGGCCCGGATCAGCGCGGTTTCGTCTTGATGCACAACTTGACGCGCGGCGGCGTGTGTTTGGGCGTGTGCCTGCGGGAGCGCGGCTCCTGTCGTTGGGTGCACCATCTTATTGGACGGGCGAGGTCCAGAAAAGTAACGAAGCGGCGAAAACGAGTTACGCCAGTTCGAGATCGACCCGCTTTTGCCCCGCGTCCAGCCCGCTGATCTTGCAGTCGACCAACTGGCCGACCTTCAAAGCGTCCGGGGTGGAGGACATCCCCCCGCCCGATTTCCACTTGCTTTGAAGCATCGCGGAGAGGGCCGAAATGTCAGTTTTTGAGGCACTTACAGAGGATTCCGTGGACTTCTGCGGGGTCAGCTTGCAATGCCCGACCACGCCCTCGCCGAGCTCGATCCGGGCCTTAGTCGCCGACAGGTCCAGAATGCGCCCGGAAACCTGGTCGCCAACCTTATGCTCCCCGATGTATTCGTCGATGCTGGTCGGCTGCAGCTGCTTGATGCCCAGGCGCAGACGGCGGCGCTCCCTATCGGCCTCGAGGACGACAGCTCTCACTTTTTCGCCCTGCTTCAGCGCCTCATTCGGATGCGTCAGGCGCTTGTCGGCGGCGATGTCCCCGATATGGATCATCCCCTCGATGCCGTCCCCCAGATCGACGAAAGCTCCGAACTTGGCGAGGCTCGAGACGGGAGCCTCGACGACGGCTCCGACCGGATATTTCTTCAGCGCTTCTTCCCAAGGGTCGCCCAGCGCCTGTTTGAGCCCCAGCGCGATGCGTTTCTCGGTGGGATTCACGCCCAGCACGACCACTTCCACCGCTTCGTTGGGCTTGACGACGTCGACGGCGCGCACGTTCTTCTTGCTCCAGGACATTTCGGAGACGTGGATCAGCCCCTCGATGCCCGGTTCCAGCTCTACGAACGCGCCGAAATCGAGGACGCGCGATACTTTGCCGCGCACGCGCGCGCCCGGCGCGTAATTTTGGACGGCAACGATCCATGGATCGGGCTGGAGCTGTTTGAGACCGAGCGAAATCTTGTGGGTCCCAGGATTGATCTTGAGAATCTTGACCTCGACCTGCTGCTCCGGCGCGACCACGTCGGCGGGCTTCACGCCGCGCACCCAGCTCATATCGGAGACGTGCAGCAATCCGTCGACGCCGCCCAAGTCGACGAACGCGCCGAATTCGGTCACCGTGCGGACCGTGCCGCGCACCACCGCGCCTTCCTGGAGCTTGCCGAAGGTTTCCTCTCTGGCCGCACGCTCGCGCTCCTCCAGGACGACGCGGCGATCAACTACGACATCCTCGCTCGCCGTGTCGATTTTCGTGATGCGGCACTCGATATCCTGGCCGACCAGCTTTTCCAGGTCCGCGATTTCGCGCACGCCGCTGCGGGAAGCGGGCATGAACGCGCGCACGCCGACGTCCACGCGCAGACCGCCTTTCACCGCTTCCAGCACGTGCCCGGAGATCGTCGCCTTGGAGGCGAACGCCCTTTCGAGCCCGCTCCAGTCCCGCGGCGTTTCGATTTTAATGGTGGAGAGAAGATAATTGCCCTCGGGATCTCGGCCCCGAATACTCACCAGCAGCTTCTGACCCTGCTTTAGCTGCACCGCAGGATCGAGCGGCAGCACGCCGTCGGTCTTGCGGCCAACGTCGACGAAAATAGCCTCGGGTGTCACGGAAACCACGGTGCCTTCCAGAGTTTCCCCGCGCGTCTTGTGGGATTGCTCGAACTCGGAAAGGATATCGGCGAAGGAGGAATCCGTTGCAGGTGCTTCCGGCGCCTCCGGCTCGCGCGCTGCAGGCCGGGGAATCTCCCGCCGTACCTCTTGTCGGGGGGCCTGACGGCGGGCCGCGTCGCGTCGCGGAAAATCACGTCGGGGCAACTCAAGCCGGGGCAATTCGGTCTCGTGTACCTCAGGCTGCGGCGTCTCAGGTTGGGGCGTCTCGGGCTGAGGCGCTTCGACTTCACGAATTTCAAGAGGCGCAACTTTAGGCCACGGCGCTCCAGGATTGTTTGGGTGGGTCATGCGAGAGAAAAGCGAGCGTCTCAATATTGTGGCACATTTCCAGCGTCCCGATTCTCCGATTCGGGATGTCCATGAGCATATGTTCTAATGGGCCTTATGGCCGATTGGAGAGAACACGGCATCCGGATCGTGCGCGCGGGTGAACTGGATACGAATACGCCGTAGACACCGGGGATGGATCGGGCGGCCGCGATCACGCATGCCCGTGTCGGCGCGAGCAAGTTGTGGGCGGGCACGGTGACCGTGCAGCCGGCGGCTCGCACCGGGGCGCATCATCATGGAGAACTGGAAACCGTGCTGTACATCATTCGCGGCCGCGCGCGCTTTCGCTGGGGCGATCGTCTGGAATTCGTCGAGGAGGCCGGCCCGGGCGATTTCATTTACGTCCCTCCGTACGTTCCCCATCAGGAAATGAACGCGCGCCACGACATTCCCGTGGAGGCCGTGGTGGTCCGGAGCGGCCAGGAACCCATTGTGGTCAATCTAGATATCGAGAGCCCCGAGCCGGCGCGGCCCGGCCCCGATCCGTTTCATTCCAAGCCGCACTGATTCTCCAGGTCGTGCCCATGCCCAACATTCTGGTCTTCGATGTTAACGAGACGCTGCTCGATTTGAGTGCGCTCGCATCCGAGTTCGCACGCGTGTTCGGAGACGCGGCGCTGCTCGACGAGTGGTTCAACCAGGTGATCCTGTTCGCTATGGGGCTCACACTCGCTAACAACTACCGGACGTTCGGGGAGATCGCCGCGGCCGCGCTCCAGATGCTGGCGGATGCGGAAGGAGCGCCGCTCTCCCAGGAACAGGCCCGGCGTATTGCCGGCGGACTTCGCAGCCTGCCGCCGCATCCGGAAGTGCCGGGCGCGCTGCGGCTTCTGAAGGATGCCGGATTCCGATTGGTGACGCTCACCAATTCGCCCCTGGCCGTCGTCGACGCGCAGATGGCGAACGCGGAATTGCAGCCGTTCTTCGAACGGAATTTTTCGGTCGATACCGTGCGCCGTTTCAAGCCGGCTCCCGAGCCATATCGGATGGTCGCCGAGGAGCTCAGCGCCGCGCCAGGTGACATGTGGATGATCGCCGCGCACGCCTGGGACGTCGGCGGAGCGATGCAGTCTGGCTATCGCGCCGCCTTCGTCGCGCGGCCGGGGAAAGCTCCGTATCCTCTGTTTCCCAACCCCGACGCGGCCGGCGGAGATCTGCGGGAGGTGGCCGAAGCGATCATTGAAATCGAACGGGGGATCGAACGGCGCTGATATGAAAAAAGGGACAGGCTTCTCCGTCCCCTCCCGAAACTTTCCGATTGCATGTGCGAGCGCGGGCAGTGGACAGAGCTGTCTGTCCCCTTTTTCACAAGCTCCCTAACGTATAATCCATTCGTAAGCCGCACAACGCCAGGGAGGTGCAAAGCGATGCCGAAGAAGATACGACTAAGCGCGTTTCTGGTGGTCGCGCTGTGTGCGCCGCTCGTGGCTCAATGGAAAGTCGCCGATAAAACAGTTCCGAGGCTCGCAAACGGACAGCCGAACTTGAGCGCGCCCGCGCCTCGCTTGGCCGACGGCAAACCCGATCTGGCGGGCATCTGGACGCAGGATCCGCCGAAGGTGAGGGACCCAACCGTGGGTCTGAAGCCGGGCGAGGTGTCCATGCAGCCGTGGGCGCAGAAGCTCTTCGACGAGCGCAAGACCGGCGAACTCTCGGCGCTCGATCCCGACGCCAACTGCCTGTCGCAAGGCGTGCCGAAAATCAACTCGGCGCCGGTTCCGTTCAAGATTTTCATGGAGCCGAACGAAATCGTGATCCTCTACGAGGCGTTCGGCCAGTACCGCCAGATCTTCCTCGACGGGCGTCCGACGATCAAAGATCCCAATCCGCAATGGCTGGGATATTCGCTGGGCAAGTGGGACGGCGACACGCTGGTGGTCGAATCGACGGGCTTCAACGGGAAAGCGTGGCTGAGCCAGCTCGGTCACCCTTCCACGACGTCGCTGCATGTGACCGAGCGCTTCCACCGGCGCGACCTGGGACACATGGACATCACCGCGACGATCGACGATCCGGGAGCTTACACCAAGCCGTGGACGTACACGCAATCCCTGACGCTGCTGGTGGATACCGAGCTGATGGAAGACGTCTGCAACGAAGGCAACACGGACGTGCCGCACATGAAGGGAAAATAGCAGATCGCAAAACGCGCGCCTTTCGCGGCGAAAAAAGGGACAGACCGCTCTGTCCACTGCCGCGCCCGCGCCTAAACCTAGAAATCTACCGGAGGGGACGGAGTAGTCTGTCCCCTTTTTCAAAAACAGATCCCTCGACTTCGCTCGGGATGACGCGCGCGTGTTTTTGAGTTCACGTGAGTTTGGATCGGACGCAAACAGTGCGTAGTCCGGCTCCTTCTTCACTCTTCGATGATTTCGCTCTTCCACTCCACCGTGACGCCGCGTTTGACGCTTTCCGAAACCGGACAGCGGTCGCCGTGGAACTGTAACGCCCGCTCGGCGGCATCGCGCTTTTCCTTGGGAACCTTGATGCGATAGCTGACCGTGACGTGTGTCAGCAGGAGCTTGCCGTCGACATCCTCCAGAACGCCTTCGGCGCGGGCTTCGAGCTTTTCGGGATCGGCGCGGAGGCCGCGGCCCTCGAGCGCGCCCGCGATGGTCCCGGTCATGCAGGCGCCGATCGCCGCGACCAGGTAATCGAGCGTGGAGGGCAGCGGCTCATCCGGGGTGACCTTGAAGAATTCGGCGATCCCGCCATGCACGCCCATGCGCGTGATATCCGGCCAGCCTTCGATCCGGATGCGCTTGATCTTGCTGTTGCCCGGTTCCTTGTGAACGTCGACCTTCGAGACGTGCATGACTTTGCCCATGATTCTCCTAGGTCCCATCTGATGCTGTTGCATCGATCGGGGTTTCAGCGATGGTTACGGCAAAACGAACGCGGTCTCTTCATTGACATTCGCGGTTCACGGGGGGCGACCTGAGAGGCCCGCCGCAGGCGATGGACCTGACCCACACTTAGTCCAGCGGCTCCACTTTCACGATGGAGGCGCCGTGGTTGTTGCCCACCCAGAAGGAAACCGGCGTGGTCGTGTTGTCGACGAACACGCGGCGGATATTGGTGGACCTTGGCAGCAAATATTCAGTGAATTGTCCGGTCTGGGGGTCCAGCCGCGCGATGCGGTCCGAGCTCATCGAACCCGTCCACGCCTCGCCGTTCTTATCGATCTGCACGTCGTAGGGAGCGGAAAACGGCGTAGGCGGCGCCCACTCCTTGAACGTCTCGGTCTTGGTATCGAACATCCCGATCCGGTTGCCCTTGTACTCGCCGAACCACAGGCGGTCCTGGGCGTCCATCTGGCCGCGGCGCGGCGCGGACCCCTTGGTGGGCGTCGGCCACAGCGTGATCTCGCCGGTTTTGGCGTCGACGCGCCCGATGTGTTCGTTGGCGAAATCGGTGAAGTACGCGTTGTTGTGAGAATCCGGAATCACGTCGTAGATGTTGTGGCTCTCGCCTGGCTTGGGATCCCCGAACGGCTTGAACGTCTCGAAATTTCCCGTCGCCACGTCCATCCGGTGGATGATCGCGAAGCCGTTGTTCTGCGTCCATACCTTGCCGTCGACGTTGTTGCGCTGCGGCGCGGCCATGTTGATCTGCGTCATGTCGCGGTTGAATTCCGGGGGTGCGCTCCAGGTCTGGAACTCGTGCGTCTTCGCGTCGAGCCGCGCGACGCCGCCTTCGTACATCATGCCGAACCACAAATTCCCGGCTGGATCGCTTTCGATGCTCAGCTCGCCGGTGGGAAGGCCGGGCTTCAGCACCGGCACGTTGTATTCGGTGACCTTGCCGGTCGCGGGATCGAGCATGCCGACGGCCTGCTCGCCGAAGTTCGAATACCACACCATGCCCTGCTTATCGAGGATCGCGTCGTGCGGCTCGATGGTCTTACGCGGCAGGTCGTACTCGGTGACGATGACGTGCGTCGCGCGGCCTTTCGGGCGAGCCAGCGTCTTCAGATCGTAAGGCCAGGAGCTCGCACCCGAGCTCAGATTGATGCTCGCGAGAAAGTCCGCCTGGCGCTGGCGCGTCTGCTGGCGAGCCTCGCCGCGCTCCTCGAACAGGCGCTCGGCCTTGCGCTTCTGCGTGTGCAGCGGGAAGGACTGGTTCACGTATTCGCCCATCCGCTGCGTCACTTTCAAAAATTCCTCGGACGTGTGCTTGGAGCGCAGGATGCGCTCCAGAGTGTGGCAGTTCACGCAATTCAAAAGGGAATTCTTCTGCGCATCGGTTCCCTGTATGCTCATGATCCATTCGGAGTTGGTGAGCTGCGCGGCCAGATCCTTGGCCTTGTGAAGCTGCAGGTCGGCCGTCGCGGGTTTAGGCCCGATTTCGACCGTGGCGGGACCGTCCAGGTCGTAACCCACCGCGCGAATGCGGATCGCATAGGATCCTGCGTCGAGACGCGAGGCGGGAAATTGATAGTGGCCCTTTTCGTCGGAGACCACCGTGATCGCGACGGTCGATCCCGTCTTCTGCGCAGTGACCAGGACGCCTTCCATCGCGCCTTCTTCGGCCGAGCTGACCGTGCCGGAGAGAGCGACGCCAGCCTTCGCGCCGGCAACATCGGCGGCGAGCGTGACACACGGCGCGATGAACGTTATCGCTGCGACCGCCATGGCGATTGTGAGCTTGGCTATCATCCATTTTTCAAGCGGCATTTTCTTATTCTGCATGGAACTCCTGATCGATTCGTGAATTTGCCTGGGCAATCCTATAACAACGATTCATGATCCTGGGACTGAAGGTAACATGATGCGGGAACCGGTGACAATCGGCCCGTCTCTGGCGAATTACGAACTACGCCCGAAAAGAGGAGCTTCAGGAGGAATCGAAGCGCCTTCTGATCGCGGCCGATAGGACGTTTGAACATAGGCGACAGGCGTTTTGAACTCAGGGAAGGTCGCGGGACGCTGCGGAGCTTTTCTGGGAGGATCGCGCCGGTCAATCGCACTACAGCACGGGGTACTCGGCGGATATCTCCGTTCTGGGGCTTCCGTGCGCGCACAACGTCCTGTGCACATCGGAACCACGATCTCTCTCGTCTACCAGAACCAAAAGCTGATTGGCAAAGGGAAGCACTGCGAGCTGCGAAGACCCGGCTACCATTGGGGGATCAGAAAAGTTCAGGCGTCCTGGCAAAGGCAACGACAACGGGAAGGTGGAAGGGCGGGTGGGCTATGTGTGAAGGAAGGCTGCATCAGCATTTTCAAAGCCCGGAATTAGCTTGTCGAAACCCGAGAGTCTAAAGACTTCCTTGACCATCCCCGTCAGCCCGCAAATCGCCAGTTTCCCTCCGCTGGGTTGCAGCTTCTTGGCTACCGAGAGCAGGCTTCCGAGGCCCATGCTGCTGATGTATTCCAGGCGACTCAAATCGGCGACCAGGTACTTTTCGCCACCCTTGATCCACGGGTCGCACGCATGCTCGAATTGCGCCGCGGTGACCGCGTCCATGCGGCCCGCCAGCGTCACCAACACGCCGTGCTCTTGCTTGCTCGACGAAATTTCCATAAATGATTCGGAGCCAGTCTCACTCAAATCGAACTGTAGCCCAACTGGCGCAGCTCCCACAAGCGCCGCTCGCGGCCAGCCAGCAGAGGTGCCAGCGCCAGCCGGCCGGTGGGGCCGATGTTTTTCTCCAGATAGAGCAGCTCCAGCAGACGCGCCTTCACGTCCTCATCTTGACCCGAGCTGAAACCCGCCTCACGCTTCAATAGCTCGGCCTTTGCGCGAATCGCCAGCTCTGTCGAGATCTGGAGAAGGCACAGCATGTCGGCGACCAGCGGAGGCGCGAAGGAATCCCGCAAGGAGCGCAGGTAGACGCCCGAGGGGGTCTGGCTGAAATCGCCGCTTGAGATGTCCGCCAGCAACTGCATGTCGGAATCGAAGCCCTCGCCCAGCCATCCCTCGACGGCGCGCTCGCTGCGCATGAAAATCGCGACCATCAAAGCTGGAATTCCAACCAGCACCAGCCCGGCGGCAAACGCGGGAGGCAGCAACGGTGAGTTATAAAGAATGTGCAACACGGAGGCGAGCGCCCATCCGCCCACGAGTGCGATCTCCCGGGCGAGCTTGCCGCGGTGAACCTGGCTCGCCCCCAGGATTCCCGCGATGGCGGTGCCGCCGCCGTGCATCAGAGACGTGCCGAAGCCCCGGACGAGCCAGATAATCAGGCTCGCCGGCCCGAGGTAATGCAGGTACACGATGTTCTCCGCCATCGCGAAGCCGGCGCCCACGGCGAACCCGTAGATCGCGCCTTCCACCATGAACCCGATGCGGCCGGTGCGCAACAGCAGCCACACGACCAGCGCCTTCAATAATTCCTCCATCAGGGGCGTCTCGATCCAGGTGGTATGCGGCACGCCATGTCCTCCCAGCAACAGAGTGTTCGCCAGGTACGCCACCAGCGCCACTGCGGCTCCCCCGGCCAGCGACGGGATGAGACGCCGCATCGGCGCCAGCTTGAAACTGTCGAGCAGCACCAATCCGCCCAGAAACGCGAGGACCGGCAGGATGCAAATTGCCAGGCGTATCAGGTAGGGCGCCGATAGCACGTCGAACGTCATAGCAGTTTCAACGAGATCATCACCTCGGAAGACGTGTGGCCGTGGCGTTCCACCGCTTCCGCATAGCCCACCGAAAACGTGGTATTCAAATACGACGCAATCACCACCCGGAAATCCAGTTGCGTCCCGGCGTTCCCGTACAGCAGCCGGTCCGGCGCCGACGCCAGGTTGCCTGCCAGAACCGACGAGAACCAGGTCAGCCGCGCCCAATTGCAGTACAGATATGGGGCGCCAAACTTACTGAATCGTATCGGCGGAAGGCTCCATTCGATCGTCGATTTTGCAAAATCGGTGGCCCCAATGCGGTCGATGCTCACGCCCGGAAAGCTGTAGTATTCGCGGTAGCGGCTGGTTGCCAGATGATCGACGTAGTTGTTCCCGAAGCCCCCGAAATAGAAATTCGCGAACGGCTCTGTGCGGTCCCCAAAGGATTCCCCCAGCGAACTGCGAATCCACACCGGCGAATTCCGGAGAGGAGTGAGAAATCCATAATCCAGCGTTCCATAGACCCGCGGATAAAAGGTCCGATTCGCGTAGTTGTCGACGGACGCCAATTGCCAGTGGATCCCCTTTTCGTCGTCCACCGCGCCGAGCGATCTCTCCAAGCGCGAGTAGGTAAGGGAAATCTTCCCCGTCAGAAATTTATCGATCGGCAACGACACGTTCTGGTAATCCGGCAATCGGTCCAACCCGGCATAGCCGGCGATGCTCCAGTCCAAGTCCAGCATCCGCGGCGGCTTGAAGCGGAGGTTCTTCTTATTCGCGAGCCTTACTGTGTAACCTTTCAGGCTCACTTTAGTGGGCCCGAACAGATCGTAGAAATCGGCGTTGTTGTAAGCTGCGTTGAAGTGCCATCCCCAATTGCGGAAATCCACGCCGAAGTGCGCGCGCTCCTTGGCCACGAGCGCTGCATCCGGCGAATAGCTGCCGGTAAAATTCAGCGCGGCGAGTCCCAGCCCATCGCTGAAATCCATGCGCGCGCCGTAGGCTGCTGAATCCTTGTATCCCTGTACGATGGGGTAAATCGCTGTGGGCTTCATATTCCGCCAGGCCGTGTAATCGCCGGCTTTCGTGGTCCGCGCCGCCATGTCGATTTCCGCCGGCGGCGGCAGCTTCCACTCGCGGACAATCGGGTACTTCTCCACCACCTGCTGGCCGAAATACTTCACGGCATTGACGTCCATCAAGGGCTTCGAATCCAGGGTCACGGGGACGAATCCGGCGGCCGTATACTCGTACGCGAGCAACTGGCCATTGCCTTCCGTGTTGGCGGCCAGCGGTATCGGCCAGAACAAACCCGTTTCCGCGTTGCTCAGCACGTCCATCGCGCCGGTGGCTACGTCGAAACGGAAGATATTCGAAGCGCCGGTGAAGTAGGACGTTCCATACAGCTTGCTTCCATCCGCCGAAAACGTGAAACCACCGCCGGTGCTGAATTCGAAATCGTGAACCGTCTCGAAAGTCCCATCGCGGGCGCGCAGTTTTTCGAGCGAAAACCGCACCAGCTTCTGGCGCCCACTCGCGTCGGCCAGCATCCCGCTCATCCATTTTCCGTCCGGGGAAATGTTGAGGTCAAAGACGTCGGTGCCGTAAGGAAACATAAATCGGTGGGTCACGTCATGATACGGCGCGACGGTCTCGACGATGATCGACAGTCCATTCAGATGGCGCACGCCCCATAGCGAGCCGCTCACCGGGTCGAACGCCAGATCGCCGGTGCGGAAATTTTCGATCAGCCGCGATGTCTTGTGGCTTTCAAGACCGTACACATTGAGGTCGCGCAAATCGTTGTTGTCGGTGGTGAAGAATAGTCTTCGCCCGGCCCGGTCGAAGGCGAGCGAGGTTACGTAGTACAGCGCCGCGCCTTCCACGTCGTGCAAGCGCGCGATCGCGCCCGATTCGGGATCGATCGCCGCCAGATGCGCCATCGGCCCGGGATAGCGCACGGCGGCGTAAATCTTGCGCGTGGCCTCGTCGTAAAACGACCGCGAGACGGAACCCAGCGCCTGCGTTGACAGCCGCTTCAGCGGAGTCACGGGGTATTGCCGGATCTGCGCCAGGTTCTGGTTCTGCCACTGGCGCTCCCCCGCGATCCACTGGGACCATTCCTGTTCGAGGCTGGTCCCGAACACCTGTCGAAACTGCGCGCTGAAATACGCCTTGCTCCCGGGACGCCTGGCCGCCCAGTCGATCACCTTTTGCGGTCCATGCTCGACCGCCAGATAGCTCAGGAAACGCGTGCCGTAGAGATACGAATTCACTCCCACCTGAAAGTCGATGGTAGAGCCTTCCGCTTCGAGGCCGACGGCGTCGTAAATGCGACTGCCATCGCGTACCATGGCACGGAAGACCATCTCGTCGTAGCCGCCCAGCGCGCGCCCGAGTCCGCCCGACATCCACGTCTCCAGAAACACCGCCAGCCCCTCGTGATACCAGCGCGGCGAGTAGCGCCGCGGCGTCGTCAGGAAACCGTAGCCCATGGAGAGGGGGTCTTCAGGATTGGGCGTGACTTTGCTTGGAAACAAGCCGGCCCCGAACCAGCGCCGGAAGAAGCGGTCGCTCGCCCGCGAGCCATCCATCTCCACCACGTGAGCCAGCTCGTGATTCATGATCCAGCTCATGCGCTCGTTAGCCGGAATGGTTTCGTAGATGTAGTTGAAGGGAGCGATTCCCACGTTGATGCGATTGGACGGAATTACGTCGGCGCCGCCGTGCCCGTAGTCGCTAAAGTCTTCGAGCAATATGGTCACCTTTCCATCGGGCCGGTAGTCGAACAGCCGCTCGTGGAAGGCGAAGGCGCTCTCGAAGGACCGCATCAACTGCGGCGCGAGGTAGGTGTGGCGGGTGTCGTAGAACACCAGCCGCAGATCGTTGGTTTCGATTTCGCGCAACTGAGCGCGCGCGGACGTCGCCCCGAGAATGAGCCCGGCGAACACGGCCCACCGGCAGCATTCAAATTCCGCGATTCCCGCCGTCCGCCTGAATCTAACCAGCGCGATGACCTCGCCGAAGCCTGCGAATCTCTATTGATTGTTCAAGCTGGCGGCGGCTTGCACCGCGCCCTGCAGCTGCGACGCCGAAGCCTGGAAATTCGCGTTGGCCACCAGCGCCTGGAAATTCGCATTCGAAGCCAAGCTGGCAAACTGCGAATTGGCCAGGATTTGGGCCACCTGCGTCGCGACACTTGCACTGGTCCCCTGCAAGTTCCCCTGTTTGGCCACGTTCGCTATCGAGTTCACAACCTGAGAGTTCCCCATCAAGCTTACAAACTGAGAGTTCCCCAACAGTTGCGTGAAATCTGAATTGGAGGCAAGCGCTTTGAACCTGGGGTCGCCCGCCAAAACCTTGAACTGACCGATCGCGTAAAGTTTCGCGAACTCCGCGTTGGAATCGGCATCCGCCAGGTTGGCGCCATTCGAATCGCGGTACACGTCCCGCTGGCCGATCGCGCCCTGTACGGCGCTTTTCAGGCCCGCCGGGCCGTAGGAGGCCAAGACAAAAATCAGCCCCGCGAGGACCACTCCGGCGCCGACGAACACCGCATATTTTCTCTTCGAGCTATCCATGTTCCGTCTCCGTTTTCCGCCGCGCCAAACATGAGCGGTAACCCAATGATGTCACGGCATTTGACACGATCTTAGTGCGAGGCCCGCTCCTTGTCAAGCAAGCGAGGTTAGCCGAAACGGGCCAAGGTGGCATCAGGATGCCCCTTCGATAATGGTGGTTAACGTGGCGTTTCAGCCGGTGCTGGCGTCGCTTCCCACAACGCTGCCTTCGGGTAGTCAGTTTGAATTTACGGTGAATCTGTACTGGGCTACGGAGTTGCGTTATCCCAACCGCCAATGATAGTTTCGAGCTGTGGGTGCCGCGCCAACCATCACAATCCATGTGCCGGGCCCGCTGCGCATGTATTGTGCGGGAGCAGCGCAACTCTCAATCTCGGCACACACCGTGCGCGCAGCCCTTGAGGACCTCCGGCGGAGCCAGTCCGCTTTCTATCGCAACGTCTGTGACGAAACTGGCACGGTGCGCCGGCACTTGAATGTGTTTGTGAACTCGGACAATGTCCGCGAACTCGACGGGATCGACACGACGCTGGCACAGGGAGATGTAGTGACGATCCTGCCGGCAGTCTCAGGAGGTTGAAGATGGCGGATCGAGTCATTCTCACCATTGGCACCAAGAAAGGCGTGTTCGTCGCCGATGCCGCGAAGCCAAGGCGCGGCTTCGCGCTGCGTGGGCCGTTCGGTCCCGGTGTCCCTGTGTATTCGACGCTGATCGATACGCGCGGCACACCGCTCCTCTATGCGTCGAGCTGCAATCCCTTCTTCGGGATGAAATTGTTGCGTTCGAGAGACATGGGGAAGAGCTTCACGGAAACGAAGTCTGCGCCGACGTTCCCCAAGGATGACGGGCGCGCGCTTGTTAACATCTGGGGACTCGAAGCCGGCAGTGGCAAGAAGGACCTATGGTGCGGCGTGGAGCCGGCGTCCTTGTTCAGGAGCCCTGACGGTGGCGATTCATGGAACCTGGTGCCCGGCATCAGCAATCATGAACACGCGCGCAAGTGGCAACCTGGCAACGGCGGGCTCTGCATGCACACGATCATTCGCGATGGAAACCGCGTTCACCTGGGCATCTCGACTGGTGGCCACTACCTGAGTGAGGACGGTGGTGAAACATTCAAAGCGTCCAATCAAGGCGTCGGCGCCGGCTTTGCGCCCGATCCCTATCCCGAGTTCGGGCAGTGCGTGCACAAGATCGCGCGGCACGACGACGCACCCGGCCGGCTCTATATGCAGAACCATGGCGGATGGGCAGATTGGACTGGACCTGGGGGGCCGCGACCGGACATTGGCGTGCTGCGCAGCGACGACTACGGCCAATCGTGGCGATCGATCGCCAAGGGATTGCCGTCGGACTTCGGATTTCCGATCGTGGTGCACCCGCACAGCGCCGACACGGTATACGTCGTGCCTCTTGCGCCGGCGACGCGCTCTTGCCCCGGCGGCGCGCCAGCTGTGTGGCGCAGCGAAAATGGCGGCGAGTCATGGAGCCGGCTTGCGCGTGGGCTCCCGAAGAAGCAGAGCTACTTTACCGTCCTGCGCGATGCGATGGACATAGACCGGCTCAAGGCGCCCGCACTCTACTTCGGCACGACGACTGGCCAACTGTGGATCGGAAGGGAGGGCGGTGAGCATTGGGACTGTCTGTTCGATTCGCTGCCGCCGATCCACAACGTCAAGGTCGCGGTCGTGTAGCTCGGATATGCCGTGCCGCTTGTGATGGCACGGTCTCGGAAAAGACCGCGTAGTCACCTCCTGCCCAGGCGCTCCGATCGGCCCCTGCATACCGTCCGATAATGTTACGCATCAGGACCGATCTCTTCGTCGGCTTGCACGCTGCCGGTTAGCGGACCACGGTTTCCTGCATGACCGGCAATCCCGAGACCTCTAACAGCCGCGGAGACAAATCGTAACTGACCGTAGTAACTTCCGGGCATCGTTTGCAGGCCGCTCCGCCCTCCTGCGAATACCAGCGGCATTCCTTGCGGATAATGCACGGCGGAAGCGTATCTACTACCGCCGGCAGAATCTGCACGATCCTGGCCGCCAGCCGGCAGTCCGCCCCGTCGAAATGTGGGCACTGATGTTCCGCACACGTCGCCGCCAGCCGGAATACCTCGGTGGGCTTCAAAGGAGCGGCCATGGCAAGAACCTCAGGTGTCGCCGGCACGTGTTCATTCAGGTATTGGAGCGTCGGCGCGGGTCGGTCCCGCTGGACCACCCCGAGCACCCTGCACTGGTCCATGCCCGGCTGCGCGCTTGGACAAAGTTTCGACATGGGCCCCCTCGGACTACTTCTCGAGCTGCACCGTAAAGGTGACCGGTGGAATCCCGCAGATGATATGCCGTCCGACGGACAGAAGGGCGCCCTCGGGCGCCGGTCCATGTACCGCCGCCGCGAATGCTTCCGGAGTTGACCCGGCAAGGTGCGCCGCGACGTCCGTCGCGAACGCCTGCGCCTCCCCCAGTGTTACACTCGCCAGGATCGCCTCGGGTATTGGGAAGCCCCGGATCAAGTAAGAAACCGTCACGGCGTTCGGCGCGCCCATCTTGAACTTCGGATGTTTTGCCTCGGCCGCCTTGACCGCGGCCTGCACTGAAGCCGTAAATTTGCTTAACGAAATGGATACAGCTTGCGCCATCTTTTCTCCTTTTGAATCTGTAAGATAGGTGTCGTTCTCCGGCAGCGTTCGGCTCGATACAACCCGGACTTCCATTTCGGATTCCCGGCATCTCCCCTATTCCGGCAACACCAATCTTTTTCCCGCAATCTCCGCATGCAACGCCGATCCGCCGGTTGGCGCTTTTACTTTTCGCTACGGCCGGCCGGCCGCTCCGCTCGGACTACCAACAAGATAGTGAGCGCTGCTCAAGAATCGTTACAGGATATTCGATCCATCTCGCGCCGCACCCAAGAAGGTGTTGCAGCCGAACGTCAGGCGGGTCAATGGGCAGGTGCCTCACGTAGATCTTATTAGATGTCCAAGCTCGATCCCCGTCACTATCAGTGCAGCATCAGTAAAGCCGCTGGCCGTCCGGGACTGGCGGGTGTCACAGGGGGACCAGGTTGCCAGAAACGGTTGTATCTCGCGAGGTGTTGATGGAGAATCGCAACGGGGTGGTGGCTTGGGTGAGCCGCGTGTTCAACCAACGACGCGGCACACGGGCCAATCGTCCTCTTCTCTAGTGGAGGTCTCCACTTCGTCGTATCTCTGTTCAATCGAAAACACCAATTGAAGGCATAGGGAACGGCCCGGATTTCTTTCCTAGATCAAACGCCACCTCGGATGGAGGAGAGCTGACGCGGGCAAAAAGAATCCGTGTAAGCGATCGGCAACAGGAAATGCATTGGCCCCGGAACGTAGGGGCGGGTGGAAATCGGGCGCGGAGTCCCGATTTCCTGCTTCGCCGAATGTTTCCGACGCCCCATCTCGAACGGCCACTTCATCCTGCTTATTAATTGGTATTGCCTGTGCTATGGGCCTGGAAATTCCCGCCCGAGATCGTCACCGGGCCGCTTGTGGATAACACGGCATCGCCGTTCGCGTCGTAGATCACCAGATAAAACACATGATCGCTGGTGCCGGGCTCGCCTTCGTCGTCGAAATGCCACAAGGCGGTTGCGCCAGGCTGGTCGTTATACCGGCCGGTTCCCATGCCATAGAAGTCACTGAAGGTCGTACCTGGCGGCGGGGCGCTGGGCATGTGCTCGGCGGTGCAAATGCCCTGCGTAAGGGTCTCCAGATGGAAACGGTTGCCGCTCCAGTTAACCTCGAGATTGTTTGGCAGATCGGGCGGAATGCCCAGACCCGCCTGGCAATTCAATTCCATTCCATCGCTGATACGAGTCGAAACGCCTGACTCCGTTTGAAAGAAGAACCCGCCGCCGGTAAAGCGGCCGGGTATCCACGCCCAACACACACCCGCCAGACCGAGCAGCACAGCTGTGCCGACCAGCAGCGGACGAAATCTGTAAAACATAAACCACCTCCTACCACCAATAGGCGTGCACTTAAGCAAATTCTGTGCCATCCGAATACAGGCCTATTTGCGCGCGATTAGATCCAACCCTCCAAGAATGAATCCTAAATGGTTCCTAAAATAGGTATGCGCTTCCACATAAGGGCGGGCCATCGGGGACGCTAGAGGACTCGCTGCAGTGGTGGCCCCGTACGGTTACATCAGATGGCACACGGCCTTTGAAGTCCGGCGCAGCGGAATTCCGGCCGAAAGCGTGAGCACTTAGTCGCTTTGAGTTTTTGGGCCTGGCGGGACGGCAACCGCCTTGCAGTCGCCCAGAACTTCCCGGACTGTGGCTACAATCGTGTCAGCCTGCTCGCGACTAAGAATAAGTGGCGGGGAAAATATCAGCACGTTGCCGTAGCCCGGAGCCGACTCGACATTGCGCCCAATCAGGACACCAGCTTCCCGGAATTCGCGAAGTAAGCGCACCATCTGGTCCTCCGCCAACGGCGTCTTTTCTTCATCCGACACTAGCTCCATCCCGATCAGGAGCCCGCGCCCGCGAACATCGCCGATCCACCGGGAACGAATCCCGCGCAACCGTTCCAGCAGGTGCTCCCCAACCGTGGCAGAATTCTGCCACAGACGCTCCCGCGTGAGGATTTCGATATTCGCGAGAGCGGCGGCGCAGGAGCTGGGATGGCCGCCAAAGGTGCTTACATGCACGAATTTGGAGCTGTCGGCCTCCGCTTGAAACGCGGCAAACACCTGCTCGGAAGCCACCGTCGCTCCTAACGGAAGATACGCCGACGTCAGGCCCTTGGCGAACGTCAGAATGTCCGGGCGAATGTCCGTGTGCTCGAAGGCGAATAGTTTCCCGGTACGGCCGAAACCCGTGACTACCTCGTCGAGGATCAACAGCACACCATAGAGGTCGCAGATGGCCCGCACCCGTTCCAGGTAGCCGTCCGGCGCCGGAAAGACTCCACCTCCTCCGATCACAGGCTCGGCAATCACGGCCGCCACGGTCTCGGGACCTTCCATGCGGATTACCCGCTCGATCTCGTCGGCGCACGCGAGCGAACATGCCCGTTGCACGGAACAGAAGGAGCACCGGTAGGAGTCCGGCGGCGGAACATGCAGGAAACCCGGAACCAGCGGTTCGAATGCCACGCGGCGCGCGGTTTGCCCGCTGGCCGATAGGGCGCCCATGGTGAAACCGTGATACCCGCGATAACGCGCAACCACCTTATAACGGTTCTGGCCGGGATGCATTTGCCTTGCGTATTGCCGCGCCATTTTGAGCGCGGTCTCCACCGCTTCCGAGCCGCTATTGGTGAAAAAGACGCGCTCCAGGCCGCCGGGCAGCAATCCGGCCAAGCGTCCGGCCAACTGCGCCGCCGGTCCGTGCGATTGTGTCAGCGGATAGTACGCCAATTGCGCCATCTGCGCTGCGACTCGATCGACAATCTCCTGGCGGCCATATCCGACATTCACGCAAAACAACCCGGCCATGGCGTCGAGATATCGCCGCCCTTCGGAGTCGAAAACATAGCACCCGTCCGCGCTGGCAATTTCGAGCGGAGGCCGCGATTCCAGGCCCCGGTGTTGCAGGTTCGCGTGCCAAAGATGCTGTAAGTCCAGATCACGATTTGCGGAGGTCACGGCTTGAGGCATGATGACAAGTCCTCTTTACTTTGTCGGAGTTCGGATGTTCAGCTAAAGCCAACGCAGACGAGCGGAGCATTGTCCGTCTCGGTCCGTAGCTGGCTCCTCGCCGACCTGACGACGGCCGCATCGAGAGCCTGGTCGAGATCGCCCAGGATATCGAGGACGTGTTCGATGCCTACGCTGAGGCGGATCGTCTCCGGTCTCACACCGGCCTGGCGTTGTTCGTCCACCGACATCTGGCGGTGTGTGGTAGAGGCCGGATGGCAGGCCAGCGATTTGGCGTCACCGATATTGACGAGCCGCTTGATCAACTTGAGCGCATCGTAGAATCTCTTGCCTGCCTCGAACCCCCCCTTGACTCCAAAGGTCATAACTGAACAGGCGCGGTCGCCGAAATATTTTTGCGCGAGCGCGAAATAAGGACTTTCAGGGAAACCCGCGTAATCGAGCCACTCAACCCGGGGATCTCTTCGCAAACATTCGGCTACAGCTTTACCGTTCTCTACATGCCGCTCGACTCGCAACGCGACCGTTTCGATGCCCTGCAGGAGCAGGAACGCGCTGAGAGGCGACAATACGGAACCGGTGGCCCGCAGGCACACGCTGCGGCAACGCCCGCTGTACGCGGCCTCCTTGAATTGTTCTGTGTACACCAATCCGTGATAGGAGGGGTCCGGCCGGCTAAACATCGGGAAACGGTAAGCGTGCTCTTTCCAGGGGAATTTTCCGCTGTCGACGATGGCACCGCCGAGTGTCGAGCCGTGTCCGCCCATAAACTTGGTCAAGGAATGGACCACAATATCGGCGCCATATTCGATCGGCCGCAGTAGGATGGGGGTTGCAACGGTATTGTCAACGATCAGCGGGACGCCGTGCCGGTGCGACACGCGAGCGAGCGCCTCGATATCGCAGATGTTTCCCGCCGGATTACCGATGCTTTCACAGAAGACTCCACGCGTCTGATCGTCGATCAACTTTTCGATATCGCGAGGCTGATCCGACTCCGCGAAGCGTACGGTGACTCCCTGGTTCGGCAGGAGATGCGCAAATAGAGTGTGGGTGGTGCCATAGAGCATTGGAACCGAAACGATGTTATTACCCATCCCGGTAAGATTGAGCACAGCATAGTGGACCGCGGCCTGCCCCGAGCTCACGCACAAGGCTTCGAGTCCGCCTTCTAGTGCCGCGATACGCCGCTCCAGAACGGCGGTGGTCGGGTTGCCGATCCGGCTGTAACGAAATCCGTCAACTTCGAGATTGAACAGCGCGGCTCCGTGATCGGCGCTGTCAAAAGCGTAAGCAACGGTTTGATAGATGGGAACTGCCACAGCCTTGGTCGTGGGATCAACGTTATAGCCGCCGTGAATTGCGATTGTCTCGCTTCTCATGATTTAACTTCTCCCCCGCTACGCGATGCGGTTCATCTCATGCACTACCCACTCGATGTCCCGCTCGCTGGTCCGGAAACTGGTGATACACGCCCGCAGGACGGGGGCGCTAGCGCCGAGCCGGACTCCCGACATCCAGGCAATCTGACGCTCATAGAGCGCCGCCAGGAAACTGGCGATATCCAGGCCATCCCGCGTGAAGCACACCAGCGGCAGCGGTGTCGAATTGACGACTCGCCATCCCGTGCGTAGCAGCGATTCCCGGAGCACGTCCCCCATCCGAGCCTGGTGCTCGATCATCTGGATGTACCCGGGTTCGCCATACTGCGCCAGGGCCAGGAAGAGCTTCAGGCCCATAAACCTTCGGGACCACTGGACCGACGTGGTGTAGGGATCAACGGTAGCCTCATTCATTTTCTCCGGCATGTAGGAAGTCTCCGCACGAAAAGCGTTGCGAACCGCCTCGGGATGCCGGCAGAAAAACATTCCGGCTCCCATCGGCACGGAGAACCATTTGTGGGCGTCGCACGTGATCGAATCCGCGTCGCTGATACCGGCGAGATGCATCCGCAGCCGGGGCGAGAGGATGGCGGCGCCGCCCCACGCCGCATCGACGTGGAACCACAGATCCTCCGACTGGCAGATGCGTGCTAGGTCGGGCAAGGGATCGATCACGCCGGCCCCCGTGGTACCGACTGTACCGATCACCATGAATGGCGCGCACCCGTTCCTCCGATCCTCGGCTACCTGCCTGGCCAAGTCTCCCGGATCCATCTTCAGATCGCGATCGGTCGCCACCTTGCGGAGGGCCAGGCGCCCCAATCCCGTCATGTGCGCAATCTTTTCGAACGAATGATGGGCCTCCTGTGTCAGGTAAACCCTTGGCGATGCGGCCAGCTGTCGCAGCCCGCCTTCGGCGTAGTCCGGGAATGTGCGCGTCAGCGCGACGGTGACCGCCGAGAGATTGGCCTCCGCTCCGCCACTCGTGAAACTCGCGAGGGCCTCGGAGGGGAGGCCAAATCTTCCCGCCAGCCAGCCCAGCGTGTGCCGTTCGATCTCGTTCGCCGCAGGCGAGGTCCGCCACGAAGCGAGCTGCGGGTTGTACATTGCGACCAGTGCGTCGGCAATAATCGACGCAAGAGTCACGCTCGGGTTAAAGAGGCCGAGGTAACGCGGGTGCGTCACCTGAACCTGCCACGTCTTTAACATCTGTTCGACATCGGCAATGGCCTGGTCCAAAGCCATCGGCTTACTGAAGTCGTAGCGCGACCCGAGATGCGCGCGAATCTCCTCTGCCGTCACGCTCGGGACGATGGGTCCATTCGCTATGGAGCGCTCGAGGTTTGCGGTGACGCTGCGAATTTCGGCCAATACCGCTTCAGATGAAACATCGTGCGTGACCATACTGTTGCAGGTCTCCAAGTTCGTCGCGAATAAGCCTCGACGGTCCAGGTCACCTCGGCCGGTTGGCTGGCGCTGGTGAACTGAAACCGAGACGTCAGGATCCATTCTTAGGTCGCGCGTTGAACCACCCCCGGCAAAACTGGAAGAGCGCCATCGCCGTCCGCGGGAACCAGATCCAACGACGCGACCGCCAAAGGCGAGTCGCCTTTTCGGGTGATTGCGAATGCGTTGGCAGGCGCCCGCCTGCGCCGGATAATCCAACGGCTGGATTCGCCGCAGTCAATCCCGGGCCGCGGCCGAAGAAAAAGGGCGTCGGCCTGGGCGACCGCGACCTGAACGATCCCCGGCAGGATGTCGCTGAACCTTATCTTCTCCCGGGGCCAAATCGCATCGAGCAGAACGGACGCCCGAATCTGACCAAGCCGACCGCGCGCCATGGTGCCCAAGGAGAACCACCCTTCGTTCCCACGGTTGTCGCGGAACATATAGACCTCCGAAGGGTAGAGGCCGGCGCTCCCGCCGTACCTCCATTGCAGAAATTCGACCGATCGGTCCGTTGTGAAGTAGTCTTTCGGCCGACAGCGGTAGAAAAGGTCCGAGAGTTTCCGCCAGTCTTGACATGGCGCGATGGCGAGTTCCCCGGATCGCCGCTCGAAGAACTGCAGAATCGGGTTGGCACATCGGCCGAGCATGCGCACGATCGCCGGTGCTGTTCCGTTCAAGGCCGTTCCGGCGACCAGTGCAGGAAGCAGCGCATCGAGCTTGAGAGGCAGGATGTACTCGGGCGTGTAATTCGGGACGGGGCAACCGCCCAGCTGTCCCCACAGCGCGGCGGAGCTAGCGTTGCACGTAGTGGCAAAAAAGAAGGCGTAGCCCGGAGAACCGAGATACTTCTTGAAAAGGTAAAACCCGGCCGTTCGGGCTTGCGGCTCGACGAAAAAACTGCCGGAACCAAGGCCGAGAAGTCTCCGGTCTCCGGCCAGAAACGCGCCCGGGAAACAGAGCGTCAGCCCTTGGATGACGCCTGAAGAATCGCGGATGCAAAAGCCGTGGCGAGGGTCGTCTCTAGTCAGGGGATTTCCAAGGAGGAACCATCTGAGACGTCTTTCGATGTTCGGCCGGTCTTCACGCTGTGGGTTCGAAAAGGAAGGACGCTCAGCTCGTTGGCCGAGCTGCCGGTGCAGAAAACCGGCCACCTCGGCCAGTGCTGAACACCCGACTGGCTGAATCGAGAAGCGCTCTGCGCGCGGTATTTTCGTACTTGCGGGCAGCGTGATCGAAGTTTGGCCGGTTTGCATCTCCAATGAACATCTCGAAGGGTTCATCACGTCGCGGTCGTGAGTTCCTCGACCAGTTCAGGGACTTTGCCATCGGCGATTCGTGGCCGCTGGCTCTCGAACATCGGATTTGCGCAGTTGATGTGTGACGGCTCGGAGCAACTAGCGCGGGGATGCTCTCGACCTTGCCTTGCCTTCAGCCGTTGCTCTTTCCGTGTGCACAGATACTGCAGCCAATTGCGATACATGCATATGGCCGCTGAAGACCATGAGTCCCGTACGCCGCTGACCGCGATTTCAGCCTTTGGATCGTTTATCAGTTCCTCGCGCCGATCGATCAGGGCGCGGTTCCGCAGCGCAGCCCATGCGTCTGCGGTGCTTTTGTCGAAGTAGCCCTCGGGCATTGAGGGATACACGTCCCTCTCGTTCCGGAGGAAACGCCCAATATCCCTTCGATATTCGCGCAGCAGCGTTTCGGCGTCATATTCAGGGTGACCCTGGAAGAAGACAAATGGATTGTTTCCGTGTTTTACGAACATGTCGACTCCCGCGGCATCCGATTTCGTGATCACACGATAACCGCAGCTCGTCAGGACGTCCTCCTGCACTCCGTTCCACCTGGAATGTGGCATATATAAGCGGGCCGGGACGCCGGCCGTCAAGCAATGCTCTGATACTTTCGCGCATTCGAAGACACCGAAGCATTTTTCGCCGAGCGGGCGCCGCTCAATCCCATCGATGTGGAGAAGAGCTGCGTGGGCGGCCAAGCAGGACCATATACTCGAATGAGTGTTGTATTTCGCCCACTCCAGCAGTCTTACTAAGCTTCCCCAGTACGGTTCGTCCCTGAGGTTTGGCATTTGCGGCTCGGTGCCGGTCACGATGAGGCCATCGAGACTGTGTCCCCAGAGATCATTGATGTCGGAATAGAGGTTACTCACATGCCGCTGGCCGGCGCTGGTCCGGGGAATCTCCGGCACAGCGAGGAAGGTGAGCCGCACGACCATTCCATCCGCGGCCGCCTCGAGCCGTGCGAGAAACTGCCGCTCGGTCCTCTCCAGCGCGCCACTGGGCATGTTATTGACAAGACCGATTTCGAGACAGTCTGGATTCGACTCCCGGAACTCAAACGGGGATTTCCGGTGCGGTAACTTTACATCGGCCTCGAAAG
Organism: Bryobacteraceae bacterium; assembly: GCA_035934795.1. Lineage (GTDB taxonomy): Bacteria > Acidobacteriota > Terriglobia > Bryobacterales > Bryobacteraceae > Palsa-187. The sequence goes on along the minus strand of DASYXM010000083.1, from coordinate 101,692 downwards.
TGTATCGATCCAAACAGACTGGCATCGGCAATTCTCCATCCAGAATCGATTCGGCCATCCCGCCTGACAGCTCTCCAGGACTGCATCACAGGCGGATTTTGCGGAGTTGGATATGTTCGTATAGCCGGTGATCGAGACGCACAAACTCGCGGCGCTCCTTGTGGTTGAAATAGATGAGGTCGCTCGTCGCGATCGGGTCGTACCCTTGGCGCACGAGAACGTTTCTCTGATACTTGAAGGTGGCGCTTACTTCCATCTCATACCGAGTGCGCAGGAATAGCGGGACCGCGTAGTCGGGCAGGCGGTCGATCAGATGCGCGCGTAATGCCCCGATATCCAACTCATCGTTCGTGACCAGCATGGCCATGCCGGCGCGGCCTTCGGCCCCAGGAACAGCCACACCGTAGACGCAGGCCTGCTGGATACCGGGGAACGCGCAGATTACCTCCTCTACCTCCGACGTCGCGACATTTTCACCCTTCCAGCGGAAGGTGTCGCCGATACGATCGACGAAGTAGTAATAACCCTGCTCGTCCTTCCGCATGAGGTCGCCTGTTCGATACCATGCGTCTCCGGGCTCGAACACGTTACGAAGAATCTTCTTCTCGGATGCCTCCTCGCTGGAATAGCCCTCGAATCGGCTGCCGACGCTCGAAAGGTCTCTGAGATGTCTGCCGAGCACCTCCCCGACTTCGTTGGAAGCGCAGCGAATGCAGAATCCTCGCTGATTGCGGACCGGCTCGCCGGTTTCGATATCGCTTTGTACCAGTTCCGGCGAGAAGCGATGCGCGAGATAGGACGGGACGCGGCCGATGGCGCCGGGCTTGCCTTCCACATTGAATAGGGAGACGTTGCCCTCGGTTGCGGCGTAAAACTCCAAAACCCGTGGAATGCGGAACCGGGATTCGAACGGCCTCCATATATCGGACCTGAGCCCATTGCCGCAACAGGCGCGAATGCTGTGTTCCGTCTCCAGCGGGTTTGGCTCGGTAAGCAGCAGATACCGGCACAACTCGCCGATGTATTGGAACAGCGTGCAATCCCAACGAACGATATCGTTCCAGAAGCGGCGAGCAGAGAAGTCCTTCGAGATTGTTGCCGAGCCCCCGACGACCAAGACCGCCCCCGTGGCAAGTACACCGCCGACGCCGTGATACATAGGGAGGCAGTCGTATAACCGGTCGTTCGAGTTCGTCTCCAGCAGCCCTGCAAACCAGTGGCTCCATTGCATGAGCCGCGCGTGACTGACATTGGCGGCCTTGGGGACACCTGTGGTGCCAGAGGTGTATATGTATAAAGCGCGATCTCCGACGGTCACTTTCCGGCGTTCGTCGCGGTGCAGCTTTTCACCGGGGTACTGTTCGATGTCGACGTCGATGCGAGGGAATTGGTGGCACCCGTCGCCGTGAACCCAGATCTGGGCTGCCTTTGAAATGTCCGGTAGCGCCGAAGCGAATCGAGGCGAGAGTTCCGCATCCACAATTACATGCTTGGGCGCGACGATATTCACGCAATGCGTCAGCGAGGAGCCGACCAGATGTGTGTTGAGCAGCGCAACCACGGCGCCGATGCTAGTTATGCCGAGCCACACAGCCATGTATTCAGGCCGGTTCGGCATCATCAAGCAGACGGTGTCTCCCTTGGCAAGACCTTGCTCCAGCGCCCAACGGGCATACTGGTGCGCGCGCTTCGCAAGCGCACCATAGTTTAGGCACTCGAAATCGGACAGGAGGGCCGGGGCCCCGGCGAACTCTTCCGCGATCTCCTCAATCACTCTCGGGAAGATGCGGCTCGGGTGGTTGGCGATCGGCGCGGTCAATTCAAGCGCGCGCAGCCATGCCTTCGCGGGCGAGCGGCTCGGGACTCTCGAGGTCGCGGTCGTGACTGGTTCCGTTAAAGTCATCGCGGTGCGCTCTGTGGCGGTCCCTAAGCGGTCGCGCCGGCATCTACGGTGAGCACCGTGCCGGTGATGTTCTTGGCCTTGGGTCCGAGCAGAAACTCGATCGCGCCCGCCACATCTTCGACGTCGGCAAAGCGACGCAATGCGCTGCGGTGCGCGACCTTTTCTCGGTGCCCGTTTTCTAACCCCTTGGTCATGTCCGTATCCAAGAACCCTGGAGCAATCGCATTCACATTGACTCCCAGCGCGCCGACTTCGCGCGCTAAGGATCGGGTGAAGCCGATCAGCGACGCTTTCGTTGCGCCATAAACCGATAGACCGCTGTATCCAGTAAGGGCCAAGATCGACGCAACGTTTACCACGCGCCCGCCCCCATCCGCCATCATGTGCCGCACTACGTACTTGGTAAGGATGATTGGCGCCAACGTATTCAAGCGAATGAGACGCTCGATCTGCTCGTTGGGCATCATCGCGAGAGCGCCATCCGAACCCAAACCGGCATTATTAACCAGCCCATAGATGGGCCCGACATCCTTACGCAAATTCTTCACCAGGTCGCGTATATTCTGAACGTCGCAAAGATCGAAAGGGACGAAATCCAGCGCCCCTGGACCGGTTTCGCCGGCGTACGCGATGGCCGAAGCTAATTCGTGGTTCATTTGTCGGGCTACGGCGACTGCGCGATAGCCTTCGGCGCATAGCCTGCGGGCGACGCATAGGCCGAGCCCCCGGCTTCCACCCGTTACGACAACACTACGCATGAGGACGAGCCAGTTTGCCTGCGGCGGCAAGTTCTAGAGCGGGCACGCTACGGAGCGTGGCGGGGACCTTGTATGCGTCCAGACTCTCACGGCAGGTTTGCAAGATTTCGCGCTCCAAGTTGGCGATCTGACGATCGGCCCTGGTTCGGCCGGATTCCTCCTTCAGAACAACGTCGGCGGCGACGAGCGATCCGGTGATGGAATTTCTCCTGGGCCGGACCATGGACATGCTTACCGCCGGATGACGATTGAGCACTGCTTCAACCTCTTCGGGATACACTTTCATTCCACCGACATTAATGACGCCGTTCCGGCGCCCGAGGAAGTAGTAACGATCTCCGCGCCGCTCCACCATATCCCCCGTATCCACGAAGCCGTCTGCATCTGCCAGGGCCGCGTTCTCCTCGCCGGCGTAGCCCGCTGCCGTGCGCGCGGAGCGTATCCGAAGCGAACCCTTCTCAATCTTCATTTCCACCTCCGCGGACGCGCTCACCAGGCTCGCCGGAAAGCCCTCGAGGCCATCGTTCACCTCAAATGCAACACCGGCTTCGGTGGAAGCAAAAGCGTGGCCGATGTGGGCTTGTGGATAGAATGAACCAAGAGCGTTGAGTATCGCCTGGTCGGCGATCTCTCCCGAAAGGCGAATATACTGCGGAGTGATGGCGCGGGCCCGCGGGCTCATCAGTACACGACGCCAATGCGATGGGGTGCCTGAAATGTGGGTCACCCCGAGTGCGGCGAGCCGCAAGAGAAAATCTTCCAGCGATTCGGCCGGGCTTGAAAGCACGAGGGATCCCTTACCGAGGAGAGCACGGAAGAAAATCTGAAGGCCGCCGAAGCGGCGGATGTCGTAGAAAGTCCCCCAGACGACGTTGGTCTCCTGGCCCAGGCCGCCGTTGATTGCTGCCGTGAGGCTCCGTATACCGTGAATCGGCATTTTCGGCACTCCCGTCGTGCCGGATGTCAGAAGCAGCCACTCGGTTAAGCGAGGTTCAGGTAGGTCGCCCCGGTGCGGCCTGTTAGCGACGCCGAAGACAAGCCGCAATGGAACGTCAGGAAGATCGCCGCCATTCCTGTCATGATCGGAAACGACCGCATCCACGTGGCCCCTGGCAATCACCGAGGCGAGATGTTCGGACGGCAAATCCGAAGGGCAGATAATGACCCGCCGAGCGACTCCATCCAACTCTATTAGCGCCACGGCGGCCGCCAGCGGATCCTGCGTGGCCAGAAGAACCGAGCGGTCGCACAATTTTTGAAGATTACAACTAAAGCTCTTGCCCCGAAGAAGATCGGCGAGAGAGACGCGGGCTGTAGCGCCCCACAAGAAGCGGCCCTCGCAGTCAGATGCGCTGCCGATCTTGCGCCGAATTGACGTTGGATGTTCCAGCCGCATTTTCATAGAAGCGGATAAAATCACCGAGGTTGACGGGATAGGAAACTTCGTCGGATTCGGCGAACGGATCAAAACCCAGTGTGTCTTCGAGCCGGGTCACCAGAATCGCAATCGCGAGAGAGTCGAGGCCCGATTGCGTTAAGGCCAGATCATCCGTCAGAGGAGGTAATTCCCTGGTGTTCCCCATCCCTTCCGCGATTTTCTGGATCTGCGAAATAACGGCCGCCCTTATCGACATTCATTCTTCCCCGTATCGTGAGAATCGTCCTTCCTGCGCCCGCTGGAAGAGCTAGCCATTGACGATCTTCTGGAGCAGGGTGCGGAGCAAATAAACCCCCTCGAAGAGCTTTCCAGTCTCGCGAGGATCATTCGCGAGCGTCATCTCGGCTTCCAACGCACGGTAGAGTTCTTTTGTGTGCGCGACGTCGCAGACGCCGTGCACGTCCGTGTATTCTTGCTCGATAGATCCCTGACGTTGAGCCAGTCCCGCCAAGTAGGGCATGAACCGTTGAATAAGACCTTCGAAGAATGCCATCATCACGAGGATCGCCACTGGTGAAAGCCGCCCGATGAACAAGCGGACGTTCAGCAACTCCCGAGAGACTGCGAGCGCGTCCGAATCCGTCGGAGCCGCGGCGGCCGCGATGGCGAATCGCCGGAGCATTCCCGGATGACAATCGCGCACTTCTTCGTAGAGATTCTCGAGGATAATCGAGCGAGCTACGTCCGACCGGGCGGCGAGATATGCCCCAGTCATCCAATAAATGAAATTCCCCTCGAGCACAGCGGTGTAGCGGGCGATGATCCCACGCCGCTCGGTGGCGGAAAGCTGTTCGGTATACGGGAGTGAGGACAGGAGGTCATCGGTCACGCGGTCCGTACGTTCTTGAATTGAAACTGCATCCGATCCGTCCGAAGTGAGGAGGCCGGAAGATGTCGCACTCATGGTACATTCCTTTCTTGATACAAGAAACCCGTTGGCCGAACGATCACTGTCTTGCGCCAGTTGGCCGATTTTCGACGAGGACATGATCTTGAAACCACTCTGAGGCCACCCTTAAGCAGCGACAACTCACCGCCGAAAGATACGGCTCTTGTGCATCAGTCGCCGTGGACGGAGAGGCCCTGTAAAACGTCGGGCCAAGCTACCGCCGTCTCAGATACACAACGCATCGACGCTCCTGGCTTTGATCGAGCAACACGAATGCCAAAACATCGGGGCGTCTGCATGACGTGGGCAACACTTGGCTTCACACGAAGAGAAGGACCGAGACTCTCTTCGAATTCGGCATGCCCGGACTGGAGTTGGAAACCGGACTCTCTTTGATGGAAGCGCCTTACCACGCGCCAGGGGCGGCCAGAAGGCCTGGGACGCGCAATATCAACTCGGTTTGGCAACGGTTTGCCTCATGCTGGCAGTTCCCGGTTTCTACCAAGCCGTGACTGAGAACGCTACAGAGCGGCAAACATGGATCGCTGTTCTCCCGCAATTCCGCGGACGAATAACGGAAGTTCAGCTCCCACGTCGATGCTGGCAAGGATGGCAGGTCTCGTGCTGGCACCGTAGGAGGGAGGAGAGATTCAGTGTGGCAAATGAGGCCGCCGGACTTTCGCGCTCCTCGCCGAAAGAAACCCAGCCATGTGGTGTGAGTGTGTCACGGACTTCTCGCGGTTGGAAGAGTTGGCGCCGGAGTGGCAGCGATGGGCCTGCTCCGGGGGCCATCCGAACATTTTCCAGCACTGGAGCTGGGCACGGGCCTTTTGGCGCGCCTATGAGGGACGCGTATCGTTGCGCGCCTTAGTAGTGCACGAGCATGACCGGGTTATCGGTATCGTGCCGCTCGTGGTGAGGGGCCAGACCGTCGGCTTTTGGGGGTCTCCCGAATCCGACTGTAACGACGTGCTGTGCGGAGATCCTGATGCGCCCAGAGTTCTGGAAGCGGCTCTTGATTTTCTCCTTCAATCGCCGCTCCGTTGGAAATCCGGCCTTCTCGACAATCTCCCGTCGCAGTCCCGAATCGTCCGCGCCATTCCGGCCTTGCCCAGCTCGATTCGCCAGCACCTCCAGCTCGTGTTTCGATGTCCCGCCCCAACCATCATGATCGGCCAAAACACAGCGCAGGTATTGGACCCGCTCATCAACAAAGATCAGCTCAAACGGTATGACCGGAAGCTGCAAACACGCGGCCGCGTCCGCTTCCGGCATCTGGGAACGCGGGAGGAAGTTCGGGAACATCTGGCGTGCTTCTTTCACCAGCACATTACGCGCTGGGCTATGAGTGGAATGCGAAGCGACCTGATTCGACCCGAACGGCGGGCATTCTTTGAAGCCCTTGTGGAAGAACTGGATCCGCGAACGGAACTACGTTTTGGCGTTTTGGAGCTGGACTCCCGGCCGATTGCCTATCATTTCGGCCTCCAGATCGCGGGAAGGCTAATCTGGTACAAACCGACTTTCGATGTAAATTACTGGGAATTGTGCCCCGGCGACGTGCTGCTTCGCAATCTGTTTCAATATGCGCGGGACGCCCGGCTCGACGAATTCGATTTTTCCGTGGGCGACGAGCCGTTCAAGTACCGCTTCGCGAACGGCGTCAGGCACAATTATGCGCTGCACCTGGAATCGCATCCGGCGCACATGCGGAGCCGCGTCACGAGAATCGCCAGGCGCGCTGAACACTTGGTGCGGCAGAAACCCGAATGGAAGGCCGCTCTCAAGAGCAAGGCATACTATCTGATCGGAATCGGAGAGCGATTCAGGCGTCTGGTCACACCCGAAGCCCCGCTAAGAAACTGCCTGTACGGCCTGCGCCGGATGTACCGGCGGACGATCTGGGGGCGCGACGAAGCGTTGTTTTATATCGGCATGGAAACGCCGCTGTTTGTTAACTCACGGATCGAGCTTACGGAGGGAAGTCTCGGCGCTCTTGCGTCCCTTTCCGCGCAGCATTCAGGCGCCCTGAGCGGCGGAGATCTCCAGGAATACCGGCGGCGCTTGAAGTTTGGAGATCGGGCTTTCATCGCCCGCACTCCCCAAGAAGAAGTATTCATCCTCTGGGTGGGACATCGCAGTGAGATCGCTGTGCCGGAGATCGGACCGGACTGCAATTTGCGCCTCCGTTCAGCGGTCAGCGTACTTTACGAATGCCGGCCGGTACGGGCGGATCCGGCGGGCCGGGTCCCGTCGGCGATTCTCCGAGCCGTGGCCGCGTATTTCCGGCGGAACCGCCTGTGGATTTATTCAACGGGCGACGACGGACCCTTGAAGCAGGCTATCGAGGATGCCGGATTTCGGCTCAGGCATCGGCGTTTCCATTACGCGTCGCTACGCGCGTGGATTCGGGCTCGGCTGACGCGTTGTGAAGCTACGCCGGCGTTTGAGGAAGAAGAAGCGGTCGAGAGAGTGAGCCATGCAAGTCTGTGAGCGATCGGCTAGCCGCGTGGCGGCGCAAGCGGAGTGCGGCGGTGCTTCGCTGATAGAATCCATCGGCGCACCGTGGCTTGGCCTATGTGCAGAGGCCGACCGCGACGAGCCATTCTACCGGCCCGAATGGGTCGGGGCGTACCTGAGGGCGTTTGAGCCACGGGGAAAGCTCCGTTTGGTCACGGCGCATGCGGGAGACCGGCTTGTGGGTGTTCTTCCTTTAGTCCAGGACGACACGCTGTTCTGCGGTTTCCCGGTTAGGATATTGCGGGGCGCCGCTAACGTCCACTCAGGCCGCTTCGATCTGGTTCGCGCTTCGGGCGCCCGCGGCGAATTCGCGGTGCAGGCCATATGGGACTCCGTTAGAGATTACAAGGGATGGGACGTGATCGAGCTACCTTATGTCCCGAACGGTGGCTCTGCCGAACAACTCCTGTCTCTGGCCCGCGCCGACGGATTTCTCACGGGCCGATGCGAATCCGATCAAACGCCTTATATCCCTAACCTTGGCGAAGGCTCGCTGGAACTCCGCGATGGTCATTTTCGTCGCGACTTGCAGCGCAGGATGCGCAAAGCGCGGGCGCGCGGGCCCGTGCTCCTCAAACGCCTCACGACAGCGGATTCTACTGCGCTTCGGAGTTTCTACGAGCTGGAAAGCAGCGGGTGGAAAGGAAAGAACAACACCTCGATCGCTTCCTCGGCGGCGACACGGCGTTTCTACGACGAGATTGCAAGCGCCGGAGCGCGCCATGGATACCTTTCTCTCTACCTGCTCCATGTCGGCGACACGGTGGCAGCCGGGCATTTCGGACTGGCCTACAACGGACGCTACTACTCAGTGAAAGTGGCCTATAACGAAGACTACGCAGACTGTGGCCCCGGGCATCTTATCGTACAGGCTATTCTGGGAGACCTCGTGGAGCGCGAGTTCGAGGAGTACGATTTTCTTGGCCCGTGGATGGAGTGGAAGGCGAAATGGGCCGGCCAAGTTCGCGGGCACGCCTTCTGCTACGTCTTCCGGCCGGGGCTCTATGGCACCATGCTCCACGCTGCCAAATTGAAGTTGATTAGAAGATTGCGAAGTATCTCGCGACACCCTTCGATTGCGTATGTCCGAAGCAGACTTCACACATAGCATTCGACATCGATCGAGCCCTTCGGCCAGTCCACGGACGGCCCAGGACCGAAAGCTGTTTGTTTCGCCCTTCCCATGCTTGCGCCTGCCGATGGCTCTGCCTTGGAACCGGGCGCGGACGCTTCCCTTTCCGCTTGATCGTACCTCGCTACGTTCCTACTACCTTGCAAGGAACGGAATCTACGCGCTTGCACGCGCTTGGAACCTGCGCAACAGTGAGGTCCTGTTTCCCGCCTATTGCCATGGAGTCGAGGTTGAAACGCTTTTGGCCGCTGGCGTCAAGCTGCAATTCTACCCCGTCGGGCTCGACATGCGCGTCGATGTCGAGAACATCGTCTCTCGGCTTTCCCCTCAAACCAAGGCCGTTTATCTGATCCACTATCTAGGGTTCCCGGGACCCGTTGAAGAGTTGAGCCAAGTCTGCCAGGAGCGCGGCCTGCTTCTGATTGAAGATTGCGCACTGGCTCTGCTTTCCCGGCTCGGCAACAAACCGTTGGGCTGTTTCGGCGATGCCGCGGTTTTTTGCTTTTACAAGACTTTGCCCGCTCCCCATGGTGGCGCCCTCCTGATGCGCAGCCCTGAGTCGGCGCCCTCCCCAGCGAGCGATTCTCCTCCGTTGATTTCCACGCTGGCATACAGTGCCACCGCGGTATGGAGGCATTTGAACTTCAATCGCGGCCGTCTTCACGGCCTGTTGCAGAACCTCCGAAACTCGGCCCGGTCCATGTCGGATGCACTTGGCGTTGTTCCGGTGGGTCAAAGGCACTTCGACCCGGCCCAAGTTCACCTCTCGATGAGTTGGCTAAGCCAATGGATCACGACCGGCCAGGATTTTCAGGAAATCGTCGAGAACCGCCGCCGCAACTACTTGCACCTGCTGAACCGGTTACGGAACCTCGCGCCGCCGGTATTTAGCGAGCTGCCCCCCGGTGTTTGCCCCCTATTCTATCCTCTGCGTACATGCGACAAGCCCACCATTTTGCAAGGCCTTTTTCAGGGCGGCGTGGAGGCCGTCAACTTCTGGTCAATCATCCCCGATGCGATTCCCCCCGGTGCATTCCCAGCGGCCGATGAACTCCGGCGGACTATTGTGGAGTTGCCATGTCACCAGGACTTAACTCCAGACACCATGGACCGGATCGCTGACTTGGTTTGTGGCTTGCGAAGGGCTTTGTAGGTTCGGCCGCTTCAGGAGAAAGCCTAGAGCGGCGGCCCGAGGCTGGGGCAAGACATCACGTATGTGATTGATGTTCCGATACTTACCTGCAGACGCTCGGTTACGAGAAACTTGTAACCTTACGGGCCAGAAATCCTCTAAGTAGAAACTACCGAAAACACTGCCCGTAAGGATGAATCTGCCTGGAGAGATGACTTCATGAGAAATACACCGCTCGTTGACACTGGCTCGAGGCCCGCTGAAGCCAACGTTCTGCTGAAGACGCTGATTGCCTTCAAAAAGGGGAATTTCGCAGCTCGGATGCCGGTAGACCGAACCGGGATGGAGGGCAAGATCGCCGATGCGCTCAACGAGATCCTGGATCTCAACCAGCAGATGGCTCGCGAGTTCGAGCGCATCAGCCGCGCGGTGGGCAAAGAGGGGAAAATCACGCAACGTGCTTCCCTCGGCTCCGCGACGGGAGCGTGGGCCCAATGCGTCGAGTCGGTGAACAGTCTCATCGGAGATTTGGTTCAGCCGTCTACCGAGGTGGCGCGCGTTATCGGCGCGGTGGCCAAGGGCGACCTGTCCCAAACCATGTCGCTCGAAGTGGATGGGAGGCCCTTGCGCGGCGAATTCTTGCACACCGCGCGCGTGGTCAACACCATGGTGGAGCAGCTCAATTCGTTCGCCTCCGAAGTCACCCGTGTAGCGAGGGAGGTCGGGACCGAAGGCAAGCTGGGCGGTCAAGCCGTGGTGACGGGTGTGGCGGGCACCTGGAAGGACCTCACGGAAAGCGTCAACTCGATGGCCAGCAATCTGACCAATCAGGTGCGCAACATCGCCGGCGTGACCACGGCGGTGGCGAAGGGCGACCTGACGACCAGAATCACCGTCGACGCGCGAGGCGAGATTCTTGAGCTGAAGAACACGATCAACACCATGGTGGACCAGCTCAGCTCTTTTGCCGCGGAAGTCACCCGCGTGGCCCGGGAAGTGGGGACCGACGGCAGGCTGGGCGGCCAGGCGGAGGTGAGAGGAGTTGCCGGCGTGTGGAAGGATCTAACCGATTCGGTCAACTCCATGGCCGGGAACCTCACCAATCAGGTTCGCAATATCGCGGAGGTGACCACCGCGGTCGCGAAAGGCGACCTCTCGACTCGAATCACCGTGGACGCGCGCGGCGAGATCCTGCAGTTGAAGAACACCATCAACACTATGGTGGACCAGCTCAGTTCTTTCGCGGCTGAAGTCACGCGCGTGGCGCGCGAGGTCGGTACCGAAGGGCTCCTTGGGGGCGAGGCGGATGTTCCCGGGGTGGCCGGCACTTGGAAGGATCTCACCGATTCCGTCAATTCCATGGCCGGGAACCTCACGGCCCAGGTTCGCAACATCGCCGAAGTGACCACGGCCGTAGCCAAGGGCGACCTGTCGCGCAAGATCACGGTGGTCGTCCGCGGCGAGATTCTCGAGCTGAAGAACACCATCAACACTATGGTGGACCAGCTCAGCTCATTCGCCTCGGAAGTCACCCGCGTCGCCCGCGAAGTGGGTACGGAAGGCAAACTCGGTGGACAGGCGAAAGTGGAAGGCGTAGCCGGAACGTGGCGCGATCTTACGGAGAGCGTAAATTCCATGGCTGGCAATTTGACGAATCAGGTCCGCAACATCGCGGGAGTGACCACGGCCGTCGCCCGGGGCGATCTGTCCACCAAGATTACGGTGGACGTTCGCGGAGAAATCCTGGAGCTTAAAAATACGATCAACACCATGGTGGATCAGCTCAATTCGTTCGCCAGCGAAGTGACGCGCGTGGCGCGCGAGGTCGGCACCGATGGCAAGCTCGGCGGCCAGGCGCAAGTGAAGGGCGTAGGTGGAGTGTGGAAGGACCTTACAGACTCAGTGAACTCCATGGCCGGCAATCTCACAAACCAGGTCCGCAACATCGCCGGCGTCACGACCGCCGTGGCTAAGGGCGACCTTTCGACCAAGATCACGGTGGATGTCCGCGGAGAAATCCTGGAGTTGAAGAATACGATCAACACCATGGTGGATCAGCTCAATTCGTTCGCCAGCGAGGTAACGCGCGTGGCGCGCGAGGTCGGCACCGATGGCAAGCTCGGCGGCCAGGCGCAAGTGAAGGGCGTAGGTGGAGTGTGGAAGGACCTCACCGACTCCGTGAATTCGATGGCCGGCAATCTGACGGCTCAGGTCCGCAACATTGCGGAAGTCACGACGGCGGTCGCCACAGGCGACCTATCGCGGAAGATCACGGTGGACGTCCGGGGTGAAATTCTGGAGCTGAAAAACACCATTAACACTATGGTGGACCAGCTTAACGCGTTCGCCGGAGAGGTAACCCGTGTGGCGCGTGAGGTCGGCACGGAGGGTAAGCTAGGTGGCCAGGCTGAGGTCAAGGGCGTCGGTGGCGTGTGGAAGGATCTTACGGAGAGCGTCAACTTCATGGCTGGGAACCTGACCAATCAGGTCCGCAACATCGCCGGCGTCACGACCGCTGTCGCGAAAGGCGACCTTTCCACCAAGATCACCGTCGACGCGCGCGGCGAGATTCTGGAACTGAAGAACACCATCAACACGATGGTGGACCAGCTTAACGCGTTCGCGAGCGAAGTGACGCGCGTAGCGCGCGAGGTAGGCACGGAAGGCAAGCTCGGCGGCCAAGCGGACGTGCACGGCGTGGCGGGCACCTGGAAGGATCTGACCGATAGCGTCAACTCCATGGCCAGCAATCTTACCAGCCAGGTCCGCAATATCGCGGAAGTCACGACGGCGGTCGCCACAGGCGACCTGTCTCGCAAGATCACGGTGGATGTCCGAGGCGAAATTCTGGAGCTGAAGAACACCATTAACACGATGGTGGATCAGCTGAACGCGTTCGCCGGAGAGGTAACCCGTGTGGCGCGCGAGGTCGGCACCGAAGGCAAGCTCGGCGGCCAGGCCGAGGTCAAAGGCGTCGGCGGCGTGTGGAAGGATCTCACGGAGAGCGTCAACTTCATGGGCGGGAACCTGACCAATCAGGTCCGCAACATCGCCGGCGTCACCACCGCCGTCGCGAAAGGCGACCTTTCCACCAAGATCACCGTCGACGCGCGCGGAGAGATTTTGGAGTTGAAGAACACCATCAACACGATGGTGGACCAGCTCAACGCGTTCGCCTCGGAGGTAACACGCGTGGCGCGCGAGGTCGGCACCGAAGGCAAACTCGGCGGCCAAGCCGATGTGCGCGGCGTGGCTGGAACGTGGAAGGACCTCACCGATAGCGTCAACTCGATGGCCAGCAATCTTACCAACCAGGTCCGCAATATCGCGGGCGTGACCACGGCCGTGGCGCGGGGCGACCTGACAACCAAGATCACGGTCGATGCCCGCGGCGAAATCCTCGAATTGAAGAATACGATCAACATCATGGTGGATCAGCTCAGCTCGTTTGCTTCCGAGGTGACCCGCGTGGCGCGAGAGGTCGGCACTGAGGGCAAGTTGGGTGGCCAGGCGGACGTGAAAGGCGTGGCCGGCACCTGGAAGGACCTGACCGACAACGTAAATTTCATGGCCGGGAACCTAACCAACCAGGTCCGCAACATCGCGGGTGTGACGACCGCGGTCGCGAAGGGCGACCTTTCCACCAAGATCACCGTCGATGCGCGCGGAGAGATTCTGGAACTGAAGAACACGATCAACACCATGGTGGACCAGCTCAGCTCGTTCGCCTCGGAGGTGACGCGCGTCGCTCGCGAGGTCGGCACGGAAGGCAAGCTCGGTGGCCAGGCGGATGTGCGCGGCGTCGCCGGAACCTGGAAGGACCTCACGGACAGCGTAAACTCGATGGCCGCCAACCTGACGGCTCAGGTTCGCAATATTGCCCAAGTAACCACCGCGGTGGCCAATGGCGACCTCTCGCGCAAGATCACCGTGGACGTGCGCGGCGAAATTCTGGAGTTAAAGATCACGATTAACACGATGGTGGACCAGCTCAATTCCTTCGCAAGCGAGGTCACTCGCGTAGCCCGTGAAGTGGGGACCGACGGCAAGCTAGGCGGCCAGGCCGAGGTGAAGGGCGTGGCGGGCACTTGGAAGGACTTGACGGATAACGTGAACTTCATGGCGGCGAATCTGACCACGCAAGTCCGCGGAATTGCCAAGGTGGTGACGGCGGTGGCCAACGGCGACCTGAAACGCAAGCTGATTCTGGAAACCCGCGGCGAGATCGCTGAACTCGCCGATACCATCAACGGAATGATCGATACGCTGGCGACGTTCGCCGACCAGGTGACCACGGTTGCGCGCGAGGTCGGAATCGAGGGCAAACTGGGCGGTCAAGCCCGTGTGCCCGGCGCGGCCGGAATCTGGCGCGACCTAACGGACAACGTCAATCAGCTCGCGGCCAACCTCACCAACCAAGTCCGCGCGATCGCGGATGTTGCGACGGCGGTGACCAAAGGCGATCTGACCCGTTCGATCGCGGTCGAGGCCATGGGAGAAGTGGCCTCGCTCAAGGACAACATCAACGAGATGATTCTCAATCTGGCCGCCACCACCCGCAAGAACAACGAACAGGACTGGCTCAAGACCAACATCGCCAAGTTCACGGGCATGATGCAGGGCCAGCGCGACTTGCTCACCGTGGCGCAATTGCTACTTTCAGAGCTGACACCCCTGATCGGTGCCCAGCACGGGACTTTCTACATGGCCGACACCGTCGATGAGACCCCCGCGCTGACGCTCTTGACCGGGTATGCGACCGATGACAACGGGAGCGTCCCGAAACGGTTCAAAATCGGGCAAGGCCTGATCGGCCAGTGCGCCCGCGAGAAGGAGCGGATTTTGGTCAAGGAGGTCCCCGGCGATTACATCCGCATCAACTCCAGTCTGGGCGGTTCGGCCCCCCTCAACATCGTGGTGCTTCCGGTGCTGTTCGAAGGAGATGTCAGGGCCGCGATCGAACTCGCCTCCTTCGGCCAGTTCAGCGACGTTCACCTGGCCTTCCTCGACCAGCTCACCCAATCCATCGGCATCGTGCTGAACACCATCGCCGCGACGATGCGAACCGAACAGCTCTTGCTGCAGAGCCAGGCGCTTGCCGAGGAATTGCAGAGCCAGCAGCTCCAGCTGCAGCAGACCAACGCCGAGCTTCAAGAGAAGGCGCAACTGCTGGCTGAGCAGAAGACCGAAGTCGAAGCCAAGAACCAGGAGGTCGAGCAGGCCAAGAAAGCGCTCGAGGAAAAAGCGGAGCAGCTCGCTCTCACCTCCAAGTACAAGAGCGAATTCCTGGCCAACATGAGCCACGAGCTGCGGACTCCGCTCAACAACCTGCTCATTCTTGCCCGCATGCTCTCGGAAAACTCGGACCGGAACCTGACTCCCAAGCAGGTCAAGTTCGCGGAGACGATCCACACTTCGGGTACCGATCTGCTGGCGCTCATCAGCGACATTCTCGATCTCAGCAAGATCGAATCCGGAAAGATGGACGTGGATATCGGCGGTGTGCGTTTCACCGAGATCCAGGATTATTGCTCGAAGACCTTCCGGCACGTGGCGGAGGGCAAAGGCCTGGATTTTGGTATCGAACTGGGCGGCGGCGTGGCTGGCGAGATCATTCACACCGACGCGAAACGTCTTCAGCAGGTGTTGAAGAACCTCCTGTCCAACGCACTCAAGTTCACCGAGCAGGGGTCGGTGCGGCTTACTATTGACCGGGCGGTCGGGGGTTGGAGCCTGGGCCACACAATTCTTTCGCGCGCCAAGTCTGTGATCGCCTTCACGGTCGTCGATACCGGCATCGGGATTCAGGCGGATAAGCAACGCATCATCTTTGAAGCGTTCCAGCAGGCTGACGGCACGACCAGCCGCAAATATGGCGGCACGGGACTGGGGCTCTCCATCAGCCGCGAGCTGGCGCGTCTGTTAGGCGGCGAGATCCGTTTACAGAGCGCACCTGCGGTGGGCAGCACGTTCACCCTGTACTTGCCTCAGACCTACGTCACGCCGGCGCAGGCGCCCAAGAGCGAAGCGCTCAAGATCACCCCAGTTTTGATCGAGCAGGCTGCCGCCGAGCCGAGCGGCGAGGTTGATTTGATCCTTGCCTCACCCCTGGAAAACCAAGAGATGGCCGACGACCTCGTTCTCGATGACGACCGCAACGCGATCGAACCGGGCGACTCGGTGCTTTTGATCGTGGAAGACGATGTGACGTTCGCGCGCATTCTCGTCGATCTCGCCCACGACCGCGACCTCAAGGTGCTGGTGGCTCTGCGCGGCAGCAGCGCCATCTCCCTGGCCCGCGAATTCAAGCCCGGCGCGATCACCCTGGATATCACGCTTCCGGATATGGCAGGGTGGACCATCCTGGACCGCTTGAAGCACGAGCCGGCTACGCGACACATCCCGGTCCACATCATCTCCGGAGACGAGAATCGGCGCCGCGGACTTGCGCTCGGCGCCATGACCTACCTCGAAAAGTCGGTCGCGAAGGATTCGCTTGCAGAAGCGTTCAGCGCGATCGAGAAGTCGGCCCAAGTACGAATCAAGAAGCTCCTGGTGGTGTGCCAGGAGGACGCCGAACGCCGGGACATCGTCAGCCTCGTAGCCGCGCCAGACATCGAAATTCTCGAAGTGGACACGGGTGGTGAGGCGCTCGCCGTCGTAAAACAGCAGTATCTGGACGGAATCGTCGTCCACCTGCAGTTGGAAGACATTGGTCCGTTGGCGTTGCTGGAGGAGATCCAGAACCAACTCAGCCCGCACGTGCCTCCTGTGATTCTTATGGCGACACGCGCTCTATCCCCGGACGAAGAAATTGACTTCGCGCGCTTGTCGCGAGCCAGCGTGGTGAAGTGCGCGAATAGCCGCGAACGGCTGCTGGACGACTCGGTTCTGCTCCTTCACCGCGCTGAGTCCGGGCTCACGCCCGAACAATGCCGGATCCTGGAACACTTGCGCCGGACAGATCCCACACTTTACGGAAAGACGGTTCTGGTGGTGGACGACGATGTGCGCAACATTTTTGCTTTGACGAGCCTGCTCGAGGAGCACAATCTGAACGTCGTGCACGCGGAGAACGGACACGCTGGAATCGAGTTGCTCGAGAGCCGGCCTGATATCGGCCTGGTGCTAATGGACATCATGATGCCGGGCATGGACGGCTATGAAACGATGAGCGCCATCCGGCAAATCCCCCGGTTCCGGTCGCTGCCCATCGTCGCGCTTACCGCCAAGGCGATGAAGGGCGATCGCGCCAAGTGCATTGAAGCCGGGGCTTCCGATTACGTCACGAAACCCGTCGATCTGGAGCAACTTTTCTCGGTTCTTCGGGTGTGGATGACCAGCGAGCAGCACGAACCGTTGCAATTGGCCGCTACGGAGCATAGTCTTTAGAGGGCTGGAGTGTCAGTGCCGGAGGACAGCCAAGTAGTCCTTGGAAAGCAGTCGCCGCATCGAGAGAAGATCCTCCTGGTCGACGATTCGCGGGAGAACCTCGTTTCGCTGGAGGCTGCGCTTGAAGCGCTAGGGCAGGAGCTGGTCCTGGCCCAATCCGGCACGCAGGCGCTGCGTCACCTGCTGGAAGACGACTTCGCCGCCATCTTGCTGGACGTAAAGATGCCGGAAATGGACGGCTTCCAAACCGCGGAGTTGATCCGTTCGCGCAAACGCTCGCGCCACACTCCCATCCTGTTCCTCACTGGCTATAAGAGCGACGAACACTTGTTCCGCGGCTACGACCTGGGTGCCGTGGATTTCCTGTTCAAGCCCATCGTGCCTGAGGTCCTGCGCTCGAAAGTCAGCGTGTTCGTGGAGCTGAGCCGGAACACCGCTCTACTCCGGCGTCAAACCGAAGTCCTCGCCAAAGCGGAACAAAAATTCCGGTCGCTTCTCGAGGCGGCCCCGGATGCCATGGCCGTGGTCGACCGCGAAGGAAACATCGTTCTGGTCAACGCGCAAGTCGAGAAAGTCTTTGGTTATCCGCGGGGCGAGTTGCTGGGAAAGCCGATTCAGACTCTAATTCCGGAGCGTTTTCACGGGAGGCATGAGGGGCATCGCACAAGTTTCTTCAGTGAGCCTCGAATCCGGCCGATGGGAACCGGCCTGGATTTATATGGCGCACGGAAGGACGGCTCGGAGTTTCCGGTCGAGATCAGTCTTAGCCCGATAGAGACAGGCGAAGGACTGCTGGTGACAGCCGCGATCCGCGACGTCACCGAACGGAAGCGCGCAGACCGCGAAATTCGCGAGCTCAATTCGAAGCTGGAGCATCGTGTGGCCGAGCGCACTGCGGAGCTCCTCGCCTCCAACGAGGCCCTGCGGCAGTCCAACGACGACCTGAACCAGTTCGCATACGCGGCCAGTCACGACCTCCAGGAGCCCTTGAGAGTGGTGGCTCTTTATGCGCAGATGCTCCAGAGGAAGTACGGCGGCCGGTTCGACCAGCAGGCGGATCAATACGTCTCCTTCGTTGTCGGCGGGGCGCACAGGATGGAGACGTTATTAAGGGATTTGTTGGCCTACTCGCAGGTCGGAGCTGCGGGCGAAGGGCCGGCGCATCCAGTGCCTTGTACCGAGGTGTTAGGCAAGGTGTTACTCAACCTGAAGGCGGCCGTCGAGCACAGCGGGGCACAGGTAACGTGGAATGGACTACCTACGGTTCATGCGCACGAGTCTCGGCTCGTCCAACTCTTCCAGAACCTGGTCGGCAACGCCATCAAGTATCGCCGGCCAGAGCCGCCCAGGATTCATGTGGGGGCCGAGCGCCGCCCAACCGAATGGCTCTTCTCCGTCCAGGACAACGGCATCGGCATCAAGCCGGAATACGCGCAGCAAATCTTCGGGATTTTCAAACGCCTCCACGGGAACCAATATCCCGGAACCGGTATCGGCCTGGCTATTTGTCAGCGGATCGTGGAGAGCTACGGCGGCCGCATCTGGGCGGAATCCACGCCGGGAGAAGGCTCCACCTTCTATTTAACGTTGCCGCAGCAACCGCTGAGCAATGGCGAGTAGTGCGTCGAATCGTGTCCCTGCCACAACCTGGAGCGGCTGCTGTCAAGCACGGGCCCTTCCGCAAGTACAAGACGCAAACGTAATCTCGAAATCGGCGAGGTCCCTTCGGCACCCCGAAGGACTTGCCCTCGCAATCTTCAGGGCGTAGACTGTGGGGTTCATTCTAATGGGCAACCCGCACAGCACAAGCTCGGGGCTTCTCTTTTCAATGAAATGTGGAAAGGCGGCTCCTTCATGGCGACGTGTACTTATTGTGGGTCCGAAACCGATCTTCACGAGGGGGGCGTACCGATTTGTTTGGAGTGCGTCAACAACGGCTCGGATCGCCGAAAACCTTTGATCAAGAAGATCGAAGAATCGGTACCGCCGGAGAAAAAGAAAAACGAGCCCGGTACCGGCGAGCTCAAATAGCGCGTTCAACCCGATCGTGGCCAAACAAGTGCGCTTTAGCGCGTGCCCTCGTCTACGATTTGCCCATTTTCTTCCAGATCCTCATAGAAGACTGCGAACGCCTCGCCGTTCCAGAGCACGTTGCTGAGACCGGACGGAGCGGCCAGCCCTTCCATCTCGACAACCGCGTCCGCGGGAATTTCCAGCAGGGTTCCCGTTGCATTCCGCAACGAGCTGCCGGGATGATCTTGCATCTTGACCGCGCGCACCGGCTTGGAAAGTCGATATCGGATTGCTGAACCCGGCCCTCGCATGTCGGCATCCTCCTGCCGTCAATTGTAGGACAGCCACGACAAGGATGCTCGGCACCCGCCTATCGTTTCACATTACAATGGGAACTCTCAACGGTTATGGGCAGTGGAGGACATCGGGACCGCGCACGGATCTCGATCGAAAACGTCGATAAAGCGCGCGAATTCCTCACGATCGCCGTGCACGACCTGCGGGAACCTCTCCGTGCCATCCGTTCTAGCTCAGAACTTCTGGCCCGCGCCCTTCGCGAGTCCACCGACGAAGATACCGTCCGTTACCTGCGCTTTATTTCGGAGGGCACAGATCGAATGGAGGCGCTAATCCGTGATATCGCCGAGTTCTGTTACGGAGAATTACAGACGCTTAACCTCGCCGAGGCGGATTCACAGGAGGCGCTAGCGGAAGCGCAGCGGCAGCTTTCGGACGAACTCAAGAAAAATGAGGCGATCTTGACGCATGATCCCCTGCCGGCCGTTAGCGGCGACTCGCTCGGGCTGACCACGGTCTTTCGTTGCCTGATCGAGAATTCGTGCAAGTTCCGCGGTCCGGTTGCTCCCGATATTCACGTGGGCGCTGACAAACGGGGATCTGAATGGGTTTTTTCCGTTCGAGACAATGGGCAGGGCTTCAATCCGGCTTACCGCGATCGGGTCTTCGAGCCCTTCGAACGGCTGAACGGCAGGCGCTATCCCGGGAGCGGCCTCGGATTGCCTCTCGCCAGAAGAATCGTCGAGCGACACGGCGGCCGGATGTGGGTCGAGTCGCATCCAGGCCAAGGCTCTACTTTTTGGTTCACCCTGCCGGCTCCCGAATGAACGGGCGTGCGGCGCGCAAGGGCGCGGGCGCCTCACCCTCAGCTCACCAGAACCTCCCGCACCACTTCTCCGAGCCGCATGAATTCATCCAGACTGGATGGCTTCCGGAAGTACCGCGTCGCTCCGAGTTCACCAACTTTGGCCTTGTCCTTGGGAGAGTCCGAGGAGGTCAGGATTACCACCGGGATGTGACCGCAGGCGGGGCTCTGCCGCAATCGATCCAGAACTTGGCTCCCACTTTTCTTGGGCAGGTTCAGGTCGAGCAGAACCACATGCGGGCGCGGGGCGGTCCGATCACGGTCCAGGGATTCGGCGAAGTCCACCGCCTTCTCCCCGTCATCCAGAACGTGGAGCTCGAAGTCCAGGCCGGAGCGCTCCAGGGCTTCGCGTACCAGAAGCACGTCGGGCTCGGCGTCCTCAACCACTAGGATCTGGAAACGTGGCGCGCTCATGTCAATGCGCGGCACCGCTTGAGGAAGCAGTGGCCGTCTGCGATTTTGCTTCAGCTTCGGCGAACTCGGCCAAGCGTTTGTACAACGTTCGAACGCTGATGCCCAGGATTTCCGCGGCTCGTGTGCGGTTTTGATTGGTGTGTTGCAGGGTGAGCCGAATGTACGCGTCGTCCAGTTCCTGAAGCGACCTTCCGGGTTCAAACATAAAAGAGGTAGCAACGGGGGGCGGATCCGCGGAAAGCGGAAGGTGCTCGGGAATCCCAAACGCCGGTGGCAAGTGCATCCGCATTATCGTACCCTCTCGAGCCATCACCACCGCCCGCTCCAGAACATTCCGCAATTCTCGGACATTGCCCGGCCAGGAGTGTTCCATCAAGAGCGCGAGCGCGGATGGGTCAAGTTCGGTGGCTCGGCAGTCGTTCCTCTTGTTGAGGGCGCGGACCAAGGATTCTACGAGCGGAGGGATATCTTCCCTGCGATGCCGCAGCGGCGGTATGTCGATGCGGAAGACGTTGAGGCGGAAGTACAGGTCTTCCCGCAGCACCTTTTGTTCGACGGCCTGCTCCAGCGGGCGATTCGTGGCGGCGAGCACGCGGACATCCACCGGGATCTCGTTGGTTCCTCCCAAGCGGCGTACTCTGAAATCCTCCAGCACTCGCAGAAGCTTCGCCTGCAGGAGCATGGGCATCTCGGCGATTTCGTCGAGAAACACGGTCCCGCCATGGGCGTGCTCGAAACAGCCCCGTTGGCGTACCGCAGCGCCCGTAAAGGCTCCCTTTTCGTGCCCGAACAGTTCGCTCTCCATGAGGCTTTCCGGCACAGCCGCGCAGTTGATGGCCACGAATGGTCCGGCCGCTCGGGGACTGAGCTTGTGAATCGCAGCCGCGACTCTTTCCTTGCCGGTGCCGCTCTCGCCCGTGATCATCACCGAAGCGGACGTGGGAGCCACCTGGTGAACCAGGGCGAAGATTTTCCGCATCGATTCGGAGGTTCCGACCAGGTCCCCCAGAAACCCTTCACGGCTCAACTGACGACGCAGCCTCTCCGTCTCCGCAAGAAGCTTCTTATGCCGGATGGCGCGCTCCAGCAATGGACCCAGAACTTCGCGTTGAGCGGGCTTCTCCAGAAACCAGAAGGCCTGAAGATCGTGAACAATCGCCAAGGCCTCGCGAATGCTGCCAAATCCCGTCAGAACAACCGCCGGTGTGAAGTCGCCCCTCTCGAGCAGATGCCGTAGCAGACGGAAGCCATCCATGCGCGGCATGATCAGGTCCGTGACGATGGCATCCACGGACAAGGCGCCGAGTTTTTCGAGCGCCTCCTCTCCGTCTTTGGCTTCCTCCGGAAGATAGCCCAAGGCCGTGACTATCCTCGCAAGATTGTGTCTTTCCCGCGGGTCGTCATCGACCACTAGAACCCGGGCTGCCGAGTCGGGATCCATAGGAGTATATTTTATCCGACAAGGCGTGGGGGCGGGGTGGGACGCGGTCGCGGGCCGGGTCTGCGGGTGTCCCTTCACCACGTCCCTCCGTGCGCCAGTATCCCTTTCACAAGATCGCCGAGCCGCATGAACTCGTCGTAATCGGCCGGTTTTCGGAAGTAGCGGCTGGCTCCCATGCCGGCAGCGGCGATGCGATCCCTGGGCGAATCGGAGGACGTTACGACGACTATAGGCACGCCCCGGCACAGCGGGCTGAGGCTCAGCCGCCAGAGCACGTCTTCGCCCGTGACCCGTGGCAGGTTGAGATCCAGAAGGATCACATCCGGACGGCTTACTTCCTTCCGATCGAGTCTTTCGATCCACTGCATCGTCTGTTCCCCATCCTGGTGCACCGAGATGTGACTCACCGGGAAGCGGGCAGATAAGGCCTCTTGAATCAGCAACACATCGGCTGGATTGTCCTCTACTAGCAGTACGTTTAGGGGGCTGCTTTCAGTCGCCGACAACATGCATTGGTTCTCCTACTGGTGCCGATCTTTGGGCTGGGCCTCAACCAGAGTCGGGATAGGGGTCAACTCACGTGCCTCTCAGCACCCCACGCCTCCATGATCGCTTGGGCGATGTGATCGATTCTCCTACTCCTTCGGCCGCCCGGAGCTACGAACTCCGGCCAGCCGTATTCCACGATCTCTAGGATCTTGTGTGCGGCCTGGTAGGCCCTTCGCTCGTTCAGCGATAGCAGAGGGATGTACGCCTTCTCCGACCTTTCGGGCATTGTCAATAACTTTGCTGGTTCCATCCGCCTTCCTCCTGCGGTGATCATAGGCCGTCCCTGAAAACGCCACTCGGTAACACCCCTCTCGCTTCCGCCGAAGGGCCAAGCACCAAGAGCGTCCCCGGAGGAGTCTTCAATTCTTCCACTCTTTTCATGCGGCAGTCTCTCGTCACCAGCTGTTTCGTCGTGCCGTCAGCCACCCTGTGCATGCAAATTCTGCACAAACTGTAAAATTTTCCCGCTCCGAATGCCCGTCGTGGCCGCACCGTTCGGCCGCCGAGCAAGAGAGTGATCTCCTCCCAGAGACATCTGGATCGCTCTCTCGCCGGCGACCTCCTCGTACAAACCTGCAGACGCCTGTTCCCTGGCATTCCGGGCGCCCGCATCAACCGGCTGAAAACTTGGCGGCGGCACCGCAAAACGGGCGTGCCCCCAAGCATTCTCGGTGCCGGTTTCAGACCACATCCGGAGCACTCGTCCGGGGTCGCCCAGATCGCTCCAGCCCACATCGCCCAGGTTCAGGACACCGAGCTTCTCCGGGGAGGCGCCTAGCACCGACCTCGAGAAATCGGTTGTGGGAAGGCGATCATAGATTGTTTTCATTATTTTCGAGCTCATTGCCGGTTCATGGCGCCCCACCAGCGGCTCCCAAATTCGGTACAGCTCAGGCTGAGCGGACCGAATCGTGTCCAGGAAGGCTGTAGCGCGCCCAATCATGACGAAAGTGTTCCAGATGCAGCCTCGCTCCAGTAAATTCTTCGCCACATGCTGGGATGGCTTTTCCCAAAAACCATTCACTCGGAGGAGCCCCCGCGAGGAATGTGTAGAGATGGCTGGTTCCGCTTCGAGCCAGCCATATCCGACCTCGGCGCGGGTCGCGGCGGCGCCCAACAAGATCACGGTTTCGGGGCTGGTCTCCGCAAATCCGAAGGCCAGTTTGACGCCGGCCATGAACTTTCTCTCGTCGGCGTAATAGTGATCCGACGGGAAAAACGCGACCGCCGCCTGTTCGTCAAGTTGAACGATCCGCAACAAACTTAACAGGATCGCAGGTAGTGTCCCTCGTTCGCATGGCTGGACAAGTGTCTGAGGGGAGCGGACGTCTCTCAGTTCCTCCGCGTAGAAACGCTCGTGCGAATTCAACAGTACGAACAGCGTCCGATCCGGCGCGATGCATGGGGCGATCCTCTGTCGCGTGTGGGCGAGTAGAGTCAGCCCTCCTATGAGCGGACAAAACTGCTTCGGCCGATCGTCGCCGGAGATTAAACGCGTCAGTGATCGCAGCCGTATCCCTTCTCCTCCGGCCAAGATCACGCCCCATTGATGCTCGCGACCAAAGTCCTCTGGCATAGTGCTTCCTTCCTGGGGGAGTCAATAGGAACCGGGCAGATAGTTGGGAGCCGCAAGCCTGTGCGCCAGCAACTTGCGGGCGCGATGATGCCGCGTCTTTACAGCGCCCACTGTAAGGGAGAGAGCGTGAGCGGTCTCCGCCACGCTAAGTTCACTAAGGTCCCGCAGTTGTATCATTTGCCGGTACTTCCTTGGAAGTTTGGCCAGCGCCTGATGGAGACTCTCAGCTTCCTCCCTTCGCCGGCATTGCGCGTCGGGCGAAGTGGAGGTGTCTACAAGGTTTGCCGCGCGCGTCTCGTCGAGAGGCCGGACTGGTGCCACAGCCCGCCCCCGATGCCAGTGGATCACTTCATTCACGGCGATGGCGCCCAGCCATGTCCTGAAACTGGCCTCCCGGCGAAATTCTCGCAGGTGGCTGAACGCGCTCAGAACGGCCTGTTGAACGATGTCTTCCGCTTCAGACTCGCATCGCAGTTTGGTGCGGGCGAATCGATTCAGGGATCCCAGATAGGGTCGCACCAAGTCCCCAAACGCGTCGGGCCTTCCTTGCAACGCGCTATCGATCAGGGATTCCTCGGCTTCTTTCGAAGGAAGTTCCGGAGGCCCGGACCATAGGTGCGGCGATACCGCAGAAGCACACATCGATGCCATGCATTACCCTCGTCTGACAGAGGCGTTGATCGCGCGAAGCGTTGCAGTTGACGTGCCAAACACTGTTGGCGGTGGTGGTCGCTTCGACAGATTGCGGACCCGCCACGTTCGTGAATCGTAAACGGGCGGGTAAAAAGAGCGTGGGGCGGTAAGAATTCCCAAGCGATGCGGGAGGGCTCAAGTATCGATCCTCCTGCTGCCACTTGAGATAAGAAAATTGGCACGACAAGTGCGTTGCCGGTCGTCGAGGTGGTTTCATGCGCCGTGTCAGACTGTTTGCGGCCGAAGACAATGACTCGGATATCCTGTGGCTGAGGAACGTACTTGACGGGATGGGGATCCCATACGAATTGACTGTGGTAACCGACGGGGAGAAGGCCTTGGAATTCCTCCTCAAACGGGGTGAGTACGTCGAAGAGCCCGACCCAGACCTTATAGTCCTGGACCTCAACCTGCCCAAGATCAATGGCATCGATGTGCTCCAATCGGTTCCTCACTCCGATAAGCTTCCAATCTGCGTGGTGACAGGTTCACCACGGGAGCGCGAAATCCTCAAAGCCAAGTTCGGCATCAGACGAATCGCCTACTTGGTCAAGCCGATAGACCGCGAGAGGCTTTTGAACTGCTTTCGCTGTTACGATCATCTACGACCGCTGGCCGAGGAGTTGTCCGCCGCGGGGTCGCCGCGGTTCGTTGAAAAAATAAGGGGCACGGCTTCCCGCCCATTTGCCGACCAGAGGGACGTCGCTCACTAAGTGCATCCCGCCTCGCGCCATGGGCCTGGAAATGGCCCTGGAAGCGGTTTTAAAAAAGAGGGTAGTTTAGAGTGTCGGCTAGGCACGGCCCATTGGCTTTACAGTTTTTCCATCCACCCAGCAAATTCTGCCGGCATGAGCCGTCTTCGATCGAGTCGCTCTTCATGAATCCGCAGGACTTGGTTATTGGTAGCTCACATGTAGCCCAAAACAGTGTGCATGTGTCCGTCTTTGAAAGGAGGTTCATTGAATATGAACTGGGACCAGATCGAAGGGAAATGGATGCAGTTCAGAGGCTCCGTAAAGCAGAAATGGGGTGAACTCACGGACGGCGACCTCGATTACATTCGTGGAAAGCAAGACCAATTGATCGGCAAGCTCCAAGAACGCTACGGTATCGCTCGCGAGGAAGCCAAGCGGCGCGTGGATGAATGGCTGAAGTCTTACCACGAAGAGGAAGCTTTCTCAGGAAGCGGTGCCGGGACAAAACACACGGGCCGCAGGCGCTGATCAGGTTGGCTGGACACACCTGTCAGACTGCTGCATCGTCGCCGTTGCTCTAAGAGGTCGCTGAAAAAACCCTAATAACCGCTCCCTATGGTCGCGGTTCATTGTGGGCGCTTTGTGTTTACAGCGGCTTGCCGAGCCGCGACCATAGGGAGCGGTTTACCTCCCGAGTTTTTCGGCAGTATCTTTCGACTGTGGTTGCGGCGCCAGCGTACGCGGTATGATTCATCGAGCGGCCATGATGAAAGCGGCCACCTATGGGACCGACAAGTCGTTATTGTTGATCGCGGCCACCGCGGCTCTGTGCGGCCTGCTGTTCGGCTACGACACCGGAGTGATCTCGGGGGCCCTGTTATTCCTGAAGAAGGACTTCGCCCTCTCGCCCTTCCTGCAGGGCGGGGTCACCAGCGCCGTGCTCGCGGGCGCCGCTCTCGGAGCCGGCTTCAGCGGGCGGCTCGCGGACCGTTTCGGGCGCCGGCGAATGGTGATCGCCGTCGCGGTGCTGTTCTTCATCGCCAGCCTGATGACGGGCCTGGCGCCGGACGTACGTTCGCTGGTCGCGGGGCGGGTTTTGGTAGGCGTCGCGATCGGGATGTGTTCCTACATCGGACCTCTCTATATCTCGGAGATTTCGCCCGCCCACAGCCGTGGCGCCTTGGTCTCGTTGAACCAACTGCTGATCACGGTGGGGATCCTCGTGTCGTACCTGGCGGACTATCTCCTGGCGGGAGGAGAACACTGGCGATGGATGTTCGGGCTGGCGGCTCTTCCAGCCCTCGTGCTCGGAATCGGGATGCTCATGCTGCCGGAAAGCCCCCGCTGGCTTGTGCGCCAAGGAAAACACGACCTGGCGAGGCAGGTGTTGAGGCGTGTGCGTCCGGAAGCGCAAGACGTGGAAGGAGAGGTTCGCGGCATCGAAGCCCATCGGGCCCCGTCATCCGATTCCGGCGGCCTAGGCCCTTGGAAGGAATTGCTCGCTCCGGAATATAAGCACGCGCTCATCGTCGGCATCGGACTGGCGATGTTTCAGCAAATCACGGGGATCAATACGATCATTTATTACGCGCCGACAATTTTTCAACTCGCTGGTTTCGATTCAGCTTCGCAAGCGATTTTGGCGACGGCTGGCGTGGGCGCCGTAAACGTGATCATGACGATCGTGTCGGTTCGGCTTCTCGATCGGATTGGCCGCCGGCCCCTGCTGCTCACTGGTATCGCCGGAATGATTGTGAGCCTTGCGGCGCTGGGCTTCGTGTTCCAGATGCGGAGCGCCTCGCCCGCGCTGGCGCGGCTGGCGGTGGTGAGCGTGATGGTTTATGTCGGTTCGTTTGCGATCAGCCTGGGGCCGATTTTCTGGCTCCTGATCGCCGAAATTTATCCGCTGCGGATTCGGGCCGTCGCGATGGGCATCGCGACCATGAGCAACTGGACCTTCAATCTGCTCGTAGCGCTCACCTTTTTGATCCTGGTTGAACATCTTGGAGCGGCGTATACGTTCTGGCTTTACGCGCTCATCAGCGTGGGTTCGCTGGTCTTTTGCTTCCGATTCGTGCCCGAAACCAAGGGACGGACTCTTGAGGAAATCGGCAAGCCGATGGATTAGCGGAATCGATATCCAGGCTTGAGCTCGCATCGGTAAAGCCTAGTCCCGTCCTTGGCCACGTTGACGTCGCAACCGGCCCACGAAAGGCTTAGCGCCCGCTCAAATGGATACACGATCTCGGCCGCGTTGACGGTGGCTTCAACGCTTGACCCCTGAGCCGGAGGTGGCAGCGTAAAGCTCATGGTTTGGCCGAAAATAACGGGGAACGATTCGCGAATTTCGTCGCTGGTCGTGGTACGGGCGACCTCCGCTTCGAGGAGAAAGCTTGCGGTGTCGGACCAGTTTCGAACGGAGACGCTTATGTGCGGGCCTCCTTTCGAGAACGAATCATTTTCGATTTTCGTGAAAGGACAGGGCCCGGCGAGACAGGACACCCGGGCATCATGAAACTGGTTGCCTTCGCCGGCGTCGATCGACGCACCGCCTATCGCCGCCTTCCATTTTCCATCCGGCGAACAGGGGGAATGGCGCGGACATGGGATATCCCCATTGTTGACGACCTCGAACGTCTTCGACGCGCTGCCGACGTTGACCGTGGTCCCACTCTTCACCGTATAGCGGACCCTCAAGTCCCCGATCACCACCGGTCGATCGAGACTGGCAGGTGCTCGTGGAACTAGACGAAGGACGTAGAGTCGGTCTTGCAGATATTCCGGATAGTCCAAAGGACGATAATCCGGGTGGCGAAGACTGACCGTAGCGGTCTGGCCCACCCTGACACCCGGGCGCAGCGTCACACGAAAGAAACCCGTAGGGTCCGACTTGGTCGGTCCGACCGCCAGGTTACCGCCCACGCTAACTTCTACATTCGCAATCGGCAACTGCTTCGCAGGGTCCTTGTCTAACTGCAGGATGGCGCCGGAAATGGACCTCAGTTCCTCGGAACGAAGTAGTCTGATCCCTGCCACTGCCAGAAGGCCGACGAAGGCGCAAACCGCGGCCCCAACAGTTCTCTGTCTGCCAGTCATTTCTTCGCTTGCTCTACATTCTATGTCGATGAAGGAGTGGCGAAAACAGTTTCTTCGGCTTGCAAAAAAAGTTAAAAAATAAGCCCAGACTATGTAGCGCCACGCGACCTGCAGGCATCCTTGGAAGTGTATATCTAATAGAAGAAACGAAGTGTACGGATCAGGATTGCACTGGCGAAGGGGTGTTGATTAACGGATGCTGTCGCGTCGACGGCTGTTTGAAGGATGCTTCGCGACGGGCGTCGGCCACGTGCTTGGAGCGCCTGGGGGCGCCGATTCCACTGGCCGAGCCGTCCTTTCTCCCGAAGAGGAGCAGTTCCTGGAGGAGCTAGAGAAAGCCAATTTTCTGTTTTTCTGGGAGCAGGCTGATCCTCGCACGGGCTTGGTCAAGGACCGTTGCCATGTACGCGGACGGGACGCGGCACCCGATAAGGGGACGATCGCGAGTATCGCGGCTACGGGGTTCGGCCTCACGGCACTGTGCATCGGGCACAAACGCGGCTACGTGGCGTTACCCGCCGCGGGCGGACGCGTTATCGCCGGCCTGGAATTCCTGTGGAGGACGATGCCCAATCATCGTGGATTTTTCTATCACTGGGCGAATGCCGCGACGGGAGAAAGGGTCTGGGATTCAGAGGTATCGACAGTCGACTCGGCGATCCTGCTGTGCGGCGTTCTCACCTGCCGCGAGTACTTCCAGCATCCCGAAATCACCCGCTTGGCCGACCTGATCTTCAACCGCGTCGATTGGAGCTGGGTTTCGGAAGACACCTCCCTGATCTCGCACGGCTGGGCGCCCGAAGTCGGATTCTTGACTTACCGATGGGACTACTACAGCGAGTTGATGATGATGTACCTATTGGGGCTCGGATCGTTCTCGCATCCGCTGGCGGATGAGACATGGCGCGCCTGGAAACGAAAGACCTTCGAATATGACGGGCTGCGCTACATAGGCTCCTACGCGCCGCTGTTCGTACACCAATATTCGCAAGCGTGGTTTGACTTTCGCGGAAAGCGCGACCAATACGCCGACTACTTCAAGAACTCTGTGGTCAGCACCGAGGTCCATCGACGCTTCTGTCGGGAGCTAGCGTCGCGGTTCCCCGATTACAGCGACGACCTGTGGGGAATCACGTCGTCGGACTCGCGAAAGGGTTACGTGGTGTGGGGCGGTCCTCCCGAGATGGGCCCCATCGACGGGACCATTGTCCCGAGTGCAGCGGGAGGCTCGCTGCCATTTCTCCCTCAGGCGACCTTGCGAGTGCTGAAGAATATTAAGAGCCGTTACGGAGCGGGAGCCTGGTGCCGCTATGGTTTCGTGAATGCCTTTAATCCCTTGAGCAATTGGTACGACTCGGACGTGATCGGAATCGACACCGGGATTACGATGCTGATGGCGGAGAATCTGCGCACCGGCTTCGTGTGGAGTACGTTTATGAGGAGCCGGGAGGCTCAGCGTGGATTGCAGCGCGCGGGATTTCGCAAATATTCCTAGCGTGCACGCGGGAAAGGGAGGGTGAGGCCCGATGCCTCGCTGGAGCGCACAGACCCTGCGGAAGTCCCGCGTCGCTGCGTTTGTCATCATGGCCACGATCTTGAGAGCCGCGCCCCCGCCGGAGATCGAAAAGCGGATCGCGACTCTGCTCGCTCGCATGACGCTCGATGAGAAGCTCGGGCAGATGTCGCAATCCACAGCGATGAAGAGCCCGATCTCCAATCGGATCAAAGATGAAATCCGCCACGGGCGGTGGGGTTCCTTCCTCAACGCCGGTGCTCCGGCGGATCGGGCGGAAGCACAACGAATCGCCATGCAAGAGAGTCGTCTTGGCATTCCACTCATTTTCGGGCGGGACGTAATCCACGGGTACAGGACAATTTTCCCTATTCCTCTTGCCCAGTCTGCGAGCTGGGATCCAGAACTGGTGGCGAAGGCGGCGAGGATTGCGGCAGAGGAGGCGTCGGCGGAAGGAATTCGCTGGACTTTCGCTCCCATGATCGACATTTCGCGCGACCCGCGCTGGGGCCGGATTGCCGAGAGCCTAGGAGAGGACCCGTATGTGACGAGTGTGCTCGGCGACGCGATGATTCGCGGCTTCCAGACGGAGTCACTAAGTTCCCCCAACACGCTGGCGGCATGTGCAAAACACTATGTCGGCTATGGGGCAACCGAGGCCGGACGCGAGTACAACAGCACGTGGATTCCGAAGATTCTGCTGCGCGATGTGTACCTGCGCCCGTTTCAGAGTGCGCGAGGCGCAGGCGTAGCCACGTTCATGACGGGCTTCAACGCTTTGAACGGCGTGCCGGCCACCGGCAATCGCTTTACCTTGCATCAGATCCTACGGGGCGAGTGGAGGTTCGACGGCGTGGTGGTGAGCGACTATACCGCGATCCCCGAGATGATCCAACACGGCTATGCCACCGACGCAGCGGACGCTGCCAGGAAGGCGTTGCTCGCCGGAGTCGACATGGAAATGGTGAGTACAACCTATTTCGATCACCTGAAGGCACTCATTGATCAAGGACGGATTGATGAGAAGAGCGTCGATGACGCTGTGCGCAACATCCTCCGGCTGAAATTCAAGCTGGGACTCTTCGATCAGCGTCCCGGCGCCGCCGCTACGGCTCGGATCAGCCCGGCCGCGCGGGAGACCGCGAAACGCCTGGCGCTAGAGAGTATGGTGCTCTTGAAGAATGAGGCCAACCTTTTGCCGCTCGCAAAGTCCGTGGGACGAATCGCTGTCATCGGACCGCTCGCCGATAGTGCCGTGGATCAGATGGGCACGTGGGCAATGGATGGCCGCGCCGAGGATGTCGAGACTCCGCTTGCGGCACTACGTCGCGAGTTCGGCAACCGGATCGCATACTCTCCCGGTCTGAAAAATAGCCGCGACTCGAACCGCGACGGATTTCGCGACGCGCTGGAGAAGGCACGAACGGCGGACGTGGTCCTGCTCTTTCTGGGCGAAGAGCAGAACCTATCGGGGGAAGCTCGCTCCCGCGCTTTTCTGGACCTGCCGGGCGCTCAAGAAGCCTTGGTCGAAGAGGTCGCAAAGGCAGGCAAGCCGATCGTGGCAGCGATACTCGCCGGACGCCCATTGACGTTTCACACGACTGCGTCGAGGGTCAACGCGATCCTGTACGCCTGGCATGCGGGCACCATGGGGGGATCGGCGATTACCGATTTGTTGTTCGGCGACGCAGTGCCCTCGGGGAAATTGGCCATCACCTTCCCTCGTACTGTTGGCCAGCTGCCCATCTATTATGCGCACCTCAACACGGGCCGGCCAGCGCCGGCAAACGACTCGGGGATCCCCATGGGGAATCCGGTGAATCCCCTTGGATACGCGTCAAAGTACCTCGATGTGGATTTTACGCCGGAATATCCATTCGGATACGGGATGTCCTACACCACTTTTGAATACTCGGATTTGCGCGTGTCGGCGCCGAGGGTGCGCAAGGGCGGAAACCTCACCATCGCCGCTAAAGTCACGAACAAGGGGGAGCGCGAAGCCGACGAGGTCGTGCAGCTTTACGTCCATCAGGAGGCGGCCAGCGTAAGTCGGCCAGTCAGGGAGCTGAAGGGATTTCGCCGTCTCCACCTTAAACCCCATGAAAGCGTCGCTGTCAAGTTTTCGATTACGGCCGCGGATCTAGCCTTCTACAACGAAAAAATGCAACTCGTCACCGAGCCGGGAACGTTCCACGTATGGGTCGCTCCAGACTCCGTTCGCGGCGTGGAAGGAGAGTTCATCGTTGAATGAAGATAGCGGCGATCGCCCTTGGCATCGTGATTTGCGCTGCTAGTCTCGGTCCGGGTGCGCAGGCGCCGTCGATTCTCGACTATATCCGGCGAACCTGGAACGTGCTGACACGTTCGAATCGGAATCTTGCTTCGGCAGCCGCCGATCCAAAATTCCACGCCGGTGTACACAGCCGCTGGCCGGTATATGCCGCGAGCGGCGAGCTTACGCGGGTCGCGCAAGAGTTGCGTAAAGCAATGAATCCGTCCGATTTCGGGAACATCGACATACGTCCTCTTCCGCTGGACCCGACTGAGGTTCGCGAGCATGGGTTGTTGTATCTGCCTAGGCCCTACGTTGTCCCCGGCGGCCGCTTCAATGAAATGTACGGCTGGGACAGCTACTTCATTCAGAAGGGACTGCTTCGCGATGGCGAGCTCGCGCTCGCCCGGGACATGGCTGACAATTTCCTGTACGAAGTCCGGGAGTATGGCAAGGTTCTGAACGCAAACAGAACTTACTATCTGACACGTTCGCAACCCCCGTTCCTTACTGAAATGCTACTGGCCGTCTACCGGCAAACGGGGGATCGCAAATGGCTGGAGGCATCGCTGCCCGCCATCGAAACGTATTATCGTTATTGGACCAGTGAACCGCATGCGACTTCGGAAACCGGCCTGAGCCGTTACTTCGATCTAGGAGAAGGACCGGCGCCAGAGGTTCTTTCCGGAGAACGCGACGAGCACGGCCGGACGCCATATGATGTGGCCCGCGAGTACTTTCGATCCCATGCGGTCCCAGATTACGACGCAAGCCAATATTACGACCGCTCCACCGACCGGCTCACGGCGTTGTTTTACAGGGGCGACCGCTCCATGCGTGAGTCGGGGTTCGATCCGTCGAATCGCTTCGGACCGTTCAGCGTGGATATCGTCCACTACAATCCTGTTTGTCTGAGTTCTCTTCTGTATCTTATGGAGACGCAGACCGCGGAAATCCTGGAAATTCTGCGTCGCGATTCGGAAGTGCAGGTCTGGAGGAATCGCGCTCGGGATCGTGCGGCACGGATCAACCGCCTTCTCTGGGACCCCCAGGACGGCCTGTACTACGACTACGCTTTCACGCAGAAGCGCGTGCGCCGATACCCGTTCCTGACCACGTTCTATCCGCTATGGGCCGGCCTTGCGAGTCCGCAACAGGCTGCGCGCATCGTTGAGAACCTGCCAATGTTCGAGCGCCCCGGCGGATTGCAGACCAGCACCGTATTAAGCGGCGACCAATGGGACGCTCCGTTCGGATGGGCTCCCTTGGAAATGATCGCCATTCAGGGGATGCGGCGTTATGGCTACAACCAAGATGCGGATCGGATCAGCCGGGAGTTCCTGTCGCTGGTCCTTCAGGAATTTCGCAGGAGTGGCATCATCGTGGAGAAATACGACGTCGTGCGGCGAGTCTCTAACCTGCGCGGCGAAATTCACCTCGGGTACCGCACCAACGAAGCAGGTTTTGGCTGGACCAACGCTGTCTTCACGACGCTTCTTGACGAACTGGCACCCGCCGATCAGCACAAACTGCTCAGTGAGGACGGCACGGATAAAACAGGATCCGCTCCACGCGTATTTCGGCATTTCGAGTAGCGCTTACCGCTAGGCTGGCACTCCGATTGCAAAGCTCAGAGAGAACTTCCGCATCCGCACGGGTCTGGGAGATCATGATCAATCGTTTGCGAGCTTTGCGATGCGGTCGGCGTTGAAGTCGGGATGGAAACCTTGGCGGGAGCGCCTCTCTGCCCTGAAAAATCTACCGCCCGTGTTGGCCCTCCTTTGGCAATCCAGCCCCAGGTTTGTTGCGGCAGCGGCCGGATTCCGTGTGATTGTCGCGCTGGTCCCGCTGGCCGCGCTGTGGATTGGAAAACTCATCATCGATGCCGTGGTCCACGCCACGCGAAATCCGGGGCCGGTTTCGCGCGAAGTTTGGATTTTGTTGGCCGCCGAGTTCGCGATAGCGGCGGTGGGAGCGGTCCTGGGCCGGGCCATCGATTACTGCGACGGGCGCCTGGCGGATCGGTTTTCGCATGAAGTGAGCGTACGTGTCATGCAGCACGCAGCCACGCTCGACCTGGAATCGTTTGAGGATCCGGATTTCTACGACAAGCTTGAGCGGGCGCGCGTCCAGGCCAATGACCGGATCGGGATGTTGAGCGCGCTCGGACGGCTGCTGCAGCAGATCGTCACACTTGTTTCGCTCTCGGCAGGGGTCCTGGCATTTTCGCCGTTCCTATTCATATTGATGATTGCCGCGGTGCTGCCGGCTTTTCTAGGCGAAAGCCATTTCGCTTTCCTAGGGTACTCATTGGCGTATAGTCTGACGCCTCTCCGAAGAGAGCTCGATTATCTGCGCGATTTGGGCACCAAGAAGGAAAGTGCGAAAGAACTGAAGCTGTTCGGTCTGGGGTCCTACTTGCGGAACCGGTTTACGGCGATCGACGAGGAGGTCATCAGCCGGAACAAAAGACTGGCTGCGCGGCGATTACGGATGGGTGCGTTGCTGGCGATCGCCGGCTCGCTTGGATACTACGCGGCGTACGCGTTCCTGGTTCTCCGCGCGATCCGAGGAGCATTGACCATTGGCGACCTCACCTTCCTGGCCGGCGCGCTGGCCGGCTCCAGCAGCCAAATCCAAATGGTCTTTTCGACGTTCACGGGCATTGCCGACCAAGCGCTCTTCCTCACCGATCTCCTCCAGTTCTTCGCCATGAAACCCAAGATTCGCAACGCCGCGATGGCTTTGCCTGCGCCCCGTAGCATTCGCGACGGGTTCGAGTTCCGCGGCGTGTGTTTCGCATATCCGGGCGCCCTCCGGCTCGTGCTCGATCATGTCGATCTCCGCATCGGGCCGCAGGAGCGGATCGCACTCGTTGGGGAAAACGGTCAGGGAAAGACGACCCTCGTCAAATTGATGACGCGGCTTTACGAACCGACGGCGGGGCGAATCTTGCTCGACGGAGAGGATCTTCGCGAGTACGACCTCGATGAATTGCACAGATCCATAGGCGTCATTTTCCAGGATTTCGTGCGCTATGACCTGACGGCGCGCGAGAACATTGCGGCGGGCCGCATCGAGTGTCGCGACCAGGACGAACGGCTGGCGGAGGCGGCGTTTCGGAGCGGGGCCCGCAAGCTTCTCGACCGGCTGCCTGACGGTCTAGATCAAATGCTCGGCCGGCGCTTCGAGGAGGGCGTGGATCTCTCCGGCGGCGAGTGGCAGAAGATCGCTCTGGCGCGCGCGTACTTGCGCGACGCCCACATTCTGATTCTCGACGAGCCGACCGCCATGCTCGATGCGAACTCGGAGTACGAGGTGTTCAAACGTTTCGCGGAGCTGACCAGGGGCAAGATGGCGATTCTTATTTCGCACCGCTTTTCCACGGTGCGCATGTCGGATCGAATCGTTGTGCTCGAGGCCGGATCGATTCGCGAAGAAGGCACGCACGCTCAACTGATAGACCGAGGTGGCCGGTATGCCGGCATGTTCGAGCTTCAAGCTGCCAGTTACAGATAGACGCGTTACAGGTGTCGAAATGTCTCGTTCCCTACCTCTCAAAACCCGGTTCCTGCGCGGGGTTCTCGTCGACAGCGCCCGCATTCTTCGGCGTGTCTATCGCGAAATTTCGCGGCTGCCTGCTGAGAGCCGGCCGCCGGTGGCCTCCTGGCTGCTTGGCCAGCAGTGGTTCATCCAGTCGCAAATCGAAGAATTGGGATCGGCTCTCTCGCAAGAATACTGCCAGCAGCTGATCCGGGCAGAAGGATACGGGCAAAAAGCCGAACCTCGCGTCTATAGTGTGATCTCCAGCACACTCGGCTGCGTCATTTCGAGCCCTCTTGCACCGCAGGCGCTCGGCAAACTGCTCACGACGGCGGCGCTTGCGGAATTGTTCAATCCCGATCGGCTCGGCACGGCCTTGACGCTGGCTGAACTGTGGGCCATTCCGCCCATTGTCAGGCTCGTTTTGATCGAGAAAATCGCCCGAAGCGTGTCCGACCGGCCCTTGGACTCTTCGCATTGTGAGTCGGTGGTCCTGGGTGCGATCGGATGTCTTCATTCCCTGGGGAGGATCCGTTGGCAGACCTTGATCGAGTCCATCTCGACGGTGCACCACATTTTGTCCCGGGATCCGGCCGGCATTTATCTCGAGATGGATTTCGAAAGCAGAGATTTATACAGACATCGGGTGGAAGGTCTCGCGAAACAGTCCGAGCGTAGCGAGGAAAGCGTCGCAACACTCGCAGCGACTCTGGCCGGAGAAGCCGTAGATCTCCACGATGACTCTCGGCGGTCACACGTGGGCTACTACCTGGTAGGGTCTGGAATCGCGGACCTGCGCAAGCGGGGAGGGCTGAGGGTGCCTTGGCCATCGAAATTCCAGGAGCTGGCGCTACGCTTTCCGAACCTGGTTTACATCGGTGGAATCGCGATTGCGACCGCGGCGGTAGCCAGTGCCATTTATCACTTTGCCGGTCCGCTCGCCTGGTGGTGGGTAGTTATGTTGTGGTTACCGTCCAGTGCGCCGGCGATCACCCTCGTGAACCTGCTGGTTAACTCTGCCCTGCCCCGCAGGCCCATGCCGCGCCTCGATTTCTCTAAAGGAATCCCGGACGAACATCGCACTTTCGTCGTCGTGCCGACGTTATTACTGTCGCGGCCGGCCGTCGAACGCCTTTTTGAGCGGCTGGAGATTCACTATTTGGCCAACCGTGACTGTAATCTCGTGTTCGGTCTGCTCACCGATTTTCCGGACTCTTCATCACCCGTTCCCAGCGACCATCCCCTGGTGGAGTTCTGCGCCAACGGCATCCGCCGCTTGAACCGCCGGTATTCTTCCGGAGGCCGATCTCCGTTTTACTTGTTCCATCGCGGCCAGCAGTGGAACCAGAGTCAAAGAGCTTGGATGGGCCGCGAACGCAAACGCGGTAAACTCGAGGATTTTCATCGTTTGCTCCTAGGCCTTGATGACGCTTTCGAGGTAAAAATCGGCGATCTATCGGCGATCGGCTCCATTCGAAATGTGATCACGCTGGACACTGACACGCAATTGCCTCGCGATACCGCCTGGAAGCTGGTCGGCTCGCTCGCTCACCCGCTTCAGAAACCCGTGATTCATCCCATTTCAAAAACCATCCAAAACGGTTGCACGATCTTGCAGCCCCGTGTGAGCACCAGCATGGAATCAGCGGGAAGATCGCGTTTTTCGCGAATTTTCAACCGGCAAACGGGACTAGATCAGTACACCACGGCGATTGCCGACGTCTATCATGACTTGTACGGACAGGCCAACTTTACGGGGAAAGGCATCTACGATCTGCGTGCCTTTCATGCGGTGTTCGACGGCCGCTTCCCCGCCAACACCCTGCTGAGCCACGATCTAATCGAAGGGGAGCATGCGGGTGTGGGATTCGCTACCGATGTCGACGTGATCGAAGACCATCCGAGCAGTTATGAAGTGTACGCCAAGCGTAAGCACCGCTGGATCCGGGGAGACTGGCAACTTCTCTGCTGGCTGCTTCCCCGCGTACCGCGCGGGGATGGAAGTTGGATCCCCAACCCCCTCCGGCTGTGTTCACGCTGGAAGCTCGCTGACAATCTGCGGCGCAGCTTGTTCGAAATCAGCCTTCTGCTGGTGATTGTTGCCGGATGGACGCTGGCCCCCTCGGCATCGGTGCGTATCACCTTCGCCGCGTTGGGAATCTTGGTGTTCCCCGCCTACGTCGCAGCGGTCAACTCGCTGTTCGATTTGCCTCCTGTGCGCTTCTGGCCCAGCCATTTCCGCGAACGGGCCGCCGAATTCTGGCGCGCTCATCAGGAAGCCTGGCTCTGGCTGGTCGTCCTTCCCGATCAGGCGTTGGTCGCCGCCGACGGCATTGCCCGGACGCTGATACGGCGCTTCGTCACCGGCAGGAGTCTGCTGGATTGGGAGAGTATGGCGCAGGTGGAAGCAGGCGAGAACAAGAGTTTTCGGTGGAGCGGCACACTCCTGCTCGTCGGGCTTGTGTGCGCAGCCGCAATCGGATTCCGGTTCCGAAATACGGCGCCCTGGCTACCCCTGTTATTGCTCACTCATTGGATCGCCAGCCCCCTCGTCGCGAGTTTCGTGAAGGCGTCGCCGCACCGCGGCAGACGCTACGTCCGCAGCGAGGTCGCCTTTCTGCGCGATATCTCGCTGCGCACGTGGCGTTACTTCGCGGACTTCGGCCAGCCGGAAGACCATTGGCTCATCCCCGACAATGTGCAAGAAGAGCCGCGCGCCATCGCGCACCACACTTCGCCCACCAACATCGGATTACAGCTCGCCGGCAATGTCGCCGCCTACGACTTCGGGTACATCGCGCCCGGCGAGCTGGCCGGCCGCATAGGCGACTTGCTTAACACTATGCGCCGTCTCGAGAAATATCGCGGCCATTTCCTTAACTGGTACGACACCCGCACGCTCACGCCGGACAATCCCCGCTATGTGTCGACGGTAGACAGCGGAAATCTTGCTGCCGCATTAATCGCGGTAAAGCAGGCCTGCGAGGGCATGAGGAGGCAGCCCCTCATCTCTGAAGCTCTTCTGGAAGGTGTGCGGGATCACTGTGTGCGTCTGTGGATGAGCTTGCCGCCCGCTGCGCAGCAGCCGCCCGTGACGCGCCTCGTTGGAGATTTGATGGCGACCCTCAGGAAAAGGCCCAAGAATCTGTTCCAGTGGCAAAGCGTTCTGCACGGCGCCACGTTACTCATCGCCCGGTTGAAAGAGCACATCGATGCAACCTTTGAGAATTTGGGAGCGGGTGAGGCGGAGAGCTTGGATGAAGTGCGCTACTGGCAGCGCGCCCTGGGAGAACGTGCGCAAGCGGCGGTCGGCGGCCTGCTGGACTTAGCGCCGTGGCTAGCGGAGCGCTACACGGAGCAGCTGCGAAGGCGCTCCAGTGATTGCATGTTTGAGAATCTGATCGGAGCCCTGGCGACGGTTCCGGAGCTGGGCGACCTTTCCAACAACTACGACCGCATCGAGCAAGCCATTACACAACTCCTGGACTCATCTGCGGCGTGCGCGGTGGATATGCGTGCTCTGCTTGTCGGGCTCCGCGAAGACGTGGTTCTGGCGCGCGTCCGCGCCCGGGCCCTTGTGGATCGTCTCACGCGTAATGAACGCACGGCCGGACGTTTTGCGCGGGCCATGGACTTCGCATTCCTCTACGACCCGGATTGCGATTTGTTGCGCGTCGGATACGCTGTTCAGGCGGAACGTTTGGACGAGTGCTGTTACGATCTACTCGCCTCCGAGGCGCGCACCGCCGCATTTCTTGCCGTCGCGAAGGGCGACGCGCCCCGCCGAACGTGGTTCCGGCTCGGCCGCAGACTGGCTTCCTTCCGCGGACACACGACTTTGCTGTCGTGGAGTGGAACGATGTTCGAATACCTGATGCCCGCTCTCTTCATGAAAACCTTCTCTCAGACGCTACTGGGAGACACCCTAAACGGGGTCGTCCAGGTGCAACAAGCGTACGCGCGCGAACTCGACGTTCCTTGGGGTATTTCAGAATCATCGTGCTGCTCGCGAAGTCGAGAGTCGCATTACGACTACCACGCGTTTGGAATTCCGGCGGTCAGCCTGCGACGTTCGCAGCCCGACAATCTCGTGGTCGCGCCTTACGCGTCCATGCTCGCCTTGATGATCGCGCGTGAGCCCGCCACTCAGAATTTGCGCCTCATGGATTCACGCGGGTGGACCGGCCGCTATGGCTTCTTCGAAGCCGTCGACTTTTGGTCGGGATTCTCAGTATCCCCTCAGACCGCGATAGTCGTACGATCTTTCATGGCGCACCACCAAGGCATGGGACTGCTGGCGCTGTGTAACGCGCTGCTTGGAAATCGGATGCAAGAGCGGTTCCACGCGGAGCCGATGGTGGCAGCAACCGAACTACTCTTGCAAGAGCGTGCCCCCGCGCTAACCGCGACAGAAGAGCAAACCGTGACGGCCCCGGAACTGGCCGTGGTCAGCGTTGACGCTTAACCGCGATGCCGAGAATGAAATCCTGCGGGCGCACCCGCATTTTCCGATCTGCTGGCCCATTTTTCTGGATTAATTAACATGAGGCGAAGATCGTTCCGGTACTCCCGAGGATAGCAAAATCGGAGTGTGCGGAAGGGAGCGCGGATTTTCCCGCAAACCTTCGAAAATCAGCCACATGAAGTTGGACGAAAAACGCGCGTCAAAAAAGACGCGTTGTGTAGCGCGTTCTAAGCCCCCACTTTAGGCTTCGGAGGACCTCTGGGTAGGGGTCCGGCAAAGATGCGTCTACGGGCGGGTCAGTTCGAGGGAGAGCCGTCTCCGCTCCCTCACTTTCGCGGCCCGAAATTGGACCAAGCCGAAGCAAGACGATTGTA
Organism: Bryobacteraceae bacterium; assembly: GCA_035934795.1. GTDB lineage: Bacteria > Acidobacteriota > Terriglobia > Bryobacterales > Bryobacteraceae > Palsa-187. Next base: position 60,722 of record DASYXM010000083.1, on the reverse strand, counting down.
AGACCGTGCAGTCGCGCCACGGGCCGGGAAATGGCCCTGGAGGGCATTTTAAAAAACAGGTAGTTTGGGGTAGGGAGGGCCCCACAAGTCGCGCTATGCGCCCGCAAACGTGTTGTGATTTTTCAAACCTCGATCTCATTGATTGTGGGCACTTGGCGGCGCGCGCGCGCAAAACCTGGCAGACCACGAATGACCTCGATGGAAAAAATATTTCTGCCGCGAAAACAACCGCTTGCGATTCACCCAGCCGGGAACCTTCTCCCACGTGTGCATCACGCCATGAACTTCTCGACTCGCTCCTGCGTCAAACCGAACCACTGCCAAAAATCGCCACCTCGCGTTCATCCAGAAAAATGGGCTAGACCAAGTGGCAAATGTAACCGGCCGCGTACCATTGCGCGGCCAGTGGTTCCAACTGCTGGAGCAACTCGGTGGTTCCCAAAGCCTCGGTTTCCGTGGGGCTATAGACGAGCAAGAATCCAGCCCCATGTTGAGCCCAACCTGCGTAGCGGTCCACGAGACTCGCCTCGGTATCCAGAAACCGGGACACCGCGGTCATCAGCTCGCCCCACAGTCCGGCGTCGGCTCGCAAATGGCTCAGGAATCGTGATACTTCCTCCCCGGAAACCGCCAGCACTTCATGGTCTGCGAAGCCGGCGTCCGATAATCTTTGACGGGCGGCCACCGCCGCCTCGAAGGAGCGAAATACCGCGACCACGTGCTTCTTGGGGTAAAAGATTCCGAACTGGTGATCGGAACCCTGGAAAAAAGTGGAAAGGTCCGGCTCGCCGGAGGTGGGCGGGCGATGACTTTCGTGCGCGTGATGCCGCAACACGCCCGGCGCCACGGCGGAGTGAACCATCGACGCGAGCAATTCAGAAATCGCATGGTTGACCTCGCTCCGGAGCGCCTTGTCGGAGAGGGTTTTGGCAGCCTCGCCGGCCAGGCACAGGTTGGTCTCGTACTCCTGCGGCATGGAGCCCGCGAGGTAGGCGCGCGCGGTTGTCAGGTGTTCGAGCAGCAAGTCGCGCTGGGGATCATTGGCTTTCTGCAGCCGGATGATCAGGCCGTCTACATGTGCCGCGTGGGCTTCCAGACGCGGTCGATCTAACGTCCGGAGCATACCACGCCCCCGGCCCCCGGCGGCCCCGAAACCCTGCGCCGCGGAATGAGGTTGCTCGACTCACGCTCCGGTGACTTCCAGATCATTGTGTACCAGCTTGACCCCATCGGTTTCCTTCGCGATCCGCTCGGCTTCCTGTTTCGCGGAAATGGAGGGGACCTCGCCGCGCAACGTTACCACGCTCTTGAATACGTCGACGTGAATCTTCAGGGCAGGCGTGGCCGGGTTACTCGCGAGCTTGGCCTCGATTTTGGTATAGATCCACGCTTCGTCGAGCGATTGCCCGATCCTATCGCCCACTGCTTTGGCCTTCTGCCGCGCTTCCCGAGCCAGATCTTCGGTAAATTCGCTTCGAGCGACCCCCTCTGTCTGGACGTCGATGCTATCGACAACCGTCACGTTCGCCTGCGCAGCCTTGGCCATTTCAACAGCCTCGCTACGCGCTTGCTCCGATGGAGCCGAACCCGACAACGTAACCTGATTGTGATCTCCATCGACGGCTACATCAATCCGCGCCAGCTGTGGATCCGACGCCAGTTTGGTCTGTACCACTTGTTTCAGGTCCGCGCTCGTCGCACCAACTGCAGGCGTTGTCGGCGTGCCCTGATTTGAGCAACCAAGGCTTCCCAGTAATCCAGCCATTAGCAAAGTCATTGTGATTCGCATCTTGGTACTCCTTCCGATCGTCTCCCGTTTAAGATTCGGTGGCGTTCCGCTCACGCACCCGCTGACGTCGTTTCCCTTTCAGAAAGATCCGTGGATCGCCCGTCACCAGCCGGTGCTGGGATGTTCGGGGGTACCCGTGTTTTGCCCTTTGTCGAAGAGTCCGGTGGCCAGATAGCACTATGAGTCTTGTCAGGCGGCGTGAGGAAGAAGCCAATCACTGTTCCCACGCCTATGCCAAACAGAAACCCTGCGATTCGTTCTCGAGTCATGCCGATCACCTATACGGGTTCTGAGCGGAGCCGCTAAGTGCATAGGGCCGTTCCCATAGCGGCAACTCGCCGATCGACTCACCCGTAATCACAATTTCGACGCGCGAGTTTTCCTTCCGCCCTTGCGGCGTGGCGTTAGAGCCCAGCGGACGCCTGTCACCGTAGCCTGCCGCGGAAACCGGAGCCACGCCATTGCCGATTAGCACGAGACGCACAGAGACCGCGCGCTCGTGCGACAAGGCCTCCTTTGCCGGAACGTCGGAATACCCTTCCACGGAGACGCGCAGACCGGAGTGCGCGGCTAGGATACCGGCAATGCGTTTGACCTGGTAGGAGTATGCGTCACCAACGTCGCCCCCACGGAATCCATCGTCTGGCACCGTGGCGACCAGGCCACGGCCCGTGTCCAAGGTGGGTAGCACTCCGTTCAAATCCCGGAAGAGGCGCATTCGCAGGTCCCGTTTCCGGACTGTTTCCGCCTGTTGATCCCCACCCGCCTTCGGGTTGTTTGCGCCGATCGGGGGTGGGGGGGCCAACGCGCGTTCGCGGGCCGCCGCGGCTTCGGATTCGGCGCGGTTACGCGCAGCGAGCGCGGCATCGGCTTGTGCCCGTGCGGCGTCCGCTTGGGCCTGGGCCCTCTGTGTTTCCTGTAAGGCCTGATCCTTTTCCTGCTGGGCCTGCGAGACTTGGGCCCGCGTTCTGGACAACTCCAGGCCGGCGGTTGCTATTTGCTCCGCCCGTTGGCGTTCCTGGGCGATTACGCGGGCATCCTCGGCGGTCTGGGCCGCCTCGCGGGCGCTCTCGACCACCCGGCGGAAATCGCCCTTACGATCGTGCACCTGCTGGGCTTCCGCAAGGAGCTGCTGGGCGCGGGCTAATGTGTCGGGCGCGTAACGCTCCGCCTGCGCACTGCTGGCGATGTTCACGGCGTTCTGCGCCTGATAAATCTCCGTCAGGGCCTGGTACTCATGCATAGAAACCTTCGGTGAATTGGCCGCTTTGGGGTCGTAATTACCCGGCGCCCATGTATATTCGCCGCGCGGCAGCAGCTCGTAACGGGCCTCGACCGGTTTAATGGTCCCCGCGGTATCCTGGCGCACTTGATTCTCCAGCACCACCAAGTCGCTGGGTTGACGCACGGCCGAATACGGCTCCGCGGTGACGATCAGGGCGAAGGCTTGCAGGTCGGTTGTCACACGGACCTTCGCCTTGTCGGATGAACCGGCAATCAGTTCTCCGATGTTATGTGGCCGGCCTTCGGGTGTGATGGCCCACAGAACATAGGTGAGGTATTCACCGCCGAAACGCTGCGGCCCGCTCAAGCCATCGAAGGTCGCTTCGATCTCGGTACGCCCCGGCCTAGACTCCACGGTCGCTTCTCCTTTGGCGTAAGGAAGCAGCACGGTGCCGCGAAGATCGATCTTGGTGGGCCCGGAAAGGTACTGGTAGTTGATTGCCTTGACCGTCCGTTCCACCACCGTCACCCGGTAAATGGGCGCGTTGGGCTCGTGCGGAAGCGGCTGCTGGGCCACAGCAAGCCATGTCGGCGCAGAAAGAAAGACAAAACTGACGGTGGTCGGAAGAATTGGGGCTTTCATCGTTCTCCCTTCGGCTGAGTCAAGTGCACGCTCCGTGCCAGCAATCGTATGTGCTTGGGGAAAAAGGGCCGCACAGCCGCCCAGTAGTAAGAATTCCAGGGGAGGATGGTAACAACGACCGATATCGCGTGGGCTGGGATTCGTCGGAATCCGGAATCGGGAGCCCGCTTTCGTGCATTTCCCGTTCCGCTAGCCCGTCTCCGCGCTATGAAAGGACTGGGTTTGAAGATGGCAATCGTCGTGCTACAGCCTCATCGAATGAGCGCGTTCGCAGGGTGCTGCATTGGCTCATATTCCGAAGGAGGGAGCGTGCGATGAAGCTGTCCAGAGTGTGGAAGTCAGCCTGTGTGGCACTTTTCATCTTGATACCCCTGCTGGCGATGCCCGCAGGACTCCGGGCACAAACTCACGTGGTGAGCCCTGAGGATTTGAAGAAAGCTGCCGTCGCCGCAACCACCGCGCGCCAGCATAATTTGGAAACGATCAATAGCTTCCTGTCCTCGCCTCAAATGGAGAAAGCGCTGGTCAGCGCCGGCATCGATTCGGCGCAAGTGAAGACCGCCGTATCGACTTTGAACGATCAGGAACTGGCGCGTCTGGCTGCCCGTTCCGAGAAGGCCCAAGCCGACTTCGCGGCGGGCAATTTGTCGGAGCGCGATTTGCTCTTTCTCTTGCTGGGAATTGCAGCGTTGATCTTGATCATCGTTGCTGTCCGCTGAATGGCCCATGAATCGTTGGGCCACACTACTCATTTCCTTCGCGTTGGCCGGCGGCCCGGCGCCGGCCACGGAGCCGGCGGGGATGTGGTTGAACGTCCCCTTCGTAGCGCAGGTAAAGAATGGGTGCGGAGCGGCGAGTATCGCTATGGTGATGCAATACTGGCATCGGCAGCAACCGGGCCAGCCGGCGATTCCCAGCGCGGACGAGATCCAGCGCGCGCTCTATTCGCAGCAAGCGCGCGGAATTTACGCTTCCGAACTGGAGCGGTATCTCCAGCGGTATGGATACCGGACTTTTGCCATCCGCGGCGATTGGACGGACCTGCGTCAGCATTTGGAAAAGGGTCGACCCCTGATTGTCGCCTTACGCGCCGGGAACGACGACTCTCACTATGTGGTCGTCACTGGCATGGACTGGCAGCAGGATTTGGTATTGAAGCACGATCCCGCCGAGCGTCCGATGCTCAAGCAACATCGCTCCGACTTCGAGAGACAATGGAAAGCCGCCGGCAATTGGACCCTGCTCGCAGTGCCGGGAAAAGCGGAGGCTCCCGACCAAGAGCGCGTGCCGGACTCCGAACCGCAATCGCCCTCGCCATAATCTGGCTGCTCCTGTTCAGCCGCGTCCCGTTGGTGAAAGCGGCAGAGGGTTCTACGGAAGTCGATCGCGTTGCGGCGCTAAAACAGCTGTTCGAAGAAAACCAATGGCAGCAGGTCGTTATTGAAGCGCGAGCGCTCCCGGTTTCTGAGGCTGAAGTCGATTACTACCAAGGCGTGTCGCTAGCGCAACTTGGGCGGTGGGACGAGGCACGAAGCGTATTACTTGCCGGTCAGAATCTCAAACCGGGTGACGAGCGTTTCCCGGTCGAACTGGGAGGCCTCGCTTTTAAGCAGAGGCAATATGCCGAAGCCGCGAGATGGCTTCAGCGTGCCCTACGATTGAATCCATCCGATACGTATGCCATTGATTTCCTGGCGACGATCTATTTCTTGCAAGGAAATCTCGAGGCGGCGCTGAAATATTGGAACCGGATAGGCAAGCCCCAGATTGAGAACGTCCGGGTTGAGCCCGGGCTGCATACAGATCCCGTTCTGTTGGACCGGGCGTTCACCTTTGCGCCGGCCGCCACGCTCTGGTTGTCCGATTTGCTGACAACGCGCGCGCGCGTCACCCAGCTCGGGGTTTTCCCCACTTCCACCGTTGGTCTGGACGCCCTGGAAGACGGGAGATTCGACGCCACATTCGCCGCTCAGGAACGAAACGGCCTGGGAACGAACAAAATGGAAGCCTTGCTCTCAACCTTCAGGGGCGTTGGTTTTCAGACGATTTATCCGGAGTACTTCAACCTTGCGGGTTCGGCGATTAACGTGACTTCCATGGTTCGCTGGGATGCGCAAAAGCGCCGCCTGGTGTCTTCATTGTCCGGGCCATTGGCACACAACCCGAGCCATCGCTATTGGCTTGGTGTAGATCTGCGGGACGAAGATTGGGACCTGCGGAGCTCCTTCCAAGGGCCGGCCCCGACGCTGGGTCGATTCAAGCTTCTCCGTAACGCGGTCGGCGGCGGAGTTTCTTCGCTCCCCAAAAGCGGATGGAACTGGTCGGCGAGCGGAGAACTTTCCCGTCGGGACTATGCCGATGTGTCGGGCCCCGCATTGCCTCAGAACGTATTGCTCAAAGGCTATCAGCTCAAGCAGGCCGTACAGCTAGATCGCGAGCTGTGGCGAGTGCCCGAGCGTCGTTTCGAAAGCAACGCGACGATGTCTTCGGAGACGGCTACCGTCTGGATGATGCAGGCGCACACTTTTGAGCGGCTGCAGAGTTCGCTGCTGGCTCATTGGTTTCCGCAGATGACTGGCGACGATTATGCGATCCAGGAGCACATCCGCGCCGGTAAGATTTTCGGCCGGGCGCCGTTCGATGAATTCTTCATGCTCGGCCTGGAACGGGATAACGACCTTTGGATGCGAGCGCATATCGGCACTCGGGACGGCCGCAAAGGAAGCGCCCCCCTCGGCGGCCAGTATTTCCTTTCCAACTGGGAGATGGATAAGAATCTCTATGAGAATGGCCTTTTCAGCGCGAAGCTCAGCCCTTTTCTGGACGTGGGCCGAATGGACGCTTCCCTGGTACCGGACTTCGAAAAATGGCTGTGCGATACGGGCGTCCAGGCGAAACTCCGTGTCCTTGGGATCGGATTTGCGTTTGTCTACGGAAAGGACTTGCGTTCCGGCAACAACGCCTTCTACGTTACGGCTTCGCGGTGACCCAGCTTTGTCTCCAAAACGAGTGGGGGGCGGCGGCACGTCCAGGGTGTGGAGGTTTTCCCGCCGCCCAGCTCTCGCCACTGGACTCAAAGCCCAGTCCCACTACCTCGATTACCTGTTTGACGCCCTGCTTGAACGGCCGCTTGGGCAGCGTCTACGCGCTGGCAACGCTGCTGCAGATCCCGGCTAAAGACCGTATACTTCCGGCCCTGCCAGACTACGAGCGACATCCCCAAAAGCATCGCCGAAGAGCGGTATAGGCCAGTCAGAATCGTCCCGGCCGGAAACGTTACGCTCGATGAAGTGGCGTCGAACGGCACCAGGAAGCCAGTGATTGGGACCCTCACGCGGTATTGCAAGGCCTGTTGCGGCATGGGTATTAGAGATGTTCCACCCGGCCCCCGTTACGTGTTGTACTGCTCTTTGGCTACGGAACGCGGGGCACGAGGGTATAAGCCCCAACATCGTAAGGTAAACCCATCGGACGGATGTTTCCGTCGAAATCCCAAACCACGTCTGGAAGGGCCGCGCCTGCGGCGATCGCGGGACTTGAAGGTGACAGATGGAAATCGTAGGGCGCGGTCAAGGTATTGACCAGACGCGGGTCCACGCCAAGTTGGTTTGAACCGGAAGTGCAGCCGGTTGAATCCCGCATCATCGTAGAAGCGCCGAAGACCAGGTTATGGTCGATGGCGCAATTATCCACTACAGATTCGAAACGCGCGATGGCGGAGTTCACCGACTGGAAGAATATATTGTTCCGGACGATAACATTGAACTGGGTGTTCCACATCATGATTTGTCCGCCCTGGCTGCCTGCGTCCGGGAAGGCGAAGGTGTTGTTGGCAATCGTTACGTTGCTCAGGCCGTCCGCCATCTGAATCGACCAGCCGTGAGCTATGTTGTAGAACACATTGTTGGTGATGACGTAATTCCGGCCGCGCAGGTACAGGCCGTGATCAAGCTGGCTCGCATTGGTCCGGCCAATATCGTGGAACACGTTTGCGTCCACGATGAAATCGTGGCAATTGGCGTTCGTATACATCCCGTCAAGACCCACGCCGGCGCTCGTAGCGCGATTGGCGATATATTCGATCCGGTTGCCCTCGATCATGATATGGTGGGCGGCGTCATTGCTATGAATTGCTTCCTTGTATCCGTGCGTGATCACGAAATTCTGGATCAAGACATACGATGCGTTCCGGAGATCGATATAGGCGTCGCACAACATTTCGCAATCCAGCGTCGCTTTCCACTTATGCTCGGCCTGGATGGTGATCCACGCAGCCGGGGTACCGGAATTCCACAGAGTAACGGGCGCTGCTTCGTTCTGACTTTCATCACCGCCGGTCACGGCATTCTCGTGACCGTAGGTTCCGTCTCGGACAGTCACCGTGTCGCCCGGACCGGCGGCTTGCACTCCTCGCGCCAGCGTCCGAAAGGGTGCATTTGACGATCCCGAGTAGGAATCGCTCCCGCCGCTCGAGACGTAGTAGACCGTCGCTGACGCGTACAATGCGAAAAAATGTCCGATCAAGACCGGCCCAAGAAATATTCGCATGTCAGATCATCCCCTTCCTTTCGCTCCCGGAAGAGCCAACCACACAATCGGAGAGAAGAAGCCACGAAGTGTCGATGCTTCATTCGTCGCCGATATCCAAGAATTGGGAAAAAGCTCTCCGTTCAATCCGCCCGCGCAAACCAGTCCGGATCATGCCGCAGGATGGTGTAAACGGAACCCGCGAAGTAATTCTGTATTCCCGGTAGGCGACAGAGCGCGCTTGACAGCCAGTAGAGGGGCGGGATCTTCCTTAGCTGCGGGTTGACGTCCAGGAAATCGACTTGCCATCCCGCCGCGGCCGTGTATCTGAGGAACTCCGAATAGCGGAGCAGGTTCAACCCGCCGACGATTTCGTGGTATGAAGAAGACCCCTCGGTCGGTCTGAACTTTTCCGCCCGCAGACGCAAGATCGCCTTCTCCGAGAACAGGGCTCCTCTCCACGGAATTGGCATTCGAAAGAATCCATCCATATGATCGCCGACCGGCGAATGAAACAGAGGGCCGAACGCAAGCACAGCGATTCCGTGAGGCCGGACGAAACGCTTCAAGACCCGAAGAAATGCTTGGGGATCGCGAATGTGCTCCAGGGCTTCGTGCGAAAGGACCACGTCGTACCGCTCAGACGGCGCCCAATGGTGAATATCCTGATGGAGAAACTGAACGCGGTCCGTCAACTGCAGTCGATCCGCGTTCGCGGTGGCCGCCGAAATGTATCGCGGCACAATATCTATGCCCGTCACGTGTCCGGCGCCAAGCTGCGCTAAACCAAGGGCGATGTCTCCGCCGCCGCAGCCGATGTCGAGGTACCGGAAATCTGGCTCGATCGGAAGGCGGCCTCTTAACCTCTTTTGGAGCTTCAGAATTCTGCTTGCCGCAGCGTCCAGATCGATACTCATCTTGCCAGTGCGTGCATCGATTTCCTCTTCGGTCGCGAAGTTGCGGCTGTGCGTGAACGGTCGTAACAGCTGGTAGTCGATCGTGGATCCGAACATGCGCTTTTTCTATGCCTCCGGGGTTGATTGCCGTTAAGCTGGAGCCCCAACTTACGGCAGGCCGATTTACTTACGACGCTTGAACGGAGTAAGCCCCGGGAACATCACGGTGGTCCAGGGGCCGCTTTGTCCTCTCGATTCCGTTTCCTAGGCGCCGTCCGAGATCGATCGCGGGCTGCTCGAGCCATCGATGCAACACACCGGCGAGCCCCAACGCGAGGGCAGGCAGCGCGAAGAGAATCGCGTAAATGGAAACCCGGCGGTGGAGAACGGCAACCAAGGTCAACAAGAGAACTACATGCGAAAGGTAGAGACTGTAAGAAACGCGCCCTATCCACAAGCAGGGCTGCCTTTCGAGCGCCTCCTGAGCCCACGCGGATCCGATGACGCTCATCAATAGCAGCACCGCCCCAATGTGAGGCGCAACAAAAGCAAACGCCCGGACCAGCGCAATGCCGGCGTGTGCCAGGCCGTGAGCGCTGAGTAACACAACGCTCGTCGCGCCAATCGCAATCCTCAACGTCGTCGGGAGGTTACGAAACCGCTGGGCGACTTCGACTCTGTATTTGGCCAGTGTGGCCCCGGTAACGAACAGGAACGCGTACTGTAGGGAATCGACGGCCCAGTTGCTGTTGACGTGTTTGAGGGCGCCCATGGCGGCGACGCTTGCCAACAGCGAGGAAGCGACTAAGGGCCACCACTTCGCCCGGATCACCGCCCACATGACCAGAGGAAAGACCAGCGAGTAGCGCATCTCGTGAACCAGCGACCAAATCGGGTTATCCACGAAGTTGTACTTTTGCTGGCCCAGCATGAGAACGTGATCGAGGACCAAAGACCAGGTGACGCCATGGTTCCAGGAGGATCTGAACCACTCGCTCAGCTCCGGTTTTCGACTCGATTCTGCGACCGTCATGATGAGCATCGCAATCGCGACGACCACGATGTACGGAATGTAGATACGGCAGACGCGCTTCACGGCAAAGGCCATGTAGCTGGGTGGATCTGGCCGCAGGAACATGAGGGCCAGGACGAAGCCGCTAAGAGCGAAAAATACCTTAACAGCCGCGTCGCCGGCCCACAATACGTCCAGCGGCGGGCTCCCTAGAATGACCGCAAAGATGGAGCGGTGAACGCCGTGAAGCACGACGTCGGACCACGCAGGCAGAGTCATCATCGAGTGTTGAACCACGACCACCATCGCCGCAATGCCCCGGAGCGCATCCAAGGACTGGTAACGTCCCGACTTATGGATCGATGAAGGGGCCGATATCGAATCAGGCCGCGCCTCAATGGAAAAGACCGCAGATTCGAAGCTCATCGCGTCAAGGTGGTAAAAGCTCGAGCCGGCCCCCGTGCATCGGTCCCGCCGCCCGCGAATTTGAGAATTCCACTCAGAAATCCTAACCCGTATGCGATGTGGTAGACCGCAATCACGCACGGCAGGATCAGAAGGGCCCCCGCATCCAGCGACCGCGAGAACGGCAACGCAGCGGCGACCGCCGCCACTACGTATATAGCCAGCCCGGTTGCCAACGCACCCCACACCGCGGACGCGAGGGCCCCTATGCCAAGTGCTAGGGATGACGCGATCAGTGCCAACGAGAGCAGAACCCAACCTACGAACATCACGGGCACCGCGTGTCTCCAAGAGGCCAAGGCGCGATGTTTCCGGATTACGGCAACCTTCCAGAAGCCGTACTGCAGGTATTGCCGAAACAAAGCGGCGATCGAGGCCCGGGGCGTATAAGACGACTTGATTCGGGGCGACTGCCAGATTCGTCCCCCTAGCCGCCGCAAGCGGAAGTTGAATTCGTCGTCCTGATTACGCACTAACGTCGAATCGAATAAGCCGGCCCTGTCGAAGGTAGATCGGGCCCAACATCCCAGGTATACGGTGTCGACCTCGCCTTCGTAGTCCGCATCGTGAGCTTTGCCTCCGCCGGTGCAAAATGGGGATCGGAACGCCGCGGCGATGGCCCGGCCGACGATTCCCCGGCCTTCCGCAACCCACGGCCCGCCGACGTTGTCCGCTCCCGACACTTGCAGCGCGTGCACGCACTCGCGTATGTAGTTTCGCGCGTAGACCGTGTGCGCATCCATACGGACGATGATGTCTCCCGTGGATGCAACGATGGCGGCATTGAGCCCGGTGGATACTATCCGGCCGGGATTGTCGATCACACGGACGGTTGATGTCCGCTCGCAGTAGCGGGCAAGAATCTCGCGCGTCCCGTCGTCGCTGAGACCGTCAGCAACAAGTATTTCCATTTGCCAGTCAGTCCTCATCTCCTGGCGCAGGAGTGAATCGAGAAATTCACTGATATGGGACCTTTCGTTGCGGCAGGGAATGACCACGGATATCTTCATGGATGTTTCCACCTCAGTGCCCTCCTCACGACCAGAGCCACGAGCACGCCAGCCACGACGCCGCAGATGTTCGCCACGAGGTCGCCCACCTCCGCGCTGCGGCCCGGGACCAGTGTTTGGATCAGTTCAAGGCAAGCGCCGAAAAAGATCATCGCACCGGCGCAGATTACGCCCAGGCCGAGGACCTCGAGAGCGACTACCGGTAGGCCGCCCAGAATCGTGTAGTTGAGCACATGCACGAGCTTGTCATCGAGATTTAGATCGTCGTAATGCAGCGCATGGAGCGCGGAAGAGGGGAGGAGCGACCCCGTAGCGATTGTGCAGATCGCTAGCCCCCACAAGCACAGCAGCCACCGCCTAACCGCTGCCCAGCGTGAGTCAGTGCGCCATGTTCGCAGCAGATTCATATCCATTTCTCGCTTTGTTTCAATGAGTTAGGCGTATTCACACAATTTTGCATAGGGCGAATCCCGCACCTCTCTAGGGTGCCTTCCGAATGGTAGAGCGATGGTTCTGCCAGTACTATGGGACTTCTAGCGAGAAGCGTCCAGGGTGCTTGGGGTTTGCTGCCGTTACCGCCCGTTTAATCCCAGCTTGTAGCTCCGGAGGTCGTCGCCGATAGGGTTCGAGATTCATGTGGTTGCAGTTCTTCGTTTCTGGCCGAGCAATGCGTTCGTGGCACTCCCGAGCGCACGGCGCCCCGGTCGCAGCGGTCGTCGTAACCAGGACCGGGCACCGTCCTGCCGATTTACGCTTCGGCACCGAGACAAACTTTCCGAAGTACGAGGTAAAACGCTGTGAAATTGAGATTCGAAAGCGACCCTGCCAGTTCCCGGCTCAGTTTGCTGATCCTGGCGGCCACGCTGACACTGTCGGGTCAATGTGCGAGCGCCGCGACATACTACATCTCCACGGGAGGTAGCGATTCCAACGCCGGCACTCAAAGTGCCCCTTTTCGCCATCTTTCCAAAGGAGCGGCGGTGGCGCGAGCCGGCGACACGGTCATCGTGACGGATGGCACCTATGATAACGAGGGCGTAGTAGAACCCAACTTCGTGGTAACTCTCCAATACTCGGGCACCGCCGGGAATCCGATCACCTTCATGGCGCAGAACCGGGGCGGGGCGATACTGGACTCTGGGAACACGTCTACGACCACCACCTGCAATGGTGCCGCGTCCTACTTCAATCTCTATAATGCGTCCTTTATCGTGATCCAAGGCTTCGTGATTCAGCACGCCTGCGATTCCGGCATTCAAAGCAACAACGCCGCGCACGACATTACGTTCCGGTGGAACGAAATCAGAAACATTGCGAATCGCACGGTGACCGACCAAATCGGGCGCGATGGGATCTATCTGAACTCGTCCGAATACAACTTCACATTCGACGGCAACATTTTCCACAACATTGGCCGGACGGGCGGAATTAGTCAACTGCACTTCGATCATGGGATCTATGCGGCCGCCACGAATCTGACCATCATCAACAATGTTTTCTATAACATGACCAGTGGATGGTCGATTCAGATAGATGGTGGATCCAATTGGCTGATCGCCAACAATACGTTTGCATTCCCCAACACGGGCGACGGCGAAGCCGGCCAGATCATGTTCTGGAACCCCATTTCCAACATGACCGTAGAGAACAACATCTTCTATGAGCCGAATAGTGCGGCGCTGACCGAGTATGCCGCGACGATTACGGGCAGCACTTTCAAGAACAATCTCATTTACGGCGTGAGCAGCGTGGGCATCACTTCGGGCCTTGCGATCGGCACGAATCAAATTGGCGCCAATCCGCTGTTCGTGAACCCCACCTCCACTTCTCCCAATTTCCAGCTCCAGACCGGATCGCCGGCCATCGCATCCGGACTGAGTCTTGCGGCCGTGGCTGATGACATTACGGGCGCCGCCCGGCCGGCAACGCCCAGCCTCGGCGCCTATGACGTAAGTAGCGGGGGGACAATTAACCCGCCGCCTGTCATTTCCGGCGTGTTCACGTCCGGAGTCTCCTCGAATTCCGCCGCAATTAATTGGTCGACAGACCAGGCGTCCACCTCGTACGTACAATACGGCTTGACCAGCTACACGAACACCACCCCCACGGACTCGACGATGCTGACGCAGCATTCTATATCGCTGTCGGGCCTGACCGCATCCACGCTGTACCACTTCCGGGTAGGTTCCACGAATTCGTCCAACGGTACTACCCTTTCCTCCGACGACACTGTTACAACGATATCCAACGTCGTGACATCGTCCGTCGCGCTGACGGCGGGGTCGGCGTCCCTGCCTATCCAACAGGGCCGTAGCGCGGCCGACGCCATCACCGCGACCCTGGTCTCGGGTAGCGCCGTCTCCGTCGCGTTCTCCACATCCTCGTTGCCGGCCGGGGTGACCGCCGGATTCTCCGCTTCCAGTTGCACCGCTACCTGCGGCACGACCCTGACGTTCACAGCATCCGCCACGGCGGCCACCGGTACCTATAACGTAGTCGTGACCGGGAGCGGCTCCGCTCCGCCGGCTTCCGCTACCGTCGCGATTACGATCACCGCGAGCAGTTCGGGAACCCCGGACATCACGTCCGGCCTGGTCGCCGAGTGGAAGTTCAACGAGGGCAGCGGCAACCACGCTTACGACGCTTCGGGAAACGTGAATACCGCGACGCTTTTCAATCCCACCTGGTGGACTAGCAACTACGGCACGACCGCATGGTTTGGCGGAGCCAATAGCTATGGATCGGTCGCGGAAAGCGCCAGCCTGGAGGCGACAAACCAGTTGACGGTCGCCTTCTGGTTGCGTCCGAGCGCCAACGCGAACACCGATCCGCGCGTGATTTCGAAACTGTACGACTGGGACGTGAAGCTGAACGGGGCCAATCGCTACCCGCAGTTTTCGGCGGGGACACAATACGCCACCTTGAATTACTCTCTCCCATTGATCACTTGGCATCACGTCGTGTTCACTTTCTCGGCCGGCGTCGTAAAAGGGTACGTCGACGGCGTGCCAGTGCCCTTCCTGGCGAATACTTTCACGGGGACAAGCGCCCTGGCGCAATATATGTACGGCTTGTACCTAGCGACCGATTCAAGCCAAACGAACTCCTACATCGGGAGTCTGAACGATGTTCGAATCTATGACCGTGCGTTGAGCGATGCCGACGTGGCCGCGCTTTACACGACGGTATGGAGCACCGGCGGCACCAAGAAGAAACGTTAGGCTCGGGGGCGGGCCGCCGGACGTGGATGTCACGGCCCGCTTTCACCTGTGCATCCACATCTTAGGCGTTCAGACGCGTGGCCTTCAGCGGGACCGAACGTCCTGCACTTGAGCAATATCTTCAGTCGCGCAAATCGAAGTGAATTCTCGGGGTAAAGAGGAATCCTCGGAAGCAGCCAGGGGTTGGCGGAACCGACGTGCCCCAGGCTCATGGTGACGGCGGAATCGTAGAATTGCGCCGCTGTCGCGGCGGCTTGCGCTCCGATGCTGGGCGGGCTTCCGAACGGATAAGCCAGATGGCGGCACGGACGACCGGTGTGCTCCGCCACCCGATCCCGGCTGTGCCTCATCTCGAACACCAGCTCCTCTTCGGTGAGCGACGACATAGCGGCGTGGGATACGCCGTGGCTCTCGAATCCAATCAAATCGCTCTTGCTCAATGCCTCGACTTCCGGCCAGGAAATGGGGGGTTCGGGCCGGATGGCAGCTCTCTTCAAGCCTGTCTCGCGCTCAACCAGCTCAACCAAATCCATGGTCAGTGGAAGATAGCATTCCAGGCGCTGCGTATGCCACAGCCATTCCATCTTTCTCGACAATGCATCGACCGCACCAGGGGATGAGAGATTCAGGACCCCGGAACGAAGCTCCAATTGCCTCCGCGGCAGTAGGGGCTTCACCCGCCGCCACCACTGATACATCATCCCCGTGCCCGTATCCACATAGTGAGTAGGGAGGTAAAAGCTCGCGGGCCACTGCTTGGCCAGGAAGAGTTGAGACAAGGCCCTGACATTGTCACCCTCGCCATCGTCGACCGTGATGGCGAAGAGTCCGGAAGTGGACTTCCCGTTTCTGCTGCGCTCCACCACCTCCGATAAAGGAATGGGCTGGGCGGGTCTGAGACAATCGACCAGATCGGCCAGGTGTCTTGGAGAGATTTCGTGAAACGCGAGAACGAATCCTCCCGAGAATCCTGGGATCAACCTTTCTATAACGCTGCCATATGGCATGGACGCGCATCTCCGCCCGCAGCCCGCATACTTTACGATGCCCGGGCATTTACGAGAGCCAGTCGATCCGTATCCGCCTCGTTGCGGGCTGGAGCGGAGCCCTGGTACTCGGGAACTAACTGCAACAGATGAGCCTTTTGGGCTTCACAGTCACCTTCGGTCAGTAAGACACGCATGCGCTCCAGCCATCGCCCGATGTAGCGTGGATTGGGCGCCGCGGACCGAAACCTCTTTATCTTTTCATGCGGAGTTGGCAGGACGTCCTCGCCATCCAGTTGGAGTTCTTCGTACAGTTTTTCACCGGGACGGAGGCCGGTGAAACAAATCTCAATATCTTCGCCGGGCACCAGACCGCCGAGTCGAATCATGTTGTGAGCCAGATCCACAATCCGGACGGGTTCGCCCATATCTAGAACGAAGACTTCGGACCCTCGACCCATGGTGGAGGCTTCCAGCACCAACTGGACCGCCTCTGAAATGCTCATGAAGTACCGCCGCATTTCGGGATGCGTCACCGTCACCGGCCCTCCGGAGGCGATCTGCCGCTGGAAGATCGGGATAACGCTTCCCGCGCTGCCCAGCACGTTGCCGAACCGCACCGAAACAAATGTGCCCAGCCCAGCCACTCCGTCAAACGGCTTGGCGGAAACAATCAGCTCGGCGACGCGCTTGGTCACGCCCATGATGCTGGTCGGATTCACGGCCTTGTCGGAAGAGATCAATACGAAGGTCTTTACTCCGTGCTGGTGAGCTGCCCGGGCCACGTTGTAGGTTCCGATCACGTTGTTCTCAATCGCTTCGGTGACGTTCTCTTCCATGAGCGGCACGTGCTTGTAGGCGGCCGCATGAAACACGACACTGATGGCGTGGCGCGAGATCACGTCCTTCACCCGGGAAGCGCGAAAGATGTCGCCTATCTCCGTCGCCAGGTCCACATCCGGATAGCGCTTGCGGAGATCCATCGCCAGCATGAACATCTCGCTCTCCGCTTGATCGAAAATCACCAATTTGCCAGGCTCGAAGCGGGCAATCTGTCTGCATAACTCCGATCCGATGGAGCCGCAGCCACCGGTAACCAGCACCGCCTCGCCGGCGATCGCCCGGCTGATCCTGTCTTCGTCGATGCGGACCGGTTCCCGTCCCAGCAAGTCGTTTGGACAAACCTCGCGAATCTGCGGGCCGATCTTGCCGTCGAGCAGTTCGGACACACCGGGAATGGTTTTAAAGGGGATACCCGCAGCCCGGCAGTGCGCAATCGCGACTCGCATCTCCGCCGATGTCGCGGACGGCATTGCGATGACGATCTCCGAAATCGGCCTCTGCTCTCGCGCGAAGGTTGCGACCAAGTCGGAGGCATCGCAGCCCCTGCCAAGGATCGGCATGCCGTCCAGAGATCCACCCTGCTTGCCGGGATCATCGTCCAGGAATCCCGCGATGCGAGCGCGCAATTTCGGGTTTGAGCGGAACTCCTTGCCGAGCAGCTGGCCCGCGGCTCCCGCCCCGTAGATGAGAATCGTCTTCGCCGCACTGCTCTCCATCACGTTCGGCGCGAAAACTTCCCGGTACAGGCGCACACAAAATTGAATGGCCGAGGTGGCCAGGAAACATAGCGCCCAATCGATGATGTAGACGGAACGCGGGAAAGCTGGTCCGACCACCGCTGCCGTAACGGCGAAAGCCAGTGCGGAAGCCGCGAGGTTTGCCATGGCGATACAGTACAAATCGAAAAGGCCCACCAACCGCCACCGATTCGCCGGTATCCGGCCGATCCAAAAGGCGAAGCCCTTTGCCGGCACAAAGATGTAAAACCCGAGGCGAAATAACTCTTCCACGGAATTCGGGAGAGTGAACTCGAAGCGCAGGAGAAATGCTGCCACGTAGGATAGCGCTACGGCCACTACGATCGGGATCATCAACACGGTCCTACGTCGAATACTCGGCATATGAAACATGTCCTCCGGGAACTGAAAAAGGTCTTCGGGAAAAAGATTCTAGGCGTATTGCAACGAGCCCGGCGCTGTCGCAGGCGTGGCGGCTTTGAATTCGTTCACAAGCTCGGCCACAATTCGGACGATGTCATAATGGTCCGTCACGCGCTGCCGTCCGGATTCGCCAAGCTGCTCATTGAGCTGGTGGTCCCGCAGCAAACTCCGGATCGCGGACGCTAGAGCGACGGGATCGGCGGGCGGTACCAGCAGTCCGGCGCCGGGCGCCACGAGCTCGGCAATTCCACCCGTGGCGGTCGCGACCACCGGTATACCGTAGCTCATGGCCTCGATGAGCGCGACGGGAATCCCTTCGTGGAATCCGTCCCCCAGGTCAACGCTGGACAAGACGACCGCGGAAACGCGCCCTTCCTCGTAAATCTTCAGAAGCTCCTGGTGAGGCACACCGCCCAGAAATCTCACCGAGTCCGCGAGGCCAAGAGCCGCACAAAGGCATTCGAGCCGCACTCTCAGTTCGCCCTGCCCTGCCACCCACAACTCGCCGTCCACGCCGTTGCGCCGCACCATGCGCCACGCCTCCAGCAGGAAGCGATGGCCCTTCACTTCCACGAGGCGGGCCGGGCATAGAACCACGGGCCGGGCGCCGTGCCGGCGGCGGACAGTCCTGGGAATGCTGACTCCCATATGAAGAACTCGAGCATTGTCACTGACGCCCATCGCTTGGGCCATTGCCAACCCATCGTTGGAAATGAAGCGGGCCAAACTCGCGCTCCTCGCTTTCTTCAGCAGCACGTTGTCCTCGACGATGTCCCAACGGTGTGCCGTAAAGCTCCACGGGATTCCCGAAATCCGGCTAGCCAGCATCGCCATGCTCGCAGTGGTTCCCGCCCAGTGGCAGTGGATGTGGTCCGCTTGCCACGCGCAGGCCATCCGCGCCAGCCAAAGCGCCTTAGGAACGACGGCGAGGTTTTTCATGGAGAGCATGGTCGATCTGGTGTCGACCAAGGGCCGTGTGGCCGTTATCGTCCGCCGAGGAGCCGCCAGCATTGTGACCGCAGCGGCTCCCAGCACGCGGTGCGAACAGAGCGCCTCCCGGCGAGCGTGCTTCAACAGGCCGTGACCATGCAGGATCCGGCCCCGCGGCGAACGCGGAACAACCCGTACTTCGTGCCCGAGCCGCATCAGTTCCCCTATCTCGGGAATCACGAAAGCCTCATCGGCGCCGTGCGGGAGGCTCGCTGTGACGTAGATAATCTTCACGTTTTCTCTATTCGAACTATGCTTCAGGCGCCATTTGGCGCGGCAGTGGCTCACGCGGCGGCGGAGGTCCGGCGCCCGGACGCGCTCAAAGCCTTCCAGTACAAACGCGTGTAACCATCGGCCATCCGGTCGATATTGAACTTTGCCGCGGCCCGCGCGCGCGCGGAAGCCCCCATGACTTCCCTTAATACGGGATTATTCAGCAAGGTTCGCATCGCATTCGAAAACGCGGCGCAGTCGCCGGGAGGAACCAGAAACCCGTGCTGCCCGGATTCCACCAACTCAGGAACTCCACCTACCGCCGTCCCGATCACCGGCAATCCCGCCGCCATCGCCTCCATCACCGCGAGAGGCGTCCCTTCCCAGTCCGAGGAAATTGCGAATACATCCGACGCGGCCAAGCACTCCGGCACTTCATTCCGCTTGCCGAGCAAATGGACGCGACTGTGCAGGCCATGCCTTCGAATGTAAGCCGCCAGTTGCTCCCGGAGACTGCCTTCTCCCAACATCACGAGGTGCGCTCGGGGATCATCCAGAGCCGCGAACGCTTGCACCAACAGGAGCGGGTTTTTTTGAGGTTCCAAGCGCCCCACGCACGCAAAGAGAATCGCGTCGTGCCCGAACCGCTCCTTTTCCCTCCAGCGGAAGCGGTCCGTGGTGCTGCGCCGGTAGCTTTCGATCGGTATGCAGTTGGGAACCATGCTGCGGCACTCCACGCCATACACCCGCTTGACGCTCGACGCTACTTCGCGGGAAATCGCCACCGGCAGGACAGAGCGACGAAACGCGAACCATTGGACGATGCGGCCGAATAAGTCCGTTTCGTGTTCCGCCACGTTGTGCAGCGTGTGCACCACAACCGGGATCTGGCGGCGCACGAGCCCGGGAAGTGCATAGCGAAGAACCGACAGATGAGTGTGAACCACATCGGGTCCAGCCTCGTTCAGCACTCGATCCACGGAGGCGAAAAGCCTGGGGTCGAAACCCGGTCGCTTTCCGAGATGCCACAGGGGAATATTGGCCCGCCTCAGTCTGTGTTCGATGGAACTGCCGGTTGCCGGGTAGAGACTTGTTGCCATCACGTCGTGCGATTTCGATTGGCTGACCATCAAGTGGCCGGCCATCTGTTCAGCGCCCCCGACTCCGAATGAGGGAGTAATGTGCAAGATTCGAAGCCGCTCGGAAATGGACATGTGTTTAAAGGTGCGAATGGCCGGCTGGAGCAGCTTTCCGGATCAAGCCGGCGTAATGGGTGCGCAGGAACGGGAAAGCGTACAAGAATTCGGCCAGAGGCCACGACCAATCCGCTACCAGCCGGCCCACGGGAGGCGCCAACACCGCCGAGGCCAGTGCGGTTTCGCATCCCGCAAAAAGGGAGCGGATTTCCCGCGCGGACACCGCGCGAACGTGCTGGTTCGCTGGGTTGTTCACACGAAAATCGAACCATAGAATGGATCCGCCGGGCTTGAGCACGCGCAACATCTCCTCGGCAACGGCCCGCCTCAAGGCTGGATCCAGAATCGACGTGAAGACCGTAAATTGACTTACGACGTCGAAATATTTGTCGGGCCACGGCAATTCCGAGGCGCTGCCGACGTGCAGGCAGGCCTGCGGCAAGCGTCGTTGTGCCGTCTCGATCCGGTCCGCACTGAGGTCGATCCCGCTTAAGGCCGCCGGGTCCGCCCCCCACTGAACAAACTCGAGCAGCCAGGTTCCCGCTCCGCACCCGACATCCAGGATTCGTCTTCCGGCTAACGGAAACAGGCGGGCTTGGTGAAGCGCCGAGATACACCCGCGCAGGGCGTGCTCGTGCACCAACAAATTCGATGGTTTGCTCCAGGCGTAATGGTCGGCCGGGAGTTCGCGTGCCCGGCGCTCGTATTCGGCGCTGATGCGGACCGTGTCGGAACCGGCGTAGTTCATAACCTTTGCGTTGTGTTCCGGCGAGCGAAGGCATGCGCCGCCAGCAAACCGAACAACAGCCAGGTCGGCTTACGATACTCCCAGGTCAACGCAGACGCTCCCACCGCCCAGGTCAACAGCAACGTGACCCATAGACACCGCTCCATGTATCGCATCCGGAAAGCGCAATAGAGGAGCGCCGCCAGGAATCCTACCAGCAATAACGCTCCGACCACCCCCAATTCCACCAGGACTGACAGGAAAGTATTGTGGGCCACTCCGTTCGCGGCGTTCCCGGTGATGTAGGAAAAGTCCGCGGACTTGATCATCGCAATGCCGTAGGCGCCGGCGCCTACCCCGAGGAACGCGCGATCCCGGAAGGCATCCAGGCCGGCCGTCCACAAAAGGGTCCGGTGCGTCAACGTGCCATTTGAAATCTCCGATCCGAATTCGAGGATCCGGCTCCACGAAGCCCGGGGAACGAGATATAGGGCGCAGGCCACCAGGGCCACGCACGCCGCCGACGAGGCGAGCCTCTGCGACCGGGGCAACCGCGATGCGATCAGCGGAAGCATGGTAAGGGAAACGAGCGCCGCGAGCAGGGAGCCGCGCGACCCGGTCAGCAAGATGGCGGTCATCCCCGTCACTACTTGCAGCCAGCAGAGCAGCTTGACCGCCGGTCCTTTCCTCGAAACCGCCAGGTAGAATGCCATGGGCATACTGATTGCGAGCACCAATCCAAGGTCGTTGGCGTTGATGCCGGCGATGGAGTAGCGGGACGTCTCCCATACATCTCTTCCCAGGTTCGCCGCCAATTGGGCCGCCGTGCGCCCGATGACGAAGTTGTAGATCGTGAGGCCCGAGGACATCAACGCGCCCAGGACATAGGCCTGAAGGAGTCCGGCCACGCGCGTTTCATTAGGCGCCGATTCCCAGGTCACCCAAACCAGAATCAACAACTGCAGGTAAGTGCCTACGCGCGTGACTGTGCTATCCCAGTCCACAGTCCACAAAACGCTCACTATGGACCACAGAGCAAACGCCAGCATCCAGTAATGCAAGGGAGACGGCTTACGGATTCGCCGAGTAACGCAAGTTCGCAAGGCGACCGTTCCAAGGGTCGCCAAGCCGAGCCAACTGGCGAGCACTGCACTCCCCAACATGGGTATGCTCTCTCCCCACGGGAGAACGAAAGTAAGAGCGCATAAAAAAATGAAGCCGAGTCTTTCGAGTCCGCTGCCGATCCCGGCCGCCGAGGATGTTTCCGCATTTCGCGGCCAGGCCGGTGCCGAACGAGCCGTAGGAGAATAAGCGGGCAGTGAAGAGGCGGTCATGTTGTTTCGACCTTCACACTTTTGAATTTCACACCCACGCTTTCAAGTGGAATCATGGGCGATCCCGCGGCGTTCATTCGAAATTGCCGGTCGATTTTCACAAGAATGGCGACTGTGCCCGCCAGCTGCACCAAACCCGCAACCAGCGTCGCGTCCGCCGCGCCACGCAGTCCGTGCCTCGGGATAGACCACGCGGAGACCGCGGTTGCCGCAATTGCGGTGGCAAGAAGCAGCGGAATTTGCGGGTGCAGGCTCCTCGCGGCAGTGATCACGTATCCCAAGCCCGACGCGATGAACCCGATGGTGCCCGCAATCATCAACCGGATAAGAATGTCGGAGTGGTCGCCATACTCTGGACGAAACAGATGGATGAGGATCGAGCGTCCATTCATCGCCGAGAGAAACACCGCCACCACCCCCAAGCCGCCTCCTAATGCAACTGCCAGGGCCGCATAGCGGCGAAATCTGAAGCGATCGAACGCCGCGCGCGCTCGCGCGACCGGAAGAAAGATGGACTGACCGAAGGCCGCCACTACCAGAGTTCCTGCACTGATAAGAGAAGCGATGGCGGAGAATATTCCCAATTCGGCGCTGCCCGAATGCACTTCGACGAAATACCGCGGAATGCTGGAGTTTAGCGCCCCCAGCATGGAGATCAGCCCTAGGGGCAGAGCCGTTCGCAGCAGCGTCAGCGAACGACAAACATTCCACTTAAAAGGCACGCGCCGAGCCCCCATCCCATAATGCGAATCCCAGATCCACAGGATGACGAGCCGGCCGAGTATAAGACCGACGACGGCCCAAACCACGCTACCGGAAACCTCAATGGCGACATAGAGCGCTCCGAGCGAGAGCGGGCCTTTCAGCATAAGGGACGTTGAAACGCGGTCCATCTTCTCGTGCTTCTGCATGAATCCGTAGTACGTCTCGCCGATGCACTCCACGGCCTGAGCAAGGCCCACCAGGATGACGACCCCGCAGAGGCGCCAGCTGGCCTGCGTGAAGGCCGCAACGACGGCCACGCTGAGAAGGGCCGCGCCGAGTGACGCCAGTCGGAACGTCAAGTATTGATCGAAGGTGAATTGATCGTTTACGTCGGATGCCAGGAGAGCCCGGAGCTGCATATTCGCAAACAAAATAATTGGTGCCGCCACCGCCAGCCCCAGCGCATACTCGCCGACTTGCTCCACGCTGCCAAGCTTTGCCAGCACCACCACAATCCCCCACTGGCATGCTGAGTACAGGACGTTTCCCCACAGGACCCAAGCGAAGTCGGCCCGCAGCCGGCGGTTATCTTTTTTCGTAAACGAGCGCAACGGAACCGGGGGGGCCCCGGCACTGGCTCGGGCACAAACCGGGACATCGTACCGGTCGTGGCGCTTGCTTTGCAATTCTGCTGGCATTTGGCGACTGGATGTTACGCTGGTCGCGGGTGATAGTGATTGTGATAGCGACTATACGCGCGGCTCTGACTGGGGTCCATTTTCCAATCGTTGAGGATCGTTCCGAGGACTGGAGTTTGATCCTGCATGAACTTTAGATACGCATCCCTGAGCTCCTCCGGGCCCTTCGTGTTGGCCCGCACTACCATCACTACGCCGTCCGACATCCGCCCGAGAACGCGCACGTCTGCGTACAGCATCATGGGCGGAGTATCGATCAACACCAGGTCGAACTCTCTCCGGAACCGCTGAAGCAAGCTGTTTAGATCCGACGAATAGAGAAGCGGGTGGGCAGGACCACGGACGGAACCGGCGGGCAGCAACCATAAACCGGGAATCTCGGTTTGCCGGACCAAGTCTTCCAGGGGAGCGTTGTTGACGCCTTCGGCGAAGTCCTGGTGCTGGAGAACGTTTGCCAGACCCCAGGTGTTGGATAAACCGAGTATGGCGTGCAGACGGGGCCGGCGTAGATCGGCATCGATCAGAAGAACACGCTGGTTTCTCTCCGCTGCCGCAATCCCCAGGTTGGTGAGGACGGTGGACTTTCCCTCCATTACGTCAATGCTGGTCAGCACCAGCACTCGGCCGCCTGGCTGTTTCGTGCCGGAACGGCGGCTGAAGATGTTGTCGAACAAGATCGAGGTGAGGGCGGCTCGGAAAGACTCGGCCAGCACCGAGGAGCGCCGATCACGAGTCACGAGCCCGAGTTCCCGGAACCTTCCACCGCTTCCGGTCAGGCGACCCATGGAATCCAGTAACCAAGTTCCCTGGGCCGACGGAATCACCCCCAGCTCGGGCACATTCAGGAGCACCGCCTCGCCAGGCCGACTGACTTTGGTGGTTCCCTGGCGCACCAAGGCCAGTCCGATTCCGCTGAGGGCGCCAATCGCGAGCCCGATAGCCATGTCGAGCGGTTTATTCGGGCTATAGGGAACCGATGGCGCGCTGGCTGAATCGATCAGTCTGACGTTGGTGGCCCGCAAAGCCGACGCCGCACCGGCCTCTTTCACGCGCTGTAGCAAAGATTCGTACAATCGCTCGGTCGCGTCGATCTCGTTCTTCTTGATTTCGTAGCGCCGCTCCTTCTCCATTTGCTGATCTACCGTCTTCAGTTGATTGGCGTGCGCCTGAGCGATCAGACGCTCGAGTCCGCTGGCAGCCAGGTACTCGGTGCGCAACCGTCCCAGGGCCGCCCCGCGCTCGGCGTCAATGGACTGCTCGATTGCCTTGATCTGCGCTTCAACACGCTCAATTTTGTAGTTGGTCGGGGTGTAGAGTGTTTGTAATTGCGCCAGTTCCTCGCGCTGTTTCTGGAGGTTCTCCTGGTACTGGCGCAGAGGACCGCTCGCCTCTGCGTCGGACATGAGATTGTTCGGGTTCGCTGCGGCAGCTTCGTAACGGGCTTGCTTGGCGGCGCGGTCCGCCTCCGCTTTGGCGAGGGAATCCTGGATCTCTCTCATCCGATCTTGAGCCAAGGTGCCTTGCGCCCCGGCGAATACCAATCCGCCGGAACGCGCGAAATCCAGCAACTGCTGATTGGAGTTTTCGAGAGTCGACTTCAGGTCGGCCGCTTGCTTGTTTAGCCAATCGGTGGTGTCCTGAGCGAGTTGCCATCTGGCCTCCCGGTTCAAATTCATGAACTCGGAGGCGGCCAGGTTGGCGCCCTGCGCCGCCAAGTTGGGATCGGATGCGTCGTAAAAGACCTCGATCACCTGCGATTGCAGCGAGGTACGGATTTTGAGAGCCTCCTGGATTTCTTTGGTGCGTTTCTCCTCAGGCGCGAGTGGCGCGGGTCGTAAGAAGACCAGCTGGCTATGCAACCAATCGGCAATCGCAGTGAACGGACCGTCCGGCTTGACGGCTGGAGCAGATCCGAGCTTGTCGCCGAGGCGCTTGGCGAGAGTCTCGCTCTCCAACAGTTTCACTTCGTTCTGGAGATAATTCTCGGGTGTGGCGTTCGGAAGGGAGGGCGAAATGGGGGCATATTGGTCGCTGTTAAATCCCTCGAGTTGCAAAGACACCCGTCCTCGGTAGGTGGGTGTAGCCATGATCCCGATGGCCATCCCAATCAGCAGGCCCATGGTCGAGGCCGCTGCGATCGTCATCCTCTTGCGCCACAGGGCAGCCCCCAATTCATTGAGCCCCACCGTGTCCGCGGTGGGGCGGATGGGTTCCGGGGTCGTGTAGCCGGCAACTAGCGTAGGATGCACGGCTTGGCTGGTGCGCTCCAGTGCTCTGACGGTTTCATTTGGCATTTTGCGATCCTTTCCGGGTCGGCGGAAGTGTTACGGACGGCTCCATATCACAATCCCCGTGGCGGCCTGAACGGCGGCTTCCACGGCTCTGGCCATCGCCTTTTTGGGAGCGTTGGGAGGAACCACCAGGATGTCGTTCGGCCGCATCGCGATGTCCTCGGCGGTTCCGGCCAGTACCTTCTTCAGATCCACGGGAATCTCTCGGCGTTCCGAGCTGCCGGCCACCAGGCGAATAATCCTCGAATTTTGCGGAGCCGGAGTCTGCCCGAATCCTTCAGCGCTCGCCAGGGCCTGTAACACGGTAATGCTGGAGTTGTTCTTCAGTGGAACTTCCCCGGGCTTGTGGACTTCGCCCATCACGAACACCGCCTCCGTCGTCGGCACTGTGATGACATCGTTCGGATAGATCAAAATGTTGTCAGCCGGGACGGTGCCCGATAGCAAATCCTTCACCTCGACTTCAGCCACGCTGAATTTCCCCGTCGCGTCGGTCTTGGCCGTCCGCAACGGGATGGGGCCGTACTCGATCATGCGGCTGACGTTGATGTGCGGACCGGCATCCGGTCTCAAGCCGTCGGCCAGCGATACGACTTCCATCAGAGTTCTGTGGCCGTGCAGCTGGTGCACGCCGGGATGATTTACGGCGCCCATCACCGAGACTGGCTGGCTGCCGAAGTCGACGATTTCGACGGACACCTGAGGCTTCCGCACGTCTTTGGAGAGCCGCTGCAGAAGTTCCGCTTTGAGCTGCTCCACAGTCAAGCCGGCGGCGCGGACCTTCCCAACCATGGGCAAGTCGATGTCTCCAGTAGGATCGATTCTTACCGGCTTGTCGGAGATTTCTTCTACCCCTAACGCCCAGACCTTCAGTTGATCGTCCGGCCCGAGCACGTACTGAGAGGGGTCCGGAAATTTCGCTGCAGTCGTTGGGGTGGAAGTCTGCTGGCCCGCAGGCAGCGAATACGCCGCAAGCATAAGGACCGTCAGCGGGAAAACGATGGAGCGTTCACGTTTTGGCATGTTACAATCCATTTCAATTAAGGGCGGCTTTTTAAGGGATTGGGTATAGCTACCGCGGGCTCACGGTCCGTGCGAGACTTTCCCCGCCCGGCCTGTTCACGACTTCTGCACGGGAGGGGCCACCGGGGCTAACCCCGACCGGTGGTGGGAATCCTTGCGATTTCAATCGACGTGTGTTTTGCACGGCGCCCCGAGGGTTGTGGGAGCGGACATTGCGCTCTCCGGGTGGGTCCGCGAGGCGCCAGAAGTGGAATAGGAATGCTCCTACGCAGCAGCGAGAGGGGCTTGGCTCTGGCTGGCATTTCTACGTGCCGCTGTGCATGTGGACTAGGTTGAAAATAGCCGTGGTTAGGAGGGCTACATGAACTTGAGAACTTTGACGACCGCATACGGGCCGCCGTCCGGGCGTTAGGGGTCCCTGACCGGGGCTGAAGGGATTTAAGACGCTACGTGCGGGCCGCCGCGAGGTCGCTGAGATCGAATATCCGCCGTTGTGCAAAAGTGCAATTCAGTCTCCGCTAGCCACTACCGCCGTCGCACGCTCAGCATCCGCCTGCTCCGCCGATCGCTCGTATACCTGCCATCGGTGCAGCTTGTTCAGAAGGGATTTGTAGCAAATGTTGAGTCGTCGCGCCGCCTCTTTCCGATTCCAGTTCACTTCGTTTAGAGTATTGAAAACCAACTCTTTTTCGGTTCTCTCGGCCGCGCTGGCTGCCATCTCTTTCAGGGAAACACTGCCCGCCTGGCCGCGTTCTACCGGCTCATCGGGCTCGGCCGGCGGCGTTGTGATCTCCTCCAATTCCGCGAGCGCCTGCTGCAAATCTGGCAGGATGAGAAAACGTCGGACGGCGTTTTCCAGCTGCCGAATATTGCCTGGCCAACTGTATCGCAGAAAGGCGGACTGCAGCTCCCTGGGCAACCTCGTCACTGAGCTCTTGTACTTGCCGCGATATTTTTCCACGAAACTATCGCAGAGGGGCAAGATGTCCTCGATCCGCTCCCGCAGCGGCGGAACGTCAACAGTGACCACGTTGAGCCGGAAGTAGAGGTCTTCCCGAAAATGTTTTTGTTTGACCGCTGCTTGAAGGTGCTTGTTCGTCGCCGCCAGGACGCGGGCTTGCGACGTCAGCGTCCGGGTTCCGCCGAGTCGAGTGTACTCTCCATCCTGGAGAATATGCAGGAGCTTGGCCTGCAGCAAAGGACTCATCTCGGCAACCTCGTCAAGCATAAGCGTGCCGTGCCCGGCCAACTCGAATTTTCCCGGTTTTTCCTGGTGGGCCCCTGTGAAAGCCCCACGCTCGTGTCCGAACAGCTCGGACTCCAACAGATCTGCTGGCAACGCTGCGCAATTCACTTTGACGAAAGGGCCGCGCCGTCCCGATTGCGCGTGTATGTAACGGGCCAGAACCTCTTTCCCCACTCCGGATTCACCGAGGATCAGAACGGGCACGTCCGCCGGAGCTATTTGGCGACAGATCGCTCCGATTTGCGCCATTCGCTTGTTGGAAGTCGCATATCCAAAGTCCCTGACGGCTCCATTCAGGTAGGGCGTTTCTCCGTATTCCTCAAGAACTCTATCGATCGCTTCTTCCAAATCCGCCGGTTCGAGGGGCTTAACGAGGTAGTCGGACGCGCCGAGCCGCATCGCCTGAACCACCGTCGCTACCTGGTTAAAGCCCGAAAGAACTATGGAAGGTATGCGGCGCCCCAATTTGTCCAGATGCGCCAGCACCTCAAGCCCGCCGATTTGGGGCATTCGAACGTCAAGGAGCAACAGCGCAGGTGGTGCGGTAGAGGAGAGGTGGTGTATAACCGGTTCCCCTGAGTCGAAACTACTTACGGTGTAGCCGCGGGAAACCAGAAAATCCGAGAGATAGGAGCGAATGCTCGCGTCATCGTCTACCACCCAAACGGTCTGGGGAATATCCTGTCGCACGGACGAATCTCAGCACTCAGGTAGCCGAATCACGGGTAATTCGCACGTGACTACGTAGCCTTCATCAGGAACATCCCCCACAGCGCTTATGGAAGCCGTGCCTCCATGTAACCGTAAGATCCTGAATGCCAAAGACAAATCTGGGGCAGGCTCTTTTCGGCGCGTCTGCGGGGGACCGGCCGTGAACTGCAGCACGATCTTCTCGTTTTCTTCCCGCGCCCGCACGCGGACCGTCCCTCCCGACCCGGTAAATTCGAATGCACTTGCCAGAAAAATTCGCATAGCCAGGGCGAGTTTGTCAGCGTCGCAGCAGGTGGAAAGCGGACTGCCGTCAAGCTCCACTACCACTTGGACTTTCCTCTCAGAGAAGGCGGCCCGGCTGGCAGCGGCCGCCTGGTTCAGCAGCCCGGCGAAGTCGACGACGTGAAGATCAAATCCGTCTGCTCCCGCGAAGTCATTGAGTTCCTGGGTCAAAGCGGCAAGTTTGCTGAGGTTTTCCTGCGCGGTCGTTAAATACCGCCGCTGGGGCGCAGATAGGACTCCTTCTCGCTCTTCAAGAACCATGCGCAGATAGCCGCGGGCCCCAAAAAGGGCGCCAGAGATGTCATGAATTACGTTTGCCAGCCAGTGCGACCGCATCCGGTCGAGGACTTTGCAGTGGTCGGTTGCCGCTTTCAGCGTCTCTACAGGCTTCATTTTGTTGTGCTTACCTCACATTCACTGCGGTCATCCGAGGACCGGCGATTTAAGTTAACCCAGTTTTCGAAGGGAGGGTGCAAATCCTCCTACAAACGCCTTGCACGGAAACGGCCCATCATATGCTCAGGAGGTGGGATTTTTGTGCCTGTCTGTGCAGCTGAAACGGCCAAGGCCGCGAAACCATGAGAGTGCCCATCCTCAAGCAGGGCCATTACGTAATCGCTTCGATTCAGTCTGCGTTGACGGACGATGATCTGATCCAGTTGCGAGACGATCTGGCGGCGCATGTGGGCAAGTACCGATCTAAGGGAGTCATCGTTGACGTCACGGTGCTGGACGTGATGGATTCGTTCGCAACGCGAACGGTGCGCGACCTGGCACAAATGGTTCGGCTTCGGGGAGCGCGGACCGTGATCGTGGGAATTCAGCCGGAAGTCGCCTTCGCGATGGTGCAGTTGGGCCTGGAGCTTGGTGATGTTGCAACTGCCCTGGATCTGGAGGAAGCCTTGGCTTCGTTTCAAAATGAGGCGCAGTGAATCAAGTCCCGGTGGCGGGGTGATTGCGATTGCGTCCGACGCGGACATTGTGGAGGCGCGCATCGCGGCCCGGGCGCTCGCGGCGTTTGTCGGTTTTTCGGAAGTCGACCTGGTCATGATCGCAACAGCCGTTTCCGAGGTAGCTCGGAACATTATCGAATACGCCAAGCCGGGTGAAGTGGTCTTGTCGGTAGTCCACAACGGACTCAGACGCGGACTAGAAGTGATCGCGCGGGACCGGGGCCCGGGAATTGCTGATGTTTCACAAGCCATGCAGGACGGTTTCTCCACCGCGCGCGGTTTGGGTCTGGGCCTGCCAGGTTCACGCCGGTTGATGGACGAGTTTCAGGTGCATTCCAAGATCGGCCAAGGGACCACAGTAACCATGAGGAAATGGCTCCCGTGAGACACGCAGAAGAACTGCTGCTGCTCGATTACGGCGCATCGTCGCTAACGACGCCGGGAGAGCAAGAGTCGGGGGATGCGTACCTGGTCAGTACTACGCCAGGAGGCGCGTTGTTAGCGGTGGTGGACGGCGCGGGTCATGGCGCCGAAGCCGCCCTCGCCGCGCGACTGGCCGTTGCGACTCTCGAGGCCCATCGCCATGAAGGGGTGCTTCCGTTATTTCGGCGTTGTCACGAGCGGCTCAAGGGCACGCGAGGCGTTGTGATGAGTCTCGTGTCGCTTGACGGAATCGAGAACAGCATAACCTGGCTCGGCGTCGGCAACGTTGAGGGAGTTCTATTGCGCAGCGGGGAATCGGCGGATTCGCGATGGGAGACGATGTTCTTGCGTCCGGGCGTGGTGGGATATCGGCTTCCTTCGCTGCAGGCCATCGTTACGCCGATTGCGCCGGGAGATCTCGTGATTCTGACGACGGATGGCATCCGCGCCGATTTCACACGCCATTTCGGCGCCGAGGATTCACCCGAGAAAATTGCGGGTTATATTTCGTCGAATTTCCGTAAGGGTGACGACGACGGCTTGGTTTTAGTGGCGCGGTATCTGGGTTCGAGAGCATGAACGAGGGTGCATACACGTTAGCCGAGGAATACGCCGCAGCGATGCGGGATTATCTCGCCGGCAGCGGCGAGGTGGCGCTGCGGCGTTCCTATCAGGCGGGTCGTCGGGCGCTGTCAGAAGGTGTGGGTGTGCTGGAGATGGTGGCGGCGCACCAGGAATCATTGATCGGTGCGTTGCGATCGCAGTCCCCGCAACCAGACCCGGAAGAGATTCTTCTACAGGCCGTCAGTTGTTTCGCCGAGAGTCTGGCGCCGTTCGAAATGGTCTTGCGCGGGGCGCAAGAAGCCAACGCCCGGTTGCAGCAGGGTCTCGAGAGCTTGCAAAGCGTGGAGGAACAGCTCCGTTGCCAGAACGAAGAACTCACCGCCGCACAAGGAGCCCTTGAAAAAGAGCGCAGTCGCTACCAGGCGTTGTTTGACTTCGCACCCGACGGATATCTGGTCACCGGTTTCGAAGGCGCGATCCGGGAAGCCAATACCGCTGCGGCGGCGCTTCTGAACACGCCGCAGGAACTGTTGCCCGGTCAGTCCCTGAGCGAGTTCGTAGTCCACACCGGCCGCGATGAGTTTCGGGAACGGCTCCGCGGGCTCCACGCGGGCACTCTCGGGAGAGTGGAAGATTGGCAGACCACACTCCGGCCGAGGAACCTGCCGCCGATCCCCGCCGCGCTGACGGTTGTAGCGGAGCGCTCCGTCCCGGCCATTGCCAGTCTGCGCTGGCTCATCCGTGACGTGACCGAGCGCAAACGTTTGGAGAAGGAGCGAACGCGTTGGCTGGTTGGCCAAGCAAGAGCCCGGGCGGCGCGGCGCTTCGAGTTCCTCGCCGAGGCGAGTGCCGTGCTTGTTGGACCGCTGGACGTGGAAGCCAGTCTGAGCAGTGTCGCCCACCTCACGACGGTATTCCTGGGAGGCTGGTGTTTCATTAGCGTTGTCGAGCCGGACGGCTCGTTGCGGCAGTTGGAGGTCGCCCATGCCGACGCTTCCGCCGCCGATTTGGCAACAGAGCTCCGGCGGCATTGCCTATTCGGCGGAACCGCGAACGGCGACTGTAGCCCGCTTCTGGATCACCCCCAGATCGTCCAGCCCCTGACGGAAGAATGGTACAACCGGGCGGCCGATGGGCCTTCGCACGCCGCGTTATTGCGCCGATTGCGCGGCGGCGGCGCGATGACTTTTCCGCTCCACTTTCATAATCGACTGCTGGGCATTCTGACGGTAATTTCGCCTTTTGGCAGCCCCTATTACCGGTCGTCGCACCGGATTTTGGCGGAGGATCTCGCGCGCCGTTGTGCTTTGGCACTGGAAAACGCGCGCCTCTATCGGGAAGTGGTCGCCGAGCGCGACAAGGCGGAGCGAGCCAGCCGCGCCAAGGATGAGTTTGTGGCCATCCTCGGACATGAGCTAAGGAACCCGCTCACACCCATTGTCGGTTGGACGCGAACGTTCAAGAATCACTCTTTGATCTCGCAGGATCCGCTCCTTGCCGAGGGCGTGAGGGCCATGGAAAGGAACGCCATGACGCTTACAAGGCTGATTGGAGATTGCACGGACCTGGCCAGGATCTCCGAGGGCAAGATTCAAATTGAGCGGGCGCTCGTCGACTTGAACCAGATTGCCGCGGTCTCGTTCGAGGCAACCCGGGAAATGGCGGCCGAGCGAGGGCTTAGGCTAAGAGCTGACCTGACTCCAGAGCCTCTACCGGTACTTGGCGATGCCGTGCGTCTGGAACAAGTGGTCATGAATTTGCTAATTAACGCGCTGAAGTTTACGGAGAGCGGGGGCCTGATTTCAATCCGCACGGCACTTTCGGATGCAGAGGCAAGGTTGGAAGTCGCAGACACGGGAATCGGGATCGATGGTGCGTTTCTCGAGCAGATATTCGAGCCGTTCCGGCAGGGGACCGCCGCATGGCTCACGTCCCAGTCGGGCGTCGGGCTCGGTTTGGCGATCGCGCAAAGGATCGTCAAGGTACACGGCGGCCGAGTGTGGGCCGAAAGTCCGGGCCTCGGCTGTGGCAGCACATTTCACATTCGACTGCCTATGGCCGCGCGGACGGAAGAAGGATGTTGCACCGAAGCGCCCGCTGTCCTCATGGCCGATCAAGGGAACAAGATTCGCATTCTACTGATCGAAGACTCGGAAGACATCCTCTTTCTGATGAAGGCGGATCTGGAGAAGATGGGACACACGGTGCTCACAGCGGCCAACGGCCGGCTGGGAATCGAAGCCGCTCGAGTCCACCGGCCGGACTTGATCGTCTCGGACGTCAAGATGCCGATCGTCGACGGATACGAATTGATTCGCGCCGTTCGCGACGCTGCCGAGTTGCGCGGCACTCCCGCGATCGCCCTCACGGGATTTGGAGCCCAAGTGGATTTCGACCGCGCGCTCTCCGCCGGATTTAACGCATGCCTGAGCAAACCGGTCGAGCCCGAAAAGATTGCGGACCTGATCAGGAACCTTACCGGAAACGGAGACGCAGTCCCGGACACCCATCGATCCGGGTAGTCGTGCAGAGGAGACCATTTCGATGAATCGCCAGCAGCAAAGGAAACCACTCATGCCAGCAGAACCCCAGACAGCCAGGCACCGAAACGATTCCACGACCCAGGCATTGTTGACGGAGCTCGTGGCGCACCTGCGCCAGAATCGAACCCAACTTCGCGAGGAATGGGCGCGCCGCATCACCGAGTCGCGCTTGCTCACCGCGATGACGCAAGAAGAAGTCTTCGTCGAAGCCACCGCCGTTTACGACAATTACGTGGCCGTGCTGGAAACGGGGGCGGTGGAGGCGCTCCAGGAATACGCGCGCGACCTTTCCGAGCGCATCATTCCGCGGGGCGTCGAAACCCATGAGGTGCTGGGTATCGTGCTCCTGCTGCGGGACGTGTTGGCGCGTTCCCTGTTCAAGAAGTATCAGACCGACTTCGGCATGCTAAACCGCGTGCTGGACGCCTACGAGCCCGCCGCCAACCGCATTGCCAACACCGTGGGAGTGAGCTTCGTGCAGGAACGCGAGCGCATCATCCGCCAGCAGCAGGAAGCGATCCGCGAGTTATCGACCCCGGTCCTGCAGGTGCGGGAACGTCTGCTCATTCTTCCCATCATCGGCGTGATCGACCCCCAGCGCTCCCGCCAGGTCACCGAGCAGTTGTTGCGCGGCATCCGCTCGAACCGCGCCAAAGTCGTTGTGATCGACATCACCGGTGTACCGTCGGTGGACTCCACTGTCGCCAACCACTTGGTCCAGACGGTCGACGCCTCCCGTTTGATGGGCGCAACCGTGATCGTCACCGGTCTTTCTGCGGAAATCGCTCAGACCCTCGTCACCATCGGCGTGGATCTCACTAAAATGAAGACTGTCGGGGACCTTCAGGGAGGTATCGAGGAAGCCGAGCGCCTGCTTGGTTATCAAATCGTCCACTCGGCCGCGTGATCCATCGTGTTGCGGATCGCGCGGGCTCAGCTAGCCTCGCTCCAGCCGGCGTGGACGCGAGTTCTGTTCGAGGCCACGATGTCCTTGACGGCATTGGCGACATAGAGGACCTGGTCCTCCGACATGGCCGGATACAAGGGCAGCGACACGATCCGGGGATAAAGACTCAAGGCGCGCTGGCAGCGTCGCTGAGAAAGGTACATCCTGGCGAAAAACGGATGCAGCGGAATCGGAATGAAATGCACGCTGACGCCAATGCCCCTGCGGCGCAGCTCCTCGATAAATTGCTGCCGGTCGATGCGCAGCAAATCCACATTGAGTCTCAGGACGTAAAGGTGCCAAGCATGCCGCACACGCGGATTGTCCGGCGGCACTTCGAGCTCCTCAATGCCGGCGAATTCCTGGTTGTAGATTTTGGCGTACCGGGTGCGCGTTTCGATGAAGGAGTCCAGCTTTCGTAGTTGGTGAATCCCGAGGGCCGATTGAAGGTCAGTCAGATTGTATTTGAATCCCGCGTCGACGACCTCGTAAAACCAATTGCCCCGCTGGGCGTAGCGATTCCACGCATCGCGATTCATACCGTGTAGCGCTAGGATCCGCATCCGCGCCGCCAGCGATTCCCTCGGCGTGGTGACCATTCCTCCTTCGCCGGTGGTCATGTTCTTGGTCGCGTAAAAGCTGAAGGCGGCGGCATCGCTCATGTCTTCGCCCTCGGCTGCGTTGGCTCCGATCGGACTGCCCTCGTGATGGGCTCCGGCGGCGTGGGCGGCATCCTCAATCACGAAGAGTCCATGTGCGCGGGCGAGCTTCCAGATCGCCTTCATATCGCACGGGAGACCCGCGAAGTGTACCGGGACGATGGCACGGGTGTGCGGCGTAATCGCCTGTGCGATCCTTTGCGGATCGATATTGCCGTCCGTGCCCACGTCGGCGAGGACGGGTCTGGCGCCCACGTGAACGATCGTGTGCACCGTCGAGCAGAAGGTCAACGGAGTAGTGATAACTTCATCGCCTTTTCCGACGCCCAGGGCGGCCAGGGCGACGTGCAGGCCGGCCGTGCAGGAGTTTACCGCGAGCGCGTTGCGCGCATGGACATATGCGCCGAACTCCCGCTCGAACTGGGCTGTTCGGGGTCCCGTGGTAAGCCAACCGGAACGCAGCGTGGCTTCTACCTCTCGCACTTCTTCGTCGCCGATAGACGGGAGATGGAACGGAATGAATGAATGGGTTTGCATGAAGCGCCGCTAGGGCTCCTTTCCCAGGAGTCAGGGTTTAAACGCCGAGAGATCGAACGACTTGCTCGCGGTCGAAACCGTAAGGGCAAAAACTGTATCGGACGGTCATCCACAAGAGCTTGAGATCGCGCGGCAGTGACCTCGTCCGCTGGTATTGCA
Organism: Bryobacteraceae bacterium; assembly: GCA_035934795.1. GTDB lineage: Bacteria > Acidobacteriota > Terriglobia > Bryobacterales > Bryobacteraceae > Palsa-187. The sequence continues at coordinate 24,746 of DASYXM010000083.1, read as the reverse complement.
GGTTAAGTTGGAGTTTCTCGGGCAATATGACCAATCGGTAATATGCCTCGGGATCGTCAGCGGTATCGAGAATCGCCTCCTCATTCCGGAACGCCAGACTTGCTAAATCCGTAATGCCGGGCCGGAATTCCAGCACTTGGCGCCAGCGATCGTCATCGGCCACGACATATTCCGGAACCTCCGGACGAGGCCCAATCAGGCTCATGTCACCGCGAAGAACGTTGATCAATTGCGGAAGCTCGTCGATTTTGAGTGTTCGCAGCCAGACGCCGACTCTGGTTACGCGCGCATCGCCAGGGGTTGTGATGGCGGAGCCGCCGATGGTCGGTCGCATAGTGCGAAACTTCAAGATCCGGAAAGGCACGGCATTCTTGCCGATGCGGGTCTGCCGGAAAATGATGGGCCTCCCGTTATCAATCAAAATGAGTAGGGTGGCGACCGCCAAGACGGGAGCCAGCAAGACGAGCGCGGCGAGTGCGCCCGCAACGTCAAGTAGCCGGATCATGAAGGGTAGTGGCAAGTGCACGCGTTTCACGGCGGTGTTGAACCGTTCGAGAATTTTATCCGTTCGAAGTACGTATATAGTTCTCTGGCGGGCGTCAAATAAGCGTGCGGCCCGGTGCGCCTTCCACCAAGGTCACGCATTCGGCGTCAATCTCAAGCAGAACGGATCTTTGTAGTAAACCCACGGATAGCACTAATCGGATCGAATCCTTCGCATTCACAACGGTTCCTTCGAGGCCCGCGAGCGGACCCTTCGCAATCCTGCCCTTCTGCCCGGAATGCCAGTACGGGTGGGGGACCATGGAAATCCCGGCATCGGCAGCCCTTTGAAGCGAGTTGATCTCGCTGTCTTCCAGCGGAATTGGATTTCGGCCGGCTCCGATGATGCGCTGGACTCCCGGAGTCGTCAAGATAGGGAGCCGAACCGTGGGATCCGAGCGACAGAATAGATATCCCGGGAACAAGGGGAGTTCGAATTCCCGAATGCGCCGGGCGTACTGATGGCGCCGCGTGTAGAGCGGGAGGAACGTCTCCATTCCTTTGTTGTGTAGTAACTGCGACACGATCTTTTCGTGACGGACGGTCACGCTGAGAGCAAACCACCGCGGTCCTGGGATCGGCGCGCAAGAACCTTCCGCGGAAGCAGGCGAGCGCGTAAAGACCTGAGCGGATTTCCAGTCCATAGAACGAGAACGAAGCTACCGCACTCTCGCGTGTGCGCGAGAGTTGCCTTCGTTCGGCTCACTCCATGCACGGGTAAGACCACTCAGCGAGAGCCGCCCGGAGGATGCAGATGTATGTCACGAATCCGACTAGCTTTGCGCCTCACGGTCCACCGCTCCACGCTCCGCGATCCAGCGGTCGCGGAGTGGCAGCTAGGATCTCAGGAGTGGCATGGGGGTTCCTTTACAGAAATCGGGCGGTCCTGTCGAGTCCCCTATCTTCAATCGGTTGAAACGCCCGAGCTGGAAAGGTGAGCATTTCCGCACCGGCACAAGAGTTGCACACACTCGCCTGGTGGCGCCTGCGCGGACGCGGCTAGCCATCGCCTCATGCCGGGCATCTCGCAACGAAGGTTCTATTCGACGATCCGCGGGCCCTCGGCCGAGGCGCTGGATCTCCTGGGAGCTAATTCCAAGGAAGTCGCCGCTGCTTGGAATCGCGAGATCCGCGCGCTGGGTCTGCAGGCTGACGACTTCATCGAAGGCGCGCCCCTCGACTTTGCGCAGCTCGCGGATCGCCTTCGCGAGACCTCGTACCCTTCGTTTCGGCGGAAGATCCAGGAATTCGGCGAAGCGCTCGCGCAAAAGGGAGTAAGGCTTGACCATGCCATAACGGCGCTCAACCGGCTTTTTGAGATCTGCCTGCCATGTCTGGTCAAACGGGCTCCGAAACGCGCGACTCCGATCCTGGCGCTGGCGCGGCTCGACGCACTGGTGGGTTTGCTGGTCATATCCGGTTATACCGGCCAGTGGGCGGCTGGGAACAAGACACTCGTGCAAGCGAGCCTTTCGGAAGGTGAAGATCGCCGCCATGAGGTTTCCGCCTATGTCACCCGGATCTACGAACAGGAACGGCGCCGCTTTTCCCAGGATCTTCACGACGAAGTCGGTCACGACTTGATCTTACTCAAGCTGTATTTGGAAATGATCGCTTTGAACCTGCCGAAGGCGGATACTGACGGCCTTCAATCGCGTCTCGCCGAGGCGATTGCGCTGGTATCGCATGCGATTGACGGAGTGCGGCGCCTGGTACTCGACCTCGGTCCCGCGGTTTTCGAGGATCTAGGATTCGCACCCGCAATTAAATCGTATATCGGCCAGTTCTCGGCGCGAACCAAGATCAACGTGACGCTGCGGGAAGGATACTTGCCCGAAGACATACCTTCGAGTCATCAGGTTGCGCTGTACCGGTTGCTCCAGGGCGCTCTCTCAAACGTGCTCAAGCATGCCTCCGCCAGGAACGTGAAGGTGTCCCTGGGAAGCATGAAGAATTCCGTGCTAATCATGGTGATTGAGGACGACGGTGTGGGCTTCGATATCAAGGCGCGTCCCAGAAGCCGTTCGTTTGGCCTGACCGCCATGCGCGAAAGAGTCGAGGTCCTAGGGGGTAGGATTCACGTGGTTTCCAAAGTCGCCGGTTCGACGGCCAAACTCCATGGGACGCGCATTGAAGTCGATCTTCCTCTCCCTGGGGGAGAAGAACCGTGAACCGTTGCATGCAGAAGAAGATCAGGATCCTGGTTTGCGACGATCACGCCCTCTTTCGAGAAGGTGTGAAGACGATCTTGAACTCGCAGCTAGACATGGAGGTTGTCGGGGAGGCCGCCGACGGCAAGGAGGGCGTGGAACAGGCGATTCGCCTGCACCCCGACATCGCCTTGATGGACATCTCGATGCCCGTGCTCAAAGGGTTCGAGGCGGTGCGCCGTATCCGAAAAGTAATGCCCGAAGTTAAGACTTTGATTCTCACCGTCTATGAAGATGAGGACCTCGTGGCCCGATGTCTGGACGCGGGCGCAGCGGGTTACGTCTTGAAGGACTCGCCTCCTCTGCAACTGGTCTATGCGATTCAGACGGTCTACCGCGGACAGCAGTACATGAGTCCCCGAGTCCTCACTGGCGTGGTCCGTCAATATATTTCCCAGCCCGCGGACTTCAAGGGCGGCTACGAATCGCTGAGCGACCGCGAGCGCGAGGTTCTCGTGCTGCTGGCCGAAGGGCAGTCATTGAAGGACGTCGCAACCAGGTTGAACTTGAGCGTCAAGACCGTGGATGCTCACAAATATAACTTGATGCGTAAGCTCGATCTGCACGACCGAAGCGAAATCATTCGCTACGCCATACGCAAGCGGTTGGTAGAGGCGTGAGGCTCCGGAAGAGGGATTCCTTTTCAAGGAAATGCCCTGCTCCTGCTTGGCTGGTACGGCAGACGCGGCACATCGCCGCCCGCCCGTAACGACGTTCGTTCCTTGCCTCTGGGCCGCTCGTAGACTTTGGCATGTCCGTTGCTCAACGGCACTCGAGCGCAGGTGGAACCGTGAGCCTCTAAGCTTGCGACCGCCTATGCCCTGTAGCGTCGCAAAGAAAGCGAGAACGACCCCAAAACGGGCGCCCCAAGTATCCATATCGTCTTGATCTTGAGAAATGTCGCGCGCTTGAGAACGTCATGGTTCCTAGAAACGCCATAAGTCGCGGGGGCCGCCACGCATACGGGCACCAGAGTCAGGAATCCCCCGGAGCTCTCCCATTGAGAACACTCGCCGCCAATCCCTGGATGACAACTCGTCAACCGCCAGAACTACTAGATGACGAAGTCCATATTTGGAAAGTGGATCTGGACCGCGTTGTGGCAGGGTGGCCCGCTCTCGAACGCTCCTTGAGTCCAGACGAACACCGGCGGGCAAAACGATTCCCTCATGATCGGGAGCGATACCACTACCTTCTCTCATGCAGTGTACGAAGAGATATTCTAGCCGGATACCTCGACACCGATCCGTCTGACCTCAAATTGCACTATGGAGCCAAGGGGGAACCCGAGCTTATGAACGGGGCGTTTCACTTCAATCTCACGCGTTCCCACCGGGTGGCTGTGTGCGCGGTCAGTAGGAAGCTGCCAGTGGGAGTGGATGTGCAGCGTATCCGGGCCGGCATCGCCGAGGAGATCTCCGGGTGGTTCTTCTCCTCGCGGGCGATTCGTTTCCTCGAAGGGCTGCCGCAGCGGCAACGCCAGCTAGCCTTTTTCCAGGCGTGGAGCCGGATGGAAGCCCATGCGAAGGCACTCGGAGCCGCCCTTACGATCGATTTCGAGAACATCGAAGCTCTTTTGATTTCTTCCGTATCAGTGTTTCGCGGCGCCGACAACTCGACGGGAGAGAGTGAGATGTGCTGGCTCCACGACTTCCAGCCCCGCGCGGGTTACGTCGGAACGCTTGCCGTTCGCAGCCGCGGCTGCAAAGTGAAGCATTGGAGATGGCAGACGGCGCTCGGACGTTCGCAGCTGGCGGTCGGGGATCTAACAACTTGAGGTAGGCCATGGCAACTTCTATCTGGACGGGCGCTACCCGCCTGCATTGCACGCCGGGCCCCGGGAGCGCCAGCGTTCCGAGCGCCATCATGAACCAGGCGCTCATGCGGCCGAAGGCAACAGCAATCGAAGCGGGAAGCCGGCGTCTAACTTACGACGAGCTCGATTGCCAGGCGAACCGGTTGGCTCGCCATCTCCAGTCCCTTGGAGTCGGCGCCGACGTACTCGTGGGACTCTGTTTACCGCGCTCCTTGGAACTGGTGATCGCAGCGCTGGGAATCTTGAAAGCGGGCGGCGCGTGCATGCCGATGGATCCGGCATATCCGGCGGCGCGGCTGGCTTTTGTGCTAAAAGACTCTCGGGCGCGGGTGCTGGTGACAAATTCCGATCTGGTGCGGAGCCTTCCCGAATCCCGTTGTGACGTAGTTCTTCTCGATGACCCGAACATCCCCGGCGGGCCCGACCATCCTCCCAAGATCAGCATCTTGGCCCGCGATCTCGCTTACGTCATTTACGCCACGGACTCTGACGGGCAGCCCAGCGGCGTTGAGATCACGCACGCCGGTCTGGCGAATCTGATTTCCTGGCATCGCTTTGCCTTCGCCGTTACGCCGGCGGATCGCGCCAGCAACGTCGCGGAGCTCGGCTCCGATACGGCCCTTTGGGAACTGTGGCCTTATCTGGCGGCCGGCGCCAGCGTTCAATTGGCCGATGACGTGGCGCGTCGTTCTCCCGAGCGCCTCCGCGATTGGATGGTGGAAAAAGAGATTACGATCAGTCTTGTCCCGGCCGCGGTCGCGGAGCGTCTCATTTCCCTGACGTGGCCGCACGAAACCGCGCTCCGAACTCTTTTGGGCGGAGGTGAAACGCTCCGCGATTATCCCCATCGCGATCTGCCGTTCCAGGTGGTCAACAGTTACGGGCGGACTGAATGCACAGTAGTCGCTACGTCCGGTGGTATCCTGCCAGACGCTTGCCCGGAGACCCTGCCCCCCATCGGCCGCGCCATCGCAGGCGCGCGTGTCTACCTGTTGGACGAGCGTCTTGAGCCCGTTGTCGCAGGTACCCCTGGAGAGATTTATCTCGGCGGCGTTGGGGTTGCTCGCGGCTATCGCCATCGACCGGAGCTGACGGCCGCGAGGTTCGTTGCCGATCCGTTCAGTGACCAGCCTGGCAGCCACATGTTCAAGACCGGAGATCTGGCCCAGATTCGGCCCGACGGCCAGCTGATTCTTCTCGGGAGGGCCGATCGCCAGAGCGAAATCCAACCCGCTCGTGCGAGCCGCTGCATTCCAGCCCCTCTAGTGCGGGGAAGGATATAGACGAGTGACTCCCCGGCGCATGGCGGCACTGGCCGTCCTGCTACTCCCCAACGAGGTGGCGGCCCCGGCGCCCCAGGGCGTCAATCAACCCGACGTCGCCGAGGCACGTGCCCGCGCGGTGGAGAGCGTAGTGCAGAGTATTGCGCGCCACGAGGGTTGGGGACAATCGGATTCGCTGGTTCGAAGACTGCACAACCCCGGAGCCCTTGTGTATGCGCGACAACCAGGTTCTCTACCCGGGCCTCAGGGTTATGCCGTTTTTGACGACGACGCGGATGGCTGGGCGGCACTCAGAAACGACGTAACGGCCAAATTTCGCCGTGGAATTACCATCGGCGCCCTGATGGAACGCTGGTGTGGAGGCTGCTACATCGAAGCGCTGCTTCAAGAAACAAGACTGGACGCAGAGTTCGCGTGGTAGCCTGTGAATCGGCGCTGAGTCCGGAAGACTTATGCCCTCAGGTTTCGCAAAGGTGCGTAGGCCTTGACTTCCCTTCTTCACGGTACCTTCCATCCCTTGAGTCTTCCGAGCAAGGGGATCGACCGTCCGCCTCCGAGCAACCGGCTGGCGACGCTGGTAAACTAGGAATGTCCCCTTGAGAATCCTGCTGTGATCTCCCGTCGAGATTGGCTTGGTGCCGGAGTGTACGTCCTCGGCGCGCCTTTTATCAGTCGCGGCCGATTTAGCGCATTCGCAAACGGCCCCGCGGAGTACTCGGCTCTGACGTTGGAGTTGGTTCGCTCGACGGCGGTGGTCGACATGCTCGGCCTGTTGACTTTGGATTATCGGAAGCTGATGGCCTGGCAATCCCAGCCGGCGGTATTTAAGGCCGAGGACTTCGAGCGTCTGAAGGACTCCGGGGTCACGATCTTCCATCCGGCGGTTGGCTTCGTCACCGGGGACGTTTACACATCCTCGTTACGGGATCTCACGAACTGGAACCTGTTCATTGCATCGCACGGCGACGAGTTCATCCGAATCGACAGCCCCGCCGATATCGAACGCGCTAAGTCGCTGGGGAAAGTGGGAATCATTCTTGGACTGCAGAACTCCCAGCACTTTCGCACCGCGGCTGATGTCGATTTCTTCTATGGCATAGGGCAGCGGGTTTCCCAGCTCACCTATTACGACAACAAGCTGGGCGGGGGCTCCACCGACCCGCGCTGCGGTCTCACCGAATTCGGAGCGGAGATCGTCGCGCGCATGAATAACCTCGGGATGGCTGTGGATATATCGCACTGCGCGGATCGAACCACGCTGGACGCGGTCGAGATCTCCTCTAAGCCCGTTCTGGTGACGCACTCTAATTGCCGGGCGCTGGTCGCGAACAACCCGCGGTGCAAGACCGATGATGCTATTCGCAGAATCGCGGCCAAGGGCGGCGTTTTCGGCATCACAATGGTGCGGCCTTTTGTGCGGGCGGGGGGAAGAACAACCGTTGAGGACGTCCTCGACCATATCGATCACGTCGCCTCCGTTGCCGGTGTCGAAAGCGTGGGCTTGGGAACCGACGTGGATCTGGAGGGCCGGGAATCGGGATCGCCCAGAACCAGCGATCTGGACGGAATGCAGTACGCCAAGAAGATTTATGATGTGACGGAAGGCCTGGTTCGCAGAAATTATCTGCGCCAGGACATCGAGCTGATTCTCGGCGGTAACTTCCGGCGCGCTTTCGCCGCCATTTCGAACGCCTAGCGCGCCGGCGCCCTATCGCCGGCTCTCAAGTAGCCCGTTACCGAATTACTCGTGACATTCGTAATCAGCAGTTCGCGCCTCTCGCCACGCTGGTAGAAGATGAGCGGACGTTGCGCGGGCTGATCTCGCAGCCAGATCGTGCGCCGATCCGGCATGATCCACATCCAGCCGGTCACCTGACCACTCTCCACGTTGGTGTCGTCAACTCCCAGAGAGATTCCGGGAGCCAGCTCCCGGCTATGATGCTTGACGACGGAAAAGAGCCCATTTTCCGTGTCGGTGTCCCGGCGGGCAAGGTCCCCGGACGGACCGGCCGGCTCCGTGCTTGCGGTCGGCGCGTCTTGGAGAACTTCGCTGGGGGAGCTCGGCTGCAAGGGAATAGCGGATACCAGGCGCGCCTTAACGATAAAACGATCCGGGGCGGAACCAATGTAGTTGAATGGATAACACGTCACCAACGTCAGCTCGGGGTGGGCACCCGCTCTCAACACGCCCACGTCCCGTGGCCTGACGATCCGAGTGGACGCCACCTGGTACTCGTAGCGTCCCTGGAGTGTGTCGAATCGAATCCAATCTTTCTTCCGGATCTCTGCGAGGCCGAGGAACAAGGTATCGCGGTGGCCGGCCACGGCGACGTTTCCCGTCGCTCCGGGCAGCGCGGTTCCCGGGATATGGCCCGCAGCGAGAGTCAAAGTATCCCGGCCCGTTCCCTCCCGAACAGTCGTATTCAAATGAAGCCGCGGAACGCTGAGGCGTCCGATGAGAGCGTTGTTCTCGAGCTGCGGTGGTCCGGGCGGCGGACTCTGTGCCAAGGGAGGCTGAGTAGGACGAGGGCGCTCCGCAGGCGCCGGCAATCCGAGCCATTTTGCAACGGCCCCGGCGATCTGTTGCCGCTTTTCGGTTAGAAACGCGGTCGCCGTGGCCGGCTCACCACGGACCTCGCGATCGAAAGCCCAATTGTCCCAGCTCTGCCAGACGGCTGGAACGGCATTGGACCCAATCCACAAGCCAACGCCGATGAGGCCGGTCGCCAGGAGCGTCGTCTTGGTCCAAGCTCGAATCCTATTTTCCGAGCTGCCCGTCTTCATAAAGATAACTGCTCCGCGTGCGCACCGACAACGCGCCATGACCTGGCGCGGCTGCGCGTACCTCGACATGCCGCAGCGAGTTTGTTCCGGAACGTGGATCGGGAGTGTAACCGATCGTGTAGCGCGTCCGGATCTCCCTGGCGATCTGGCGGCACAAGGGCGCCAGGCTCTTTGGACTCGCAGGCAAATACGCTTCGCCGCCGCTCATCCTCGCGAGTTGCCGAAGGAACCCGGGATCGTGATCCGGATCGTCCGGGTCGTACAATCCGATGGTGTAAATTGTGGCGACGCTCTTTTGAACCATTTTCAGCGTCTCCCTGCGGCTGTGTATGCTGGCGGTATCGCCGCCGTCGCTGACCAGCACCAGTGTTTTTTTATCCCGCTGCCCTCGGCGTAAGTGCTCGAGCCCCGCCATAACGGCGTCGTTTAGCGCGGTCTTTCCGCCCGGGGTCCCTCGCGCTAGCGCGTCGCGCAATTCTTGGAAGTTACCCGAGAACGGCACATCCTGCGGAAGTCCCAGAGTCACGCGGTCGTTGAAATGCAGAACGAACACTTCATCCTGGCGATTGCTCGCTTCCACCAGCGTCTCAGCGGCAGTCAGCACATCCCGCCGTTTAGGCGTCATGCTAAGGCTCTCGTCCAGCAGAATTCCCAGGGTCACCGGTCGATCTTCGGAATCGAATACGCCGATTTTCTGCGGCTTCCCATCCTCGAGGACGCGGAAGTTATCTTGCGTAAGTCCGGGAACGAAGCGGCCCTGGTTGTTCTTTACGCTGACATCGAGGAGCACCAGGATGACATCGCTGCGTAGCGCGTAAATCTCCGTCTCGTCAGCCGGAGGTGCGCCCGCCAACCAGCCTGAAAAAAAGGAACCGGCGCCGGCAGTCATCAATTTGTGGACTGCGGTGCGCCGGTTCATCGTCGCGTACTCCGCCTTTACTCTAGGCTGTGGATCTGATCCGAAGCAAGCCGTAAGCGGCGAGTGAGAGCAGCCCTCCGAGCCCGATCAAGGGATACGGACTCGCTGTTTTGGGCAGCTCCGTTGGCGGTTCCGGCGCCGGCGCGACTTCGGGCGGCGACGGCGGAGGTGTGTTCTGCGCGATTACCGCCGGCTCCTCCTGCTTGGGCGGTTCATTAACCGCCTGCGGCGGAGGAGGACTCGCGACGCTCTCCGGCTGGGCCGGTGTCGTCACGATCGGCGGAGGCGGCGGTTCAGGAGGAAGCAGAGGTGCGGACGTTTGCAGCGCTACCAGCTGGTGTAGTTGCTTGGGGTAGCGGAACTCCTGGCCGAAATTGTCTCCAGGATAGAACCACGCACGCATCGCCCGCGCCGTTCCCGGTGGCGTTTCATAGAACGCGAACCGCGAGTTGTCGGTCGGCTGGAGGCGATAGTTCGGAATCGCCAGGACGGTGTTAATCAGGTGATCCTGGTCGCGATCGAAGATTTGAACAATGTGACGGTCCGAGCTCGAATCGGCTAGTTTGAAAACATAGGTGCCGGGTTCGAGATAGGTGTCTTGCACCTGGATCGGCTGATCCACCGTGAGCACGGTCTTCTTATCCCAGACGCTCGCCTGAGCCGGGAATGTGAGTGCGCCCATCGCCAGCACAAGACTGCAGAGCACCGCCAGCTTCGTTCCGGATCCGGTCGGAAAATGCGACTTCATGAAATACTCCTTTCCCTGATGTCGTCGGGCCGAAGCCCGCTACGGATCGACGCGCTGGTAGTCGCACCTTGCTGGCCATCGCGCGCAAGCCGCGTGATATCACCACTTGCGAAAAGACCGTAGTTGGGAGAGTCGTACTTTTTACTTGAGTTTTCGTAATGGCGGAATTTCTTGCTTGGTATTAATTAACCAATTCATTCGGTTTCGCAGGCGATCGCGAATTACGAAATTAAACTTTGAAACCGCTACGGCGATTCCTCCCTCCATCACTGTAGGAGGACCGAAAATGAAACTCGCAACTCAAGTAGCTTTCGTGTCCATCGCCTCAGTGATCCTGTTGACCGCTTGCGGCGGAGGAAAGGTCGTCGTGGCCCAGCAGCCCACTACTCCGGCGCCGGCGGCTTTTGCGCCCGCGCCCGCCCCGTCTTCCGTCGTAGTCACTACAGTGCCGGCTACTCCTGCGCCACCCGTGGTGTCCACGGTGATCGAGCCCAGCCCGGGTCCTGACTACATCAGGGTCGAGGGTTACTACAACTGGCTGGGCGACCGCTACGTGTGGGTGCCCGCGACGTGGTCGAGGATTCCTCGCCCGGGTGCGACCTATGTGCCGGGACATTGGCAGTCCACCGCCGGAGGGTACGTTTGGATGCCGGGTTCCTGGCAGTAAAAGCTAGCCCGCATAGGGTGCGGCGGTGCGCTTTCGGCATGGCGATGCCGCTGCACCCGCTCTTGCCTGAAGGGGAGGAATTATGCCCGTGATGCAAATCGTGCTAACCCTTATCGTCATTGGAGTGGCGATGTGGCTCGTCAATGCCTTCATTCCGATGGCGGAGAACATTAAGAAGATTCTCAACGTGTTCGTGACGATTGTCGTCTGCGTGTGGGTGTTGAAGGCGGCCGGAGTGTGGACGCAGGTGGTGAATCTCAAACTTCCACACTGAGGCTCATAGGCGAAAATCGCCGGCTGGGCGTTGAAACGCGACCTTCAGAACGGATGTTCGATCGAGGTTGTGCTCGATTCGTTCGGTTTCACACCGAGAGCGCGAAAACCTCGAGTTCAAATCAGGTCGATTTGGAGGCAATATGAAAATGATTATCCAGCTGTTTGCGGTATTGTTACTGTTGTCTGCCTCGGTGGCTGCGCAAGAGAGGCCGCAGGAGAGGCGCGGTGAGCCGCACGGAGGCAATGCAATTGGAGCAGGACACATTCCCGAGCACGGCCCCGCTCCTGCTGCTCCTCGTCAACCGATTCATGGCCAGGAAAACCGTCAATCGAGCCACGCTCAGGAGAGTCAACCGAGCCAAGTCCCGGAGAATCGTCAACCGAGCCATGGCCTGGAAAACCGCAGGGGTCCCGACATGCCGGGGCATCCCGAGACGCCCCATGTCCACGCCGACGGTAATTGGGTCGGACATGACAGCGGCCGCAACGACGCTCACTACCACCTGGATCGTCCCTGGGAACACGGGCGCTTCACAGGTGGCTTTGGGCCACGCCACGTCTTTCGCCTCTCAGGCGGTAACCGGGAGCGCTTTCGATTTGGGAGCTTCTATTTTAGCGTCGCTCCTTACGACTACGGGTTCATCGACGACTGGCTGTGGGATACCGACGAGATCGTAATCTACGAGGATCCCGATCACCCTGGCTGGTACCTCGCTTACAACGTGAGGCTCGGCACCTACTGTCATGTCATGTACCTCGGTGATTGACTTCGGCCCGGGGGAACTTGTGCGTGTCTTTCGACAACGATCTGACGCAGGTTATTCTGCTTCACGGATTCAGAGAGTTGGCCGCGACCGCGACAGAAGCGATTGCCGCTACGTTGTAAGAATTGCCGGGCAGCCGGCATTGATCTGGCTGATTTTCGGTCGGTTGCCGGTTTGGCAATGTATCCGCTACGAGGCAGATCCTGCTCTTTTGGAGGGGAGTACCACGTTATGGAACCAGAGCTCCTTTACGGCCCGAATAGCCGTGAGGTAGTCGTCTCTCGACGCTCCCTTTACGATGTAGCCGGCGACCTGCTTTTCGTAAGCACGGGCGACGTCGGCTTCAGCACGGCTACCGCTCACCACCACGACCGGGATGGACCGCAGCCGTGGATCGGCCTTCATTTCTGCGAGAACTTGGTGACCGCTTACCCGAGGCAGTCTCAGATCGAGAAAAACGATATCGGGGGCCGGGGCGTCCGCATATTCTCCTTCGCGCCTGAGGAACGCCAGCGCGCGCTCCCCATCGCATACCACGCTGATGTGGTTAGGGACCCTGGCATCGCGGAGTGCCGTTGATGTCCAGATTAAATCCATCTCGTTATCCTCGACGATCAACACCTCGATGAGGCGTACCGCATCAACTGGGGGCGTAATTTCTGCTGGCACGTGCATCTCCTGCATATTGCCCGCGGATATCTGACCTGACAACTCACGGTCTGCTCCACAGATCGCCCCCCCCCACGACTCGTAAGCTATTGAAAAAGCGAATCTTAGAGACAGCGACCGCTGGGCATACAATACTAGTCCGCTAGCATTAGCACATCCTGGGCCATTTGAGCAGGAGACTCCCTGGCCCACGGGTAAGCGAAAAGGTATAGAAGGTAATACTACTCCTTGCCCGGGCACCTTGCGGTGTGCACGGACAACCATGGAGATCTCCGATTTTCCGGCGTGAAAGGGTGCGATATCTCGAATCGCAGCCCTTCAAGAGTCGTGCCACCTGTGCGCCCACACTGGGGGTTTCAGGGTGGCACACTCGGAGGAAGAAGTGCCACCCCTCGTGCTGTGGGGTACACCGTGTGTTTCACCGCCAGTGATATACCCGGCAGCCCATGGGCCCTGCTGTGCGGCCAGGGTCCGAAAGTGAGATCGAATCGGACGAAGAAATGTTTCAGCGATCCGGCAGTTGACAGTTGGCGCCGGTCAAGAATCTGCTCCACGGGGCTGACATGATTTTGCACGAGAAGCGGAAACGATGGTTGCAGTTTAGCGGACCGTTCTCAAGCCGCCAAGGACTGCTGGTCGTCGGTCCCGCTCCACCGGGCACTAAAGGAACCGAGGACAACGGTGGCCCGCCTGCGACTGTCGCAGATAGCACACACCGGGTGGTGGGCGGCCGCCCTAAAATCCAGCAAAAGGCTACCTAATGTAGATCGTATCGCTGCGAGAGCCGCCTGTTTGTAAGGACCGTCGGGCCACTCCTCGACGATGTGTAGTCGATGATGTTCCCCCCATATCCATTCCCTAAGCATTTAGGCTCCTCCTGGTTTCAGAGGCTGGCTCATCGCCGCAGTTCGCGCCAAGCTCCACGGAGGAGGTCAGGCCCCGCGTCCATTGCGGATTCAATCTTGCCTTTGCCCTTCTCGATCGCGGCCTTACATCGATCAAGCAACTCGTCAGCTCCGGTGTTTAAGCGCGAAGTTATCTGGCGGATGCACTTGCTAGCGTCCTCCATGGCGAAAACCACCTGGCGCCGGGTCCTTCGGCCCGCCTGCGGCGCATACAACACGCCCATTAGGCACCCTGCCGCGACACCGAACCCAAGGCCAAGAACGAGATCAGAGGTCGTGCGCCCCCGTAGAAACATGGTGAACCTCCTTCCTTAAGCCCAGGGTTGCAATCGAGCAACCAATATCAAGAGCAGCGCAAACTCCTTCAGCTTCAGTCAACGAAAAGGCTCCGGGCGAGGCGAAGAATCGTTTCCGCACTCGCATTTTTAAGCAATTTTTTCCGTCTCCGCGACCTCGGTCCTAGAACGGCCTGAATGCTGCGGAACTGGAGAGATTTCTGCGGGAACATGGCGCGGAGACGTGCACGTGCTCTCGCAGCTGGGACCCAGTCTAAGTGACGTGACGGACCGGTCACGCCACTAGCAGGCTGCTGAAAAACGCGCGAGGTAAACCGCTCCCTGTGGTCGCGGCTCGACAAGACGCTGTAAACACAAAGCGCCCACAATGAGCCGCGACCACAGGGAGCGGTTATGAGGGGTTTTTCAGCATCCTCCTAGAACGCAACAGACAACGAGTCGAGGCGCACCCGCGGCTGGGAGAACGACCCAGCAATGTAGTTCGCCGGAAAGCACGCCGGATAGCGTGTCCACTATAATGAAACGCCGTAGGAGGAATGAATCCATGTTGAGATACGCTGCAGGAATGGCCGTGATCGCCGGACTGTTGTGCTTGCCGGCTTCGGCCCAGACGCCCGCCCAGGGCAAAGACGCCGATAAAGATAAAGAGGCTGCTCGGGCAGCTCAGGGGTACGCTCCCGTCAGGCTATGGGAGCGCCAGGACGTTCGCGCCATCCGCGTCGAACTCAAGCCGATGGCGAATCGCGCGATCCATCAGCATGACGACGTTAAGTTTCACCTGTTTATTCCTCTGACGGGAAAACTGCAGATTACAATCGGCTCCGACAAGCCCGTAGACGCGCCGGTGGGGCAGGCATTCTACATCAAAGGCGGTACTCCTCACGGCTTCAGGAACCTCGGTTCCACGCCGGGGAGCGCGGTCGAGATCTTTGTGATGAATGGGGCCTCCGCCGCCAGCCTGCACGCGCTGGGCGCACTGGTGGCCGGGCTGCAGACCGCGGCGCCGCAGCCGTGATTCGGCCAAACAGATGGGGCTTCGTTTCGAAGCGTCACCGCCCGCTCGTCGAATCCGACACGTCGCGAGCCGCGTCCAGATGCCACTGCTCGACCTTGAATCGATATGGTTTCTGCGCTTGGTTCTGCGGCCTCGCTAAGGCGCGGCGTTCGAGGGCTGCCGGAACCTCGATGAAGTAGTCGACGCGGTCTCCGATGCGCGGCGCGGTGCCCGACCGAATGGCCCGGACAAGGGCCATCACCTCCGAGTGCCGGATGATGCGTTCGGTGTGCGTTTCCACCGAGGATTGAATCACACCCCATTCAACAGCACTTGAGGCGGGATAACAATAGATCTCTCGATCGCCCCGGGCTATTGAATCGCCGCCTTGACGCTTCTGCGTCGTAAGCGGATCCAAAGGTTTCCATAAATCGCAGCCGCCGGGCTTTGACGAGCGCCCAGACTCGCGCAGTCCTAATTCACCACGCTCCCTCACTTCGGCAAGTTGCTCACCACGCTGAAGGAGCTGATGAAAGCGACGGGCTGGCAGCCGCACAGCGTGCGTGAGTTCTTGTCCGGCGTCCCGACGAGAACGAAAATCGCGTGAACCGCGCTGCCGCCCAGGTAGGTTGAGTACACCAGCACCGGGTCGATCACCAGCGGCTTCGCGGCGTCGTACTTGGCGAGCTCAAATGCGACCTCGCGGCCGCGCACGGTATATCCGCCATCGATCCGCTTCCCTTCCTGGACAATGACCGGCTTCCGCTGGACCAACTCTTGGTTCAATGCCGCGCTCAGCACCAGGTCGCCGCTGGCGTTCTTCGTCACCTGACTCAGGCCTTCCCACTTCACGCGGATCTGTTTCGGATTGGCGCCCGGAGCCACCACCCAGTCGTATTCCAACTGGCGCTCGTTGCCGTAGAAGATCAGATCGATCCCCGGATACACTCCTCGCAAGGCCACGCGCCCGTAATTGGGAATGTTCGTGCGCCACCTGGAAGGATCGTTGCCGATGAAATAATTGCTGATGCCCTGCTGCTTATCCAGCGGCTCCATCCGCATGCTCCGCTTCGCGCCGATCATCTTCATCCGCTCCACCGATCCATCGCGACCGGCGAACACGGCTTCGTCGGCGGTCACAAACAGCGTGTAGCCGGAAGCTCGCGCGAGAAACTTCACCCGCGCGTCGGTCTGGCCTTGGTTTGGCTCGAAGCTGAGCGGTAATTTGCCGTACGTACTTCCCGCCGCTTCGAGCGAGAGGCCACCGGCGAGCAGTCCGAGGAATAATTTGCTACGGCCAACGAAGCGCACCGATTGCCTCCTACTTTGCGGGTTCTGGAATTTGACTGGAAATTGCTTGGAATGGCTCTAATTGTATATCAAAAAGGGCCTCACTATGTGAGACATATTGGCAACCGCTCCATAACAGTCGCGGCTCGGAAACGCTGCATTCTGAGCCGCGACTGTAAGAGTCTGCGTGAAAACAGCAGCGCTGAACCGCTCCCTAAGGTCGCGGCTCTGTGAGGGATCTGGATTCAACACGCGCCTACGCCGAGCCGCGACCATAGGGAGCGGTTCAGCATCGACTTTCCACACAGGCTCGTCAAGGAGCGGTGCTAACGCCCGCTGCGACCGGCCGTTAGGCACCATGTGACATGAAAAAAGGAGCGGCCCCAGCGACCAGAAGCGCCCGGTCACCTCATTCAATCTCGGCGATAGCGCTACGCTGCTAAAATAGGAAGCGACCCCCATGACAACCAAGAATTCCCTTGGGGCCGCGGGCGAGCTTCGCGCGGGCGGCCAAACCCACCAGATCTTTCGCCTTGCGGCGCTCGAGAAGGCCGGCTTCGATCTGCAACGGATTCCTTTTTCGATCAAGATTTTGCTCGAAAACCTGCTGCGCTTCGAGGACGGCTCCACGGTGAAGCGCTCCGACATCGAATACGTGACGCAGTGGGACACGCACGCCGCCGCGCGGGAAATCAATTTCCGTCCGGCGCGCGTGTTGCTGCAGGATTTCACCGGCGTCCCCTGCGTGGTGGATCTGGCGGCCATGCGCGACGCGCTGGCGAAGCTGGGGGCCGATCCGAAGAGAGCGAATCCGCTGGTGCCGGTGGATCTGGTGATCGATCACTCGGTGCAGGTGGATCATTACGGGTCCGCCGATGCGTTCCAGTTGAACGCGCTGCTCGAATTCCAGCGCAACCGCGAGCGTTACGCGTTCCTGCGCTGGGGACAATCGGCGTTCCAGAATTTCCGCGCGGTGCCGCCGGATACCGGCATCGTGCACCAGGTGAACCTGGAATACCTTGCGTCCGTTGTCATGACGGCGAACGGGCAGGCGTATCCGGATACGGTGGTGGGCACGGATTCGCACACCACCATGATCAACGGCCTGGGCGTGGTGGGATGGGGCGTCGGGGGCATTGAAGCCGAGGCCTGCATGCTGGGCCAGCCCGCGACGATGCTGCTTCCCGAAGTGATCGGCTTCAAGATGACGGGCAAGCTTCCGGAAGGCGCAACGGCGACTGACCTGGTTCTCACCGTGACGCAGATGCTGCGCAAGAAGGGCGTGGTCGGCAAGTTCGTCGAATTTTACGGCGACGGTCTGGATCATCTGAGCCTGGCGGATCGCGCGACCATCGGCAACATGGCTCCGGAATACGGCGCCACCATCGGCGTATTTCCAATTGACGAGCAAGCGCTGGCGTATCTGCGCATGACCAACCGCCCCGAGTCGCGGATCGAGCTGGTGGAAGCCTACGCGAAGGAGCAGGGATTGTTCCGCGTCAACGGCGCTCCCGATCCGGTCTATACGGATACGCTCGGATTGGACCTCGCGAGCGTGGTCCCGTCGATGGCCGGGCCGAAAAGGCCGCAGGATCGCATCGACCTGCCGGACGTCAAGCGGAATTTCCTGGATGGTTTGGGCGCCGCGCCGAGGACGGTGGAGATTTCCGTGCCCGTGCAAAGCCGCAACGGTGCGAGCAAAGTGACCATTCAAGACGGCAGCGTGGTGATCGCCGCGATCACCAGTTGCACGAATACGTCGAATCCCTCGGTGTTGATCGCCGCGGGCCTGCTCGCAAAAAAGGCCGTCGCAAAGGGGCTGAAATCGAAACCGTGGGTGAAGACCAGCCTCGCGCCGGGATCGAAAGTGGTGATGGATTATCTTGCCGACGCGGGCCTGCTGCCGGCGCTCGAGGCGCTGAAATTCAATCTGGCGGGCTTCGGCTGCACGACGTGCATCGGCAACAGCGGCCCGCTGCCGGAGGAAGTCGCGGCGGGCGTGAATTCCGGAAAGCTCACGGTGGCGGCGGTGCTCTCCGGCAATCGCAATTTCGAAGGCCGTGTGAACCCGCTGGTGAAGGCGAATTACCTGGCGTCGCCGCCGCTGGTGGTGGCGTACGCGCTCGCGGGGCGCGTGGATGTGGATCTTACGAAAGATCCGCTGGGGAAGAGTTCGGCTGGGGAAGACGTTTATCTGCGCGACATCTGGCCGTCCGACGAGGAAATTCAGACGGTGGTGACGAAAAGCGTGCGCCGCGAGATGTTCCAGAAGGAATATTCGGAAGTATTTCAGGGCGACGCGCAGTGGAATTCGATTAACGTTCCGGCGGGCGATCTGTACGCGTGGGACGATTCTTCCACGTACATCAAGAAAGCTCCGTATTTCGACGAAATGGCGGATCCAGCGACGTTCGTCCAGGATTTCGCGGGGCTGCGGGCGCTCGCGATGCTGGGCGATTCGGTCACCACGGATCATATTTCGCCGGCCGGCAACATCGCCAAGGATTCTCCCGCCGCGCAGTATTTGATCGCCCAGGGCGTAAAACCGGGGGATTTCAACTCCTATGGCGCGCGCCGCGGAAATCATGAAGTGATGGTGCGCGGCACGTTCGCCAATATTCGCCTGCGCAACCAGATGGCTCCCGGCACCGAGGGCGGCTGGACCAAGCACGTTCCTTCGGGCGAGCAGATGACGATCTACGACGCTGCGGTGCGCTATCGGAAAGAAGGCACCGCTCTCATCGTGATCGCGGGCAAGGAATACGGCACTGGATCTTCGCGCGATTGGGCCGCCAAGGGCACGCTGCTGCTGGGCGCGAAGGCCGTGATCGCCGAGAGCTTCGAGCGCATTCATCGCGCGAACCTGGTCGGGATGGGTGTGCTGCCGCTCGAGTTCGTCGACGGGCAGAATCGCGAATCGCTGGGGCTGACGGGGTTTGAGACGTATTCGATCACGGGGATTCCGGCGGCGGTGAGCTCAGCGGGAAAGACGCGCGCGAAGGTCACGGCGGCGGTGGACGGCAAAACCACGAGATTTGAAGTGCAGGTGCGCGTCGATACGCCGGTGGAAGCGGATTATTATCGTTACGGCGGAATTCTGCCGTATGTGCTGCGACAACTGGCGGGGAAGTAGGCGTTTTTTGCACAGTTCTCTCGTTTGCCTACTAAAAAGCAGATCCCTCGACTGCGCTCGGGGTGACAATGTTGGGGAATGATAGATAGAAGACACGAGTGCTGCGACAACTGGCGGGGAAATAGCTGTGCCCGAGCCGAGTTGTCCGGGTTTCGGGTCCTGCGGAACTCTCGGATCAGCAGGCCTGGCGGCCCGCGGCACGTCGACGGCGTTGCTCAAGCCCGGCCCGCTCAACGGGCATTCGCGGTTCGGTAGAACCGACACAGTTAATACACTCATTAGAAACCCAGGACACACGTATAGTGGGGGCGCCCCCTGCCGTTTTTTACTCTCTCGGCGGAGAATCCGTCGTTTATCGCGCACGGCGCGCTGTCCGTCTTAACCCGCAGCGGCTTGGGGCCGGTTAAAGCACCGGCAAACTCTCATCGCACGCAGGCCCTCGCAGTTTATCTAGAAAACCGTTCCTGGCCGGTCCGAGCCCTCCGATAAGAGAGCGCATCGAACTCCTTCGGCTACAAAGTACCAGACGAAGTGCGAAAGACGGGTGAATTTGATGTGCGATGTGATTGAAAAAGCTCGAAATTCAGGCGATGGGATTATTGTGACCGCACTGCCAGGGTTCACTGCTGGGCAGATTTTCCAGGTCCGCCAGATCCTGCGCCCGCCCGCTGGCCGCCTTGTTCTGCCGCAGACGAGCCAGACTGATCACGGGAACCGCCATTTCCTCAATCTGGATCATCTTTTTTTCGGCGTAACGCGCATCGAAGTCGACTCCGGAAATGGAGGTAAGGATCTCAATCCGTATGGGCGGCACTCCCATCCGGACCACATTATTCCGGGTAAGAAAGAGGTCCACGGTGAGCCCCGCCGGGCCGAACCCGAACTCGAGTAGCGCGCGCTGAATTCGGATGGCGTTTTCCGGACTCATGCCGACCCAAATATCGAGATCGTTGGTGGCCCTGATGTGGCCGTGGATGCCGACCGCGTAGCCGCCGACCAGTAAATATTCAACGCGGTTGGAGTTGAGCGACTTCAAGAACTCTTTGAAGGCCCTCGCTAGCGCTGGTATAGCCATAGAAGGTCCTTCGCAGAAACTCAAGTGCTCGCAGGCGCTCTTCAACGGGACGGGACAACCAATACGCAAGCGCATCATCGGGGTCCGTCAAGCGCGCCACGGAAAAGTGCGTGCGGTCCAGCCGGAAGTCGTCGAGCCCGTGCTCAGGCGCCGTGTCCATAACTCTACTTTACCGCCGAATCCAAGCCCGCGCCGATAAGAGAGCGCATCGAACTCCTCGACTACAAAGTAACAGGCGAAGTGCGGGTAGATGGCACTTGATACGCGATGTAATTGAGGATGCCCGGAATTCAGGTAGTGGGAATGCTGTGACTGCACATTGGCGAAGCATTATTCTGTGCCGCGCAGACGAGCAATCGGGCATGTCGCCGACTACGGCTAAGTAGATAACTTCCGGATGGCCGAAAACACAGACGGAACCCAAATCCAACGTCTTCCAGAACGCCGTTTCAGGCCAGCTGCTGACAATGCCGGCCGGCAACTCGACTGAGATGTAGCGAAACCATTGAGGAGACAGTACGACTTCAGCAAGGCGCTTGACTGAGCCCAACGCTTTTCAGCAAGGCCTCAAACCGCGGTTCCGTGCGAAGGCCCGCCAGACGCGGGTCAACTCCGAGAAGCGGCAGATGAGAGTCGCGCTTCGCGCAAGCCCGCTCCAGCCAGGAGATCGCCTGATCTCGTTCGCCCAGCCCTGCGTGAACCAAGGCGAAGTCGAACGACTCGACATGCCTTTGCTGGGACGCAGCTGTGAGCTCGGCGAGGATATCGCGGGCCAAATCCACCTTGCCTATGCAGCCCAACGCATATCCAAGAGACGCGAGATATCGCCCGCTTCGACGGGAGAGCGAAACGGCTTTCTCCAGCGCGGCGATCGCCTCGGAGTAAGCGCCTTGGGCCAGCAGAATCCGACCCCGGTCGTCATAGGCGATTGGCAGGTCCGGTGCCATTTCGATGACCTTCCGGTTTGAGGCTAACGCTTCATCCAAGCGACCGGCGATGTACAGGAGCCTTGCGAGTCTTGCTTCGGCTGCGGTGGAAACAGGGTCGAGTTTCAGGGCCTCGCGGGCCGCGGCGATTCCCTCTTCGAAGCGGCCGCCTCCTGTCAGGAGGCTCGCGTAGTAAAAATAGGCCGGAGCGTACCCCGTATTCAACTGGAGCGCCGTCTGAAACTCGCGTTCGGCTGCGTCCCACGCGAGTTCGTGCAGCTTCGCATGCCCCAGCGAAGTATGAGCATCGGCCAGCCGGTCATCCAGCCGGAGAGCGTTCGTGGCCGCCGAAATCGCCAGCGCCAGAGCCTCGTGGGGCGCGATGTGGCGATGATCCAGCAGCACAAGGTAGGTATCCGCCAGCCCGGCAAACGCGGGCGCGTAATTCGGCGCCTTCTCGATCGACTTCGAAAAAAACTCCAGCGCCCGGTAGAGGTCGTCACGAGTTCTGCGTCCCCACAGGAATCGGGCTTTCAAGCAGGCCTCGTAGGCCTCCGGAGGGACCCTCTGCTCCGCTACGGCCGGCGGCTTCGGCTGCGGGACAAGTTCTACCTGAACTTGCGCGGCGATGGTCGTGGCCACTTCACTCTGAAGCAGGAGCACGTCCTGCAATTGCCGTTCGTAGCTATGCGCCCACACGTGCGTCTGATCGCTCACACGGATCAATTGGGCGGTGATGCGGACGCGGTCGCTGTTCCGCCGGACGGAGCCTTCGACGATATAGTCGACTCCCAGCTCGCGGCCGATCCGGTCGATCCCTTTCGTCGTGCGCTTGTATTGCGTGGAAGAGGTCCGCGCGATGACTCTCAACCGCTGCGGGCAGAGACAACTGACCTCGGTGATGAGTTCATCCGTCAGGCCGTCCGCAAAATACTCCTGTTCCTGATTCCCACTGAGATTCTCCAGCGGCAGCACGGCCAGCATGATCCGATCCTCGGATTTGGATTCACCCGGAGGCAGTTCCACCACCGGACTCAAAAAACGGTAGCCTCGGCGCGGATAGGTCTCGATGTAGCGCGGTTTGGCCGGGTCCTCGCCAAGGGCGGCGCGGATCTGCCGGATGCAGTAGTTCAGTCCCTGCTCGTAATCGACGAAGGTCTCGCCAGCCCAGACGTGCCGGCAAATTTCATCGCGAGTGACGGTGTGCCCGGCACGGGCCACCAGGAAGGCGAGCACCTTGAAGGGTTGCAGTTGGAGCTTGACCGGTCCGCCGTTCCGGCGCAACTCGGCGTTTTCGATATCCAGTTCGAACGCGCCGAATCGAAAGCGGGTCACAGGAAGCATTATACGTTCCTCAGCGAGAACTCACCTCCACCTCATCCCGAATCCATTGTCTGCGCGCCCTCTGCATCGCAGAATGCTTGCAAGGAGAAATTGTTATCCATGGGAAAACTTTCGGCAGTTCTTTATGGCGCACTCGCTTACGTCCTGTTCTTCGTAAGCTTTCTTTACGCGATTGGATTCGTGGGCAATTGGATGGTTCCTAAATCCATCGATTCCGGGGAGCCGGGCTCGCCCGGAGCCGCCATTTTGATCAATTCCGCGCTGCTGGGACTTTTTGCCATGCAACACAGCATCATGGCAAGGCAGGGCTTCAAGAACTGGTGGACCAGAATCGTTCCCAAGCCGGTGGAGCGGAGCACCTTTGTGCTGTTCGCCAGCCTCATCCTCTATCTCATGTTTTGGCTGTGGCAGCCGATGACCGCCGTCATCTGGAGTGTCCCGAACGGCGCCTTTGCGATATTCCTCGGAGCTCTTTCCCTGGCGGGATGGCTCATTGTGCTGGTGGCGACTTTCCTGATCAACCATTTCGAGTTGTTCGGCCTCCAGCAGGTATACGAGTATGCCATGGGCCAGGCATTTGGGAACCCGAAGTTCAAGACGCCAAGTCTCTATAAGTGTGTGCGCCACCCCATCTATTTCGGCTTTATCGTCGCCTTCTGGGCCACGCCACAAATGACGTCCGGACATCTGCTGTTCGCGGCGATGACGACGGGTTACATCTTTGTGGGCATCTTCTTCGAGGAGCGCGACCTGGTTCGGTTCCACGGGGATGCGTACCGGCACTACAAGCAGACCGTTTCGATGATCGTGCCCTTACCGAGCAACACAAAGGAAATCGAAAGAGCGCATGAAAAGGCAAGCGGAGCTGGCGCATAGCCGCGCGATTGCGGCACGCACAAGTCGTGGAAAGGATTCAGAGCATGTCACAATTCCTCATCGAAGTACCGCATTCCGAAGAAACCATGGCCTGTGCCCGGGAAGTGCACGTGCTTCTCGCCACCGGTTCCCATTTCCTGTCCCATGCGGACTTTGGCTGCATGGACGGCGTCCATTGCGCGTGGCTCGTCGTGGAGGCGGCCAGCAAGGAGGAAGCTCGGATGGTGGTGCCACCGTTGTTCCGCTCGCAAGCCAAGATCGTAGGATTGAACAAATTCAACGTGGCGCAGATCGAAGCTGTCCTTGGCCAACATCAGCCGTGATCCGGACGCGCTCGTGCTTGGCGATCACCCCGAGAATTACAATGACAGCGTCCTTGAAAATTCCGCACGAATCGAGGTAGGGCTCGGTGAAAGATCGAAATCCCACGCCGTAGCTGCTTAGTCGATTCAAGTACTGGAGCGTTTCCAGCGCGCCTTCTCGCGTCAGCCGATCCAACGCCCAGAACACCAGAACATCAAATCTGCGCTGGGTTGAGTCCTCCAACATCCGCCTGAATTCGGCGCGATGCGCCCGGCCTCCGCTCTCGTAGTCGACGTACCCGTCCGTAACGTCCCAGCCCTGCGTGGCAGCGAAACGCCGCAACTCCGAAAGCTGGTTTTCTGGGTCTTGCCTTCCGTCAGCCGTGCTGACGCGGGCGTAGATCGCCACTCGGATTTTTCGTTCCACTGGTTTTCACCTCAATTGAAATGTTTTCGAGGCTGAACCAGCACCGTTCCAACGTGCGCGGTCCCTATGTGTTTCCACTCCAGTTGAGACAAACTCCGGCGAGCCAGATTCTGGAATTGGAACAGAATGGAACAGGTTTCGGGTTTAAGGTGTCTGTAAGTTGTTGAAAGTATGGTGGCCAGGGACGGAATTGAACCGCCGACGCCAGCCTTTTCAGGGCTGCGCTCTACCAACTGAGCTACCTGGCCAGGATGGTGGCGTGCGTCCATTGTAACACCCCCTTCGCGCGTCCCGCGCTACGCGGGATGTCAGAAGAACGATGCGGCGCACCGTTCACCCGCGCATGCGGACGGATCGCTCTAGGAGGATGCTGAAAAACCCCTAATAACCGCTCCCTGTGGTCGCGGCTCACAGTGGGCGCTTTGTGTTTACAGCGTCTTGCCGAGCCGCGACCACAGGGAGCGGTTTACCTCGCGCGTTTTTCAGCAGCCTGCTAGGC
>DASYXM010000074.1:0-35936 GCA_035934795.1 Bryobacteraceae bacterium | reverse complement strand
GACGCAAGCTGCAGCCTGAAGCCTCAGGCCATGGCCCCGGTGCTGCCCCTTCGGGCCTCACCGGGACGCGAATTTACTCACAAAACGAATTCCACGGCGACGGAATCACGCCCCCTACTTGGTTTTTCCGCAGCCTGTTAGTGGTGCATGTGGAAGTTCTGATGCTTCGGATTGATTTGCAACGCCGCCTCGGCGTAGCGTTGGCTTTCCGCAGTTTCTCCGGCGGCTTCGAACAAACTTGCGGCGGTCGAAAAGATACCGGCATCCTGCACGCCTGAAGACAGCGCCATACGGATGTATTCCGTGGCCTTTGGAAGCTGACCGTCACGGTAAAGAGCCCAGGCCAGCGCCGCCTGAGTTGAGAAGTTCGATCTCATCTCAAGATCCCTGCGCGCCCAACGCACAGCTTTGGCGGGCTCCTCCCGCGCGTCAGCATAGAAATCGGCAAGGTGGTGAAAATAATGTACGCCACCACGTTCAACGGATTCCAGATATGCCGCGAGAGCGCTGTCGAACCAGGGCCCGGCCGCCTCGGGCCGGCCGCAAAACACGCAAAGTTCACCGAGCGCCTGCTGCAACTCGGGCTTGGGACACCGCGCGATGACGTCCCGGAACAACGCGGCGGCCTCATCGAACTTTCCTTCCGCGGCCAGAAGCTCCGCGAAATGCTCGTCCGTGTGCCAGTGGCCGGGATAGGCTTCATCGGCTCGCTGGTAGTGCTTCCGTGCGTCGACATAGCGACCATGGGTGAGCGCCAGCACGCCGCGCTGCAATTCCAGCCAGGCATAGGATCGCATCTGTTTCGAGGTCAGATCGTCTTCGGCTTCGTCGTACAACTCGTCGGCCTCAGCGACATCGCCAAGCTTGCTCCTCCAGTGGGCAAGCCGCGCCAGGTTGTCCCAGGTGCGATTTTCCGCGACAAGCCGCTCGAGCTTCAGCCTGGCCGTTTCATAGCGGCCTTCCTGAAAGTCCAGATCCGCGAGCACGACTCGTCCTTCGAACCGGCCGGAAAGCAGTGGGCACATCTGCAGATCCTGCCGCACTTCCGCGAGACGGTGAAAGCGAAAGTCCAGGTTGGCCTTTAGAAGGCACACGTCTTCCCTCGGCCCGAACTCGTCGAGAGCCTCGCGGATGGCCGCATTCACTGCCTCGAAGTGGGCCATGCTGCCGGTCAACGAAGCACGGTGGAACAACCGGTAAACTAGGCGCACGCGTTTCTCCAGATCCCTGGGATGACTTCGACGCCGCGACTCGAGGCTGGCGATATCCGATTCAGCGCGAGTCAATTCCTGTGCATATCCCGGGAGGCGCGGTGGTCGCGCCGCGGTCTGGCTAGCCATTGCCTCTCACCACTTCTCCGGCCAGGGTTCGGCCAGATACGGGAATCGATCCAGGAACTCCTTGTCGTTCTTCAGCGGATTGGGCGGGGTCTTCGGGACGACCGGGGCGCTGTCCCATAATGCCTGTTCGCCGAGCAGGTCGATGTGGTAGGGCCTGCCATTCCATTCGGCATTCATGTCCAGGAACATCGAGAGAAAGCGTGTCGCCACCTGA
This sequence comes from Bryobacteraceae bacterium, assembly GCA_035934795.1. GTDB lineage: Bacteria > Acidobacteriota > Terriglobia > Bryobacterales > Bryobacteraceae > Palsa-187. The sequence continues at coordinate 34,382 of DASYXM010000074.1, read as the reverse complement.
TCTTCCAGGCGGCGGCCGAAGGGCCAGCTGCCGGTGGTATCCATATCCACTGCGCAGACATTTGGAATAAAAATCTCAAATGGCCTCCGCAACGGTATGGGCAGGCCCTTGGGGTTCCAGGAGGAATCCGGCATGTTCAGTTTCTGGAAAAGCGTCCCTGCGACGCGGGGGAATGCCGTGGCGACCAGGTCATAAGTCTTATGCACGGAAACCGGCGAGTTATCGTGGTCGAACGAGGTCTTTAAACCCAAAGCGCTGATCGAGGGACCGAACCCCCAGCCCAAATGTGCCAATCGTTTGATGAAATGCGGCCCCAGCCAGAAGTTGTTGGCGCCCAGCTGACGGTCGTCCTCGCGTTCGCTTAAGGCGGCGTCGGCGAAAGGCTGTCCATCCGTATCGACCAGCTTGTACTTCCTCAGTTCGTCGTCCAATTCCTTATCGCGGACCGCCTTCCAGGGATGTTTGAGCCAGGAGGGCTCGTCGGGGATGCCCTCGACCTTGTGGGCCGCTTTGCGCACCCAGCTCTCGCCCCACGCGTTGACCAGGCGGTTCTCCGCCGTTGCAGACGTGATAAAAGAGTGCGGGATTTCGAGGACGATCGCGTTGCAATTCTGTTTCGCGCGGCAGTCCCGTCCGTCGTACACGAAGCGAAAGTTACCATCGGCGTCCTTTTTGAATTTATCGCCGTTCCACGTCCAGGGTCCGGGCGGTAGATCTAATTTTGGCGTGGTGCCGTCCAGTTGCGTGACACCCCACTCGGGCATATCCGGACGGTAATTGAACAGGTCGTTACCCTCCAGCTCAAGCAACGTCTTGGGGATGGGCAACTCGCGCGCCTCGGTCATGGTGTGTGGAACGTGATAGAACTGCGGGGCGTAATTGATGGAACGGAAAAAGCCGGTCAAGTCGTTAAAAAACGCGTCGTCGCGCCCGCCGATAAACGCCTGGATCGTCTGACCGTCCGGAGTAGGAATGGAGACGGCCTTGTTCGCCTCCACGGTTGTGGAGAAATCGCCGCACGAAAAGCCGAGAAACTTCACCCTCGCGCTGCCGGCGGTCTCCACGGTAACCCGGATTTCCGCGGTCTTCAACTCGCCGAGATATTTTTCCTTAACTGCTTCAAAGTAGCGCGATACGGAGTCCAGACTTATCTCGTTCGCGTCCGGCCACGCGACTCTCGGATGGCTGGTCAGCAACAGGCGATAGAGGAGGTCGGCGTCGAGGACGCCGGCGGCGGGCGCAGAGGCAAATGTCAACGCGAACACGACATTCTTACCCTGAGCCGTGGGCCATCCGAACAAATCGTAAAGATCGGCGGGGCTGTAGTCGATGTCCGAAAAAATATGATTAACCGCATTGGGGTCGTTGTGATCGGCCATAAGACCTCCGCAAATTTAAGAATCGGGTGGGATCTTATCAATAATTGCCGACAAGGTCAAGGAGGAATCCGCTTGAGGAATCCGCTTGAGCGATGTTGGTCCCTCTGCTTCGGTCGGCGGTCACAATCGCGGGATAATGCGGCCAGCGGGGCGGCGAAACCATGCCGAAGCGATCGCCGGGTGATTCATCGGACTGACATATTTACCGTATTTGCTGGAAATAGAGACACCGAATTGGTGACTTCCAATGTATACTTGGAAGCCGCCAGGTGGCCGAAACCCGAAAACATACTCAGCGGTCTTGAACGCACTTTCGTGGACGCCGACGGAAACCCGAACAATTCGCAGGACCCGGACGGCGGCGGGATATTCGACACTTCGGGCCACGGCACTGGAACCATCGGCATCCTCGCCGGTAGCCAGGTACCGCAGCTCGGGGGACAGGTGTCTCGGCGGATGCCCGCATGCCGACATCCTGCCGCTGCGCATCGCCAACTCGGTGGTGATGTTCTTCACCAGCAATTTCGCTAAAGCCGTGCAGTATGCGATCCAGCAGCGCGGCGACGTGATCTCGATCAGCATGGGCGGGTTGCCGTCGAGCGCGTGGAACGACGCGGCGAAGGCGGCCTATGAGGCGGGTATCTGCATCGTGGCCACGTCGGGAAATTGCTTTGGCGGCCTGCCGAGCCACCGCGTGGTTTATCCGGCGCGCCATCGTCGCACCATCGCGGCAAGTTTATGAACGCGTGGACAGCGCGAACCGCGTGGACAGCGCCGTGGCCTTCCTGCGCGCTTCGAGTCAGGACCCGCTGCGCGCGTTGCTGGTGGCACCCGAGCAGAAAGAACCGTTTGCACTGCTGCATTCTTTGACGGGTGAGAGCGGTTTCTAACAGGCGGGCCGCGCAGGTCCGACGAGCTACACAGAAGTCGCACTAATGGGCGCGACAGCGCTGGTTTCCCGATTCTCCGGGTCGCCGGGCGGCAATACGCCGATCGTCACGAACAGCCAGGTGCCGGTTACGTCCATCGACACCAGGCCAGTGGGAGCGTTTATAATCGTGTATTCGCGGCTTTCTCCGTGAAAAAGACAGTTTATGCGTGTCGTCGGCGCTTACACCTTTGCCGCAGCTATCTTCTTGGTCGCCGCCCTGCTCCGTTCCCAGGATCGGCCGGAAGCCTCCCGCGTTGTTCAAGGAGGCGGTATTACCGTGCCGGGCTGGGCCGGGAAGATCGACGCCAATGAGGAGAGCGCAGGGCAAGCGCTTCGAAACGCGAAATTCGCCCAGGAGGGCGACGTCCTGCACATCACGACTGGGCCAGCGGTGACCTATTGGAATCCTGCCAACAGAGTGACCGGCAATTACACGGTCAAAGCGACGTTCAAAGAGCAAAAGTACATGAACCTGAACAGTCACCCTCACCCGTACGGCCTTGTCATCGCCGGCAACGATCTGGGAACCGCCCAGCAAAGTTACCTCTATTGCGCGGCCTACGGCAATGGAAACTTCATCGTGCGCGGATTCGGTCCCGCAGCGTTTCAAATGAACGGCGGGGGTGAGGATAACCCTGCGGTGCACAGGGCCGCCGGCCCGGGACAACCCGTGACCCAGGACATCGCCATTTCCGTGAAGGGCGATCGAGTCGAGTGCATGATCAACGGCGCCGTCGTTGCGGGCTACAACAAAGCCGCGCTGGTGACCGCTGGAAAGCTCAAGTCCTTGGACGGCGTGTACGGACTGCGCTTCGCCCACAACACCGACGTTACCGTCACCGGCTTGACCATGACGAAGAACTAGCCACAATCCTCCGGCGAGTCGAGACTAAACGCCGTTTCTCGGTCACTCTTCGGAGAAGCGACTTACACAGAACTGAAGTTGGTGAAGAGGGACTCCTACTCACCCACCGAAGACCGAGTGGATATACAATACCAGTACGCGTGTGATCTACTAAGCAACCAAGGTTTGATAAGGAGCGAATATGTGCGATCAGGATCATTTTGAGCAGGATCGGGAGCAGCACGAGGCTCTCGGCTTGTTGATAACACGAAAGCAGTTCGGCGTCATGTTGGGAGCGGGTATGGCCATGATGCTGCCCCGCGTCGCGAACGCGGCTGCCGTGACCGAATCGGACGTGAACGTGAAGACGCCGGACGGCACGGCGGACGGCTACTTCGTGCATCCCGCGAGCGGCACGGCTCCGGGAGTCCTCGTGTGGACGGACATCTTCGGGTTGCGGCCGGCGTTCCGCCGGATGAGCAAGCGGCTCGCCGAATCGGGCTATTCGGTGCTGGTGGTGAATCCGTTCTACCGGGTCAAGAAAGCGCCGACCGCGGACCAGGGCTCCGCGACGCCCATCCCGCAGCTGCTGCCGCTCGCGGGAGGTCTCACCGAGACGATACAGATGACAGATGCGAAGGCGTTCATCGGGTGGCTGGACCAGCAATCGTCGGTAGCCAAGAACCGGAAGATGGGCGTGCAGGGTTATTGCATGGGCGGCCCGATCGCGTTTCGCACCGCGGCGGCCATGCCTGATCGCATCGGAGCAGTCGCCTCCTTCCATGGTGGCGGCCTGGTGACGGATATGCCCAACAGTCCGCATCTGCAGGCCGCGAAGACTAAGGCGCAGTTCCTCATTGCGGTTGCGGCAAACGACGATATGCGGTCTCCCAATGAGAAGAACGTTCTGAAAGAGACGTTCGCGAAGGCGAACCTGCCCGCGGAAATCGAAGTTTACGCTGGGGCCGCGCATGGCTGGTGCCCTCCGGATTCGCAGGTCTACAACGAGCCGCAGGCCGAAAAAGCGTGGAGCCGTTTGCTTGCGCTGTACGGCAAAGCTTTGGCTTGAACCGTTCACGGAAGTGCGTCGGATGGATCCCGGCGAGTCAACGAATGTCCGGGCAGGAGTGACACCGTGCGATTCTTACATTTCGCCTTGCTTCTGACTGCGTCCACCGTGCTCGGGGCGCAGTCCCGCAATCTGGACATCTACACGATCGACGCGGAGGGCGGCGGGGCTACGTTAATCGTGTCGCCGTCCGGAGAATCGATGCTGATCGACACCGGGTATCCGGTTGGCGACCGTGACGCGAAGCGCATCTACGCGGCCACTCAGCAGGCCGGTCTAAGGAAGATCGACTACGTTGTGATCAGCCACTACCACCCCGATCACGCGGGCGGCCTCCCGGCGCTGTCGAAAATGATCCCTCTCGGCCAGTTGTTCGGCCGCAGCACCGCCGAACTCGAGCCGGCGAACCAGCAATGGCTCGACAACTTCAACAACGCAACCGCGGCCAAGCGTACCGTCGTCAAGGCCGGCGACGAGATTCCGTTGAAGGGCGTTCGCGTCACCGTGGTCATTGCGGATGCGAAGCCCATCGCGAAACCCGTCAACGGCGGCGGCGCGGCCAATCCCCTGTGCGCCGACGCCGAGCACCAAACCCCCGCGGGTCCCGAAAACCAGCGCATGGTGGGCGTGCTGCTCACCTTCGGCAAGTTCAGATATCTCAACTTGTCCGATCTTGACTGGGAAAAGGAGCTGGAGCTGGTGTGCCCGGTCAACAAGCTCGGAGCGGTCACACTCTATCACGTCAGCCGCCACGGAGGGCTGACCGGCTCGGGAGCGCCGGCCTTTCTTGGCGCCATCCGGCCTCAGGTGGTCGTCGTGAACAACGGCCCGCGCAAGGGTTTCGGCGCAACCGACAACAGCGTCAAATCCGTCACGCCCGGCGGCCCTCGTCCCTATGAAAAAAATTCGTACCTGCGGCTGGCCGGGCTGCCGGGAATCGAAGGCGTGTGGCAGATGCACTTGTCGCTGCTCGATCGCGATCCTGCGCACAATACCGCCCCCGACATGATCGCGAACTTCGAAGAGACCGCCGACTGCAAAGGCAACGGGTTCAAGACGTCCGTCCAGCGCGACGGCAAGTTCACCGTGACCAATAGCCGCAACGGTTTCAGCAAGACTTACGCGGCCCGCTGAGGGGGTCGCAATCGCCGTGATCGCCCACAGTTGACCTGGCACGCCGTGCTTTCGGATGAGGTCGCGGTTGCAAGATGATCTCGCTTGAGTTCGGGATTTCCGGGATATCCCGGATCACCCTTGACACCGATCATTCGCTCGCCTATAAATTGTTCAGGCGAAAGGAGCGCGCATGCTTCGCGTTATCGTCCCAGGTTTAATTCTCGGTGTAGCGGCGCTGGCCGCCGATGTTCCCTCTACTTCTTCTCAGGAGCCGGTCACTTTCAACAAGGACGTGCTGCCGATCCTGCAAGAGAACTGCCAGATGTGTCATCGGCCCGGCCAGATCGCGCCGATGTCGTTCCTGACCTATCAAGGCACGCGCCCGTGGGCCAAGGCGATGAAGGCCGCGGTCGCCAGCCGCAAGATGCCGCCGTGGTTCGCCGATCCGAAGTACGGCCATTTCTCGAACGATCGCGCGCTGAAGCCGAGGGACATCGATACCATCGTCGCGTGGGTCGACGGCGGCGCCAAGGAAGGCGATGCCAAGGATGCGCCGACTCCCGTCGCCTGGCCGGCCGATGGCTGGCTGGTTCAGCCAGACTACGTCGTGAAGGGGCCGGCGTACGATGTCCCGGCCAAGGGCGTCATGGAGTGGACCAATGTCGTGGTTCCCGGCGGGTTCACCAAGGACACTTGGATCACGTCGCTCGAGATCAAGCCCAGCGCCTACGCGGTCACGCATCACATCTGCGTCAGCTTCATCGCGCACACGCCGGACGTGAAGTACGGCGTCCCGGTGTGGGTGGACAAGCAGCGCGACGAGACGGGCAGCGCATTGCCCAGAGCCAAGGGCGTCAAGAACGAATTGCCGGGGGTGCCCGGCGTGGCGAGAAACGAGCGCGAGCTCATCGCCGCCAGAACCAACCCCGGCGGGGTCGAAGGCTGTTACGTGCCGGGCCTTCAGGTCACCGATTATCGCGCGTTCCACGCGGCGAAGCTGGTCCCGGCCAACACCGACATCGTTTTCCAGTTGCACTACACGACTATCGGCATGGCGATGACCGACAGGCCGGAGGTCGGTTTCACGATCGCCAAGGAGCCACCGCAGCGCCGTTACATCTCCTATAACACGCAGCCGTCGGTGGGTACCGACAGCGAGGTGTTCCGGATTCCGCCGAACGACGGGAACTGGCAGAGCCCTCCGGCCGAGATCTTTTTCAACGAGGACGTGCAACTGGTGTGGATGATGCCGCACATGCACTTGCGAGGCAAGGACATGACCTACAACCTCGAGTATCCGAACGGGGAAAAGGAAATTGTGCTGAACGTGCCGCACTACGACTTCAACTGGCAGCTCGGCTACACCACCGATGTCAAGGTCCCCAAGGGCAGCAAGATGACGGTGGACGCTCACTTCGACAACTCAGTCAACAACAAGTTCAATCCCGACCCCAACCGGCCGGTGTTTTACGGAGATCAAACCTGGGAAGAGATGATGGCTCCATTTTTCGGCATCGTCGTGGATGTGCATCAGGATCCCGAGAAGGTCGTCACCGTGAAAGGTGGCCGGGGTAGAGGGGGCGCGTAGTTTTTAAGGCTCGGGAGCCCGCTCGATCGGCACGCCTATCGTCAGGCTCTTCATCTGCTCGCGGCCAGCTTCCAAAGGCACAAGCTTCCTCTCTGTTCCCGCATCAAATCGACTCCTGCTCCATGCGGGAGGCACCACGAACAGTGGCTGGGATGTTTATGCCGTGACGGTGGAGTAGTTCGCGCGTCCGATGGCGACCAGCTCGCCGGCTTCATTCAGCACGTTAACATCCACCACCCCGACGGTCTTGCCGCTGCGCCGCACCAGCGCGACCAGCGTGAGCGTGTCTTTCCCAGGCCGCAGGTAATCCACCCGAAGATTGATGGTCGGCAGCGGCTTGCCGAACAGCATGGCAAGAGCGTAGTCGCCGACGGTGTCGATGGCAGCCATGATCGGCCCGCCGTGCCACTGCCGGGTGCCGGCCAATCGCTCGAACTCCGGCCGCATCGGCAGCCGCATGATAACCTCCTGCTTTTCGTGGTCGGCGTTCACAACCTCTAGGTTCAGGAAAGCGTTGAACGGCGACTGGACGAGCCTCGCTTGAATCTGGTCCCGGTTCATCTTCTGGTTCAGGGGTCCGTCGCTCATGGGGTCACCACCACCTTTCCGAATACTTCACGATTCTCGATCTGGCGCAGCGCCTCGGAGGCGTCCTCCAATCGAAACGTCCGATCCACGATCACCTTAAGAGCGCCACTCCGGACCAGATCGAGGACCTTGATTAGATCCTCGCGGTCCCAGCTGTTCGAGCCTAGAATCTTCAGTTCAAATGTCCAAATAAACCGGAGATCTTCCGGCGGATCGTAGCCGGCGGTCGCTCCACAAGTGAGCAGCCGCCCTCCGACGCGCAGGCACCGCAGGGATTTCACCCACGTGTCGCCCCCGGTGAAATTCACCACCACATCGACGCCTTGTTTCGTGCCGGCCCCGCGCCGCGACGGTTTGCCGTAGAGCGCGTAAACGTCCTGCGTAAAGTCCCTCTCGGCGTAATTGACGGTGTGGTCGGCCCCCAATTGCGCCAGCTTGGCTAATTTGTCACTGGTCCCGGCGCAAGCGATCACGGTGGCCCCGGCGAGTTTGGCTAGCTGCACGCAGCACACGCCAACGCCGCCACTCGCACCGAGAATCAAGACTCGCTCGCCTGCGGACACGCCTCCGATCGTATACATCATCCGCAAGGCCGACCCGTACGCGCACGGCAACGCCGCCGCATCGACGTAGCTCACGTGGTCTGGAATCCGGATCAGTTGGTGCGCCCGCACCCGGCACAGTTCCGCCAGCCCGCCATGCATGGTCTCGCCGATCAATCCGCCTTCGACGCGATTTCTGGGATCCACCAGTACGCGATCGCCCGCGTACCAGCCTTCGACGCCGGGGCCGGCTTCGACGATATCGCCAGCGCAATCGAGCCCCATGATCGCGGGCAAGGGAATCTTAATCCCCGGCATGCCGCGGCGCGTGAAGACGTCGTGATAGTTAAGGGATGCCGCGCGGACCCTGATCAGCACATCGCCTTCGCCGGCTACCGGGTCGGGGAAATTGGCTTCCAGGACTGGCGTGGCGGCGGCACCCTGCTCCCGCAGGACCATCGCTCTCATGTCATTTCTCGCATGTCATTACTCTCATGAGACTGCGCTCCTCTCGAGGTTGCGGAAAAATAGGACAGACAAGCCTTTTTCCCGATTTGACTGCGTGGTGAATCAAGGCCTTGTCGACGCGAAAAGGCGTCTGTCCCCATTTTCCGCTCTCATAAAGCCGCTCTCATCGTGTGCCTCTGCCATTCGTTCCTCCGGTAAAGGGGACAGACCGCTCTATCCACTGCCGCTCCTGCACGAAAAATCAGAGAATTACGGGAGGGGACAGAGTAGTCTGTCCCCTTCTTCACTCTCATCGTGTGACCCCTGCCATTCTTTCCTCCGCGATCTTCATCAAAGCTCGCGTGTCGATCTTATTGGTTCCGGCCAGCGGGATTTCCTCCAGGAACCAGACCCGCCGTGGATGCTGATACGCGGGAGCGTGGGCGAGCGCGTAATCCTTGATTTCCTGCTCACCGGCCGTGGTGTCCGGCTTGAGGATGACGAACGCGACCGGCTTGTGGCCCTTGATTTCGTCCGCCACTGGCACGACGCAGGCCTGTTGGATCGCCGGATGCCGTTCCAGCATTTTCTCGACGTCGTTCGGGTAGATATTCTCGCCGCCGCATACGAACATGTCGTCGGACCGGCCCAAAAAGAAGTAGAAGCCCCGGTCATCGCGGCTAAAAATGTCACCGGTAACATAGTACCCGTCCGGCGTCATTGCCTTCCGGGTGATTTCCGGCAGCTTGTGATATTCGTTCATCAAGGCGGGACACTTGATGTGCAGCACACCTCGGTTCGCCGCCATGTTCTCGCCATCCACCAACCGCAGTTGCACGCGGGGATGAGCGCAACCAAGGGAACGCAAGGGCGGCGCAAGGTTTTCCGGATGGGGCGCGAACGTGATGGGGCCGGACTCGGTGGTGCCAAAGACGTTGTTGATCTGGGCGTGTGGAAAGAGTCCGCGCAGTGACTCTTCGAGTGCCACGGACACCGGCGCGGACCCCATGCGAATCGCGGTTACCGATGAGAGGTCCGCGCGGCGGAGCAGCTCGGGTTCCCGCAGCAGCATGGCCATCATCGGCGGCACACCGCTGATCGCCGTGCACCGGTAGCGGCCGATCGCGTCCACGTAACTGGCGGGAGCGAACCTGGGCAGCAGCACGACGGAATCGTGCTGCGCGAGCGCGGCATGGGCGGTCGACAGACCATTCATGTGATAGAGCGGGGCCGCGACCAAGGCGCGATTTCGCGGAGTGGTCGATGGACGCCGCCGCATCTCCAGCACCCACAAATGGCTTTCATGCGACAGCACCACTCCCTTCGGCTTGCCTGTGGATCCCGAAGTGTACAGAAACATCGCCGGCTGCCGTGACGCGGGACGCACCGCGGTAATCGATCCCGGCGATGCCCCTGGCGATGGCCCAGATGACAACAGCGACTCGAATCCATGCTCGCCTTGGTGGCCAAAGGTAACGCGCTGGATGTCCGCCGGACAAAGCTCCCTCCGCTCGGCATCGCAAAGAACGAACTTGGCATCGGAATCCCTGATGATATATTCGACGCTTGCCGCGGGCAGCTTGATATTCACCGGCACGGGGACCAGACCGGCGCGCATGGCCCCCAGGAACGCCGCCATATACTCGGCCCGGTTGGCCGACACAATCGCGACCCGGTCGCCGATCTCCAAGCCGCGCGCTTGCAGACCGCGCGCGACTGCGTCGCACATTTCGTCCAGTTGCCGGAAAGAATAGACGCGCGGCGGCCCCCCGCCCCCGAGATCGATGAGGGCCGGGTCGTCGCGATCGCCTTCGCGGTCGATGGCATCGCCGAGATTGTAGGTTTCCCCCACCTTAGGAGCTAGCGTACCTCATCGGGATTCACGAGAGCCGCGGGCGTTTTCTCTGCGATAAGATTAATCGATGCAAAAAGCACTCCGCTGCGCTGTGTTCGTCTTCCTGGAAGTCACGGCGCGGGCGCAATGGCTGAACTATCGAGCGGCGGGAACTCCGGCCACGCCGGACGGGAAAGTCAACCTCTCCGCTCCCGCGCCTCGCGCGCCGGACGGCAAGCCCGATCTCACCGGCGTATGGCATCTGCAAACGACGCGGCAGGAGGCGTCGCTCACGGGAGTTGAGTCAAGCGTCGAGGAGCCAGGGCCTTCCCTCGCGCCCGCCCCAGGGGGAGGCTCATACACCAACAACATCTTCCGCGACATGCCGCCCGCGGACGTGCCGGAAACGCCCGCAGGCGCGAAGCTCCGCGCAGAGCGCATGAAGAGCGGCACCCGGCCCAATCCCTCGGTCTTCTGCTTGCCCATGGGAATTCCGGTGAACAACTTTGTGATCGAAGTGGTGAAGTTCATCCAGGCGCCCAAGGAAATCGTCGTCATCCACGAGGTGGACGGCAGTTACCGCCAGATCTACACCGACGGCCGTCCGCTTCCCAAGGACATGTCGCCTTCCTGGCTCGGCTATTCCACGGCGCATTGGGATGGCGACACGCTGGTGGTGGAAACCGAAGGGTTCAACGATCGGACCTGGCTCGATATGATCGGCCATTCGCATAGCGAAGCGTTGCGTCTGACGGAGCGCTACCGTCGCCGCGACTACGGCCATATGGACGTGGAAATGACCTTCAACGATCCCGTCATGTACGCGCGCCCGTTCACGATCAGGTTCACGCACGCGCTCATCCCGGATTCGGACATCCTCGAAGCGTACTGCAACGAGAACGAGAAGGACCGCGCCCACATCCAGGGATTGAAAGAAGTTCCCGCGAAGTAGGGCGGAAACATAGGAAGGTTTAGAGCTCAGCGGAGGCAACCTGGGAGACCGTCACCGGCCCGGGCCGTGTAACGCGCATCCCGCTCTCTTGATATTCCGCTTCCCTCTTATCGCCTCACTTCGCGAATGCCGTATTGTTCCCAGTTGGCGGCTACCTTGTCCAGGTGTTCCTTGGGCGGCAGGGAGGGTGCCGGGTAAAGGTGCTTGCGGGTGGCGTCGATGCCGAGCTTTGAACTGACCTGCTCCGAAGGCAACACAAGTTTCCCGTCTTTCAGTGGTTGCGACGGATCGAGCGTGATGGGGTCCGTGTCTCGCATGATGCGGATGTCCTCGGCCGGCTGCATCCGGAAGGCCATCGCCCAATCCACCTGGAACGGATCGCGGACGTCGATGTCGTCGTCCACGACGATGGCGATCTTGGCCAGTCCGGCGTTCATCGACCACACTCCCATCATGGCTTTTAGCGGCTGGAACCGGTTCTGCTTCTTCATGGAAATAATCACGGTGGCCGCGGCCGCGCCGCTTTCCGGGAAACAAACATCCTGCACCGGAAGCCCGAGACTCGTCACCAGGTGCCGGCGGACCTCCAGCTCGCGACCCAGGCTCTTGATGCAGCTCGACTCGCTGGGAGGCATCTGGCTGAGAAAGGCCTGATAAATGGGGTTGCGCCGGTGTGTGATGCAGGTGACTTCAAATACCGGATTGTTCCCCCCGGCGCCCATATAGCCCGCATATTCGCCAAACGGCCCTTCCGGTTCCCGGCCCTGAAACGGAACTCTGCCTTCCACCACGATTTCCGCCGTGGCGGGGACCTCCAGGTCGACGGTGAGGCATTTTACAACCTTGACCGGCTCGCCGCGGATGCCTCCCGCCGCCGCGAGCTCGTCCACACCTAGTGGAAACGGGCTTACGGAAGTGAGGCCGATCGTCGGATCGGTACCGAAAATAATGGCCGCCTCAGTGCTGCAACCCTGAGCCTCATTTTTTTGGATGTGCTGGCGCATGCCGGCGCGCGGGTTGATCATCATCCCGCCCTTGCGGGGGCCTTTCACCTGGACACGATAGGTTCCGACGTTGCGGACGCGAGTTTCCGGGTCGCGGGAAATCACAAACGGCGAGGTGTGGTAAGGGCTGGGGTCATGGCCCACAGTCCACACCGGAGCGGGCAGCATTTCCAGATTCGCGGCTTCTCCCATGTGAACAACTTCCTGGCAAGGGCCGCGATCCATCAGTTGAGGCGGCACGGGATTTTTGGCGCGGGCCCATTTTTCCCAGATGCCGGCTTGATCGGTCTCCAGGGCGGTGGCGTAGATCTCGCGCGAGCCGCCCAGAATGCCGACCACAAGCGGGATGTTGTAACCCTTGATGCAATCGAACATCAGGGCCGGCCGGCGCTCTCGTGGGATGGTCCGGAAGGTGTGCCGGCAGACCGCGCTGATCTCCCAATCCTTGTCTACTTCAGCCTTGACGTGGCAGAGAAGTCCCTTCGCTTCGAGCGCCTTCAGATATTGACGGAGATCCTCGTAGGGCATGCGGATCGGAGGCTATTCGGTCCTTCTCGAGATTACCCATGATAAACACATACGAGATAGCCCCGAACAACGCCATGCCGCCCGCCACAACCAAGGCGATCGCGAAAGAGCCAGTGGCACTGACGATACTGCCGGTGATGATCGGCGCCAGTGTTCCACCGACGTTGGCGAAGAAATTTTGAATGGACGTAAGCGCGCCGACTGCTCCTGCCGGTGCGAGGTCGATCGGGAGCGAGTTGACAGAACCGGTGGCTAGGCGCAGGAATCCCACGCACAGCGTGAGAAGGGCTACCGCCAGCCAACTCCGCTCGACGTAGGCCGCGGCGATCACCAATACCGTCGCCGCCGTCATCCCCACGCCGATAATGCTCTTGCGCGATACCGTGGTCGTCACACCGCGTTGAATCAGGTAATCTCCCAGCCAGCCGCCGCCCAGCGTCCCCAGCATTCCCGCCCAGAAGGGGAGAGCGGATGCGATTCCAGACTGTAACAACGTCATCTTGCGCTCCAGCACGAGATATCCGGGAAGCCAGCTTACGAGGAAGAAGTACACGTACAGGTATCCCATCTGGCCGAAAGCGATCGCCCAGGTGGAGCGGGAGCGCAACAAAGAAAGCCAGGATCCTGTCGTTTGACGGCTCGCTGTTCCGGCGGCCTGCCTTCCGATCCGTTTGTCCGGGTACCAGCCGAACCAAGCCAGCGTGAGCAGGAGACTCGCGCCGCCGATCGAGTAGAACACGGCTTGCCAGCCGAGATGAGCCAGGATGAACGCCGCCACCGTGGCGCAGATGGCCAGCCCGACCTGGTTTCCCGCGAAAACAATCGCGACGGCTCGGGCGCGCTCCTTCGCGCTAAACGTACGCGAGATCGCGGTGGCGCCCGCGGGGATCAGCATGCTGTGTCCGAAACCAAAGATCATGCGCAGCAGGAAAAATGCCGCAGCGCCGCTCGCGACCGGCAAAGCGATTGCGGAGACTCCCCACACCACCGAGCCTAGACCCATTACGATCCACGCGCCGAAGCGGTCCACAAGCGGACCCAGGATCGGCAGACCCGCCGTATACGACCAATTCCAACCGGAGAGGATGTAGCCCATGGTCTTGGGGGAAAGATGGTACAGATTCATCAGCGTCGGCGCCGCGATGCTGAGCGCGTATCGAATCATGTAAGAGAACAGCTGGGCTCCGAACAACAAGCCGACCACAGTAGCCTTGTTCACCCGGTCATTCTCTTGATTCATTGGGTCGCTGTGCTCCGGAGGATTTCTAGAATTCCATGCGCGTGGCAAGCGGATGATCCGGACTTCGCGATTTTACTCCCGGGTCGGAGAAGCGCCGGTTGGGTTGACCACGAGCGTGGAATGCTCGCTCTGGCCCGGCGTAAGGTCCCAGGACTTCATCCATTCATAGGTCCGGCCAAAAAGCGCGGCATCGTAATAGTCGACGTGCTTGTAGCGGAAAAAGACGCGGAGCAGCTCCTGCGGCTGCAAAGCGCCCCCTGCCGCGGCGACAATGTGGTGCGCATAGCGGTCGAATTGTGTATTGATCAGATCGACGGCCTGGTTTTCCGCCTCATAGAAAGCCTGGCGCTGTTCCGGCGTCAGGCCGGGCGCGATTACTTCGCCGCCGCGGTAAAACTCCGCCGCAATGATGTGCGCTCCGAGCTTCAAACCCAGGCTGATGAAAGGCTCCATCACGGTGACGGCGCGATGGGTGCGGTCACGGAGCGCTTCCAGACGCTTCTGCGGGGCGCCGATGTGCTCGATCCTGACGCCCTCGCGCCCGACCGCGTCCTCCAGCATCTGCAGCGTGGTGTAATGCGAACCGGTGAACTCGTTGACGGCGACTGGAACGCCGGCCAGATCGCGTGGCGTCTGCAGAGCGTCGTCGAAGCTCAGGATCGCCTGCGCAACCACCGCAGCGCGGAGCGCCGCGATGTTCCCGCCGCGCTGGCCGCGCTCCAGACGGTCGATGCTCGCCCATTCGCAGACGTTGTAACTGTCGGCTGAGCCGCACTCGAAAAGCTGCTTCTTCAGCCGGGTCAATACCTCACGCTCGGTAAGCGTCTTTTCGCGGTCTTCATAGCGGGCTGACATGCGGACATCGAGGCCGGCTTTTTGGAACAGTCCCTCCTCGATCGCCACCAGGACCGGCAGGTCGAAGACCGGGTTGTTCGGCGCGATTCTTACGCTGGACGACGCTTGCTGTGAAGACGCTTGTTGCGATGGCATGATTTCCCTCAGCACACGCATTATATCCCTCTGACCGGTTTCCCGTTGATTAGACGCAGTGCGCACGGTGGCAGCGGGGTTCCACCCATATCTGCCACACGCCTCCACCGGACAAGCCGATCGCTTTCCATATGTACAAAAACCATCGGTGCGGCCGGTCTTCCGGTGTGCCGCAACGCGATAAACTATCTTCTGCACAGATTGGAAATGGAGGTGCGACGACCGATGTTGAACATTCGAAGGACCGTCCTGACAGGTATGGCAATCGTTGCGACCGGCGCCGTCTGGAATGCCAATTCAACCGCACAGGAAAAGTCGTCTGCCGGAATTGTTACCGTCTTCGATCACGAGAAACTCGACGACTCCTTTGTCAAAGCATCCACCAATGGAGGCACCAGCCTGCTATGGAGCCACACGTCCAGCAAAGGGACTTACAACGTGGATACACACAGCCGGGAATCGGTGAACGCGGCGTGCAAACCTGAGGGGTGTAGCCATACCGGCTATACTGCCGTCGTCTATGTCGTGAGCGGGGGTGCCACCTTGGTCGTGGGTGGCACGGCCAGGACTGCCACTCCAGACAAGTTTGGCGGCCGATCCGTCCAGGGTGGCGAATCGCATCGCATCGGCAAAGGGGATGTGTTTATTATGCCTCCATCGGTATAAGAACGTGGAAACGCCGTTCCGCTATTTAGAGGGGCTCCCTCAGGCAATCTTAATGTTCATTCGATATGCTGCGATCCATATCGTAATTCAAACGCCGTGAGGGGATCAAAATGAAACTCTGCATCGCAACACTGCTTCTATTGAACGGTTTGGCCGCTGGACAGGAGTCCGCGGCTTTGTCGCTGAAAGCCCGCATTGCCCTGCCCAACGTCGATGGACGGATGGATCACTTCGGCGTTGACGTGAAGGGTGAGCGTCTCTTCGTGTCCGCTCTGGGGAACCATACTGCCGAGGTGCTCGATCTGACGAGTGGCAAGCGAGTGCGGACGCTTTCGGGTTTGGAGGAGCCGCAAGGGCAGTTCTACGAACCTGCGACCAATCGGCTGTTCGTCGCGACCGGCGACGGCGCCACCAGGATCTATGATGGAACTACATTTCAGCTTCTGCAGACTGTGAAGTTCTCCGACGACGCCGACAACGTTCGCTATGACGCTCGCAGCCGCCGCGTGATCGTTGGCTACGGTGGAGAGAAAGCGCTGCGCGGGCGGCCGGAAGGAAGCGGCGCGCTGGGGATTCTGGACACCAGCGGGAAGCAGGCTGGGGAGATCGTAGTGGACGCCCATCCCGAATCGTTCCAGCTTGAGAAAAGCGGAACCCGGGTATTCATCAATGTTCCGGATAAAAAGGAAATCCAGGTGGCCGACCTGGCGAAGAGTGCGACCGTCGGCCGTTGGCCCACGACATCGGCTATGACTTGCTTCCCTATGGCGCTCGACGAGGCGCATCAGCGACTGTTTGTAGGATGCCGCATGCCGGCGCGGTTGCTGGTCTTCGATACGGCGAGCGGCAAGCTGGTCGCGTCTCCCGATATTGTCGCGGACACGGACGATCTCTTCTACGACGCCGCCAGAAACCGGGTCTACGTGATTGGCGGGCAAGGCTTCATCGATGTCTTGCAGCAGAAGGATCCGGATCACTACGACCGGATTGCACGTTATCCTGTACCGCCGGGTACCCGAACCGGACTCTTCGTGCCCGAATGGGGACGACTCTTCGCCGCAGTGCCGCACCGGGGCGAGCAACGCTCGGAGATCCTGGTGTACGAGGCAAAATGAGGGCGACCAGATGACCTACTGCATCGCCGTCTTGCTCGACAAACAAGCGGATAATAGGAGTCACGGCTATCCGCAGTAGGGGCAAAAGCCAAAAGTCTAGTCGGGGCCTTGGCGTTTGGCGGCGTCGGCTTCCGCTGCAAGATCCTTTAGCATTTCAAAGAATGCTGGCGGCTGCCCAATGAAGAGCCCCATAGCGGTCAAAAACTTCACGGCGCCCATAGCAACCCCATTCGTCTCGGTTGGCCGAATGATCGAGCAAACTGGGAGAGTTCGGCTGAGGAATGGACAGGGCTCGGGCATGATCAGATTGGGTTGAAAGGTTTCGCCGCCAAGGGGAGGAGAATTCAGATCGGGAAACACCAGTCCATTCGTCGGGTCGGTCAGGGGCGGTGCATTGCCCGCCTTATCGGACCACGTTTGAAAGTGCATCGTTTCAGTTGGTCCGATGCTGATCAAGATCCGTAGGACTTCCGCGCTGCTGGCCCTCTGTGCCATCGAAGGGTAGAGGCTGTTTCCGCCTTGTTCGATAGTCGGCATATGGAATCCGGCAGTATTGGCGATGGCCTGGAGGTGGTTGGCCGGGCTCAGGTCTGCGTCGGTTATCGGAATAGCCGTGAACTGCCCGGCAAACAAGCCCGGAACGGCTTGTGGAAACACGAAACCAGGATCGAGATCGGGATTATTTGCGCTGCTGCGATACCGCGTCCACCAGCTCGTGTCCACAGTGAGCTGCGTTAGGTTTGTAAGCCTCTTACCGATCAGCCCTGGGTTGACTCCGGTCGCGGTGCTGCCTTCTAGCGTACGAAACGCGTCCAAATTCGCTGGGGCCGCGCCCTTTGACATCAGATAGGCATTGAGGAAAGTAAAGTGTGTGATCTCGTCATCAGTATTGTCGTGGATGTACTGCGGGAAGTCACTGTCAAGTTTTTGAAGCGCCATGGTGTACGCGGGAATTCCGGTGCCGCCCGACACCTCGTTATCCTGGATTCCTCCTAGTTCGTTGTATTGGATCCAAAAATCGCTCTCCAGAATCTCGGCTGCGGCGGCAAAGCGAAGCATGGCCGCATCCCCCTTACTGAGCTTGCCATCGCCGTTATCGTTGGTGCGTTCGCCGGCCAAGACGCTGGTACCGGCACCTGCCACCCCAACAGCCGCGAATGCCTTCTTCATGAACCACCGTCGTTTCGAGTTGAAGCCCCGTGCAATTAGTCTCATATCGACCTCCTTTACGCTTTCTGAGAAGACGCGCGCAAACACCGGACATAATGTCCTTACATGTCCAACTACCTAACTCATAGATCATGTCAATAGGCGAAGCATCAGTAAAAAGCATGTAAAAAGATTGTGAGGCGGCGAGGAACTACGAAGGGGTTGATGTAGGGTGCTTTGGATCCCGGCGTACGCGGATTGAACGACAGTTGCACCGGCAAGGAAACATTGCCGCTCCCGTGCCGGACAGAAACGTTTTCGTTGGCCCCGCGTAAGACCCCGAGGCCGAGGTTGGGAAGAAGCTCCAGCTGGCGCGCGGCGTGCCCAAGCTGCGGCGCTAATGGACCTCGGAGTGCTTCCGCATAAGCATGGAGATGCCAAAGGAGTGTGCCACCCCCGTTGCCGCTACAAGGCCGAGGGAGAAAAGCGATTACTGTGGAACGTATTGCGAATGAGAGGCGAAGACTGTCTGATATCCCTTTGCAACTGCGGACATGACGACTGCCGGTGTCCGGCACCCAGGGGCTTAGTGTAAAGTTTACGGCTGCCGCGAAAAAAGGAGAACTATGAGGCAAATTTTGCAGACGGTCAACCGATTAGGCGCGATGGTATTCCTAGCGGGCTCAATGGCAACCTTTAGCGCCTACGGACAGATGCCGCCGGAATACGATCAGGCCATGAAAACGCTCGGCAAACAGGGCGATTTTAAGGAAAACGTGCTTAAGATCAACATTCCCCGGAACGATCTGAAGGTCACTATCGACGGCATTGCAACGCCCACGCCGTTTGGCTTCGGAGGCTGGCTCGCCATGACGAAGGGTGATGGCGGAATGGATGTCATGATGGGCGACCTGGTGCTGCTCGAAGACGAGGTCAACCCGGTGATGTCGGCGCTGATCGAGAACGGCCTCGAAGTGACTGCTGTCCACAATCACTTTTTCTTTGAAAGTCCCCGCATCTATTACATGCACGTTCACGGTCACGGAAAGGCCGGCGATCTCGCGATGAAGGCCAAGCCCGCGATAGACCTGATTGGACGCGGTTCGCCAGAGCATCAGAGTTCGGTGACGGGTGGCAACTCCAGCGTGTCCTCGGGACCGATGGATACCGCTAAGCTCGCCAAGATCGCGGAACACGACGGCGAGCAGACCGGAATGGTTTATAAGATCACGGTCGGCCGCGAGGATTTGAAGTTGAAGGAAATGGGCGCCCCCATTAACGCTCGCATGGGCCTCAACAGCTGGGCGGCGTTTTTCGGCAGTGACGGCAATGCTGAAATCGCGGGTGACGTGGCCATGCTCGCAAACGAAGTCACTCCGGTTCTGAAAGCGCTGCGCGCCAACGGGCTCGACGTAGTGGCGATCCATCATCACATGATCGGGACGCAGCCCAGCATTTTCTTCCTGCATTACTGGGGAACCGGTCCGGCGGAGAAGCTCGCCAATGGATTCAAGGCCGCCCTCGATGAGTTAGGACGGGGACGCGGCACTAGCGCGAAGGCCACGGCATCGCATTGAACAGACAGATGGGATGAGACGGCTGGCTCACCTAGACAGCGGTTAAGCTGTGAAACGCACTCGATGAGGTGCAGAGGAGAAACCAGCCATGAAAAAGCGTAGCAGAATGCAGAAGCAGATGCGCGAGACCGTTTCTGTTTCTCCCACCTTGCCGGTGATCGGAATCGATGTGGGCGAAGGAGAGCCGGTATTGCATTGTCGACTCGGAGGGGGGTCGTTGATGAAGGCAGCTTTCGCAACCAGGCGAGTTCCATCGAAAAACATTTCAGCGGGGAGCCGCGGCGGATCGCGCTGGAGGCCGGCGCGCAGTCGGCCTGGATCAGCCGGGAGCTGAAGGGCCTGGGACATTAGGTGATCGTAGCCCACGCGCCCGAGTTGAAGTGGATTACACGCACAGCCACACCAAGAACGATCCGGTGGACGCGCGCAAGTTGGCGCTGCTGGCGCGCGCCGACGTACGGCTGCTGGCGCCGGTAACCCGGTGGCACCGCGTACCGCAGCATCTTCCGCACCGTCTCGCGAGCCAGCCCGAACTGCCGCGCCGCCTCGCGTTCACTCATCTTGTCGACGACGACCTCCAGAACTCATCCGTCAAGGCCGCCAACGATGGCCGTGTACTGTGCGCAAAGAATCTCGGTATTTACGGCAACTGCATCGTGCTGGACCACGGCTATGGCCTGCAATCGATCTACGGCCATTTGCGCGAGATCGACGTGAAGGAAGGCGACATGGTCAAAAAGGGGCAAAAGATGGGGATTGCCGGCGAGACGGGCCTCGCCGGCGGGGTGCACGTGCACTTCAGCCTGCAGATCGAAGGCGTGCAGGTAAACTCGCGCGAATG
The DNA here is from genome assembly GCA_035934795.1 of Bryobacteraceae bacterium. Lineage (GTDB taxonomy): Bacteria > Acidobacteriota > Terriglobia > Bryobacterales > Bryobacteraceae > Palsa-187. The sequence goes on along the minus strand of DASYXM010000074.1, from coordinate 13,982 downwards.
GTGGGACGAACACTGGATCCACAACCGCATCACGAGCAAACCTATAGAGCGAACTACGCCGCAAACAGCGGCTTCATTCACAACAAGCAAGGTTTCGGCGATCCCCTCGCTCGGGATTCGGATTGTTTGGACACGTTCTCTCGCAGAGATAGTGACCACTGGTACACGATCGTTTCATCCGGCGATTTTCGAAGAGGACATCGTGATGGGTTCGGTAGATTTTTCAGCATTGTCTCCGCGACACTTCTTGACCGGCCTTAGATGAAACGCTTTGCCGAAAAGCCGCACTACTGGAGCAAGCACAACGGCCAGAGATTCCATGTGCCCACAAAGGAAAAGAGTAGGCAGCCCGGAGGCGGTGAATCATCCGCAAGCGCACCCGATGAATCAGGAGGGAAATCATGTCAACCACACCCGCGACTCCTAACCCGGCCACGCCAGTCCCGACCGACTGCTGCCCGGCCCTATCCAACGAAATCTGCTGTGACGTTTTGGACTTTCGCTATCGTCTGCCACACCGCGTGCAGGTGAACGATCCGGCAGGACGTGTGACCGTTGTGACCGTCGAAGTGACTCTGCACATTCGGGTCACTCGGTGCCCCGGACCACTATTCCTGGGCGACCCCATCCACACGATCACTCTGCTGCCGGGAGAGAAGGTCAAGTTGTTCACGTCCGACCGGCGAACACGATTCACGTTCGACAGCTCCACCAAGCTCAGCTATCGAAACGAGCAACTCTCGGAAGACAAGTACTTCATGGCGGCCGTGCAGAACTCGATGTCTGATCTGTCAGTCACCGACTCAAGCCACAGCTCGAACTCGGAAAGCGGCAAATGGGATTTCCATGGCGACGCCAGCGGTTCGATTGGATTCTTGTCGGCCAGCGCGGACGCGAATGCCAACGGCTCGCACAGTGGGCAATCCACGGCGGACTTCTTGCGCCAGCTCTCGGCGCACGCAACGGCATCGGCAAATCAATCCGTGCAGGCGACGCATGCCTCGGCTTCGCTTTCCATCGGCGAAGTATCGACACGCACACACATCGCATCCGAATCCGAGGATCATTTCGAATCCTCCTCTCGTGAGTTCTCCAATCCCAATCACTGCCACGCGGTGACCTACTACTTCTACCGGCTGAACCGTAAGCAGATTGTGACGATCACACTCGAGGCGATCGATCGCCGCGTCGACGATCCGGCGGCGCCCACCGGTGTTTCCCTGAATCCGCCCGTTTCGCGTGGCCAAATCGGCGTCGTCCCTGCGAACGTCCTGGCTACGCAACAGGATCGCGTCGCAGTGGAACAGATCGGACGTGACAGTGTCGCCGCGCAGGCCCGCCAGAGTTTCACTTCTGTGGCGGCGGGCGCCACGGCAGCCGCGTCCAATGCGTTCCAGTCGGGACCCGTTCCGTTGTCTCCCGCGGCGCGCAAGGCCGCCCTTGATCAGGTAGACAAAGACCTGGTAACCGCGGGTCTGCTGACTGCCGTCGGCGGAACGGTTGCGCCTGCAGCGCAGAAGAGCTTCGAGGTCATCAGCGAGTCTTGCCTGCCCACGCCGGGGGTGATCGTCAAAGGTTGCATAGACGATTGCGACACCTGCGAACCCGAGCTGCATCGCAAGATCCAGCTGGAACTCGACGAGAAGGAGCTGCGCAATAAGCTGCTGCAGCGCCAGGTCGAGCTACTTGATAAGGCTCAGGAGTATCGCTGCTGCCCCGCCGGCGACACTAAGGAATCGAAGTAAAACGATCCCGGGTTGTAACCGCCCCCTAGCCGTTTGCGGAAAAACGAGACAGACACCTTTTTCGTCGCCAGAAGCTCTCCAGACGAGTCACAACTCCCATTGCCGGTCATTATCGGAGTATACGGTCCGCGCCGAAGCCAAAGGCTTTCAGAGGAGCGAACGCCCGAACCTTTTGCTGGAGGTCGGCAAGGACCTGCAGGTGGATGTCGCGCTACAGCCCGGCGAGCAAACGCAGACGATCGTCGTCACCGGTGAAGCTCCAATCGTAGAAACCACGAATGCCACCCTGGGCGGGACGCTCAGCAACGAAACGATCAATGAGCTGCCCATGATGGGTCGTAGTTATCAGAACCTTCTGGTGTTGCGGCCGGGAATGATGATCTACCCGGGTGGCGGCGGCTGGACCATGAGCACCAATGGCAGCCGTCCCGAGGAGAACAGCTTCGTGCTGGAAGGCTTGACTAACGATAATCCTCTGCAGGGCCTCACGATCATCAACGGGCCGGGCGTCGCAGGCGATGCGGCGACGGTCATGCCGGTCGACGCCATCCAGGAGCTCAACATCCAGGAGAATCCCCCGGCCGACTACGGCGGGAAGAATGGCGCCTTCGTCAACATCGGCGTAAAGTCGGGCACCAACGGCTTTCATGGCACGGGTTACGCCTTTGGACGCGACAGCGCCATGGACGCGCGCAATTACTCCGATCCGCCTCCCGCCCGCTCTGGGGACCTTCGGCACTCGCCGCGCAACAATTTCCCCGCCTCCGGTTTCGCGAACTTGGATCTGTCCGTGACCAAGGCGTGGAAGTGGCAGGAAAAGCTCACGGCCCAGTTCCGCGCCGAATTCTTCAACATTCTCAACCATCCCAACTTCACAAATCCGTACGGATCCTCGAACGGCTTCGGCCCCGGCGGCTATAGCGACCCCTCCTCCGGAGGATTAATGGGCTGCGGCTGCGCTACTCCCGATCAGGCCGCCGGGAACCCGGTGCTGGGATCGGGCGGAAACCGAGCGGTTCAGTTGGGGCTGAAGCTGATCTTCTGAATGTAGGCAAGGCTCACGCTTGACACCGTGCTTTCCTCGCTCTAGCATCGGAAGTTCAAGGAGGTGGCAAGATGAGGATCGTCTTTTCGGCTTGCTTTGCCGTGATGGTGGTGTCCGCACAAGCACAGGTCACGTTCACCAAAGACGTGGCGCCGATCTTGCAGAACCACTGCCAGGTGTGTCACCGGCCGGATACGTTTGCTCCGATGTCGCTGCTGACTTACGAGCAGGCGCGGCCGTGGGCCAAGGCGATGAAGCAGAAGATCCTCGCCCGGGAGATGCCGCCGTGGTACATCGACAAGAATGTGGGCATCCGCAATTTCAGCAACGATGCGTCGCTCTCCGACCAGGAGATCGCGACCATCGTGAAGTGGGTGGACGCCGGCGCGCCGCAGGGAAATCTGGCCGACATGCCGCCCCCACGCAAGTTCGAATCCGCCGATCAATGGCACATCCGGCCGGATCTGATTGTGCAACTGCCGAAGGACGAGATCGTGCCGGCTCAGGCGGCCGACCGCTGGATCGATGTCCTGGCGGACACGGGCCTGACCGAAGACCGCTACATCAAGGGCGTCGAGATCAAACCCACCAAGGGGTTCAGGGCCGTGCACCACGCCAGCACGTCGATGAAGCACGAGGACGATCCCGATGACGGGGACAACGTCCAGGGCGTGTTTCTCAACGAGTATGCGCTCGGCAAGAATGCCGACGTTTTCCCGGAGGGCGCCGGACGCCTGATCAAGGCCGGGACCAAGATCAACTTCAACCTGCATCTCCACGCCATCGGCCAGGAGACCCCCATCAACATCGCGCTCGCGCTGGAACTTTACCCGAAGGGGTACAAGCCGCATTATCTGGAGACCACCGAGAAGGTCGGGGACCCCAAGGATCTCGACATTCCGCCCAACACCGACAACGTGCGCTTCGAGGGGTACAACACGCTGACCAAGCCCGCGCGGTTGCTGTCTTTCCAGCCCCACCTGCATAACCGCGGAAAGGCGTCGTGCATGGAGGCGATTTACCCGGGCGGCCACAAGGTGGAGACGCTGAGCTGCGTCAGCAAGTACCAGTTCGCCTGGCACCTTGTGTATCTCTATAACGAAGACGACCAGCCGCTGCTGCCGGCCGGGACCATCCTGCACCTGATTTCGTGGTATGACAATTCGAACGGGAACAAGTTCAATCCCGATCCGGACAACCTGATCACCTACGGCCAGCGCACCATCGACGAAATGGGCGGCGCGTGGGTCAGCTACTACTATTTGTCCGACGAGGAGTTCAACCAGCAGGTCGAGGCGCGTAAAGCGAAGCAAAAGCAGACGCTCGCCAAGGCGGAGTAAAGCATGCGGTTCGCCGCCGTCGTTCTTGTTGGCGCCGCCGTTGTTCTCTTTGGCGCCGTGGTTGGCGTCAACGCCCAGGTCCAGTATGCGCGGGGTCAGGATGTGGCTCCCGTATTTGAAGGCTGGGAGCATAACCCCGACGGAACCTACAGCATGGTCTTCGGGTATCTCAACCGCAATTACGAAGAGGAGGTCGACATCCCGATCGGCCCGGACAACTCTTTTACGTTCGGAGGCGAGACCTTCGGCGATCATGGGCAGCCGACGCACTTCTATCCCCGGCGGCAGCGGTTTTTGTTCCGAGTGGTCGTACCCAAGGATTTTGACAAGCAGCAGAAAGTGGTGTGGTCGCTGACGTCCCGCGGCCGCACCAATCAGGCGAAGGGATGGCTGCAGCCCGAATGGGAATTGAGCGACGCGGTCATCGTGGAGAATATGGAGGGCGGCGTCCCCGATCCCAACAATCAAGCTCCTGTCGTCACGGTCGGCTCCGTTGAGACGGTCACCCTGCCGAACGCCGCGACTTTGACGGCCACGGCCACCGACGACGGGCTTCCGAAGCCGTACCGGCGTGACAACTCGAACCCAGACCGCAACGCGAAGCCCCGGCGCCCGGCCGGCGTCCAGATCAAATGGATTCAATACCGCGGCCCGGGCAGTGTTACGTTTACTCCGGACAGCAGCCCGGTGGTGCAGGGACAGCCGGTCACGCTGACTTCGAAAGTGAGCTTCAGCGCACCGGGCACCTATGTGCTGCGGGCGATCGCCAACGACGGGCAATTGTACACGCCGCGCGACGTCACCGTCACCGTGAATACGGGTGCGTCAGCCCAGGCACAGCGCTAACCTTTCGCCGATCGCGTATCCGCCGCGCCTTGGAGATTCCGTCAACCACACATTTTCTCAAGAGCCCACTTAAGAAGGAGAAGAGAGCATGCGGAATCGCAGGGAATTCATCGAGGTAGCGGCAGGCGTGGCGGCGGGAATGCTTCTGACAGGCGGCCGGCCCGTGGAGGGGCAGGCGACGCGCCGGGAAGTGCGCGTGGGCGGGAAGCGCGTCAAGGTTGTCGACGTGCACGCGCACGCCACCATCACCGAAGTCGCCGAGGTCGTTAAGGGCACGCCGCTGGAGCGTTACGGGCGCGGTGGCCGGGCACTGGGACCGGATCGCATTCAGGAGCTCGACAAGCGCGGCATCGACGTGCAGGCGCTGGATATCAACACCTTCTGGTGGTACGCGGCGGATCGTGACCTGGCGACGAAGATCGTCGAGGTGCACGACGAGGGCCTATCGAAATGGTGCAAGGCGCACCAGGACCGCTTCGTGGCGCTTAGCTCGCCGGCGCTGCAGTTCCCGGATTTGGCGGCGCAGCAGGCGGAGCACGCCGTGAAGCAGTTGGGCATACGCGGGGTCGCGGTCGGCGGCCACGTGGCGGGCGAGCCGCTATCGATGCCGAAGTACGATCCGTTCTGGGCCAAGGTACAGGAGCTGGGAGTGATCGTCTTCATGCATCCCAACAACGCGGAGAACGTGGCTCAAAAGGACGCCTTCGCAGGCGCGGGCGATCTGGGCAACATCATCGGAAATCCGCTGGAGACGGGCCTGTTCCTGACGCACCTGATTTTCGATGGGACGCTCGACCGCTTCCCGGGCCTTAAAATTTGCGGAGCGCACGCAGGCGGTTATCTGCCCTCGTACCTGGGACGCACGGACGTGGCTTGCGACGTGCGCCAGAACGCCAAGTGCATGAACAAGAAGCACCCGCGCGAATATATGCACGACCAGATCTTCGCCGATTCGATGGTTTTCTCACCGGAGGGCATCCGGCATTTGGTCGCGGAAATGGGGCCGAGCCAAGTGGTTTACGGGACCGACATTCCGCTGGTGTGGCCGGACACCATCGACGCGATCCTGCAGGCGGAGATTCCCGACGCGCAGAAGGAAGCGGTTCTGGGCGGGAACCTGGTGAAGCTGCTGAAGCTGTGACCGAGGCGGGGTGATCCCCTCACTTCTTCTGTTCTAGCCGTGAAAGTTCAACGGCCCGCCGCAATCCAATCAGGGGAAGCTCCGGCACAAACGCATCGAAGAAACGCTCTTCCTCGAAGAGCCGTCCGAACCCCCCCGTCCCCACGATGACCGGCTGCTCCTTGGCAAAGTGCTCTTTCGTGACGGAAGCGGCCAGCGAGCGCACGGTTGCCAGAGTCCCGTAATATAAGCCCGATTGGATGCTTTCGACGGTGGAACGTCCCAGAACCTCGGGGGGCCGGACAATTTCGACGGCCGGCAGGCGCGCGGTCTTCGATTCCAGCGCGGCCATGGAAGTGTTGATTCCCGGGGTGATAATTCCGCCGAGATATTCCTTCTCCTTGGTAACGGCGCAGAGCGTGGTCGCGGTGCCGAAGTCGACGATCAGCAGATTGCGGCCGGGGAATCGGGCGACCGCGCCGATCGCATTAGCGATCTTGTCAGCGCCCACCTCCAACGGATTGCGATAGCGGATCTTCAGTCCGGTTTTCGCTCCCGGCTGCAGCAGAAACGGTTCGAAGCGGAAGTACTTGCGGAAACAGTTGCGAAGCGAGTGCACGGCGTCGGGCACCACGGAGCAAATTGCCGCCATATCGATCGCTTCGGGGTCGACTCCATTTTCGCGAAGCACGGCGCGAAAGAACGTTCCAAATTCATCGGAGGAGGCTCGGATGCTGGAGGTTCGCCGGAACGTGACGCTCAGATTCTCTTCGTTGTATACTCCGCCGAAGATCTGACTGTTGCCGACGTCGAGGGTAAGAAGCATAGTCGACGGCGCCTCAGCGGGCCTCTCCTCCAACGCGCGCCGTATCTTCGAGGCGCGCTCTATTTCCAACGCCCGACTTTTCTCCAAGGATCGATACGTTGTCGATCAAACGCACGCCGTCCAGAAAGGCCGCGCCGAAGCGCCTTCCCCAGTGCTCCTCGACGTAATCCACCGCAAAGCCTTGCGCTTCGAGAGCGGCCCGCGCTTCCCCGGCGCTGCCAGCCGTCGTCAAGACCCGGAACAGCGATGCTGCCTTCTGTCTTGCTTCCGCCGATAGCAGCCTGTTCCTTGAGCTTTCCGCCAGTCCCGATTCCTCGCGCACCGTCGCGCAAGGGACGATCTCGGTAGGGATGAAAAACTCTTGCACCATGTCCGTGACCACCTTCAGTTGCTGATAATCCTTCTCTCCAAAGTAGGCGCGATGGGGGCGCACAAGATTCAGCAGCTTCAAAACGATCGTCATCACTCCCGGCAGGAACCCGGGGCGGTACGCGCCTTCCATCACTGGGACGCCATTGTCCGTCTCCACTCGAAAGCGGTAGCCGTGCGGATAGAGCTCGGACGCACTCGGGAGGATTACTTCGTCCACTTCCAAGCTTTCCAGCAGCGCGAGATCGGTATCGAGCGTGCGCGGGTACCGATCGAGATCCTTAGGGTCGTTGAATTGCGATGGGTTGACGAAGATGCTGACCACGGTAACCTCATTTTCCCGGCGGCACCTCTCCACGAGCGACGCATGTCCGCGGTGCAGCGCTCCCATGGTGGGGACGAACCCAATGCTCGGCCCGGTAAGGGCCGCGCGCCGGTCCAGCCACTCCGCCATCGTGTTCCAAATTCGGATCAAGAATAACTCTCCTCCGGGGACGGGAACGTGCCTTGCTTCACGGCGGCATCGTACCGCGAAAGCGCGTCTAGAACGCTGCAGGAGCCGCTCAGGAAATGACGCGAAAACTTCGGGCTGAAATCCACATTCAATCCCAGCAGATCCTGCAGCACCAGAATCTGTCCGTCGCATCCTGAGCCGGCGCCAATACCGATCGTCGGAATCCGAAGCGCAGAAGTGATCTCCGGCGCCAGGCTTGCGGGGACGCACTCCAGCACGATCGCGAACGCGCCCAACTCCTCAAGAGCGGCGGCCTGGCGGAGGATATCCCGCGCTGCGCCGTCGCTGCGGCCCTGGACTCGAAAGCCACCGTAAGCGTGCACGGACTGTGGCTGAAGGCCGAGGTGCCCCATGACCGGTATCCCGCTCTGGACCATGCGCTGAATCACATCCTCGTGCCCGTCCACGCCCTCCAGCTTCAGCGCATGCGCGCCGGCGGTCATCAAGACCCGCGCCGCGTCCAGCGCCGCAGCCACGCCTTTTCGAAATGAGAGAAACGGCATGTCCGCAACCGTAAATTTGCCGCCGGCCCCGTGCACCACCGCCTCGGTGTGCAAACGCATCACTTCTACGGACATGGAAAGCGTGGAGGGATGGCCGTGCATCACCATGGCGGCGCTGTCGCCGATCAGAATCGCGTCGATCGCGCTTTTCGAGAGCAGGCGGGCGAACGTGTAGTCGTAACACGTAACCATGGAAAGCTTGCGGCCTTCGGTCTTCGCCCGGAGAAAATCCTGGATGCACATCGCTCACCTCATCGTCGAATCAGCGAGCTGATAGGGGCGGGATCTTGCAGGAGTGAATGAATCGGTCAGCATCGCCTTGGTACCTGTCGAAAATCGATCAAGTCCGGGACTTACATGCGCCCTGGAGGGCGGCACGGATCCACAGTCGCTGTATTACGTCAGCGCTAAACAAATTGTATCAACGTTTTGTATCAAGGTTCGGAGCGGTAGTCACGCACACAACGAATGCGTGACTACCTTCGGAGAGGCTTGGCGCGGACGGAGACTATCTGCGCCCCCCAGCGTGCCCGCCGCCACCAGAGTGACCGCCGCCGAATCCGCCCCCGCCACCACCAGAGTGACCGCCGCCACTGAATCCACCGCCCCCAAAGGAACGCGCACCGCCACCGAACCCGCCGCCACCGAAGGAACGCGCACCGCCGCTAAATCCACCGCCAGAGAATGACCTGCCGCCGCCGTATCCACCGCCGAAAGAGCGTGGCGATCCACCGCCAAACGAGCGCGGCGCAGAGTAGCTGGGCGACGACCCTCCATAAGCCCGGGGCGCAGAGTAGCTGCGTGCCGCCCCGGTGAAGCCTGAACCGGAAGATCCGCGGTAGCCCTGCCCAGAGTAACCAGGGCTCCGGTTATAGGCCCCGCCCGAGAAACCACGGTTCGGATTCGAACCGCCAGCACCATTGGAGGGAGCGGAGCCGCGCGTACCGGCAGATCCCCCGCCGTTGAAGCGTTGCCATCCTCCACCCGCGGAGGAATTGCCTGCGCCAGCCCTATTCGAAGGAGCGAATCCACGTTCGCCCGAGGGGCCTGCATTATTGAAGCCACGGCCTGAGTTGAAGCCACGCGATGCGCCTCCTCCAACTGAACTTCCTGCTACTGAACCCCCGCCGCTTGACCGGGCTCCGTTAAATGATCCGCCGTTAGACCGGCCGGCGGCAAAGTTAGAGCGGCCGGCGGTGAAACGCGAGTTGTTGAACTGCGAGGCTACCGTTCGGTTCGCGTAGGGTACCCCGGCGCGATGAAATGGATCGTGCTGCCAAACCTGGCGGCCGCCAAAGCCACCGCCAAAGCCACCACCGCCAAAGCCGCCGCCAAAGCGGCCGCCAAAACGGCCGCCACCGTAAAAATTATTGAAGCCGTAGTGGTTGAAGAAGAAGTTATTTACGACCAGGCCGCCGCCGAACCAGCCGCAGCCCCAGCCCCAGCCAGGTCCCCAACCGCCCCAGCCCAAGCCGCCCCATCCCGGGAAGAATCCGCCCAGGAAGATTCCAGGACCAAAGCCAAAGCCGAAGCTGATGCCCGGATACCACAGCGGTGGATAATAGCCCCAATCCGGCGGACCCCAAATGTACTCCGGATCATAAACGGGAACGTAGACGACTTGCGGGTCGGTGGGTTCAATGACCACCGCGCTCTGTCCATCCTGCGCCTGAGTGGTCACGGTCTGCTGCGGAGTTGAGGCGAGCCGGCCGCGTTGCTCGGCGCGGACGCGCATGCCTTGAACCGCGTCCATCACGTCCTTTTGCTGCGCGAGAAAGGCGTTGCCGAGATCCGTGGTCCAACGAATGTCGCGATTCAGCATAGTCAACACGTCCGGGAACGCGACCAGCGCCTGTACGCTGGGGTCCCAGCTCTGTTGTTTGGCTGCGTTCATCAGGTCGGCGCCGTGCAGATTGCCGTTTTGCTGGAGCCACTGCTGCGCTTCAACCACCTCCAGCGGATACGTCGACGCCGCCAGAACCTGGCCCAACAGCGGGTCTGGATACAGCGCGATCGGCGCGACCAGCGTATCCAATTGCTCGGGGGGCAGCAGCTGCGCGGGCTGCACATCCGATTGGGTTACCAGCGTCTGCCCGAACGCGGGCGCGGACGGCAACATAATCAGAGACGCCGCGCACACGACACTCAATACGCGCCGGGCGGCTGTGTGGATGAGGTTTGTCGGCTTCATAAAACCTCCCTCTTTCGACGCCGGGAACCAATCATATGTAAATCTCAACCGGCGCCAGTCCTGGTAGAGCAAGTTCTCAACCAAAGCGCAACTGCATGATTTAAAAGGAGACCGAGTCCGCGTTAAGCTTCGACGATCGGCTGAAATCCACCACACGTGATCGGTCTCGGCCGTCACGCCGAGCCAGTAGGTGTGGACCCTGCGAGGCAATCCGACTCGTGCCCGGCTTCGACGGTGATAACATTCTTACTGGCTTAGTCTCCTGTCCCAGTGGTATGTGCGATAAGTCAGCGGGGGGGTAGGGCGGTCCCCTGGACTGCGGCCGACGCCCACGTCGGCCCTATTTGGTTGCGATTCCGAGGCCGGACCAAGGGGTCCGGCGCGGACGAGGGCGTCCGCCCCACGAGGTTTTGTTCGTTGAACTTCAGGGACAGGGGATTAGAGTCGTGGAGGGTCAGGTCAGGGAGAATGAAAGCATGAGGCGGAACGGCGCAAAAAATACGACATTCCCGAGACGGGGATTTATTCGGAAGGCGACTGCCGGCCTGGGCGCGGCGGCATTCGGCGGACTCGGCGCCAAGCAGGCGGACGCCGCGAACGTCAAACGGCATTGGGACCTGGCCGCCGACGTTGTCGTGGTCGGGGCGGGAGCTTCCGGACTTCCCGCGGCGATCACCGCCGCCGAACTGGGAGCCACTGTGATCGTGGTCGATCAGAACTACGACATCGGCGGACATGCCATCGAAAGCGGCGGCAACATCGCCCTGGGCGGCGGCACAAGTCTGCAGAAAAAGTACGGCATCGAGGATTCGCCGGATCGCATGTTTCACGATCTCGTGCAGTGGCACGATTACCGGTTCAGCGACCGCGAAATTGTGCGCGCCTACTGCGACGAGAGCGTGGCCACTTTCGATTTTCTATTGGCGCACGGCGTTCAATTTCCCGACAAGTCTCCCGGCGGAGCCGACGGCGGTCCTCAGAATGTGAAGCGCGCGCAGACGGTGACCTGGACCGGGGAGGTGAGCGAGTACGCCCCGACCGGCGGGAACGGCACGGCGCTCATGCGGCCGCTCGAAGCAAGCGCTAGAAAACTCGGCGTGCAAATTTTCCTGCGGCACAGCATGACGGGCCTCGTCAGAGAAGAGCAATTCTCCGGCCGGGTTCTGGGAATCACAGTGACGCACGAGGGCAAGACCCTGAACATCCAGGCCCGCAGGGGCGTGTTCCTCGGCACGGGCGGGCACACCAGCAACGTGAATTTCCGTCGGATTTTCGATCCCCGGCTCACCGAGGAATACCAGGTGGTCGGAGAGCCTTACTCGCGGCAAACCGGCGACGGCGAAATCGCCGCCCTGCAAGTGGGGGCGTCGCTATGGGGCGTGGCGAACCAGACCGTCGAGACGCGGGCGCGCTCGCACATTTTCGAGAAGCCTTACGTCATCGGAAATCAGTACGGCTATCCGCAGGGCGGCGGAAGACGAAATGAGAATCTTAAAAATAGCCCCGTCAAGGGTATTGCTCGGGCGATCGGTCTGCAGGTGGCCGACTATCAGAATCTCATCCAAGTCAGTCAGGTGGGCCGGCGGTTCGTGGACGAGTTTGCGACGGGATTCGACTGGTGGAATCCATGCCTCGACCTGAACGGCGGGAAAGGTGAGGGAGGCGGGCCGATCTGGGCCATCTTCGACGCCGACGCCGTGAAGCGCGAAGCGTGGACCTGCGCGCCGCCGTACGTCGACCCCGAGGGCTGGTTCTTCAGTGGAAATTCGCTGCGGGAATTGGCGGCGAGGATTGTCAGCAAGTATCAAAAGGAGCCGATACCCGCCGCGGCGCTCGAAGAAACCGTCGCGCGGTACAATTCCTTCGTCGACAAAGGCAAGGACGAAGACTTCGGAAAGCCCTCGCCGCAATACAAGATTCAAACGCCGCCCTTTTATGCCGCGTGGTCGACGCCCTGCGTCCACGATTGCATTTCCGGGCTGCGCATCAATGGGAAGGCCCAGGTGATCGATTTGTGGGGCACCCCGATTCCGGGTCTCTACTGCGGCGGAGAAACAGCGGGCGGGTTTAACCAGCACGGTCTGGCCAAATCCCTGACGTTTGGGCGCATTGCGGGCCGTGAAGCGGCGAAGTCCGCGATCCATTCCTGAACCAGAGATGATTCTTACTCGGTGTCCTGAAGCTTGATCCCGGCGTGAAATTCGCTTCCCACCGGAACACAGTACCGAACTTCCGCCATGACGGGGTGGCCTTTGATATGGACTCTGACGAGCGCTCCAGGGTCAATGGGCTCGCTCGCGCACAACTTGAGGCCGGATTGGGAAACGTCCAGGACCCTCACGTCCATGGGAAACGAGGAAAACGGCCGGACGACCTCCAGCGAAGCCAGGTCATTGGTCGCAAGGCGAGGATGACGCCGGCGGTCTTCAGGTCGGCCTGACTCTGCGGACGTAGATTCCACGTGGGTCTGGGAGGTCCTCTGAGCCTGCGGATCGCCGGTCTTGACCGCCGGAAGGAGAACCGTGAAGTGGAAAGTGCTTCCGAAGCGGCCGTCGCTTTCCACCCACATCCGTCCGCCCATCATTTCCACCAGTTGGGCGGAGATCGCCAGACCGAGTCCTGTGCCGCCATATTGCCGCCGGGAAGAAGCGTCCACCTGCGAGAAGGGTTCAAAGATGATTTGCTGCATTTCGGCGGGAACGCCGATTCCCGCGTCGCGCACGCTGAAACGCAGCCGCTCCGGGTTTTCCGGCGAAGCTTCTGCGGCGAGCACGATTTCGCCGGCGGAGGTGAACTTGATGGCGTTGTTCAACAAGTTACCGAGAACGAGACGCAGGCAGTCGGGGTCCCCCAACACCACGGCTGGCAGCGCAGTCTCGACGCGAGAGATGAGCCGCAAGTTCTTTTGGTTCGCCGTCGCGGCGAATTTGCCGGTCGCGGACTCGACCACGTCTCTCAGCCAGAACTCCTTGGCTTGTAGAATGTACTTCCCCGATTGAATCTTCGCCATGTCAAGGATGTCGCTGACGATTTTGAGGAGCGACTCGGCCGAGGTCTTCACCAGGCTTAGATATTCGCGCTGCTCGGGGTTCAACGCCGAATCAAGCAGCACCTCCGAGAGGCCCAGGATGCCATTCATCGGGGTACGGATCTCGTGGCTCATGTTCGCCAGGAAATCGCTTTTTGCCCGGCTGGCCGCTTCCGCGACCTGTTTTGCATGGACGAGCTCCGCTTCCACCTCCTTGCGCCGGGTAATATCCACGCCGAAGCCGATGACGTTGCAGATAGCGCCGTGTTGGTCCCGGAGAGGGCCAAACGTAGCGTCTACAATGATGCGCTGCCCTCCTTTCGCGAGACGGCACGACTCAAAACGAACTTCTTCCCCCCGGGCAGCGGCCGCCATTATGCCGCGCAGCCGGGCCTGTTCCTCGGGGCTGTGGCTCCACCAATAGGTTTCCCATAAGGGCTTGCCCAGCACGTCTT
>DASYXM010000079.1:0-118101 GCA_035934795.1 Bryobacteraceae bacterium | reverse complement strand
TTTCAAATTCTCCCGTCGCCGGCGTCCTTATAGTCGCTCGACGCGAAGCCTTTAACAAGCCTACGAGAGTTCAGTACCACTGCAAACTGCAACGCTTCCTGATCAGGAAAGAACTTACGAAAGCCCGCTAAGGCTCCCGATTCGAGGATAGCAGAGGGGATCTAGGGAATCGGCGTAAGTTGTTGATGGGTATGGTGAAGGAGCTTGTGACTGGAGAGGTCGCTTGGGTCGGGATGGCGCACGCTCGGGCGCCTGAAAAAGCACCAAGCGTGCCGCCGACTGGTTCCTCCACATCCGCTCGACGTTCGCTCTCGATTCGTTCTTCAGTGGATTGACCTGCGTGATACAATCGTGGCCAACCGCAGGAGGTAGCTTCATGAGTAGAGCATTTGCGACAACGGCCAGCGCATTCATGTTTGTAGGCATACTAAGCGTGCCGCTTGCGGCGCAGTGGGTGAATCTTCCCACGCCGGGGATCCCCCGCACCGCCGCCGGCAAGCCCAATCTCACCGCGCCCGCGCCACGCACCGCCGACGGCAAGCCGGACTTATCGGGTATCTGGCAAAGAATTTCGCCGAAATATTACGAGAACATCACGGCCGATCTCAAACCCGGCGATGTCCCCGCATGGGCGCAGGATTTGGCCGACCAGCGCAAGGAAAATCTGCACAAGGAGCACATGAGCCTGGTGTGTCTGCCGTGGGGCCCGAGCTACGCGACCAGCATCCGGCTCACCAAGATCATCCAGAACCCGAAGGAGATCGTGATGCTGGACGAGGGCCTCATGTTTCGCCAGATCTTCATGGACGGCCGCAAACTGGAGGCCGATCCGAACCCCAGTTGGATGGGGTATTCGGTGGCGCACTGGGACGGAGACACGCTGGTGGTGGAGAGCAACGGATACAACGACCGGTCGTGGCTGGATCGCGACGGCCATCCGCACTCCGAAGAGCTGCGCATGACCGAGCGCTACCGGCGCACGAACTTCGGCCACCTGGATATCCAAGTCACGCTGAGCGACCCGAAGATTTATCCCAAGCCGTGGACCGTGGCCCTGTACGCGAACTATGTGCCGGATACCGAAGTCATGGAATCGGTCTGCAACGAGACCACCGCGGGCCGCGAGCACTGGGTCGGCAAGGCTTCGGATGAAAAGAAGAACGAAAAGCAAGTCGCCCCGGAAATCCTGGCGAAATACGTCGGTACTTATCGCGAGCAGGACCTGTGGGGACAGGGACCGCACCCCAGAATCATCGAAATCACGGTGGTGGACGGCAAGGTGGTCGCCGAACTGAAGGGCAGAGGAAAGACGACACTGATCGCCCAAAACGACACCCTATTTTCGGGATTCTTCGGGTGGGGGATTGGCTTCGTCACCGACGCTCAAGGCGATCCGCAGTATCTCAACGAAATGCACGTGTCGGGCAATTACAGGTTCCAGCGCGAGAAGTAGCCTAAGAGTGTCGTCTCAGAAGTTCCTTGCGTAAGAAAGACGCCTGCCAAGGTCACATCCTCTATCACGGTCATCCCGATCCCTTAGCGGGAAAGGAATCTGCTTCCAAAGTACTCGCAACACGCGAACGAAAAAGCAGATCCCTCGACTGCGCTCGGGATGACTGACTTTGCGCGGAGCGTGGTACTCGGGCGTGCATTATTCAGCGGCCCTCGGAGACAGATCACGCGGCGAAATCCAGATAGCCGCGGCGCGGGTCCGCGCTGACCAGCTTGACCAGCAGTTGATCGCCCACATCGACGCCCTGGCCGTGAATCAGAAGGCCTTCCGCGGGCGGGTTGGAGATGCGCACGAAGACGCCCTTCGGGGTGACGCCGGTCACCACTGCTTTGAAAGTCTCGCCAATGCGCGGTTGGAGCGCGACGGCCGCGATGCGCTTGCTCATGGCGCGCTCCACTTTGCGCGCGGCGTCCTCCTTGCGCGTGCAGTTCTGGGCGATGGAATCGAGCTGTGCATCGGAATACGGCGGCGGTTGCTTGGATAGGACCGACTTGATCAGCCGCTGCGTCACGGTATCGGCGAAGCGGCGGTTGGGAGCGGTGGAATGCGTGTAATCGTGGGCGGCCAAGGCGAAGTGCCCCGGGGCCTGATCGCCCTGGCGCGAGAGCACGTACTCACCAGGACCCATCAGCTTGATCACGGCCAAAGAGACATCCGCGTAGTGCACAGCGTCGGCGGATTTTCTTTTCTGCAGGAAGAGATTGAGCGCGCCCGAGTCGGGCTCCGTGGGGAGTTTCTCGCCATAGCGGGCCGCGAGCTCGACGATGCGCTGCCAGCGCTCCGGCGTTTTGACCACGCGCCGGATGGAAGATACGCCGGCGCTCATGAGCGTTCGCGCCATCACGCCGTTGGCGGCTACCATGAAATTCTCGATGAGCTCGGTGGCGCGATTTTTCTCGCGGGTGGCGATCCCCTGAACCTGGCCGTCCGTAACAATGGCCTCCGTTTCCACGCGGTCGATGTTCAAGGCGCCCATCCGCTGGCGCTCTTCGAACAAAATCTGCGCCGCCTCATCCTGCAGTTTCAACTGCGCGGCCAGATCGGCGGAAGCGGCAACCTTCGGAGGAGCGGCCGAACGTCCTTCGAGCCACGCTCCGACGCCGTTATAGGTCAACTGCGCGCGATTACGCATCAGCGCGCGGCAGACCCCGCCGGAAGTAATCGAGCCGTCCGAGGCGACCACGAAGTCCACCACCACGGCCAGCCGGTCCACGTCCTGGTTCAGCGAAGTGAGATCCGTCGAGAGCTGCTCCGGCAGCATCGGAAAGGTTCGGACGCCGGTGTAGACGCTGGTGGTCTGCGAGGCGGCATGCTGGTCGATCGGCGATCCGGCCGGCACGTCGGCATCGACATCGGCGATGGCGATCAGAACGCGAATTCCGGCGCTGCCCACGCGCTCGGCGGCTTCGGCCTGATCCAGATCCCGGGAGGTGTCGTTATCGATGGAAGACCACAGCAGCGAACGAAGGTCGCGCAGGCCGGCGTCCATACTGGGCGCGGCGCGGGTTGCGATCGTTTCCAACTGGCGCTCGGCATCGGGAGGGAAATCGGGCTGGAAGCCCTCGTCGATCATCTCCTGCCGCGCGGCGGCGGAGAGGTCAAATCCGTTGTGAGTCATAAAAGGGCAAGCCTAACACAGCGGCCCGCAGCACAGATCGGCCCGTGGCCTCGACCGGTGGGGTTATGTACCATAGACTACTGGCGGTTCGCGTGAGGTTGCACGAGTTAGCCGAATCGAGGTGAGCAGGATGGGACGCTTTCGTAGACGAACGTTGGTCTTCACAACGGCCGCATTGTGCTTCGCCGCGCCCGCCCTGCACGCGCAGTGGGTGAACTATCGCATCCCGGGAGTTCCGCGCACGCCCGACGGCAAGGTGAATCTTGCGGCGCCCACGGCCAGAACGCCCGACGGCAAACCAGATCTTTCCGGAACCTGGGAGAGCGCGTACGGATATTTCCAGGATCTGGCGAGGGATTTGAAGCCGGACGAGGTGGTGATGCAGCCATGGGCGAACGCGATGCAGGCCGACCGGGAAAGCAGCTTACACAATAGCGATCTTCTGGTCCAATGCATGCCGCCCGGCGTTCCGCGCATCAACACGTCGGCCTCGGCGTCGATGGTCCACCCGTTCAAGATCGTGCAGACGCCGTCGTTGGTCGTGCTGCTGTATGAGACGTCGGCGAATTCGACGTTCCGGCAAGTGTTTCTAGACGGCCGCCCGTTGCCCAAGGACCCGCAGCCAAGCTGGCTGGGTTATTCCATCGGCCGCTGGGAAGGCGACACGCTGGTGGTGGAAACTATCGGTTTCAACGGGAAGGCGTGGCTCGATACGGGCAAAGGGCATCCGCAAAGCGAGGAGGGACGCGTGACGGAGCGCTTCACGCGCCGCGACTTCGGGCACCTGGAGATCGGCGTTACGATCGACGATCCTAAAGCGTATGCCAAGCCCTGGCGCATGACGCTGCCGGTGCATCTGCTCGCGGATTCGGATTTGATCGAAACATATTGCGAGAATGAAAAAGATACGCCACACATGAAATGACAAGAATGTGACGGAGCATCCTTGGGAAGCGGAGGCGGCATGAACTGTAATCGAAGACGTTTCGCGTATTTATTGGGTGCGGGAACGGCCGCATTGACGATTCCGAAGATCCGAGGACAAGCGGCCGGGGCCACGGCGGCGGTCGCGGGGTCCGTCAAGGCGATGATTTTCGACACCTTCGGAACCGTCGTCGACTGGCGAGGGTCGATCATCGCGGAAGGCGAAGCATGGGGCAAGGAGAAAGGGGTGCATGTCGATTGGACGCGCTTTGCCGAGCGGTGGCGCGGAGGGTATCGTCCGGCCATGGAGCGCGTTCGCAAGGGCGAGCTTCCCTGGACCAAGCTGGACGCGCTGCACCGCATGCTGCTCGACGAGCTGTTGAAGGAGTTCGGCATCAACGGCCTCACCGAAGAAGAGAAAGACCACTGGAACCGCGTCTGGCACCGCCTGAAGCCGTGGCCGGATTCGGTGGCCGGCCTCGCTCGCCTGAAGAAAAAGTACACCATTGCGCCGCTATCGAACGGGAATGTTTCTCTGCTCGCCGACATGGCGAAGAACACGGGGCTGCCGTGGGATTTGATCCTGTCGGCAGAACTGGCGCGGCATTACAAGCGGGATCGCGAGACCTATTTGACCGCCGTCGAACTGCTCAGCCTGAAGCCGAGCGAGGTCATGATGACGGCCGCGCATTCGGACGATCTCATGGCCGCACGGAGCAACGGGCTACGCACCGGTTTCATTTACAGGCCCAACGAATGGGGACCCGGCGGTCATGCCGACAAGGCGAAGCCGGGCGAGTTCGACGTCGTCTCGACGGACATTGTGGATCTCGCCGCGCAAATGGGAGCGTGACGGCGGCGAGGCTCAAGCGCCTGGCAGGGCTCGCCACAACTAGATGTTGAAAAACAGGGGACAGACCGCTCTGTCCACTCCCGCGCGCGTGCGTGAACCTACCAGAGGGGACAGAGTAGTCTGTCCCCGCTTTCAAAACTCAAAATCGAGGGAAAATTGAATGCGCCGCGAGCCTACATCGGCAAGCGGCTGCAAGAAGCTAGGAAGAGCGACGGATTGGGGGCCGAAGATAGAATTGACCTGCGCGACGTTGGGCCGATTCAAGAGATTGAAGGCTTCCGCGACGACGTCGAGCTTGGCGGTCTTGCCGAACGGAAAATATTTCAGAACTCGAAAATCCACATTCGCCACGAGCGGCGTCTTGAACGAATCGCGTCCAAAGTTCAAGGGCCGCGAGGACAGCGGGAACGCATTGCTCAGGTTGGAATCGAGACCGGTGAGCGGGTTCACGGGCCGTCCGCTCTCGAGCGAGAAAATCGGCGCCACTTCGATGTGGCCGAAGATCTTGGTTACCCAGTCGTCCTTGGGCGGCTGGCCGTTTTCCTCATCACCGATGGGCAGCTCCCATAGGGCGTTGAAGACCAGGCGATGGCGCTGGTCCTGGCGCGAAAGGGCCCGCTCGGCGGAAAGATTGAACGGATTCTGGGGCTGCTCGCCGAAATCCGAGGCGTTGTCGAACGTTTTGGAAAGCGTGTAACTGCCAGAAAATTCCAGTTCATCCGACATTCGACGATTAACCGTCAGGCTGCCGCCCTGGTAGGTGGAGCTGGCCGAGTCTTCCAGCTGATAGATGTCGTCGAATTGCGGATCGGCGCGGCCGGGACCGAAGACCGGGCCGGGCGGCAGCAGGTTGATATTCCGAGTGCGCGAAAGCTTGATGCCGCGCACAAAAAGATAGGACGCGTTCACGGTGAGATCGCGGGCGAGCTGGTGCTCCACCGCGAAGCTGACCTGCTGGCTGTAGGGCGTCGCGAGGCCGGAATCCGCACGATAAATAGAGGGCATCACACTGATGATCGGAGCGAACAGCGATCCGCCGCCCGCCGCCTGGAAAGCCGCGGCCGCTGCATTTCCGGTCAGCACCTGCTCGAAGGCATTGGCGCCGTTCATCTGCAATACGCGATTCAAGCTCGCCAGAACGTAGCGATCGTAGAAGAGGCCATATCCGGCGCGCAACACCCAACCGGGCGCAGCTTGGTAGGCAACCCCGATCCGCGGGCTGAAGTTGTCGGCGTCCTGCTGGAGTGGGGTAGGCAAGCGCTCGAAATCGTAGCGAACGCCAAGATCGAGGGTGAGCCCTCGCGCGACGGACCAGTGGTCCTGGATGAACGCGCCGAAGTTCTGCACCGCATAGGTTGTAGCGATCCCGCCGAAGGCCTGCCGGAAGGTATCGGGGCGGCCGGCGGCGAAATCCGCCAGGCCGGCGAAAACATACGTAGCGCCAAAGCCATCGGCCATGGCAGCGTCCAGATGCACGCGGTTGAAGGTCGCGCCCGCCTTCCACAAATGGCGGCCGCTGGCGTGGGAGTACGTGTCGGTAAGCTGATCGTGTGTCTCGGTGCGGCTGCCGTTGCCCTCGTAAGGACGGCCAAAATCCAGGAGGCCAGCGATCTCAATACCGGGCGCGCCGAGATCGTTGGTGCGCAGCACGGCGTCGCGATTGGCGTACTGAAAGCGCACATCGTTCAGAGACTGCCCGCTGAAAACCGTCGTCAGCGCGCCCACCACCGCGTGGTCCTGGGTGAAGCTGCTTCCGCGAGCGCTCGGATCGGTCCAGCCAGCGGTATTGAACGCGTCTCCGGCTTCGCGATTGTTGGTGAACACATACCGCAGCATCAGCGAGTTTTTGGCGGTCAGCTGATGATTGACTTTGGCGGAAGCCTCGGTTTCCGCGCGAGCCACCGGGAACAGGCCGTTGTTGACACGCTGATTCGCCAGCTTCGGGAAGAGTCCGCTCGCGAGAATCCCGTTGACGGCGCTGGTTAAAGGCTGGCTGAGGAAGGAATCCTCTAGCGCGCGGTTGTATTCCTGTTCGAAGGCCGCGTAATAAAACGTGCGATCCTTTACCAGCGGTCCGCCCAGAGCCACGCCGGTGCGATAGCGATGGAGGCTGGGCGTGGCGCTCTCGGTTTCGAAGGGATTGCGCGCGTTGAGCGAACCGTTTTCGGCGAACACGAACGCATCGCCGTGAATGACATTCGCCCCGACCCGCGTCACGACGTTGATCGATCCGCCCGACGCGCCGCCGGTCTCCGCCGAAAGGCCCGCATTTACCACCTGAAATTCCTGGATGGTTTCGAGAGAAAGCTCGGTGCGGCTCGCGCCCACGTATTCGTCGTTGTTATCGAGCCCGTCGATGGTGACGTTGTTGCTGCGCCCACGCAGGCCGCCGAAGGTAAAACCGCTATCGGCGAGCGGCGCGAGCGACCGCTGGCCCGGCTGCTGCGCGGAGCTGGCGACGCCCGGAGCGAGGAGCACAAAATTGAGATAGTTGCGGCTCTCGACCGGCAATTCCTCGATGCGCTCCGTATCGACGGCGGAGCTGACGGAAGTCTGCGCGGGATCGATGGGAGACGGCTGGGCCGTAACCGTCACCTCCGCGGTGACGCCGGCCGATTGCAGCGCGACGTCGAGGTGAGCGGTCGCGCCAAGCTGAACAGGGAAGGCAGCCTGCCGGTACGGCGCAAAGCCGGGTTGGGAAACGGTGACCTCGTAGGTTCCCGGCGGGAGCTCCTGGAACCGGAACACGCCCTCCCCATTGGTGGAACCCTCGCGTGTTCGCTGCGTCGAGACGTCGCGCACCGTCACCGACGCTGAAGGAACGCGGGCGCCGCTGGGATCGGTGACGACGCCTTCCAGAGCTCCTCCGACCAGCGAGCCCTGCGCCCAGGCGGTGGAGGCGGCCAACGAGCACAGCGCGAGCAGTCCGCAGCGCATCCATCCGCTCGTACGAGCGCCAGCACGATAATGGACGCCGGCGCGGTCAGCTTCTCGTTTCATTTCTCTGGCACCTCAACAAGAATGCTCATTCGACTGATCTCGCTCTCGCACGGGGTGGAGACGTCCGGCTGATTAAACTTTACGTGCGCACCCTTAATATCCGCTGAGGGTTTTCCCGATGTTGCGCGCGACGCTCTAATTTCCCCACTCGATATTGCGCTGAGTGAGAACGCCGTCGCGGACCGGGACGACGAATTCCTGCTTCTCGCCGCCTTTCAGAATTTGGACGCGATGGTCGCCTACGGGCAGGGAAATGCTCGCCGGCGTCTTGCGAGTCTGCTCCTGGCCGTCGACGACGATGGTGAGACCCGGGGGAGTGGTCACCAGGCTGAGCGTGCCCATCTGGGGCTCCATGGTAACGATCAGTCCCGGATCGCTCGGCAGATTGAAGACGCGCTGGGATTCGCGGTAGCCTTCGCGCCGGATCATGATGGTGTGGCGGCCGAGCGATAGATTCTGCGAGCAGGGGGTGATACAGCGCTGATCCGGCGCTCCGTCGAAAATGGCCTCGGCGCCCGCCGGGTTGGTGGTCAGTTGGAAGGTCGCTTCCGCAGGCGCGGGTGGCCGGGCCGCGGGAGGCGGAGGCTTGGGCGGCGCGGCGTTCACCGGGGGAGTGGATACAGGAGACGGCGGGGACCCGGCAGACGCTATGGGTGAAGGAGACGGGGTCGAAGCAGGCGTTGCCGTGGTTTCCGCGGGATTGGCAGCCGGCGTAGGCGCGGATGTTTCCGCAGGAGTGGACGATGACGGCGATCCCGGTGTTGCTGTCGCCACCTCTGACGTCGCGTCGGGCGCCGCCGGTTGCCGCGCCTGGCGCATGAAGAACAAGACTCCTCCGACGACGGCAATCCCCGCGACTAATCCGAGCAGAACGCTACGGAGTCCGTGACTCGCCGGCTGGTCTTCGCGAGAGCGAGGCTTCCAGGCGGGTACCGCCAGCGCGGGCGCGGGTGCGGTAACCGGCGTCGCCGAACGTGCTGTAGCGGCAAGAGGCGTCTCAACGGGCGCCGGTTTCGCAGGCGACGTCACAACAGGCGTTTTCTCCACAGGTAACGGCGAAACAGGTGCCGCTCGCGACGGACGTGGCGGGATCACCGTCTCGGCCGGCGGCGCGACCGGCGAGGCCGGCTCGCTCGACGCAGGCCACGGTAGCGTGGATCCGGTGAACGGAACCACGAGCGGTGCGGCAGCCGGGGAAAGCGGCGCAGTGCTCGGGCGTGGTATGGCGGCAACGGTCGCGTCCAAATTTTCCCGGGCGGCGACGGAGGGCGAGGGCGTGCTCCACACTTCGGGCTTCGCCACAAGAGGCGCGGGAGTCCGCGGCAATTCGTTCAATGGCGCAGCGACGGTTTCGTCCAGCTCGGCGCTCGCGGTGAGCCGGTCGCCCGACCCCGCCGTGGGCATGCTGGTGCTGGCTCCGCGCGGCAACGGCACCCAATGGCCGGAGGCGTTGCAGGCGGCCGCAAGCGAGTTGATGAATTCAACGCAGCTTTCGTAGCGCTCCCCAGGCGTTTTCGCGAGGGCCTTGCGCATCACCGATTCCACCACCGGCATGAGCGTGGGGTTCAGACGGTGCGGCGGAACCGGCTGTTCGCGGACGATCTTGAACAGCAGCGTCGGCAGGTATTCCGCGTTGAAAGGTTTTTCGCCGGTCAGAATTTCATAAGCGATCACGGCCAGCGAGAACTGGTCGGATTGGCCGGAAACCGGCAGGCCCTGGACCTGTTCGGGCGACATATAACTGGGCGTGCCCATGATGGTGCCGGCCTGGGTCATCTGCTGGGAGACGATTTTGGCGACGCCGAAATCGGTCACTTTGGCGGTGCCATCTTCATGCACCATGATGTTGGCGGGCTTGATGTCGCGGTGTACGATGCCTTTTTTATGCGCGTAATCCAGCGCGGCGGCGGTCTGGCGCAGCAGGCTGAGCAGTGTTTCCTTGTCCGGCGTCTGCTCGGCCTTCAGCATCTTCTCGAGTGGCGGGCCGTTCACCAGCTCCATAAAGATGTAGGCCATGCCGCCTTCCTCGGCGATGTCGTAAATGGTGACGATGCCGGGATGGGAGAGCATGCCGGCCGATTGCGCCTCGCGGAAGAGGCGCTCGCGCAGGCGCTCGCGCTCGGATTCGTCGGTGAGATCGTTCAGCCGGATGCTTTTGATCGCGATCAGGCGTCCGATGGCGGGGTCCTGCGCCTTGAAAACGATGCCCATGGCGCCCCGGCCCAATTCGCCGACGATCTTGTAACGCCCGATTTGCTCCATGGGGGTGGCCGATGGGTCCCGACACAACCATCTTATCGCAGTGGTTTAGTTTTCGTCCCGCTCTTTAGTGGACGGACGTGTGTGAAGTTTAAGGGATACCTGACGGGAGGGGAAGGATGGATACAATGGGAGCGCCAGTGCCGGACGAATTTGCAACCGATGTGTTGATTTGCGGCGCGGGCGCCGCCGGGTTGACTTTGGCGATCGACCTCGCCCGCCGGGGCGTCGCCTTCCGTGTGATCGACATGGCCGAGGGCCCGTTTCAAGGGTCGCGCGGCAAGGGGCTGCAGCCGCGCACTCTGGAAGTGTTCGAGGACCTGGGCATCGTAGACCGGGTCTTTGCCAGGGGCGGGTTCTATCCGCTCAGACGGCAATACGGTGACAGCGGGTTCAGAGACCTCGAAATTTTCGAGCGCAGGGAGCCCAGCCCCGCTGAACCTTACTCCCGTCCGTTGATGCTTCCGCAGAATCTGACGGAAGCCGTGATGCGCGAACGCCTGGCGGAATTCGGACAGCGGGTGGAGTTCGGCCGCGAGCTGACAGGCATCGCGCAAGACGCCGGGGGGGTGGTCGCCCGCGTCGCTGGAGCGAACGGAGAGGAAACCATCCGCGTCCGCTACCTGGTCGGCGCGGACGGCGGAAGAAGCTTCGTGCGCAAAGCGCTCGACATCGGCTTTCCCGGCGAGACGATGAATATCAGGGCGGTCGTCGCCGACCTGGCGCTGGAGGGGCTGACCCGCGACGTGTGGCACTGGTGGAGTCCGACTCCCGGCGCCATGATGACGTTGTGCCCGTTGTGCGGGACGGATCTGTTTCAGTTGCAGGCTCCGATTCCCATGGAGGGCGATCCCGATCTTTCGGCCGAAGGCTTGACGGCCATGATCTCCCAGCGGACGGGCCGCCAGGATATCATCGTGCGCGAGGTGTCGTGGTGCTCGGCGTACAGCATGAACGCGCGGCTCGCCGATCGCTTTCACGTCGGGCGGATTTTCCTCGCGGGAGACGCCGCCCACATCCATCCGCCCACCGGCGGGCAAGGTCTCAACACCAGCGTCCAGGACGCCTACAATCTCGGCTGGAAGCTGGCCGCTGTATTGAACGGCGCGCCGGAAAAGCTGCTCGCAACGTATGAGGAGGAACGCCGTCCCGTCGCCGCGAGCGTGCTGGGCCTTTCCGCGAAGCTGCTGGAGGCCACCGGGCGGGGCGAGATTCGCCGCGGCCGCGACGCGCAGGAGATGGATCTGAGTTATCCCAGCTCGACGCTGTCGCTCGAACGGCCGGCCCGTACCACCGGGGTTCATGCCGGAGACCGCGCGCCGGACGCGCCTTGCCGCAGCGCGGCGGGATATCCCACACGGCTCTTCAACCTCTTTCACGGCCCGCATTGGACCTTGCTCGGCTACGAGGTGGATCGGGCGGCGGTTCCATTGTGTACCAGCATGGCGCGTCCCAACCTACGGATCCATTGCACCGGCGCGAGCGGGGACATCGTCGACGAAGGCGGCCACATTCGCGCGGGCTACGGTGTCCAGCCCGGCGACTGGGTGCTGATCCGGCCCGACGGCTATATCGGCGCGATGGTCGGTTCCGACGAAATACCGGCCTTGGCCCGTTACCTGGATGATGCCGGCCTTAGGGCGATGGATCGGGCGGCTGTCATCCGGCGGTAGCAATTTACCTGTACAATCCGAAATGGAGGATATAAACATGAGCATTAGCGCCGCTTTACTGCCGGAGTTCGATCACGAGATGGCCACTACGCGGAGGACGCTGGAGCGCGTTCCGGAAGAGAACTTCGCCTGGAAGCCCCACGAGAAGTCGATGACGCTGGGGCGTCTGGCCTCGCATATCGCCGAGATGCCCAGCTGGGGCGTGACCGGGTTGACGACGGATTCGCTGGATATGGGCAACTACAAGCCTTGGCAAGGCGCCTCGCGCGAGGAGATCCTGGGCGTGTTCGATAAAAATGTCGCCGCCGCGCGCACCGCAATCGCGGGCGCCGACGACGCCAAGTATATGTCGAACTGGTCGCTGACGGCTGGCGGCAAGACTATGATGACGATGCCGAAGGTCGCCGTGGTCCGGAGCTTCGTGCTGAACCACATTATTCACCATCGTGGCCAGCTTTCCGTCTACCTGCGTCTGAACAACGTCGCGGTGCCATCGATCTACGGGCCGTCGGCCGACGAAGGCCAGATGGGCGCCAGCGCGTAACGTGACGGGCGCGAACGCCTGATCCCGCGCACGCTGTTGAAAAAGTCGCCGTGCGGTGTGCTTTGCCGGCGGAAGCCTGCCCGGCCGCGAATCTAAAGACGGGCTGAAACCAGCTTCGCGCTTCGTTGCGTCTATGTAGACATGAGCGTATGCTCTAGGCAGGAGGGCCTCGATATGAGACTCCTGAAGTTGGCATTTTTCGCGACGATTCTCTCTTCCATTGCATTGACTCCCGTCTACGCCCAGCGCGGCGGTGGCGGTGGATCGCGAGGCGGAGGCGGTGGCGGAGGGGGCTTTCACGGTGGTGGCGGTTTCTCTGGCGGAGGCATGCGCGGCGGGGGCGGTGGTTTCTCCGGCGGTGGCGGATTCCGTTCGGGCGGCGGATTCTCCGGGGGCGGATTCCGCGGTGGCGGGGGCTTCGCGGGAGGCGGCTTTCGTGATGGCCGCGGCTTTCGCGGGGACGGTTTTCGAGGAGGCCGCTTCGGCGGATCGAGCTTCTTCTTAGGCTTTGGCGGCTGGGGGTGGCCGTATTACGGATGGGGCTATCCATACTACGGCGGCGGCTATTATGGCTATCCTTACGGCTACGGTTACGATCCCGGATACTACGATTACGGATACCCGGCTTACGATTATGGGTACACGGACGCGCCTCCTCAGTCTGGGCCGACGGTCATCAATCAGAGCGTGAGTCCGGGCTATCAACAACCGTCCGCGCCCACGACGGCGAATCAATCGTTCTACCGGACGCCGGATTTCTACCTGATCGCGTTCGCGGATCACACCATTCAGGCGGCGCTCTCGTTTACGGTGGAGGGCGATACGATCCACTACACCACACGTGAGCATGAGGAAAAGACCGCTCCGCTTTCGAGCGTGGATGTTCGTTTCAGCGAGCAGATCAACCGCGACCGGCGTGTGGAATTCAAGCTGCCGCAGCCACAGCAGTGAGCGGGTTCGCCGCGATGGCGTCGCTGAGCGACTGAAGGGCTATGTCAAGCGCCGAGCGACTCCGATTCGCCGGAGACGCCGAAGCCAACGTGCTAAAATCGCCCATCAGGAGAGGTCCATGCGATTGCCTGTTCTCTTGCTCACGATCGCGGCGACGTTCGCGACGGTTCTTGCCCAAACCCCGGCGGCTGCGCCCCAGTCGCCTTTCCCGGCTCCATCGAATGCCGCGCCGTCCAATGACGCTCCAAGCGCGCCTAAAACCGGAAGGATCGCGCTGGCTCCCGATAAGCCGGGCATCCAGTCGGTGGGCACCATGAGCGACATCATGCTCCAGATCGTTTTCCCTACCTCAAACGAGCTCTTTTACGTCGGGCGGAACGAACAGAAGTCCATTAAGGACTGGGACGATCTGCGCAACAACATTCTCATGATGACCGAAGCGGCGAATCTGCTGATGGCCGACAATCGGGCCAAGGATAAAGATCGCTGGATGAAGGACGCGTGGCTCCTGTGGGACGTGGGTAGCAGGGCGTATAAATTGGTCAAGGTCAAGGACCTGGAAGGGCTCAAGGCCCTGAACGACGATCTGTATGAAGCCTGCCAGAGCTGCCACGAGCATTATCGCCCGGGCTACCGGCGGCGTCTGTAGCGGCTAGTGGGGCAGTTGTTGTATACGAGTACGCCTGCCTATAAGTCACACTTCTTCCTGCGCGTCATCCCGAGCGCGAGTCGAGGGACCTGCTTCTAAAGTATTGGAATCACGCGGGCAAAAAGCAGATCCCTCGACTTTGCTCGGGATGACGAGGGTGAAGGATTGGATTACCTCGATTATTCGACGAACTTAGACCCGTCGCTAGAGCATTTTCATAGGTATCGTAGACCGTTCTGTGGGGCAGCCCTTCCGGGCTGCAGCCGCGCTTCTGCGCGGCTTACCTGTTTGCTGTTGGCGAATCGCCGGGCAGAAGCCCGGCGGCAAGGCGGAAGCCATGCCCCACAACGGACCACGATAACCGCAAAAGAGCTTTAGATCTCCGGCCCCGCGAGGACGTCGTCGATGGTCACGATGTCGACCAATCCGGAGCATCCATAAAGGGCCGGAATGATTTCGGCGGAGGAGTAATTCCGCCTCAGCTCGGCGACCTTTTCGGTGCCCGCGCGATACGCCGGCAGGTACATGCGTCCCAACAGGGGATGCCGGCCCCAGGCGCCCGCCAGCTTGCCGGCGCGCTCGGCGGTGACCAGGTAATCGTTGCGCAGCGTTTTGGCGACCTCGTCCTGCGCAACGTGCTCCGCCCACGTGAGGTAGGACGCCTGATTCTTCGCGTCATCCTGCAGCAGCGCGAGGAGCGCGCCGATTTCGAGGTCGGGATCGGGAAGGTGATTCACCTCCGTGACGCCGTGCGCCATCAGGATCGCGTTGTTGGCGATGCCCTCGAACAGCGTCGCGGCGCGCGTGTTCATGGTCAGCACGGACGCCTCGAAACCGATGTGCCCGCGCCAGAATAGATTCTGCAGATAGGCGAACGTGGTGACGTGGCCGGGGACCACTTCGTGGCTCACCAGTTGCAAAAATTCCGGGACGGAGATGTTGAGCGATGCGTTGATTTCGTACGTCGCTTCGTATTCCGGCGAGCCGTCCGGGCGGCGGGCGTGCCCCAGATAATTCATCGATCCGGAAAACCAGGCATCCTGGATCGCCAGGAATCGAATATTCGCGCGAGGGATTTCGCGCAGCTCCGCCGGGAGAAGCGGGACCACATGGCGCACCGTCAGCGCATCGAAATAGGCGATCACCGCCGCGCCGAGCGTCTTGACCGAGGCCATCGGCGCGAGGTGAGCGCCTCTCCATTTGTAATCGACGGCTTCCAGGAGCTTCTTGCGATTCCGCACGGCGGCGGATTGGCCCACCAGCTCCGCGACGCGCTCGCGCTTGGATTCGGGAGCGGAGGGCCGGGGTGGGCTCCCCGTGGACGCGAGGACGCAGCGCTCGTAAGCCACGGGACCGCCTTTGCCGAGAATCTCCATGGCCAGGTCCCACATGACTTCCAGGCAGTCGGCGAGCCCTGCGACGTAAGCGCCGCGTGTGCCTCCGAAACCGGCGGCCTCCTTGCGGACGCCTTCGATCGCCTCGGGAATTTTCACCGCCGCAAGATAGGTGGAAATGGCTTCGCGATCCGGAGATTTTGCGGTGACGCCTCCACTCCGGCGTACGGAAGCCGCAGCGGGATCACTGTAGGCGCGCGGCAGGGGTTCGTCGGAAAACCAGGAGTCGGCAATGCAGCGCCCCGTGCCGGAGGGGCACATGACATCGCCGCCCCACAGCGCGTCGATCCCCAGAATGGCGTTCCCGAGCAGCTCCCGATATTTCGTACTCATGCCTGCGACGTACCTCCCTACGCTCATCTCGTATCGGCCCGCCGCCGATTTCTTGTACCGACAACGCAATTTTCGCAGAATAACGAGGGATCGTCGGGAGCGTACTACGAGACGAAGTCCCCAAACAACGCGGCAAGATCGCGGCGGCCATGTGCGAGTGTAAACTAAGAAAGGCGGTTTCGCGGAGGCGGAACCGTCTCCGCGCCGCACGGAGGGAAACTATGACCAACGATCAGCTGTACCTCGCAATTGGCGTACCGATCGTCGTCAATATCCTATTTAACGGTTTCATGTTCATCGTGCTCAATAACCGCATCTCCACCATGGAAACCTCCCTTAAAGAACTGTGGCGCGCTGAGCTGCACCGCGTCGAAGAGGTCCTCGACGCGCGCCTCAAGCACCTCGAACACGGATGAGTCCGTTGCTCGCGCAGTGCCGCCCTAGTGAACGCGCGCGGCCCGAATGATCGATTGCCGTATCCACCAGATGGCGTAACTCGAGAACCGATAGCCCCGGCGGCCATCAAACCTCTGGACTGCACTCATCAAGCCTTCATTACCAGCCATTATCAAGTCCAACACGTGCACGCCTCGATCAGCGTAGCGTTGCGCGACCGCGACGACGACCCTGAGATTTCCTTCGACCAGCTCTTTCTTTGCTTGTTCCGCCGTTTGGGGATGATCCGACTGTATCAACTCCCGCAGTTCGAACTCACGCAGACGGCTAAGAAGGGGGACCTGACCGACCTCGCGCACATAGACTTTCACCGGGTCATCAAGATAGTTTTTCGGATCGGTGTCCGCGGAGAGCTTGGCTTCGAATTCGGCCCGCGGCTCGTCAAGGATTTCTAGTCCGGAACTCTCGATGGCCAGGATCGTGTCTTCAAGCGCTCGTCCGCCGTTGTGCTTCGGCGGCAGCACGCCCTCGACCTCGTCGAAGAGAACGAAGCCACTTTCCTTACCCTTATCGATGAGGAGCCGCAGTCTCGCGGTGTGATCGTCGGGCGCCATCCAAACCGAGAGTCTACCCTTGCACTTGCGCCTGCGGTACGGCGGCGATGGGCGGGGCATGCTTCCTGGGCAAAGGCATCCTGCGAGTGGCTATCGCTATCAAGGCGGAGAGCAAAGCGAGCGCGGCGCTCCCGTAGAACGCATAGTCCCAGGTCCCGGTCTTCTCGAACAGGGTCGCGGCCAGGCCGCCGCCCAAAAGCGAGGCGAAGCCCTTGGCGCTGTACAGGAAGCTGTAGTTCATCGCCGAGTTCTTGGTGCCGTACAAATCGGCCAGCGCCGCTGGGAATAACACATACAGCTCGCCCCACGTGAGGAACACGAGTACCATAAACACCACGAACAGGACGTCGCCGGTGCGTCCCAGCGTGGTGGCGGCCACCAGGAAGATCGCCAGCAGCAGGAACGCGGTGAACATGGTCCACTCACGGCCCAGATAGTCCGAGAACCAGCCCCACAGGATGCGGCTGAAACCGTTCGCGAGCGGCGTCAGGACCAGGGCCACCGTCAGCGCGGCCGCCCCGATCTTGAAATCGGTCGCCACCGGTTTGAGTTGTGCGGTGGCCATCAGCCCGCCGATCCCCACCGAGAGCATCGCCAGGAACAGGAAATAGAACTGCGGCGTGCGCAGCATTTCCGCCGGGGTGAAGTTGAGATCGTGACGCCGGACATTCGGTTTCACCGCCGCCGCAGCGACTTTGTAATCGGCCGGCGGGTTCATCAACACCAGCCCGGACAGCACAATGAGCGCGCCGTGCGAGATGCCGGTCCACAGGAACGTGTCGGAGTAGCCGATGCGGCGGATCAGGTAATCAAACAGCGGATTGAAGGCGGCCGCGCCCATTCCGTAACCCGCCGTGATGATCCCTGAAGCCATGCCGCGCCGGTCGGGGAACCATTTCACCGAGGTCGCGACACCGCAGGCGTAAACGCAGGCGACGCCCACGCCGGCCAGGCAATACAGAAAATAAAACGAGGTCAGGCTGTCGACGTGCCCCAGCGAACCCCAGCCGACCGCGCAAAGAACGCCCGAGAGGGCCATTAAGATCCGGGGGCCGGTCCGGTCGATAAACGGCGCCAGGAACGGCATGGTCCAGGTGCCGGCGGCGATGAACAGGCCAAAGCCCCACTGGACATCGGAAAGCGTCCAGTGCTGTTGCGCGTGCGCTTTCACCATGGGCTGGGCAAACAGCGTCCAGGCATATTGAAGATTGCCGATCATCACCATGCCGACGAAGGCGGACCATAACCGGAGCCATCGATTCATCTTGCACTCCCGGCGCCACGCACTTCCGGCTGTGCCGAGTGGCGCAATCGAGATCATACCGCACCGCCGCGCCTGGCAGCGCGGGGCGGGTGTCACACCGGTTCGGGCGTTGCCGCGCCGTCCGAGCGCGGATCGCAAGCCGCGTAGTTGGTTCCCGTTTTCGAGTGATGCATCACGGCCTGGCCGCGTCCCATTTCCTGGGAATACTCGGGACGGACGCTGATCCGGTGGCCCATCTCCGACAGCCCGGTGAGCGTCGCCTCCGGGACGCGCGCTTCGATGCATACATCCAGTCCGGTGGGCTCGCCCTTGAAAAAACGGGGCGCTTCCATGGCTTGCTGCAGGTTCATGCCGTAATCGACGACGTTGGAGACGAACTGCGCGTGCGCCAGCGGCTGGTTCGCGCCGCCCATGATGCCGAAGCCCACATGCAGATCGCCGCGCTCCATGAGACCCGGAATGATGGTGTGATACGGACGCTTTCCGCCCGCGAGCACGTTGGGATGGCCGGAATCCAAACTGAACCCCGCGCCTCGATTTTGAAGCAGGAAGCCCATTTTTTCGACGGTGATGCCGGAGCCGAAGCCGGCATAGACGCTCTGGATCCAGCTCGCGATGTTTCCTTCCCGATCGACGGCTGCCAGATAAACCGTATCGTTTGCGGGAACCTCGGCCGGGCGTACTTCTCCATTCGCGCGCCTCGGATCGATGTGCCGGGCTCGCTCCCGGGCGTGCTGTTTCGAAATCAGCCCCGCGACCGGAACACGAGTGATTCGTGGGTCGGCGTTATAGCGATAGGCGTCGGCGTAGGCGAGCTTCATCGCCTCGATGCGCCGGTGCAACTCCGTGGCGTGAAGTGGTCCCGCCGCATCCGCTGGAATTTCTTCCATGATGTTCAGCATTTCGAGCGCGGCCATGCCCTGGCCGTTGGGCGGCAGCTCGTAGACGCGCCAGCCGCGGTAATCGATCGAAATCGGCTCGACCCATTCCGCCGAAAAAAACGCCAGATCCTCGGCCGTCATGACGCCGCCCATCGATTGCGAGGTCTGGAGGATCGCCGCGGCGATAGGACCCCGGTAGAACGCTTCGGCCCCGTGCCGCGCCACCAACCGGTAGGCTCCCGCAAGATCCGGATTGCGGAACAAATCTCCTTGCTGGGGCGGCTGGCGGTTCGGCAGAAATACCCGAGTCGTTTCCGGTCGCGCCTGCACCTTGCCGATGGCCTCGGGAGCGGCCCATAAGCCCTGGATGATTTCCGAAACCGGGAATCCTCGTTCGGAGTAGGCGATGGCCGCGTGGAACAGATCGCTCCACGGGAGCTTCCCGAAGCGCTCGTGCATTTTCGCCCATCCGTCGACCGCGCCAGGAACGGTGACCGCGTGGATTCCCGCCTCCGACATCGCTGGAATGCCCCGCGAGGCGATGACTGCCGGCGAGAGCGCGCGCGGCGCCGGTCCCGAGGCGTTCATGCCGGTGAGTTTTCCGGTTTTGACATCCCAATAGATCGCGAACAAGTCGCCGCCCATGCCGTTCATCATGGGCTCGACCACGCCGAGTACGGCGTTGGCCGCGATGGCCGCATCGGCTGCGGACCCGCCTCGCGCCAAGATCTGAGCGCCGGCCTGTGACGCGAGCGCCTGGCTGGTGGCGACGATGCCCTGCTGCGCGATCACCATCGACCGGCCGTAGTTTCGTCCCAAGGGAGGCAGCACGCCGAGCATCGTTCACACCGTCCGCACCAGATTAGCACCCGGCGTGTTTTCGAATTCGCATTTGGCCGCCGGAGTACAATTATTTGACGATGACGGTCTTATCGGCTTCGATCGTCACCGACCTGGTGACGGGATTCTGACCGTTTACGGGCTCAATCCGCACATCGTACGTTCCAGGATTCAGCAGCAGGCCTTGGGCGAAATTGCTGAACTCATCGACATGGCCCATGTAGTGACCGTTGACGTACACTGCTGCGAAGTGATCCGGATTCTCCGTCCGTAAGCGTCCGAAGGGCGGCTTGGCGGGCGGTAGGGCCTTCATCGTCTGGTTCAGGACGGTCTTCTTGCCCGCCGTGATGGTGACTTTGGTGGTGATGTCTTCGTAGCGCGGCTCGACGAGCTTCACTTCGTGCTCGCCGGGAGTGACGGTGTAGGTTTGCGCGACGCCGAAGTTGCGAGCTGGACCCACAAATTTTCCGTCGATGAAAACTCCGGCGCGGCCAGGTTCCACTTCAGTTTTCAGGCGTCCGGTGTCGGCTGCAAGACAGGTGAACGACAGGCTAGCAACAACGATAATTGTGCGCATACTTCTCCTTATAGTGGACCAGCCGCGAGTTCCCAATACCGTCAAGAGGCTAGGATTCCGACGAACGTTTCGCGAAAATTTGCGCGGCACCGCGCGGGCGATCAAGACGGCTTCGTCACTTACACAGCAACTGCTTGTTGACGAAGACCACGTTCCAGGGACGGATTTCCCAGGACGCGAATACGCCGTGGATGGCGAAGGGATCTTCGCGCACCATGGTTTCCACCTGCTCGGCGGTGTCGGCCTCGTAAACAAGCAGGCCGCCTTTGTCGTCGGAGAACGGTCCGGAGATCACCAGCTTGCCGTTCTCCTGCAGCTTCGTTAGGTATTCGCGATGCGAGGGGCGAGCCTTGGCGATGATGGATGTGTCCGGAGTGTACTTGCAGATGGCGGCGTACTTCATATGGAACCGATTATACTCAAGTGTTCGGGAACCCGTTTCATGAGCCAGAAGAAACCTTCCATTGCGATCATTGGCGCCGGCATGGGCGGCCTCGCGGCGGCTGGCACCCTGCGGATGGCCGGGTTCAATGTCCGCGTTTACGAGCAAGCGCCGCATTTCGAACGGATTGGCGCGGGCATCCAGATGATGCCGAATTCCATGAAGGTGCTGCGGCGGCTGGGCATTGAAGATCGACTGCGCCGGACGGCTTTTATGCCGTACTCGCACCTGAATCGCGTGTGGGATACGGGCGAGGTGATGCGCGAACTGCCGATGCCGGAAACGCTATTCGGCGCGCCGTACCTGTGCATGCATCGCGCGGAGCTGCATTCGGCGCTTGCGTCGGTGGTGCCGCCGGAAACCGTTCATTTGAACAAGAAGCTCACGGGCCTGGATCAAAAAGGCGGAGAAGTGTCTATGTCGTTCGCCGATGGAACCAAGGCAACGGCGAATGCTGTGATCGGCGCCGATGGCGTGCATTCGCTGGTGCGCGACATCATCGTGGGACCGGACGCGCCCATCCATAAAGGCAGAATCGCCTATCGCGCGGTCTATTCGTCGGCGCTGCTGAAGGGCCGGGACATCGGGCGGTCGCGCACGAAATGGTGGGGCGTCGACCGCCACATTGTGATCTACTACACCACCATCGATTGCAGCGAGATCTACTTCGTCACCAGCGTTCCGGAGCCGTCCGAGTGGCTGACGCGGGAATCGTGGTCGGCCAAAGGCGACGTGCAGGAGCTGCGCTCCGAATATGAGGGCTTCCATCCTGACGTTCGTGCGGTGCTGGAAGCCTGTCCGGATTGCCACAAGTGGGCGATTCTGGAGCGCGAGCCTCTTCCGAGATGGAGCGACGGGAACGTCGCGTTGCTGGGCGACGCCTGCCATCCCATGACGCCGTACATGGCGCAGGGCGCGGCGGCGGCCATTGAGGATGCGGCGATTTTGGCGCGCTGTCTGGAAGAAACGCGCGGCGAAGATATTCCCGGTGCCTTGCAATTGTACGAGGCCAATCGCAAGCCGCGCACTTCGCGCGTCCAAGCGATTTCAAGCGCCAACACGTGGATGAAGGGCGGCGACGACGATACCAGCTGGCTGTATGGTTACAACGCCTGGGCTGTTCCACTAACGCCGGTTCCGTTGACGCCCGCTACGCAAACAGTTTGATTTCCATGGCAAGTCCGTTTTCAACCTTTGCGTTTGCTACATCCGACGGTTGCGCAATCGATTACACGTTGCACGCGGCACGCCAGGAGAATGCTCCGCGGCTCGCGCTGATTCATTCCCTCGCTCTGGATCGGAGCATTTGGGACGGCGTGGTGCGGGAACTGGCGGGTGTTGTTCACGTGCTGGCTTACGATTGCCGCGGGCACGGGAAGTCCGGGAAGCATGGTGGACCCTGCTCGGTGGAGCAGTTCGCGAAAGATCTCGCGGAACTGTTCGATCATATCGGGTGGCCGTCGGCGGCGGTCGCAGGCTGCTCCATGGGCGGGTGCGTCGCGCAGGCGTTCGGCGGGTTGTATCCAGCCAGAGCGACCGCGCTGGGACTGATCGACACGACGGCGTGGTATGGCGCGGAGGCTCCCGAACAGTGGCGCGAGCGGGCCGCCAACGCTCGGGCGAACGGGCCGGGAGGGATGGTGGATTTTCAAGTTTCGCGCTGGTTCGGCGATCGATTCCGGGCCGAGCATCCCGATCTCGTGCAGTCCGCGACGCGCGTGTTCCTGGCAAACGATTTGGAGGCGTACGCCTCCACGTGCATCCTGCTGGGCGATGCCGACGTGCGGCGGTTTCACGCGGCCATGAAGATGCCGGTCGCGGTGATCGTCGGCGAGGAAGATTACGCCACGCCGGTCGCAATGGCCCGCCAAATTCACGAAGCGGTGGCCGGTTCGACGCTGACGATTCTGCCCGCGGCCCGGCACTTGACGCCGATCGAGAGCCCGGCGCGAATTGCCTCGGAATTGCGAGCGCTGCTGGCGCGGGCGGCGTCGTGAACGGGAATACCGGGTAAGCGTCCCGGAATCTGTCATGGAAAGCGTTCGATTTACTTGCCAGCGCGGTTGTATCAACTGCTGCACTCAAGAAGGCAAAGTCTATCTGACGGAAGAAGATCTGGTGCGTGCGGCGGAGTTCACGGGCATGACGCCGCAAGCGTTCGAACAACAATATGTATATCGGACGCGCAATGAAATGCGCCTGCGCAAGCCGCGAGGGAAGCAGTGCTCGTTTCTGCTGGATCACGGTTGCAGCATCCATGCGGCGAAACCCACGCAGTGCCGGACGTTTCCGTTCTGGCCCGAACTGCTCGAGCGCAAGGCCGCGTGGAACCGCACGGCCCGTTACTGCCCGGGGATCGGCAAAGGGCCGCTGATCCAGATCGGCACGGCGCTTGAAATGGCGGAGGAGCAGCGCGCGGCGTATCCCAAAATGTACGAGACGTAGCGTATCTTCTTCGAAATCGGTCTACCCTGGAGATGATGAAATTCACGCTCGCCGGCGTCCCTCTGGCGTTGCTCGCGATCTCGGGATACCTCGCGAACGCGCGCGGGCCGTACAGCCTGAGCCAGAATTTCGATCCGGAGTACGGCTATCTTCTCAGCTCGCTCAGCATCCTGAGGCTGCACGTCCCCACGTTTACCGATAATCCCGGGACCACCGTCGAAGAAATTGGCGCGGGCGTCTCCGGGGGAAAGTGGATCGCCGCACGAATCGCGGGCGGAGGAGAATCCATTTCGCGCGCGATTCTGGCGCATCCGGAAGATTATCTGCGCGCGATCCACTTCGCGCTGGCCGTGATCGTCGCGGGCTCGGTTTTCTGGGCCGGATGGACCATGTTTCATTTGAGCGGGTCGCTGACTGCCGGCCTCGTCCTGCAGCTCAGCGTATTTCTTTTTCGCGAAACCATCATTGCCATGGCAAGAGTTTCGCCGGAGCCGTTGTTGATTGCCGCGTCGTTCTTGATGGGTTCCATGTTGCTGCCGGCGATTCTTCCGGCGCGGGAAGGCGTCGCGTCCATTCCGGACGTGGAAGCGCGCTCCGCTCGATGGGCGGGAGTCTTGTGGGGATTGGGGGTCGCCACCAAGTTTACGTCCATTCCATTGGGCGCGATGGTTGGAATCTTCGGAACCTGGAAAGCGAGACGACGTTTCGTGCTCACCGGAATCGCCGCAGGACTGCTGTTCACAATGCCGATCTGGCCGATTCTCGACCGGCCCGCTCAGTGGTTGTACGGGACGCTGATACACAAGGGATATTACGGCCAAGGCGAACGAGGACTTCCCGCCGTCTCGCAGATGTTGTCGAACTTGCGCGCACTGGTGCACGACGAGCCTAGTTTATTTGGGCTTGGACTGTTTTACCTGGTGTTCCTGGCGATCGTTTCCGCCATGAAACCGGCAACCGACGACCGGCTCGCCCCCGCCGTCAAGCGCTTGTTGTGGAGCGGACTGGCGTGCATCGCGATCCAACTGGCCGCGACCGTGAAACACTACCGCCCCCACTACATGATTCCGGCGTTCGGCGTGATGGCGCTGATAAACGGGTGCGTGGCGCTTCTGCTGTTTTCCCCCGCTTGGAACACCCGCGTGCGGGCCGTTCTTACGCCGGCGGTGGCCTTCTTGTCGGCCGCCGGCATTGTGCATGCCGCGTGGAACGCGGACCAATGGGGCCAGCGCGGCGCGTTCCAGGAGCGCGATGCGGCCGAACTTGCGCAGGTGGCTGCGGGGATGCCGGAATGCGTCGTGATCGGCTACTATCGCTCTTCCGCGACGGGATTCGGCGTCGAGTGGGGAAGCGAGTATGCCGCGGGCGCAAGCGCGGACACCATGAAGGAGGTGTTCCCGGACACCATCTTTTACAATCGGTTCCAGCACAGGTTTCGATCATCCGCGCTGGAGCCCCGTTTCGGCGAGGTCCGGCAAATGCTGCGCCAAGGGCGCTGTGTACTGATGCAGGGAACGCCGGTCACTGAAGATCCGCTGACTCTGCCGCCCGGGTTTTCCATCACGCCCGTGGCGGAAAACGGGAAAATAATCGAGCGGCCAAACGAGGCGCTATACCGGCTGGCGTGGACGCCTTCGGCGCCGTAGCTGGCCGTCTTGAGCTCACTTCTGGCCGAGCCCGCCGTCGACGGCCAGCACCTGTCCGGTGATGAAATCCGGCGAGGTCAGGAAAAACGCGACCGCTTCGGCGATTTCCTCGGCTGTACCTGCGCGGCAGGCTGGCGTCTTCGCGATCAGGCGCCGGACGCGATCGTCCGGCTCGCCAAAGGGGATCACGCCGGGCGCGACCGAGTTCACCGTCACCTTCGGCGCGAAGGCTTTCGCCAACGCTTTGGTCAGCATGATGACGCCGGCCTTCGACGCACAGTAATGCGCGTGTTTGGACCACGGACGCAGGCCTCCGAGCGAGCTGATGTTGACGATCCGGCCGCCGTCGGCCGCGACCATGCGCCGCGCTGCTTGCTGGCAGCAGAAGAACGTCGCTTTCAGATTTATGGAGTGAATGAAGTCCCAATCGGCCTCGGTCATCTTGAGCGCATCGATCTGCGTGAAACGCGCGGCGTTGTTGACCAACCCGTCCAGACGTCCGAAGTGCGCGTGCACGCGCTCGAACAAACTTTCGATTTCCGCGACGCGCTCCAGATTCGCCTGGAACACGGGAGCATCGCCGCATTCCGACGCCGTCGAGCGAGCCTCGGCTTCGGACGTGCCGTAGTGAATCGCGACGCGCGCACCGCGCTTGGCGAGATGGAGCGCGATGCCGCGCCCGACGCGTTTCGCCGCGCCGGTGACGAGAATCACGCGTCCGTCGAGAGGCAGCATGGCTTATTCAATTCCGATCGTATTCATTCTGATCCCCGCGGGGCTTGCATGACTTGGATTTTACACGGTCGGGGATTTTATACGGTGGGATCGCCGTGGACCTCGATTTCCTCCGGCGCCACGCCGGCGGCCGCGGGCTCCGGCAGACGTCCCGTGTAATTCGCCCAGCCCCAGAAAAACGCCGTCGTGGAGCTGAGAATGCCGCTAGCTATGCCGATCGGGCGCGGATCGATATGTGCGGAAGCGAGGCCGGCGAGCGACATCGAGACCATCATGGTCATCCAGGTCCAGGTCTCGATGGTGGAGAACACGCGGCCCCTGAATTCGGGAGAGACGTGTCTCAAGAGCTGCCCGAAATTCAGCACGGAGCTGACCGCCACCGCCGCGCGCGAGAGCGCGATGAAGACCAGCGCCGATGGAAACGCCGCCGCCAGGCTGAACAGAACGTACGATCCGCCGTGGATGATGTAGCAGATCGAGATGGTTCGTTTGTAGCCGGCGAAGCTGAGCCGCCGTCCGATGCGATGGGCGACGATCGCCCCGGCGATCAGCCCGATGCCCGCGCATCCCCAGATCACGCCGATGCCGTTGGGTCCGCGGTGAAATACGACTTCGCCGAACAGGCTGAACAGAATTTGCGCCGCGCCGCCGCCGGTAGCCCATCCGACGGCGACCAGTCCGACGCCGAAAATCAGCGGTGAGGAGCGCATATAGCGCAGTCCTTCTTTGTATTCGTGCCATGGGCGCATCACCTTATTTTCCGAAAGGCTGTCGTCCGAAGAATCGGAGCGCCGTGGGCGGAATCCTGCAGCGAGGCTGAGCCGCGAAATGCAGAGCGCCGAAAACAGAAACGACGCCGCGTTGAAGACGAACGCGAGCCGGTAGCCGAACGACGTCACCACGGCTCCGCCGAGGAAAGAGCCGATCGTAACCGTGCTCCATTGCGTGAGCTGGGTCAGAGAATTGGCCGAATGCAACTCGTCGCGCGTGGCGATGGAGGGCAAGATGGACGCGCGGCCGCTGGTGAAGAACGGCGAAGCGAACATCAGCAGGGAGCTCAACAGCAACAACAGCCAGGTGCGGCCTTGCGGAATCGCAAACATGAAGGCGATCGCGACACATGCGCGCGCCAGGTCGCTCAAAATCATGATGCGGCGGCGGTCCATGCGATCGAGCAGCACGCCTGAGATTGGACCCCCGAGCATCACCGCGACGCCGCGGGACAGCAGGATTCCAGCGACGGTGAGACCGCTGCCGGTGTTCGCCAGCGCGAGGCTGAACACGGCGATGTTGTTGAAATTGTCGCCGACCTCGCTCACCACCTGGCCGGTCCACGTGAAGCGGTAATTGCGATTGGCGCGCAGCACGCCCAGGAAGCCGCCGGAATTCAGGCGCCCAGTACTCAAGCGACGACTTCCTGCAGCGCCGTCACACTGCGCAGAAAATCGTGATCGATCTCATAGCCGAAACCGGCGCCATCAGGCACTTCAATGGTCCCGCGCGCCGTGACTTCGATGGCCGGCTGGACGAGATCGCGCTTCCAGTAACGCTTGCTCGCGGAAACGTCGCCGGGCAGCGTGAAGTTGGGGAGCGTCGAAAGGGCAATGTTGTGCGCGCGACCGATGCCGGATTCCAGCATCCCTCCGCACCACACCGGAATCCCGTGCGCCTGGGCGATGTCGTGGATGCGCTTGGCCTGGCGGAATCCGCCCACGCGCCCGAGCTTGATGTTGATGATCCGGCAGGCGTGCATCTCGATCGCCTGCTCGGCGTGCCTCGGTGTTCTTATACATTCGTCGAGGCACAGAGGAGTCTGAAGCTGGGCCTGCAATTTCGCGTGATCGATGATGTCGTCGTGCGCGAGCGGCTGCTCGATCATCGTCAGGTTGAAATCGTCCAGCCGTCGCAAGCGATCGGCATCGGCGAGCGTATAGGCGGAATTCGCGTCGGCCATCAGGCGAATGGAAGGAAATATCCCGCGAACTTCGCGGACCACGTCCACGTCCCAGCCCGGTTTGATCTTGATCTTGATGCGCTGGTATCCCGCTTCCAGCTCCGCGGCGATCTTTTTGATCAGCTGCACGACCGAATCCTGAATGCCGATGGAAACTCCGCACGGGATTTCGTTTCGCGGGCCGTTACCGTTATAGCCGGCGCCGATGTGCCGGGCGAGAGACACTCCGGCGCGGCGGGCTTCCAGGTCCCAGACGGCGGCCTCCATTCCGCCGCGCGCCATGAAGTGCCCGCGGATATTCGCCGTGCGATCGTAAACTTCGCCGGCGCTCTCGATCGGCTCGTCGAGCAGCTTTCGGGCTACATAATTGCGCAGCAGAGGCCACACCGAGGCGGTCCATTCCTCGTTGTAGAAAGGATGTTCACCGGCGGTCACTTCGCCCCAGCCGGAGAGTCCCTCCGACTGGACTTCCACCAGAACCATGGTGCGATCGTACGTTCGCCCGAAGCTGGTTTCGAAAAAATGCACCAGCGGCATACGCACCTGGCGCAGCACCACGCGCTTTATTCGGTAGGCCATGGCGACAGCAGATAGGTTCCGGCATCGGGAGTCATTTCGAAGCCCGTCACCGCGAGGTTCTCGGTGAAATGCGCGATGAACTGATCCGCCACGGCGGCTTGAATGCGCCGCGCGCGCCCGGAATCTTCGCGGCGAAGACGCCCGATACCGGCGGGAATGGAGATCCGGGCCACGACTGGGACGCGATGGTGGGTTTCCCGAAGGCGCCATTCGGCGACGCAGCGGTCGGTGGGAAGTCCTCCGCCCAGCGCGCTGCTGGTGATGCCGTATTGATTCGGAACGAAGCGGCGGATGACGACGCCCAGGCGCTCGATGTTGAAATATGCGTTCTTGATCTCCAGCGGATCGAAAGTCCATTCGATCCTATCGAAGCCGCGGGCGAGCGCGGCGTCGCGCTGCGCGAATTTCAGTAACCGTCCGATGCCGGTATCGCGGTACTCGCTCAGAACGCCCAGCATATGGCTGTGCAGATAGGAGCGCCCGCCGGGTTGGATCGCGGGAATCGCCAGGCAGAAGCCGGCCATCACCTTCCGGTCGAAGGCGCCGAGCGAATGCCCGCCGATGTTGCGGGCCACGACGAAAAATCGCACCGGCAGAATGTCGATATCGTTCCAGCCCCAGATGGTGCGCTCGAGGCGCACGGCGTCGGCGAAATCGGCGTGCGTGGTGAGCTCGCGGATTTCCATCAACGCTCGGCCTGTTTGGCCCGTTGCCACAACGCCTCCATCTCGTCGAGCGATGCGTCGGACGTCGTCTTGCCGTGTTGCGCAAGCCCTTCCTCCACCCTCCCAAACCGCCGGCGGAAACGGGCGTTTGAGCCGCGCAGAGCCTGCTCGGGGTCCACTTTGAGGAATCGCGCGATGTTCACGACTGTGAACAGGAGATCGCCGATTTCGGATTCGATTTCCACGTGAGTGCCTCCCGCGCGAGCCTCGTCGAGCTCGGTCAACTCCTCCTGTAACTTAGCGAATACCTCGTCGATAGACCGCCATTCGAATCCGGAGCGGGCAGCCTTGGAGGAAATCTGCTGCGCCTCGACCAGCGCGGGCAGGGAACGCGGAACGCCGGAAAGCAGGCCCGTCTGCTTCGCAGCTTCCGTGCTCTCCTTGGCTTTCCTCTCTTTTTTCGCCTTTTCTTCTTTCTCCAGGACCTTAATTTCATCCCAGC
Source organism: Bryobacteraceae bacterium (assembly GCA_035934795.1). GTDB lineage: Bacteria > Acidobacteriota > Terriglobia > Bryobacterales > Bryobacteraceae > Palsa-187. The sequence continues at coordinate 88,850 of DASYXM010000079.1, read as the reverse complement.
GGCGCACGACGTCGGAGGTGGTCTTCGCGTCGCCTTCGCCAAACACGTGGGGATGCCGCCGGATCAGCTTGCGGTTGATCGCCTCCACCGAATCGGCGACCTCGAAATAGCCCGACTCAGAGGCCATCTGCGCGAAAAACACGACCTGCAAAAGCAGATCGCCAAGCTCTTCGGCGAGACCCGGCCAGTCGCGCGCGTCGATGGCGTCCATAACCTCATAAGTTTCTTCCAGGAGATAGGGTTTGATGGTGTCGAAGGTCTGTTCGCGGTCCCACGGGCATCCTCCGGGAGCGCGCAGGCGGGCCATGATTTCGACTAAACGAGCGAAACCAGTTTGAGCCAGGTCGGCCGCCGCGGTGGCGTCTTTAGGCATCGGGAAACTTCAGGTTATCACCCGCGCCACGCCCGCCGTGATCATCCACTGCAGTATGCCCGCCGGCTCGGCGCCGAAGCTTTCGACGTCGATGCGGATCAAGGCGCCCTTGCGGAAGTTCACCATGTGGCGCGTGGAACCCAGCAGATACGCGACGCCCGACGAGAACAACGGGTCATGCCCAGCGGCCAGCAGCGAGGATTGGTCGCGGTGCTGGCGGAACTCCTGCCACAGTTCCTTTGGCGATGCACCGGGAGCGAGCGCTTCGGTGCGCACCAGCTTGCCTTCATAGCCCAGGTCGTGCGCTGCCATCTCGGCGGTTTCGAAAGCGCGGCGAAGAGGGCTGGTGAGAATGATCGACGGCGAGACTCCGGCGGCGCGGGCGCATGCAAGCACCTTGTGCAGCTTCTCGCGGCCTTCGTCTGTGAGGCGGCGGTCGGCATCCCGCCCGCTGGAGGACCGTTCTTCCGCGATGCCGTGACGGAGCAGGTAGATTTCCATGTCATACGATTATGCGCCGGGCTTTCAGCATCCTGCGAGTGTCCCAGTCATAAGTTCGTCCAGTTATTTCCGCCCCACCAAACGCATGTCATCCCGAGCGTAGTCGAGGGATCTGCTTCTAAAGTATTGGCAACACGCGGGCAAACAGCAGATCCCTCGACTACGCTCGGGATGACTATGCGTGGGGGATGGGGCATCGATTATTTCAACGAACTTCTGAGACACCACATTAGTGCCCGGACCAATTGAGAATCACATTCAGTTGGCGCGGCACCGAACCCGGATCGCGCTGAATCATCAGAAACCGCTTGCCGTCGGGCGAGACATCGTACTCATGGAGGAGCGTGTTGATGTAAAAGCCCGGCCGGTCAAACAGCCTGCGGGGAGCGCCGAAGGACCCGTCCGGCCGAACGGCCACGGCCACAACGGCGTCCCCGGTTACGTAAAACAGTTCCTTGCCGTCGCGCGACCACTTGGGCAGCATTCCGCCTCCCATAGAGATCGGAATTCTGTTCGTTCCGCCGGGGTACGACTGCACGTAGATCTCGGCCCGTCCCGACTCGTCGGACGAATACGCGACCCAGCGCCGCGGCCCGGCCCCCGCGTCCGGCGAGAATTGGGCATCCATTTCGTTGAAGGGGGTCACCCGCAAAGGCGACGTCTTTCCATCCGGCGCCAGGATCCACAGGTCCCGGCCGGTTTTGGGATGAGTTTCAACATACAACAGTGTCCCGTCGGCCAAAATCGAGAGCGGATACTGGTCGTAGGGCCGTTTGAGCAGAGCTTCGGCCGGCCGCGATCCGTCGGCGGGTTGTGAGTAGAGGTCCCAATCGCCTCCGCGATTCGAGCTGAAAATGATCCGCGTCCCGTCGCGGCTCCACAGCGGCAAGAGATTGTTGCCGTTGCCTGACGTCAGAGGGGTATGGGTCCCGCGTTGCAAATCATGAATCCAAAGGGCGTAACCATGTCTGACGACTGTCTTTGTTCCGTCCGGCGACAGGCTCAGCTCCCGGTACAGATCCTGATCCTTGCCCAGCGATTCGATCTTTCCCTCGCGGTCCACCCATACCAGCGAGGTCTTGGCCGGGTTGCCGGGCGCATAGACCGCGGTGCCGGTGTTCGAGACGGCCAGCCAGCCCCGGTCCTCGCGCTCCACGTCGTAGTACACGTTGGCAAGGACCGTAGTTTCGGCGCTCGTGCGCGCGGGATGCGCGGCGTCGAACGGCGCGGCCATCATGCTGGCGCTCTGATCCACGACCAAAAGGCGGCCTATGGAGCCGCGCATAGGATCGAAAACCCCAAACCCAAACGAAATCTCGGGCAACACGATTTCCCACTGGCGTGAATCGAGGGAGAGCACCGCATTTCCCTGCGTCTGCCCCCAGATCGCGAACAGAACGTTTCGTCCTCCTGGAAGCGCTTGCGGAAAGGCGTGGGCGTACCCGTTGGCCGCGCCGTCGGGCTTGGTCAGGGATTCGGGCGTTCCGCCGCTGGCGGGAATCCGCAAGAGTCCGGAATTGAGCGACGCAGCGTAAATGACGGTGTTATCCTCGTTCCACGTTCCACCGAAGGGAACGGCGATTTCGGCCAGCCGGATGGGAGCGCCGCCAGCGACCTCCGCTTTTTGAAGCTGCCCCTGTGCGAAGAACGCGACCCATTTCCCATCGGGTGAAAAGAACGGTTGGCGTGCTCCGCTCGCGCCAGGCACCGCGCGAGCCTCAAACGCATTCAGATCCCGCAGATAGAGCTGCGCATCACTGGTCCCTTGTTGCGCGACATAGGCGACGGTTTTCCCATCGCGCGTGATCGCTGGATACGAGATGATCTCCTGACCCGGCGGAAGCGGGATCGTCAGGCGGGTTTCGGTTTTCTGGAGGGCTGCCGGCCGGCTCCGCAGCCCAAATGCCGCGGCTGCAATCGCCACGACCGCCGCTACAATCCATCCCGCCCTTCCGAGCCACGATCGTAACGGAGCGGGCTCTTCGGCGCCGATCTCCGCTCCATCACTGTCGCGGATTAGCAACCGGCGCGCGTCGCTGATCGAAGCAAGCCTCTGTTTGCGGTCCTTTTCCAGGCACCAGCGCAGCAGATTCTGAGCGCGCCGCGGCGCCGCGGAGATGTCGGGCTCTTTGTTCAAGACGGCGCCCAGGATTTCCACCGCGGATTCGCCTTGGAACAGGCGCTTGCCCGTCAGCACTTCGTAAAGAATCACGCCAAACGACCAGATGTCACAGCGCTTGTCCGCCGCCTTGCCCTTGGCTTGCTCGGGAGCCATGTACGCCGCCGTCCCGAGAATCGTGCCCGCCTGCGTCGCGCCGATGGTCAGTGTGGGAGAGTTTTCAGGATTACCGTCCTGGGAGGGCGGCGGCTCCATCGCTTTCGCCAGACCGAAGTCCAGAATCTTCACGACCCCCTCCGGCGTGATCTTAATATTGGCGGGCTTAAGGTCCCGATGGATGATGTTCTTCTCGTGCGCGGCTTCAATGCCGTCGATCAACTGTTGGATGATGGGAAGCGCGTCCTCGAAGGCCAGCGGGCCGCGCAGGTCTGGACCTTCGACGTACTCCATGACCAGATAATTTGGTCCAACGTCATACAAATGGCAGATGTTGGTGTGATTGAGCGCGGCAATCGAACGGGCTTCCCGGGTAAAACGCTCGGTGAACTCGGCATTTGAGACTTTGATCGCGACATCCCGATTGAGCCGGGAATCGTGAGCCCGATACACTTCGCCCATCCCGCCCTTGCCAATCGAGGCAAGGATCTCGTAGGGGCCGAGTTTGTCGCCTACTGAAAGCGGCATCGGGGTGATGCAGCTAAGTGTAGCCGATCCTCTGAAAATGATGCGGCTGCACGCTACAACCGCCTATTGATCGATGTTCTTGATGCCATCCGGCGTTCCCAGAAAGCAATCGGAAACCGGCCCGACGTCCAGTCCATCGGGATTAAGGGAGTCCTGGCGATTGCTAATTTCCCGGATGAGTTTCTTGATGGATCGGACGGCCGCGATGGGGTCGACAGATTCGGCTTCCGTAAACTTGCTGAGGAACGGTTTCAACTCGTCATCTTGCCGCAGATCTTCAAAACGAGAATCCGTCCCCGCCGCGATCGCCGCATAACCGATCGCTCCTTTCCCGCGTACCAGGGGCTTGGAGGTTCTGAACGACGACAGAGATACGAAATTGCCTACGGGATGGGGAGCCGCCGTTTCAAGGTCGGCTACAGAAACGTTGCCTGGAGTCGCTGCGCCCTTGGTGTCCGAGAGCGCGTCGGTGATGTCCACGATATAAAGGTGCGTCACGCCGGCCTGATCCATCCAGTAGAGCAGCACCTCGGTCCGCGCTCGGGGACCTTGCGCCGGATGAGCGGGATCGGCGGGCTTCCTGGTTAACTGATCGCGCAAGTCAGCCTCAAACTCCAGAGCCATCGGCTCATCGAAGCGTTGAACGTCGTGACGGGCGAAGAACGACGGGATCGCCGAAGCGAGATCGAAGGTGGTAATCGACCGCCCGAAGATGTTCATCAGCCCGCCCGACACATCGCCGGTGATGGCGTAGACTCCGAATTTACCGAGTTGCTGAGCTTTATTTCCGTCGGCGGTAGTGACCCTGCCATCGCTGGATTTGACCGTCAGACGCCGGTCTTCACAGACCAGTAGGCCATCTCTCGTGCCGACGGCAATGATGATAGTCCCGAACGCGGCTTGGGCAACTAGCGCGAGCGCGGCTATGAGACGGTACATTCCACACACAAGGGCAACTCTCTCGGGACCAATCTAATAGCTTAGTCGAATGCCTCGGGATCGACGAGTCTGTAGAACTCAATCGGAGATCAAGAGTTGGCAGAAAGCGAATGGCTCCCCTGATCGAGTCGGGTAGTCACAAACCATATGCGCTTTGCCCGCAATCGGTTACGAACGCGGGGGGCTTGCGGTCGTTTTTCTTCTGCTATGCTGAAGGCAGAAAGGTAGGGCTTTCATCTACCTATGAATCGCCGTTTTCAATTTGTTCTGGTCGGATTTTCGACCGCTATCGTCGCGCTGCTGCTGTTCGGCGCGGTAGGCCGAAGCGCATCGCCGGAGACGCCCTACGCGCATCTCGGCGTCTACAGCGAGGTATTGTCGCGGATCAAGGCCGATTACGTGGAAGAGCCGGACATGAAGGCCGTCACGATCGGCGCGATCAACGGGATGCTGGAATCGCTGGACCCCTACGCCAGCTATCTCAACGCCGATCAGTACAAGCAATATCTGAAATCCAAAGAAGGCGCGAAGAAAGCCGATATCGGATTGGTGCTGGCCAAGCGCCTGGGTTACATGGCGGTGGAAGACGCGATCCCCGGGTCGCCGGCGGCCGAGGCCGGCTTCGCCACCGGCGACGTGATCGAAACCATCAATAACGTTTCGACGCGGGACATGCCGCTGGCCTTCGCTGAAATCCTTCTGCAGGGCGATGCGGGAACCACAGTCGAGCTTGGCGTGATCCGCGTCCGGCGCAGCGAGCCGAGCAAGATGACGGTCAAGCGCGCGCAGGTCGCGTATCCGCCTGTCACCGGACGTCTGCAGGGACGGGTCGGCATCATCGCGGTGCCGGGATTGCAAACGGGACGTGCCAAGGACGTCGCCGCGCAGATAGCCTCGCTCGAAAAACAGGGCGCCAACAAGCTAGTTCTGGATTTGCGGCACTGCTCGACCGGATCTGATGAAGAGGGCGTCGCGCTGGCGAACCTGTTCATGGATACCGGGCTGATCACCTACACGCAGGGGCAGAAACAGGCGCGCCAGGATTATCGCGCGATGAGCCGCTCGGTGACCCAGGTGCCGCTGGCGCTGATCGTGAACCGGTCGACGGCGGGCGGGGCGGAGATCGCCGCGGCCGCATTGCTGAATTCCAAGCGGGCGCAGTTGATCGGCGAGCGCACTTACGGCGACGCGGCTGTGCGCAAGACGCTTGCGCTGAACGACGGTGCGGCCGTGATTCTTTCGGTCGCGAAATATTATTCGCCCGACGGGAAGGCGATCCAGGACAATGGCGTGACGCCGGGTATTCTGCAAGCCGAGGCGGACACTGCCGCGGACCTGGCCGACGATCTTCCGGACGCGGTGCAGGACGATACGTCCAAGAAGCCCGCGACCGACGAATTACTGAACAAAGCGATTCAAGCGCTGCCGCAGTAACCGAAGACTGAACAAGCATGCCGATGTACGAATACCACTGCTTGAAGTGTGGGAAGAATTTCGACGTTCTGCAGAGGTTTTCCGACGCTCCCCTCACGACTCACGAGGAATGCGGAGGCGCGGTGGAGCGCGTCCTCTCCGCTCCGGCATTCCAGCTCAAGGGAAGTGGGTGGTACGCCAGCGATTACGGCAAGGGCGGGAAGAAGCCCGCCGACGGCGACGGCTCCGATAAGAAGACCGACGACTCGAAGCCCGCCGAGGTAAAGGCGGAGTCGAAATCCGATTCGAAGAGCGAGTCTACGACTGGATCGGGGTCCGGCCCGAAGCCGGAATCGAAGAAGGATTCGGGCTCGAAGGGCGAGAGCAAGACGTCCGCAAAAACGGATTAGTGCGACATGGCATAGACGATGTAGTTGATACCGATGCGGAATCCCAGGGCCGAAAATCGTTCGTCGTAGTGCGGGTCGTCGGCCCATTCCCAGGAATCGCCGAGGTCGGAATCGAACGTCATCGCGACGATCACGCGGCCCTTATCGTCGGCGATGCCGCGCCAGTACGCGGGGCAGTTGTCGCATTTTTCGGTGACGCCGGTGTACAGGTAGCGCGCGCCAGGCACCTGATAGCGACTGTCCAGATCGAAGACGGAATGGAAGATCGGCGAGGTATCCTCCAGATCGACAATGGGGCGCTCCGGAAATACACGCCGCATGCTGCGCTCGAAAACCTCCCACTGCGGAGGACCCCAAAAATCGTCGACCATGAAGAAGCCGCCGCGCAGGATGTAATCGCGAAGCTTGGCGGCCTGCGCGTCGGTCAGGTCCCAGCGCCCCACCTGAACCGCGTAGAGCCACGGCCAGTTGTAGACGTCGTCGCCATCGTCCAGGTTGACGGGCTGTTCCACCGACCGGGCGTCGAGGCGGGTCAGGCGGCGGATCGCTCGCAGAAAATGGCGGTCGGCGCGCGGATAATCCTGGGTCCACATCGAATTGCCGCTCCGCCATCCCCGGGTATAGAACCCGAAGCCGAAGCCGCGGTACATCGGATACATCAGGCGGGCGAAGGTCCACTCGCTCTGGTGCTGCCAGTCCTCGGGAAGAGGGAAGTCGTTGTACTCGATGCCGGGGTATTCGCGAAAGGGACGCTGGAAGGCGTAGAGACTCCCCAGGAAGACGGTCAGTCCGCCGGCGGCAGCCAACAACTTCCGGGAACCCATCACTTCCGGGGCACCATCCTGAGATCAAGCGTAGCATCGCAGAAGCATCCAGGAAACGTTAGCGCACCACGCGGCCCGCATAAACGGCCAGGCGCGCCTTGCGGTATGATGCTGGGGAAAACCGGCCCGCGTGTAAGGCGCCATAATCCTTGCGGCAAGTCTCAAAACGAACCCAATACGGCCTGCGGGCGCTCTACGCACTGGCGGAAAACTATGGCCGCGGGCCGACCCTGATCACCCAGCTGGCCCACGATGAAGCCATTCCGAAGAAGTTCCTGGAGCAGATTCTGCTGACGCTTAAGGAAGCCGGGTATGTTTCGAGCAAGAAGGGCAAGGGCGGCGGCTATGCGCTGGCGCAGCCGCCCGACCAGATCACGCTCGCGTCGGTGATCCGCGCCATGGAAGGGCCCATCGCCCCGCTGCCGTGCGCGAGCGATATGCGGTTCCGTAAATGCGACGAGTGCCCCGACGTGGACACCTGCGGCACGCGGATCGTGATGCGCGAGGTGCGGGACGCCATGGTCGCGATCCTGGACAAGACCACGCTCACGATGGTCGCGAGAAAGGTCCACGCGGCGGAAAAGCGCAAGCGGGCGGCTACGACTCTGACTTACGACATCTGAGAAAAAGGGGGACAGACCGCTCTGTCCACTCCCGCGCTTCCAACGGAAGCCCAAGATTTACGAGAGGGGACAGAGTAGCCTGTCCCCTTTTTTAAAAGGCGGCAGGCGGATTATAGCCTGCGGCGCGCCGACGCGCGAGCCTCAGCCTCCACTTCGTGGTGCGAGGGAAGCGTGTACACGTTGGCAGGAACGGTTCTGCGCCAGCCGATCGTCTGCGGGATCAGGTGCCACTGGATGCGCCGGAACGCGATGCTTACGCCGACCATCAAGGCCACCATGACGACCGCGACGACAAACACGACGCCAGGGCTGAGCTTCTGGCGGTAATCCGCGAACCAACGGCCGTAAGTGAGCTCAATGTGCGTCCAGTAGACCACCAGCGACGTGGTGCCCAGTTGGCGAACGAAGCTCCACCCGGTGGTGAGGAACTCCGTCCACAGGTACGCGCCCGCGCCCATCAGCATGGCCACGCCAAGCTTGCAGAAGATCAGGCCCGGGCTATTCAGCCAGAACTCGGACGCCGGATAAATCGAAAACGGAAGGTTCGAGAAATACTGGCCTCCCAGCACGAATCCGAAGCCGCACAGCGCGCCCCACTGCATCACGCGATTCCATCCGGCGCGGGGCACCAGCGGAATCATGCTCCCCACCGCGACACCGAAGGCGAGGAAAGCGCCCCACGGAAAGATGCTGAAACCGTCGTAGTTCGGGACGAAGTAATTGCGAACCGGCGCCGGCACAAACGATGTGTTGAGCATCGACATCAGCGGCGACACGGCAGCGATTGCCAGCGCTGCGAGCAGCGCCCAGCGGACCCGCTGAACGCCGCTTGCCAGGGCGAGCACGGCGAGCAGCCCTGCGGTCGCGCCCATCAGGTTCAGGACGTCCACTTTCAACAAGTCCGACGCGTGGCTGCGCGGGAAATCGAAAATCCAATTCTGGACCCGGAAAATTACGGCCAGCAGGAACAGATAACGGGCGCGGCGCAAGGACGCCGTCACGCGCTTCCACGGCGGCAGATCCTCCCGGCGGTTCATGCCCAGCGCGTAGGTGACGCCAGTCAGCAGCAGAAAGATAGCGGCGGCTTCGCCCCCGAAAAACTGCGAAAAGATGAAGGCGGCGCCATTACGGGACTCCGGACGCGCGAACGCGTCAAACGTATGGCCTTGGATCATGATGATCGCGGCCAATCCACGCAGCCAGTCCAGGAAGGCAAAACGGTTCGATGGGCTCGGGTGCATCGGAAGAGGTGTAGTTTTCAGTCTAGCAGACGTTTTCCAGCGCCAGACAGTTTACGGCGTCGTGTAAGACGGAGCCTCAAAATCCGGTTACTTCACCGGATTCTCGGGGCGCTTGATGTCGATGCCTCCCTTGAAGAAGGCGCCGTCTTCGATCACGATACCGGGGGTCTTCACGTCGCCCTGCAGGTTCGCGCCCTGCTTCAGGGAAACACGTTGCTCGGCGTCCACGTTGCCTTTCACCAGCCCGGCCACCAGCAGTTCGCCAACTTTCAGATCCGCAATGGCCTTCCCTTCGGGGCCCACAACCAGCCGCCCCTGGATGTCCATCTGCCCTTCAAACTCGCCGTCCAGATTGACGTTTTCCGCCGTCTTCAGGCTGCCCTTAATGCGCATGGTAGCGCCGATAACGGTTGTGGCCACGACCGTGGCGCCAGCGAAGCTTGTGGTCATGTCAGAGGATCAGCAAGCTCCTAGCCATCTCGATAAACCTCTGATTCCTCGGGTTTCAGCGCGGCCCCCGGCGGCGCCTTGTGGCATTTTTTCCCAATCCCGTCCGCAATATCTTCCGAGCATGGCAGGCACTGGCCGATATCCACCGCCACGGTTGTTTTCCATCATCAGCGCCCGCCCGCGGAGAACATTTTGTACTTATTTATCAATAGTTTCGGTTTGGTATTTGGGTTGCAATATGGAGGCCCAAGGCAATCGTAATCATGAAAACGACAAACGCAATGAGAATCGCAGTAGCCTTGCTGGGTGCGGTTGCGGTCACCTCGGCCCAGGAAGCCCCACCTCAGGATCAGGGTGGATGGCGCCGGTTGGGAAATCCCACAGCCAACGAGACTGCTCCGGCTGGACAAAACGGTCCGGCTTATAACGGGCCTTCCTACAATGACCCGCTACCGGCTCCTCCGCTGCCCGCTACGCTTACCATCGCACCCGGGACCTTTTTCACGGTGCGTGTGAATCAACCGCTTTCTTCGAATCGCAACCAGGTCGGCGATCCCTTTACGGCCAGCCTGGTGAAGCCGATCGTGGTGAACGGCATCATTGTGGCCGACCGCGGCCAGACCATCGCCGGCCGCGTCGCGGAAGTCGATAAGGGGGGCCGCATCAAGGGTCTTTCGAAGCTCGGGATCGAGCTGACGGAATTGACGCTGGTCACCGGCGAGCAAGTGCCGGTTCATTCGCAACTGATCAGTCACACGGCGCCCGGATCGGTGGGCCGTGACGCGACCGCCGTCGGGGCCACCACCGCGGTGGGCGCGGTCATCGGCGCGGCTGCCCAAGGCGGCAGAGGAGCCGCGATTGGCGCGGGTGCCGGTGCGGCCGCTGGAATCATTGGCGTACTGCTGACGAAAGGCTACCCGACGGTCATCCATCCGGAATCCGTGCTGACGTTCCGCGTCGAATCGCCCGTGGTGGTGGCGACCGACCGCGCGCCGCAAGCGTTTCGCTACGTGGCGCCCGGCGATTATAGCCAGCCCGCCGAGCAGCCGCGCCTCGCGAGACGGCCGCCTCCCCCGTATTACGGCCCCGGTTATTACGGGCCGTATTGGGGACCGTATTATTACGGCTGGGGTTACCCCTACTACTACGGGCCGGGGGTCGCGATCGGGTTCGGCTACGGCCGCTACGGCCGATGGCGCTGAGGTCCGTCAGGACTCAAAGGTTAGGCGATAATAACCGCCAGCCTGCTCAACCTGAACGGGAAATTCAAAGAGCTCCTGCATCCTCTGGGATGTCAGGAGCTTCTCTTTTGCGCCGTCGAAGTAAATCTGGCCCCGCTTCAGGGCAATGACGCGCGTGATTTCCGGGATGATGTCCGGGAGATAGTGCGTCACCACGATCGCGCTCACGCCGCTCGCGGCGAGTTTCCGCACGCCGTCGCGAACTTCCTTCTGCGCGCGAACGTCCAGGCTATTGCTCGGCTCGTCCAGGAGCAGAGCCTTCGGATTGTGGGCCAGCGCGCGGGCGAAGACGGCCCGGCGAGCCTCGCCGCTCGAAACTTCCGTCATCAAACGATCCTGTAAATGGCCGATTTCGAAGAAATCGATTACCTCCGAGGCCCGCGCCTCCATCCACGGCTGCACATGATGGTTGGGCCAGATACCGACGGATCCGAAAAAGGAGCTAAGCACGGTCTCTCGAACCGGATAGGGCTGGGTGCAATAGGTCACCAGGTCGTTGGTCACAATGCCCAGCTTGGCACGCAGGTCGAAAAGCGTCCAGATTTCTTCGCCCCACAGGCGGACCCGGCTATCCAGAGGGAACCGCGGGTAGCATTCTCTCGTAATGGCCTTGATGAGGGTCGATTTGCCGCAGCCATTGGGACCGAGAATCGCGATGTGCTCGCCCTGCTCGATGGAGAAACTGACGTTGCGCAGCGCCATGGTATTTTCCCGCTGGATCGACACATTGTCGAACTCGATGAGCTTAGGCATTTCCTTAATCGTAGCATTCCGCTCCCCCATGCTAGACTTATGAGTGAGCACTTACTTATGAATCCTCCTCCTTTCCGCGCGTCCCGTCCGGCCGCGCCTCGCCTTCTGGCGGCTCGTCTTCTCACGCCCCGTCCGGCCCCGCCGGTCGTCAAGCCCCGCATGCACGGTCAGGACCGCCGCCGGCAGTTGTTGGAGGTCGCGATCGACGTGTTCGCGCGGCAGGGATTTGGCGGCACCAAAACCAAGGACATCGCCGCCGCGGCGGGCGTCAGCGAGGCGATCCTGTTCCACCATTTCGCGAGCAAGGAGGATCTGTACCACGCCATTATCGACTCCAAGGAAGACAAGCTCGGCGCGCGGGATTTCTTGAAAAAACTCGAAACCTTCGCCGGCCGGCGCGACGACGCGGGATTGTTCCGGTGCGTCGCCTCGACCGCGCTGGGCTCGTTTCGCGACGATCCCGCATTCCACCGTCTCCTGTTGTACGCCCGGCTGGAAGGGCACCTGCTCGCCAGCTTGTTTCACGAACGGTTTGGACTGCCGGTCGGGGATTTTCTGCGGCGCTACGTCGCGCTGCGGCAAAGGGAAGGAGCCTTTCGCAAGGCCGATCCGGCTGTCTCCGTCATGTTCGTGATGGGCTCCATCCTCCATTTTGCGATGGTCCGGCACGTCTTCCACATCCGCAAGCCGAACGTGCCGGAGGATGGGGCGATCCGGGAGATGGTGGAAATGGCGCTCGCGGGACTCACCGGGCCGTGCGGCGTGCGTCCGACTGGTAAGGCGCGTTCCGCCTCGACGCCAGGTTCGCTTGCGAAGCGGCCGCTTGCGAAGAAAGTCAAGGCCGCGAAGAGAGCCGACCAGGAAAGAAACGGAAACGCATGAGACCGAGTGTTGCCGGAGTCATCGTGTTAAGCGCGGCGCTCGCCGGGTGCGGCGGCTCGAAAAACGGTCCCGTCGAGGCAAAAACGGATGGGCCGGCGGCCTCGCAAAGGACGCCCGTGGTAGCGACCGTCCGGGCATTGACGCGTCCAGTGGCCGCGGCGGTTCAAGTGACCGGAAGTTTCGTCGCCAAAGAGATCTCCGACGTCGCTCCGCAGGCCGCCGGGCGGGTGATCGAAACCCCGGTGGACGTCGGCGATTTCGTGAAGCAAGGACAGTTGATCGCAAAGCTCGAAGATCGCGATCCACGGTTGCGATTAGACCAGGCGCAGGCCACCGAGCAGCAGGCCGAGGCTTCCCTGCGGCAGGCGCAGTCCCGCATCGGACTCGGCGCCGGGCAGCAGTTCGACGCCGCGGCGGTTCCGGAGGTTCTGTCCGCCAAGGCCGCCTACGATTCGGCGGCCGCGCTCGCCAAGCAGGCCGAGGCCGACGCGCAGCGTTACGAAAATCTGGTGAAGACCGGCGACGTCTCGCGCAGCGCCTACGAGAAGGCCCGTACTTCGGCGGACACGGCCGAGGCGCAGGCCAACTCCGCGCGCCAGCAGTACGAGGCCACGCTGAACGCGGCGCGTCAGAATTTCCAGAGCGTATCGGGCGCTCAGGCGTCGCTCGAAGGCATGCGCGCACAGACCGAGCTTGCGAGCAAAGCGCTGGAGGACACCTTGATCCGCGCGCCCTTCGCCGGCTACGTCAGCGCGCGTCCCATCGCGGTGGGCCAATATGTCGCGCTGAATTCGCGCATCGCCACCATCTTGCTGATTACTCCCATCCGGCTGGAACTGCAGGTCCCCGAGCTGAACTCGCCGCAGATGAAGCTCGGCGCCGATGTGGAAGCGAGCGTCCCCGGCCACCCCGGGCGCACGTTCCGCGGCAAAGTGGCCGCGATCAATCCCGCGATCGATACCAACTCGCGCACGTTCACCGTGATCGCCGAATTCGGGAACGCCGATCTGGCGCTGAAACCCGGCATGTTCGCGACCTCCCGCATCGTGCTGCCCGGCTCGAGCATGGGCGTCTTCGTGCCTCGCACGGCGGTGACCACCGACGCGACCACTAATTCCTCGCAGCTTTTCTTTATCCGGGACGGCAAGGCCCGCGTGGCCGTCGTGCAACTGGGCATCGCCGACGGCGACCTGGTTCAAATTCTCTCCGGCCTCTCACCGGACGCGGTGATCGCCACCGATCACTTGCAGGATCTCTACGACGGCGAAAGCGTTCAGACGGTCGAACGCCCGGTTGATCGGCCGATTGGGAAAGGACAGTAGGCCCAGCCATGCACAAATTGGCAGCGCTGTGCGTTCGCCGTCCCGTGTTCGCCACCATGCTGGTGGTGGCGCTGATGGTGGTGGGCGCGTTCTCTTTCGCCACGCTGGGGCTCGATCTGTTTCCGAAAGTCGATCTGCCTACCGTCGTCGTGACCACCAGCAACCCCGGCGCTTCCGCGGAAGAAATCGAAACTGAGATCACCAAACGCGTCGAGGACGCCATCAATACGACCAGCGGCATCGACGCGATCACGTCCAATTCGGTGGAGGGCAGCTCCACCGTGGTGGTGCAGTTTTCCCTCGACAAGAGCGGCGACGTGGGCGCGCAGGAAGTGCGCGACAAGGTCAACCGCATCATCGCCGATCTTCCGGAGACGGCTAAGACGCCCGTGGTGCAGAAACTGGATCCGGACGCGCAGCCCATCTTGCAGATCGTGGTGTCCTCGCCGCGCCCCTTGCGCGAAGTGACCGAAATCGCGGATAAGCAGGTGCGCCCGCGCCTCGAAAACATCAAGGGCGTGGGACAAATTCAGATCGTCGGCGGGTTGAAGAGGGAAATTCGCATCTGGGTGGACCCCGAAAAGATGCGGGCCTACAACCTGCCGATTACCGACGTCACCAATGCGTTGCGGCAGCAGAACATGGAGCTGCCGGCGGGCAACGTCAACGCCGGCGAGAAGGAGCTGGCGGTACGCACGCTGGGACGGCTGGTGGATCCCGCCCAGTTCAATGAAATCGCCATCGCGCGCCGTGGACCCTACGTGGTGCGTCTCTCGGATATCGGCCGCGCCGAGGATTCCGAGGAAGAGCCGGTCACGGCCGCGCGTTTGAACGGCAACCCCTCCGTGACGCTGACCGTCAGCAAGCAATCCGGCGAGAACACCGTCGCGACCGCCGATGCGCTCAAGGTCCGGCTGAAAGAAGTCCAGGCCAGCCTTCCCAGGGACCTGCGGTTTCAGATCGTCAACGATCAATCGGAATTCATCAAGAACGCGCTGCACGGGCTCGAAAGGCATCTGATCGAAGGAAGTTTGCTGGCCGCGCTCATCATTTATATCTTCTTGGCCAACATCCGCACCACGCTGATTTCCGCCGTGGCGATCCCAACCTCCATAATTTCGACGTTCGCGCTGATGGCCGCGATGAATCTCGACTTGAACCAGATCACCATGCTCGCGCTGACACTCATGGTCGGCATCGTGATCGACGACGCGATCATCGTGCTCGAGAATATTTACCGTTTCATGGAAGAAAAAGGACTGCCTCCCTTGCAGGCCGCCGTGGAAGGCACGCGCGAAATCGGTCTGGCCGTGATGGCGACCACGGCGTCGCTGCTGGCCGTGTTCATCCCCATCGGCTTTATGGGCGGAATCGTCGGGCGATTCTTTTCTTCGTTCGGATTCACGGCCTCTTTCGCGATCGCCGTTTCGCTGCTGGTGTCCTTCACCATGACGCCGATGCTGTGCTCGCGGTTCATCAAGATGCCGCCCAGAACCGACGCCGCCTCGCACCGCCGCTCCAAGGATTCACGTTTCTTCCGTTTCCTCGACCGCCACTA
The DNA here is from genome assembly GCA_035934795.1 of Bryobacteraceae bacterium. Classification (GTDB taxonomy): domain Bacteria; phylum Acidobacteriota; class Terriglobia; order Bryobacterales; family Bryobacteraceae; genus Palsa-187. The sequence goes on along the minus strand of DASYXM010000079.1, from coordinate 73,517 downwards.
CACGCGGATGCTGGAATGGTCCATGGCGCACCGCAAATCGATGGTGGCTCTCAGCGCCGCCGTTTCGCTCAGCACCATTCCGCTGCTGATCGTCGTCGGCAAGAGCTTCGTTCCCAACGACGACCGGTCCGAGTTTTTGGTGAGCGTGCGCGCGCCCGAGGGCACGTCGCTGGCGGCGACGCTGACCATCGCCGAGCGCGTGGCCCGCGATCTTCGCGCCCTTCCGGGCGTCACCACGACGCTGACTTCCATCGGCACCACCAGCGGCGGCGGCTTCGGAGGTTCGTTCGCGAGCGCCGTAAACCGCGCCGGCATCTACGTGAAGCTGCTCCCCAAGGATCAGCGCGCGCTGACGCAGGATCAGCTGATGCTGCGCGCCCGCGCCGTCCTGAAGACTTATCCCAGCGATCTGCGCACCGGCGTCGGCCAGGCCAACGGGGCGGGCGGCGGTCAGCCCGACGTCCAGTTCGTGATCAGCGGACCCGATCTCGACAAGCTGGACGCCTATTCGAAATTGTTCATGGCGAAGATGAAGGAGATTCCGTTCGCCGCCGATATCGACAGCTCGCTGATCTTCGGCAAGCCCGAGCTGCGCGTCGAAATCGACCGCCAGCGCGCGGCGGATCTGGGCGTGCGCGTGAACGATATCGCGGTCGCCCTCAACACGCTGGTGGAAGGGCAAGTCGTCTCTACGTTCAACTCCGGCGGCGAACAGTACGACGTTCGGCTGCGCGCCGCGCGCGAGTATCGCACGAGCGTCGAAGGGTTATCGCAGATGACCGTCGCGTCGAACAGCCGTCCCGGCGGATGGGTGCCGCTCGACCAGGTGGTGCGGATCAGGGGCGGCACCGCCCCTTCGGCTATCGGACGGCGGGACCGCCAGCGCAATGTGACGCTGAGCGCCAACGTGCTGCCCGGCGGCTCGCAGGGCGGCGTCATCAACGCGGTGAACGCCGTCGCGAAAGACATCCGCATGGAACCCGGCTACAGCACCGGTCTGCAGGGGAACAGTCGGGAGCTGGCCCGCACCGCCTATTATTTCGGCGTAGCGATTCTGCTGACGGTCACGTTCATGTACATCGTTCTGGCGGCCCAATTCGAATCCTTCCTGCACCCCTTTACGATTTTGCTGACGCTGCCCATCGCCGTGCCGTTCGGAATCTTTTCGCTGTGGGCCACCGGCCAGACCATCAACGTTTTCTCCGCTCTCGGAATGCTGCTGCTGTTCGGCATCGTGAAAAAGAACGCGATTTTGCAGATCGATCACATGAACGGCCTGCGCGAGCTGGGCCTCCCGCGTCACGATGCCATCGTGCAGGCGAATCGTGACCGGCTCCGCCCCATTCTGATGACCACCACCGCGCTGGTCGCCGGAATGCTGCCGCTGGTGCTCTCGACGGGCGATGGCGCGGCGACCAACCGCTCTATCGGCGTCCTGGTCGTCGGCGGGCAGACCTTGTGCCTGCTCCTGACGCTGCTGGCGGTGCCGGTGTTCTATTCGCTTTTCGACGACATGAAGAACCTTCCGGTCTTCCACAAAATCTTCCGGCGCAAAGGGAGCGCGGCTCCTTCCAGCGGGCCGCTTCCGCAGCCGGCGCAATTCGGCATGGAGGATCACGCCTGATGAGGCCGCGGAACAACTCCCTCCGATCTCCGCTTGCTGACGCGCGCGGTTCCGAAACGGGTGTCTCTCGCCTACCGCTGCTTACGGAACCCCGACCGTCAGGAAGGGGAGGCTTTTTCCGCACTCTCCTGATGCGAATCGCATTCCTGCGGACGTCATTTTTGCAAGTCTCGCTTCTGCGGCACGTCGCAGCCGCTGCCGTGACGATTTCTCTGTGCGGCGTGATGCCCGCGCAGGATCAACCCACGCTAGTGCCGCCGGTCCGGGAGTTCCGCCTGCCGCCGCGCGTCGGAGTTTTCGGGGAGGCCCGGCTATCGCTCGACCAGGCGCTCGCCATGGCGCTCGCGAATAACAACGATATCGACGCCTCTAAGATCGATCGCGAAGAGGCGGATTACGCGCTGCTTGGGGCGCACGGATTGTTCGATCCCACGATCGGCGGCGCGAGCGCGTGGCAGAAACAGGTACTCCCGGTCGCCTCCGCCCTGGGTGGATCGGCCACCGGCGCGGTGCTTTCGAAACTGTGGCAGACCGATCCGACGTTGAACGGCTCGGTGCCATGGTTCGGCGGGTCGTACCACACGGATTTCGCTTCGCAGCGCGCCTCCACGAACAATACGTTCGTGACTTTGAACCCGCAGTATCCCGCGGCGCTCAACTTTCAGTACACGCAGCCGCTATCGCGCAACTTGCGTTACGACGTCAATCGTCACTCGCTGGACGTCGCCAGGAAGAACCAGTCCCTCAGCCAGGAGCAGTTCCGCCAGAGGGTGATGCAAATCGTGTTGCAGACCGAGCAGGCCTACTGGGAGCTTGCGTATGCCTACAACAATCTGCAGGTTCAATTGGAAGCCGTAGAGATCGCGCGCCAGCAGGATGAAAGTAACCGCCGGCAGGAGCGCGAGGGGTTGCTCGCCCCCATCGACGTGGTAGCCGCGCAGACGCAGTTGGCCGGATTCGAGTTGAACGCCTACACCGCGCAAGCCGCTCTGACCACGGCCGAAAACGCGTTGAAACTGCTGATTCTGGCCGACCGCGCCTCGGCCATGTGGGCGAGCTCGATCGTTCCCACCACCCCCGCCGACATGCCGGTTCCCGTGGTGCCGCTCGCGGACGCCGTCGCGGAAGCTCTCGCGAGCCGCCCGGAGACGGCGGCGGTGAAAATCGCGGGCGAAATCAACCAAAGCGACGCCAAATTCTTTCGCGATCAGATCAAGCCGCAAGTGGATTTGGTCGCGAGCTACACGCGCCAGGGTCTCGCTGGTGTGAATATTCCGCCCACGACAAACTTCTTGACATCCAGCTTCGGTCCTCTCGTCGATCGCCTCAACGCGCTTTCAGCCGCGTCGGGATTGCCGCCTGTGGCGATTAATACCGGCAGCCCCACGCCTCCGCTGCTGATCGGCGACTACGGGCAGTCCCTCAACAACCTGTGGGCGGGGAACTTCCCGACCACGCAGTTCCAGTTGCGCGTAGCGCTGCCGATTCGCAATCGCACGGCGGAAGCGAATCTGAGCCGGGCTATCGCCGAGACTCGCCGCATTCAGAATCAGAAGGATCAGGTGGAGCAGGCCATCGAAGCCGGCGTGCGCAACGCCATGCAGGCCATGGATTCGGCCGCCTTGCGCCGCGACGCCGCGCGCGTGCAGCGCGAATCCGCCGAGGAGCAATACAACAGCGAGCAGCGCCAGTTCCGCGCCGGCACCTCCACCTTGTTCCTGGTGCAGCAGCGCCAGAGCACCATGATCGCCGCCCGCAGCCAGGAGCGCCGCGCGGAATCCGATCTCGGCCAGGCGATCGCGGCCTTCGAGCTCGCGGCTGGAACCATCCTGCGGCAGCATAACATCCAGTTGCAATAAAGGGCCGCCCATCGCAATCCGCCGGCCTCAAAAGGCGGCGGGCAACCTCCGCCGTGTAAGAACCTACATCGTGGTAAATATTAGTGTCGTGGTAAATATAGTCTTGGGCGCTTCGCCGCGCCCTGGAGGGAAGGGAATGGTTAACTGCCCGCTCTGCGACGCAGTCATCGATGTGGACGAGGACGAATTGGACGAAGGGGATTCCCTCATTTGCGAGGAGTGTGGAGCGAATCTCAATGTCGGGGGAACCAATCCGCTGGAGTTAAAGCCGGAGGCCGATTCCGAGGACGACGAAGAAGAGGATCTCGAAGAGGATTTTGACGAAGACGACGAGGATGACGAAGACGAAGACGACGAGGATGAGTGGGAATAATGGGGAGCTGTTCGGAGTAGTGCCGTGAACGGAACCCGCCGAACAGCGTGCGAGTCTAACCGGAAAAAGGGGACAGACTACTCTGTCCCTTCCCGCAAATCTCTGATTTTACGCGCGCGCATGGGCGGACAGAGCCGTCTGTCCCTTTTTCAACAAGCTCATAACCAGCGGGAGAGGGAGTAAATTTGTTAGCGAAATCCGTCCGGATGGTCGCGATTTTGGCCGTCGTCGCTGTCGTTGGTGCGCCCGCCTCCGGGCAAAAGAAATCCCGCGAGGAGCGCCGTGAAGAGGCCAATTCCCGGTCCGCCATGGGCGTCGTTACGGGCGCCGACGATATGCCCGCCGCTGGCGCCGTCGTGCAGTTGAAGGACATGCGCACGCTGCAGATCCGATCGTTCATCACCCAGTCTGACGGCACGTATCACTTCTACAATCTCAAGGCCGATGTCGATTACCAGCTCACGGCGCGTTCCGGCGATGCGACCGCGGCGCCCAGGACGCTCAGCGTTTTCGACACCCGCAAGGAAGCCATCCTGAATTTCAAGCTCGAAAACAAGAAGTGAGGGCGCGAAACCATGTGGTGTTTGGCGCCAGCGCAAGCGGGCAAAAATCATTCTTTGTGAAACGTTTGTGAAACGTTTCGGCCGCCACAGTATCTAAGCGTGATCGGGATGGTTGGCTCAGTGATTATGGCATGGCGATTGCACCCTCCGTGGCAGGAGGAGTTATTCCGTGAGTTGAACGGGGCGCTCCGTGACTAGCGTTCTTTACTGTCAGGAGGCTAAAGAGCTGCTCGACGCGTTCGGCGAAACCGTTCGTGTTCTCGTGGATCTGCACGAGCAGCAATTCCAATCGATTGTGGGAGGCGACTTAGAAAGTACGCGCTTCGATGATTTGATCCATATGGCGAACGAACGGAAGCATCAAGCTAAGTACGCGTATTTGCACCATCTGGAGACTCACGGTTGCTCAATGTCCCATGGAGCTGACAAAAAGTGAACGCGCTAAAATTACCGACGGCGTGCATAGCATTCAGTCGGCACGAGCGTCGTTGGCTGACATCGATGCAGTGAAAGTCCCTGAACTGGACGAAATTCAAGAGTGCCTCAAAAACGCTGACAGAAACCTGCGTGTCGCCTTGAGGCAGGGACCGGCAAAGAAAAAACCCGTCGCCTAAGCGTAGCGGCAAGTGGGGTGGAGAGGGGCGCTTGACGTTCGACAAGGGTGGATTTTACGGGGTACGAAGACTGTCGTTTTTACCGTAGCCGAGAAGGGACCGTCTACGGGCGATAGCTGCGAAGCGATTTTGACCCGTTCCTAATCCCCGCAGCGCTCTACTTCCACGAGGCAACTGAACAACGCGGGACCGCCGCCGATGTCCGTCAAGCGGTCCGAGGTCAGCGCATTGGCGCTGCGCCCGTCTTCGGCGCGTTTCGCCCAGCGCACGGCCGGCGCCCGCACCACTCCCCGCCGCACGCTTTCGTCGACCTCCGCCCGCAGCAACAGGCTGCCGCGATCGTTGAACGCCCGCACCCTGTCCCCCGCGTGGATCGCCCTGGCTGCGGCATCTTCGGCGTGCAGGTGCAGGATCGAGGTCTGCCGGTCCAGCCGGTCGCGGTAGCCGAACGTCGAGTTCATGGCGTCGTCGGCCTTTGAGGCGATCAACTCCAGCGGATATTTCCGCCGCAACGCGCGGTCGCCGAAACGCGATTCCACCGGCGGCGTGTAATCCAGCGATTCGGCTCCCAGCTCGCACTTTCCCGACGGCGTCCCGAAGCCGCCCTCGGCGAAGGGCAGAAAGGGAGCGTACTCGCCCCCGCCGTTTTTCGGGCTTAAATTCAGCCGCACCGAATGCTCGCGATCCAGCCGCTCCAGCGTGATGCCTTTCAGGAACAGATGCCCCGATCCCAGCAGCGTGCGGATCATGTCGTCCTCGGAATCCCGGAAGCAGCTCTCGCGGAATCCCATGCGCTGCGCCAGCGTCCGGAAAATCTCCACGTTCGATCGCGTTTCACCCGGCGCCGGAAGCGCGGGACGCGCCAGTTGCACGTAATAGTGCCCGTAAGAGCGGTACAAATCGGTGTGCTCCAGGAACGTCGTGACGGGCAGCAAGATATCCGCGTGATCCGCCGTATCGTTCTGAGCTTGTTCCAGGACCACCGTGAACAGATCCTCGCGCCGCATTCCCGTCAGAACCTTATTTTGATTCGGCGCGATCCCGGCCGGGTTGGAGTTGTACACCACCATCGCCTTCACCGGCGGATCGCTCAGCTCCGTCAGCGCCTTCCCGAGCTCCGACATGTTCACGATCCGCGCTTCCCGCCCCAGCGGCGATTCCCATTGCAGATCGGGCCGTTCCAGCGCCTTGTTGTCGAACTGAAACGCTTGCGACGTCGTAAGCTGCAGTCCGCCGCCCGCGTGTTTCCAGGAGCCCGTGATGGTCGCGAGCGCGAGGACCGCGCGCACCGCCGCGCCTCCCCGTTCGCTGCGCTGGACGCCGTAGTTCAGGCGGATGACGGCTGGTTGCGTGGCGGCGTATTCGCGCGCCAGCGCGGCGATCTCCTCGGCCGGAATCCCGGTCAGCTCGGCCGCTCGCGTCGGGGTCCAATCTCGCACGCGCGCGACTAATTCGTCAAAGCCGTTCACAAACTTCGCTACGTAATCGGCGTCGTACAGTTTCTCACCGACGATCACATGCATCATCGCGAGCGCCAGCGCGAGGTCGCTGCCCGGATAGATCGCCCAATGCTTGTCGGCGAGCCCCGCCGTCCGCGTGCGGATCGGGTCGATCGCGTACAGCTTCGCGCCGTTGCGCCTGGCCTCCACGACGAACGGCCACAAATGGACGTTGGTCCCGTGGATGTTCGCGCCCCACGCTATGATCAGTTTCGCGTTGCGGAACTGCTCCGGCTCGGTGCCGTAGCGCAGGCCGAGCGAGGCATTCAGCGCGGCGCCGCCCGTCGAAGAGCAGATCGTCCGGTCCAGCCTGGACGCTCCCAGCCGGTGAAAGAACCGCCGGTCCATGCCCGCGCCGTTCAGCAGGCCCATGGTGCCCGCGTAGCTATAAGGAAGAATCGCTTCGGACCCGTATTCACGAGAGATCGCGCTAAGCTTTTCGGCGATCGTATCCAGCGCCTCGTCCCACGAAATGCGCGCGAAGTGGCCCTCGCCTTTTGCTCCCACGCGCTTCTGCGGATACAGCAGCCGGTCCGGCGAATATTCCCGATCCAGGTAGTGCGTGACCTTCGCGCACAGGAACCCGCGCGTCACGGGATGGTCGGGATCTCCGCGCAGGCTGGTTGCCCGGCCATCGTCGATCCGGACCAGCACCGCGCAGGCGTCCGGACAATCCAGCGCGCAGACGGTATGACGCGTCTCCATATAAGCAGAATAGCAGGGCGCCGCATCGCGGCGGCGTTTCGGTGCCATGTTTCGGTACGATGGTAGCGGAGGAATGGCCGAGTGGTTGAAGGCGGCGGTCTTGAAAACCGTTAGCGGGGTGACTCGCTCGGGGGTTCGAATCCCTCTTCCTCCGCCATTGCCAGATTGTCCGGCCGCACTGTGAGTGCCCGAGGCGGATGCCTGGCGCTAGAATTAGGTTGATCTCGTGCAGATAACGTTCCAAATCCCGGATGATCTGGCCTCCGCCGTGGCTGCGGGTGGCCAGGAAGTTGGGCCCGCCGCCGTGGAAGCGCTGGCTCTGGAGGCTTATCGCTCGCGCCGGATCACGGGCTACCAATTGCGCCGCCTTTTGGACATTCCTTCCCGCTATGAGCTGGACGCGTTCCTGAAGCGGCATCAAGTCTACGACTATACAGACGAGGACTTTGAGAAGGACCTCGCCGGCATTCAGGAATTCCGCGAGAGGCAAAAGACCGCGCATCCGGCATGATTGTCATTGCGGACACCGGCCCGCTTAACTACCTTGTTGCTGATCGGCGCCGTGGACGTGCTTGAGCCCCTCTATTCGCGCGTGATCGTGCCTGCGGCCGTGCTAGCGGAGTTGAAGGACGCAGCGGCGCCTGCCCCAGTCATCTGGTGGATTTCCCAGCCACCAGCCTGGCTTGAAGTCCGGCCCGATCCGCCCTTGGACGCTACGCTAGACTTTCTCGATCCAGGCGAAAGAGCGGCCCTCACGCTGGCGCAGCTTCTGAATGCCGACGAATTACTCATTGACGAACAGGCCGGCCGCGACGAAGCGCGGCGCCGCCATTTGCGCGTGACGGGCACTCTGGGAGTCCTCGCCGATGCGCACCTCGCGGGTTTGTTCAATTTTGACCGGGCACTGACGCTCCTCCGTTCCACTAATTTCCGGCTTTCCGCGGACGTAGAGCGTCTCGTCCGCCGGCGCGTGGCAGCCGAGCGAAGAGAGCCTTGAGTGACGCTCTCAGCGCTTCACCTTTTCGCCAGCTGGTCCAGCGACAGATTCCAGCCCAGCTCTATCCCCGCCCGATATCGAGCCGCGGGATCTGCGCATGCACCTTGGCGACCTTCGCGTGCGATCTACAGGTTTTGAGACTAGCCGGCTGAAACGCCTTACTCACCAGCCGATTGCATCCGTTTACAACGCTAAATCCTCCTGATTCAATAGGTTGGAATCAGCGGAGAAGCAGGGCAGCGCCCGGTTCTGGTGATTTCTACTGGATTTCTGCTCCCTGTTTGTGGTATAGTAAAGGGGTCTAGAGCTTTGGCACTTTCGCATCAGTCCGGCCCGTCCGACCTCGTCCGATCCTGCCCCTATCCACTCACTGAAATCAACAAGGAAACGTAAATGAAGAACATTTTTGTAGGGAACCTCAGCTTTGGTGCGACCGAAGCCGCGGTTCGAGCGCTTTTCGAGCCGTATGGAACGGTCGAAAAAGTCAGCATTATCACCGACCGGGACACCGGGCAGGCCAGAGGTTTTGGATTCGTCGAGATGAGCTCCAATAGCGAGGCGGATCGCGCGATCGCCGAGCTGAACGGCCGCGATCTCGACGGCAGAACGCTAAACGTCAACGAAGCGCGTCCGAAAACGGAGCGCGGATTTGGCGGCGGCGGGGGCGGCGGCCAGCGTCGCAACAATCGCTGGTAACATCGCTCGAAACCAGTTCGAATCGAAATGAGGGGTTGCGCCCGACCAGGCGTAGCCTCTTTTCATTTGTCGACCGCGCGCTTCAACAAGCGCAGCGACCGCGATTGTGAGTCTTAGAGCATTTTCATAGATAACGTAGACCGTTCTTGTGGGGCAGCCCTTCCGGGCTGCAGCCGCGCTTCTGCGCGGCTTGCCCGTTGCTCTTGGCGAATCGCCGGGCAGAAGCCCGGCGGCAAGGCGAAAGCCATGCCCCACAACGGACCACGATGACTGCGAAATTGCTCTAGAACGCAAACCGCAACTGCATCTGCAGCCGGCGGTTCGCACTTTGAGTCACGCCGCCGGAGATGGTGGAGAGTCCTTGCGCCTCGCCGAACAGCGGCGAGCTTAACACGCCCACCGGCGTGCCCGGATTCAATACGTTCAGCAGGTTGCGAGCTTCCACGCTCAGTGTGACATTGTAGTGCCGCATCGGATTGCCCCCGCCACCCTGCGTATCCGCGCTTCCCGTCGGCTCGCCGAAACCCCACGTCCGGCTGACGCGCAGGTTGACGCTAAAGCTGGCGAATCCCGTTCCCAGGTTGCGCGGGACGATGGTTTCGCCCGGGAGCGGCCGCAGGTTCAGAGGGCCGTAAATGGTTTGCAGGACGTACGCGGGATTGTCGGCGCTCGTGGCGTAGGACGGCCGGTCGTTGTTCTGCCCGTCGCCGTTCAGATCGTTGCCAATGATGAGGTTGTAAGGGCTGGGGGAATAATAGGCGATCGCGGGCGCTAGGCGAATCGCGAGCGGCAGCGTCACGTTGCCGCCGGTGACCAACCGGTTGCGAACGTCGAACTGCGCGCGGCTCCATTCGCCCGATTCGTCGTAGCTGTTGGCGGGGAACGTGTTCACGCCGTCCGTATTGCTCGAGGCGCGCCCCCACGCGTAGTATCCGAACATGCTGAACTTCGTGTTCACGCGCGCGTTGACGTTCGCCACCACCTGGCTCTGCTTGTACAGACCGCTGGATTCGTACTGGTCCACCGGATTGTGGTCGGCGCCGAGCGGATAAATGCCGCTCGTGGGGTCGCCGAAAACGTAGGTGCTCGGCAGCGGCGCGTTGATGTTGCGGGTGCGCAGTTGATACACGCCGCGGGAATTCACGTAACTGAGCGATAGAGTGATGTTCTTGGGGAGTTGCCGCTCGACGCTCGCCGTGCTTTGATACACGCGCGGCGCCATCAGCGACGGATCGATGCGGTAGCTGGTCACCGGTTGCCCGGCGGCCAGTTGCGTGAGCGGCGGTGTGTCGTCGATGAAAAACGCCGGGCTCGGGAGCACATAGCGTTGCTGGTTGACGCCGTTCAGCCGCTCGGCGTTTATCACCATGGGAAGGCCGATTCGGTCGTAGAAGATTCCGAAGCCTGCCCGCACTACCGTCTTCGGCGGACGCCCTCCCTGCGTCTTGCCGAGTCCCCAGGCGATCCCGGCGCGCGGCGCGAGATCGCGCTTGTCTCCGATGCCGTTCTGGACCTCATAGCGCAAGCCCAGGCTCACCGTGAAGTTGGGTTTCACGCGCCAGTCGTCCTGGAAAAAAGGTCCGGCGTCCACCAGCGCCGCCGATGCCAGCCGGTTCCCTTTCGTCACCGCGTACTGAAACGCTCCGCCGCCGGTGGCCAGGATCTGCGGCCACGGTAGTCCCTGCGCCAGCCCGCTCAACGTCGCCGCATAGGCGCCGATCGAGGCGAAGCTGAAGGTCCCGTTGAAATTCGAATCCGTGCCGGTGTCCTGCAGCGTGCCGCGCAACCGCGCGCCGAATTTGATCAGGTGCGCCCCACGGGTAAGGGTCGTGTAGTTCTGGAATTCGTAGGCGTCCTGGTTGAGGAATGTGCTCCCGCTGGCGGCCGCGTTTCCGGTGAACGCGCCGGCTACGTTTATCGTGGGGCCATAGTTGATGCCCGCCGACGGGTTATCGGAGCGCACGTACTGAAAGCGCGTCTCATTCACCGTGGCGCTGTCGATCGCCCACGTCGCGATGGCCTGCGCCAAGTGATTATAGCTGCGGGCGTTGGTCCCCGTAATCGGGAGGTTGAACTGTCCCACGCCGCTGTTGTCGGTGGCGTAACGCGCCCACGCATAGCGTCCCTGCAGCGTCACATTGGGCGTCAGCTGGTAGTCCAGCCGCGAGCTGATCCCGGCGCGCGTGTTGGGCGCGGGAGCGTTTTCCACCAGCGGCACCGGGTGGAACGCCGCATCCAGAACCGTGGCGTTCACCAGCGCCTGGTCGTCCTGGCGGCGGTACATGTAATCCAGGAAAATCGACGCTTTCGGGGCCGGCGATCCGGCGATGTTGCCCTCCAGTTGCCGCGTGAGGAACGACGGTTTGGATTGGGCAAAGGGATTGCGCGCGTCCCACGACCCGTCGTCGAATTGCGCGAAAGCCGATCCATGCAGCTTGTCCGTCCCCGGTTTGGTGAGGATTTCAATACGCCCCAATCCGATCTTGTCGTACTCCGCCGAAAGCGGATTGGAGTTGACGCGGATCTCGCGGATGGAGCTCTTCGGCGGCAATTGCCCGTTGCTGAATCCGTCGACGAACACCTGCCCGCCGTTCGGTCCGGCCGCCGGACCCGCCAGTTGTTGCAGATCGCTCAGCAGATCGTCCGGATCGTCCGACAACACGTCCAGGTTCTGGCCCTGCAGCACCGTCGCGCTGACGTTGCGAGCCGGATCGAGCTCCACTTGAATCGTATCCGCTACCGTGATTTCCTGTTGCGCGGTGGCGAGCGGCAGCCGCACGTCCAGCGTCACGAAGCGCCCCTCCGCCAGTTCCACCGAAGGGCGGCTGTACTCCGCGAAACCGGACGCCGTGATCCGGATCGAATAAGCTCCGGTCGGCAGGTTGCCGAATTGATACGCTCCGCCGGGACCCGTTTGCGCCGAGCGGATGTCTCCCGCGGTGCTCGCGAGCGCGACCGTCGCGCCCGTAATCGCCGCGCCCGAGGGATCGGTCACCTGGCCGCGCAGAGTCGCGGTAGATTGCCCGTGGACCGAGGACGAGGCGCACGCCAGTGCCGTGGTCATCAGCAGCCTGCGCCACGGGCCCGTTCTGATTGCCGATTTCATCATCGAAGCGGCGGATTACTGGCCGAACCCCAGCCCTTCGAGGTCGGCTCCCGCCGCCAAAGAGCCCGCGTCCCCCAGCGATAACTCGCGCGTCCCGGGACGCCGCAGGATCGGTTCGACGCCGGCTAACAGGCTGATCGCCGTGATTTCGTCGGCGTTCGCGCCCACGGTGCTTGAAACGATGACCGCTTCGCCCGGCTTCAAATCGGCGACTGCGATGGCCGGCATGCGCTCGAGCGTCTGCTGCAAGTCTCCGCCGCGTCCTCCTCCCGCCCCGCCTCTTCCTTCCGAACCGCCTTTTCCTCCCGTTGCAGCGCGCCCGGCCGGTTCGCCATGCAGTCGATCGGCGACCGTCTGCGCCAGTTCCGGCGCCATGCGCTTCGCGCTCGAATCGGCGGTAAGCTTCACCGCCAGCGGCTTCTTGGTTTCCAGGTTCGTGATGCGTACGATCCGCGCCGCGCCATCGACGGACGTAATGAGACCGGCGATCATGCGGAAGGATCCCGAAACGATTTCCTCGGCCGCCATGCGGGAGCCGTCCGCCGATTTATCGCCGCGCGCGCGAACCTGATCGCCCTTGCCGATTTCCTTGAGACTGGAAACCTTCGCGTCCGCGAATCGAACGGAGTCGGGCGCATAGCGCCGGATCACCGCGGCCGGCGCCGGCGCGATCGCCAGCGGTTTTACCCCTTCAAGCGAGCGGACCTGGATGGTGACATGGTCGGCCGCGATTTCCGTCACCACACCCATCACGCCCCGGCGATCCCAATCCGCCCGCTCCAGGGCTTGCTTCGCGGCGATGTCGGTCTTCGACATCACCACCACCAGCGCGGCCGTGATCGATTTCGGGTCGGCGCCCGCGCTCCCCCGCACCAGCACGCGGTCGCCGGGTTGAATGTCGGCGGCCGTAATCGCCGCCGCGTTCTGCAGATTCGTCTCTCCGGGCGCTACTCGCCGGAAGCTGGCCTTTTCCCCGAACGCCACCTCGATCGTTTCGCCCGCGTCGCTGCGCAGCGTCATCCGCCGGGCCGCCGCGTCCACCTGGGTCACCGCTCCGAGCGCGCGCCCCGCGCCGGCGTCCTGGGCGAGCGCGGATGCCGCCAGCGAGGCTGCGAGTGAAACCACCCAGAGAATCCGACGACAATGGGTCCTAATTCTCATGAATTCCTCCCGAATTGTCTCCGCCCGGCCCTACCCAGACCTGCCGTCGGCCCATGATTGCCGGGCTTCGCAAAACTGGCGCTTTCCTCCAAGATTACTCCGTTCGGAGTCACAATTCCACTGAGTTTTCGCATTATTGCCGTCTGGTACTTTCGTTTCCGGCCGCCGTCTTCAGCCCTACCGCCGGCAGATACACGCCCTTCGGTTCGCTCTTCCACCAGGCTCCCGTCCGGCGCCACGTCGCGAAGTCCGTGAAGGTATATTCGTAAAGGTTCGCGCGGACGAAGCGGGGCGGCTGCCCGGGGAACGGATTCGTGGCCAGCAAGTCTTCCACCGGGGGCGATCCTTCCAATAACTTCAGCACGAAGTTCGCAAACCACGGGCTCGACCGGTAATCGCCCAGCGCTGCGAACCACATCTGCCAGTCCAGCCGCGGCTGAAACGGCGCGATCCAGCGCGGCGCGGTCTTCAGGTCGCCGGGCTTATAACGGAATTCGTAGGGTTTCCAGTTGTCGCCGTCCGCGGAGCCTTCGACGGCGATTTCCATCCGTTCGGTGGTCATCACGGCGAACAGCCCGTACGTATTGACGATGTCGAGCGGTCCGGTGTACCGGAGCGCCGTCAATACGGGCGCCGGTGCGGTCCCCCGGAACGTCACCGAGAAATGTCCGAACCCCAGAATCAGGATCGCAACCGCGGCCGCCCACGCCACATAACGTTCCGCGAGGCCGGCCCTCTGTCCGAAGCGCTCCCGAACGGATTCCGGCGCGAGCCTCCGCAGCGCCTGATCGTCGAATACGAACAGCAGCAGCGCGAGCGCCAACAGGTTGAAGAACGTGTAATTGCCGGTCAGCAGGATCAGCAACTGGAGCGCGATCATCCACGTCGCGCCCAGCAGCCGGATGCGGCGCGGCATGAAAATCAGGAACGGCATCCCGATCTCGATCGCCAGCGTCATCCACGTGGAGGCGCGCTGCACCGCGCCTGGGAGCTTCTCGGCGAACCATGCGAATACGGTCGGCAGCGGCTGCGTGTGGTAATGGAAGGAGAGCGCGGTGAGGTTCCGCCACGTAGGATCGCCGCTCAACAGCTTGACGGCGCCTGAGAGAAAGAAGAGCCGGAACGTGAGCCATCGAAACAGCCACGGCGTCACCCGGTTGCGCCCCAGAAAGATCGCCAGGAACCCGGTTTCGAGCAGCAGCGCGTCCCACTGGAACGCGAGGAAATCCTGGCCCACCGCGCTGAACGACAAGTACAACGCGAACAGCATCGCCAGGATCACCCGCTCGAAGCGCCCGCGCTTGAACCCGGTTACGAACAACATCACGGCGAGCGCCACGCCGCTCCACGCGAGCCCGGTCATCGTCCTGTCGTCGTCGGCGAACCACAACAGTGAAGGGACCGCCAGGAACCGTATGGCTCCGGCGCGATCCCCGATGGAGGCGAGCAGCTCACGGGCCGGTAAAATGCCGCGCGCGCCGATCAAGCCCTCCACCTGCACCGCCAGCGACCCGAACGCCACCGCGTAGACGGTCGCCAGCACCCGCAGAAAAATCCATTGCGTCGCTTCGAATCGCGACGGCTCAATACGGGTGCCGAAGGTGAACCGCGTCGCCTGGTAAGCCAAATTCCGATGCACGGCGATGAAGCGGTAGGCGATTTCACACGGAGCGCCGATCCAGCGGTAGAGACTCATCAGCCCGAGCGTTTCGAACACGGCTCGCGCACCGCCCGTCACGGTTCCATCCGTGCGCACGAGCTGGACGGATTGCGCGTAGGCCTCGCGAGGAATCTGCGGAAACCGGTCGCCCACGTCCTGCGATGCGAGGTACTCGATTTTTCCCCCGGTAGTCTTTTGATCGGTGATCCGGCGCCAATAGTCGATCCAAATGCGGCAGAATCCACACTTCCCGTCGTAGAGCAGGACCGGGACCTCCGCTCGCTTTGGATCACTCATGGCTGTCCTATTATCCCCAACCGGCCCCGGAGTCGCCTTGCCGCGAAGTACAATCTTGATGATCGGGCAGGAGTTGGCCGCTTGCGGTGGCTTGTGACCGCACAAACGGAGATTTCTGATTTCGCGGGAGAGCGTGGGAGTGGACAGAGCGGTCTGTCCCCTTTTTCATAGAGGAGAAATCGAATGCGAAGGAATTGGACGGGCGTTTTGACGATCGCGATGACCGGCGCGCTGGCGGCCGGAGCCGCGACGGTCGCGCTGGCGCAGGACCTGCGCGAGGTGGAAACGCGCCGCGATATGACGTATGCGACGCATGACGGCGCGGAACTGAAAGGTGACTACTACGTTCCGAAAGCCGCTGGAAAATATCCGGTGACGATCGCCGTTCACGGCGGCGGATGGGAGGTCGGCAGCAAGACGGCCTACCGCTATTGGGGTCCGTATCTGGCGCAGCGCGGCATCGCGCTGTACGCCATCGACTACCGGCTCGCCAAGCCCGATCGTCCCAGCTATCCAGGTGCGGTGCAGGATATTCGCGCCGCGATCCAGTTCGTCAAGTCCAAGGCCGCCGATCTGAAAGCCGATCCCGAGCACGTCGGATTGATAGGCGATTCGGCGGGCAGCCATCTGGTGGCGCTGACCGCTTTAGCTGCCGACAAAACGCCTTTTGCGGGCGCTTATCCGGGCGATCCCTATCCGAACGTCAGCGCCGCCGTGAAGGCGGTGGTGGCGGCATACGGCGTCTACGACATGGCGCAACAGTGGAACCACGACCAGCTCTCGCGCCCGCGCGATAACATCGCCGAGAAGTTCCTCGGCAAAGCGCCTATGGACGATCGCCGCCTTTATTTCGAGGCGTCGCCGATGAGCTACGCGACGCGCGCCAACAATCAGACGTCTTTCCTGCTGACCTGGGGCACCGCCGACGATATCGTCGATCCGCACCAGTCCGAGGCGTTCATACTCGCGCTGAAACAGGCGGAATTCTTCGTCAGGCCGGTACCCGTCCAGGCCGCGCCGCATTTCTGGATGGGCGATCCGCTCGACGATCCGCGCGGCAACGTGACCTTCGCCGCCCCGCAGATCCTGAGATTCCTGCAAACGCGGCTGTAGAATTGTGGCGCGGGCTTTCAGATCGGGCTCGCGATACTTTCCGATCGGGCCGGATTTTCTCCCGCGCGAGCGCCAGCAGATCATCTTGACGATGCGCTGCGCGTCCGCGGCGTCGTCTAATCGTCGAATGGCGCGCGTGTAGTACCTGGCTTCTGAGCGCTCCCCTTCAGCCCGTACGACCTTGGGTCACACGCCCATTGAGTCAAACAGGCCTGGCGCGGCGGCAGACTTCAGAGCTTTCCGTCTCGGTTCGTTAGGAGCTTCGAACGCGCCAGCCGTGCGTAGCTCTTCGGACGAAATTGTTGAACCAGCGCACACCTTTTCTAGCAACGCAGCCTGCGCCGGCTCAAGGTCTATTAGCCTGCCCAGAACATTTAACACATTGATTAACTCAGTTGTATATTCAGCGAGCCAGTGATCGGGCTGAATGTTACCTAGGGGCGACGGAGTGCGCCGATCACCTATGATGGGACGGTCTCGATTTGCCTTCCGGTAACTGAACCACTGCAGCAATACCTGCTTGCCCGAAACCTCGTAAAGCCACGTTCCAGGCTCAACGTTTTCGACGTATCCTTGCCCAACCAGCAACCTCTTCTTGGTGGCATCGTAGCCTATTGAATCCGGCATCGCTGCAGGCTCTTGGGAGATTGCGCCCGCCGCTGGAATCCGTGGCATTCTCGAAGGCGGCAATCGCGGGGGTTGAGCCAGCCGCCCTTTCTGAGGATCAATCATTCGCTCGCCAAAGGTATGGAGCCAAATAACCTCGCGCCCGAGGTCAGCCACTTTAGCGAAGGTCTCGGAGTCCACCGTGAGAGGGATTCGTAGCCCCGGCGTCGAGAGGTCTTCCTGAAACCGTGCTGTAAATGCTGGATGGGCGGTTATTCCGGCCATGTAGGCGACGAAATCGGCAGCGGTTACTTGGGTTCCGTACTTCTGAGACAGAAACGCCAGCAACCTCCGGGGCAGATTTGGGCTAAATGCTTGCTGGTCGCTCCAGAGGGGAAAAACACGCCCACCCCTACCGTTGTAGTGATGAAGATCCGGAATCAGCGCGCTAAAAGTCACTGCGGGACCGGTGGTGGGAGATCTGTCGCTCGGTGCCGTCAGATAGACCTGCTCGTCCGAGCGTGACTCCCAGAGTTCCGAGTTGGGCTGATTGATCAGGCGGTTGTCGGGTATGATCCACTGCCGATCAAAGGAGCGGAAACCGTAGCGCGCAGGCGGAAGACACGGACCTCTCTCATCGGCGATAGGCTTCGGCCGCCGCTCGTAGCCGTGTAATGGGCTGGCGACGACGCGATTACTGTGCTTGTCACCCGGCTTTCCACCGCGAAGATGCGGATGAAAGAGAACCTCCTTCTCATCTGCGGGCGCGCGGACGAGCTTTTGCCAGCGCCGTTCTAACGAATCGGGATCAGGCGCAATGACCCAAGTACGACCTGGCATCACTCCGCTGCCATTGTAAGTGAAGAGGTCGTCCAGCTTAGGGTAGGTTGCCCACGCGCCGTGCGAAGCAGGAAGGAACGGCCCGCGCCAATCGGAAGGGCACTCAACCCACGCGTCGCTCTTTATTCTAAGCGCTGCGAGCGATTTGAATTTCTCCTGGCGATGGCCACTCGGCAAGGCTTGAAAAAGAACCTTCGCCGGGGTTTTCGATTCCTTCGGTGCGATGGAAGATCGAGACGCAAGAACGATGCAAACGGGCTGCTGGACGCCTTGGAAAATGCGGGTGTTGACTTCCGGTTGATGACCCTCTGGCGAGCAATCTACGACCCAAATATCGTCACAAGTTCGGCGCAGGTAGTCCCGCATCTTCTGAAAGCCCGGTCCATTGAGAAAGCCAGCCACCGTGATAAAGCAAACGATGCCAGACTTGTTCGTAGCGTCATGGTCGTAGACCTTCCAGGTGGCCCACCGCCAAAAGTAGACATACAGATTGCGCAGGTGCTTACTGTGGGCCCCCGCGCCCCATTCACGGGGTGGCATCCAGTCTTCCAGCGGGGGTGTTTCCTTGGCGTTCTTATCTCCACTCTCAATCCAACCGCCGCGGCCCATCGCTTTCTCCTTATACGGCGGGTTGCCGATTACAACGGTGATTGGCTCTTCTCTCTTTATCTTGTTGGCTTCTTTGCGGGACTTGGCTATCGGAGCCAGTATTCCTGGAATCCAACCCTCATCGTCGTGAGGATTTCCCAGTGTATCGGTTACGAACATTCGTACCGGGGTCGCCGGTGGGCCGCCTGTAAGATCGACTATTTCCGCAAGGATTCGCAATTGCGCGACTGCGAACGGCCCCATTTGCATCTCGAATGCAATGAGGCGCTTCACGGCGGCGTTGATCGCGCCGTTTACCGAGCCCTCGCCTTCGTCAGCCTTAACAGTCTCTGCAATCCTCCGAAGCACGCCGAGAATGAAGGTGCCGGTGCCTACAGCGGGATCGGCCAACGTCACCGAAGGCGAGGCCAGCCCCGCGTGCAGCCTGAAGCGGGTTGTCCGCAAGGCCTCATCGACGAGCCCGACCATGGCACCGACAACCTCAGGCGGAGTGTAATATGAACCTGTCTGCTTCCGCAGTTCGTTGTCGTAAACCTCTAAAAATTCTTCGTAAAAATAAAGCCAGGAATCCGGCCTGTCCTTGCCTATCTTGGACCAGTCCACTGCGTCCAGCACACGCGTCAGAGTTCCGAGCGAGGTCTTTAGCGTTGCCTGCTCCGCATCGTCGGTGAGTAATTTGAGCGCGGCACCAATCAGAGAGCTTGTCTGGCTAAGCTCACGAGCCACCCGCTGAAGCCCGGTGGCAAGTTCGATTTTCTTGGCGCGAGCCATCAACATTCCGAAAGTGACTGCCTGAGCGTATCCGTCGGCGAACCTTTCGTCAGTTGCATCCGGGAAAAGCAGTTTGCGCCAGTCCGTTGCCAGTCCCGTCAACGCTTCACTTCCCAGGCCTAGCTGCTCGGTTACCTCGTCGCGTAACAGGCGGCAGAGGCGCGCTGTAGTGTGAGCCAAGTCCCGGGCACTGCGCGGCGGGACGGGCTCCCAGTTTAGGAAGCTCTCGAAGAGATTCAAAATGCCCGCCGGCGCTTCCAGTTTGTCGCCCGAGGATTCAATGTCTCCGATCAATTTGATGACGGAACCGACTAACTCGCCATTCTGCCAAAGGCTGAATCCGTTGCCATCCGTGTAGATCAGATTTGGCAGAGAGCGCAATTTTTCCCATTGAGTCTTGTCATGCGGATCTTTGAACTTTCGCGGATCGGCCCCTTTCCCGGGCGCCTTCAGTTCGACGAACCCGACGAGAGCGTTGCGAACGGTGACCGCGTAATCAGGGCGCGTTTTCAAATCGCTAAGAGATGACTCGCCAACGGAAGCAACCGACGATCTCGGCAGGCGCGAAAGTTCCGCCAAGTCCGCGAGCAGGTATTCGAATGGCGCGCGAAGCTGGTCTTCCGGTTGTCCGGTTGCTGCCGGGTTCGACAGTTTTTCTTTCGCTCTGGCTCCGAACGCGGCAATCGCCGAGCTGATGTTCAGTGTCACGTACAGAGGGCTCCCGCGCGCCAATCGCCTCTCAAATCCTGGGGCCGGCGACGTCGCCAACAAGGGCCGGTTTTTCT
Organism: Bryobacteraceae bacterium; assembly: GCA_035934795.1. Classification (GTDB taxonomy): domain Bacteria; phylum Acidobacteriota; class Terriglobia; order Bryobacterales; family Bryobacteraceae; genus Palsa-187. Next base: position 53,639 of record DASYXM010000079.1, on the reverse strand, counting down.
CCCGCGCGCAGTCTGCGCCGCGACTTATACGACGCCACGTAGCCGGCGAGCGCACCGCCGATCAGGACCAGCGCGACCTCGGTGCCGATATACACTTCCGCCATGGCCCACACCCGCGCCCGCGTATCAATGTTCGCGTCGCCGGGCGGGAAATCCGCTTGCCGGCCCCGGTAGGAGAGCTCCGGCGTCACCGCGTAGTATTGAAATAACGCCAGCACCAGCATCATGCCCGCCATGATGGGAGGCACCGGCTTGCGGTCCGTCGCCGCCAGCACGAAGGGGATCAGCACCAGGCCCAGCACAATCTCGGTCCGCTCCCAGCGCGCGAAAAAATAGCGGTTCCCTTCGGCGGCGAAGTGCCGCAGCAGCAGTTGGGCCTGCGCCGGCCCATAATCCTGGAGGAGTTTCTCGGCGTCCGGCGCGGGGTTGGCGGTGATGCGCTCGGGCATCTTCAGGTTCAGCAGCGCCGCGGCGTCCACCGCGAGGGTGCAGAAGATCCAGCCCCCCAGCAAAAAAGTGACGATCCGGGTCGCGTGCATTTTTCTTAGTTTGGCACAGGACGAGACGGCCTAAACGGGGGCTGAAAAAACGAGAAGGGGAACGTTGGTTCCCCTTCGCCGCGTCGTTCTAATTCGACTCTGGAATCGTGACTTCCTGGTCCCCTTCGCATCGGGGAATTTCAGTGTACCAATTTCTCGGCCGGCTCGGGAGCTTTCGCGCTCTCGCCCGCGGGCGGAATCTTCGGGATCTCCGAGGACGGCACGAACACCACGCGGTTGCGACCTTGGCGCTTGGCCCGGTACAGCGCGTCGTCGGCCAGCCGGATCAGGGATTCGGCGGTGACTTCCACGCCGGGCACGGAAGCCGTGGCTCCGAAACTGCACGTGATCACGCGGGCTTCCTCGTTGAAGGCCATGGATTCGCCGGCCAGCGCCGCGCGCATGCGCTCGGCCTGTCTGCGCGCGGCCGCGTCGTCGCAGCCCGGCAGCACGATCAGGAATTCCTCGCCGCCGTAGCGGCCCATCGCGTCGTAGGGACGCATGGAGCCGGCCATGCGCCGCACGAACTCGCGCAGCACCGCGTCTCCGCCGAAATGCCCGTAGCTGTCGTTGATGGCTTTGAAGTGGTCCAGGTCCGCGATGATGACGCCCAGCGGCTTCTTGTCACGCCGGCCGCGCTCGAGCTCGCGGTCGAGGATGTCCAGGATGGACGAGCGGTTCCAGATGCGCGTCAGGAAGTCCTTGGTGGCCTGCTCGCGCAGCTCCTCGCGCGCCGAAATCAGCTCCTGCTGCAGTTCGATAATGCGGGTGCCCGGCCGCAAGCGCACCTTCAGCTCGTGCTGGTCGAAGGGTTTGGTGAGATAGTCGTCCGCTCCGGCTTCCATGCCCTCGATCAGATCCTCGCGCTGGCTTTTGGAGGTCAGCAGAAGGATGTAAGTGTAGATGTCCTTTTCTTTTTCCTTGGCGTTGAGGCGCACTCGCCGGCACACCTCCGGACCCGTCATTCCCGGCATCACCCAATCCAGGATCGCGATCTTGGGAGCGTCCTCGGACTGGAGAATCTGCCAGGCTTCGTTGCCGTCGCAGGCGATCACCACCTCGTACCCCCACTTGCGCAGGGTCGCGTCCAGCAAATGCCTGGATACGATGCTGTCGTCGGCGATTAGGATCCGCATGAGCGGTATCGGGCCATCCACCTCGATTATAAGCGCCTCCTAGATCTCCTAGCGATTCGTATCGGCGAAAAAGCAGGCTTCTCCTACTGTTGTTACCCTAATACTGGATGTCCGTACTCGTATTACGCCATGAGCCGTTCGAGCACCTAGGACACTTCTCGCGGCGGCTGGACGAATCCGGTATTTGCTTTTCTTACATCGACTTGGGCCAGCCTCTCTCAATCGATGGACGCACCGGCGTCATCATCATGGGAGGCCCTCAATCGGCCAACGATCCCGACCCCGGCCTGGGAGCCGAGATCCGCCTGATTCGCGAAGCGATGGCCCGAGGGGTTCCGATTCTAGGTGTTTGTCTGGGCGCCCAGTTGATCGCCAAGGCGCTGGGCGCGCGCGTTTTCCGCAACCCGGCGAAGGAAATCGGCTGGGCTCCCGTCTATTTTACGGAAGCCGCGAAGGACGATCCTTTGTTCGGCGGCTTCGCCTCTCCCACCACGTTTTTTCACTGGCACGGCGAAACTTTCGACCTGCCGGCGGGCGCCGAGTGGCTCGCTTATTCGGACCTCTGCCGCCATCAGGCTTTCCGTTATGGGATTAACGTTTACGGTGTCCAATTTCATCCGGAGGTTACACCGGAGATGATCGTCGATTGGTCGGCGCAGCCGGTCAACTGCGGCGACGTGGACGCCCTGCCCGCACCTTTAGATCCGCACTTCGTCGATTCGAAGAAACTGGCGCGGACTGTCCTCGACGGATGGCTTTCCGTGGCCGGAATTCGCGCGACTGCCCGGTAGCCGGTCGGCGGCCGGTTGCCCAGACGGGTCAGTCCGCCGCGCATTACTCTTGCCCCTCGCCAACTTGTCAGCCAGGAGATCCTAACGCCGGAAAGAGAGCCCTCACTCTTGCGCGTCTTCAGCGCTTTCCTGCGCCGGCCGGCTGCTGGCAATCCGTCGCGCTGCTGCCGGCCGCGCCGTCGGTCGCTTTTCGAGTAAACACGAAATCCCTTTGCAGCAGGAAACTGGCGGCGAACAAAAGCCCCTCGGCGCACATCTTGGCCAGGATTGCGGGCACGCCCAGACGGGAGCGTATCGCCACAATCAATGCATAGGAGACGAGCCCATTTACCGTCACCAGCAGGACGTACTTCGGAAGCACCACCGCGTGCCTCTGCTGAGAGTGAAACACCAGCCCTCGGGCGCCCGCGTAGTTGAAGATCATCGCCAAGAACCGGGACAGGATTTGCGACCGCGCGACGCTGCCGGTGGAGCTAAAGGCGATCACGAAAATGATGTTGTCGAGAGTGGCCGTGAGTACCGAGAGCAGCCCGAATCGGAGGAGAAGGAAGTAGATCCGCATCGAATCGGCGATCGGCTCAAAGTGAGAACTCTCGTTTTCGTCCAGGTAAACCGTCTGAATCGGCTCTTCCGAGATGGGGAAAGAACGGTGCCGGCAGGCGATCAGCATGTCCAGCTCGAATTCGTACCGTTGCGAGCGGATTTGCACCAGATGCGGAATCAATTTGGCTGGGATGCCGCGCAGGCCCGTCTGCGTATCGGTGAGTTTGTGGCCCACCAGCAGACGAAGCAGGATACGCGTGACCGTATTCCCGATCCGGCTCCTCCAGGGCACATGGCTATCGAATTGGCGCGCTCCCAGGATGAGAGCCTCCGGATCTGTCCGCAGCCTCTCCGCCACGCGAAGGATATCGCCGGGAAGATGCTGACCATCGGCGTCGGCGGTCACGACGCCAAGGCAATCGGGAAATCGGGCGAGCGCGTACCCTAACCCCGTCTTCAGCGCGGCCCCCTTTCCTAAATTTGTCGCATGATGCAACACATGCACGCGCTCCAGGACGGCGATTCCTCGAAAGAATTCGGCGAACTCCGGACCGCTCCCGTCATCCACAACAAGAATGAATTCCGCTCCCCGGTCGAGCAGATCGGAGATGAGCGCCAGGAGCGGTGCGCCGGGCCGATAGGCCGGAATCAGAATAAGCACGTCCGAACGGGCGGGATTCATGGAAGCGGTTCAATGGAATCGACGTCGATGAAGTATCCGTTGGCGGCCGGGTCTTTCTGGTGGAGTGCGTGGATGGCGACGCGGTGAGAACCGGGCGGGAGGCCGGCAATGACGCTGTGCGCCTGCCACACGATGGCCGGATCGTACAGATCCACAATGGCCTTCCGCTCGCCGTCAATCACGATTTCGGCCCTGCCGCGATTGAACGCTCGAGTGTATGAATAGCGAAAGCCCCGCCCCTCAAGATTGAACCTGACGCGCGCTTCCGGATCATCGGAGACGGCGACGGTGTTTCGATAGGCCGACGGCAGGTCTCTCATCTGGATCCAATTCCCCGTTAAGACGATGCGCGGGTCGGTTTCATCGATTCTGCCGGTACGCAACGGCTCGGCGTCGACGCCTTGCAGCACGGCTAAGCAATCGGGGCGCATGCGCACGACCGAGGAACCGGAGACGGAATATTCGGGCTGCCCGCAACGCGTGAGAAGGACATCGATAACCTTCGCACGGAAACTACTCGGTTCGACTATCAGACGCCGAACGCCCAGGTGGGAAAGATGCCTATAGAAGGCTTCGGGGTCTTGGAAGGCTTGAATCTGCTTCCAAAACCGGTAGTCATGCCAATTATTGGTATAGACGGGAGGGATCAGGCCCGCGATCGAAGAACTATCGGTGAGCACAACCGGATCGGACGGATCCACTCGATTGACGTAGGCGATCAGTTCCCGCACCGGCGCATGCTTTCTCAAATAAGATTGACGGCCCGCCGCGGAGAAAAGCGGAGACGAAAAAAAGTCTTTGTGATACCAATCGGCCGAAGGAAAATAGTAGGTGTTCCACAGACCAGCCGCCGTAGCGGCCAGAACGCCCGCTTGATAGATGCGCCTCCGGCTGGTCTGCAACCCCGACAAGGCCGCTGTGGCGCCGAGGCTGAGGAAGGGCAGCACGGGATAGAGATAGCGCGCGTCGGGGGCGGTTGCGATCAGCACCAAGCCGCCGCCGATCCCGATCGCGGCGCAGGAGAAACCCACAAACGATCGCATCCACAAGAGGGACGCTAGAGTCAGGGGCAAGAATAGGAAGTATTGAAGCCCGAACGAGCCGTTTTGCCCCTGAAAGTAGCGGCTGGTGCGAAAGGTCAGCAGGACCGGAGCGCGCCAGGTGAGCGGCGGATGAAAGAATACATCCGGGATCTCGTTTCCGACGTATGGAGAATGAAATCTTGCGTTCTGAAACGGAAATATCGGATTGCCCGAACGCCAGTATGCGTTTGCATACGGAAGAGCGGCGATCGCCAGTGACAGAACAATCGCACAGACCGGGACCCACGCTGGCCGGCGAAGCCGATGCCAATTTCTCCATATCGCCGCAAAGAGGAAAGGCGTCATCATGAGCGCGGCGGCTACCGCGCCGAATTTGATCTCGGCTCCGGCCCCCAGCAGAAGCGCCGCCATAAACAGCATTTGCGTCCCGCCCTCGTCGTCAAACTTCCAGAGCGCGACTCCGGCTGCCAGGATCATCGCCGCCGCGAAGTTCTCGACCAGCAGGGAGCCGGTCACAAACAAAACCATCGGTGTCGACAGGAACAGGAAGACCGTCAGCAGGGCCACGGCATTCGAGACAAACCGGCGCGCCACGCCGAGCAAAAGCAATCCAATCGCCCCGAGCATGGCGAAGTTCAGCAGGCGAGCCGCGTACTCGCCGCCCAGCGTGTAGACGACGCTGTAACACCAATCGGCGCCCATCGGCATCAGCGCCCATATGAACTGGCGGAAATCGACGGTGAACGCGTGATGAATCGCGATGTTGGAGGCGGCCGCCATGTGCATGGCCAGGCCGTCCGCACTGATTTCCGGGTTCAGCACCACCAGCCAATCCGCCCCCAGCACCAGCGCCGCGAGCGCAAAGCAGACAAATTCGGCATTTGAGGGACGCCAGTTCGCCCGGAATAGATTGATCCACCGGCTCGCCAACTGGCGCGAGAGCGGATAGGCCGAAGCCGGAGGCAGAGCCAGCGCTGCTAAATACGTCGCGGGATAGTGGATGGGAAAGCGTATGGTGCAGGTCAGGGCCACGATCCAGATCGCGATTCCTCCCATGCAGGCGAGGGGACCCTCGACCGTCCCACCAAACGCCACTCTTCCCAGAATCGTTGCCGAGAAAATGAAGAGCAGCACCGCGCCTACGGGCCCCGGGCCGACGGCCTGGATGGAACATAGCACGACTGCACCCACGAGAACCGGAAGGTAGTAACGCCGCAGGAACAGGGCAAATCCAGTGCTGATTACCGCAAACGCGAGTACATAGTATCCGAAGCGGCGCGCGCCCTCGGGCAAGAACCAGATTTCCTGCGACCACAGATGCGCGGTCCGGAAACCGAAGATCTCAATGAGCACGGGAGCGAGCAGCGCGATCCAGATGCCGATGGTGCCGTACCTGAAACGATGTCTCATCACCGGCGCCTCAATTCCTTCCAGGAATCGACGATAGCGGCCTGTACCGCGTCGCATTATCTGCGCTTTTGCCCCATCTTTTTCCGACAATATCGAACCCAAATAAGTGAAAGCGACTACCACCCTAGCATTCGACGCTCCAACTTGTAAATCGTTCATCACTTTGAGCAAAGGGCGTGAGAATGTGTCGCGTTGACACGCGGTGGCGCTAAAATTCGCCAACGCCTTCGCGCGGCTTCATAAGACGTCGATGCCCGAAATCCGTAACATCCAGATGACCAGCCACAGCGCGATAGCCGCCACCACGAGGTAGCGAATCCATTCGCGCGCGGTCTTAGGCTCGGTCCGGTTGGCCATTAGCCTGTGGCGATTATTCTGCCGATTCGCGTTCGGATGTCGAGTGCCCGAGTCCTGACGCTACTTGACCTGTGCCACCTGTGCCCGCTTGCCGGCCATCAGCAGAAGCTCGGCCTTCCTCACGGTGCGGCCATCGGGCGGCAGATGGATCGGAACGATGGTCTGCGGATCGATTTTCAGGCTGTCGAGCAGCTCCGCGAAATGCGGATGATACGGGTGGATCGGGTTCGGCGTCGCCGTCGGCGGCTGGGGCGGGGGATTGAACTCGTCGGCTTCCACCAGAATCCCTTCTTTCGGAAGCCACGCCATGATCATGCCCTCGTTATGGATGCTGCCGGTGACGTGATACAGCTCGATGGTGCGCGTGCCGTCCGTCATCACTTTCTTTTCGGTCATGGTCTCGAACACCGGCTTCTTCTTGGACATCGCCATGCGATCGGGGTTCAGCGAATGCGGGTCCTTCCAGATCTTTTCGAAATACGGTTTGTTGATGGCGTGCGTGACGATGGTGGCGCCCTCGGCCACGAACGGGCGCAGGCCGCTCGAATGATCGATGTGGTCGTGTGTGTTGATCACGTATTTGATGGGCTTGTTGGGGATCGCCCTCTTGCTTTCGTCGATCACGGCGATGCCGCGCGCTTCGCTCTGCGGCCCTTCGATCACCACGATGTAATCCTTGAAATCGACGGCCAGGGACGCGTAGCCGCCCGTGATGAGATACACCCCGTCGGCCAGTTTCTTCGACCCCACGGTGGGCGCCGGCGGAGGCGGCGTCGATGCAGCCTGAATGCTGACCGGGCCGTTCACTTTTACGTCGCTGACGTTGAGATCCAGCACCGGAAAACCGCCCTGCCGATGCACGATGTGCATGGGGAACTGGACGCCATTGACGCTCTTGTAGTCGCTGTATTCCGCTTCCCACGGGAGGTCGCCATACATATTGCTATCGATCTTGGTCTGCACTTTCTCCACCAGATTCCGGTCGTCGATGTAGCCCATGACCGGCGCTTTGTTGTCGCCCATGAACGTCACCACTTGATATTTCTTGCCGCCCATGGATTGCGACTTCACCGTCGCGTTCGCTTTCGCCGCGGCGTTCAGGAATCCCTGCGGCAGCATGACGATTTCTAGTTGCTGCGCCCACGGTGTGTTGCCGCTCACGACGATCACCTGATCCTCGGGACGCTCGCCAATCACCGGCTGCAGGCCGCCGCCGTGCGGGGGATTCTCGCCCTGCGTTCGCGCGCGATGCATATGCGAGGCGGGCTGCTCGAAATTGATGGACCGCGTATAGGTCTTGTCTATGAAGCGCGGCCACGGCGAGCTCGGGCTGAAGGCCTGTCCCAGCACGAAATCCGCCCCGGAGCCGGAATACTCGACGGTCTTCAGATTTCCCATCGCCTTTTGGGCGCTGTCGATCACGGATTTGGAGTCCCCGGCCGCCGAGGCATTTTGGATCAAGGCCAGGCCCGCGGCAGCGGTAACAATCACCAACCATTTGAAGTTCATATGGCTCTCGCTTTCATCAAGCCTGAAAAAGGGGACAGACAGCTCTGTCCACTGCCACTCCTTTACGTGAAGCTAGAAACCTACAGGAGGGGACAGAGTAGTCTGTCCCCTTTTTCAAACGCTTTCATCGCATAGTCTATCCCTTCTGGGCCGCGCGCGGGGGAAACACCTTACCATGGGAAAAGTGCCACGGCTCTTCCTCATCGATACGTTCGGTTTTATTTTTCGCGCCTACCATGCCCGGGCTCGTTCCGGCGCGCCGCCCATGCGCACCTCCACGGGCATCCAGACCGAGGCCGTCTACATCTTCCACAACATGGTGAAGAAGCTGCGCGACACGCACAAGCCCGATTATTTCGCCGCCGTTTTCGAAAGCCTGGGCCCCACGTTTCGCGACGAAGCGTTCGAAGCATACAAGGCGAATCGCACGGAAACGCCTCCGGACTTGATCGAGCAGATCCCCTGGATTCGCAAAACGCTCGAGGCCATGTCGATCCCCGTGCTGGAGTACGAAACATTCGAGGCCGACGACGTCATCGGGACCATCGCGCGCCGCGCGGCGGGGCAGGGCATCGACGTCGTGATCGTTTCGAGCGACAAGGACATGTTGCAACTCGTGAACGACCGCGTCACCATGCTGAATCCCATGAAGGACGACCTGGTATTCGACGCGGCCGAAACAGAAAAGTTCATGGGCGTGCGGCCGGATCAGGTGGCTGATCTTTTGGCGCTGAAGGGAGATTCTGTCGACAACATTCCGGGCGCGCCGGGCATCGGCGAAAAGGGCGCGCGGGACCTGATCGTGAAGTTTGGGTCCGTGGAGGGCGCGCTCGAACACGCGGCCGAGGTAGAGCGCAAAATGTATCGCGAGAGTCTTCAGAACAATCGCGACGTGATTCTGCTGAGCAAGAAGCTGGCGACGATTCACACAGATGTTCCGGTTCCGTTCGATCCCGACGCGCTGGCGGCTCGTGAACCAGACCCGGCCGCGCTACGCGATCTGTATCGGACGCTCGAATTTCACCGGCTGCTGCGAGAGATGGCGCCGGCGCCCTCGGAATCGCCCGAAGCACAGGCGGCCACGCGCGACTACCGGGCGCTCGCTTCCAATGAAGATTCGGACGAGGAATTGAACGCGTGGCTGCCGCCCAGTTGTCCCATCGCGATCGCCGTGGAAGAGGTGATGTCGGACACGGTGATCGCTTTTGCGGCGCGGCCCGGCGAAGCCCGCACGATCGTTTCGAAGACCATTCCCGAAAGCGTGGCCTCGCGCCCTGGGCTCGTCGCCCACGATGTAAAAGCTCTCATTCACCGTTTCGGCGAGCTTCCCAATCTCCGTCACGACGTCATGCTCTACGGGTTCCTGTTGACCGCCGATCCCACAGGCTGCGGTGTCGCGACGCTTTCCGAGAAATATTTGGGTGCCGCGGATTTCAATCGGGACGCCAAGGAGATCGCGGCCCGCGCCGACGCGATCCTGCAGTTGTATCGGAAGCTTCGCCCGCAGGTGGAAGCCGCGAAGCTCGCCGAACTTTACGAATCCATCGATCTGCCGCTGGTCGCCGTGCTCGCGCGCATGGAGAAGCTCGGCGTGCGCGTGGACCCGGATCAATTGAAGGTGCTCAGCGTCCGCATGGACGCGGAGATCGCGAGGCTTTCGGCGGAGATCTACGACATCAGCGGACGGACATTTAACATCAATTCGCCGCAACAACTGGGGAAGGTGCTGTTCGAGGACATGAATCTGCCTGCGCCGAAAGGGGCCCGGGGCAAAGCGATTTCGACCGCCGCGGACGTTCTGGAAGAGCTGGCCGCGGACCATCCGATCGCCCAAAAAGTTCTCGAATTCCGGCAATTGGCGAAACTCAAGGGGACCTATGCCGACGCACTGCCCGTGCTGATCGATCCGGTGACCGGCCGTGTGCACACCACATTCAACCAAACGGGCGCGGCTACCGGACGGCTCTCGTCTTCAGATCCGAACCTGCAAAATATCCCCATCCGCACTGAACTGGGCCGCGAGATTCGCGCTGCGTTCGTGCCCCGCGCAGGCTGGAAGCTGATCGTCGCGGATTATTCGCAGATCGAGCTGCGGCTGCTCGCCCACATGTCGCGTGACGCGGTTTTAACGGAAGCGTTCCGCAACGGCGAGGACATCCACACGCGCACCGCCGCCGAAGTTTTCAGCGTGCCGCCGCTGATGATCACGCCCGAACAGCGCCGCAACGCGAAAGCCGTCAACTTCGGCATCGTCTATGGGCAGACGCCGTTCGGCCTGGCGCAGCAGCTCGGCGTGGATCGCAAGGAAGCCGAACAATACATTCGCGCGTATTTCGCTCGTTACGCGGGAGTGCGGCGCTTTCTGGACGCAACGATCGCCGAAGTGCGGCGCACCTGCGTCGCGAAAACCATGCACGGCCGCCAGCGGCCCATCCCGGATATGGACAGCCGTAATCCCAACGCGCGCGGATTCGCCGAGCGCACGGCAGTCAATACACCGCTGCAGGGAACCGCGGCAGATCTGATCAAGCTCGCGATGATTCGGATCGACAAGAAGCTTCGCGATTTCGAAACGCGGATGCTGCTGCAGGTGCACGACGAACTGGTGTTCGAGGCGCCCCCCGGAGAAGTGGACGAAGTTCGCGCCATGGTGAAATCGGAAATGGAGGGCGTCGCGAAGCTGGAAGTCCCGCTGGTGGTGGACGTCGGCGTGGGAGACAACTGGAGAGACGCGAAATGAGCCGCCGTCCCCTTGTTACAGTGGTGGACGAATGAGATTCGCACTTCTCTGCCTGCCTTGCAGCTTCCTCATGGCACAGCCTCCGGCTCGCACAATCTCCGATACGGAAGTCCAGCGCGTTCACAAATCCGCCCTCTTGATCGACACGCACAACGATTCCCCTAACGAGCAGGCCGGCGAGGAGCGGGAAAGCCCCAACTTCGATATCGGGCTCGCCGCGCCGCGCGGCCACACCGATCTGGCGCGTCTCAAACAAGGCGGCGTGGGCGGGGTCTTTTTCGTGTCGTACGTGGCCGCGAAATACGCGGGCAACGGCGCGTACGCGCGCGGGATGACGTTCGTCGATTCCATCCATCGCGATATTGTCGATCGCTACCCGCAGGATTTTGCGCTGGCGACGACCGCCGCCGAGATCGAGGCCGCGCACAAGCAGGGCAAAATCGCCGCGCTGATCGGCCTGGAAGGCGGGCACGCCATCGAAGATAGTCTCGATAAGCTCCGTGAGTTCTACCGCCGCGGCGTCCGCTACATGACGCTGACGCACGCGAACACCAATAATTGGGCCGATTCGTCGGGTGACATCGACAAACCCGACGTGCCGCATCACAACGGGCTGACGGATTTCGGCAAGGACGTCGTGCGGGAGATGAACCGGCTCGGCATGATGGTCGACATCTCGCACGTCGCGGATAAGACGTTCTGGGACGCGCTCGAAGTGAGCCGCGCGCCCCTGATCGCCTCGCATTCGTCGTCGCGCGCGCTGGCCAACGTCCCGCGCAACATGACCGACGAGATGATTATCGCCTTGGCGAAAAAGGGCGGCGTCATTCAGGTGAACTTCAACTGCGGATTTCTGACTACCGAGCAGCCTCCGCACGCGGCGCTCTCGGAGGTGGTAGCGCACGTCGATCATATCCGTAAGATCGCGGGCATCGATGTCCTCGGTATCGGCAGCGACTTCGACGGCGTCAACTGCACTCCCGTGGCCCTGGAAGATGTTTCGAAATTCCCCAACCTCACGCGGGCGCTGCTCGAGAAGGGCTATTCGGCTGCCGAGATCCGCAAGATTTATGGCGGCAATCTGTTGCGCGTCATGCGGGCGGTGGAAAAAGCTGCCGCGAAGAATTAGCGTGGGCCGGAAAAGCTTGCTTGCGTTCCGTAATTTGCGAATGGCAGACCCGTCTCCCGTCATCCCGAGCGGCAGCGAGGGATCTGCTTTTTTTCGTTCGTCACGGGGAGCGGCGTCGATCCTCGCCCCCGTCATGGCGATCTTTCTGGCGGCGTGCTCCGCTCCGAGGCCTCCCACCCGTGTGTTTATCGATCCGGGACTTGCTCCGCTGATTCCCCCGGATACCACGGTGCTCGCGGGTGTACGCGTGGACCTGCTTGCCAAACATCCGGCGTTCGCCATTCTCGCCTCGCAGCGGGCTATCCGGCGTTTCACCGAAATCACGAAGATCGATCCGGCTAAATCGCTGTGGCAGGTTTTGTTCGTCTCGAACGGCCACGCGAGCCTCCTGCTGGGACGCGGCAAGTTCGCCAACGAGCTGATGGCTCCGGACGTTTCGCGCTACGGCGCCGCCGGTGGGCGATTCGATTACAAGGGATTATCGATGATCGGCAGCGAGCAAGACGCCATGATGTTCATCAACTCGACGACCACCGTGATCGGTCCCGCGCCGGCGCTACGCGCGTTGGTCGATGAACGGCCGCTGATGCACGACGTTCCCCAGCGGTTCGCGCCGCTGCTCGCCGCGATTCCTTTGGAATCCGAAGTATGGGGCGCGTATGCGGGCGGCCCCGTGGATCTGGATTTTCCCGGGAATCTCGCGAATTTGCGCAAGGTATTCAAGATGGTCGAAAGCGGGATCTTTTATGCGAATGCCGCCGTGGGATTGCACCTTACAGCGGCAGGTACGTCTCCGGACGAGCAGCGCGCGCAGGAATTGCACGACGCCTTGCAAGGGCTGATGGCGCTCGCGCAGATTCGCGGCGAGGTGTCGCGCGAAGGGAATCGAGTTGAGCTCCATGCCGGCGTGGGTTTTCCGCAAAGTGGGACGCGGTAAACGTACAATTATGTCAAAGGCGGATTGAAATAAGGAAGAAATGCGATACCTCGAACCCTTGGTAGGCATTCTGTGTTCCGTATTGTTCTTGATAGGCGCTCTGGTAGGAGGTCGGGGCTGGCAACGAAGGGCCGAAGTTTTATTGGGATTGTCGGGCATGTCAATGTTCGGACTGATCCTATATGGGGTGGTTGATACGGAGGTCCATTATTTCCCCTGGTCCCTTGTTAAGCAACTCTTAGCTGGAGTATCAATTGGCATCTTCGTTACTCTATGGCTGGAGGGCTCGGCTAACGTTTTCAAGAGATGCCGACGAAGACGGAACCCCCGTAACGGGGCCGCGCCATCTGAAACCCTGGTGCAAGCGGAAGAGAATCGAACCCAGGGCATGGAGGGTAAACCAGGGACGTACGGAACGTGACCGCCGGACCTCGAAAGCGCCCGACGCAGCCCCGGCCTGGACGGCGTGAGATCGATCAAAGACGTCGCCGAGGCCTCGCGCACATTTCCGGTATGATGATCTTTCGTTTCCCGGAAGGAGGCTTGCATGCACCAGCGGTGGATGGCCGTTTCGGCAATGTTGGTCGGATTCATAGCTGCGGCACAGGCTCCGGAGACCTACAAGATTCGCCTCGCGCCCGTGGCGGTGGACGCGGCCATGAAGGCCGTGATCGCGGGCGAAGGATCGGTCACTGCGACGCTCGCCGGAAACAAACTCACCATCGCCGGAACGTTCACCGGATTGAAGAGTCCTGCGACTGCCGCCCACATCCATCAGGGCACCGCGCCCGGCGTGCGCGGGCCGGTGCTGCTGAACTTGAACGTGACCAAAGCGCAGAGCGGCGAAGTCTCCGGCACTTTCGATCTGACGCCGGAGCAGCTCGGCAACCTCAAGAAGGGCGATTGGTACGTGCAAATTCACAGCGAGAAAGCTCCCGCGGGAAATCTGTGGGGCTGGTTACTGAAGTAGGAAGAAAAACGGGGACTGCCTACTGTGTCCCGAGCCGTGTTCTCTGGTCCATCCGCGCGCTTGCGGCAGGCGGCGGGCGGACAGAGCGGGCTGTCCCAGTTTTTCCAGTAAGAGCGAAGGGGAGCGGAGTCATGAGAAACGGAATTCATATCGCACTAGCGTTCGCATTGATGTCCGGGGCCAGCACAAGATTGTGCGCCCAGACGGCGCAGCAGGCCGAAGCCGGGCGCGCGATGTATGCGGCGCGCTGCGGAACCTGCCACGGCGCCGATCTCGGTGGAGGCGAAGGGCCGCAACTCTCGGGCGCGAACTTCATGGCCGCGTGGGGTACGCGCACCCCGCGAGAGCTGGTTCTCTATCTGCAAAGTTCCATGCCTCCCGGGAATAATCACCTCAGCGAGGCGGAGGCGCTGAACGCGGCGGCGTTTATTCTCGCGGCAAACGGCGTCGCTCCCGGCGATCAGGCGCTCGCGGCGAACACGCAGTATCCCATTCGCTCGCGCGGCAATGGCCGTCCCGCGATTCCGCTCGCGGCCGGTGGTCAAGTGGCGGCGCGAGCCGCGGGACCGCGAGGTCTCACCGTCACGGGCGAATTGAAAAGCTACGCGCCGGTGACGGGCGCGATGTTGCGCAATCCGGATCCCGCCGACTGGCTCATGGTCCGCCGAACTTATTCGGCGTCCAATTTCAGCCCGCTGAACCAGGTCAATACAAACAATGTGAAGAATCTGCAACTGGTGTGGTCGTGGGCGATGACCGAATTCGGCGCCAACGAGCCCACGCCCATGGTGCACAACGGCGTCATGTTTCTCGCCAACACCGGCAACGTCGTGCAGGCGCTCGACGCGAAAACCGGCGAGCTGATCTGGGAAAATCGCATCGGGCCGGATCGATCCGGCGGGCTCGGCGCGATCCGCAATATCGGATTGTGGGGCGACAAAGTTTATCTGGCTACTACCGACGTTCGCCTGGTGGCGCTCGACGCGAAGACCGGCAAAGTGGTTTGGGAAACGCCCATCGCCGACCCGGTCCACGGCTATAGCAACAGCAGCGGCCCGCTGATTATCGACGGCATCGTGATCCAGGGCATGGGCGGCTGCGACCGCTACAAGGAGACCGGCTGCTACCTGAGCGCGTACGATGCCGAGACCGGCAAGCAGCTGTGGAAGTTCGAAACCGTCGCGCGCGAGGGAACCAAGAACGGCGAGACGTGGGGCACGCTGCCGAACCTGCTGCGCGCGGGTGGCGACACCTGGATCACGGGCAGCTACGACCCCACGCTGGACCTAACCTATTGGGGCGTGGCGCAGGCCAAGCCGTGGATGCGCGCGATCCGCGGGACCAACGCCGCCGCGCTCTACACTACTTCGACGCTCGCGCTGAAACCGAAAACCGGCGAGCTCGCGTGGTATTTCCAGCACGTCCCCGGCGAATCGCTGGACCTCGATGAAGTCTACGAGCGCGTTTTAGTGGATTCCGACGGGCAGAACCTGCTGTTCACCATCGGCAAGGCGGGCGTCCTCTGGAAGTTGGACCGCAAGTCGGGGAAGTTCCTGGATTACAAGAACACGGTTTTCCAGAACGTGTTTGCAAGCATCGACAAAAATACCGGCGAAGCGCATTACCGCAACGAGATCGTCGAGCAGGCTCCCGAGACGTGGGTGCAGTCGTGCCCTTCGACCGAAGGCGGACACAACTGGCAGGCCATGAGTTATCACCAGCCCACCAATCAGTTGATCATCCCTCTGAGCCAAAGCTGCATGGAAATGTTCGGGCGCAAAACCGAGCCCGTCGAAGGTTCGGGGGGGACCTCGGCCAATCGCCGCTTTTACGAAATGCCGGGATCGAACGGCAACGTCGGGAAGCTGGCGGCCTACGACGTGAAAACGATGAATGAGATGTGGAAAATCGAGCAGCGCGCGCCCTTCCTAACGGCGGTACTTTCGACGGCGGGCGGCCTCGCTTTCGTGGGCGATCTGAACCGCGTTTTCAAAGCTGTGGACGCAAAGACCGGCAAGATCGTGTGGCAGACGCGGCTGCCCACTTCCGTGCAGGGATTCCCGGTGACGTTCAGCGTCGGCGGCAAGCAGTACATCGCGGTTTCGACGGGCCTCGGCGGCGGCAGCCCGCGGCAGGTGCCGGCGACCATCGTCGGCGACGTGCACTATCCCGGGAACGGAAACGGATTGTACGTCTTCGCGCTGCCCGACGTGAAATAAAGCATAAGACACGTAATGAGGCATAAAATATGAATAAGAGGAGTCACCCAGATGCGTAAGCTCGCGACGATTCTTTGCCTGATGAGCGTTTCTCTCGCCGCGCAGTGGCCCGATCGCCCCAATCCGAGAGTGCC
Organism: Bryobacteraceae bacterium; assembly: GCA_035934795.1. GTDB lineage: Bacteria > Acidobacteriota > Terriglobia > Bryobacterales > Bryobacteraceae > Palsa-187. The sequence continues at coordinate 37,500 of DASYXM010000079.1, read as the reverse complement.
CCGAAAGGCCGACGGCAAGCCCGACCTCTCGGCTCCCGCACCGCGCACCGCGGACGGCAAGCCGGATCTGTCCGGACTCTGGCAGCCCAGGAGCGGCGGCGCCCGGTTCTATATCACCGGGGACATCAAGCCCGAGGAGATGCTGCCGTGGGCCAGGGCGCTCTATAAACAGCGCGAGGATAACTATCGCCGCGACACCGACGGAATCCATTGTCTCCCGCCGGGTCCGAAAGCCGGGATTGGAGTCGGCGGTAGTCCGATGAAAATCATTCAGATGCCGGACCTCATGGCGGTGCTGTACGAATATCAGACGCTGTTCCGCCAGTTTTTCATGGACGGCCGCTCGCTGCCGGAGGATCCCAATCCGACCTGGATGGGCTACTCGATCGCGCGCTGGGAGGGAGACACGCTGGTGGTCAACACCGCGGGTTATAACGATAAGACTTCGCTCGATCTGGCGGGGCATCCGCACACGGAAGCGTTGCACCTGACCGAGCGCTATCACCGCCGCAACGTCGGCCGTCTCGATCTGCAGGTGACGTTCGAAGATCCCAAGGCGTACACCCGCCCGTGGACCATCCCCGTCGAGTTCGATTTGCTCGCGGATGGGAATTTGATCGAGTACGTCTGTGAAAACGAGAAAGACTCGCCACATCTTGTAGGCACAGTCGGCGAGGAAGCTCACGTCGCCCCCGAGATCCTGGCCAAATACGCCGGCACTTACGAACCGCGCGACATCCTCGTGGGAGTTCCCGGAGTGATCTCGCTCGAAGGGGGCCGTTTGATGATTACATCGGTAGGAGGAAAGGTCCCGCTGATCGCGCACGGGGAGAACGACTTCACCATGGAAGGAACCGGCGTGGAGTTCGTCAAGGATGCCAACGGCGCGGTCACGACGATGATCCAACATTGGACGGAAGGTGACCGGGTCTTCCCCCGCAAGAAGTAGGAGACCAAACTAGAGAAATGATCCGTAAACTCGCCCTGATCCTGTGCCTCGCGGCCGTGTCGGTCACCGCCCAGTGGCCGAATCGCCCGACTCCCGGGCTGCCACGCACGCCTGACGGCAAGGTCAACCTATCAACTCCCGCCCCGCGAACCGCCGATGGCAAGCCGGATCTGTCGGGAGTCTGGCTGATCAAGAATCCGAACGGGCTGTTCTATACCACGGGGGACTCGCGGCCGGAGAACATGCTGCCGTGGGCCGCCGCGCTTTACAAACAGCGCGCGGATAATTATCGCCGGGACACGGACGGAATTCGTTGTCTCCCGCCTGGTCCGAAAATCGGCTTCGCGACGGGCCCCTACCCGGTCAAGCTGATTCAGACGCCGGAACTGATCGTCGCGCTGTACGAGTATCAGACGCTGTTCCGCCAGTTCTTCATGGACGGCCGCGCGCTGCCGGAAGATCCCAACCCAGCCTGGATGGGCTATTCGATCGCGCATTGGGAGGGCGATACTCTCGTGGTCGCGAGCGCCGGTTATAACGACCGGACCTCGCTCGACCTGGCCGGGCATCCCCATACCGAAGCCTTGCGCGTGACGGAGCGCTATCATCGCCGCGATGTCGGCCACCTGGATCTCCAGGTGACGTTCGACGATCCCAAGGCGTACGCCAAGCCGTGGACGCTTCCGGTGGAGCTTAATCTGGTTCCGGACGGGCAGATGCTCGAGTACGTTTGTGAGAACGAAAAAGACAAAGTACATCTGGTCGGCCAGAGCGGTGAGGAGGTTTCCGTTGCGCGAGAGGTCCTGGCTCAATACACGGGCACCTACGATTCAAGTGAATTGTTCGGGGGCGTGCCGGAAGTGATTTCGCTCGAAGGGAACCGTTTGATGATCGATCCGGGAGCGGGAAAGGTCCCACTTTTCGCGCACGGGGAAAACGACTTCACCATGGAAGGAACCGGCGTGAAGTTCGTCAAGGATGCCAACGGCGCGGTCACCGGCATGATCCAGAGCTGGACGGAGGGCGACCGGTACTTCGCCCGCAGGAAGTAGCGCGCAAAATAAAACCGCTCCCTCAGGTCTCAACCCAAGGGAGCGGCGGTTGTTCCCGATTGCCGGCGCGAGTTACTTGAACTCGGTCTTGAAGCCCGGCAGGCTCCACTGCATTTGCAGGCTGTTGGGCATCCAGTGGTACTCGGCCATCATGATCTTGCCGACTTCCTCTTCGCTCTTTTTGGAGTGCATCAGCCCCGCGACGCGCTTGCTCTCCTTTTCCACGTCGTTGCGATAGCTCAGCAGCATGGCCTTGGTCGTGACCGGGCCGTGGCCGGGGATCACGGTGTCGAAATCGAAGTCCTTCATCGCGGCATCGAGCGTAGCGGGCCACTCTTTTAAGCTGCCACCGCCGGGGTAATCGATGAGCGGCGTGTTGCCGGCCATGAGGTCGCCCGTATGCAGCACTTTGAGCGCCGGGAAATACACCACGGCGTCGCCGTTGGTGTGGCCGCGCCCGACGTAGCGCGCGGTGACCTGCTTGCCGCCGAGAAATAACTGCTCCTCGGTCGTAAAGGTGATGCGCGCGGGCACCACGCCGGGGGGCGCGTTGGATTGCTTGTGCTCGGCAATGTTGTTGTGTGAATTTACCGTCGAGATGATGTCGGCGCCCGACGAGTACATTTTGGCGTTGCCGCCGCTGTGATCGGCGTGATAATGCGTGCTGATCACATATTTAATGGGCTGGTTGGTGACGCTCTTGACCTTCTCCATGATGGCGTCGTGATCGTAATCGAACTTGTCGTCGATCAGGATGACGCCTTCGTTGGTGATGTAGACGGCGACGTTGCCGCCGTCGTTTTCGATCTCGTAGAGGTCGTCCTTGATCTTGTTCAGGTTCAACTGCGGGGGCTGCTTGGCCTGGTTTTGCGTATAGGCGACGGCTGCGATCAGGAGTGCCAGGATCGCGGCGGGAACGTATACCAAGAGTTTCCGTTTCATGGGGGTCAATATATCAGTTTTTGAGGCGCGGGGGAAGAGGGTCGCATGGCGGAGTCGAGCACTACCCAGACATTGACCCGGGGCGAAAATTAAGCGATACTAATAAATGTCTGAGCACTCCTGCCCACTCGCAAGTCGCCTGAACTAAGTCCGGCGGTTTGATCCCCTCTTCTTAGGCTGTCCATAAAACGGGAGGTTTTATGTTTGATGCCTGCCAGAAGTCCACGGGAACCGACTACACCAAGCTGGCCGCGCTGCTCGCCATCGCCCTGATCTTCAGCCCAGCCGCTGTGCTGTTCTTCCGTCCCGCCGGGTACCTGCCGGTAATCCTCGCGATCGCCATCAGCGGGGCGTGCCTTACGCTCGCGGGACTCAGCTGGAGGAAATCCTCGCAGCTCAGCAAGTAGAAATGACAAGCATCGGGGACAAACCGGCTCGTGTAGCGCTCATCACGGTGAAGCTCACCGCCAAGGAACTGGATATGCTGACGGTGCTCGCGGCCGACCAGCTTTTCCGCCGGGAATTCATCGATTCCAGGTTCCCCGGCCATCGCAACGATCCGGCGGATTTGAGCTTCGGCAAGCACTTGCTGGAGCGTCTGCGCTGCCTGGCCCGCCCGGGATACTCGGCGAAGATTCCGAGCTCGCGAAGAAACGGAACGGCCCCATGAGCGCTCTTTATTCCGCCGCCTCCCAGGGAGTTAGCGATGCCCTTTGAGCAACTCATCCCGCGGCAGTTTACCTCTGGAGGCGTCCACGCGTACGCGCCCGTCGCATCGGGAGTGTACGGGATTTCCAACGCCCAAGAGTGGATTTACATCGGCGAAACGGACAACATCCAGGACGCGCTGCTGGCTCATCTGCGGGATGTCCGGGCGTCCCTGATGCAAAGGCATCCCACGGGTTTTGTCTACGAGATTTGCGAGCTGGCGCGCCGGCCGGGGCGGCAGGATCGCCTGGTTACGGAATACAATCCCGCTTGCAACCGGGCCGCCTCGCAGCATCGCTGACATGCGCAGCAATGGATCGACATCTTCGAAGGAGCACAGCAAGATGCAGTTCACTCTCAGGGGGTTCACACAAGAGAACGGATCTCGGGTGTACGCATTTGAACGGATGCAGACGGACCGTGTCCGCACCTCCTACACAGTGCGGGCGGATCTTTCCCTGATTCGGACCTACGACATTCCGATGCAGGAGCTGCCGCTGCTGTGCCAGAGTCTCCTTGAGCGGCACGCGGACGACGGAGATGAGCGCGCCCTGACGTTTACGGAAGAGGAGATGAGCGCGTATGCCAACGATCGCGCGACCGCTCGGCGCGCGGCCGCCCAAAAGCGGAAACCGCCACGCAAGCCGCTCACCGAAAACCTCGGAGCCGCCTGGCGGGGTCCCGTCCAACGGTGAGGCCGAGCCGGCTTCCCTGCCGCCGTCAAATTTAGCCATGTTTTCCACCCATTGTCCGCATTGCAAATCCATCGACTTTCGCAGCGTCGGCGTCCGCAACGCCGTGGAGAGAGCCGTGCAGTGGATCGTGCGCCCCTTCCGCTGCGCGCTCTGCGGGCGTCATTTCTTCCTGTTTCGATGGTCTTCCTGTTCCGGTGGCTCGCTCCAGTAGAGGAGTGAAGCAGCTCGCACGAGAAATCTGGTAGGATGGCCCTAGTTTTCCCGGACTAGTTTTCCCGGATTCGAACAGGAAGCGAGGACCCCATGACCAGACCATCTGCGCCGCCGGAACGGCGTTCGTTTCTGACGCGTCTCAACGCCGGAGCGGCATCGCTTGCGGCGGTGGCCCTCGGCGGCGCGGTCTTTCAGCAGAAATCGATCGCCCAGCAAAAATCGGCGGGAACCGGGCGGTGGGAGCCGGCGCGTCACGAGAAGGACGACTGGTTCGACCAACTGCCGGGTAAACATCGAGTGGTGTTCGACACGACGGCCTGGGAAGGCCTCGCGGAGGCGATTCTGTTCGCTAATAATTTCATGCGCGTGAACCGGACCGACTATGGCCTGCAAAACAACGATCTGGCGGTGGTGATTGTGGTGCGCCACCGCTCCACGCCGTTCGGTTACAACGACGCGATGTGGGCGAAATACGGACCGCAGATCGCCGCCCGATCCAAGGTGGAAGATCCCAAGAGCAAGGCGGCGCCGAAGATCAACATTTTCAATTCCGCGGACTACGCGGAGCAGTTGGCGAATCGCACCACGACGCTCGATTCGCTGTTCCAGCAGGGCCTGCAGCTGGCTGTCTGCGGAGTGTCCACGCGGGGATACGCCGGAGCGATCGCGGAGGCGGTGGGCGGGAGCGCCGACGCCATCTTCAACGAGCTGAGCTCCAATCTGCTCAGCAATTCGCGCCTGGTGCCGGCGGGAATCGTGGCCGTCAATCGAGCGCAGGAACGGGGATATTCGCTGGTGAGCGCGTAGGTTCCCGGAACGGACGGCGAATCTTAACCGATCGACTACGGATTGTCGCCGTCGCCGTGGCCTTCCGACGCTTGGCGCACGGATGGCGAAGGGCATCGATCTTCGACTCTCAGCTGGACACCATGCACCCCGGAGAGCCAGTATCTTCAGCATATTAGCTATCCGGCCCACGATAAGCTCATATCCGGCCGATATGCATCCATGTGACCGGTATAGACGAGTCTGCCTGCGATCTCGCGATTCTCGACCTCCTGAAAGCCGCGCGGGAACACGCCGCGGGCACGCTCGATCGCTCGGGTTTCCTGCAGGCCTGTTGCGATCGCATCCGCGAACGGATGGCCGTCCGGGCGGCGGCCATCTCGCTCGGCGGCGTGGTGTGGTCGAGCGGCCTGGAACCGGCGGAGGCGGCGCGGTACCAGCCGTTGTTCGAGCGGTGCCAACCGGCGCGTGAATCGTCGTTCGTGGCGCACCCCGTCGCATCGGGTTGCCTGTATCTGTTGGAACGCGTGGACGGCGGCGCCTTCGACGCCGAGGCGGAGGATGCGCTCCGCGTTCTGGCCGCGGGAGTGGCCCTGGTCCTGGAGTTCTCGGAGCGGGCAGATCGCGCGGAAGCGCATGCGGAGAAGCTCAACGCACAACTTAGGGTCCAGATCGAGGAACGCCGCGGCACCGAGGAAGCCCTGCAGGGCGCCAACGGCAAACTGACCGAGTGGGTCTTTGAACTGGAGCAGCGTAACCGGGATACCGCCCTGTTGAAAGAGGCCAGCGATCTGATCCAGGCCTGCGTGAGCACCGAGGAAGCGAATGTGGTGATTGCGCAGTACGCTCCCCGGTTGTTCCCGGGCAACTCCGGCGCCGTCTATCTGCTGGAACGTACCGGCAAGTTCGTGGAAACGGTAGCGTCGTGGGGCGAAACGGAAGGGTGGGAGAAAGTTTTCGTTCCCGAGCGCTGCTGGTCGCTGCGCCGCGCCCGTCCCCACTATCTTGAGATGGACGAATCCGGACTGCGCTGCACGCATCTCGCGCAGTCGTTTTCCGGATGGTACCTGTGTACGCCGCTGATGGCCCACGGACAGCCGATCGGCCTGCTGCACGTAAATGGAAGCGTCAACCGGACGGCCGACGACGACGGCGTAGACGCGCAGAACGTGAAGACCCAATACACCAGGCTGCTGACCGAAACGGTTTCCGAACAACTCGCCATGGCGCTGGCGAATCTGCGGCTGAGGGAAGCTCTGCGCGCGCAGGCGATCCGCGATCCGCTGACGAGCCTGTTCAACCGCCGTTACATGGAAGAGTCGCTGCGGCTGGAAATTCGCAAAGCCCAACGTATGCGGGGCTCGCTGGGATGCATCATGGTGGATATCGATTATTTCAAGAAGTACAACGACACCTGGGGACACGCAGCCGGCGACACGCTGCTTCGCGAGCTCGCGATATTTCTCCAGAATCAGGTCAGGACCTCGGACATAGTGTGCCGGTACGGCGGCGAGGAATTCACGCTGATTCTTCCGGACGCCTCCCTCGAAGTCGCGACCCAGCGCGCCGAACAGATCCGTGGGCAAGTGAGCCAATTGCGGATCGAGGGCCATGGAGACGGGCATGCTTCGGTCTCGCTGTCCCTGGGCGTCGCTTGTTACCCGGACCACGGCCTGGAGACCGAGGCCGTGCTGCGTGCCGCCGACCGCGGACTGTACGAGGCCAAGCGGGGGGGCCGCAATCAAGTGAGAACCGTGGCGCCGAGGACTCCGCCCTGCGATCAGGCTCCGGGCCTCTGTACTGGAGCGCCGAAAAAAGTGTCGGTTTGAACGGCGAGCTCTGACCACGCTGGCAGGAATGGGGACAGACTGCTCTGTCCACGCGCGGAGGTGCCGTAGGGTTCTTGCGAAGAGTTGTGGCCGCTTGGGACTGAGGAGTCAGCCCCCATTGCAGTCGCAGCTTTAAGCGCAAGAAAAGGCCGGAGCGCCCGAGCGCTCCGGCCTTTGGCACTGCTGGTCAGTTCGATCCTAGTTGCGGATGCCCGTCACCGGGATGGTCAACTGGGCGATCTCCCGTTCGCTGGCGGCGGAGTTGCGTCGGGGTTTGGCCGGCGCGTAGTGCAGGACCTTGCCGATTGCGGGCAGATTCAGGTCACACACGGAATAGCCGGCGCGGTTCCGGACCACGGTCATCGACATGCCTGCGGACGTGTCCGTACTGTAGCCCCGATCCACGACAAAGGCTATGGCCTTGTTCCCGCGGATAACCTGAACCTTGCCGCCCGGCCCTTCCTCCAGCCTGAAGGAGTAGTCCCCGGCCGGCAGGTTCGCCTGACCCCAGTGAGCCGCGAAAGGCAGAGTAAACTTACCCGCCATGGTCTGGGCGTTGGCGAACCCCGCGTTGAGGCAGATTGCCAGCAGCGATCCCAGGGCAAGTTTTTGCAGCGAATTCAGCATCGATTTCATGACGATCTCCTTTGTTCGATCTTTTTATCGGGGGTCAACCTTCGATTGCCCTCACTCTCTGAAGCGCAAAGTGGCCGCGAAAACTGTAATCCGCGGGGAATCTTTTTTGGGGGGCCGGTACAGGGCGGATTCCGCCGGTGGAAGAGGCGGAGCTAAACTGATAGCTTCATTGATAATAGATCGGCGGACAGGGTGGTGCCCGAATGGACGAGTCGCCGCGCGAAGTAACCCAATTACTGCGGGCGTGGAGCGGGGGAGAGGAGAGCGCGCTCTCGAAGCTCGTTCCGCTGGTGTACGGCGAGCTGCATCGGATGGCGCGCCGCTACATGGCCCGCGAGCGGCCGGGCAACACGCTGCAGGTGACCGCTTTGGTAAATGAGGCATATCTAAAGTTGGCTCATGCGCCGCAGGGGCCGGTCGATTCGCCGCAGGTAAACTGGCAGGACCGCGCGCACTTCTTTGCCGTGTGCGCGCAAGTGATGCGGCGAATTCTGGTGGACCGGGCGCGGGGCCGCCAAGCGCAGAAACGCGGGACGGGCGGGCCCGCCCTCGAACTGGACGAGGCCCTCGTAGTGGCGCAGGGGCAGGGCGCGGACCTAGTGGCGTTGGACGACGCTCTGAAAGATCTGGCGGCGCTGGACCCGCGCAAGGGGCAAGTCGTGGAGCTGCGCTTTTTCGGCGGTCTGAGCGTGGAGGAAACCGCCGAGGTGCTCAAGGTTTCGAAAGAAACCGTGATGCGCGACTGGAAGCTCGCCAAAAGCTGGCTGCGGCGCGAACTGAGCCGGGAGAATTGAAGTGGAGCCTGAGCGCTGGCAGTTCGTCGAGCGGCTGTATCACGCAGCTTTGGAAAAAAATGCGAGCCAGCGTGCGGGGTTTCTCGACCATGCCTGCGCGGGCGACGAGGAACTGCGCCGAGAAGTGCAATCGCTGCTGGCGCAGAACGATACCGGCGATGGTTTCCTGGAGGCTCCCGCGGTGGAGGTCGCGGCCCAGGAGCTGGCACGGGAAGGTTCTCTGCAGCTCGCCGCCGGCACGCGTCTCGGCCCGTACCAGATTCTCGCGCTCCTCGGCGCCGGCGGAATGGGCGAAGTGTATCGGGCCATCGACACTCGTCTGGGCCGCGCGGTTGCCATCAAGATCGCCGCGACGCAGTTCAGCGAGCGATTCGAGCGCGAGGCGCGCGCGATTTCGGCGCTGAATCATCCCAACATCTGCCACCTCTACGACGTCGTTATTTCGAAAGACGCCCCGAATTACCTGGTCATGGAACTGGTGGAGGGGCCGACGCTCGCGGAGCGGATCAAAAAGGGCGCGATTTCACTCGAAGAAGCGTTGGTCATTGCGCGGCAGATCGCGGACGCGTTGGACGCCGCGCACGAGAAGGGCATCACGCACCGGGACCTGAAGCCCGCGAACGTCAAGATCAAGCTCGACGGAACCGTGAAAGTGCTGGACTTCGGGCTGGCCAAAATCTGCGGCGCACCGGCCATCGACGCCGAGAACTCTCCGACGCTCACCATGACCGAGATGGGCGTGATCCTGGGAACGGCGTCATATATGTCGCCGGAGCAGGCCCAGGGCAAACATGTGGATCGCCGCGCCGACATCTATGCGTTCGGCGCGGTTCTGTACGAGATGCTTACGGGCGAGCGCCTGCATCCGGGCAAGACGATCACTGAGATTCTGGCTTCCGTGATCAAGGACGATCCGCGGTGGGATCGCGTGCCTCCTCAGGTTCAGCGTCTGCTGCGGCGGTGTCTGGAAAAGGATATTCACAAAAGGCTGCGGCACATCGGCGATGCGATGGCGTTCGTCGACGATGGGTCGGCTGTGGCGTCCGTGACTGCGGCGCCGCCGGGACGCCGGCGGATGATCGTCGCGGCTGCGCTGGCCTGCGGGGCGGCCGCCGTAGCTGCGCTCGCCATCTGGCTTCTCAAGCCCACTACGCCAAAACCGGTCACTCGCCTAGCGATCTCTCTGCCGCTGGGGCAGCGCCTGGATTTGGAGAGACCGGCGCTTACCATATCGCCGGACGGTACACGGCTGATCTATGCGGCCCTGACAGGTAATAACGTTACTCAGCTTTACCTCCGGGCGATGGACAGCCTGGAGGCGCGGGTGATCCCCGGAACCGAAGGCGCCACGAGTCCCTTCTTCTCGCCGGATGGTCAATGGATCGGATTTCTTGCTCGCGGAAAGCTGAGGAAGGTCTCACTGAGCGGCGGTGCGCCAACCGTTCTAGCGGATGTTTTTTCTAGAAATGTGACTCCTCGAGGCATCCTCGGAGCGAGTTGGGGCAGCCAGGGGGTTATCGCCTTTACGGCGCGAACAGACAGCCCGATCCAGCAGGTGCAGGATTCCGGTGGCAGCCTTGAGCCCCTGACTCGTCTCGAGCCAGGGGAACTCATGCACATTGACCCTGCGTTCTTGCCGGGTGGCAAGGGTCTGCTCTTTGGCATATCGGTTACCAACGTCGCTGAGGATAAAGTTGCCGTGCAATCACCGGGAGCGGGCGGCCACCGCGATCTGCCCGGCGTGGCGGGCGATCTTCCGCGCTACGCACCCTCGGGACACATCGTTTATTTGCAAGGGACGAACCTGATGGCCGCGCCGTTCGATTTAGGGAGCCTGTCGGTCAGCGGGGCAGCTGTGCGTCTCCTCGAGGATGTCCTGCCGCTCCAATACAGCTTTTCCTCCACCGGGTCCCTCGTGTATGCTCCCGGTTCTCATCAGGCGGCGCAGTTGAGGCTCGTGTGGGTGGACCGGAAGGGGGCGGAGCAGCTCATACCCGCGCCCGCGCACGTTTACGTGATGCCGAGAATTTCTCCGGATGGGCAGCGTGTGGCGGCTGGAATCGAGGAGGAGGAAGGCCAAATCTGGATCTACGACCTGGCTCGCGGCACGCTGATGCGGTTGACGTTCGAGGGAGCGAGCAATACCGCTCCGGTCTGGACGCCCGATGGAAAACGGATCGTGTTCAAGGGGGCTGCGAACCGTCTTTATTGGCAGCCTGCCGATGGGAGCAGTGCGGCGGAAGAGATGACCAAAGAACCGCTCGGTCCGAACAACTTTCCCGGTGGTTGGTCGCCCGATGGGCAGACGCTGGTCTTCGTAGAGCAGGCCCCTCTTTTCGGATTATGGCTACTGCCGCTCAAGGATGGGAAGCCGCAGCCGTTCGGCCGCAGCCGCTCCGATGAGACCGCGCCCCGGTTTTCCCCCGATGGCCATTGGATCGCCTATCGTTCGAACGAATCTGGCCGGAACGAGATCTACGTCCGACCGTATCCGGGTCCCGGCGGGAAATGGCAAATCTCGACCGAAGGCGGCACCGAGCCGGTTTGGAATCCCAAGGGCGGAGAACTGTTCTACCGCAACGCCAACAAGATGATGGCAGTGGATGTCGCAACCCAGGCGGCATTTTCCGCCGGTAAGCCTAGAGTGCTGTTCGAGGGAGCTTTCGCGCTCAGCCCGAGATCGTCGGCCAATTATGACGTGTCCCCGGACGGCCAGCGATTTCTCATGGTCGAGGCCAGCGAGCAGGGCCAAGCGCCCACGCAGATCAACGTGGTGCTGAATTGGTTTGAAGAGCTGAAGCGCCGGGTTCCTAGCGGAGCGAAATAAACGTGCATAAGCGAGATCGGCCATGACTTCCGAGCGCTGGCAGCTAGTCGAGCGACTGTATCACGGCGCCCTGGAGAGGAAGATGGCCGAGCGGCTCGCCTTTCTGGAACAGGCCTGCGGGACCGATGGGGAGCTGCGGCGCGAAGTGGAATCGCTGCTGGTGCAAAACGATACGGGCGACGGTTTCCTGGAAGCTCCCGCGATGGAGGTCGAGGCCAAGGAAGTGGCGCGGGAGCGTTCGTCCCCCGAAGATCGGCACGGGCCGGACGGCGCGGGAAAATTGGCGTCCGACACGCTGTCAGGAGAAACCAAGACCGAGGAGGTCGTTGCCACAAAGCCAGCCGGCACGAGATTCGGACGGTACGAAATCGTCGGGCTGCTGGGCGCGGGTGGGATGGGCGAGGTGTACCGGGCAGCCGATCCGCAACTGGGCAGGGAAGTCGCGATCAAGATTCTGCCGCGCGAGACAACCGGCGACCCGCAGGCGCTGGCGCGCTTCCACCGCGAAGCTCGCATCATCGCGGCGCTTTCGCATCCCAATCTGCTCTCCGTTTACGATTTCGGGGAACATCAGGGCCTTAGTTATACCGTTACTGAACTGCTGGAGGGTGAGACGCTGCGCGGGCGTCTCCGGCGCTCTCCGCCGGATTGGCGCGGCGCCGCGGAAATCGCCGCGACGGTCGCGGAAGGCTTGGCCGCTGCCCATTTCCAAAGGATCGTCCATTTAGATCTCAAGCCGGAAAACGTCTTTCTCACGAATCCCGTCGATGGTTCCCCCAGCCGCACGGTGATTCTCGATTTCGGTCTGGCGCGCTGGATGCCCTCCGGCTTTGGGAAGAAGGAAGCAGCCCCGGCGATCACCGAAGCGGGAATGGTGATGGGGACTGTGGCTTACATGTCGCCCGAACGGGCGCGCGGCGAACCGGCCGGCGCGGCGAGCGACATCTTTTCGCTGGGGTGCGTCCTCTACGAAATGCTGGCGGGCCATCCTCCGTTTGAGCGGCCCACTCACGCAGAGGTGCTGTCGGCAATACTGCGCGACGACTTCGCACCGTTACCGCGCGCTGTACCGTCCGACCTGATTCATTTGGTGACGAGATGCCTGGAGAAAACGCTCGAAAGGCGCTGCCAATCGGCGCGGTTCCTGGCGTCGTCGCTGCGATCGATCCTCGCCGGGAATCCTTTGACCGGCGCAGCCGTGCCGACCCACGAGTCGCTGATCGATTCCCTGGCCGTCATGCCGTTTCAGAACACCAGCGGCAGCGCGGACACGGATTTCCTCAGCGACGGGATCACCGAGAGTCTGATCAACTCGTTCTCCCGTCTCCCGGGTATGCGCGTCGTGGCGAGAAGCCGGGTGTTCCGGTACAAAAATAGAGATATCGACACAGGGACGCTGGGCCGCGAACTCGGCGTCCGCGCGCTTTTGACGGGCCGTGTCCTCCAGCGCGGGGAAACGCTTCGAGTGCAGGCGGAGCTGGTGGATGCGGCCTCCGAAACCCAGATCTGGGGCGAGCGATTTCAGGGAAAGCCCGCGGACATTCTGGCGTTTGAAGATGAGATCGCCACGCAGATCGCCGCGAAACTGCGGCCGCGATTGAGGAGCGGAGAGAAGCGTCCCAAGCGCACCGGCGATCCGCAGGCGTACCGCTTTTACCTCCAGGGACTGCATCTGTGGCATCAGCGGACCGGCACAAGCCTGGCGCAGGCGCTCGAATATTTCGAGCGCGCCATCCAGGCCGATCCGGAATATGCACTGCCCTACCACGGCCTGGCGGAAGCGCTGATCGTCCTGACGTTCTTTAATGCCGGCGTGCCGAAACAATATTTGGAGAGGGCTCTCGCGGCCGCCTCCCGCGCGGTCGCGATCGATCCGGATTTCGGACCGGGGTGGGCCGCCCTCGCCCATGCGCGCGGGTGGCTGAACCACGACTGGGCGGAAGCCAACGCCGATATGGAAAGGGCGGTGCAGGCCGATCCGAACAGCGCGCTGGTACACGACCGCCGGGCATTGCTATTCCTGGCGCAAGGGCGGTCGGATGAGGCGATCGCCGCGCAGCTTCGATCGCTCGAAATCGAGCCGCTCTCGCTCAGCCTGCAGCATCACGCGGCATGGTGCTTTCTGTTGGCAAGCCAGTATGAGCGCGCCGCGGCGCAGTCGCGCCAGTTGCTCGAACTCGATCCCAAGTATCCATTCGCCTGCCTGTGGCTGGCCGCCTCCAGGGAAAGGCTCGGCCATTACGAGGCCGCGCAAGCGGCCTTCCAGCAGATGGGACCCGACTTTGGCGGCAACCCGGTGTTCCGTGCGTTTACAGGACACTTGTTCGGAGTCATGGGACGTATTGACGACGCGCTCGCGATCCTCTCCGAAGGCGAGCGGCTGTGGGAGCGGGGATATTTCGAGCCGTTCGCGCTGGCGCTGATCTCGGTGGCGTTAGGGAGAACCGACGCCGCTCTCGATTGGCTGGATCGCGCCGCGGAGGCGCGATCCTCCTGGCTGGCGGTGCACGCTGCCTTAGACTCGCGCCTCGATCCACTGCGCGGCCATCCGCGCTTCCACAAATTAATGGTTCGGATGAGGCTCGCGGCGTGAACGCAGTGGGTTCCGTTCGGGCCGCCACGCCCTGCTATTTCGTGTCGTACCGGGTCATCACGAAGGTGACGTGATCCTTGGTCTCGACGAAAGCGTGCGGAATGCCCGCCGGCACGAACATGACGTCGCCCGGCTTGAGGACGCGCGATACCCCGCCGCGAATGGATTCGCCGCGCATGTCGCCTTCGTCTCCTCCGCCGGGCTTGCCGTTGACCAGCTCGCCGCCGGTCACGAAGGTGCCTTCACCGTCGCGAATCACCATGAAGTCGCTCTTGTGGGCGTGCAGCAGGATAGGCTGCGGCCCGACCAGACGGCGCACTTCCATGTTGTACGTCTTCTCGGCGAAGAACTGGTGAGTGGCCTGCTTGGTGGACGCGAGTTCCTGAGCGGTCGCGTTCACGTCGGCCGCGGCCAGGTACAAGGCCTTATCCTTGGGCGCGGGATTCTTGACTTCCTCACCGCGCTGGGCGAAGAGGGCGAGGCCGCACAATCCAGCGATCAGAATCGCACAGAGAAAAATGGTGGTGGCACGCATGTTGGCTCCTTATTTTCGAAACCAGTATACAGGGTTGGAAGCATTACGGAAAAAGGGGACGGGCCTAAGATCGCGCTCGCCAGTTTCTGCTGGAACTTGAAGGGGAACGGATACGTGGTCGTGAAGACAAAATTATGTCGCGCGTCGAATGCGGAGAGCCCCCGGTCACCGGCCAGGTTGGTGGCATTCTTGAATCGTAGTAACTTCCTGGCGCGAGTCGCCGCCGGCGATCGTCGATTTTTCGTCAATGGATTTGGCATACGTGTAAAACGCCTGATGCTGCAATCCGCTTCGAGCACGGTGTTCTTGAAAAATCTCCCGCTGCAAATTCAGGTTATAGCTGATCTTGCTGGGTTCCTTCACCGACGCCGGCAGAGGATTGAACTGAGGTGGCGGCGGAGTTCCGCTGGTCAAATTCGTGTCGATCGGGAAGACCGGATCGCTCAGGTCGCTGAGAGTGGTGGCAAAGGGAGGCGTGCCCCGACGCGTTGGCCACGAAAGTAAAGGGAAGGATGTGGTCGTGGAATACGCCGAATCCCGCCCGCACGACGGTTTTTCCACTGGCGTCGGCCTGCCACGCGAAGCCGGCCCGCGGCTCGAAGTCCTTTTTTGCCACGGCGAGGAAATGGTCCTTTTGCGGAACGCCTTACTTGCTTTCCAGGGGAGCGGACGACCAGCGCATCCCGAATATGACCGTGGGTTTGTAAAACTCGCGCTGGTTGGGATAGATGGGGCTTCCGGTATAGAATCCAAATACTTCGTTGGTGAGGTTCAAGCCGGCAACCACCAAACTCAGCCCCTTATACATAAGGTAGCTGCCCTGAACGTCGACCTGCGTGTGGGCGTATAGATACTGATCCGCCAGCGGTCCCCTGAGCCCGACGATCGGATCTTTGTCTCCATTTGGATTCGTCGGATCGTGTACATACCCGTAAGCGTAGATGTTCTCGTCATTATGGCTTACCGCAAAGCGCATGGAAAAGCGACGCTTATCGTACGTAAGACCCAGGTTCCAGGTGTTGGGAGCCTGTCTCTGCAAGCTGGGGTGATCGATTCTTCCCTGCCCTCCGGGTACGGTCGAGGAGAAGCCGTCGGGGAAGGTGACTCGCGAAGTGGTGTAGCTATAGTTGGCGGCGACGCCAATCCCGTTCAGAAGGCCTGGGAGAAAAGATAGCCGCTGCTGCCATGCCATCTCGACGCCGGCAATGTGCGCGCTGGGGCCATTGATAGATTGCTGCACCAGGTATCCGGGGAAGTTAGGGTCACTTGCCGATACGAAGGACACCGTGGGGTAGATGGGGTCGGTCAGGGCCTTGTAGAAAAATCCTCCTTGCAGAATTCCCAAGGGCTGGAAGTAATGCTCGACCAGGATGTCGTACATGTTGGCTCTGGTCGCCACCAGGTCGGGATTTCCTTTCGTAAGACTCTTGGGACTGGTATTCGGGTCCGCCTGAACGGAAGGTACGATGTCCGAAAAGTTCGGCCTGGAGATGCCCCTGCTGTACGAGAGGCGCAGATTTGTGTTCCCCCCGAGCAGGTAGGTCGCTTGAAGGCTCGGCAGAAGGTTCACGTAACCGGCGTTGCCGGTGACCGGAGTCGTGCTGACCCACGCACTACCGCTCAGATTCAGTTGATTCGCATTGAAGTCGGTACCGGTGCCTTCGATCCGAAGTCCTCCCACCAGACGCAGTTTCCCGAAGGAAATCGAGTCCATCAGGTAGCCGGCATAGACCCGCTCTGTGGTGCCCCACGTGGCCCCGTCGGACGTGATGCGGTCTTTGCTTATATTCGGCGTGAAGCCGGTCTGGAGATTGCTGGCGACTAAACTCTGGATATTGGCGTAATTCGTCGTGGGTCCGTACGGGCCAAAGGGCCCGCCGTAATAAGTCGGATTCGTCACGTTTCCGAGTACTTGGCTCATCGGGAAATTGCCCGTAGGATTGTAGTATTGATCGTTTTCGTCTTCAGTTTTATGTGCGTGCCTGAATAGAAAACCCATTTCGAAAGTACTGAAATGCTTTCCGGTACTGTAGTTCCGGGCCAGCGACGCGGACCCCTCATAGTCCAGCTCGACGCTCCGGTAGTGCGTGAGGTCGGTGCTCGCCAGGGAATACGTTGTGGGGTCGTAAATGTTGGTTCCTACGGGCATTAGCTTGGGGATCTGGGGATTGCTTTCGTTCAGGTTGAAAACCACGTTGGAAGGGCCGTTGAAGTAGGTGGTTGGAAAATCCTGCCCTGTATAATTGTGCCCGCGCGACACTGCGAAATCGTAGATGATTACGGTGGAGGTGAGACTGTGGGTGCCCCCTCCCTGGTAGCTGTAGACTCCTTGGTCCGGGCGGCGAATGTACTCGCGGTAGACCATATTGCCCGTATTGTCGAAGGTGGTTTGATCTCCAGTGTGAGAGACAATGGCGCCCGAATTGGGCGTGTACACATACACGCTGCCGAAATCGTGAAAATCGGCATACAGCCCTCTGAAGTAAATAACCGACCCGGGTCTGAAGCTATAGTCCAAGTCGAGATTCCAGCCATAGCGGGAGCGATTATATTGGTACGTCCGCAAGTCTTCGCCATTGATGTATGCGAACTTGCTGCCATCGGCGGGGTTCGTTCCAATGGCTTGCGAGGGTTCGAGGTCGTCGATGCCCCGGTCATTGTGATCGAACGTGCCACCGAATAAAATGCCCAGATTCTTGTTCTTCCCAAAGCGCTCTCCCAGAGTTGCGCTGGCGTTGCTAAGCCAGCGGCCACCTTGGATAGGTGTGTAGCCACCCTGTGTTCCGAGGTCGACCGTGGGTCTTTCGAGAGGCGTCTTCGTCACCAAGTTAACCGAGCCGCCAATCGCGTCGCCCTCCTGATTGGGCAGGAGCGTCTTGAACACTTCGATCCGGTCGACAATCTCGGACGGGACCGCGTCGAGCTTGATATTGCGGACGCCCGCCTCCGGAGACGGCACGTGCACGCCGTTGATGGTGACATTGCTTAAACGCGGCTCGGTGCCGCGAATCTGAACATACTTGCCCTCGCCTTCGTCGCGCTCCAGCGTCACGCTAGGAAGCCGGCCCACGGCATCCGCGATGTTGGTATTCGGTAGACTGGTGATGACTCTGGCCGGCAGAACTTGCACGATGTTGTCGGCCGTGCGCTCGATGTTGATCGCCTCCGCTTCACCCTGCAGCCGCTCGGCGGTCACCAGCACTTGATCGGCTACGGACGCAACCTCGACCTGTGCATCCAGGTTGGCGGTTTGGCCTGCCGCGACACTCACGCTCTTGGTGAAGGGCGCGAAACCGACATACGATACGGTCACCATGTAATCGCCCGGGGCTACGTCGGTGATTCGAAATTGCCCCTGATTGTCGCTTACAGCTCGTTTTCCGCCTGGATCCAGTTGCACCAACGCGCCCTGCAGAGCTAAACCACCAGAATCCTTCGCCGTTCCTGTCAGCGTCCCGTTGCGTTCCTGCGCAGTGGCTGGGGCCAGCCAGAGCATGTTGGACATCAGAGCTACCAGGCATATTGTGTACAGCGAATTACGCATCGCACATCCTCCATCTGTCGAACAAGATTGTTGTTGCACCTGGGCAAGCCGCAATCCCCGTGCCGTCGAGTGGACTCCTCCTGACAACTCGGTCGGCCAACGGGATCACTCACCCCGGCTAGAACGCGATTTTGCCTTAGAGGGGATTGTCGCAGGCAACTGTAAATATTGAGTAAATATCGAGCGAAGAAGACGTTACATCTCGATTTAAAGATCCGCTGGATGTGGTGTCTCAGAAGCTCTCTGGCAAATCGTACGTCCGCAACCCGTGCGAAGGCTCTGTGTGACGAGACCCGCGCTCTTCTGCCAAGGCGAGCGCGCAGTCGCGAATCCTTGGTGTGTCCCTCGCCGGGTCGCGCGGGCTTGCGCTACCATCTGAATCATTGCGATCTGAAATCATGAACGGGCGGACGGTTCGAATCATGAAGACTAGCTTTCGAGCGGCTCTCTTCGCCGCGCTGTGGTCGACGGCCGCGCTCGCCGCCGCGCCGGAGTTGAAGTACGTCGTCATCGTTACGCGCCATGGAGTTCGCTCTCCCACCTGGGATGCGGCGCGGCTGAACCGGTATTCCGCGCAGCCGTGGCCGGACTGGGGAGTGCCCCCCGGAGATCTGACTCCTCACGGCCGCGAGTTGATCAAGCTGCTAGGGAATTACTACCGGAGCTGGTTCGCCAAGGAGCACCTTCTCCACGGGCGCGGATGCAGTGACAAGGGCCGCATCTACATCTGGGCCGATAGCGATCAGCGGACTCTCGAGACCGGTCGCGCGTTTGCCGAATCCCTGCTGCCCGGCTGCGGCCTCGCCATTCATTCCCGGCCGGACCGTGAGACGGATCCCTTGTTTTCTGGAGTCAAGAGCGCCGATCCGGTGCGCGCCGCCGAAGCCGTGCGCGAGCGTCTGGGATCCGATCCGCAAGCGCTTCTCGCGGAGCACCGCGCGGCGCTCGATACGCTTCAGTTCATCCTCACGGGAGGACAACCGGCGGCCAAGAAGTTGATCGAGCCGCCCGAGCGCATCGCGCCCGTCGCAGAGGGGAGGACCATCGAGCTGCAGGGACCTTTCACCCCCGCTTCCACGTTAAGCGAAGATTTACTCCTCGAATACGCCGAGAGAATGCAAGGATCCAGGCTGGGCTGGGGGCGTCTCACCAAGGACAACCTTTATAGCATCCTGGAGCTTCATCGCGTGTACGCCGATGTGATGCGCCGCACACCATACCTGGCCGCCGAGCGAGGATCGAACCTCCTGGCGCACGTGCTCGCCTCGCTCGCGCAGGCCGTGTCGGGAACTCCGGCTCCCGGCGCGCTCGGGCCGCCCGGATCCGCGCTCGTGATCTTGTCCGGGCACGACACGAACCTGTCCAATCTGTCCGGGATGCTCAACCTCTCCTGGAATCTGCACGGCTATCAGCCGGACGAAACCCCGCCGGGAGGGGCGCTCATCTTTTCGCTGTGGCGCGATCCTGCCAGCGGACACATGTCGGTGCAGGCGCGTTATCTCGCGGCCACGCTCGATCAAATGCGCTCCGCGGACGCCTTTACCCTGGCGCACCCGCCACCCAGCCAGGCGTTATCCTTGCCCGGCTGCCCAGCTACGTGTTCGTGGCAGGACTTCGAGCGCGCAGCCCGTCGCGCCATCCATCCCTCGCAAATCGACTTCGATCTCCACTGACCGCGCGTCCGGAGTGTCGTGGGGAAAGTGCCCCACTCATAGCCGTCACGATTATTCCCCAGATTCTATAGGTATGTCTCCTCCTTAGCTCCTGTTACTGAGCTCCTGTTCCTGTCTCCGCCTTTACTTGCCGGGCTCCCCGGGGGTAACATCTGTACATGCGGCGTCTAGTGGCGGCGGCTCTGCTCGCGTGGGCCAACTTCACGTTGATCCTGGCGGCGATCACGCCGGTCTTCGCCTCGAGCGCCGGTTCCAATCTTCCGCTGTGCTGTCTGCGCGACGGCAAGCATCGCTGCACTCTGCTCGCGCCAGCTCCGGGTTCCGGTCCCGCGTTGCGGTCCGCCCGATGCGCGGTGTATCCGGGCGTGCGCGCTCTTCCCGCGCAGGCCCGGGCGAGTGGCGTGGCCGTCTCTGGCGCGGTCTTCGCCGCCATTGCGAGCCATCCCGCGCCGCATCCGCGCACCGAAACCCTCTTTCGGATTTCCTATAATCGCGCCGGCCAGAAGCGCGGACCTCCCGTTTCCCTCTAGGAGGATGCTGAAAAACCCCTTTACCTCGCGCGTTTTTCAGCAGCCTGCTAGATCTCCAAACAATTCTGTGTTGATGAGCGGATGCCTCGGGCCTCCGCGAAATGGCGTTTTCCAGATCAGGGAGGATTTCATGAAAAGATTTCGAATTCTGCTCGCTCTTGCCGCCGCTCTTGCCGTCCCGTCCACGATGCTCGCCCAGCAGCACGACTCCACGCAAGTGCAGGCCGGAAAGGCCGCGAAAAAGAGCTTCACTCTGCGCGGCGTCGTCGAAGGCGTCGACGCCAAGGCCGGCCGCCTCACCGTGAATCACGAGAAAGTGGAGGGTTGGATGGACGCCATGACCATGGCGTACGCCGTGGATAAACCGGCGGATTTGCAAAAAGTGCAAGTCGGCGACCGGATCGAAGCCACCGTGTATCAGGACGAATACAAGCTCTACGACATCAAGGTAACGGGCAAGAAATAAAGGTGAGAGCCAAGCGCGCCTTCTCGATTCTCTTGATCCTCTGTGTCTTCGCGGTGTCGCCGCTGCTTGGGGCGGTCTTCGGCACGGTGCGCGGAGTGGTTCACGATCCGGATCACCGCCCCGTGCAGAACGCGCAGGTGATCGTGAAGGCCGGCGATTCCGATTATTCCCGGGCGCTCGTCACGGACCAAAACGGAGCCTTCGAGGCCACCGCCATGCCCGTGGGTGCCTATATCGTCACGGTGACCGCCGATGGTTTTGCGCGCGCCGGGCAGCAAGTCGTGGTCGCGTCCGGCAGCGCTCCGGAACTGCATTTCCAGCTCGTCATTGGCAGCCGGAGCGACCAGGTTACAGTCTCGGAATCCGCGCTCGCCGTCGGTTCGGAGCAGATGACGCCCACGACCGTCATTACCCGCGCGCAGATCGCGGCGACGCCGGGTGCCGATCTGACCAATAGCATGAACATGATCACCGATTACGTCCCCGGAGCCTGGATGGCGCACGATCAACTCCACGTGCGCGGCGGCCACCAGGTCAGTTGGGCGATCGACGGCGTCCCGATCCCCAACACCAACATCGCGAGCAACGTGGGACCGCAAATCGATCCCAAGGACATCGACTATCTGGAGGCCGAGCGCGGCGGCTATTCGTCCGCCTATGGAGACCGCACTTACGGCGTATTCAACATCGTTCCCCGCACGGGTTTTGAACGCAGCAACGACGCCGAGTTGGTTACTACGTTCGGGACCTTCCACCAGACCAACGATCAGGTGAACTACGGGAATCATTCCGAGAGGTTCGCGTATTTCTTCAGCCTTAACGGCAATCGTAGCGATTACGGGCTCGCCACCCCCGGCCCCGACGTCCTGCATGATCGCGCCTGGGGACTCGGAGGAATGGCATCACTGATCTACAACTCCGATGCCAACAACCAATTTCGTTTTGTGACCTCCATCCGCGGCGACGACTTCCAAATTCCCAACGACCCGGGCGCCCAGGCCGCCGCCATTCGCGACGTGGAGCGCGAGCGCGACGGACTCGTCAGCTTCTCCTGGGTGCGCACGCTGGGGCCGGGGCTGGTGCTGACCACTTCGCCCTTTTATCACGACAACCGCGCCAACTATGACGGAGATCCCGATGACACCCCCATCAGCACAACCCAGCATCGCGGCTCGCAATACGCAGGGGCGCAAGTCGCACTCAGCGCCGTCTCCGCGAAACATAATGCCAGCGCCGGTTTCTACGGCTTCGGGCAGCACGACGACGAGCTCGTGAATCTGATCGCCAACGACGGTTCCGGACTTGCGCTCGCACAGGACAAGACGACCACCGGCCACCTGGAGGCGGCTTTTTTTGAAGACCAGTACAAGGCGTTTTCGTGGCTGACGCTCACGGCCGGCGTGCGCATGACTCATTTCAGCGGGGCCCTCTCGGAAAATGCCGCAAGCCCGCGACTGGGCGCCTCCCTTCGCATCCCTCACTTGCGTTGGGTGCTCCGAGGTTTTTGGGGCGAGTATTATCAAGCCCCTCCGCTCTCCACGGTCAGCGGTCCGCTGCTCGATTTTGCCGTATCCCAGGGGCTCGGCTTCATCCCGCTACGGGGCGAACGCGATCAGGAACATCAGTTCGGCCTCACCATTCCCCTGCACGGATGGTCCTTGGATGTGAACAACTATCACCAGCGGGCGCGGAATTATTTCGATCACAACGCGATCGGCAACTCGAACGTGTTCTTTCCGCTCACGGTCGATGGCGCGAGGCTGATCGGATGGGAGGTCACCCTGCGCTCGCCCCGCATCGCGCAACGCGGGGAAGTGTACCTGAGCTACGCCGATGCCCTGGCGGAGGGTTCGGGAGCCATTAATGGAGGGCTGACGAATTTTTCGCCGCCCCCGAACGGCTATTTCTGGTTGGATCACGACCAGCGTCATACCCTGCACGCGGGATTCAACTTCAGCCTTCCCAAGGGCTTGCTGGCGGGAGGAAATTTGTATTACGGATCGGGATTCACGGACGCTTCGAGCCCGGTTCCGGCGCATCTCCAGGAGCACACTACGTTCGATCTGTCGGTCAGCGAATCGATCTCCGAGAGGCTGACTCTTTCCCTGACATCGCTAAACCTAGCCAACCGGCGATTCCTGCTCGACAACAGCCAAACGTTTGGAGGGACCCACTATGCGGACCCCAGGCAGATCTACGTCCAACTCCGCTACCGGCTACATCTCTAAAAAAGGAGCGCAACCGGGACCGGGCGTCGGAGGCCTTAACGGCCCTACAGCATTGACAGGAGTGAAAACTCCGCGGGGCATTGGAGAACGTCAAGTAATTGAAGAACATCCATCCGTGGAGGGCGTCTCGCCGAGGCCTGGTCAAACGTTCGGTATTTTCTTCCTGCCATCGCCCTTCTAGTACTGTTGTAACTTTCTTGTTACGCTCGGCGCCGGAGAGCGTCTAATATTGTAAATGCCGCGTTTGCTCGCGGCACAGCGGCTTGCCGCTGACGAAGGGGGGCGGGCCCCTCCGACCCCGTCCCCCCTTTATTACCAGCATTATCTCCAGGCGCCTGCACATCTGCTACATTCAAAGCGTGGCCTACCCTGAACGATTTCTCATCCCCATGCGTGAAGACCTGACGCGGTTCGGCGTCGAAGAAACCCGCACGCCGGCCGACGTGGACCGGGTTCTGGCGCCCGGCAGCGGCACCGTGCTGATGGTGATCAACTCGGTGTGCGGTTGCGCGGCGGGCAAGGCGCGTCCCGCGGTCGGCATGGCTTTGCAGCACCCGGTGAAGCCCTCGAAGGTCGCCACCGTTTTCGCGGGCGGCGACGACGAAGCAACCGAACACCTGCGCGAAATTCTTTCCGAGTATCCGCCGTCGTCTCCGTCCATGGCTTTGTTCCAGGACGGCAAGCCGGTCTTCATGCTGCACCGGCGGGATATCGAACCGCGCGACGCCGGCCAGATCGCCGAAATTCTGACGGCGGCGTTCGAGCGTTACTGCACGACGAATGTCTGATTGCACGAATGTCTGATTGCGTTGGGCGTTTGATTCGATCGAGCGCCGTGTGACCGCCCCGAGCCCCGCCCGCGGCGGTGTCGCCCTGGAGTTGCGGGGCGTGCGCAAGGTTTTCCAGAATCTCACCGTCATCGAGCACTTCGACCTGGCCGTCCAGGCCGGCGAATTCCTGGCTATCCTGGGGCCCTCGGGCTGCGGCAAATCGACGCTCTTGCGCATGATCGCGCGGTTGCTCGATCCCGACGCCGGCGCCGTCTCGATCCACCCCGACACGGACCGCTTCCAAACCTCTTTCGTGTTTCAGGACGCGCATCTGTTGCCCTGGCGAACGGTACTGGATAACGCGGCGCTGCCGCTCGAACTGATGGGCGAAACTCGTGAGGAGCGCCACGCGAAAGCTCGCGCCGCGCTCGAAGAAATCGGGCTGGCCGAAGCCGAGAATCGCTATCCGGCCGAGCTTTCCGGCGGCATGCGCATGCGCGTCTCGCTCGCCCGAGCGCTGGTCACAGAGCCTCGTCTGTTGCTGCTCGACGAGCCCTTCGCGGCGCTGGACGAAATCACGCGTTTTCGGCTGGATCTGCGCCTGCGCGAGCTGTGGACGGAGCGCGGCATGACCGTGGTATTCGTCACGCATTCCATTTCCGAGGCCGCGTTTCTCGCCAACCGTGCCGTGGTGCTGGGACGCCGCGGCGGCCTGATTCAATTGGATCGCCGCATCGAGCTTCCCGGGCGCGACGACAATCTGCGCCTCGATCCGCGCTATGGAGCCGAAATGAAAATCCTGCTCGCGGCGATGGAGGAAGAGTGACGACCGAGGAGGAGCACCCATGTCGCGGCTGAAATCGGCCGTTCCCGCGCTGATTCCGCTCGTGGTGCTCACCGTCTCCGTCGAGCTCGCCGTACGCCAGGGATGGGTGCGATCCTATCTGATCCCTCCGCCTAGCGCGGTTTTGCGAGCCATGATCGAAAGCCGCGACGAGCTCGCCACGGCCATCGCCACCACCTCCGCGAGCGCGCTTCTCGGATTCCTGCTAAGCACCGTGGCCGGGGTCGCCATCGCCGTGTTTCTTTCGTCCTCCCGCGCCATCCAGCGGGCGTTCTATCCTTATGCCGTGTTTTTTCAGACGGTCCCGATCATCGCGATCGCGCCGCTACTGGTGATCTGGTTCGGATACGGCACGCGCACCGTGGTCGCCTCAGCGTTCGTCGTGTCCATCTTCCCGGTGATCGCCAACACGCTCACGGGAATTCTTTCGACGGAGCCGCCTTTGCGGGATCTCTTCCGTCTCTATGGGGCGTCCACCTGGACGACGCTCGTGAAGCTCCGGTTTCCGGCTGCGCTCCCCCAGATCCTCACCGGATTACGAGTGGCTTCGGGACTCGCCGTGATCGGCGCGATCGTCGGCGAGTTTATCGGCGGGCAGGGACTCGGGTCGGTCGTGGATATCGCGCGCACGCAGCAGCGCGTGGATAAAGTTTTCGCCGCAGTGCTGCTTGCATCGGTGCTGGGTCTCGCGCTGTTCGGGTTGATCAACTTGGTCAGTTATTTGACGCTGCGGCGCTGGCACGCGTCGGAACAATAGACTAATTTCTGAGATGGAGTGATCCGGGTGGGGCATGGCTTCCGCCTTGCCGCCGGGCTTCTGACCGGCGTTTCTGTTGCCAAACGCCGGCCAAGCCGCGCGGAAGCGCGGCTGCGGCCCGGAAGGGGCTGCCCCACACGAACGGTTCATGCCATCCCCGAAAATGCTCAAGCATTCTGATCGTGTAGGCCCATCGGCCCATCCAAGCGACAATGGGACCAATGCATCGGAGACAGTTCTTCCTCCTGATCCCAGCTGCGTTGCTCGCCGCCTGCTCGAAGTCTTCCGCGAAGCTCCGTCTCGCCTTAAACTGGAAACCCGAGCCGGAATTCGGCGGCTTCTACGCCACGCCGTATTCCAAATACGGTCTCGACGTCGAGATCCTGCCGGGAGGCGCGGGAACACCCACAGTGCAGATGGTGGGCGCCGGATCGGCCGAATTCGGACTCGTGGAAGCCGACGAGCTCGTAGTCGCACGCGCCCGCGGTAACGACGTCGTCGGGTTGTTCGCTGTTTTTCAGGACAGTCCGCTCGCGCTGATGGTGCACGCCTCGCGCAAGCTCGCCTCCATCGGCGACATTTTCAAAGGCGGCACGGTCGCAATGCAAAGAGGGCTCCCTTACGCGCGTTTGATCGAGAAACAATACTCCTTCGATAAGGTGAAAATCGTGCCTTCGCCCGGCGGCGATCTGAGTTCATTTTTGCGCGATCCCATGTTCGCGCAGCAAGTTTTTGTCACCGCCGAATTTCTTACCGCCAAGCGCCAGGGCTCGGACGCCCAGGTGTTCCCGGTTTCTCTCACCGGTTTTAATCCCTACTCCGGCGTCGTCGCCACCAGCGGCGATTCTCTGCGCAAGAACCCGGAGATCGCGAAGGCGATGGTCGCCGCGATGCGGGAGGGCTGGCGCGCTTACCTGGACGATCCCAAGCCGGTCAACCAACGCATGAACCAACTCAATCCTTCCATGGCGCTCGATGTGTTCGCGGAATCGGCCGACGCGCAAAAGCCCTTCATCGAGAATGACCAGACGCGCCGCAACGGCCTCGGCACGATGACACGCGAGCGCTGGCAGACGTTGATCGCGCAGCTCAAGGATCTTGGCGATATCCAGCAAGCCCTGGCCCCGGAAGATTGTTTCAAAAATCTGTAACGCTGTGTCAACCTAATCTATTATGATGAGCAACCTCACGGGGAAAACCGCGATCGTCACCGGCTCGAGCCGCGGCATCGGAAGAAGTATCGCGTTGCGCCTGGCGCGCGAGGGAGCAAGTGTCGTTTTGGCCGCCCGCGACGTTGCCGCGCTGGCCGCGGTTGCCGGTGAGATTCGCACAGCCGGCGGCGCCGCCGAATTTATCGCGCTCGATCTGCGCACGCTCGAGTCCGGCTCGCAGCTCGCCGATTTCGCAATCGCGAAGTTTGGACGCATCGACATTGTCGTGAACAACGCGGGCGCGACCAAGCTCGGCGACTTTCTCGAGCTCACCGACGCGGATTGGGCCGATGGATTCGCGCTGAAGTTTTTCGCCGCCGTGCGCGTCACGCGCGCCGCGTGGCCGCATCTGAAGGCCGTCTCCGGATCGGTCGTGAATATTTCGGGTGTCGGCGGCCGCACGCCCGGACCGATGTTTTCGATCGGCGGATCGGTGAACGCGGCCATGAACTGCCTGACGAAATCGCTGGCCGATACCGGCGTGCGCGATCACGTCCGCGTCAACGCGATTCTTCCCGGCTACGTCCGCACCGAGCGCCTGCGCAAACGCCTCGATGTCGCGGCCCGCGAGAACGGCGTCGAGGCCAGCCAGGTGGAGCGCCGCTTTGTCGACGACGCGAAGATCGCCCAGATCGGCGAGCCCGAGGATATCGCCGGATTGGTCGCGTTTATCGCCGGTCCGGAAGGCCGCTTCTTTCACGGCG
Source organism: Bryobacteraceae bacterium (assembly GCA_035934795.1). GTDB lineage: Bacteria > Acidobacteriota > Terriglobia > Bryobacterales > Bryobacteraceae > Palsa-187. Next base: position 10,214 of record DASYXM010000079.1, on the reverse strand, counting down.
CGCTGATCGACATGGACGGGGGCGCGACCAAAGCCTTGTAGCGCGAGTCGATGTTGGCGTATCGGAGCGAGTTCGTTAAAGCACGATGCCACCGCTCCCTTTTGGTCACGGCTCAATCGGGCGGGCTTTACCGAGCCGCAACCCCAGGGAGCGGTTTTTTCTGCGAGTTTATCCGCCGGAGCAACGATTCAACCCGTCACGTCCATGTGCGGGGCCCCACCAAAGGTGCGTGCGCCGAGAGCCACAAGTGTTAAGCTCCTATCAGGCGACCACTCATGCGCACTCTCGCCAATCGGTCCGTCGCATCCGCGTGCCAGTTCGCTATACGCCTCGCCGCGAGGCTGGTGCCCGCCGAACTGAGCGACGACTGGCGGCACGAATGGCTCGGCGACCTGTGGAGATGGACGCTCGAGGCCGCGGAATCCGGCGCCGGCGACGCCCGCTGGGCGCTGCTGACGCACACGCGGGAGGCCATTCGCCACGCGCTGCGCGCGCGGTTCCGCACCGATCCCGGCAGGGAGGGATTGCGCTCGATGTCCGGCAGCCCGGCCTGTTGCCTCGCTCTCGGCGCGCTCGGCGTGGTCGCCGTTGGCGTGGCGAGCCATGGATTCGCCGTGACGCGCCAGCTTGCCGTGGGCGTGCCTTATCGCGACGCGAAGAGCGTCGTCGTACTGGCGCAAGGCCCCCCCGTGTTCGGCATCCGACTGGGATTCCGGGACGCCGAAGCCGCCGTCTTCCGCGACAAATCGAAGACGCTCGCGGCCGTGGCCGCCTATTCGTGGCACACCACCGCCATCTCGCTCGATCGCGGCAATCACCTCGTGCAATCCGCCAACGTCGAGGCGCCGTTCTTCGATGTCCTCGGCGTGCACGCACCCGTCGGGCGCCTTCGCGACGACGAATTTCTCGCGAGTTACGAATTTTGGCGCGACGATCTGCGGAGCGATCCAAACCGCGTCGGCCAACTTATGACCGTCGACGGCCGCCCTTTGTGGCTCGCCGGAGTGCTGCCGCGCGACTTCACTTTCCTCTCCGCGCCCATCGCCGTGTGGACCTCGCGTCCCGAGCCGGCCCCCGCGGTTCCGCCGCGGCGCTGGTGGCTGAATCTGCGTGGCGTGGTCGCGCGCCTGAATCCCGGGGCCACGCCCGATGCCGCGCGCCAGGAACTGCGCCAGCTTCTGATGCAGGCGGGCCTCGCGCGCCGCAATTTTGAAATCCAGGCCACGCCCATCGAGGATCTGGTTTTCCGCGCCATCCGTTCTTACGGTGGCGCTCTCGCGATCCTGCTCGGCGCGTTGTTCGGGTGGGCCGTGCTGCGTTTTTCGTGGGACCGCCGGGCGGGCGCTCCCGCCAAACGCGCGGCGCGCTTCTGGGGATTCTTCGTGTTGAAAACCGCGTTGCCGCTGATCGCGCTGTTCTTCGCGATCCTGGAGCTCACCGCCGCCAATACTTTGGGACTCACCGGCGGCGATCCCGGACGCGGAGGACCAGTACTCCTGTGGGTATCCTTCGCGTCGGTCGTCGTGATCCTGGTGTGGGCTTTCCGCGATCAGCCAAGCCGCTGCCGCGTGTGCCTCCACCGCATGCGCCAGCCGGTGCGCATCGGCGTGCCCGGTCAGATGCTGCTGGAAGCCGCGGGCCAGGAAGTGATGTGCCCGCGGGGACACGGCTCGGTGTACACGTCGGCCTCGGTGCTAGGCGCCGATATTTCCGATCGCTGGATGAGCCTGGACATCGAGATCGCCGAGGACGCGGCCTTGGAGAACGACGCCGGCGGCAAATCGTTCGGCGATTCTACCGGCCGCCGCCCGTGAACGGCGCGAGCACGGCGCTCACGTTCTTCGCCGAGCCCGTGAAAATATTCGACGGCGCCCGCCGGTACGCCAGCATCTCGTTATACAACGCATCCTGCATCTGCGAATTGATGCCCCATCCGGCCAGATATTGCAGCCGCAGATCGCGATCCCGATTGATTGCCGCGCCCGCGGTCCATTTGCCAAGGTCCGATTTTTGGCCCATGTAGGTTGCGAACAAGCTGGCGGCGGAATGAAAACCGACTTCCCGCAGCGACGCCGCCACATCCGCGTAATCCGCCCGGGCCAGGCGCGCGTAGATTTCGTCAAGGTCGATCTTGAGCGGTTCCACCTGACCCAGAAACACCATGTCGTAGCCCCGTCCTTCGCGCGTGTTGCCCCACACCGTAGCGTTCGGGAAGGCCTCGAAGAACGTCGCCAGCTCGCTTTGCACCGTCGGCCTGTCGCTTTCGTACAGAGGAACGTACAGCGTGAAGTAGCCGCCGGGATTCAGGTGCCGCTTCACCGCCGCGAAGTATTCTTTCGAATACAGCCCTGCCGTTCCCTTGACGAACACGTCCAAGGGATCCGACGCGATAATGTCGTACGTTTCCGCAGTGGTCATCAGATAATGGCGCGCGTCGTCGAACACCACGTGTGTCTTCGGATTGTGAAACACTCCGTAGTTCTGGGTTGCGAAGTAGCGCGTGGAAATCGGCGGAATCACCGGCTCGATTTCGCACACCGTGATTTTCGCGATTCCCGGATAGCGCGTGAAGGTGCCCGCCGAAACGCCCGCGCCGAATCCGATGCCGAGTACCGATTTTGGATTCGGATGCAGCAGGCCCGGCAGATGCCCCACCATCCTCTGCAGCGACATGTCGAACGGTTCGGTGGTGGCTTCAATGTGCCCGTTCACGTCGATTTCGAAAGAGCCGTCGCTCCATTGGCCAATTGCGACCGAGGAATTGCGGCCCTCAGCGACCTGGACGATTTGCGAATCGGTGCTGAAGCGCGGCATCTGGCGTCCGTAGGCGATCAATTTTCCCGGCACCGCATCCACGTGCCATGCCAGCCATCCCGACGCGGCGAGCGCCAATACCAGCGCCACCGCGGAACCGAGTCCGCGAAATCCCGGCGCCAGCATTAGCAGCGCGCCCACGGCGGATACCATCAGCAATACTCGTTGCGAATTCTGGGTGCCGATCCACGGCACCAATACCAGGCTGGTGCCGAGCGCTCCCACGATCGCCCCCAGCGTGTTCGCCGCGTATACCGTGCCGACCGTGCGTCCCTGATCGCGCCGCGGCGCCGCCGCCGCGAGCGCCAGCGGAAAACTCGCGCCCCAGAAAAGCGTGGCCGGCAAGATGGCCCACAGAGACCGCGCCATATCGAGCTGGAACAACTGCCACGGATTCTTCGTCAGCATCACGTCGATGGGCCAATAGGGCAGGGAACGGGCGATCATGTAGGCGGTCCAGGCGACTCCGAACGCCGCGAGAATCTGGCTCCATCCCAGGGCCCGGCGCGCCTTGAGGAAACGCGGCGTCATGGAAGGCAGCGCGAGCGCGGCGACCCCGCTGCCCGCGGCGAGGCCAATCAGAAAAACGGCGAGGATGATGGAGAACGCGTAAACCGTCGCGCCGAGCAGCATGCCCATCAAGCGCGTCCACACCACCTCCGCACCCAGCGCGCAGGCCCCTGAAATCGCGATGGCCGCGTATACCGGCCCTGGGTTCCCCGTCATACCGCCTTGCGGTTCCGTACTCGACGACTCGACCCATTCGCCTGAGGACTTCGGCGGAACGCGGCGGGCCAGGACGAAGCTCAGCGCCGCGACCGCCACATTCAACGCCGCCGCCGCGTATGTCGCGACGTAAGTATCGTGGACGCGCAACAGGTAAAATCCGGCGATCAGGCATCCGGCGACCGCACCCGCCGTGTTGCCTCCGTAGAGCAAGCCCCACCACGACACGCCCTGCGCCGTCGCTTCAATCCAGCGCGCGATGGCGGGGAGCGAGGCGCCCATCAGAATGGTCGGGATCAGCATGCAGGCCGCCGCCAGCAGTCCGCGCAGCAGCATGCCCGGAAGGCCGCTCGCGAGCCCCGCGACGTACACGCGATTGATCGCGGGCAGCGTCACCAGCACCAGCACTCCGAACATGGCGATGCCCGTTTCGAGCCAGGCATACACATTTAAAGGATGCCGGGCGTGTAATGGCCGAAGGCGCGGCAGCGCGAGGCTCCCGATGCACAGCCCGCCCATGAACGTCGCGAGCAACACGCCCATGGAAACGGCGGTCGAGCCGATGGCGAGCTGCAGCAACTGGTACCACACCACCTCGTAGATCAGCGCCGAGCAGCCGCTCGCGGCGAACAGCAGCAGTAATACGGGTAAGAAGCGCCGTGCGTCGGATAGCGGCGGGTTTGCCATGAGAAGGAAAAGTATAGCGCAGGGTCGTGTGCGCGACGCGAACTTCGGGCGCGGTGAAACGCTACATCTACGTGGCGGCGATTCGATTCTGCCATGGCGCGGCTTCCAAATCCGCTCCATCCGCGTCGGTTAAAATTGAAGGAGAGGCCATCTCCATGACTCCTTCCGTCATTGTCGAAAATCCCTTGAAGCAACTGGCCCGCTACGGGCAATCGATCTGGCTGGATTACATTCGCCGTAGCCTGATGACTTCGGGCGAGCTCCACAAGCTGATCGAGCGGGACGGCCTGACGGGGATGACGTCGAATCCCTCGATTTTCGAGAAAGCCATCGCGGAAAGCGACGAGTACGCGGATTTTCTCGCGGAGTTGCGCCGGGACGCCATGCTCGACGCTAAGGCCATCTACGAGCGGCTGGCGATCCGCGATATTCAGGACGTGGCCGACGCGCTGCGCTCCGTGTATCTCGCGACCAACGGCCGGGATGGCTACGTCAGCCTGGAAGTTTCGCCGCTGCTGGCCAACGAAACGCAGGCGACCATCGGCGAAGCGCGCCGTTTGTGGAACACCGTGCAGCGGCCCAACGTGATGATCAAGGTGCCGGGGACCTCGGCCGGGTTGCCCGCCATCGAAACGCTGCTCAGCGAGGGCATCAACGTAAACATCACGCTGCTGTTCGCGTGCGAACGCTATGAGGAGGTCGCGCAAGTCTACGTACGGGCGCTGGAGGGACGCGCGCGGCAAGGGCTGCACCTGGCGTCCGTCGCGAGCGTCGCGAGCTTCTTCGTCAGCCGCATCGATACAAATGTCGACGCCCGCATCGATGCGCTCCTCCCCGCCGCCGGCGAACAGAAGCGCGCGCTTCTGGAATCCTGCCGCAGCCGGGTGGCGATCGCCAACGCGAAGCTTGCCTACGAACGATATCACGGGATCTTCGCGGGCCCGCGTTGGGAAGCGCTCGCGGGCAAGGGCGCGCGCGTGCAGCGCCTGTTGTGGGCCAGCACGTCGACCAAGAATCCGAAATTGCGTGACGTTCTGTATGTGGAAGAACTGATCGGCAAGGACACAGTAAACACGATTCCGCCGGCCACCTACGACGCGTTCCGCGATCACGGCGAGCCGCGGGCGTCGCTCGACAGCGGCCTCGACCAAGCGCGCGCGGTGATGCGGAACCTGTCCGATGCGGGCATTTCGATCCAGGAAGTCACCGCCGGACTGCTCGACCAGGGCGTGAAGCTGTTCGAGGACGCGTTCCTCAAACTGCTCGCGGCGGTGCACCCCGCGTGAGCCAGATCCGGTACACGGTTCCGGCGCCGGCGCAAACGGAAATCGATAAGACGCTGGCCGATTGGCGCACCGGGAAGAAGGTCGCGCGCCTGTGGGCCGGCGACGCTTCCTTGTGGACTGGCCAGGACGAAGCGCGCTGGCTCGCGTGGCTTTCGGTCGTCGACGATCAACTCAAGAACGCCGAACGGTTCGCTCAATTTTCGGCCGAAGTGAAAGCTACGGGATTCACCGACGCCGTGCTGCTCGGCATGGGCGGATCGAGCCTGTGCCCGGAAGTGCTGCGGCTCTCCTTCGGGCGCACGCCCGGCTTTCCCGATCTACACGTGCTCGATTCCACCGATCCCGAGCGCATCGCTGCGATCGAGAGCCACATCGATATCGCCAAGACGCTGTTTATCGTCGCGAGCAAATCCGGTTCCACGCTCGAGCCGAACATCTTCAAGCAATATTTTTTCGACCGCGCGGGGCGTGACGGGCGGCGGTTCATCGCCATCACCGATCCGGGCTCGCACATGGAGCAGGTCGCCGAGGCCGGCGGGTTTTGGGAAATCTTCCACGGCGTCCCGGGAATCGGCGGGCGCTTCTCGGCGCTTTCCGATTTCGGAATGATCCCGGCGGCGGCGATGGGAATCGATGCCGCAGAGTTGCTGCGCCGCGCCCGGGAGATGGCGCGCGCGTGCTCGGCTGAAACCGCGATCGATGGGAATCCCGGCGCGTTGCTCGGCATTGTCCTCGGGACGCTGGCACGCGCCGGCCACGATAAGCTGACCATCTTCGCCTCGCCGGGTATCCACGATTTCGGCGCGTGGCTGGAGCAGCTGATCGCCGAATCCACCGGCAAGCTGGGCAAGGGGATCATCCCCGTGGATCGCGAGCCGCTGGGCTCGCCCGAGGTTTACGGAAACGACCGCGTGTTCGTCTACGCGCGGCTCGACGCGGCGAACGACGCGGGACAGGACAACGCGATCGACCGGATCGAGCGCGCCGGGCATCCCGTGATCCGCGTCGCTCTGCACGACGTTTACGATGTGGGGCGGGAATTCTTCCGCTGGGAATTCGCGACCGCGGTGGCCGGGGCGATCCTCGGAATTAATACCTTCGATCAGCCGGACGTGGAAGCGAGCAAGATCGCGACGCGCAAGCTGACCGGCGAGTTCGAGCGCACCGGCTCGCTGCCGCCCGAAACTCCGGCGGTGATCGACGGCGGCGTGAAGATTTTCGGTACAGGAGTAAAAGGCTCGACGCTCGACGAATGCCTGCGCGCGCATCTCAGCACTTTGAAAGCGGGCGATTATTTCGCGCTGCTCGCCTACATCGAAATGAACGCCGCGCACGAGGCCGCGCTCACCTCCATGCGGAAACGCGTGCGGGATACCAGGAAGGTCGCGACGTGCGTGGGCTTCGGGCCGCGCTTCCTGCATTCCACCGGGCAGGCCTACAAGGGAGGCCCCAACACCGGCGTGTTCGTGCAGATTACCGCCGACGACGCGCGGGATCTTCCGGTTCCCGGACAGACTTACAGCTTCGGCGTGGTGAAGGCGGCGCAGGCGCGCGGGGATTTCCAGGTGCTGGCTGAGCGCGGGCGCCGGGCGCTGCGCGTGCACTTGAGTGCAGACGTCGCGCAAGGACTCGCTACGCTTGGTCAGGCGCTGAAGCGCGCGCTAGAATAGAAAAATCCGCTGGAATCCGCGCGTGAAGCCGTTTTCAGCGTGGTCTTCACTCAGGGCCGGTAGCTCAGTTGGTAGAGCATCGCACTTTTAATGCGGTGGTCGCGGGTTCGAGTCCCGCCCGGCTCACCATTTCTTTCAAACACTTGCGCACCTTGGTGCGCCTGACTGACACCGGCGACTGACACCATGCGCTAATTGATCGCTCCCTTCTGTTCCGGCGAGTCCTTGCTCTTCAGGTGAGCGTCTAGTTTGCCCGCCATTTCTTTGAGCCGTCGTTCACTCACGATGTGATACCGGTCAAAAACGGCCCGCGTACGGTGCCCGCTGATCTCCATCGCCTCTTTCTCTGACAACCCTGCCTCGATCATGTTCGTAAGCGCGGTTCTGCGCAGATCGTGGAACAGCGTCCCCTTGACGCCCGTGGCCTCGCAAGCCGTCGCCCACGCTTTCTCCCAGTCTTGGACCGGCTTTCCGTCGCGCTGAATCAAGAGCGGACACTCGGGCTTCCCGCCGTCTATCGCCAACTGGATCTCGACAGCCATATCCCCGTAGATCGGCAGGAAACGGGGCCGCTTGTTTTTCGTCGTGCGCCCAGGTAGATTTATGCGGCCGGCGTTGAAGTCGATTTTTTCCTTGCGGATTTTGGTGATTTCGCCCCTGCGGGCGCCTGTGTGGTAAGAGATCACCAGGGCAACGCGTGCGTAAGACGGTAGAAGGTCCCGCACCGCTTTGTACTTCTCATGGGGCAAGGTTCCTTCGCGTGGCTCCGCGGCGGGCAGCATGTCGAAATGGGGGACGCGGAGAACAAGCGGCGGGTCTTGCTGCGCACCGAGCTTCATCGCCCGGCGAACATAAGCGAGCGCACGATTGATTGTGCCATTGGCTGGCCTTGGCTCTTCGCTTCGACGCGCAGCGACATAGCGCGCAATTGCCGCGCTGGTGACCGCTTGGGCCTTCATCTTACCAAACCAGGCTCTCAGAGCCCCTGGCTTTTGGCGTTCGTCATCCGCGCGACGAATCAAGCACTCCAGATCATACGTCGTACGGCGCTCCCTCACGCGATACCATTCCAAAAGCAGATCGAAGAGCTGGTTCATCGTTACTCGCTCTGGTAGGTCCGTGATCCGTTGCTCGGCCGCATCCGCCATCTTCCGGCGAAGGAAGGTGACGGCTTCATCATGGTCCTCGGTATCAGCTGGAAGCGTGACGGGTTTTCCGTTCGCGTAATACTTCACGTAAAAAACGCGCGTGCGCCGGAGTTCACCGTCGCGCGTTCGGTATACGCGCTGAAACACTGAACCGCGCGTGACTCTCGCACTCATTGCTACCGTTTGTTCCTTTCGATCCAACTGTTCAAGTCTTGGAGATCGATCATTTTTTTGCGCCCGCGAGGCACGACCGGCAACTCATGAACGGCGATCATATTGTAGACTTCCCGCTTGCTGAGCGAGAGGTATAGCGCCGACTCTTCGATTGAAAGCAGGCGCCGATTTGTGGCTTCGCTCAAGTTGAGCGCTTTGCGGACGCCGACATCTACGGCCCGTTCAATTACATGGGCGATGGCGTCCGTGACGCTAGTCGGTGCGGCCGGGTATGTCACGCTGGCAACCTCCGACTAACTCGTGCGCCGATTTTGTCTCTAATCAAAACGAGCCTCCCGTTCGCTCGTAGCTCGACGCCAACCGCCCGGCAGCGCTTGGCCGCCGTGTTCGATGAACCTCTGCAACAAATGGCGATCAATCCGGATTTGCCGTCCGAGTCGAAAGTGCGGAAGGATATTCCGCCGAACGAGCTCCTGGACCCTCGGCGGCCTCACCTTGAGGATTCTTGCAACCTCGTCAGTTGTCAGGGCTTCTGAATTGCGTTCGTTCGACATGGATCAAGGTTACCGTGAGAGTGTCGCCGAGAGGGCAACCCCAACGCCGCATTTTTTCAGGTCATTTGGTTGCTAGCTCGTGTGTGACGCGCGGGCACACTGTCCGAAACCCCAAGAATGCGAAAAATCTTACGAACGGCTTTCTGGACGGCCTGCCGGGACAAACCTTCCGTCTTAACAGCGATGTCGCTCCAGCTCAGGCCTAAGCAGATCCGTTCCGCTGCCCAACGATAATGGCGCGCGCTAGCATTGACGCGATTTGACTTCTGGGCGTGTTTCAGATCGCAGATATATTTTTCAAGCTCCTCTTTGAATCTCTGCTTCACCCTCTTCCGAAAAGCATCCAAGCTTTCTACCGGAGACCACGGCGGAGCGGCAAAGTCTGGCCCTTCGTAGGCGGGATGAGTGGTGCCAAAGTCCGCAGGGAAGAAGCGTTGAGAGTCCCCTAGCCGTTCGCGGGCGTTGCTAGGAATCGAGGAAATTCCGTAGAGAAACCGCGCCTCATCTATAACCCAGGGATATTCCAAATTGTGGCTTCGAGCCCACTCCCATAGGAGCGGCTCGAGCTGGTCCGGCTGGCTCAGAGCCTTGTGGAACACCTTCTTCTTTAGTGTCTTCGCAAGTTGAATTTTCGGGTGATCGGACGCCGCGATCAAAAAGAGCCGGCGGCATTCAAAAACCGCGGTGTCTCTGTACGAATCCCTCGCAGCGGACTGCATTCGCTCCCTGTTGCGCCCTGATTTAATGGGATCGGCCGTCGCGACGGATCAGGGAATCCGTCTTCGCCCTGGTTCACCTGGCCGGGTGAGTCCCCCTGGTTCGGCGGCCGTGGATCTTCTCCACGACCCATGATACACTTGCCCCACCATGCGAATACTTCGCCGAATTATCGCGCTTTTCGTGTTCTCCGGGGTTCTATTGACGGCCGAAACGTTCAAGGATGTTAATTACCTCTACAAGCCAGAGGGCAAGGAGAAGGGCGAGCAGGTTGATGGTGCACTCAATTTCGATAGTCCTAGCAGGTTGCGGAAAAAAGGCGGATTCCGACGTGACGCCGGAACAGACTGCGTCGTCTATGTTTTATGCGAGGCGACGACCAACAACAAAGTGGAGTGTTCAGCTATATCTCGGCGGAGCAGCGGGTCCCGCAGAACC
>DASYXM010000070.1:0-47156 GCA_035934795.1 Bryobacteraceae bacterium | reverse complement strand
GCGCAAGCTGCGGCTTGAAGGCCCACGGCAGCCGCCCGCGCCGCCCCTGCGGGGCGTCGCTGCGCTGCCAAATCACTCACAAAACGCCCTCGATGGCAACGGAATCAAACTGCCCGCCCGATTTTTCCGCAACCTGCTAGTGGGAGCGGGCCGGATGAACCGCTGCTGCCGAACAGCCCCAACGTAATCTCCACGCAGTGGTCGCGGGACGGCCGGTTTATCGTCTACTGGGAGGCTGATCCGAAGACCAAGTACGATCTTGGGGTTGTTCCCACCGAGGGTGCCGCAGCGGACCCCAAGCCCATTCCATTTCTGAGGACCGAGTTCAATGAAATGTTCGGCCAACTCTCGCCGGACAGCCGTTGGATGGCGTTCACCTCGGACCGTTCAGGCCGACGCGAAGTGTATGTCCGGCCATTTCCTCCAGGTGATGGCGAATGGACGATTTCGATCGCGGGAGGCGAGCAGCCACGCTGGCGCGGCGATGGGAAAGAACTGTTCTTCGTAGCCGCGGACGGAAAGATGATGGCCGTTCCTGTCAAGGCAGTCGCCGGAACCAAGCCCTCCTTCGAGGCCGGGACTCCCGTTGCTCTGTTCGACGCGCACATGGCGCAAGCGTCAATTAACAACTTGATTGAATACGACGTCACCGCGGATGGCAAGCGTTTTCTGATCACCACGGCGAGCGGCGCGGGCGCGGCGTCGCCACCGCTGACGGTGGTGACGAATTGGAACGCAGAAGTGAAGAAGTGAGTCCGAAAGCCATTTAGAGCATTTTCACAGTTATGGTGGCCCGTTGTGGGGCATGGCTTCTGCCTTGCCGCCGGGCTTCCGCCCGGCGATTCGCCGGGAGCCCAGCCAGCCGCGCAGAAGCGCGGCTGCAGCCGGGAAGGGCTGCCCCACAAGAACGGTTCACACTATCTACGAAAATGGTTTAGCGGAAATTTTCGCGCGCGGGCTAGCTTGAGAGATTGCCACGCGTCAGGATATCCGAGCGCGACTGGTGGGAACAGGAGAAAATGAAACGGTGAAGGCAGTTCTCACTCGCAGGAAAGCGGCGATGTCGTGCGGGATTGCTGCCGCCGTTGTTCTCGCGGGGCTCGGTGGCGCAGCTGGCCTTGTCCATGCCCAGCAGAGCGGGACTGGACAAAATTTGACGGTGCAGCGCCTCCGGCCCAACTTCTATATGATCTCGGGCGCAGGCGGGAACATCGGCGTGCAGACGGGTTCCGACGGCGTCGTGGTGGTGGACACCGGCACGAAAGATACCTCCGCCCAGGTGCTCGCGGAAATCCGCAAAATGAGCGATCAGCCGATCCGCTACATCGTCAACACCAGCGTTGACGCCGACAACGTCGGAGGCAATGAAACGATCTCGAAGGCGGGCGTAAACATCTTCAGCGGAGCGAGCGGCGCGCGCGGCGAATTCATGAAGGCGATGACGGGCGGCGGCGCTTCCATCATGGCGCACGAGAACGTGCTGACCAGGATGAGCGCGCCCACCGGGAAGGCCCCGGCGTTTCCCAGCGCCTTCTGGCCCACCGAAGCTTTTCCCCAGAATCGCAAGTATATTTATTTGAATCACGAAGGGATCGAGGTGCTGCATCAGCCCGCCGCGCACAGCGACGGCGATAGCGTGGTGTTCTTCCGGGCCTCCGACATCGTGATGGCCGGAAACATTATCGATACGAATCGTTTTCCAGTGATCGACGTGGAAAAAGGCGGCAGTGTCCAGGGCGAGATCGACGCGCTGAACCGCCTGATCGAGCTCGCGATTCCTCCGATCCCGTATATCTTCCAGGAGGGCGGAACCTACGTGATTCCGGGCCATGGGCGGGTTTACGATCAAGCCGACGTGGTGGAGTATCGCGACATGATCGTGATCGTGCGCGACGTGATCGAGGACATGCTGTCGCGCGGCATGACGCTCGATCAGATCGAGGCGGCGAATCCGGTGCTGCCGTACGAGAAGCAGTTCGGCGCGAAGGCGGGTCCCTGGACGACCGGCAATTTCATCGAGGCCGTGTATAGGAGCCTGGCGGGGAAGAAATGACGACCTCCCGCCTATATCCACAATCTCGTCATTCCGAGCGCCAGTCGAGGAATCTGTTTTTTCATTCGCTGTTTTCCAAAGCTTTAGAAGCAGATCCCTCGCCTCACCCTCGGTATGACCAGTGTAGTGCGAGGAAGCGCGGGTGGTTGTCGATCGCGATCGTGGGAATGTTAATGGTCGCGGGTCAGGCTCATGCGCAGGGGCGCGGCGGGCCTCCGCCGACCGCCAAAGCGGCTGCGCCCTTCGACGTGACCGGCTACTGGGTTGCGGTGGTCACCGAGGACTGGCACTATCGCATGGTCACGCCGCGGGTGGGCGATTACCTGGGTATCCCCATGACACTGGAGTCGAAAAAAGTCGCCGACGCGTGGGATCCGGCGAAGGACGAGGCCGCGGGGGAGCAGTGCAAGTCCTATGGCGCGGCCGGCATCATGCGGATTCCCGCGCGCCTGCGCATCGCCTGGCAGGACGACAACACGTTAAAGATGGAGATCGACGCGGGCACGCAGACCCGCGTGTTTCACTTTGGAGATTGGAAATCGCCGGGCGGCGAGGCCACGTGGCAGGGCGATTCCGTCGCGCACTGGGAAGGACGCCGGACGGGGCTGGATGGACGAGGGCTTGGTGATCCTCGAGGCCAGCCGCAAGCCGGAGGTCTGGAGGTCGCGACCACGCACCTGAAAGCGGGATATCTGCGCAAGAACGGCGTGCCGTACGGCGCGAACGCGGCGATGACCGAGTATTACGACGTCGTGCGCGAGCGCAGCGGAGATCTGTGGCTGGTCCTGACCTCGGTGGTGCGCGATCCGCTGTATTTGAGCGAGCCGTATATCGTGAGCACGCATTATAAGCAGGAGGCCGGCGCGGCGGGCTGGGATCCCACAGCCTGCTCGGCGAGATGGTGATTGGTATGAAGGTCCCACTCATGACGCGAACTCGGATGGCATCGGCGCTTGGGATATTGCTGGCCGCGGGTGCGCCTGGGCTGGCCCAGGTGGAGCTTTCGGGGTCGTGGGCGGCGCGCAATCACGAGGATTTTCAGGATCGCTTCCAGGGACCGAATCTGGTGGATTACACCGGGCTTCCGCTCAATGAAGGCGGGCGGGCGCGGGCACTGAGCTATTCGCAGTCGCAGCTTTCCGCGCCGGAGCGCGTGTGCCTGTTCTATCCGCCCTACTATCTGGTGATGGGGCCGTTCGGTCTGAAGATGTGGAATGAAACGGACCCGGTGACGGGTGACGTCATCGCCTGGAAAATCGGCGGATGGGAGGATCGCCCGCCGACCACCATCTGGATGGACGGGCGTCCGCATCCTCCCAAGGACGCGCCGCACGAAAAGGCCGGCTTCACCACGGGCGTGTGGGAAGGCAACGTCCTGGTGGCGTACACCACGCACCTGAAGGCCAGCTACATCCGGCGCAACGGCGCTCCCGCGAGCGACGAGGCGACGATAACGTCGCATTTCCTTCGTCACGGGGATATTCTGACGCTGACCATGCTGGTCGACGATCCCATCTACTTTTCCGAGCCGGTGTATCGCACGCGGACGTTCCAACTGGAATCGACGGCCATCGCGGCGATGGGTCCTCCGTGCATCCAGGCGGACGAGGGCACCAAGGAGGGCGCGGTGCCCCACTATCTGCCGTCGAAAAATCCGTTTGTGGACGAGCTGACCAAGACGCTGCACATCCCGCCAGAGGCCGTCATGGGAGGAGCGGAGACTATGTATCCGGAGTTTCGCAAAAAGATGAAGGATAAATACACGCTTCCCGACAAATGCGCACGCAATTGCGGCGGACCGCGTTTTGGACCTCCGGGTGGGCTGGCAGTGAACTGACGGGAGAAAAGAATTCGGGAGTCAGGAGACAGGAGTCAGAATACGAACCGGAAGACAAGCTTACACTGTCGACCGCTCGGCGAACTGGCCGACTTATGTGTTCGTGTCCGCTCATTCATCCAGTGGGACGGTTTCGGATCTTTATCTATCTCCTAACCTCTTGTCTTCTATTTGTCTTCTATCTCCTGTCTCCTGTCTCCTGTCTCCTGTCTCCTGACTTCTGTCTCCTGACTTCTGTCTCCTATTTTTATGTTCAGGAACCGGTTCCCTTGTCGCCACTATCGGAAGACGACGTCCGGCTATTATTTCGCAACAGCTCGCGACTTGAATCACGCAATTCCCCCTTTTGGGAGGTGTTCACCGTTCCTCGGCAGGACCTAGGATGCCGAAGCTTTGGCGGACCGGTACTGTGCAAGACCAACACCCGGTCTTCTTGCCTAAAAAATACACCAGGGCTTATGCAAGACGACAGGATTGAAAGTCGCAAGTGACGGGAACCACGGCAAAATGAGCGTGGCGAGATCGTGTGACCGCACTTTGAGGCTAATACCGCTCCCTGTGGTCGGGGCTCAGTCACGCGGTCGCCGCTCAGCCGGACGCTACTTCTGGAAGCGGCGCGCGAAGGTGCTGAGGTCGATGGCGTTCACCTGGGCTTTGACGCGCCGGTAGGCATCCTGATTTTCCAATGGTCCGATCAACACGCGGAAGATTTTGTCGGTGGGGCCGGGCGCGACCAGCGACGTGAATCCCTGGCGGCGGAGTCCTTCGGCGAGCACCACGGCCACGCCCTTGTCCACCGCGCCCATTTGCAGATAGAGCGCGCCGGGCTGCGGCTGGGCGAAGATCGGAGGCTCAATGGTGGCGGCGGGGGTGAGCGGTCGCACAACGGGTCCCGACGCGGCAGGTCCAGCGGGAGCCGAAGGTCCCGGCGCTCCGGCAGATCCAGCAACAGAAGCAGGACCAACCGACGTCGCGGCGAGAGTGGATCCGGCGGAAACCACAGGCGGCTGCGTAGCCGCGGGCGTTTGGATGGCGGGGGACGAATTACCCGACGAAGAGACCGGAGCTCCGCTCGCATCAAGAATTGGGTCCTCGCCGGCAGGCACGATGGTCGCGGCAGGAAGCGGGGGCGCGACGTAGGGAACCGTCTGATCGGCCAAGGCTCCCACGCAGTTCGGAGCCGACGTCTTCCCGACGAAATAGGCCGCCGCCGAGAAGACCGCGATCAGGACGGTGCCGACGAACAGCCAGCTCGCGATCTGGCGGCGCCCGAGCACCAGCTCGAACTCGCCTTCGTCCTCTCTAACGGGACTCGGGTCGGGCCCGCCTGAAGCCGGCTCGGGAATATTCACCGGCTCGGAGACGGGAACGTTTTCGGCCCGAGGCTTAGGTGGCGAAGATTTCGGGGTTGCGGACGACGCCTGCTGAGCCGATTGCTTCACCGGTTCACGCCACGCCGCGGGCCCGGCCGATTTCACGGATTCGGTTGCAGGCGGAGGTTCGGGAGACTGGTAGCGACCATTCTTCGCGGCACTCATGCCGGCACTGGGGAGAGGCGGAGCGCTGCTCGTGACCGGACCGCTCTGTTCCGGCCCCACGCTCACAATCGGTTTCTCGTCCGCTTTGTCATCCGGTATATCGGCGGGGCGCGGCTTGAGGTCGAAAATCGACGCCATCAACTGCAATATCGGCGGATCGCGGGGCACCCAGTAGAGTTACAAATTGCGCTTTAGATAGTTGCAGATATGGTAGCCGTCGAGAAACTTGAAGGGGGTCTTGCCGACACTATAGTGGCCGCATGGCAGCGCCACCGCTTTATGATTCATGCCCAGCTCACGCGCCCGCTGCAGCACCTGTTCGGTGAAGCGCAGAGGAAACGTCGTATCGTAGAGCGCGTAGATGAATAGCGTCTTCTTGCTGAGCGCGGCGTACCGCTCGATGTAGTGCGGCGGGCTGATGACGCTCCAGGCCTCGCGGAGCTGTTCGAGCGTGACGGAGCCCTCCAGGCTCTGGCGGATATGCCGGCTCGATAGCCCCTCCCACACGACGTCGGCAAAATAAGTGGAGCAGTGATTGAAGACGTTCACCTTGAGGCGCGCGTCGTGAGCGCTGGCGAGAAACGCATAGCACGAACCCAGGCTGGTCCCGACGATGCCGATGCTCTCAAAACCTTCGGCTTCGAGCCAATCCACGGTTCCGCGCGTGTCGATGACGGCCTGGCGCGTGGCGTCGATGGTGCGCGCGATGTTCGCGGAGACGGCGTAATCGGCGCGTTTCAGCTCGGCGGGCATGCGGTAATCGTGATAGGGAAGGCTCAGGCGGAGCGCGGAAACCCCCAGTTTGGCGAGCCCCGCGCACAGCGCATTGTGCTGGGTCTTGCTGGCGTTCCAGTGCGGCAGGATCACGGCCGCGACGCGGCGGGCTCCCCGTTTAGAATCGGGTTTGGACTTCGCCGGGAACCACTGTCCATGGACGCGATTGTTTTCGTGATGCGGGGTCTCCACGGGGCTGGTAAAGCGCAGCAGGTTTCCGGACAGCTCGAAATCGGAAGGGACGGTGTAGGAGAAGAACTCGCCGTTCGAAGCGAGCGCGACTTCGTTCAGCAGGCGCAGATAGGCGGCGGGATCGTGGCCGTTGCGCGGATTCTGCTGCGCGACCGGCCACTGGCGGGTCCATTCCAGGCCCCAGTCGAAGGGGCGGACGGTGCGGTCGGTCGCGGCCGAGCACAGACGGTCTTCCCAGTCGAGCATCCACTTTGCGTAAAGCTTGCGCATGGGGGAGAACTACCAAGGTAACAGACAGGAGGCAGGAGGCAGAGGACCGGAGGCCGACCGTTACGAAAAGTGTATCAACTTAAAAAAGCGCGCCAGGTAAGGAACCCCGGCGCGCGCAAATAGGGAAAGGAGGATAGGAAACGACGCGATCAATTCACGAACGGCGACGCGCTGGATCCGGCGGGCTCGTTCGTTCCCGTGGAGGCGGTGGCGGACGAGCCCGCGGCCGACGTGCGGAATTCATACTGCTGGATTTCGAGAGCGACGCGGCCCTGTTCGAAGCGGACGATGCGGCCGCGCGCTACCAGTTTCAGCCCGCACTTATCGTTCAATTGCGCAGGCCAGTTAATGGAGAGTTCCAGGCGGCGTCCCGGCAGAAGCAAGTGCTCCGTGGTGAACAGCACACCGGAACTGGAGATGTTGAGGGTCTTGCCGTCGCCAGTTTCTTCGCCGCCCCGCTTGTTCAAAACGCGGTAGTGGACATCGCGCTCGATCGGAAAACGATCCGTATGGCGGCGGTCTGCTGGGACTGTTTGGTGGGGGCTCACGCGATCACCTCGCTGTCCCGAGTTTCCCTCGGACGCCCCTTCTTAACAATGGGTTACGCGGCCCATTTCTTCGCAGTACCGGCGTACGTTCAGGTATAGCCTGGCGTTCTAGGACCTGGTTGAAAAAGGGGACAGACCGCCCCTAGTAATCCGATCCTCCACGCCTCGTCATCCCGAGCGAAGTCGAGGGATCTGCTTTTTGCCCGTGTGTTGCCAATAGTTTAGAAGCAGGTCCCTCGACTTCGCTCGGGATGACCGCGTAATGGATGTGACTAAACGGGGCGAATTTCTCCTGCAACGAACTTCTGACTCACAACACTAGGACTTCCGGCGCCGCGCCCGGATCTCCTCTAGACGCTTGGCGATACGCTCCTCGAGACCGCGGTTCGTAGGCTCGTAAAAAACGGTCCCGCGGAGCCGGTCGGGCAGGCATTCCATAGCGTTGAGGGCGTCCTCGAACTGGTGCGCGTGCTGGTAGCCTTCGCCATAGCCCCATTCCTTCATGGGACGCGTGGGCGCGTTGCGAAGCTGCATGGGGACGGGATCGGCAGGCGATTTGGCGACGGCTTCCTGCGCTGCCCCCAGCGCCCGGTAAGCCGCGTCGGATTTCGGCGCGACGGATAGATAGATCGCCGCCTGCGCCAGCGCCTGATCGCCCTCGGGGATTCCCAGGAAGTGGACGGCCTGCTGCACGGCGATGGCCTGTTCGAGCGCGCGAGGGTCGGCCAGGCCGACGTCCTCGATCGCCATGCGGACCAGGCGGCGCGCGATGTAGAGACGATCCTCGCCGCCCTCCAGCATACGCGCGAGCCAGTACAAGGCAGCGTCGGGATCGGAGGAACGGACGCTTTTGTGAAGCGCCGAGATCAGGTTGAAGTGCTCTTCACCGGATTTGTCATAAAGCAAGGTCTTGCGGCCCAGGGCGGATTCCACGGCCTCGCGATCGAGAACGTCGTCGCGGGCGACCGAGGCCGCCAGTTCCAGGATGTTGTAGGCGGCGCGGGCGTCGCCATTAGAAAAGACGGCGATCTGCTCCAACAGTTCATGCCCCGCGGAAAGCTGCAGCACCTTGAGGGCGCGTTCCAGCAGGGTGACGATCTGCTCGGGCTCCAGAGCGCGCAGCGAGTAAACCTTCGCGCGTGAGAGCAGCGCCGAGATCACCTCGAAGGACGGATTTTCGGTCGTGGCGCCGATCAAGACGATATCGCCGCGCTCGACGTAGGGCAGAAAAGCGTCCTGCTGGGCGCGGTTGAAGCGGTGGATCTCGTCGACGAACAGCACGGTGCGGCGTCCCAGGCGGCAAGAGCGCTCGGCATCGGCCATCACCGCCTTGATTTCCTTGATGCCGCTGAGAACCGCGCTGAAGGGCACGAAATCTGCCCTGGTCAGGCGGGCGATCACGCGCGCAAGCGTCGTTTTGCCGACGCCGGGCGGTCCCCACAGGATCAGCGATTGCAGCTCGTCGCGCTCGATCTGCGCGCGCAGGGGCTTGCCGGGGCCTAGAATATGCTGCTGCCCGACGAAATCCTCGAGACGCTCCGGACGCATACGCTCGGCCAGCGGACGGCGGGCGTCGTTCTCCTGGCCCTCTTCATGTCCAGGCGGCGTGGTATCGAACAGACTCATCCCGAGGCTTTCTGACTCGTGTCTTTCGTGCGCGAATCCCTTTGGCGCCGCGCTTCATATAAGAGGATGCCGGCGGCCACGGCTGCGTTCAGCGATTCAACCTTGGTCGTCGGAATATGCACGGGGATCGCGATGGCGGCCATCGGTTCGGAGACTCCGCGGCCTTCCCCTCCGATGACGATCGCGCAGGGTACTGTGAAATCGGCGGCGCCCAGCTCGATCGAAGAGGTTTCATGAGCACGGCCACCGGCCGGCCGCGGCATCGCGGCATAGACGCGGAGCGCGCGCAGTCCATCCATCACGGTCCCGGAATTGAGGTCCCCATCGAAATGGGCGGGATCGACGTGAGCCGGATTGAAGTGAGCGGGATCGACGTGAGCCGGATTGAAGTGAGCGATGACGGGCAGGCGCAGCGCGGATCCCGCCGAGCCGCGCAGACAGCGGGGATGGAACGGATCCACGGTGCCCTTCATAAAAATTGCACCGGTCGCGCCGAAAGCTTCCGCGACACGGACAATCGCACCGGCGTTGCCCGGCTCTTGTACGCCATCGAGGATCACGACGAGCGCATCGCCGCTGAAAACCTGTGCGAGATCGGCCGCGGGCGGCTTTACCAGAGCGAGCACACCTTGCGGAGTTTCGGTCGACGACATCGAGCGAAACGTTTTCTCGGTGACCTGGCGCGGTTCGGGAAGCCGGGAGGTGTCACGAGCGAGATCGGAGACAACGCCGGGCTTGGCCGATTCCGAGAAAATCACCGCACGAATTTCGCAGCGGGCCGCGACGGCTTCCACGACCAGGTGCACGCCCTCGGCGACCGCGTAGCCGTCCTCGGTGAGGGTGCCACGGGAGACGGCGCGCCGGATTTGCTTCACCAGCGGATTCTGATCGCTAAGGGAGTCCACGTTTGCAGTCCGCGCGCACGTTCCGCGCTTACAATAGATCTAAGCCGAAAAGCTTGAGGAAAGACCGGGCGGTCCGTTAAAGTGCGTTCACACGCCGGGCGTATCCCCGGTTTTTCGCCAAGCCCAGCATAACGCAGATGTCCCGGAGACTGATCCCGATCGGAGCGGGCGCGCTCCTCGTCGCGGCGGCGATCCTCGCGGCGGGCGTTGTTACGGCCGCGCGCGACATCCGGCGGCAATCGGAAACCGACGAGGTCCGCCCGGCCGACGTGATCGTGGTGCTGGGCGCGGCGGAGTATCGCGGGCGTCCGTCGCCGGTGCTTCAGGCGCGGCTGAATCACGCGCTGTTTTTGTATTTGCAGAAAATGGCCCCGCGTATCCTCACGACCGGGGGCGCGGGCGGCGATCCCTCCTTCACCGAGGGCGCCGTGGGCCGCGCGTACCTGAGCCAGCACGGCGTTCCGTCGGAAGCCATCCTGGTGGAGGACGAAGGCTCCTCGACGGTGGAGAGTACGACCGCGGCGGCCGAAATCATGCAGCGGATGAACCTGAAATCCTGCATCGTGGTAAGCGACGGTTATCACATTTACCGCGTGAAGAAGATGCTGGAGGCGCGCGGCGTCAAGGTGTACGGATCGCCGCGTCCCTCCGAGCCTCGCGCGGGCTGGCGTCAGCAATGGGTGTATGTGCGGCAGGCCATCGCGTATGAATTGTGGCGGATGGGGATCGCGGTATAGCGAGAGTTATGAGTCGGAAGTTCGCAGCACAGTCGATGCCCCGAGTGATCCGATCCTCCACGCATCGTCATCCCGAACACAAGTGAGAGATCTGTTTTTTGCTCGCGTGTTGCCAATACTTTAGCAGCAGGTCCCTCGACTTCGCTCGGGATGACCGCGCACTGGATGTGACGAAACGAGGCGAATTTCTCATGCAACGAACTTCTGCCTCACCACACTAGAGTCGCAGAGGTCTGCGCTCACAAAGAGTGCCCTACACCAGACAGGTAACCATCGCTCGGCCCTTGCCCGCGGCGTCGGAGTAGATTTCGCACAGGCGCGGGAAGGCATCCAGAACTTCCTCCGAATCCGAAACTCGCCCGCCGGGACAAATACCGCGTTGCGGCATCCGCCCGGTATGGTATCGAGCTGCGGTTAAGGAAGGGGTCGGACGCGGCGCTCAGGCGCGGATGTACGCGGGAATGGGCTGGCAAGCCGCAGTTAATAGCGGCGATGCACGGCGATCAGCTTGCCTTGAATCTGCAGACGCGTCCGGTCAACAACGATAGGTTGCATGGCGGCATTGGCCGGCTGCAGGCGGACGCGTCCGCCTGGCTCGGTATAGAAACGCTTCAACGTGGTCTCGGAGCCGTCGACCAGCGCGACGACGATATCGCCGTTGCGGGCCTGGGTGGTCTTCTCAATCAGGACGTAATCGCCGTCGCAAATATGGTCTTCGATCATGGAGTCTCCGCGCACCCTCAGTGCGAAAGTGTCGGGGTCGCCCACGAAATCGGAAAAGCTGAGGGTGTCCTCGCCGGCGATGGCTTCCACCGGCGCGCCCGCGGCGATGCGTCCCAGGAGGGGAACGTCCAGGCTTGGCGGCGGTGCCGCCTGCCGGTGCTGTCGCAACTCACGGTAATACTTGGGCGAGATTTCGAGCGACCGGCTCTGGTTGAATCCGCGCTTCAGGTAGTCTTTCGATTCGAGCGACAGAATGTGCTTGTGCACGGTGGCGAGGGAAGCGAGCTCCATCCCGGCGGCGATCTCCTCGTAGCTGGGGCTGTAGCCGTGCTTTTCTAGGAATCCGGAGACGAAATCCAGAAAGTCCTTCTGGCGTTTGGTGAGAGCCATGGGAGTAGTGTAGGCGAAGAAAAAGGAAACGTCAATAGGGAGGGTAATTATCCCCCCAGACCAGAACAGAGCGCCTATGGACCAACGCTTCTGACCTCATTACATGCTACGCTTGCGGGCGTATGGCATCATCCCAAGACCAACCGAAGCCCAAGCCCGCGACTCCTGGGGTTTTGAAAAAATCCACAGGGATGACGCGCAAGGGATTTGGCGAGCTCATCAAACGGGCGTTCAGTCCGCCCGCTCCGAAGCCAGCTCCGAAATAGACTTGAGAAGTGAATAGGAAGACAGCAGTACTCTCAGCCGCCCTCGCGATCGCCACAGCCGCGGTCGCGCTTGGGCAGGCGCCGGCAACGTCCGATCAAGCCCAAAAAACGGCGGCGACCATCCCTGCCGGCAGCCCAGCCACCATCCCAGTCACGATCGACGACCTGCGCCAGGCCGCGCGGCTGATTCCGGGGAGGCGGCCGCTGCGCATCAACGTCGTAAAATTCGCGGAGAGCCGCCGCACTATGAATTTCTCGGTCAAGGGCGCACCGGCTGTGCCCAGCGTGCAGGCGCGCACGGCGTACCAAGTGGTGTATCCGGACGGGACCATCATGATCGACTCCGGCATGGACCAGCAGGTGCACAAATTCTTCGGCCGTGGCGCCGTGGAACCGTACGATCCCGAAGCGGCCAAGCAGGTCGAGAAAGCCGTGCGCGCGGCGAAGTTCGTCGTTGTGACGCACGAGCATGGCGATCATGCGGCGGGCGTGATCCGGACGCCGTATGTGGACGAAATCGCTCCGAAGACGGTTTTCACCAAGACGTCCGGCTGATCAAAACCAAAGACGCGCCGTGGATCAAAGAAGATGAGGACGCGCTGACGGCACAACTGAAATGGCTGAACGGCCTGAACCAGAGCGAGAAGAATCTCCACATTGTGGTCAGCCACGACGAGGAGCAGCGCAAGCAGTACGTCGCAAGCGGCGTGCTGGGCGGAGCGTTTGAGTAGACTACGAACGCCCGAATAGACGAACGAGTATAATTGTCGGCTGGTCCTTTTGGTTGGGATTTGCAGGAGGCGCCATGTCACGAATGCTCAAAGTTGCGGTGGGAATTGGGGTACTGACGATCGCGGCCGGCCGTGGAAGCGCCCAAGGGCTGGTCACGCAGAAGAGTTTATCGCTGGGGATGGCGAAGACCATCGCCGAAGCGGCGCAGAGCGAATGCCGGGCCAAGGGTTACCATACGACGGTCGCGGTGGTGGATCGTGCCGGGCAGCTCCTGGTGCTGTTGCGCGACGAGCAGGCCGGTCCGCACACTGTCGAGATGGCGCGCCGCAAGGCCTACACCGCGCGCATTTTCCGCAGCACCACCGCGGAGTTTCAGCGACGTACCACGCCGGATCAACCGATCGCGGGGCAGCGCGACCTCACCGATGTGCTCGCGTTGAGCGGAGGCGTCCCCATCAAGCTGGGCGACGAGACTATCGGCGCAGTGGGCAGCGCGGGCTCGACGCTGGAGTCCGACGACGCCTGCGCCAAAGCCGGGATCGCCAAGGTCGCGGATCAACTGAAGTAGTCGCCGCTCGATCGGTGAAAAAGGGGACAGGCTGCTCTGTCCCCGCTGGTAGAGAATCCGTCAACCGTGAGCGGCTGGCCGTGGACAGAGTGGTCTGTCCCCTTTTTCGTCTCTAAATCTTCGCTTTGGGATAGCGGGCGCGCATCCAGGCCACGAAATTCGCGGGCGCGGCCATGGTGGAAAGGCGTCCCTGGCGGACGAGCGCCCAATCGTTAAATTTCCCGGATTGTTTGATCTCCGCGAGAGTCGTGGGCGGATCGAGGCGTCCCGCGAATTCGAAATCCACGACCGCCGATTTCGGGTTCTTGGGATCCGCCCGCGCTTCTGACCGCACGGTCGCCATGCCAAGCACGGCTGCCTGGCCGCCGCTGTGATATATGAAAACGCGATCATCCGGTTTCATATCGCGGATCGCCCGTACGGCCTGGGGATTCGAGACCCCGTCCCAGGCGGTCCTATTCTCACGTTCCAGATCGTCGATAGAATAGGTGTCCGGGTCGGTCTTAGCGAGGAAATAGTTCATTTCGTCTCCTTGGGGCCGTGCTTCATACGGGCCGGCAAACCCAGTGGCACGGTACGGCGGTACCTTGTGAAATCTCCGCAAGATATTGTCTCATTGGGAGTAACGTATTGGAGTCGCCAGTGGACGACATCGGGGATTTCACCGGGTCGGTGTTATAATTTAAAATGCGTCCGGTCAGGGAGACGCGGAGGCGCCGGAAGGAGCGAAGCGGCATTGCTTTTGAAAACCGTACTCGTGGTACTGAGTATGATGGGTGTTACGCTCGCTGCGCAGCAGGAACGGGGCGCTCCTCCCCCGGCCCCGGTCAAGACGGAGGCGCCCAAGGCGACACCCGGCCAAGCCACGGAAACAGCCTCCGCGGGAGTGGATCCGAGAGTCTATGTCGTCGGTCCCGAGGACGTCCTGTTCATCCGGGTGTGGCGCGAAATGGATTTTACCGCGTCCTACATCGTGCGGCCGGACGGCAAAATCACGATTCCGCTGGTGGGCGACGTCCAGGCGGCCGGCCTGACGCCGGAACGTCTGGGAGAACAACTGAAGCAGGCGCTCTCGGATTTCATCAACTCGCCGGACGTCACCGTGACGGTCACGCAGGTCAACAGCAAGAAGTTTTTCATCACCGGCCAAGTGTTCCGGCCCGGCGAATTTCCGCTGGTGGTGCCCACCAGGGTGTTCGACGCGCTCTCGAACGCGGGTGGCTTCCGCGATTTCGCCAACAAGAAAAAGATCGTGATCATTCGCGGAGCGGAAAGAATCCGCTTCAATTATACGGACATGCTCAAGGGCAAGAACCCGGAGCAAAACATCTTTATGGAGAACGGGGACACGATCGTGGTTCCGTGACGGCCGGTTCCCGGAATATGGGTACGGCAATGGAGGCAAGGCATGCAGCCCAACGAAGGATTTAGCGTCCCTCGGCGCACCCTGGACGTCGAAGACTACATCGACATCGTGCGCCGGCACAAGGGCTGGATTTTCGGGCCGTTCCTGTTCACCCTGGTGGCGAGCGTGGTGGGCGTGTACCTGTGGCCGGACAGCTACGTGTCGCAGGCCGTGGTGAAGATCGTGCCGCAACAGGTGCCCACCTCGATGGTGCAGTCGGCCATCAATCAGCAGATGAGCGACCGCATCAACTCCATGGCGCAGACCATTCTGAGCCGCACCACGCTGACCACCATCATCAATACCTTCGGGTTGTATCCGCGCGAGAGGAGCCGGCTGCCCATCGAGGACGTCATCGAACTGATGAAGAAAAAGATTGAGATCCTGCCGGTGGCCACGCCGGCGGGCGTCTCCGACCGCATTCCGGCTTTCGCCGTGCAGTTCTCCTACGAGAACCGCTTCCTATCGCAGCGCGTCGTGCAGGATGTGGTGAGCCGCTTCATCGACGAGAACATTCGCAACCGCTCCAACGCCACCTTCCAGACCACCCAGTTCATGCGCGACGAGCTGGACACCGCCAAGAAGGAATTGGACGGCACGGAAAACCGGCTGGCTTCCTTCCGCATGCAGAACAACGGCCGCCTGCCGGATCAGCTGGACGCCAACATGCGGCAGTTGGGCGCGCTGCAGGCGCAGGTCACGTTTCTGGATTCGCAGATCAGCCGCGCCAACCAGGACAAACTGCAATTGGAATCCAATCTGCGCATCTATAAAGATCAGATGACGGCGCTGAAGAAGGATCCCGACGCGCCGGCCCTGCAAGCGCAGAAGAGCGCGCGGCTGGCCGAGCAGGATCACGAAATTCAGGGCCTGGAGAAGGATTTGGCCCTCCTCCGTCAGCACTATAAGGACACCTATCCGGACGTGCAAGCCGCCATTCTCCGGCTGGACGGCGCCCGCAAGAAGCGCGGGGAGCTCGAAGCCGAGGAAGCGCAGACCAAACCCGATACGCCCGTGGCCGCCGCCACCACGGTCGAAACGGTGCGCGAGACGCGCGATCTGGACGCCACCATCCGGCGCATCCAGAGCGCCATGGAAGCCAAGGACCTGGAAATCCAAAACGCCCAGAAGGACGAGAAACGGGCGGCGGATTCGATCAAGTCCTATCAGGGGCGCATCGAGACGGTGCCACTCGGCGAGAAGCAGTACTCCGAATTGCTGCGGGATCAGCAACTGGCGAAATTGAAGTTCGTGGATCTGACCGACAAGCTGCAGCACGCGGAAATCGCGCAGGAGATGGAAGGCCGCAAGCAGGGCGAGACGCTGGAGCTGCTGGACCCCGCCTCGCTCCCGACCACGCCCGCCGAGCCCAAGCGCCCCATCGTGGTCTCTATCGGGGCCGGCATTGGCCTGCTGCTGGGTTTCGCCATCGCGGGCGCGCGAGAGATGAAAGACACGTCGCTGAAGAACCTGAAGGACGTGCGCGCTTACACCAAGGTGGCCATCCTGGGCAGCGTGCCGCTGCTGGAAAACGATTTCGTAGTGCGCCGGCGACGCCGTCTGGGGTGGTTGGGATGGACGACGGCGTGCCTGGCGGCCGCCGTAGTGATGTCGGGATCGGTGGTCTATTATTACGTCACGAGGGCCTGAAGCCGGAGGAACTGCATGAGCCGAGTACACGACGCACTGCGCCGCGCCGAGCAAACCGGAGCCATTCCACCGCCTGCGCCCCGGCCCAATACCGCTCCTGGCGGGGCGGGCGCCGCGGTCCTCGACGACGGGCCGAATATGGAGGGGCTCCTGGAACAGGTGCGCGAAGTGCCGTTCCGGGTGGCCACCGACTCTCTGCTGATCGACGTCAACCGGCCGCACGAAGCGCCTATGGAAGAGTTTCGCATGCTGCGGACCCGTTTGAATCACATGAAGAGCCTGCAGCCGGTCCATTCGGTGGTGGTGACGAGCGCCTCGCCCGCCGAAGGGAAATCGCTGACTGCCACCAATCTCGCGCTCGCCGAGGCGCACCTGGCGGGCAATACGACGTTATTGGCGGACTTCGATTTTCGCCGGCCCATCGTGCATACGCTGTTCGGGATCGACCGCACGCCCGGGATCACCGATTACCTGCTGGGGAAGGTTCCGCTGCACCAGGCTCTGCGCCGGGTGGCGGGAACGAATTTGTACCTGATGCCGGCAGGCGAGGCCGTCATCAACCCGCTGGAGCTGCTGAACCTGCGCGAGGTCAAGCAGCTGATCGACCGGCTGCCGGCGCTGTTCAACTGGATGATTCTGGACAGCCCGCCGCTGCTGTTCGCCGCCGACGCCAGTCTGCTCTCTACGCTGTGCCACGGGACGCTGCTGGTGGTGCGCATCGGGCACACCACCATCGATTCGGTGACGCGCGCGATCCAGTCGCTGTGCAATAACAACGTGCTCGGGATCGTGGTGAACGCGGCGCGGCGCGGGGAGCTGTACAGCAAGTACACTTACTATCACTCTTACTACACGCCCAAGGAGCGTGGCTCCGAGGAAGCCGACCAGGAAGCCGAAGAGCTTGGTGGGGAGCGCGCGGAGCAGTTGGAACCGGCGGGAGCGGATGCTTCCGGCGAAGAAACGCGGGCATGACGCCGGGGGTGCGCAAACCCGCGCGCCCATGTGGAAACCGAGCGGCGTATCAGCCACTTGAGCTGCGCTAGAATAACAGTTTCAGCCCCTTGCCGTTCATAGCCGGTTGTCGTCCCGCGAGCAGCGCGAGCCGCGATGGCGGGAGTTCCATGAAACCGGGGCCAGCGAGGAAGCGTCTGTTGAGGGACGCGAGAGTAGAAAGGAATCCGGAATTCGAATGAGGATGGCCGGGCTTGGACGCCTGCCGATGGGGTTGTGCCTGCTGTGCGCCGGATTCGCGCGGGCGCAGCAGCCCGCGCCCAATGTGTCCGAAGCCGGATCCCAAATCGCCCAGAATCAGCCACCTGCAACTCAGCCGCCTGCCGCTCAGCCTCCCGCAGCGCAGCCTCCCAAGACGAACAATCCGTTTGAAACTATTCCGCAATCGGCGGAGCCGGCGCCCCCCGCGCGGCCGGCCGCCCCGCCCACTACGCCGCCCGCTCCGCGGGTTGAAACCGTGAAGCCGGCCGAGGAGGCTCCGCAGTCCTTGTCGTTTGAAGACGTGGTGGAGAGCATCGAGTTCCGGGGAGTCCGGCGCGTTCCGGCCGACACCCTGCGCGCCATGATTTTCACCAAGCGCGGCGACAAGTACGACACCGACTCCTTGCACCGGGATTTCATGGCGCTGTGGAATACGGGCCGCTTCGACGACATCCGCCTGGAGCGCGAACAGGGGCGCACGGGCTGGATCATCCGCTTCGTGATGGTGGAGCGCCGCGTCATCCGCTCCATCAAATACGACGGCAACAAGTCGGTGACCACCTCGGAAATCCTGGACCGTTTCAAGGAGCGCAAGGTGGGTTTGTCGGTGGAGTCGCAGTACGACCCCAATAAAGTCCAGCACGCCCGCAACGTCTTGCAGGAATATCTCGCCGAGCGCGGCCGCCAGTTCGCCACCGTCGAGCCCGAACTGCACCAGGTGCCGCCCTCTTCGCTCGAGGTGGTCTTCAAGGTAAACGAAGGGCCCAAGGTGAAGGTCGGCACGATCAGCTTCGAGGGCAACAAGGTCTTCAGCGATCTGGTGGTGCGCCGGGCCATGAAGAACCTGCATCCCATCGGCCTTCCGCGTTCGATTTTCTTCGAGGATTTGTTCTCCAAATCCTACGATTCCACCAAGCTCGAAGAGGACCAGGAACGGGTCGAGCTGTTCTACCGCGATGAGGGCTACTTCCTGGCGCGGACCATCGATCATAAGGTGGACATCGTCGACGTGGGCGGAGGAAAATTCAAGCTGCCGCTGATCAAGCCTAACCATCCCGGCAAGGACGCCAATATCCACATCGCGCTCGACGAAGGTCGTCTGTACCACCTGAACACCATCAATTTCGTGGGCGTGAAACTGTTCCGCACGCCGGAAACGCTGATGCGTCCGGTGTTCCAGATGCAGCCGGGCGACGTTTTCTCCACCGCCAAGCTGCGTAAGGGTTTCGAGGATCTGCGCAAGCTGTACGGGCAATTCGGCTACATCGACTTCGTGGCCGAGCCCAACATCGAGCCGGAGCCCGGCACCGACAAGGTCGATTTGACGCTGAATTTCGACGAAGGCAAGCAGTTCTTCGTCCGGCGCATCGATTTTTCGGGCAACACCACGACGCGCGACAAGGTGATCCGGCGCCAGCTGCTGATCGACGAGGGCGACGTATTCAACACGCGGCTGTGGCAGCTCAGCATTCTGCGCCTGAATCAATTGGGATATTTCGAAGCGCTGAAGGAAGAGGACGCCGCCGACGTCAAACGCGACACCAAATCGGATACCGTGGACCTTACGCTGAAGGTGAAAGAACGCGGCAAGAACACCGTGCAGTTGAACGGCGGCGTGTCGGGCATCGCGGGCAGCTTCCTGGGCTTCGGTTATTCCACCAACAACCTGATGGGCCTGGGCGAGACGCTCAGCCTGAACACCACGCTCGGCACCGTGGAGCGCGACGTCACGCTGGGCTTCACCGAGCCGTACCTGTTCGATATGCCGCTGCAAGCCGGCTTCACCGTGTTCATGCAGCGATTCGACTACAACCAGGCGCGCCAGGCTTCCATCCTGGCGGGCACCGACCTGACGGCCCTGTATAACCAGTTAGGCCAGAACAACCTGCTCAACTACGTTTCCAATTCGAAAGGCTTCACGGTGTTCACCAGCTACCCTCTGAAGCGCAGCTTCGCGCGCGTGGGCCTGAGCTACGGCTACACCATCCAGGGAATCAATACGCTCACCCCCGCGGCCACGTCCTATTACACGTACCTGGACTTCCTGCACATCAACGGACCAAATTCGCTGCAGGGCATCACGTCGTCGACCATCACTCCGAGCTTCACCTACAACACCGTCAATCACCCTATCACGCCGACAGCCGGCAAAGCGTTTTCGATCTCCCTGCAGTTCTCCGGCAGCGCCTTGGGGGGAACGGTGAACCAGATCGAGCCGGTGATCGACGCCAAGTATTTCCGGAAGAGCCCCATAAACGCGAAGCACGTGCTCGGTTTTCACTTCAGCGGCCGTTACGTGACGGGTTACGGCGGCAAAACGGCGCCGCCCTTCAACCGCTTCTTCATGGGCGGCGAAGACGACATCCGCGGATTCGACATCTGGGCCATCAGCCCGATCGCGTTCGTGCCCATCGAGGGCACCGTCAATCTACTCAACAACGATGGCAGCCCGCGCCAGCAGAGGATTCTGGACGCCAACGGGAATCCGCAGCTGGTGAGCGCCACGACCACTGTCCCGTCCTACCAACTCGTGACGCCCGGTGGCGATACGGCGCTGGTGGGCAACTTCGAGTACCGCATCCCGATTTTCGGCCCCGTGACGCTGGCGTACTTTATCGACGTGGGTTTGGACGCCCTGCTGAATACCAGCCAGCTCAATCTGAACCCATCCCGGATTACGCAGTTGAACGGCGAGTTTCCGGAAGCGAATTTCTCCAACAAGGCGATTATCGCCCCGGGCACGCAGAAGCCGCGCGCCTCCACCGGCCTGGAGCTGCAGGTGCTGATGCCGGTGGTCAACGCGCCTTTTCGCGTATATTGGGCCTACAATCCGCTGTACATCGGAAACACCAACATCCAGGCCCCCATCCTGACCGACCGGAGCTTCTTCCCCAACCAGGCGTCGTTCGTCAACGCGCTCGCGCAGGTGGGCACGGTTTATCCGTACTACGAGCGGCATTCGCTGTTCCGGTTTTCGGTGGGCAGAACGTTTTAGGGATGCGGGCGCGAGGGGTGGTTGACGCCTTGGCTTGCAGCCCCATGATAGTATTGAAGAAAAGTTTCTTGAGGAGTTCGCCGTGAAAAAGAAATCGATTGCCTTGGCAATGCTCGCCGCGGGCATCGCTTCCGTGGCCGCCGCGCAGACGGCGCCTCCCAACAAAGTTGGCGTGATCCAGATCCAGGCCGCGCTGGTCGCGACCAAGGACGGCCAGAAGGCCGCCAAAGAGCTGGAAGAAAAAATGGGTCCCCGCAAAAAGGAGCTGGACGGCAAGCAGTCCGAGCTCAAGGATCTGCAGGACCGCCTGCAGAAGGGCGGCAACACGCTCTCCGACAGCGCCAAGGAAGACCTGACGCGCACCATCGACCAGAAGACCAAGAGTTTCAACCGCCAGGTGGAAGACGCGCAGGCCGAGCTCGAGGCGGAACAGCAGAAAGTGCTGAGCCAGCTGGGGCAGAAGATGATGCAGGTGATCGACAAGTACGCCCAGGCCAACGGATTCGCGGTGATTCTGGACGTGAGCAATCAGAACACCCCGGTGCTGTACGCCTCGAATACAGTGGATATCACCAAGGAGATCGTGGACCTGTACGACAAGACTACGTTTGCGGCCACCACAGCCCCGGCCGCGCCAGCTCCCGCAAAACCGCCTGCGGCTTCCGGCGCTGCGTCTCCCGCGCCTGCCGCTCCCAAGCCCGCCGCCGCACCGAAGCCGGCTGCCGCGCCGAAGCAATAGGTCTTCGCCCAGGCACTGTGGAATGAACGACTGGGGTTTTGCGCAGACCGATCCGTCTCAGGAGCTGGCGCGCCTGCACACCTTCACGGTCCTGAAGATCCAGGACGGCCAGGAGATCGAATTCACCATCACCGTTCGCGAGTATCACACGCCCCGCGACCCCGCGCGACCGTTCTTCGCGCAGACCGACAAGCAGACCAATCAGAAGGTGGCGCCCTACACGCCGAGCGGCTGGGGCCAGACTTTGTACGAAGCCCTCTCGCGGTGCGTGAAGGAGATCCAGCGCTTCCCCTACCAAGGCTGATCGGGCTCCCGGCGGGCATCGAAACGTGAACGGAGAACTTGAACGGGCGCGTCCAATTGTCCGCCAGCCCTCTTTGAAGTCGTGCGAGAATGGGCCTCACGGCATTCGACGCGGTCGATGCGGATCCTGGTCATTCGGGGTCCGTGGTAACTGCCGGTCGTGTGTGACCCGGGACCCGTTCGATTCGTCTCTTACTGCGCGCCGTTTCAGGAATCCATTATGACGATGGCCCATGTACACATTCTTCTGAATCATTTTCCGACCGTCGGCATGATCGTTGGCCTGGGGCTCTTTATCATTGCCCTCATCTGGAAAAGCGACGACGTCAAGCGGGTCAGTCTGGCTGTCCTGGTGGGGATTTCCGCGATCGCGATCCCTACCTTTATGAGCGGCAGCGCGGCTCTGCCGCAGATTGAGATTCTACCCGGCGTGTCGAAGGAGGCGGCGCTGGCGCATCAGGACGCGGCGCTCGTGGCCTTGGTGTTCATGCTGCTCACCGGCATTACCGCCTGGCTGGCCCTGTGGCAGTTTCGCCGCATCGGGCGCATTTCGGGCGGGATTCTGACGGCGGTTCTGGCGCTGGGCCTGATCACGCTTGGCTTGATGACTCAGGCCGCCAACATCGGCGGCGAAATCCGCCATCCGGAGATCCTCACCAGGGCGGATCGCGCGGCGCGCGGCGGCGCCCCTCCAGCCAGGGGCTGGGTGAACGCCACGGCGATCGGCGCGTTCGTGACGGGCGAGCCATGGATGTGGCCGACCTGCGAGACGCTGCACTTCATCGGATTGAGCTTGCTGCTCGGCGTGGTGCTGGCGGTGGATCTCCGCATGCTGGGTGTGATGAAGAACGTTTCCTTCGCGACTCTCCACAGATTACTGCCGTGGGGCATTCTCGGATTCGGCATCAATGTGATGACGGGAATGCTGTTTTTCCTGGGTGCGCCCGATCAATACACGCAGAACACCGCGTTCCAGTGGAAGATTGTCATGGTGCTGCTCGCCGCAGCCAACGCCCTGTATTTCACGGTGCTCGACGAAGCCTGGGTGCTGGGGCCGGGCGAGGACGCGCCGCTGACAGCCAAAGTAATGGCGGGCGCCGCCATGTTCCTGTGGGTCGGCGTAATGTATTGCGGCAGCATGCTGCCGTTCATCGGGAATTCGTTTTAGTGGGGACCGCGATGATTATTTTCAACCGAGGTGCGGAATGCTGGCTGTGATCGTCGTAAGCCTGGTGCTGGGCGTCACCATCGTCTTCGCGCTCGCGGGTTACCTGATCGACAGATGTGAGGAGCGCGTGGAGCGCGGCAAGTAGAGGCACGCTTATGATGGATTTTCTTCGATCGCTCGAACAATGGCAGTTCAGCGCGTGGGTGCGCGAGTCCGGCTCCATCTGGGCATTCCCGATGTTCCTTTTCTTTCACACGCTGGGCATGTCGATCATGGCCGGCGGCAACGCGATCATCTCGCTCGCCCTGCTGGGCTTCTGGCCCAAGGTGCCGTTGAAGCCGATGGAGAAGCTATATCCGATGATGTGGGCGGGGTTCTGGACCAATGCGATCACCGGCACGGTGCTGCTGGTCGCCGACGCGACGACCAAGCTTACCAATCCCGATTTCGGCGTGAAGATGCTGTTCATCGCGGCTGGGACTTACATTTTTTACATTATGCGGAAGCAGGTATTTGAAGATCCGCAGCTCGACACCGGTCCCGTGACCGGCAGAGCCAAGACCCTGGCATGGGCGTCGCTGATCTGCTGGTTCGGCGCGATCTCCGCGGGCCGCCTGCTGGCGTACGTGGGTCCGGTGTCGGGATTGACGCCGGGGACTTCTCAGTAACTTACGGGGCAAAACGGGGCCTGGCGCGGAGGAATGCTCTGAAGTTTCTGGACTTGGCGAGGGCCGCGCCGGTCGTGTGCCGTTCCTCAGTAATACTTTGACGTACCTTTTCGGCGTGACGGCCCCTCCGACGCGCTTTGCTACATTTGAGGAATGACGCCCGCCGCTGACGTCCGCTACCCGATTGGGCGCCCCAACTTCACCGATCCATTCCGCGCGGAGGACCGTCCCGCGTGCCTTGCGCAACTCGCGGCGGCGCCCGCGAATTTGCGAGCCGCCGTTGCCGGTCTCTCCGACAGCCAGCTCGACACGCCGTACCGGTCCGGAGGTTGGACAGTCCGGCAAGTGGTCCATCATCTCGCCGACGCACAAGTGAATTGGTACATTCGTCCCAAGCTCGCGGTTACCGAGGACCAGCCCGTCACCAAACGCTACGCGGAGCAGCTTTGGGCCGAGCTTCCCGACGCGCGGACGAGCCCGATTGATTCCTCGCTGCAGGTGTTCGAAGGCGTCACTGCGCGCTGGTGCCGGTTCTTCGAGTCGCTCACGCCTGGCGAGTGGTTCCGGAAATTCACGAACCCCGAGTGGGGAACGCTCACGGTCGAGGATACGCTCAGACGCATGGCCTGGCACACGCGCCATCATACGGCGCACATCACGGAGTTGCGCAAAAGGCTGGGTTGGTAAAAGGATGTCTGGTAAGATCAGCCGCGAATTTCCCAACGCTGCCTGTTCTGCTACAGCTTCCAGCCCGCAGGTGCGGGCATCTGAATCGCCGTGCGGCTGGCCAAAATCGGCACGACGAGATTTTGCACCGCAGCTTGGTGCTCCGGATGGACCTGGTAGGCGTGCCATCCGGCCTGATCCTCGAACAGCGCGGCGAGCCCCCAATCCGCATTGCCTTCGCGGAACCGCCCATCGGCGCCCCAATGCAGCGACTTCACTTCGGGGATGGCGGCGGGGAGCTTGGCCATAGCCGCGTCGAGCGCGGCGATCTGCTCCTGGGTGACGCCGTCTTTCCATTTGAACAGCACGATGTGTAGAATCATGAAGCGGAGAGTTCTTCAGGACTATTGTAGTCAGTGTTCATGTGTTTCGGGAAAGGAAGGCCGAATATGAAAGGATATGGACTTGTGGCGGCGTCCGTGGCCGCGATGTTCCTGGCGATGCCGGCACCCGCGGCTGAAAAGAGCCCCTCGCCGTTCCCGGTCACGCTAGGCAAGACCTATAAATTCGAGAAGGTTGCCGAAGGGATTTACTACGCCACCGGCGGCCCCGGCAGCAATAATGTCGTCATCGTGAACGATCAGGACGTCTTTCTGGTGGACGATGGGACCACGCCCGCGGCCGCGCGCGCGTTGCTCGCAGATCTGAAAATGATCACGCCCAAGCCCGTGCGCGAGGTGGTCAACACGCACTTCCATTACGACCACACGGCCGGCAACCAGGTCTTCGGACCGGAGGTTCAGATCATCGGGCACGAATACCTCGCCAATGCGATTAAGACTTTCGACGTGCTGCATCGCGAGCCTTACGTGACGTCGCAAGGGGCGCGCGTTCCCGCGCTGATCGATTCACTCAACAAGCAAATCGCGGCCGAGAAGGACTCGACGAAGAAGGCCGGCTTTCAAAAGCAGCTCGCGTCGGCCCAGGCGGAGCTGAAGGACCTGCAGGAGATCAAGCCCACGCCTCCGAACGTCACTTACAGCGAAAGGATGACGATCGAAAAGGGCTCGCGCGAGATTCAACTAATGTGGCTAGGCCGCGGCCACACCGGTGGCGACACGTTCGTGTACCTGCCCAAGGAAAAAATCATTTGCACGGGCGACGAGGAAGAAGGCGCGCGGCTGGCCTACATGGGTGACGCTTATTTCAGCGAATGGATCGCCACGCTGGACCGGGTCAAGAAGATGGATTTCAACCTGGTCCTGCCCGGCCACGGCGTGCCGTTCCGCGACAAAGCCATCATCACGGCGTTCCAAAGCTATCTCACGGATCTGATCGCCAAGGGCACGGCGCTGAAGAAACAAGGCGTCTCGGCCGACGACGCGGCCAAACGCATCGACATGACTTCGCATGTCAAGGATTTCGCTCAGATCACCGCACCGGGGGCCGAGGCGCGGGGAATCCGCCGGCTGTACGCGTGGCTGGATGAATCGGCGCACAAATAATGAGAACGAGCTTGACTCCCACTCGCAGAGCGTTTCTGGCCGCGAGCGCCGTAGCGCTGGCGCGAAGGAGTTTCGCGCAAACGCCCACAATCGCGACCATTCAGACGCCGGTCCTCAACATCGGCTACGAGCAGAGCGGCAATCCGCAAGGGTTTCCCATCATTCTGCTGCACGGCTTCCCCGACGACGTGCATGCTTGGGATGGCGTCGTGCCGCCGCTCGCAGCCAAGGGCTATCGGGTGCTGGTCCCTTACTTGCGCGGCTACGGACCGACGCAATTTCGCGACAAAGCCGCGCCGCGGATGGCCGAGCAAGCGGCGATCGGTCAGGATCTGGTGGATTTCGCGGATGCGCTCCACCTCGGAACCTTCGCCGTCGCCGGATACGATTGGGGCGGGCGCGCGGCATCGATCGTCGCGGCGCTGCATCCGGATCGCGTGCGCGCGGCCGTGATCATCGGGGCCTATCCGATTCAGAATGTTTTCGCGCCGCCGGAGCCGGCTCCGCCGGAGCGCGAATACGCGCTGTGGTACCAGTGGTATTTCAACACCGAGCGCGGACGCGCCGGGTTAAAGGCCAACCGCCGCGCGCTGTGCCGCCTGCTATGGCGGCTGTGGTCTCCCGGGATGCGCTTTACCGACGCGACCTACGAGAAGACGGCCAACTCCTTCGACAATCCGGATTTCGTGGACGTGGTGATTCACTCCTATCGCCACCGTAATGGCAATGCTCCCGGCGAAGCGCGTTTCGAGCAGATGGAACGGCAGCTCGCCAAGCGTCCCGCGATTACGGTGCCTTCCATCGTGTTGTACGGCGCCGACGATGGGCTCGGTAAGCCGCCCGCCGATTCTCCGGCCGAGCGCGCTCTGTTCCCGAAGCGCGTCGCAAGACGCGTGGTCGCCGGAGCAGGACATTTTTTGCCGCGGGAGAAACCCGAAGCCGTTTCCGCCGCGCTGCTCGAACTGCTGGTATAGCCACATTCGTTACAAGGTCATCCCGAGCGAAGTCGAGGGATCTGCTTTTTGTCCGCGCGCTGCGAAAGCTTTAGGAGCAGGTCCCTCGACTTCGCTCGGGATGACTTTCGGCTGGGCAGAGATGACTGGACGGGACTACGCCCCGACGGGCGCGGGAGCCGTTCGCAAGAACGTCGCGGCGTCGATGTGCAGAAGCCCGGCCGCGGTTTCTCCGAGAATCGCATCGGCCGCGCCCTGGGGCAGATCGAGACGCCGGATCTCGTCGATGTAGTCGCGGATGTGGAGGACCGTTTTGCCGCTTTGAGAAGTCGCGCCGGTGAAATCCTGCGGGTAATCGGTCGCGAATACCAGCCGGTCGGGGCGGATTCCTTGGACCGCGCAGCGCAGCGCGACCGGTCCGCCTTCAAACCCGGCCGTGTCGAAATACAGGCGGTCGAAGGATTCCTCGAACGGGCGCGTGAGCGTTCCGAAGCGGCCCGCCTTTCCCATCAGGCGTTCCTTTACCGCGGCGATGCCGCCGCCGAAGTGCGAAAAGACCAGCTTGAGACTTGGGAACTCTTCCATCACGCGCCCGGCGATGACGCGAGCCACCTGAATTTGCAAATCCATCTCCCGGCCGATGATTCTCGCCAAATCGTATTCGCGAAACATCGAATAGCCCTGCGGCAGCATGGCGGGATGGATGAACACGGCGAGATCGAGATCGCACATCCTCTTGTAGAATGGGCGCAGCTCGGCGGCGTCCAGACACAGCCCGTTGACTTGCGATGCGATGGTCGCCCCGCGCAGGCCCAGTTCCTTTACCGACCGCTCGATTTCGGCGAGCCCCTCCGCCTCGAGCACCGGCGCGTGGGCCAGCGCCGCGAACCGCGTGGGATATTTGCGCTGGAGTTCGGCGCCCGCTTCGTTGATCTCGCGGCAATCGGCGAGCGTGCCGTCCCAGCCCAGGTTGCAGGAAAGAACCGAAACATCGATGCCCACCTGATCCATCTCGCGGAGCTGCGCCTCCAGGTCGTACAGCCGCGGATGCACGGTGAGCTTGGGGATGCCGCCCTCCGTCAAATTCCCTTTCTGCCCGGCACGAAATCCCTTGCGTTCGGCGATGGCAAACGGCAGAAAGTGATGGTGGTAGTCGAAAATCATGGGTTGTTTAGCGGGCAGGAGGGACAAACAAAGCTTCGCCGGCGGCGCGCCAGCGGCCCTAGCGCAAGCCGTGGACACGACGCCGTGAGGGGGCTCCTCAAGCCCGGTGGCTCTTGCTCCAGCGCTGCCCGAGACAGGCTGGGCTACTTGCCGACTTCGCCGTCCGATGTGCCGAGGAACAACTTGCGGCCATCCGGCAGCGTGACGTCGCGGCCATTGGCGCGGTTCGTGCCGTCCTTGGCCTGATAGCCGTCCACCACGATTTCCTGGCCGGAGGCCACCGAGGCCTTGGTCAGGCCGCGCCGCAGCAGCGTGTTCGGGCTGCCGCACTCCACCATCCAGCTGGCCGTGGCCCCGCTCGCATCCTTCACGTCGATGTGAATCCAGGCGTGCGGATTTATCCACTCCATCTTGGTGATGTTTCCCCGCAGCTTCACTGGCCGATCCGCGTCGAATTCGGCGGCGAAGGAATGGTGGGCCCACACCGGGGCGGCCACCACCAGCAGCGCAGCTCCGGCAAAAATCATGGCAAATTTCTTGTTCATCGGTTTAGCTCCTTGAGATACTACCTGTGTTCGGCGAGTTTCTTTTCCCGCGCCCGCTCCCCCGCCAGAATTCCCACGATGCCGTAGTTTCCCTCATGACAAGCGTACTCGAAGATGGCGCTCTCTGTCTTGTCCATGGGAATCTCGATGGTCCACGGCTTGGTGTACACCGTCGGATCGGTGACGGTGGCCCGATAGATCAGCAGATCCGGCGCCGTGCGTGTGAACCGCTCCACCACCTTCATATTCCGATCGCTCATCCCGGTGTCGTATTGCGTCCCGAAGTGACTCATGTCGTTGTAGCGCACGTTCGTCGTCTCGATCACCAGCGTGTTGCCGTCCCAGTGGCCGTAGGAATCGCCCATCCACTGGGTGACATTTTGCGGGAGCTTCGCATGCTCGTCGAGCGGAACCGTCCGAGCTTGGTGGCCCATCTCCGAAAAAATCGTGACGGAACCGGGCGTCTGCACGATCTGGTAGAGGTTGTTGTAGTTGCCGGGGATCAGCGGCGGGCCCGTTTGTGAGAACACCAGGCAGCGCTCGAACAGCGGCCGGTCCTCGGGACCATTAGCCGGATTCGCCTCCAGATAGGCATGTACGGCGTCATAATGTTTCTGGGCTTCCGGCGTGAAGGGCGGAAACCTTCCATCCGGCGGATCGATCACGCGCGAGGTGCGCAGATTGCGGCCCAGCTTGCTGCCGCGGTCGAACCAGCCTTCGTTATAGGCCCGGGCGACGTCCGTCTGCGCGCCGCCATCCCGGCGGTCGCGATTATTTTCCTGCTTCCGGGACTTTTCAAACGCCGCGGCCTCTTCGGGCGTATAGAATGCCTTCATCCCCAGCTCTTTGGGACGTTCCAGCGGTGTTAAGCTAGCCGTGTCCCACACGCCTTGCAGATCCGGCTGGCCATCGGGGGTCCGCGCGGGGGTCCAATTCTTCACCGCAGCCGCGGTTTTCGCGTTCGCCTGGGGGGTTGCCGACTCTGAGGGAGCCTGCGAGGCTTGAGCCAATGATTGCACCGCGGCCAGAACCGCAATCGCGATCAGTGTCAACAAGATATAGCCACCACGTCGCATCAGAAATAGTCCTCTCTTATTCTAATCCGCCGGCCTGGCGGGCTCAACGGCCGCCCAATGCGCGCTTCATTTATTCGGCTTGCGCCGCAGCGGACCGTACAGCAGTTCCTCCGCGAATTCGGCGCACTTGAATTCCATGCGCCGCGCGTTCTTTTCCATGTGACGGTACAGCGGCATGCTGATCTTCCAGGGCTTCGAATAGACGCTGATATCGTCGAGCGTAGCCTCGTAGTTCAGCAGAGCGGCGTTCACTGGAGTGTACCTCTCGACGACGTGCAGCGCGTCGCTATGGAAATCGCCGGCCCGGTCCAGCCAGCTCATATCGTTCATGCCGGTGACGTCGATCACCAGCGTATCGCCCTCCCAATGACCGTTCGACCAGCCCATCCAGCTATCCACCGGGGCTTCCTTCGGCTTGCCCATGTTGATGGTCCGTACGGCTTCGGCGTATTCATAGGCGATCAGCATGGCGGAGGTGCTCTGCACGATCTCGAAAGGATAGGGCATGTAGGTGGCTCGGGGAACGCCCGGCAGGTAACACTTCAGCTCCGGATCGGCGATCCAGCGATTGGCGTAGTTCTCCTTCTTCTTGATCGCAGCGTCGGGAAGATACGGGATCGCGTCGCCCTCCACTACGCCGAGGCCAGGAGGCGTCGTCAGAAACGTTCCGAAAGCCGCCGGTCCCTGCGACGGCCCGTGCGTCACGAGATCCCAATTCGCGGTATTCATCGCCTGCCAGATTCCGTTCAGGTTGGGCTTGCCATCGGTCAGACGGGGGATCGCCGCCCGGGCCGGCGCGGCAGGCGCGCTCTTCGCCTGTGAGGAGGCGGGGGCTTGGGCGAAAGCCGCCGCCGGCAACAGCGCGATCCCCGCCGCTGCCGCAGCCATCCAAGCGAGCTTCCGTCGTGTCATCTGG
The DNA here is from genome assembly GCA_035934795.1 of Bryobacteraceae bacterium. Lineage (GTDB taxonomy): Bacteria > Acidobacteriota > Terriglobia > Bryobacterales > Bryobacteraceae > Palsa-187. The sequence continues at coordinate 17,032 of DASYXM010000070.1, read as the reverse complement.
GCGTGGTCTCCTTAAAACGGTAACCTTCGTCTTGATTTTCTCGTCGCCTATCTTTTCTCGCCGCTTATCAAGGCCGTGGACGTTCGAACCGGCAGTGTATCGGATCGATTCTACCGCAGCGGCGGCCGGATATGTTCGCCGCGAGGAAAAAAGACGATATTTTCTTCAGCGACGCCACTCCATGAAACCACCTTTGGCAAATCTTCAGGTTTTCCGCCTACACTGGTGGCGAGGTCGGAGTGATCACAATTGACAAATAACCCGGCGCCGGAGTTATGTCATCCCTGCGTCCGGCTGGCTGCACGGGCTTTGCTTTTCGGGTTGCTGATCTCGCCACGGTTCGTCGCGGGACAAACAGCCGCGCAGACCGGGACTCTGCGGGGCGTCATCACCGATTCCAGTGGCGCCTCGGTCCCGAAAGCAAAGGTCACGCTCACCAGCGCGGATGGCGCGGCTAAGACCAGCGACGCAGATGGCGCGGGCGCGTACCGCTTTCTCGGCGTCGCTCCCGGAGACTACACGATCATGGCTTCGGCTCCGCAACTAGTTCTGCCCGAGCCGGTGAAGCTCGCCATTACCGGTGGAATCCAGGTCATGAACCTCCAGTTGAAAGTGGAAGCCGTCGTCCAGACGGTAAGCGTCGAGGATACCGAGGCGCCCACCGTCACCACCGACGCGAACAATAACGCGTCCGCGGTGGTCCTGCGCGGCGACGACCTCGAAGCCATCGCCGACAATCCCGAGGACATGCTGACCGACTTGCAGGCGCTGGCCGGTCCCTCGGCCGGCCCCAGCGGCGGCTCCGTCTACGTCGACGGATTCAGCAATGGAGAGCTTCCCGCCAAGGAATCCATTCGCGAGATCCGCATCAATCAGAATCCGTTCTCGCCCGAGTACGACAAGCTGGGACTCGGCCGCATCGAGATCCTCACCAAGCCGGGCGCGGATCGCTTCCGCGGCACTCTGAATTTCAACTACGCCACCGACGCGTGGAACTCACGGAATCCTTACTCGGCCGAGAAGGCTCCCCTGCTGCTGCAGGAGTTCGAAAACACCATCAGCGGTCCCCTGGGTAAGCGCACGTCTTTCGTCCTCGACGCCAACCAGAACAACGTCGATAACGGCTCCATCATCAACGCGGTCGCGCTGGACCCGCAAACTCTGGCCGCATCGCCCCTGTTTCAGAATTTCAAGACCGTTCAGAAGCGCACGCGCCTGTACCCGCGTATCGATCACCAGCTGACGCCCAACAATACCCTGACGTTCCGGTACTCGTTTACCAAGGGCGATATCGACGGCGCCGGCATCGGCGGCTTCGATCTGATTTCGCGCGGCTATCGCACGCGTTACACCACGCACACGGCGCAAATCCTGGAAACCATCGTGGTGGGTTCCGCGATCAACGAAACGCGGTTTCAGTTTTACCGCAACGGCAGCCAGATGCTGGCCACTAGTCTGGACCCGGAAATCCGCGTGCTCGGCTCCTTCAATTCCGGCGGCGCGCAAATCGGCCGGACCTACGACGCGCACGACGATTTCGAGCTGCACAACAACACCTCGATCCTCCACGGCGCGCATTTCTGGAAGTTCGGCGTCCGTATGCGCGATGCGAGCGACGATAACACCTCGCCTTCGAACTTTAACGGGACGTTCACCTTCAGCGGCGGCCCTGCACCCGAGCTCGACTCAAACAATCAACCGGTGCTCGATCCCACGGGGCAGCCCGTGATCGTGCAGATCGGCTCCATCGAACAGTATCGCCGGACGCTTCTCCTTCAGAGCAGCGGATTATCGCCGTCGCAAATCCGCGCCCTGGGCGGCGGGGCCACGCAATTCAGCATCGGCGCCGGAAATCCTGAAGCCAGCGTCGGACAGGTCGATGTGGGGGCTTTCGTGGGCGACGACTGGCGCGTGCGCCCGAACCTGACGCTGAGCTATGGATTGCGTTACGAGATTCAAACCAACATCGGCGACCACCGGGACTTCGCGCCGCGCATCGGCTTGGCCTGGGCTCCCGGCGCCAACGCGCGCACGGCCAAGGCGAAGCTGGTGTTGCGCGCCGGATTCGGCATTTTCTACGACCGCTTCGGTTACAACAACGTGCTGACCGCCCGGCGCTATAACGGGATCGTCCAGCAACAATACGTAATCGACGCGCCGGATTTCTTCCCCACTCTGCCGTCCATCGCCTCGCTCGCGAACTTTTCTTCCGCCCCGGTGATTCAGACCATCGCGCCCGGCCTGCGCGCTCCCGCCCTCATGCAATCGGTTTTCTCGGCGGAGCGCCAGCTGCCCTTCGGCACCACTCTCGCCGTGACGTACTCGAATTCTCACGGACTGCACCTGCTGAGGTCTCAGGATGTCAACGCTCCCATCGAAGGCACGTTTTCGCCGGGCGATCCCGGCTCGGCCCGCTATCCGCTGGGTCATCCCGGCGCGGTTCTGCAGATGGAATCCACCGGGAGATACAACCAGAACCAGATGATCTTCAACGTCACCTCGAAGATCAACTCCGGCGTCTCGCTCACCGGCTCCTACGTTTTGAATTGGGCCATGAGCGATACGGATGGCGTCGGCACATTTCCCGCCAGTCCCTATTCCATGACCGGCGAGTACGGCCCGGCCGCGACCGACGTCCGTCAGCGCGTCAGCCTGACCGCAAACCTCAATACGAAATGGAATGTGCGCTTCAGTCCCTTCGTGACGCTGCTATCGGGCGTGCCGTTCGACATCACCACCGGCAACGATCTCTATGGCACCACGCTGCTGAACAGCCGGCCCGGCATCGCCACCGACCCCAGCCGCCCCGGACTGATTCAGACGCCCTACGGACTCCTCGATCCGAGCCCGATCCCTGGGGAACAAATCCTGGGCCGCAATTTCGGACGCGGTCCCGGGCAGGTGAATGTGAACTTTCGCGTCTCCAAGACCATTCCGTTGGGACCCACACGCGAAGGAACGTCGCGGACTGCTCCGACTTCGGCCCCGGGGTTGCGCGGCATTTTCAGCTCGCCCGCCGCCCCGCGCCGTTATAACCTCAGCATCTCCATGTCGTACCGTAATATTTTGAACCACACCAACCCGGGGCCGATCATCGGCGATATCACGACGCCCCTGTTCGGCCGAGCCAACCAGATGTTCGGCAATCTAAACGGCGAAGGATTCTCGGAGAACGCGAACAATCGCCGCGGCGAGCTGCAGATCCGCTTTACGTTCTAAGCTTCCAAGCCCGTGAGGCGGTCAATTCGGCAGGAGTCTGGCTGCTCCCACCTCAATGCGCCGTGTATTGCGATTGCGGCGGATTCAGCTTGATCTCGATGGTGCGCTCGTCTTCGCCGACGTCATAGGTCTGTCCGAACGTCTGATAATTTTTGGCGATGATTTGCACCAGAATCTTCCCCTTTGGAATCTCGGGGATATCGACAGCGCCTTCCTGCGACGTGTGCATCTCCCAGCTCGTCCGGATTTTCTTGCCGAGCTTGACGATGGACCGCCCTTCGACGAACTTCACGACGACGTCGGCGCGGTCCACCGGCTTGCCGGCCTCGTTCGTCACTACGACCTTGATCTTGGTCAAGTCCGCGGCAAGAAGGGGCGCGAAAATCGGCAGAGCGAACAGGCCCGCCAGCAACAGCTTCCGCATGCCTCGATTATCCCATGCGCCTATCTCATGCGCGTATCTCACCGTTTCGGCGCGTCACAACGGGGGCGTACCCACTTGGAGCGCTACTTTTTCGCAATCGCTTCCATGCCGCTCGCCTGGATCACCGGGACGGCGGCGGAACTAGTCAGGAACTTCACGAACGCCTTGGCTGCGTCCGCATTCGCGGCCTTTGTTGAAAATCCCGCGGTCATGATCAGCGGATTTTGAAATTCCTTCGGGAACAGGCCCAGCACCTCGACACCCGGCACGGTCACGATCTCGCTGACCGGCGCGAAAACCAGTTCGTCTGCGCCCGACGCGACCATTTCCTCGGCCTTGCCTCCTACCCCCTGAAACACCGTCTTCGCGTTGACCTGATCCGCGATGCCCAGCTTCGCGAGCATGCTCTCGATCGCGGCATTGGCCGCGCCTTCCTTGGCGTAGGTGACGGATTTCGCGTCGAGCAGCCGTTTCTTGATGGCGGCCGGCGTGCTGATGTCCGCCTTCGCTGCGCCGCTTTTGACGCCGATGCCGAGGTTAGCTCTTGCCAGATCCGTCTCGCTCCCGGCCGCGATCTTTCCGGATTTCACCAGCTCGCCGATCACGCCGGGCGTCAGGATCGCGAGGTCGAACGCCTCGCCGCTCTCGATGGTGCGCTTCAGTACCGCGGAGGCGCCGAACTGAATCGCGATCGACCGTCCGATCGCGCGCTCCGCGTCGGCCTTGAGTTTATCCACCGCGCCTTTGATCCCGTTCGAGCAGATGACGCGCAACGGGCTCGCCTGCGCCCACGCCGAGGATGCCATCAACACTCCGGCTGCAGCGATCGCAAATCCTTTGACGCGCTTCATGGTTTTTGAGAACCTCCTTTAAACCGGCTTCGTCCATGATAATCCCCTGGTACTGGCGGTGTTGACGAGGAAACGCGCCATCCGGTTTGCTCTCCAGCGTGATTGCCGGTAAGATTTGCCTGGGAAACCGTAATTTTCCACACGTTTTCCACATATTTCTGGGTATGGTGTGTTTGCGATGTAACCTTAAAGCCCCCGTCCGTGTCTCCGATAAAACAAGATAGTTGCCGGGAGGCGAGCTGAAGCCCGCGTGGCGGACCGTGTCATCGTGCCCGTCCGCATCGGTCGCGCTCCCGGTAACTTCGTTGATCTCCCCGCTGTTCAACCCTGGATGAATTTCAGTATCGTCCTCAGCCACGCGGCGTAGTGCAGCCCTGGAGGCGCGTTGAGGTACCCGATCCCTCTCCCCGCACACATGATCCCCAGCCACAGCACCAGCGAAATCGCCGCGGCCAGCTTCGCGCGGCCCGGCGGCTGAGGTGTCCGGTCCAGCTCTTCGGGGTGTTTATAGACGCTGCCGCGGAACACCATGGCGTGGACGAAGACCAGGGCAAACAAGGTCAGTTTGAGCTGGAAGAAGGCGTTCAAAAGATAACCTTCGGCTTTCGAGGCGGCCAGAATGAAGCCGCACGCGGCCACCCACAGGAAGCCGATCCGTTTCGGCCAGCGGGTGGCGTTCACGATGCTCGCGATCGATTGCTCAGGCAGAATCCAGCCCAGCATGCGCAGGTCGGTCAACAGGATCATGCCGCCGAATAGCGCCATTCCAAACAGGTGCAACGCCAGAATCGCCGGGTACTCGTTGCTGGAGCCCCGAATAAAGGCGAAGAAGTCCAGGTTTTCGAGCCACGTCGCGAAGGACATGATCATGACGATTACAGCCCTCCCTGAACAAACGCAATAAAGATTCCGCCGAAGATCACCGCGCCCCACAGCGCGAGCGAAATGCACGCCACGACTTTCGCGCCTCCGCTCGTCGAGTCCGCTTTGGCGACCTTGCCGTGTATCGTGTAGTTCAGGATGATCGCAAGAATCAGGCAGGCGATCTTAAACAGGAACGACAAGTTCAGATAGTACGTATCGGGGTCGGACGAATACAACCCGAGGCCGGTGAAGATCGCCACCAGCAATCCTCCCAGCGTCCAGAATCGGGTACTTTTCATAAGTTGGGACGGCGTCTGTCCCAGCAGGCCGTAGCCTAAAATGCGGAAATCCACGATCGCCGTGGTGCCGATCGCGATGATGAATCCCGCGATGTGAAAGCACTCGAGGATCGGGAATGTCAGTTCCGAAGAGTTCAACAGATTTGCAATCTGCATCGTGGCCCTTTCTCGCCGAACAAACTGCTCGCGCCTGCTAAAAATGATGCGAGAACGGCGGTGGATGAATATATCCGATCCCTCGTCCAGCGCATACGATACCAAACCACACCACCAGAGAAAACCCCGCCGCGAGCTTCGCCCGCGCCGGCAGCGGCGAGTCCGCCGCCGATTCGCTCAAACGATTGTACACGGGCGGCCGAAAAATCAGCGCATGCGCCGCGACCGTCAGGAAGAGCAGCACTTTGATCCGAAAAAAGACGTTGAGGTAATATTCTTCCGCCTTCATCCCAAACAGCAGGAACCCGCAGGTGGCCACGCACAGAAAGCCGATTCGCTTTGGCACGCGCAACTGGTCGACGATATCGGCAACCGGATAACCGCGTGGCGCGACGCCCAGCAGCCGCAGGTTCGACATCGCGATGGTCGCGCCGAAAAGAGCGATAAACGACACGTGCAGCGACAGCAGGATTTCATAACCGCGGTCGGATTCGCGGAGCGCGCGCATGAGCCCGGTTTGCTGAAGCCAGATGGCGAGGGAAAGCATGGAACTTATAATGGATCTCTTAGCTGAAGCTCAAGCCTTCCTTGACGAATTCGATGAAGATCCCGCCGAACACCACCGCGACCCACAACGCGATCGAGACACACGCCGCCAGTTTGCCCCTGCTGCCGGGCGAATCCGACAGCGCGACTCTGCGATGGACGGTGTAGTGGAACAGGATCGCCACCAGCAGGCATGCGATCTTAAACAGAAACGAGACGTTCAAATAGAACTTGTCGGGGTCCGTCGAATACATCAGCAATCCCGAAAAAATCGCGGTGGAAAGGCCGACGACCGTCCACACGCCGGTATCTTTCGTCAGCCGTCCCGGCGTCTGACGCAACATCGCCAGGCCCAGAAGGCGAAAGTCGACCAATGCCACAGTGCCGATGGCGATGGCGAAGCTGACGATGTGGGTCACTTCGAGGATCGGGAAGGTCCAGGGCGAGGAATTGAGCAAATTTTCGGCCATCGATTTCTCCGGAGCGTCGCGTGAAAAAGGGGACAGACCGCGCGCCTTTTGCATCCGTTCCGGGCCCTGTCCCCGCCCATGAGATTTGACTGCGCGGTAGTGAACGGCCGTGGACAGAGTAGTCTGTCCCCTTTTTCAATAAACAAACCAGGCGATTCTAACACGTGCTGTCACGCTTACACTAGCGCATGGGCGTCACATTCCGGTCACTGACCTCGATGTAACCAAATTCGAGCGTCCCGGCCGGGCGAACGTGGTATGCTCCTCAAGGTGGCATCGCCAAGTCCGCGCATCGCAGCGTAGCGGCATCGGGAATCGTCGTGATTATACAGGCTGCCAACGCGAACCCTTTGAACGGTTCCGAATTGATTTTTCCTGCCCTGGAGTGCGCACATATCATCGGGTTCGCTCTGCTGATCGGCTCCATTGCCCTGGTGGATTTCCGGCTGTTGGGGGTCGGGCTGACGCGGCAGGAGCCCGCGGAATTGAGCAAGAGCCTGTTCCCGTGGACCCTGGCGGGTCTGGTCCTGATTTTTTTCTCAGGACCGCTGATGTTTTCGACGGACCCCGATATGTACTACCTCAACTGGGCGTTCCTCATCAAGATGGCGTGCCTTGCGGCGGCGCTGGTTTTCCATTTTTCGATTCACCGGGAAACCGTGCGTCGAGGCGCCTCTGCCGGGGCCAAGGCCGTGGCATGCGCGTCGCTTACTTTATGGGCGTCGGTGGTTTTTGGCGGTATTTTCATCGGCTTCATCGATCCGGGACTCTGAAACCGAAGCATGCTCTCGTTCTGCCTGTGGCTGCAAAGTACGGCGTTGTTCACCGACCTGCGGGGCTCCGCCATCGTCTATCCGGCTATTCTTTCGCTCCACATGGTGGCCCTCGCGTTTTTCGGCTGCATGATTCTGGTGACGGACCTGCGCCTGCTCGGCGCGGGGCTCCGGAATTATCCAGTCGCGGATCTTCTGGACAGGCTCAGGACCCCTAAATGGATTGGCTTCGCGCTGATGGTCACCTTCGGCGTGCTGCTGTTCGGAGCCAAGGCCGAAGAGTATTACTACAACATTTTCTTCCGCGCGAAGATGATCATCCTGGCCTTGATCCTGATCCATGGGCTCGCGTTTCGTCGAGGCGTTTACCGCAACGGTGCGGCGCTCGATGCCTCGGGGCTTACGGGAACATCCAAGCTCGCCGCCGCACTTTCGATCACATTGTGGGTCGGCATGGCGATGTGCGGGCGCGGGATCGGCTACATTGAGCCGCCCCTGTTCATCCATGCTTCCGCGCCGGCCCGCGCCGCGCCTCGTGGAGATTTGCAACCGGTTGCCCCCACGACGGCGGCACGAAAGACGCCATGGCGTATGGGATCTTCGCGCCGGCTCTTCGGAACCCCGACCGTCAGGAAGGGGAGGGACCAGCGAATTAGCTCGCGGACGGAGGGGGCGCGAATCAATGGTGTTTCCGAATGCTTTCTCCCCTCGCTGACGCTCAGGGTTCCGCGGGCTGGTGGATTCCTCCACCTGGGTGGTTCTGGCCTATGAAAGGCTCTTGGATTTTCAGCTTCGCTGTGCTGGTCGCCGTGGCGGTGCTGGTGAATCTGGTTTCGGGCGCCGTGCTGACCAACACGCTGGCGCTCGCGGGAACGGAAGCTTCTTCGGTGGCGAAAGCGTCGATCTTTTCCCTGCTGGGCCATCGTTACGTTGCCGAAGTAGGCGGCACCCTCGTTCTGATTCTGGCGCTCTGGATCACGATCGCGAGGAAGCGCGGCCGCGCAGCCGGGCTCGCCGGGATCGCGCTCGTGCTGGTCTTTGTCGAAGCGCTGCTCGGACGCGCCAGCGCCCCTCTGTCGCCAAGTGTGGGCTTCTTCCATGCGATTCTCGCCGAATTCCTGTTCGCGATTCTGGTCGCCGTAGCGGTGTTCACGTGGCCCGGCTGGGAAAAGAAACCAGAGCAAGTGATGGACAAGGGCTGGCCCTCATTGCGATCGCTTTCGAATACGACCGTGGGCGCGCTGGTCCTGCAAGTCATGCTGGGGGCGGCCTTCCGGCACAACCTCGCGAGCGTGCTATGGCACATCCTGGGGGCCTTCCTGGTCGTGGTGTTCGGTCTCTGCATGCTGGTGATCATCACGCAGGTTCCCGAGAACCGGTCGTTGCGGCCTCCCGTCACTATCATGGGCTGCCTGATGGGCGTCCAGATCACCTTGGGTATGGTCCTGATTTCCTTCTCGCAGCCGACCAAACATCCGGACGCCCTGGTGTACACGGTGGCAGCGCACGTACTGGTCGGCGCATCTACTTTAGGACTCGGCGTGATCACCGCGATGCTGGTCCGCCGGTGCGTAACGCCTCCAGCGGCCGGTTAGAGCATTTTTTCATAGATAGCGTCGACCGTTCTTGTGGGGCAGCCCTTCCGGGCTGCAGCCGCGCTTCTGCGCGGCTTGCCCGTTGCTCTTGGCGAATCGCCGGGCGGAAGCCCGGCGGCAAGGCGGAAGCCATGCCCCACAACGGACCACGATTACTGTGAAAATGCTCTAATTGAGGTCCTCCGTGGGCTGCCTCGAATCGAAAAACCGATGTAAGCCGGCCCAGGCATACCAGTTCGTTGACATCACGCAGGCGGAGCGGCCGGACACGTATACTTCGACCACTCGGTCGGGGTGCGAATATTCGAAGCGACGTCCCGTTGAGTCCGGCCATCTGACGGTTTTTCCGGCCCTCTTCCCCGAGTATGCGAGGGCGTGCTCCGTGGAAGGATTTTGTCCCGACGCCTTTTGGTTCAAGCTCCGCACCAGCGCAAAAACCTCATCGGGAACGGGAGGAGTCGGGTATTCGTAATAATCGGCTTGAAAGTAATATCCTTCGCGCTGGCAAAACCAAGAATTGAGGTCGGGGCGGTTGCCGGCTAGAGCCATCTGCTCCGCGATTCCTTTCATTGGCACGGCATCTCCAGGGAATCGAATCTGAAAGAGTCGCGAATAGCGAACAGGCCTCCACTCCGCTTCAGGGATCTTCCCGTTCGTGAGCCATATCTTTACGGGCATGACCAATAGCAGAAGCACCATCGAAGCGGCGTACACAAAGCCCCAACGCCCGAGTGGAAGGGGGAAATACGAGCGATCCAAATTTTTCGGGTCGACGAGGATCTCGATGCGCGCCCCATCTTCAAAGGCCGGTTCGATTTCTGCATAGCGCCGTATCATGTATCGCCGCCGAAACTCCCCGGCGTGGGGCTGCCCATCGATCTCGAAAGAATAGTCAATCTCGAGTTTCGCTCCCCATTCTCCCGAAATCGCGCGTCTGGTGACCACCGCCTCGCCTCGGTTCCACCTCCTCGCGATGTGGCGCACGCAGCGTTCCTTCACGTGTCCAATAACGTACAGAAACAGGCACAGCAAGGCGCTAAGTTCATTCATACTCAAATCCCCCGCGCTCCAATAGCAAACCCGGCGACGCCCAGTATAGTAGGAACCGTTCGCCTCTGCAGAAGCTGCGACAAAAGGTCCACTCCCTTGATATACTTACAGTTTCGGCTCCAGCCGCCAGGTAGAGGTGCGCCGTGTTCGTTCACGTTAGGGATCTGGAAGTCCGCGCGGCCCGGTTCGATGTGGAAGTGGCTCCCGGGGCGATCGATTATCTGGACGCGGAGCTTCGCCAGGCCGGACCGTTGAAGGCCGCGGGCAAGGTGGAGCTGGTGACGGGTTCGCTGGGCGAGATCCGGGCGACCGGCCACCTAATGGTTCCGATGGAGTCCGCGTGCGACCGGTGCCTGGAGGCGGCGCGGTTTCCGATCGATTCCGATTTCGTGCTGTATTATCGGCCGGTGTCCGAAGGGTACGGCGACGAAAAGGAGATCGACGCGGGCGAGGCGGAGATGGGCTTCTACGAAGGCGACGGCCTGGAGCTCAACGATGTCCTACGGGAACAGGTTTTACTCGCGCTGCCGATGCAGCGTGTTTGCAGGGACGATTGCAAGGGAATCTGCCCGGAGTGCGGGCGCAACCGCAATCAGAACCAGTGCCAGTGCCAGACGGCGGCCTTGGACGACCGCTGGGCGGCGCTCCAACAACTTAAAATAGGCGGACGCCGCGGCGTTCGCGAGTGAGAACAACATGCCTAATCCAAAACGACGACATTCCAAGCGGCGCACTTCCGCGCGCCGGACCCACGATTCCTTGCGCCCGGCCGGACTGGCCCAGTGCCCGAATTGTCACGAACCGAAGCTTCCTCACCGCGTCTGCCCGCACTGCGGCAAATACAAGGGCAGGGAAGTGATCGAGGTGGTGGAAGAGTAGTCAGTGGACGAATAGTCAATGGACGAGTAGTTAACGGCCCGATCCTTTATGCTGACAATCGCGGTGGACGCAATGGGCGGCGATCACGCGCCCAAGTCCGAGGTCGAAGGAGCGATCCAGGCCGCCGCGGATCTGCAGGTCAAGGTCGTCCTGGTCGGCCCGGAAGATGTCGTCCGCGCGGAATTGGCCACCCATCCTGAGGCGGGGAGCCTTCCCATCGCCGTTCATCACGCGTCCGAGGTTATCACCATGGAGGATTCGGTCGCGCGGGCCGTCCGCTCCAAAAAGGATTCCTCCGTGCACGTCGCCATGCGCCTGGTGCGCGATGGAGCCGCGGAAGGCATGGTTTCGGCGGGCAATACGGGCGCCGTGATGGCGACGGCCAAAATGATTCACGGCATGGTGCGCGGCGTCAAGCGCCCGGCTTTGGCCTCGGCATTCCCAACCATGAAGGGGACGCCGGTCGTGGTGCTGGACGTGGGCGCCAACGTCGATTGCACCGCCGAAATGCTGGCGCAGTTCGCGGTGATGGGCGAAATCTATTCGCGCACTATCTTCCATAACCGCGATCCGCGCGTCGGCCTGCTCTCGATCGGCGAGGAAGAACACAAGGGCAACGAACTAACGCGCGCCGCTACACCGCTGCTCAAGGCGTTGCCGATCAATTTTACGGGCAACGTCGAGGGACGCGACATTTTCGTCGGCTCGGTCGACGTGATCGTGTGCGACGGCTTCATTGGCAACGTGGCGCTCAAGGTGAGCGAAGGATTAGTGGACATGATCAAGGACATGCTCCGCGAGTCGCTCGCCGCCACCGTCACTCGTAAGCTGGGAGCGCTGCTTTCGCAGAAAGCGTACAGCGATTTCCGCAAGCGCGTGGACTATTCCGAATACGGCGGCGCGCCGCTGCTGGGTGTGAAAGGCGTCACCATTATTTGCCACGGCCGGTCGAACGCCAAGGCGATCAAGAACGCCATCCGGGTGGCGGCCGAGTTCGCGCGCGGCAAAACAAATGAGAAAATAGAAGAGGAGCTGTCCCGTACGGCGTCCCAGGTGGCTGCAACCTAAAGCGCCCCGAGTGAATCAAAGGGAAGTCGGGTCATGAAGCGCACTGCACTGACGATCGCGTTCGGATGGCTCGCCCTCGGGCTATCGCCGATGACCGCGTTCGGCCAGCGCCTCGATCCGGTCCAATGGACACTTACCTCGGATCTCCAACACGCCCCCGCCGGTTCTTCAGTGCCTTTGCACTTAAAAGCGACGCTCCAACCTAACTGGCATCTTTATTCCTTGACGACGCCGAAGGGCGGACCGATTCAGACGACCGCCGGGCTGACCGAGAATCCGGCGATCGCCTCCGTAAAGTTTTATCAACCGCCTCCGGTTCGCAAGTTCGATCCCAATTTCCAGATCGACACTGAGACTTTCGAAAAGGACGTCGATTTTCCGATCGTCGCGGTCCTGGCCAAGGGCGCCCAGGCCGGCCCAGTCGAGCTCGCCGCGCAGGTTCGCTACCAGGCTTGCAATGAGCGCCAGTGCCTTCCGCCTCGCCGGAAATCGGCGGCGTTCACTTTGAACGTGGACGCGTCTGCGTCCGCGCCGGTGGGGTTCAAGGTTCCCGGCGGGTACGCGGAAGTCAAGACGGCTGAAGTGCTGTTAGCCGTGAATTCGGCGCCGGCTCCTGGGTCGAGCTCGGTTGGAGCGAATGACTCGGCTTCGGTGCCTGCCGCTCCGGCGGCCAGCGGTGCGGGTCCTTCTCCTGCCGGCCCACCGTTCGGCGCCGGTGCGGGCACTGGAATGTTCCTGCTGACGGCTTTTGGTCTGGGGCTCGCGTCGATTTTCACGCCGTGCGTGTTCCCCATGATTCCCATCACGGTTTCATTCTTCCTCAATCAAAAGGGTGGGCCGCACCATCGTGGATTGGGACAAGCGCTGGTGTTTTCCCTCGGCATTGTCGTTTTGTTCTGCGCGCTGGGTTTGGGCGTCACCGCCGCGGTGGGACCGTTCGGCGTGAATCAGCTCGGTGCGAACCCGTGGGTCAACGGATTTATTGCGCTCGTCTTCGGAGCCGCCGCGCTCAGCTTATTGGGAGCCTTCGAGCTCACGCTGCCCTCCGGCCTGCTGACGAAACTCGATTCAGCGTCACGGCACGGCGGTTATTTCGGAACGCTGCTGATGGGCCTGACCTTCGCGCTGACCTCGTTCGCCTGCATCGGGCCGTTCATGGGGAGCCTGCTGGTCGCGACTGTCCAATCCAAGGGACTCGCCCCCGTGCTCGGGATGATCGCGTTCGCCGTGGGCTTGGCCTCGCCATTCTTTCTGCTGGCGGCGTTTCCGTCGTATCTGAAGAAGTTGCCGCGAAGCGGCGGATGGCTCGCGCGCGTGAAGGTAGTCATGGGCTTTGTTCTCGTCGCGGCCATGATCAAGTATTTGAGCAACGTCGATCAAGTGCTGCAGCTCGGCTGGATCACGCGGGAGCGATTCCTCGCCGCCTGGTTCGTGATGTTCACGCTCGCGGGTCTGTACTTGCTAGGACTGCTGCGACTGGAAGGCGTCGAAGCGGGTGAGCCATTGCGCATCGGCCGCCTGATGGTGGGGAGCTTTTTCCTCGCCATGGCGTGCAGCCTCTTACCCGGGATGTTCGGCGCCTCGCTCGGCCAGATCGACGCCTATGTGCCGGCGCCGTCGGCCAGTCTGCTGAATTTCAACGGACGTAATGGCGCTGGAGGCGGCCAGGTCTGGCTGAAGAATCAGTATCGCCAGGCGCTCGATCAGGCGCGCTCGGAGAACAAGCTGGTGTTGGTGACCTTTACCGGCTACGCTTGCACGAATTGCCACTGGATGAAGGCCAACATGTTCCCGCGTCCGCCCATCGCCGAAGCGACGAAATCGCTGGTGCTGGTGGAGCTTTACACGGATGGCACCGACAAAGAATCCGAGGAGAATCAGAAGCTCCAGGACGACAAATTCATGACCGTCGCCATTCCTTACTACGCCCTTATGGACCCGGACGGTAACGTGGTCGCGACCTTCGACAAAGGCATGACCACCGATACCCAGGAATTCCTGGCGTTTCTCAGCACGCGGCCTGCGGCCTCCCGCGCCGCGTTGTAGCTTCTCCTAACCCGCCAACCGTTTCACAAATTCCACATCGCCGTCGAGGAAATCGTATCCGGGAAGGTTTTCCCGCCGTACCCACGCGAGCGCGGCGAAATCCAGGTTCGCGATCTCACCGGAATATTCCGTCACGTGGAAGAACGTCAGGCGCGTCAGCGACTCCGGCCGGTATTGGAAGTCGTAGCCCTCGAGTTCGCGGCCGATCACGGCGTCGATCGCCAGTTCCTCGCGCAACTCGCGGGCCAGCGCCGCGCGCGGCTGCTCACCGGGTTCCACTTTGCCACCCGGAAACTCCCATTTACCGGGGTGCCGTCCTTCCGGTTTGCGCTGCCCGATCAGGATCAATTTCCCCTCCGGGCCGTCCCGTTCGATGACGGCCGCCACCACCTCCACGACTTTGTCGCTCGCATCCATTCAGCGATAATTGAAACACGAATGCACAGCGAGCGTCTGCTGGGCTATTTTCGGAACCCTCGCAACGCCGGTGAAGTGCCCGCCCCCGGCGTGAAAGTGGATGTCACTAACCCTGCCTGCGGAGATGTAATGCGGCTGTCGGCGCGATTTGAAGCAGGCCGCGTGGCGGAGGCCCGCTTTCTCACCCGTGGCTGCACGGCATCGATTGCGGCGAGCGAGGCGCTCACCGAGTGGATGACCGGCAAGACGCGCGCCGATCTCGAGGCGTTGACCGCCTCCGCCATCGAGGATGCCGTGGGTGGCCTCGAACCCGCCTCGAAACACGCCGCCGTGCTGTGTGTCGACGCGGTACGATCTCTGCTGCGCACGGCTCCCGATCCCGCGGCGCCCGTGGCAATGTACCCCGTGAGAGGAACATGACCCCCTTCGACTTTCGACCCCGCACCCGCATCGTGTTCGGCCCCGGAGAATTCGCGCGCCTGGGAGAGGTCGCACGAGAGCTCGGCGGCACGCGTTGCCTGCTGGTGGCGGATCAGGGGATGGTCGCGGCCGGACATGCGCAGGAAGCGTTGCGCTCGCTCAAGGCCCGCCGCATGGACGTTTTTGCGTTCCACGAATTCACGGCGAACCCCACTGTGGCGATGGTGGAGGAGGGCGCGCGCTTCGCCGCCCCGCACAACGTCAACCTGGTTGTCGGACTCGGTGGGGCGAGCTCGCTCGATTGCGCCAAGGCGATCAATCTCGTGCTGACCAACGGCGGCTCGATCCGCGATTATTGGGGTTACGGCAAGGCCAGCCAGCCGCTGCATCCCATGGTCGCGGTTGCTACTACGGCTGGCTCGGGCAGCGAGGCGCAGTCCTACGCGTCGATCTTCGATGTGGACGCCAAGACGCGCATGACCTGCGGCGATGTTCGCATCGTGTACCGCACCGCGATTCTCGATCCGCGTCTGACCTTGACGCAACCTCCCGCGGTGGCCGCGGCGTCCGGCTTCGACGCCATCGCACACTCTCTTGAAACACTGATCTCCACTCGCCGCAGCGCCGTATCCGAGTGTTTTTCGCGCGAGGCCTGGAGGCTGCTCGGATCGAATTTCGAGCGCGTGCTCAAGGAGCCGGAAGACGTCAGCGCCCGCGGCGCGATGCTCCTCGGCGCGCACTTTGGCGGATTGGCCGTCGAGAACGCCATGCTCGGCGCGGCGCATGCTTGCGCGGAGCCTCTGACCGCGCGTTACGGCCTGGCCCATGGAGCGGCGCTCGCGCTGGTGCTGCCGCACGTTCTCGAATGGTCCGTCGAGGGCTCCGATGACGCGCGACTGCGTGAGGTCGTCGCCGATCTCGATCTGCCAGCGCTACTGCGCAAACTCGCCCAGCGCGCCGAGCTGCCCGGGTCCTTGCGCGATGCTGAGATTCCAGAGGGCGCGCTGCCGAGGCTCGCCGAGGAAGCCGCCGCGCAGTGGACCGGCAAGTTCAGCCCCCGGAAGTTCGATGCCGACGCCGCGTTGGAGATCTATCGCGCGGCATACGCATAGGGGTCGGCGAAGACGTCGGATGTCCTCCAGTGAGCGTTGTTATACTGAGTGCGGGCGGTGCTTGTGAAGTCGACTTCGAACGATTCTAGCCGCAATTTCGATGCCAGCCCGACGTTGGACGAGCTGATCGCTCAGCAAGCTAAGGGTCCGGTTACCGATGTGCGAGTGCTGCACGGCGACTTCTGGCCCGAAGACGAGCCGATTGAAGATTTCCTCGCGGCGCTGAATGAATGGCGCGGCCACGGCAAAGCCAGCAAATCCGATCCCGCGGCATGAGCCGACGGCTTGTCGTCGATACCGACGTTGTTTCGTTCCTCTTCAAGAACCATTCCCTCGGCGCGCTCTACGACTCCGAGCTTGCGGGCAACACGCTCGTGCTGTCGTTCATGACGGTTGCGGAACTGGACCGGTGGGTCATCCAACGAAAATGGGGCGAAGTAAGGCGCAATTGGCTGAGCCGGTATCTGGAGCCGTTCGTTATCCTTCCGTTTAGCCGGGCGCTTTGCACAAAATGGGCGGAAGTGACGGTGGCGGCTCAAGCGAGGGGATTTCGCGTCGAGTGCGCGGACGCCTGGATCGCTGCCACGGCGCTGCTCTACGATCTCCCGCTCGTGACCCACAATGGCAGCGACTACCGTGGCGTGCCCGGCTTGAGCATCATTTCACACGGTCCGTGACATTGGTCGTCGACGCGGACGCGGCCCTAGCAGGTTGCGGAAAAAAGGCGGATTCCGACGTGACGCCGGAACAGACTGCGTCGTCTATGTTTTATGCGAGGCGACGACCAACAACAAAGTGGAGTGTTCAGCTATATCTCGGCGGAGCAGCGGGTCCCGCAGAACC
>DASYXM010000067.1:0-141154 GCA_035934795.1 Bryobacteraceae bacterium | reverse complement strand
GTTCTGCGGGACCCGCTGCTCCGCCGAGATATAGCTGAACACTCCACTTTGTTGTTGGTCGTCGCCTCGCATAAAACATAGACGACGCAGTCTGTTCCGGCGTCACGTCGGAATCCGCCTTTTTTCCGCAACCTGCTAGTGCAGAAGAAGAGACTAGCCGATCAACGGATGGCGCTAGAGAACAAGGCGCAGAAGACCACGGATCTCCCTCAGGTGCGAGCCGATCTCGATAAAATCATGGAGCCGTTGAGCGCTCTCCGGGCCACCTGGAAGTCGCTGGAGCCGCCGTCTCGCTCGCGGTTCGATCGTCTCATCCTTCCGGGCGGGTTTGTGATCGGAGATATTCGAACCGCCGATAGGGGGCTTCTGTTCAGCAATTTTCGAGCATCCGTGGCTGGTGTTTCATTGGAAGTCCCCTCCGGATGCGTACCTTCGAACCGCATAATCTCGGAAATACATGAGTTCCGCGAGGTCATTTGTAGCACCGCGCGCACAGATGATGAGCACCCCATAGCGGTTCGAAGATAGTTCTAACCAGGAGGCTCCGGATCAGAAATTCGAACCAAAGGGGCATCGATGGCTCCCCGCGGCCTGCCGAGGGCAGCAAACTGACTTACGTACTACGGGTACCAGATAGCATCGAATATAGAATTCTATTCCCAAACCCAGCCCTTTGTGGTAAAGTAGTCACCCATTTGAACATTTGTACATAACCGGCATAGCTACACTCGGGCCGGCGCTTTTAACCACTCAACGCGGCTCTGACCGCTAAGGAGATTGCTATGCTCCACTGTTCTCGTTTGATTCCGAAAGCCGTCGTGGCGAACGCGTCTCCGGCGCTCTTATTAGTGTGCGCAGCGGTCATGTTATGTGAAGTTGCGACGGCCCAGCTGATCACTGGTAACAACGCGAGCGTCGGCAACGGGCCGATTCAGACCAACGACTTCGGCGGCGGCGGGGTTTTGGTGAATTCCTTTCTTCCAACTGGTTCGTTCGACTCAAACAATGGCAGGGGTGTGGAGGTCGTTGGCAATAACATCTACTACACCGAGTTATCCGAAGTCTTCGGACCTACGGATTCAATCAGAATAGCACCATTTAACAACGGGGCTGGCGGGGCGGATATTGGTGCGCTGCCCAACCCACGCCCGGGGTTCGGCATCCAGGACCTCTCGTATTCCAATGGAGTGCTGTACGCGATGACCGGCTATTTTTCTGGTGAAGGCCTGGTAGTCTACGGCCTTGATATCGCCACCGGAGTGGTCGTAAGGGGGCCGGTGACCATAGCAGCGCCCGCTTCATCAACTTCCGACGGCTTCGTCGTCTTGCCGAATGGCAACTTTTTCATCAATGACACTGACAGCTCGTGCTATTACAACCAATACAATTCAACGACAGGCGCATTGATCTCCGGCACAACGATTGTGGTGCCCGGTGCCGGCCGTTGTACCGGAGTAGACACCGACGGAACCTACCTCTACTTCCAGACGGACTTCATCGGCTACACCAAAACAACCATGTCCGGAGTCTTAGTTGCGCATGTGTATGCTGCAAACGACGCTGTTGAAGACATTTCACTGATTCACCCAATAGATTATTTTGTTAACGGGCACAGGCTCGTTGGGTGGGAGCTCACCAATGTATTGTTCGTTGCGACGAAAGTTGTTCCACAACTATCACAACTATTGGGTGATCGATCACAGCGTATAACGGTTGCCTCTAGATCAAGTTGGTGGGGCCTTAAGGAGGGGACATTTTCGTCAAGTAATCCGACAGCTTTCTCATCGTGTAACGAGCTGCGCCCGAATGGAACGTCGCGCGATGTCCCATTGAAGCCATTAGAAATATGTGGCCCTGGCAGGGCGTGGCAGGTCGGCCTTGCCGCCGTGCAGGTGCCAAACTTTACTGATCAAGAAGTACTGGATATTGTTGGTTTACTGTGGCCCAACAAGACGCTCGGTGCCGTGCTGACGGAAGCGGCGCAGCTTGCCGGGTTCGATCCAGCCTCGGGGACAGGCGCTGCAATCGTTGCCTCCACCGGCGACTTGAGGAAGAGCTGGCTATTGCGGCATCCAGTCGTCGGCCTAACCCTGGTAGAACGTAATGTGACAGCTGAATGCATAGAGACCTCGTCCTCCTTTTGTTATGGGACCGGTTGGCTGCAGACTAAAGACTTCGCTCCCACCAGAGATGCTGCAATGAGGAGTATTTCGGACTTGGCCGCAATCTTCGGCGCGGTGTCTCCATAATGCAACAATCATCCTCTACCGAAACAAAAACGATCTGACGACCTGCCGAGACGTCTCATTATCGATATTGTCAAAGATAGCGAAAGGAAGACTTCCTTGGTAAAAGAAAATAGCACGTTTATGTAAATATGAACCAGTCGGACAATCGTAACCGGCAGCGCTGGCAAAAATCATTTTCGTGCAGTCGCTTTTGAAATCAATCTTATACTCGTAAAGACCATTAAAGATATCCTCCACTCTCATCCCTTCGTAGTCAGTAAGTGCGGAAATGGATAGCGTCGGAGCACGAGGGTCTGTGGTCGTGCCTAGTACCATGTTCGCGCCATGAATAGATTCGGGCCAAGCGGGCGGTTGCATCACCTGAAACCCAAATTTGTGGATCCACATCCGTATACCAGCCCGCCATAACGTTGGGTTTCGAGGTAGTAGAAGAGGTCACAATTGCGGCCGTATTACTGGAAGAAGTTCCGTTATGACGAAGGGTCGGGAACCCGATACTGGTCTGGCTATCTTTTGTGCCGCGTGGTATGGAAAATGAAAGCGAGCCGCCGACGACCAGAGCGAGCACGAAGACTATAGAGGCAGCTAATGCTTTCATTGAGCTCTTGAGATTCTCCATTTTATCCAAGTTGCCATTCCTTTTAGTTAATAATAAGTGCTACAAGCGTTTTAGTAAAGCAAGGCCGTGTGCAATTGTCTTGTCGCCTTCGGGTTCTAAACTGCGACAGCGCCGCTCCGCCACGGCACGCAAAGCCTGAATTGTCGGCCGGGGGATAACTTGGGATTGCGTCATTCTGTCGCTTCCTCTTATCAATATTCACGACAAAAGGGCGCCACACACGTTTCAAACAAATCCAAGTCACCACGCCAATGATGGCAGAACGATTGTTCAGTAAGCGATCACTAATGACCCTGAGGGACGGGCCGAGGAGCACGATACCGATGGGAAGCGTTTTACGAGTATGACGGTTGTCGGTCCGGCGATTACCCGCGATTCAGCGCTCGATTGGGAGCGAGAGCGCATTGAGGGATATCAGGCGAACCACGACGGGTCGAAGACCGCGGCACAACAAAAAAAGATCTGAGCAACGGGTATCATGCTTTGACGCGCCGGAAAAAACTAGCGTGTGAGCCCGACATATCGCCTTTGGGAATTTGCTCATCCTCATTTTTATCTACATCGAAAATCCGCGCCATCCATGGGAGGCCACATCTGATTGATTCTGTTGGTCGGGGCGGTCCGATTCGAACGGACGACCTCCTGCGCCCAAGGGAGCCTCGTGGCGTCCAAGAGCTCCATCGCTTTTCGGCTATTCCTAATATTTACAACAAACCGGGGAATCTGCTTTCGCTCAAACAGCAACTCCGGCGGCTTCAACAGATCGGGTTCGGACACAGTTCCGGCACAGCCGAAAAGCAGGCGCGTTGCCAGACGGCAGTCCCGATTTGACAAGTTTTTCAAAACGTCTACCTGAGTCTGCCGCGTGCCTTTCGCAATGAAAGTAGGCAGGCACAGTCGTCGGCCCTGTCTTCAAAGCCGTCGTCCCGGCTCATTGCCTCAACGCGATGAGCCAGATTAGGGTCTAATCAAAATTGGTGAAAGATGCAAGGTGAATGGCTGCGAAAACCCGCTGCGCGAGCCTCCGTGGTGTTTGTGCACGGCATCCTCTCCAGCGGCGAAGGGTGCTGGCGCAATGAAAACGGGGCCTATTGGCCGGACCTGGTGAAAGACGAACCGGATCTCCCATCCCTCGGCATCTATGTCTTTACGTACCGGACGGGGATCTTCAGCGGCAGCTACAGCCTGGGCGACATTGTCGATGCTCTCAAGGAGCACATGCGGCTGGACGGTCTCTTTGAGTGTCCGCTGTTGATATTTGTCTGCCACAGCATGGGCGGGATTATCGTCCGAAGGCTGATCGTCCAGCGAGCGATGGACCTTGTCGCCACGGAAACGGAGATCGGCCTGTTTCTCGTCGCCTCCCCTTCGCTGGGTTCGACTTATGCGGACTGGCTCTCTCCTTTGGCGCGCCTCCTGGGCCACGCCCAGGCCGACGCATTGCGCTTTGTTCGGAATAATGAGTGGCTGAATGATCTGGATCGGGACTTCACCAACCTCAAGGAAGCCGGCAAGCCTGCAATCCGGGGCAAGGAACTGGTCGAGGACACCTTCATCGTCCTGAAGAACTTGATCCGGCAGCAGGTGGTCGAGCCGTTCGCTGGTGCGAAATACTTCGGCGATCCGTTCAAGGTTCCTGGCTCGGACCATTTTTCGATTGCAAAGCCGGACAACGATCGCGCCATCCAGCACCGTCTGCTCGTTCAGTTCATTAAGGAAATGGTAAGCGCGGCGCAGCCAGCACCGGTCGCCGATCGCGTCCTTCTCGTCTTGGATATTCTTGAGCAGGAGATCGAGGCCCTGCACTATTCGCCGCGCGAGGCGAACGTTCGCTTCACCGTGACCAATCTTTCCGGCGAGACTGTCAAGATCAAAACCATGCTGCTCAAGGTCAAGCGCCGCGAAGCGGTTCGCCTGTTTCGGCTGCCGACGCCGGGCGCACCATGCCCGGAATTTTCTTTGCAGGCGGATATCTCGGATTCTGACTCCGCCGACCTTCTTTCTGCGGCGCACGCTCAATTCGTGTTGAAGGCGGGCGAGACTGATGCGTTCTCGCTGAGCGTCGTCGCATCGGAAGGCTTTCGCTACGAAGCCGAGATTGAATGCTCCGCCGAGCCTCTTTCCGACCCCGGCGACCTGCTTCGTTCCTCCGCCGCTCTCTTGCTCATCTATCCGACGCGCACGCTCCGGGGTATGCGCCGTGGAAAATAGATTTCCGGTACACTGCGAAATAAGCGGCCCTTGTAAAACCTGCGGAAAGCCCGCTGTCGCGCCGATACCCTTGCATCTGCAGGTCGAAGCCAAACCCATCATCGAGTCATGGCCGGCAACGCGGCTGCCCGGACTAGCCTGCCCTCACTGTTCCGATGCACTCCCCCTGGTTCCCGTTCCTTGTGTGTATTGGTCCGGGAGCTGGGTAGGTCTGGTTCTCGACGGGCCACGGCACGCGGAGTACATCCTGCGGATGGTTTTGTCGTGGATAGCCGACGATCCGCGCGTCGGACAAATACCGGACCGGGTACTTGTCCGCGTCTTTTGCCCGCTGGAGTCCTTCAGCTATTCCCTGCACACGGACTCCGGAAGCTTCATCACCGACATCCGCTCGCAGATGATTCCGCATTGGGATCACGAACGTATCGCTCTCACCCAGTTTCTTGACGATGCACTTGCTCTCGACGAGCCAATGTTGGGTTACAGCATCCTAGCGAACATCATTGAGTCGCATCCGGCGCTTTATCTTGACCAGGAATTACGGGACGCCCTGGAATTGCTCGCCAACGCCTGCGGGGATGAGCCGCTGATTGCGGAAAGCCCGCAGACCGCACTTGACCACTGTCAATGGCTGCAATCCGAGTTCGAAAGCCAGCGGCCCTTTCCGGAACTGGACCGATTCGACATTCGTTTTGAGACGCCGCTGAGTGTGGAGACTGACAGGCCCCTCCAGGGCGCCTACAATGGCGTCGTGCAGGATTCCCCGGAACCGTCCGCCATCTGCGATGTCTGCTGTCGGATATTGATTGGCGTCACAGTGCTGCGGTCACGCGCGGAGCAGAAGCAGCGCGAATTGAATTCGTCGCTAACGGCGGAGGGCAAGGCCGGGATGCAATTGAGGTCTCTGTTTCCGCTGCTCGACGACTCACAGCGCACTGTTCTTGCGCGTATGTTCAAGAGCGCGACGGGAATGAGCCTTAAGCAAAGCTACGGGTGCTAGCATGCGCGATCAGCCGTCCTCAACGACTCTCTGCTTACGTTTTCTCGAATTCCTCCGTTGACTGGAAGACGAACCCATCGCTCTTTCCGACAGAACACGTGTACTTGATTTCAGCTTCGGCTGGCCAGTTTTCGCAGCTTCCCGATCGGCGGCTTCACGGTGCGCGGCTGATCAGTGATCCGCCGGTACAGGCTCTCGTAACCAGCGCCCGTCCGTATCTCATAGCGGGCGAATCCGCGCAAAGGCGTCGGGATGTAGCGCACATCCTTGTCCGCGAGCACGACCGGAAGGAATCGCTGGTTCTGGCTGCCGTCCTCGTAAAGATACTGGTAGATGATATTAGCTTCCCAGCAGACGCCCAGGCCGGCTCCGCGGGCCTCTTCCTTCATGACACGGCGCAGGTAGGTCTTCGTGCAGCACAAGATCACGTAATCTGAATCCCGGATCTGTTTTTCCGTCCAGATGGTCCAGCCTTCGCGCGGTACATCCTCATATTGATCGATGACGGCGTCGACGCCCTCCCGGCGCAGCCGGTTCGCGAACTGCAGGATGCGCTCCCCGTGCGCATCGGAGTCGTGGCTGTAGCTGATGAAGACCCGCCGGGTCCGCGTTTTTGGATAAATGGGTGCGAGTGATCGATGCGCCACGGGGTCTCCCAATCTCACATCCCGGATCGTGCTCCGCCAGGCTTCGTATCAGGATCAGGTTTAGCGATGGCCTTGAGATAATGAATTTCGGCGTCCGCCCGGCAGCTCGCCACCAGATGGCCGGACTGATCATCGCTCATATAGTCCAAATCCAGGCACGCCGAAATGACCTCGTCGATCTCGGGCGGCTCCATGGCAGCGCCGGTGTTCTCATTCGGGAGCTTCAGCGCCGCGACATGATTGACAAAACGCCGTCTGTCGGGCGGCTCGTGGTCGGGATAGTTGTAAAGGGCCAGCACGACAGCAGCGGCCGCAGGCCATGTGATCACCTTGCTGCGCGCAAGCCGGTAGCCGACGGGCCTAGGTCCGGGACCAGGGTGACTGACTTCGATGGACTCAAGCAGAGGCTCCGGCCTGGCCTTGAGATTCTGAAGCGCCTTTTTGATCGCAGCCGCTGATCGCCCTGAGTCACTGGCGGAACGGTGCTGGTTCAGGGCCTTCTGGATTTCCGGCATGGTCATCGGCGTCCCATCGCCCTGCCTCCTACGCCTCCAGATGACGTAGAGAATCTCCGCCTCCGTCGTATTCAGCGGCTGACTCGTCATTAGCTCTATGGTATCCGATTACGATCCTATTTGTATCCTATTTCCTGCTACCGCTGTGATCTACACGTTAAGTAATTGTTTTTGTATGACTTCGAGGAATCCAAGCCTAAGCTGAGTCGCTGCGGTCAGGATCGGGCGGCCCCTAGCTCACGAAACGATCGGTTGAAAGAAACCGCCCGCATTCACCGCGCATTCGCATGATCCGGTCCGTACGACGTTATCCTGAATGTTCGACATGGCAGTTTCGCCTTTTGTGGATTTCGAGCAGTATTTGTATGCGGCGCCATTCAACTCCGCCCCAGGCAAGGCCCGCGTGTTATGGGACGCGCTATCCCATGAGCATCCGCTGGTCTTGGTGGACCGGCCCGGATTCTGGTTCTCTGCGTTCGAAAAACATGTTGAGATGTCCTATGCCTCTGTGGAGGCGCTCTGGTTTGCCGCGTACTGCTACACCCTCCTCTACCAAGAGCGCATAGCGCAGCAATGCCAGAGCGAATTCCAGGCCATCATCCTGCAAAACGAGGCGGGTCGAAGCGCCATTGACCACTACCGCTGGTCTCTCCTCCGCCTCCACCGAGAGCGCGATGAAGACTGGCCAGCGAACGCGCCGAGCCCTACGATGGCGGAGGCGGACTCGATCGAACGCCACGCTACGGAATTCTTCCTTGTGGCATTTGCCTGGGTTCTCCATCACGAACTTGGCCATTTGCTCCTGCAACGACCAATCGATCCCAAGATTCCCACGAAGGAGCGCGAGTGGCAAGCGGACACGCACGCTACACAATGGCTCTTTGACGGGGCTGCAGACCCACTCGTGCGCCGAAAACTCTTCGTTGGAGTCACCATCGCTCTGGGTTTCCTTGGCGCTCGGAAGCCGCCGACGCAAGATTCGGACACACACCCGCCACCCTACGACCGACTGGACAAAATGCTCCAAGCAGCGACACAAGTTGATGAGGAACCAGCATATGCGTTCGCACTGAACGCGCTCCTAACGAACTGGACTATTGGCGGACACGAAACGTGGATACAAGCAAGCAACGGGACTTTCAAAGAACTGTTCGTGGAGTTCGGTCGGGCACTCCGTAACGAAGAACAAGAAACGTGGGCCCGAATTGATGCGCAAATGGGATTCCTGTACGAAGGCTTCGTGAGAGGCCCACTTACCGAAGACGACCAACGAAAACTTGCGTATGCCTTGTGGGAAGACCGCGGCCGGCCGCTCGGCTCGCCCGAGCGCGACTGGTACATGGCCGCCGAAATACTCCGCTACTGCCGTTGGAACCTCTTTCTGACGGAGACGACCAAGCAGTAGGGGTTGGGCGCAATCCGGCTTCCACTCCGTCACCGTTTTTCACGCCAACAGATCCCTGAATCCAAATTGGCCCTTCGCGATCAACTCCTCGACCATCCGCCGCGCCGCCAGAGTTCCATCAGGGTTGTTGCTGTCGAGCGCGCGCTTCAGCACCAATCGCGCATCAACCTCCACGCCGAGAAGAAGCCACCCCTCACGATCTCCCTCAATCATCAAGCGGAGACACGAAACACACTCGACCGGATATGTCGGGCAAATCTCAGCCAGCCGTTTGACAACGTCCATTTCCGGCTCGGCCTTCTTTGCTAGTTGGAGCGCGGCCAACAATGTCCCGAGCGACCACCGTTCCTCAAACTTTTCGGAAGTGAACCAGTGCCCGAAGTTGCTCAGTTCCTTGCGGAATGGCTCTGCGGATGAAACGCTTTGCGCTGCCTCCAAGCGTCGACGAAACAGATCTCGAAGCCTTGAAAATACTTCTGCGGGAGGGTCATCTTTCCACCCCGCGACGCTGGTCCCAATGAACCAGATAGCGTGACCGCGTACTTCGATCGAAGCCCGCGCATAAAAATCATCGAGCAACCGGTCCTCACCTCCGAATTCGAGCTTGCCAAGCCAGTAGTACACCATCAAATGCTCTGCCAAGCTATCCTCAGGCGATCTCGGGTAGCGTTTTTCCCTAGTGCCCTTGCCCAGGCCGGCGACAGCGCGCTGATAAGAGGGGATCAGCTCTGCCAGAAGGGTAGTGTTTGGCCAATTGAAGACTACGAAGCTGTCCCATCCTGCCCGAAAGAGTGCCTCATTGTCATCGGCAGCCGGTAGGATGCGGGCGATATTCGTGCGGACCCAGTCCCAATCAAGAAAGGCCAGCAACGCGAGATGGTCTCCGTAAACCGCTCGAATAGTCCGAGTCGGCTCTCGGGCAATATCGAGATGTGCTTCCAAGACCTCTCGAACCTCGGGCATTTCCGCGAACGTGATTGGCGGTTGCTCTTCTGCCTTCCGAGACGCGTCAGTGGATAGTCGCACCCATCTGGCGTAACTCAGCGTCGCGTGCATTGCGCGCCCGCGCGTTGAGTTGATCGAGAGCGATGCCGGATCGAACTTCTCGCCGCCTTCATCTTCGAGCGACGGATTTAGATCTTCGGTCAGGGGCCGAAGAACGCTCCAGACTAATGCGCGATAGTCATAAGGTAGATGGCCCGGGTGACCCTTTTCAAAGCCCGCATTGAGGAGGTCGATAACTGAGTCGCGTGTCCAACCCCAGTCCGGGTCGGCGATCATCAGACCGCCTTTCCGCCCCGGCATCTCCCGTGGCTGACCCGTTACCCAGACAGCTAGATCAAGGACCGGCTTCCAATCGAAACTCAACTTCTGCTTCAGCGCATTCGTGAGCCCGCCACAGAGCGCCCGCACATAGGTCGGATCAAGCGATCGAAACTTCTCAGCGATCTCTGCAAATTCATTTGGCCGCTTCGTCACTGCGGCCGCAAGCTGCTGGCCCATGCCCTCGGCCGTGGCCTCAAACATGCCCGATCCGGGAATCCAGGTGCCAAGGAATTCGCTGATTTCGTCGGCGTTCATCCCCTCAAGATCTTCTGGGGATTTGGGTGATTGAGCGCCGACCGCCCCGCCGGTTATCCTTCTTGGTTTCTCAAGCCCTCGGGCTTCGCCGGCGGCAGTCACTAACTCGTCAAGCCTCCGCTGGTAGGGCTCCGGTAGCTGACCTTCCAGCATCGCGTACCGGTCCCGCTTCCAGATATTTGATAGCTGCTGGACGTTCTGTTCCGTGACCGGCTGCTGAACGAATTCGAGCCATCGCCGGATCGATTCTTCGGACCGCCCTCGGTCAATCCATTCCAGAAGAGCCCGTTGGCTTTCTGGGCTGAAGGCCGGGAAGACTGACTTTAGGAGGAGCACTGCTTCGCGTTGGAGACTCGCGCGGTCGAGGATCTCGGGATTCTGGAACGTCTGTTCAGCCAGTGGTAGCCCCTGGTCGGGGAAGATGCGGCAGAGGTGAAGCCTAATCCGTCTAAATGACACCCATTTCTTGCTTGCGAGGATGTCCAGAACGGGCGTAAAGGTGTCACGGTTGCTCGTGATCACTTGCTCTGCCGCATCCCTCGTTGCCGCGAGCAGAACACTTGACGCGTCGTCCCGGTCCGGCCCTTCCTCTATCGCTGGATAACTGATATAGAGATAATCCTCGTCACTGTTCTGATCTTCTGACGATTTCCGCGACAATTGAATGGCGTCGTCCAGCAGGTCGGAGAAAAGACGAACCGTTTCTAGGCCACCTGCCTTTGCGAGAGCGGGCACGGCTTTGCTCACGATTCGTGCGTAGTACCAGTCGCGGAAGTGAGCATGTGGCTCGGGGAAGCCAAGCGACTTGTCTTCCTTATTGTTGTCGGCCCGCGGATCGGGGGCGAGCGCAAGTGCGGCGCGCGTGAGCGTTGCCGCAGCTAGTCCCTCTTCTCCAGCGGCCAGATGAACGATGAGGTCGCCGATTTTCTCGGCGAGGACGAGTTTGATCGGTAGCTGAACTCCGTCCGACACCTGCGCTACCAGGTTCGCTGCGAGGCGCGGTGGCAACGCGAGCGCGATGTCCGCTATATCGTCATAGACCCGGCTGTTCTCAGACCGAGGTATGCCCATCGTGATTTTCAAGACCGTGTCTTGTGCTTCAGCAACCGCGGCGATCCTTGTAAGGTACCTCGATTCCGGCCAAAAAGGGAGGCGGACATACTCGCCCACGGGTTCGGGAGGCGGTGGGTGCTTGAAGAGACCTCTCTGCGATAGCGGCTCGAGCCAGCCAGGCGATGAGAGCTTGTCAAAGAAGTATTGATACTGTGCGTAGCCCTTTGCGATCTCCTGCAAGGCACGGTCAACGGTCTCCGCCTTAAGCATTGGCATCCCCCTCCAGCAGGATTTGATCAATCGCCGCCAAGTCTTCAGAAGGTTGCCGGTACAGGCTATCCATTAGAATCTGCTCAAGGTCTTGAAGGTTGGATTGAAAATCCACATCGGTCGTCGATGATCGGTGAGCCACGCCGACGAAGTAATCGTGGAGTTCGAGCCAGCGTTTGGCCCGTTGTTTTTCGAGGGGCTCGGGTAACGGAATACCGACGAGGTCCATGCTGCGAAACAATTGAATCGCGACTTCCTTCCGCTTGGGTCGGCTCTCGCGCCACCAGAGGAAGAAACCGTGCAACGCCCGAAGCAGGCGTTCGAGCGGCGCATCGATCGCGCCGGACCACTGACCGTTGGAATGGCAACCGCTTGCGAGCGCCCCATTCCACACTGGTTCGAGCCCATTCATTTGGTCTCCGAGTCTTCCTTGCTCAGCAACGATGGGCAAATCGAGCACCTTCGGCAAGCCATTCGTCATTTCGCGAATTGAATGCGCCGCCAGAAAGATCCGCCCGGAATTCCCGTTGTCTTGGAGAACACGAAGAGCGCACTCGTAAAGCTCCGCCATCATGGGGTTCTTCAATGCGATCGACTGATAGACGGTCCGCTGTCGACCGGTGAACTGAAACGGTGGTTGGCTTGCTGGCGTCATGGAAGATGCGCAAAGAAGTCCTCATCGTGCAGTAGCCTGGCTTAGGCTACTGCCACTTCCCTCGGCGGTTCTATCTCGACGGTCGTATGCAGCCGGACATTGAGTGCGTCCAAAATCTTGATAGCGCGTTCAAGTGTGATCCCAAAATATTCGTTGCGCTCGTCACGCGATACCTGCGACTCGTGCACATCGAGCCTCTTGGCCAACTCGCGCTGGGAAATCCCTTGAGCGATACGAAGCGAGATCAGCAAGTGTCCGAGCCCGCGAAGGTTATCCAGTTCCTCGAATTCGCCGCGCTTCAGCCGTTCATAACTTTCCACCTCCTCTTTCAGTTGAAGGTGGAAGGACTCCATCGGATCGATGACGCGTTTGATCTCCTCGTCGCTGAGGCCAGCTTCTTTCAGCCTGGTCCGATGTTCAGCGAGTCGGTTCCGTTCCTCAGCAAGCCGAACTGATGCCTCTTGATATTCCGTCTCGTTTCGAATCATCACTCACCTCCGTGTTTGATTTTGACGATACCTCTCGGTCTGCCATCACGGCGCGACTGGCGAAACGCCGAAGGAAATTCGAGCTCATGGCCATACCTGTCGCGAATGCCGCTCCCGAAACCGAACCCAGGTACGTGCGGGTACAGCTCCACGCGGTACCGATGCCACATTGGAAGCTGTCTCTTCGGATAGCCACGATATGGTTTGCGGGACGCGGGGTCCCACGTCCACACCTTAAAAGGATCGAGCAGATTCAGCCGACGCGCCAGCTCGCCAGTCTTCAGTTCATCGAGACCGCACACAAAATATCCGTCGATGTCATTCGGATGATCTTTATCCTCGACAAACGATCCATCGGCAAACACCTCACGAATTCCTACCCGCCAAAGCTGCCGTGCGAGGACCTCAAGATTCTCCACCAGACGTTTCCGCCATGACACGTCCCAGGCCGGGTATTGCTCGCGATCCTCTGGCCCGCGTACCAGCAATGATTCCCCTAGTTCCTCGAAGGAGACCTCATAGTCGCCCGGCAACAAAAGCCCTTCTGGCCCAAACGGCGGTATTACGACGCCAGACACTCCATCAGTATAACATTTTTGCCATGCTTAACACATGGCACAAGCACGCTGCACCGAAAGGCCCGCAGAGAGAGGAGAGAGAGCTTGATCTGTACATATGTACATATGTATGATTGAGCCGTGGACAAAAAGCGCCTGGTAATTGACCTTGAGGAGGCAGCACATACCATGTTGATGGAAGAAGCGCGAAGGCGGGGATTAACACTGTCGAATCACGTCCGCGGTGCCCTGCATCTGCCACTTGAGCGGCAAGGTGTCAGGCCCGACGCTACGCCATTCGCGCCACCAACCATCGAGGACGTTCCCGAATTCTATCTCGTCCATGGGCGGGCCTCATATCAAGTCTGGATTCCGGGAGCCGGCGGACAACTCTATCAAGTCGTACCCGCACCCAGGCTACTAAAGGCCGGTTACGCAAGCCCAGAATCGGTCCGCTCTGGGCAACTCCAATATGCGCAGAACACGCTGCGTGGCGAATATCCCATACTGCTTTTGTCGGTTCCGCACTCTTTCGGATCACCGCTTCGCGCTGTGCGCGTCTTCAATCGCGACAGCATTCCTGGGATTCAGCCACCCTCAAACGCGACAACGTACCTAGCGACCACGTCCCAAGCGCCCTACACGTGGATCGAGGACCTTAAACAGGGAAAGCGCGGCTACTTTCTGACCGGGCTGCCCAACGCAACCGAGTTGTGGGAAATCATTTCAAGCGAGCCTGATCCGGCCGATCGTTGCATTTTCATCCTGTCTCCAGTGAAGTTGCCCCACGGACTCCCGACTCCGGATTTCTCAAAAATCGGCGATGCTACGTTGCAGGCCGAGGCCCAACTGCATTGGAATAATCTGGAGCAGGCGCTTGTCGCCCATAATCCCTACGCCATTGTGAACTCCGGGGCGTCTATGTCCGAGGCGTTGCTCCACGCATTCCTCAAGTCCGGCGGCAACCCAAAAGAGAACCTTGGCGAGATGCTCGAACGGTTGAGGAAGGAATTGGACAAGAATAGCAGTGCGTTTTCGCCACTCAGTTATCACTTCATGCAAGCCGTTCGGATTATGCACCAGTCCACGCAGCACCCTGGCAGAGTTGTTACGAACGGCCGTCCTGTTCGGCCGGGACTGGCGCTTACGATTACCGAAGGCATGATCGAAGTCCTCACCTCGCTTGGAATTCTCAATTGATTGAACGAGAAACCTGCGTTTCCGCAGCCCGCTCTCACAAAGCGACTGATTACTCCGTGTTTTTGGTCTTGGGCTCTCTGCTCTCTCAGCCAGAAATAGTGCTTGAAGATGACGTGCACCGAGCCGCCGCAGCCTTCTGAACGGTCGGGATGGGGATCACAGGCCGATGCCCCAAAGTGGTATTCCTCGGTAATGCCCCAAGACGAAGCCGAGATTCTGCACCTTGCGCAGAAGGATGCAGAGGGTTACACCGCCTCTTTCTTGGAGCAGCTCCCGCGTGCCGTTAGGCAACGCCGGAAGACGGATCGCGGATTTTGCAGTCGGTTAAACAAGCGGTGGAAAGAGGCATTTGAGTTAATCGAGGGCGTCCTTCTTCTGGCCAATCAGCTCGGTAGTGAGTTCAATCAGGAGGAGAGCGCAGACGCCAAGCAACGAAACGATCACATGTTCGCCGCTCTCGTTCGCCTCCACGCCCGAAGCTGCCTACTTTGTTCCGAAGTTCTGGCACTCCTAAAGACGGGATTCGCGTCCGGTGCATATGCCCGCTGGAGAACATTCCACGAGACTTCAGTCACGGCCTGGTTTATCTCGAACGGCGATCAGCTCCTTGCCGAGAAGTATCTCGCGCATCAGACCATAAAGAACCTGGAGGATGCGGAGCAGTACCAAAAGGATTGCACGGAACTTGGACTCAAGCCGATTTCCGAGGAGTACATGAAGGCCCTCCGGCTCAATTATGATCAGCTCAAGAAGAAGTATGGCGACGCATTCTCAGGAGGCTACGGTTGGGCCGCTGAAGCCGTACGGGCGAAGCTTCCAGACTACAAGGGAAGCATAAACTTCAATCATCTTGAGCAGGCGGCAGATCAGGGCCATATGCGCTCCTACTACCGGTTTGCCAGCCATTCCATTCACCCGACATCCAAAGGTCTCCATTACGAGATCGGTCTGATCAGGCAGGGTGACGTCTTCCTCTCAGGTCCCAGCAACTACGGTCTTGCGGAGCCTGCAAATGCCTCATGTTCGTCGCTCAGACAAGCGACCACGGCACTGCTTATGTTGAAGCCCAACCGCCAGCGACTCGCATCTCTAATGGCTCTGGACAACATGATTCGGGAGACCACGACCGCGTTTTCAGAGGCGGAGCAGCGGATTGTACGAGAGGATTCCGAGATTCGATCGGGGAACTTTAAGAGTCCTTCGCCGCGCAAGAAGCGATAGCGCTCTTCAGCGAAACTGGATTGCGGCCATTGGAGCTCTCCCGTATCTAATCCTCTCCCAGCAATCGGCGGTTCGTGCCGTCTGGTACGTGATCGTGAAGCGCATTTCCAGTTTCACACGGCTCCAAATTCGTTTTGATCTCAGCGCACCTGCTTGCCAGGCAGCCGAATGGTCTCCACTACTTGCAACCGATCGAACACCTGGTCAGTACGGTTGCGATCACGTTCGCGACGGGTTTCGACAAGATTCAGAACTCCAGCCGCGCCTGGAAAGCAATCATTCGGGGCGAGCTATCGCCGCCCAGTCCGACACCGAGCAGTCCCGTCGGCGGTGAAGTCGGGTAGCTAAGCGCTCCGAATCCGGTCTGCGTGGAAGGTTTGCCTGGAATTCCCGTGTACCCCAATACTGGAAGACCGAAATTCGGGTGATTGAACACGTTGAAGAATTGACCGTCGATGCGCAGCTTCACGTGCTCTGCCAACTGGAACCACTTGGTCAGATACAAGTCGCTCCAGAAGAAATCTGGGCCGCGCAATGCGTTCCGGCCGAGATTGCCGAACTGGCAATTCTTCGCGCTGTCGCCGCCGGCGCAGGCTCCGGTGCTTGGATCGACGACCGAACCAAACGCGTCAGGGTTGAGCCATTGGATCGTGCCGGGCTGAGTAACGCCGGGGATCGGATTGTGCTCATACAAGGGAACGCCGGGGACGACGCTCGCATATTGGGGGCCGCTGCCCTGAACGATGCCGTTCCCATTGGCGGAATAGGGCGCGCTCAAAACCGAAAACGGCAGTCCGCTATGCCAAAACATGGTGCCCGAGACCTGCCATCCGTTCAGCGCTCGGGCCAACAGGCGATTCCGGAATTTGCCGGGCAATTGATAAACGTACTGGGCTGTGAAGTTGCGCCGCACATCGTAATCGCAGGGACCATATTGGCGGCCAAGCTCGCCCGGTAGCGGCGAGAGAAGGGCTCCCGCGGCGAATGGCAGGAATCCGCCGTTCGAGACTGTGTCCATGCAGTGGCTCCAGGTGTAGTTGACCTGGATCTGAATGCCGTGCCCCAGCCGTTTGTCGGCCGTTAGCTGGAGGCCGTTGTAGTCGCTGTTGGCGCCGGTATTCAATTGCGTGACCGGCCCGAAGCGGGGGTCTTTCGGCTGTCCGTAGGGGAAGGGGGCAAAGCAACCCTCGCAGGCTATCTGATAACTGTTCACTTGGGTCTCGTAGGGCTGGTTGACCGCCCGCGTGCCGACGTACTGGGCTCGCAGGTTGAGGGTGTTTCCGACCTGGTGCTCCAACGCAAAGCTCCACTGGATGAAGTACGGTGCATGGAGTGTGCCATCCGGCACGGCGGTAATCGAAATCGGCGGAATGCAGGTATTCCGGTTTGCCAGGGGGGAGGCGCAGGAAAGCTGGCCCTGCGCGAAGCCGGAGTTGAAAAGCTGATTTGCCGCCGCCATCGCATCGATGGCGCTGTTCGGGACGCCCGCCGCAATCGCTGTTCCACCAACCGTGCCGAGCAAACCGCCCTGGAACGTTTTGGAATATGGAGGATTCGTGCCCACGAGATCGGCGACGCTGCCCGGCAACAGGTCGCTGAATAAACCAAACCCGCTGCGCAGAACCGTGTGCGGCGCGATCTGCCATGCTATCGCGGCTCTGGGCTGCAGGATCGCGGCGGGCGTCGCAGCAAAAATCGTCGCCTGCTGGGTACGGATGACCTGGCTGAGGGGCTGATTGACATCGTGAGATATGGAGTCGAACGACCCGGCAAGGCGCGCTACAGCGTTATGCGGGTTCAGGGGATTTGAATTGTAGGTGTCGCGGATGCCGAAGGTCCACGTCAGGGTCCGCGTCACCTTCCAGGTGTCCTGCGCGTAAAAGTCCAGATTTAGAAAGTTGTACGGCTGCGAATTGGCCAGGGAAAAAGTTGCCGTGGTTGTCGACGCGACACCGTAGATGAACTGGGGCAGGGTTGTGTAGCTCACCAGCGGGACGGCGCCCTCGCCGAAATCATAATCATTCAGGCGGAAGATGCGGCTGTTGGTGCCGAACCGGAGTTCATGCGACCCTACGGTCCAGGCGAGGTTGTCATTGATGAAGAAGCGCGCGGCGCGCCGTCCCTGCACCCATGTATTGTCGAGCCCTCCCAGCGTGGTGAAAGGCGCATTCGCGCCGCTGCCCTGCAGGACGATGGGAAACGCCGCCAGTGTCTTCTGAAAATCGGCTGGCCCGAACAGGCTTTCGTACCACGAGAACGCCGGGTTGAAGTAGTTCACCAAGTGCCCGGAGAAGACATGAGTGTAGCCCGATGCGAATGAGTAAAGGGGCTGCGGAGAGATGGCATTGAACAACGAATTGATCGGATCGGTATAGGCGGCCTGAAGTCCGGTGTCGGACTGGAACCGGAACCAGGCCATGTTTTTGGCGTCAATGTTGTAGTCGATCCGAGCCGTTTGCACCTGCTCGCGATCATCACTCGAATGCGAAATGGTCTGGCGGTTCGCGCAGCCGTTTCCATTGGAGGGAGTGCCGCCCGCGGCGGTCCCGTTACTGTTGAACGGGCAGCCGAGAACCGCGAGCGGGGTTCCGGCCGTGTCGCCGTAAAGGGAAAAGAGCTTCTTGTAGAACGGTACAAGCTGGGGCGCCGGCTGATACGTCGATCCGGTTATCGAGTCTACACCACCACGCGGTAGTTGCTGCAAGACATAGTCCTGAAATGCCGGTGTCGGCACTGTGGTGGCACTGACGATCGGCAGCGCGATGCGGACCCATTCGGAATCGAAGAAAAAAAACAGCTTATCGTGGATAATCGGGCCGCCGAGGCTTCCCCCGAAATGATTCACCGTTGAGCGTGGCTTGTGGTTTCCGGGCGTAGCGTTCGTAAAAAAATCCGCCGCATTGAACTTTGAGCCGTTCCACAACTCGTACAGGTTCCCGTGAAACGCGTTGGTGCCGGATTTCGTGACGTAATTGACCTGCGAAGCGCCGTACCGGCCCTGATCTACGGCGTAGGAGACGGTGTTGACGGTCACCTCCGCAATCGAGTTCAACCCGAGCACAAGATTGGTCGAAAGGCCGCTGTTCAGGTTCGTCAGCGGATCGTTGGTCTCCAGACCATCGACAATGTAGCCGTTGGCCAGAGACGGCAAGCCATTGAACTGCACGTTGCCGTAACCGTTCGTTCCTCCGACGAAGTCGTTACCGCTGCCGGCGGTATTGATGAGTGCGCCAGCGGCAAACTGCAGCGGGTAGGTCATATCGCCACCCGGATTCGGAAGGTTCTCAATCGATCGCGAAGTGAGCGTCGTCGAGGTGTTGGGATTCTCCGGGTTAATCAGCGGCACTTGCTCCTGGACCAGGATGCTTTCGGAAGCCGACGCGATGTTGAGCTTGAAATCGACCGTTTGCTTCTGCCCAAGACCGGCGGAAACGGTGTTGTTCTGCTGAGCTTCGAAACGGTCTGCTTCCGCTTTCACCGCGTACGTGCCCGGCTTGAGTTGCGGAAAGCTAAACCGCCCGGAGTCGTCCGTTTTCACGGATCGCTTCAGGCCGTTCTCAACATTTGTGACGGTCACGGTCGCGCCAGGGAGCGCCGCCCCGGACGGGTCGGTGACCGACCCAATGATCGCGCTCGTCGTCTCGCCCTGAGCCAGCGCCGGAACCCGCATCGCCAAAGTGGAGACCAGGAGTGCCAAGGGCTGCATCAGGATGACCAGATGGCGCGCCCGTAATTTAGGCATACCTAAATACTACCGAAACGGTCTTCTTCACGTCAAGCGTGGAGGGCTCGTGAATTAAGAATGCGGGCCGATTGCGGATATGCTTCAGCGACGGTAATCTTAAATCTAGTGCCACCTAAAACACATGGACCGTACACCACGGAATCTGTGGACGACTATTTGAAAGCGATACTGGAACTGGGCGGCCCCAAACAGGAGCAGGTGACCAGTAACGCGCTCGCCCAGCATCTTGGTATCCGTGCTGCCTCCGTGACGGGAATGCTGCAAAAGCTCGCTGCACAGAGACCACCGTTTGTGAAATACGAAAAGCACCACGGCGTGCGTCTGACAGCGACCGGGAAGATGCGCGCTCTGGAGGTTCTTCGCCACCACCGGTTGCTGGAGCGTTTCCTCCATGATTTCCTCGACTATTCGTGGGACGAGGTTCATGACGAGGCAGAAAGGCTGGAACATTTCATCTCGGAGAAGCTTGAAGACCGGATCGCGGCGAAATTGGGCGACCCCGAAACCGATCCACACGGGCACCCGATCCCCGAGCGCAGCGGCGCGCTTTTAGCACGCGACGAGGTGCCGTTATCAAGATGGGCGTGCGGCGTCCAGGCCGTGATTAGCAGCGTGTCGGACCGTGATCCCGCCGCTTTGCGTGAAATGACACGCTTTGGCCTAAAGCCCGGTGTGGCAATTATGGTTGAAGCGGGAACTCGTAACGCTTCTCTGCTGGTACGCATTGGGGATCGTAAGGATCGAGTGCGCTTGAGCCAGATTCTTGCCTCTGGCATATCGGTGATACCCGACCCCAACGCTCGCATCCGTTCTGAGAACGGCTCACCGAGCGATTAGCCGTGTTCCGATGAAATCGGCTTCTATCAACGCGGGGGCGGGGACGAAACCTTGACTTTATGTCGCGCCCGAATATGAACTGATAGGCGGCGCGGAAGTCGCCGCTATCGAGAGACGCACGATATTCCTGAGGTTGCATGGTGTCTGAAGACTATTGCGGAAACGAAGCATCGGTAAGAACGGGCGCGCTAAAGCGAGCCGCGTTGATCCGGCGCGCGTTCCGGTTAGAGTGGCTGACCGTCACCTGGATGATCGCAGAAACCGCTGTCGCGATCGGCGCCGGGATTGCGGCGCACAGTCTCCTGTTGGTTGTTT
Source organism: Bryobacteraceae bacterium (assembly GCA_035934795.1). Classification (GTDB taxonomy): domain Bacteria; phylum Acidobacteriota; class Terriglobia; order Bryobacterales; family Bryobacteraceae; genus Palsa-187. Next base: position 120,586 of record DASYXM010000067.1, on the reverse strand, counting down.
TCGGCATCGACAGCATTATTGAGATCATCTCCGCTTGCGTCCTTATCTGGCGGCTAGCAGTCGAGCTTCGTCGCGGCCGGGCTTTCTCCGAAGCGGCTGAGCGCAGCGCGAGCCGTATTGCCGGCGCGCTTCTTTTTGCGCTCGCCATCTACGTGGTCGCAGGTGGCGCATGGGGCCTCTGGCAGCATCGGGGGGCCGACTTCTCCACGCCTGGTCTCATCCTGACGGTCGCGGCAATCCCGATTATGTACGTCCTGTCGCGACAGAAGTTGGCGGTGGCCGAACAACTCGCAAGCCCGGCACTTCGTGCCGACGCGATCGAGAGCATCACTTGCGGCTGGTTATCGTTCGTCGTCGTAATCGGTTTGCTCGCTCAGCTCACCTTGGGGGCTTGGTGGGTCGATTCCGCGGCCTCGCTTGCCATCGTCTATTTCCTGATCAAAGAGGCCCGCGAGGCGTGGAATGGAGGCGAGTGTTGCGATTGAGAGGACCGTCTGGGCGATGCTGCTTCACGCGGTGGGGCCGCACTCCGAACGGCGCCGGGTTGGGCGCCGAGCGACTATCTTGAATTGGGAATCAATGATGGTTGTGCGCACCTGCCGGGTAGGCATGTGGATTCACTCCATGACTTCTCAGGATCACTCTACACTACGCGACCAGTCGTTACCGATCTGCTTTAGAACGCGCCGTCGCGCTCGTTCGTCGCGGATCTCGTCGTGCGAACGAGGCCACCGTGGAAGTGACATCCGATTTACGGACGGCCTCTCCAGAACGCTATTGGGGGCCAACTTCGCGATTGCGAACGACCGAAGCCTGAGACAGGATGTTTCGCCGGCTGAATTTCAGGGAACCGGCAGACAAGGCGAGTTGCGTCCGTTATTCGGGGGCGAGTACGCCACGAATTGCGTCGAGACGCCGCGATCCTTGGTCCGGCCAGAGGCTCGGAACGAGCCAGCCGCCTTCGTCAATTTCGTTCCATGCGTAGATAAGGATCACTCTAGCCGCAGTTGTATTGTGCTCGCACCAAGAGAGCGCATCGCGAAGAAGGCCCCCTAATTCGGCGGGCGTCGGTGCGGCGTAGTAGTATTCGATCTCGTCGGGTCGCGGAGGGGAACTTTCCCATGAAACCGGATTCATGACTCTGGGACGGCGATCCCAACCCGCAGTGACCAGTGGGACGACCTTCAACCCAGTCTTCCTCCACTCATCCCACTTTTCTCTGGTCTTTGCCGCGAGCGTCGCGTAGGGCGCGCCTTTGTCTTCGAAATTGAGCGAATAGGCCCCTATTGCATCGACACCGAGTTCAGTGGCAATCTCCTTCGCGCCGGACCATCCCCAGAGATGAACAATGTATGGATTCTTCCGGAGCGCGCGGAGCGCCCGTTGGCGAAGGCTCCCTATGCTTCCCTTAACATCCCGCCACCTCGGTTCCTGAAGGCCCTGAAGTCCGTTTGGTCCGAGCAAATACAGCAGTGGTCGCCCACCCAACACTGTCTGGTAGGAAGGGTCCTTGAAGTAATCCACAAGGCGGCCTATGGTTTCGTCATCAAGGTGATCGGGCATCATGCAGAAGCGAATGTCCCGTTTGTGGGCACTTCTCAGATAAAGATCCAGGCCGCCAGTTGTCGAAGGGAACGTATTCGGGTACATGACGAAGGCCCAATAGTCGATGCGAGCCTCATACGCATAGTGGATCTCGGCATCCATCACGGATTGGAAGTTGGCCCGCGCCTCAACGGATGTCGGGGAAATCTCACGGCCGAAGAATGGCAGGCGATAATGCCATTGCTGCGGGCTCAGGGTGCGCTCGACCTGGACTCCCACCGTTGTCGTGGGGTCCTCTCCGAACCAGGCGTCCCAGCGAATGGCACCAACGATGGGCCGAGTCACTGCAGGTGCCGCTTGGCCTAGATGTCCGACCAGGAGGCACACGCAACCCAGAAGACCAACAGAAGACCGCCGCGCCAGTTCCCGACAACCCAGGACTCGCAACGGCAACTCAGGCAATGGTCTCACCGCCCGCGTTGCGAAATACCGCCCTGCGAACGCAGAATTTCGCATCCGCACAATGTGCCACAAGCCCCCCATGCCGCTCGGAATCCCATTTGCCAGCATTCGTTCATTCTCCCTCGTTCCCCAGTCACGGGCAACGCAAAAAGTGGTAATGGTCGTTATTCCCACTGCGCTTCCGCACTGTTCCAAGGGATCGCGGGCAGGCGGTTCGGTATTTTGCCGTCAGTTTCTGCCAGCCACTGACTCGGCCTGGGCAGGACGTACGCCGGTCCACCGGGGCACTCTAGTGAATGACGACACGGCCAAGTGAACCGCGATTGCTGTGTCCCATAAGAGCAAAACGCTAGCGCGTCTTTGAGTTGCCCTCATCGCACGAGGTTGGAAACGTCGACTCCATAGCGCAAAGCATTACGTTTCATGTATGCATCCCGGGGCTCGGCGGTCTCTCCGCGCACCGTCGCGCTCAGCATGTCGAGAAACGTGTGCCAGCCCATCGCATTCTGTTTTTCAAAGCGTTCGAGCACTGGTAAGTGCGTGACGATCAGCAGAACCTCGTTTCCCCGAGTCTCGAGCTCAAAGTCGACGTACGATGCTGGATAACAGGATGCGGCTTCGCCGGGACTGAAAACGTTCCAAGTGTAGGTGAGGCGCCGGGGAGGGCTCCATTCCGTCACGACGCCACGAATATGGCCAGCCATGATTCTCACCGCACCGCCCACTCGCGGCTCGATCGTAGAATCGCCGAACCATCCGGGCAGCTGGGTCGTATCCACAAGAAACTCCCAGACGCGCTCGATTGGTCCGGGAAGAAGCCGCTCGAAGCGCACCATGGGCACTTTCCCAAATTGCCCGTCATCGTTCATGGCCAGATCCTTTCTTCCTTGGGCGGTGATTCTGTTTTTCGGTCCCACCCGCAGCCTTACGAAGCTCGCATTCCAGTTGATCCAGACGGCTTTTCCAGAACTGCCTGATACTCGCCAGCCAATGCTCAAGTTCGACAAGCCCCGCCGGATCGAGCTCATAGATTCGGTGTTGTCCCTCCACGCGGGCCCGCACGAAGTGTGCTTGCTTAAGCACCTTCAGATGCTGCGATATCGCTGGCGCACTGATTTCGAACCGGTCGGCGATCTGGCCGGACGACAGTTCGCCGCCGGCGAGAATCTCGATGATCCGTTGGCGGGTCGGATCGGCAAGGGCTGCGACATTCAACACCCACTTATTATAAAGCATTGGCTTAATTAAGGCAATACTAAACTCGTCTCGTCCTGAAACTTGAAGGGCACGACAACCCGAAAGCGTCACAGAGATATGCCATGAAACGCGAACACCTGCCGAGTAGACAGGGTCTCTGTGCCCGCCAATTCCACGGCAACGTCCAACGAGTTGGCGTTAGGGCCGAGATAAGGCCGCGAGACGGCCTTTCAAAGTTTTCCCCGCGATCAACCTCGTGGACCGCCTTCGGCAATCCAGCTTTCCATCCGTTTTACAATCTGGCTCAGGGGCGCGTCCAGTGCGTCCGCGATCTTCCAGAGCCGACTGATCGTTGGGTTGATGATGCCGCGTTCCACCCGGCTTATATAGGTTCGGTCGAAGCCGCATTCGGCGCTTAGGGTCTCTTGAGATTGGCCCGCCTGCTCCCGGAATTCGCGCAGCACGACGCCGACCGCCTTCTCTTTCCGGGCGACCGGTTGGATGTGCCGCTTTGGACGTTGCGGGGGCAAATTCGATGGTGCTATCGTGGCGCATATAAGCCAACGGCATATACGCCTCATTTGCGTTCGCGGCTCGGTTGTACTGGCGGTCCCGATGTACTTGAATAAGGTCACCTTGATCGGCTATTTGGCGCACGACGCCCAGAGCCGGACATCCCATGAGGGGCGTCCCTACGCAGTCCTCGACCTTGCTACGAAAGAGTCCTGGAAAGACGGCAAGGGCGACTGGCAATCGCATTCCGAAACACATCGCTGCGTTGCTTGGGGTCAAAAGCTAGCCAGCTTTGCCGCCGTGTTCAAGCGAGGATCTCATCTCCAAGTCGAGGGCTCTCTTCGCAGCCGCGAGTTCGATAAGGACGGTGTTCGCCACCGTGTGTCCGAGATCCGCGTCTCATCGATCATCAAGATCGACCGGGCACAACCTCACACTGAATCCACCATACCCGACATCGAGGTCACGGATTCGATCGCGTAGCTTGACCTTACCCTGCTAATGCCCAGTGCCGAAGGCGCGCGGATTGTGGCTTACTGAGCCATGTATGACCCTCCGGAAGGAGCAAGCCGTCGTTCAGGTCTCTTTCCCTCCTCCTGTGGTTCCTTATTTATTGACAACGTTGGGACGCGTCCCAACTCGACGAGCCTCAATCCGCAGAAAGGCGGGATGCGCGAACCACGCTTGTTGACACCCCGTCAGACCTGATCGGCCGGACTCTTGAACGGGGCCTGCTTGCAGTCCTGCGACACATGCGAATCGAACTCGCTCCAATCCCCAACGCGTCCTTTGGAAGCCGGCCGCACAACTTACCCCACGTCAGCAAGCGAGGCGTTGGAGCGTCTGGCAACCGGGTTCGCGCAATCCATAGCTTGTCAGCGTCAGCCCGGTGAAAGGATTCTTCGCTGGTGAGAGACATCAGCGTCAGCACATCGGAATGGATTGAGTGAACTCTCCGGCGACTATTGGTTCCCCTCCTAATTTCTGCCCACCGGGTCTGTCGGGCACTGCTTCGCTTGACGGCCTAAGGGCCTAGCCGCGCCCTGCGCTCGCCTGCGTTCTGCTTTGTCGGCTCCCCCAGCCGAGATTCCGCCCTGCGGGTCCGTTCGCATTCGCTCACCGGAATCTCGTCCGGTCCCCCCAACAATGCACTCCGGCTCACCGCTTCGCTCTTGGGAGCGGCTCCGCTCGCTGTTTCGTGCCCCGACAGACACCGGGAGCAGAAAAAGGAGAACCACTTATGTACGCCAATCGAGCCACTCTCATTGGATTCCTCGGCAAAGACGCCGAAGTTAAAACCACCAAGAACCAAGCTTCCTTCACCGTGCTGTCGCTAGCGACCAAGCGGAGTTGGAAGAACCGCGAAACCGGAGAACGCCAGAGCGAAACGACCTGGCATCGCTGCATCGTGTGGGCCAAGTTAGGCGAATTCGCGGCGACTCTCACCAAGGGCGCGCACGTACAGATCGAAGGCGAGATTCGCACTCGCGAGTACACGCAGAAGGGTACTGGCAAGAAGGCCCCGGACGTGAAGAAGTCGATCACCGAAGTCCGGGTCACTTCGATCCTCAAGCTGGACCGTTCTCATACGTCCGGCAATTCCGCGCCCGAGGGTGGCGCTGCTCAGGAGGTGGCCGCGTGAGGCCACCTTCTCTATCGAGGGAGTCCACAGGGCGTGCGGCGTTAGCACGCCTGAGAGGGACTTCGTCCAGCGGGAGGAACACACAATGACTACCGAACAAGCCAAACAACTCAGCGAAGACGCCATCGCGCGACTGATGCAGGCACTTGAACAAGGCCAGAGCGATTCGCTCAAGAACTACCTGGCGGTCATGTCGCGCTTCCATCGTTACTCGTGGGGCAACTGCCTTTTGATCTACAGTCAGCGGCCCGAAGCGACTCACATTGCGGGTTTCCACGCATGGCTCAAGCTTCGGCGTTACGTCCGCAAGGGCGAAAAGGGCATCGTCATTCTCGCCCCGATGGTCGGCAAGAAGAAGGCCGACGAGGAACTCAGCGAAGACGCACACACCCGGCTTTTCGGGTTCCGCGCGGCGCACGTGTTCGACGTGAGCCAGACCGAAGGCGACCCGCTACCGGAGTTCGCCACTACCAAGGGCGATCCGCAGGAATTCACCGAACTTCTGAAGGAGTTCATCGCCGCGAAGGGTATCGCTCTCGAATACTCCAACGAAATCGCACCCGCGAAGGGCATGTCATCTGGCGGCAAGATCACGATTCTTCCCAGCCTCGATCCAGCCGAACATTTTTCGGTGTTGGTTCACGAAACCGCGCACGAACTCCTCCATCGCACCGAACGCCGCAGCAAGACCACGCATACGATCCGCGAGACCGAAGCCGAGGCCGTTGCGTTCGTTGTGTCCAGCGCCATCGGGCTCGACGTAAATTCGTCTAGCTCCGATTACATCCAGCTTCACTCGGGCGACAAGACCACGCTTGCCGAATCGCTGACGTTCGTCCAGCAATCCTCCGCCGAGATCCTGGGGGCGATCAGCTCCCAGGGAAACGGCGGTCAACCCGCAACTCTAGCCCACTAGAAGAAAGGAACAGAACCATGAAACACGTACGACAGAATCACATCGCCTCTCCGTATCGCGACCTGCCACTCATGCAGTTGCAGGAATCGCCCACCAATCCGCGCCGCCGTTACGATGAAACCGCCATGCAGGAACTCGCGGTCAGCATCCAGTCGCAAGGCATCTTGGCTCCGCTTCTCGTCCGGCGCTTGGAGCCAAGCCAGTTTGAGGTCATCGCAGGATCACGGCGCTTCCGAGCGGCCAAAATCGCGGAACTGTCCGATGTCCCCGTCCGCATCGTTGAGATGACCGACGCCCAGGTGCTCGAAGCGCAGTGCGTCGAGAATCTCCAACGGGAGGACGTTCACCCCCTCGAAGAGGCGAACGCATTTTCCGCACTGCTACGGGAGCACTTCGATGTCGCGACCATCGCAGCCAAGATCGGCAAACCCGCTACTTTCGTGGTCAGTCGGATTCAGTTGACGCAACTGATCGCGCCCATCGCGGACGCGTTCCTCGCGGATAAGCTGACGATTGGCCACGCAACTCTCATCGCCAAGCTTCCCCAAGCCCATCAGCCCGAGGCCTTCACGGCGTCCTACCGAAACGTCTGGATGACCGAAGGCCAAACGCAGATTCTCGTTCCCGTCAAGGAACTCGCCTCATGGATCGAATCGAACATCCTGATGGAACTGCGGACAGCATCCTTCGACCGCAAGGACGCGGAACTCGTGCCGGACGCGGGGAGTTGCCACGATTGCCCCAAGCGCACCGGCGCAAATGCGCTGCTGTTTCCCGAAAGTCAGCGCGACGCCTGCTTGGATCGTGAATGTTTTCAGGCGAAGATCAACGCTCACGTGGCCCGGTCCATCGAGCGGAATGCTAACTTGATTCAGATCACGACCACCTGGAACGGCCATCGAAACGGTGGTCCACTGAGCCGCAATCACTACACCGAAATCGTCGCCGCGAAGTCCGGCAGAAAGGCCAAGACCGAACGCTCTCCCGCACAGACCAAGTGCCCTCATGTGGCCGAAGGTCTGGTTGTCGAAGGCGCGGATCGCGGGCGGACCCTTACGATTTGCGCGGAGCCGACTTGCCCGGTCCATCATGCCGAGGCGCAGAAGGCGAGAGAGGCCCAGCAGGAGACGCGGGCAAGTCAGCGCAAGGAAGATCAGCGCCGGAAGGAGGGCTTGCTAGCGCGGCAGCGCATTCTTTCCGCGATCCTTCAGAAGGTCTCCGAGCCCACGAAGGCCGACCTGGAACTGGTCGCTAGGGAGTTCTTCGGGAACCTCTCCCACGAATACCGGGCCGTAGTTGCGGAGGAGATGAGGCCGGTTGGCAAAGGCAAGCAACCATCTCATCATGACGTGGCTTCCGCCTTCGAAGCCAAGCTTCGGGGCACCGACCAAGCCGGTTTGAACCGCCTTCTGTTGGGGATGGCCTTGTTGGACGCGACCTTCAACACGTTTTCCGGCGAAGGCGCGAAACAGTTGGAGGCCGTCGCGAAGCGGTATCGCGTGAACACCAAAACACTCCGGCAAGCCGTTCATACTGAACTGGCTGAAAAGCTGAAGAAGCAAGGACAGCGTAAGAAGGAATCCGGCGCGGGCACAGGCCGAAATCGGAAAACCAAAAGCAAGCGGGCCACCGCGTAGCCTTCAGGCGGCTCTCGAAAGGGAGCCGCCTACTTTCTAAGTACGCTGGCTTTGCACAAGCCGGAAGCAGGGCGAGCAGTTCGACAAATGTTCAAAAATCGGATCTTCAATTGCAAAGTCTCTTGGATTGCGGGCGAAGGCTGTCAACGTCTCGACGGCCGGGCAGCCGAGACGATCAGGATTGGGGTGGTCTTCGGACGCCGTCTGCTCCAGCATACGGAAGACCTCTTCTTGAGTCAGCTCCTCGTGAGTTGACCCCTCTACGCGATTGTGGGGCATCGACTGATCTTGCCTCCACCGACGGGTCCCGGTCAAGTGTTTTCTTAAGGTGTTTCCTAAGGTGTTTGCGGGTACGGCTAATGCGCTGGGAAAGCGTGTTGGGCGAAATTCCAAGCTGAGCCGCGATCTCGTTGACAGAGAAGCCCCAGTACAGCCGCCAGAGCACCCACCGCATGGTTGGGTCCAGGCTGTCGAGGGCTTCCCGCCACGTGATCGCCTTCTCCATTTCGGCTTCGGGCTCCGTGGCACTCCGCCGCCCGATTGCGCGGAGAAGGTCGTCATCGAGCGACACGAACCGCCGGGTTCGCTCGATCTCCCGGTCCATGAGGTTTGTAAACGTGCGGAACAAATAGGCAACGGCGTCCTCGATTGGGCGCCTTTTTTTCGCGCGCGATGCCAGATACACCGCGCGTTCGGCGAATTCGAGCGCCCGCGAAGGATCGTTGATGTCGCGCGCACGATACTTAGTGAAGTCGCTACCAATGCGTTCCGCTGCCTCAAGAAACATGGGATCGGCAGGGATTCCTTGGGCATCTACCGGGCTGACCCAGAGCAACAATCTCGGGTCGGAACTATAACGGCGGGGGAGTTCCGAAAGCATAAATATTCTCGCATCGTCGTAACGTAGTGGGGCTGCCGGCACAGTAGGCTTGCGAGTCGCCAAGACACGACGACCCCACACTCGAACGCTAGCCCCTTTGTCAAGCGTCGTCCATGACTTTGTAGTCCCTGATTATTAGCTTCCAATGCCGCATTATGGCCGTGAAATGGAAACACAGTTTGTAGGATTTCCCGCGTCACATTTTCATGCGGTGAACCCTCGTTAGTCATTGAGGGGTAATCCTCAAGGAGATTCACTGATGAAAATGCACTTCTCGCTCCCTTGGCGCAAGCAACTCGATCTTGTAAACCGCCACCGCATCGGCATCGCGATCGCCGCGATGCTGCTCTTAGCTTCGGCACCCATATACGCACAGGCGGCATCGCCTTGGGAAAACGCGGTGGACGTATTGAAAACGTCCTTCACCGGACCCATCGCGCGCGGCCTTGCCTTGGTTTCGATCGTCGTCGGTGGACTGATGTTCGCCTTCGGCGAAGGCCAATCCAAGAAGATGCTCGCCGGTATCGTATTCGGAGTCGGCATGGCCATCGGAGCCGTGAACTTTATGGCCTGGTTGTTTCCGTAGAACGTGTTCTCGATTCCCCCCCCGAGGAAAACTGCTCCCATGACCAACGAACCCACCTTTCACCGCGTCTCGAAGTCGATCAACCGCCCACTTACCATCTGGGGCGCGGAGCGGCGGCTATTCTTTCTCGCCGCCATCATGGGAGCAGCCACCTTTAACTTCTTTGCATCCCTGGTCAGCGGGATGCTGATGTTTTCCGCGCTCTACGGCTTTGCGCGTTGGGCGACCGCACGCGATACGCAGATGTTGCGGGTACTGTTGAATTCTTCTCGTTTCCGAACCCACTACGATCCATTCCGCCGCGCCCCATTTGCTATCGAAAGGAGAACCAGCCATGGTCCGGTTCGATAGCATCGCGCGGGAGTTCTGGGAGTCGCGTCCTCTGAATGAGCTGGTCAACGTGCATTGCGCCGTCGATGAGCATACATTCCTCACGAAGGGCGGACAGTTGCTTACGGTACTCCGTCTGAAAGGCGTCGATCACGAGTGTCTGGACCATCCGCAGCTCGATAACGTCGCCCGCCGATTCGAGGCGGCCCTGCGAAGCTTGCCGGGCTCCTTCCGACTTTACCAGTTGATGCTCAAGCGCGACCATGCGTCGCTCCCACATCAGGAATACCAAGACCCGACGATCCAGAGAGTGATTCGCAACCGCGTCGAGTATCTGGCGTCGAAGGCCGGCGCGCTGTACAGCCTCGACCTTTTCCTGGTCGTCGTTCACGAGGCGAACCTCGGCAAAGCCGATCTGCCGGAACGGCTTCGCCACTCCGTTCTGAACCCACGTGAAGCATTCGCGTCGTGGCTCTCGCAAGGCCGAACGCTTGCCGTCATGGAAGACGAATTAGCCCGCGCCGCGGAGACGCTATCCAATAAGGTTCAAAGCGTACTGATCCAAATGCGCGACGCGATTGGTTTGGAGTGGCTCGACAAACGAGTGGCGTTCCAGCAACTCATTTGCCGCCTTCTCAACTACGCGCCCCACAAAGCGGACTTCGCAAATCTGCACGGCGATGACGATATCGACTACCAGGCCGGGAACTCCGCGCTCGAATGCCACCGGGACCACCTGAAACTGGACGACTATTTCGTCCAGGTACTCACCATGAAGGAGCCACCGGCGCAAACCCACGCTAACCTACTTCGAGCCTTGCAGGAGTTGCCGTCCAATTTCATTGCAGTCCTTGAATGGAAACGGGAAGACAACTTCGATATGCGCAAGGCCATCCAGAGCCGTCGCCGTCACCACCACAACTCAAAGTCGTCGCTCACCAACTACATGAATACCAGCGACCAGCCGACGAATCCGCAAGAGATACTGATCGACGACGCGGCGGTGGCCCATGTGGCCGACCTCGGCCAGTCGCTCCGCGACATGGAGATCCTCGGGCACTACTTCGGGCAGTTCAGCCTTACGGTCATTCTCTATGGGCTCGACCGCGCGCAGCTTCAACGGAGCTCCGCCGAGTGCTTCAAAATCTTTTCGACGCACGATGCCCTGCTGATCGAGGAACGCTACAACCTGCTGAATGCGTGGCTGGCAGCCGTGCCGGGCAACGACATTTACAACCTCCGCCGTCTGTGGTTGGCGAATAAGAATTACGCCGACCTGTCGTTTCTATTCGCCCACAACACCGGCGAAGTCTGGAACCGGCATCTCGACCGTGAATACCTGGCGATCCTCGAAACCAACCATGGAACGCCCTATTTCTTCAATCTTCACTGCAACGACATCGCCCACACACTGATTCTGGGGGCGACCGGCAGCGGCAAAAGCTTCTTCCTGAATTTCCTGCTCACGCACTTGCAGAAGTACCAACCGTTCACCTACATCTTCGATCTTGGGGGCAGCTACGAAGCCACGACCCAGCTCTTCGGCGGGAGCTACGTAAAGGTCGGAATCGAGAAGCGTAGCTTCACGATCAACCCGTTTTCGCTGGAGGCCACGCAGGAGAATCTACACTTCCTGTTCAGCTTCGTGAAAGTGCTCATCGAGTCGAACGGGTACCGGATGGACAACCTGAGCGAGCGCGACCTGTTTGAAGCAGTCGGCAACCTTTATGAAGCGCCGCCCGAGATTCGCCACCTGCGTGCGCTCATGGGCATGATTCGAAAGCCGCTCGCCGAGCAACTTCACAAGTGGACCGCGGACGGCCAGTACGGCGCGTTGTTCGACAACGTGGAGGACAGTCTTACCTTCGCGCGCTTCCAGACATTCGACTTTGAGGGGATGGATAAGTACCCACAGGTCCTTGAACCGCTACTTTTTTACATCCTCCATCGCGCCAATGCTTCGATCCATGACGCAACTGAGGCGACAACCTCGAAATGGTTCGTCATGGACGAGGCCTGGCGTTTCTTCCGCAACCCTACGATTCGCATGTACATCGTTGAGGCGCTCAAGACCTGGCGCAAGCGGAACGCCGCGATGATTCTTGCAACTCAGTCGGGCGAGGACCTTCACGAATCGGAGTTGTTGCCGATCATCGTTGAGACTTGCGCGTCAAAGTTGTTTCTCGCCAACCCCGGTATGGACCGCGATTGGTACCGGCAAACCTTTCACCTGAATGAAACCGAAGCCGACCTCATCGCACGGCTGATTCCCAAACAACAGATTCTCGTCAAACGTCCGGACTTCTCCAAAGTCCTCAACCTCAGCGTCGATCCCCAAGGCTATTGGATCTACACCAACAGTCCTTATGACAACCAACGAAAGCGCGAGGCTTTCGCCCGCTATGGATTTGAGCGGGGCCTGGAAGTGCTCGCGAACGATAGGAGTAACCCATGAAACGATCGTTTTTCTATTCCGCTTTGTCTCTCACCCTCGCCTGTGGTTCCTTGGCTCGGGCGCAATCTACTGACACGCCCGGCACCGGAGCTCGTGTTGTCGCTTATGGCGAAAAGGATGTCGTCGCCGTGAGTGCGAAGGTCCGGTATACGACGTTGATCGTTCTACCCAAGAACGAATCGATCCTCGACTTCACGTGCGGCGATAAGGAGTTCTGGATCGTCAACGGCACGGCGAACTTCGCCTACGTCAAACCGGCAAAGGTGAAGGCAGAGACCAACCTGAATCTGATCACCGCCTCCGGTAACGTCTACAGCTTCGTATTGCGTGAGATTTCGGAGACGCCGGGAGCCGAGCCGGACCTGAAACTGTTCCTCGAACCGAAGGAGGAATCAACGCTCTCCGCAATCAACGGAGCGCCGAAGTTCGTCCCTGCCGCACAGATCGAGGACTACCGCCAGCAGGTTGAGATCGCGAAGACGGAAGCTCGCGAGGCCAAGCAACAGGCACAGACTACGGTCGAACAGGAAATGAGCCGGTTACGCTCTGAATACCCAGCAAAACTTCAGCACGTCTATCGCTTTGCACCTGGCGATACCCTGTTTCGCGTGGGCGCGATCTACCACGATGACAAGTTCACCTATATTCACGCCGATCCGCAGGAAGCACCCGCACTATACGAGATCAAGGATGGTAAGCCGAACCTGATCGCTTTCGACCTGAAAGACGGCGTCTACGTGGTGTCGAAGATCCTGGACAACGGCTATCTGGCGATTGGCAAGAAGAAGTTCAACTTTTACCGCGCGGAGTAGTCACCATGAGCGAACCAAACCGTGACTCTCAATCGACGAACGCCCCCATCGAATCAGCGGGCAGTCAGGTCCAGGACCGGGCCATCCGGCCTCCGGGCGTGTTGCCCAAGAACACGCAGACGTACATCATCATCGGCATCGCGGTGCTGATGGTGGGTGCGATTGCGTTTAGCGGCGCGGGGACGCCGCCACGGAACAGCGCGACTGCGGCGCCGAAGACACCAACCGCCGTTGATCCGAACTGGGCGCGCATTCAGGACTACCGCAATCGCATTGACGAGCAAGCGCGGAAGTTGGCAGATGAGCAGGCGAAACTCGAACAGGCCAAGCAGGCTTTCGGAATAGCACCCGGCGCGGCCTCGGCCGCGCCGCCGCCGGCGGGTTACACTTACCCGGCTTACCAGCAGCCCGAGCCGAGACCGGAGCCGAAGCCAGAAAAAAGCGCCATCGAAGCGGACAAGGAGAAACGGGAATACCAATCGTTGTTCGCGTCGAATGTCGCGCTGAGTTATCGCAAGAATGAGGACCAGCCCGCAGTCGCGAGCGCCGCTCCGGTGCCCGCCGTGCCGGTTGGATCAATTTACCCGCCGCCGAGTCCGCCGATACCCACTCCGGCTCAAACAGCAGCGCGTACAGCCCGAACACCCGCAACCGACGAAGCCGGTTCTGAAGAGGTCGAGCAGGTAGTACCAGACACGTCGCCACGATCCACTTCAACGAATCGTAAGAAGACGCTTCCCAGCATCAACCAGGCCGACGGGAAGCAATACCGGCTTTTCGAAGGCAGCATCATCGAGACCGTGCTCACCAACCGGCTCAACGGGAGTTTCACCGGACCGGTGAACTGCCTGGTGACCACCGATGTCTACTCGCACGATCGACAGCACATTCTCATTCTCAAAGGCAGCCGGGTGCTCGGCGAGGCTAAGCGCAACGACTCCTTCGGCCAGCAACGGATCGCCGTCTTCTTTCACCGCCTCATCATGCCCGACGGATTCTCCGTGGACCTTGACCAGTTCCACGGGCTGAATCAGATCGGCGAAACCGGACTCCGCGATCAGGTGAATCATCACTACGGCCAAGTGTTCGGCATCTCTTTGGCCGTCGGAGCCATTGCGGGCTTGGCGGCGATCAACACCGGCTCCGGCCTCAATGCTTCGGGGCTCGACGCCTACCGCCAGGGCGTCGCGACGAATCTCTCGCAAAGCTCCTTGCGCATCCTGGACAAGTACCTGAACGTGTTGCCGACGTTCACCATCCGGGAAGGGCATCGCATCAAGGTCATCCTTTCGGACGACCTCGAATTGCCCGCCTATGAGCGCCACAAGATGGCGAGTGACCTGTGACGGAGAACTCATGCTACTTCGATTGCTACTACTCAGACGACTATCACCTACGCTGTATCGCTTCAAGCTGGCCGGGATCGTTGTTTTCGCCCTTCTTTTCCTGGCGTTCGCAGCGGAGTGCGGCTACCTCATGTATCAGAAGTTGACCCACCTGGACCGCTACCGATCGATCCATTCCACGGAGCCACACCGATGAAGTGGTTGATGGTTTTCACACTATTGCTCGCCCTTGTCGGATGCACCGACAAACGGGAAGAGCTTCGTAAGAAACAACAGGAAATCCTCCGCGAGCAATCCTCCAAGTGGACGGAGGAGCAGAAGAACTATCGCCTGCCGGAGCTCGGCACCAAGGATGCCCCCAAGAAGTCAGACAAGAAAGGAACCAAACCATGAAACGAAAGATCGCTACCGTTACGCTCGCAGTCTTCGCGATCGCCGCCGGAGTGCTGCCTCTTCGAGGGCAGTTCTTTGGCAGCATCGTCTTCGACCCATCCGTCTTCGGCAAGGTCGCGGCGCAGTTGATCGAGATGGGACAACAACTGGACCAGATGATCAAGACCTATGACATGGTGACCAACCAATACAACCAAATGCTGTTCATGGCCAAACGCATCCCCGTCGCCATGGCAACGCGTTACCGCGCCATCGCGACGCCCTGGAAGTATCCATCGGCGACGAATACCTACGGAACCACCGGCGGCTGGATGGGTGCGATCACGACCGGCGTCAACGCCACCGCCGGATATCTGAACTCGGTCGAGCGGTTGCTGGTCTACGGTCCCGCCTTCGCCAATATCCCAGCCGATCAGCGCGAGCGCGTGATGAAGCACTATGCCACCGTCGAGCTGACCGACGGAGCCAATCAGCATGGCCTGGAAGCCATCGGCAGCTTGCGCAAGAATGCGCCCGCAGTGGAACTGGCGATCCAAGGTCTCGAAGATGACTCGCTGTCCTCCGATCCGAACTACAACACCGAAATCGGCGTACTCAACAAGATCAACGCGGCCACGGTGATCGCCATACGCAACGGCCAGGACACGAACAAGCTGCTCGTCGCCCTCACGGAACAACAGGTCATCGAGGCCAAGCGCAAACGCGACGCCGAGACCGAAGCCATCAACAACCACATCCAAATGATGGGTCAAGGAAAGACCATCCTCGACGGCCAGTCAAGCGGATGGACGGCCCAGATGTCCGCATACCGTCTCTAGTCATTCAGCACAGTCTCGAACTAAATAGGAGCCAACAATGGGCACGCCGGACTCCATGAGCGATCTCTTTGTCTTCTTGGGCCAACTGATGACAACGCACGCCGCGCTGTTTCAGTCGCTCGGGCTGAATCTCTTCCGGGGGTTCGCATTGATCATTATCGTGTGGTTCGGCGCAAAGTCGGCGCTATCGAGCGCGGGCGGCGGTCCAGGGTTCCAACTGGACCGCTTCGCCTCTCTCGTCATCACCATCGCGTTCGGCTACGCCATGATTGTCTACTACGCGAATCCGATTCCGGGCATGGGCACGAGCTTCTACCGGCTGGTGACCGACCAGGGTGCGAACCTTGCCCGGCAGCTCGATCTCGCGACGCTGCAAGAGGTCAAGCAGCGCCTCGATTCCATGTACATCAGCCTCGAAAGCCCCACCATGCTGATCGCGAGCGTCTTCGAGATCCTGCACTTCGTCATCCTCGTGCTGGCGATCATCGTCGCGGAAGTTGCCGCCTACGCCATCATCGCGTTCGGCTACATCGCGGCAGCCATTGTGGTGCTGGTAGGCCCGATCTTCATTCCGTTCTTCATCGTGCCCCAGATGGAGTGGCTCTTCTGGGGCTGGCTGAAGGCGCTGTTGCAGTATTCGTTCTACCCGGTCATCGCGAACGCCTACGTGTTCGTCATGGGGAGCCTGCTCAATCACTTTGTCGATTCGCACCCGCCGCCCTACGACGGCGGCAACATGGCGCTGCTGTTTCTGCCGCTGGTGTTCCTGCTGCTGGCGTTCACTTACGGCATCATCCACATTCCGTCGCTGGTCAGTTCCATCTTCGCCGGCCGTTCCGGCGAGTTCGTCACGCCGCGCATCTAGGAGCTTGTCATGACATCACCTGAACTGAATCGCCTTCTGCCGTCGCCCAATGAAGTACCCAGTACAAAGCGGCGCTACATGGAGCAATACGGATACGCCGTCGTGACGAACCGCTATCTACGGATCGCGGTGCTGTGCCTAACCGCCGTCGCAGTCGGACTGCTCATCCTCAACCTCAAGACCCTGAACAGCTACCGCAACTTCAAGCCGCTGGTGATCCGCATCAACGAAATCGGACGCGCCGAGGCGCTCACCTACGACAGCTTGACGTATCAGCCCCGCGACGCCGAGATCAAATATTTTCTGATTCAGTTCGTGACCAAGTACTACGGTCGAATGCGCGCGACCGTGCGCGAGAACTACTCCCGGTCCCTCTACTTCCTCGATGGGCGCCTGGCCGACGCGACCATCGAATCGAACAAGAAGAACAAGACCATTGAGACCTTCATGACCGGGCAGGGTGAGGAAATCGAAATCCACGTCACCAACGTCGCGATTGAAGACTTGCGCCAATCGCCCTACAAGGCGACGGTCGATTTCGAAAAAGCCTACTATCCGCCAGGCGATCACGTGGAGACCAAGCGTGAGAAGTACGTCGCGAACTTTATCTTCACCCTCAAAGACCGTGTCCCCAACGCTTGGATTCCAGAGAATCCGCTCGGCGTAACCATCACATACTTCCGCGACGATCAGGCCTTTCAGTGAGGTGTGTCCTCATGCCAGAAATTACTCTGTCTCACGTCAGCCCTATCCCGGCGGTCGTCTGTTTCGCCGCCGCAGTCGTGTTTGTCTTCCAGGGTGTGAGGTACGGACGGAAGGTGCGCGCGGAGCGTGAATCCCCCGCCAGTTCTTCCACGAAGATTAGCTGGCTTCTACTTTGCATGGCGGCGAGCTTGGTTCTGGCTGCCGCCTGGATCGGGCTGCTCGGCCTCGAAATCTGGTATCCGGAGCTCCCGCAATGATCCCCAACATCTTCTTCGCGACGACGATCATTTTCATTGCGATTGGGTTCTTCCTGCTTCAGGAATGCAACTTCCTAATCCCCTACCGAACCTTGCTGCTTGAAAAGTATGAGCGGATTATCGCGACCTTTGCCGGCCTCCTCTTCCTCAATCTCTTCGCGCTCATGTACATTTTGGTTCGCAAGATTTACCTCAAGGACACTGGCCGCAAGCTCGCGCACGTCGAAAAGCAGATCCGAACGGGCGAGAGCATTTCCGATGAACTCTCTCGCCGACTCAATCAGGAATGACGCTGGAGTGAAGCCATGAGCCGCGACCCATTGAACCATGACCGGGACTTCGGAGAACAGGACGACGCGCGCGATCCTGGCAGCCGGATGGCCTTAGCGCAGGGGCGTAGCGGCTCCGGCTCTGATGAAGACCACCGCAAACGAGCGTCCGACGAAGAGCTGGCAATCATCCGGGAACACATCGATAGGTCGGCGCAAGGACATCCTCCGGTTACGGAATTCATCGATCGCTTGGCAGAGCGAGGCGTCCGCGCTATTCCTAGTATGCAGTCCGATGGCCGCTGGAATGGCGTCGTTTACGAGCTGGGCAACGTCCGGGTGAAAGGCTCGACGCTGGGGCGATCCTACACCGCCCAGGGGCTCCAGCAGCGGAAGGGCGTTAGATACGAACCGGCCCGTGATCACGACGCCTTGATGAAACTCGCGGGGCAGGAACGCCCGCTCCGCTCCGCCGCACCGGAGGCGCGAGAGCCGCAACTTGCGTATCGCACACGAGGTATGGATGGGCTGAACGCCAACCAGAGACAGACCTTGTGGGATGTCGGCAGATTCAGAACTATTGCCACAAAGGATCTTTCAGCGGCCCGCTACGATGACAGGGCCAGCTTGATGGAGCGGGACGTGAAGCACCTGGTGAAAGAGGGACTCATTGAGCAACGTACAGTTGCGGTGGATAGCAAGGGCGCGACGCTCACCGTGCTCACCCTCACCCGTAAGGGAAGAGATCTCGTTCGGCGTTCGATAACAACTGAATCCGGCCAGGCCATTTATCACGGCTTCGTAAAGCCGCGTGAAGTCGTCCACGACGCTGCGCTCTATAAGATGTACCAGGCCGAGGCCGGGAGGATCGAGCGCAACGCCGGACGCGTCCGCCGCGTCGTCCTCGACTACGAACTGAAGAAGCGCGCTTACTCGCCACTCGCCAAGGCCCGTGATCTTGCGCCCTTGGCGTACGTCGAACGCCAGCAAGAGATCGCTCAGGAGAATGGTCTTCAGGTCGTGGATGGTCGTCTCGTTTTGCCTGATGTTCGCGTGGAATACGAGACTGCGGACGGTGATGAACGGTACATCGACCTCGAACTCGCGACCGCCAACTACCGCGCGGCTCATATTCGCGGCAAGGCCGCGGCGGGGTTCCGCGTCTACGCCCAGGCCAAGGGCGGCCATCTTGCCGCCGTCCTCGACAAACACGATCTAGTCGCCGAGGTCCTCGGGTAAGGAGTCATGGCTCATGCTTGAAGATGCCACCGAATTGATCGGCCGCCTCGGCTATACGCCGGAAGAATCACAATTCCTGCTGCTCGCCGCAATTCATTCCGGGTATTTCGTCCGCCGCCAGTTCAGCGAATTCCTCGGCCACGGTCGAGGTGGCGCGGAAGCCCGGTTCGTCGAAAAGCTTCTGGAACAGGGCTACGCGCAGGTGATAAATCCTCGCGGCAACCGCTTGCTCTATCACCTCCGCGCCAAGCAACTCTATGGACGATTGGACCAGACCGACAATCGTAACCGCCGCGACAAGATGCCCCTCACCGTCAAGCGAAAGCTGATGTGCCTCGACTTCGTGTTGGCGAATCGGGACCAGCGATTGCTCGGCCTCGAAGCTGAGAAGGTCCACTACTTCACTCAGGAGCGCGGCCTCTCTTTGGACCAATTGCCCGTGCGACGCTATCCCGCGCACCATTCGAGCCAGGTCACGGACCGGTACTTCGTGGACAAGCTGCCTGTCTACGTCTCAGCCACGCAACCTCTCCCCGCACCTGTGGTTCATTTCACCTACGTCGATGAAGGAGCCGAGTCGCTCGATGGATTCGAGACATTCCTGCGCCAGTATCGGGATCTTTGTGTCGCTCTCGGTCACTTCGAGATTGTGTATGTAGCTGCCGAGCCGCGTTGGACCGATAAAGCCAGGCGCCTGTTTGAACGCTTCTATCCGCCCGGCGGCTCCCTCCTTCTGCCGGAACAAACGCGGATGCTGGCGTTCTTTCAAACGCGGCGAAAGTTCGATACCCGCCAGTTCAGCGGACTAGATGCCGAGCGGATCGCGCGGTTCCGCGAAGAAAAGCGCGAGTTCGTCAGCGCCGAACATGAGCAGCTCTATGTGCGGTGGCTGGCGGAAGGCGACGCCGCGATTCAGATTGCTCCGTCGTCTGCTGCCTTGCAGGGCCGGTTCCGCACGGTCGTATTTGGCCACGACTACAACCTGTTCGGGGGGCTCCGCCGTGCTTCCTAATCTGTACCGCCCAGCAACTCGCAGCCGCACCCGTGGTTTCCGCTGTGCGATCCGGCGTGCGGTCCACAGGACCGCAACCTTATATATAGGAGTCCCAATCGGTTGCGCCGTTCGGCGCTGTTGGAACCACAACACCGGGGAAGTATGTCAGGGGGCGGTAGCGACCCCGGTATTCGGCTGGCTTCGCCCGCCAAATCCCTTGTGCACTCCTATCGTCGCGTCACGGGTCGCTACCGCCCGCCTGCCCTGAAGTTCTGAAGGAGGTTTTTTATGTCATCGCTCATCGCGAAGCAGCCCAAAGACACCCGCAAACAAACCACCGTCTCTCTCAAGGGTTCGGTCGTTGCCGACCTCGAACTGTATTGCCAGTTCATCGATAGCCCCCGCGATTGGGTCATCAATGAAGCGCTCAAGAGCGTATTCAACCGGGACAAGGCGTTCCTCGAATGGAAGGAACGTGGCGGCCACACATCGGCCAATGGAAACGGCGTCGTTCATGCCATATCACCCGCCGAGAAGCCCGCACCGGAGCGACCTCGGCCTCTACGTCCCACAGCCACCGACACCAACAAGTCCGCATGAAAAATCTCAATGTTACGTACTGTCGTTCATCATCGCGCCCTGCTTAGTTTCGCCTTGAGCTGCTCCGCCGGCCTCGTTCTCTTCCGCCGATATCCGTTCCCGACGGATGACGGCATCCTCCAGATGATCCTCTATCAGAAGCCATGGCTCTTCGATTCGATCCGGTGGACGTACACCGCGATGTTGTTCTCGACTCCGCTCATCGGATTCTCCATCACCTTCGCGTTGCTCTATATCTTTGCGATCAAAACAGACCAGACCTTGATCCGCAATCCGCTTCCATTGTATCCGGCACCGGCAGAACGCGAAAAGCTGTTTCTGGTTGTCGGTGAACTTCATCAGGCAAAGACCCCAGCTCAGGTGGAACATCCCCAGTGGTTGGTAATTCCCGACCGCGGATTGTTCACCGGAATGGCCATCTTCGGTGCCGTGGGCTCGGGCAAGACGAGCGGCTGCATGCTTCCCTTTGCGGAGCAGATTCTTTCCTATCGCGCCGCGGACGCCCAGCGGCGCATCAGTGCGCTCGTTCTTGAAGTGAAGGGTGACTTCTGTTTCAAGGTTAAGAAACTGCTTTCCAAGTATCAGCGGGCGGACGACTACGTTGAAGTTAGCCTGCATTCCGAATTCCGCTACAACCCACTGCACAATGACCAGGACGCCTACGCGCTTGCATTCGGCATCGCATCCTTATTGAACAACCTGTTCGGGCGCGGCAAGGAGCCCTTCTGGCAACAGGCCTACACCAACCTGGTGAAATTCATCATCCTTCTCCACAAAGTCCTATACGACTACTGCACCCTTTTCGATGTGTACGCCTGTGCCATCAATCCGCAGCTCCTACAACTCAAGATTGAAGAAGGCGAGGCCCGCTTTGAGGCCGAGTACCTGATGGTCGAAGTGGAAACCTTCGAGGCGCATCCGGGTCTCGACGACCACGAGTTCGTGTTGGACGAGGAGTTGGAACGGATGAAAGCGCCGTTCACCGAAGTGCTTCGTGATTACTTGGTTGCCGACAAGATCCCCTACGAAACCCAAACGGAGACCGGTGGGTCTGCTGTCGGGGCGCCCATCCGCGACGAACGTAAGCGTCAGCAGTTCGACGCGGTGAAGCGCTGGTTCTTCGACGACTGGCAACGCATCGAACCGAAGTTGCGCACCTCCATTGTGGAGGGCATCTCGGTCTTCCTGTCTCTGTTTGATGATAACCCCGATGTTAAGCGCGTATTCTGCCCGCCCAAAGAGACCTACAATCCCGAGGCCAATCACAACGGCAGGTTCGGCACCGCGCTCGCTCCATTCAGCGAGCTCCTGGAGCAGGGCAAGGTGGTGGCCCTGAACTTTCCTGTTTCGATGAACCCTGGACTCGCGAAGACTATCGGCACCCTCATGAAACAGGACTTCCAGAGGGCGATGCTCAACCGCATCCCGGCGATCGAGCAGAATCCCCAACAGCACTTCCGGGAAGTCTTGTTTCTTTGCGACGAGTATCAGGCTTTCGCCACAGTGGGCGAAAGTGATCCCTCGGGCGATGAAAAGTTCTTCGCGCTTTCGCGGCAAGCCAAGTGTATTGCCATCGTCGCCAGCCAGTCGATCAGTTCCCTACGTTCCACCTTGACTGGAGAGGCCTGGCGCAGTCTGCTTCAGACCTTTCGCACCAAAATCTTCCTGGCGTTGAGCGATGACTTTAGCGCCGAGATTGCCAGCAAGCTCTGTGGCAAAGAAGAGGTCCTTCGCCCCAACTACTCCATCAGCGAAAACGGCCAGGACGCGCGCGTCAGCATCTTGACGGGCCGCGCCACAGCGCATCGATCCACCTTGAGCACCTCCAAAAGCTACAACACGCAGCTGATGCCGATCTTCGAGGCAAAGGTATTTTCCGAACTCAAGAACGCCCAGGCGATCGTGTTGGCGTACGACGGCTTAAATCCGCTTCCACCAACTTTCTGTTATCTCAAGCCGCACTACCTCGATCCCCATATCAGTTACTTCGATCACCTCGCGGCAGGGAGGCTCTGAGCAATGGCACCGCCACAGGCCGGCGGTTCGATTCGTCGTGTGTTTGAGCTGATACGCGAAGCCCACCGGCTCGCGACTGGTAACGATCTCCGTCCGGAGGACGTGAGGGCCTACCTTCGCGATCCGAAGGAGCTGACCCGCCTGGTCAAATCGAGCGACGCGTTGGACGACCCGGTCCGGCGAGCCCGGCTGGAGCACTTGGTTTCTAAGGAGGAGAGCAATGGGCTTTGAACTGATCCTGCCATTCCTGCGTCCGATCGAGCGCCTGATTCTCGACGAGCGCATCTCGGAAATCATGGTGAATGGCTCCGGGCGCGTCTTCATCGAACGCGAGGGCGATCTGGCGGAAGTTGCTGATGCCTACCTGACGGAGAAGAATCTGCAAGTGGCCGTCCGGAACATCGCGCGGGCACTGGGTGACGAAATCAACGAGGTGCAGCCGTTGCTTGATTCGCGCCTCCCCGACGGGTCGCGTGTAGCCGCCGTCATCCCGCCGTGCAGCATCGGCGGGACAACTCTCACCATCCGCAAGTTCCACTCCCGTCAATTCACCGCCGAGGAGTTGGTTCGCATCGGCTCCCTCGCACCGGACGCATTGCAGCATCTTCGCCATGCCATCGCGGAACGGCAGAACATTCTCATCAGCGGCGGGACCGGGACCGGGAAGACAACTTTATTGAACGCCATTGCTGCTTCCATCGCCGATCAGGAGCGGATCGTCATCATTGAAGACACCGCGGAAATCCAGCTCGATAAACCAAATCTCGTCCGATTTGAGGCTAGGCGCGAGCAGCCCGGCCTTCCCGCCGTCACCATCCGGGACCTCGTTCGCGCCACACTCCGGCATCGCCCCGATCGCATCTTACTTGGTGAGGTTCGCGGTGGAGAAGCGTTTGACCTGCTCCAAGCCCTGAACACCGGACATTCCGGCACCCTATCGACTATTCACGCCAACTCCGCTCAGCAGGCTGTCGCCCGTCTCACCAGTTGTGTCTTGCAGGCAGGCGCGGAGCTTCCCTACGCGGCCATCCGGTCGAACATCGGCGACGCCGTCAACCTGCTACTGCACATCGAGCGCCGCCAGGGCCGCCGGTATGTCGCGGAATTGTTGGAGGTCGAGAGCTATGACCCAGCGAACGACAAATACGAGTTCACAAAGATCTACCGCCGCGAGTAGATCCGGCAGTTCAATGGACCCGGAGGTGCCCGTCCGCTACCTCCGCGAGAACTTCCAGCTAGGCGACCAGATCGCCGTCGTGTTGATTCAAAAGCAAACACATCGGGTGATTCAAAGAATCGCCACCGTGGACAAGATCGGAGAACGAGAGTTCCAGGCCTGGCTACGCCACGCAAACGCCAATCGCTTTGAAGTGTATGCCAGCATGAACACGCTGAACCCCGGCGCTCGTTCCCGCACCAAAGAAGACATCGCGGCTGTCCGTCATATCTACCTCGACTTCGACCACAACGGAACCGCGGCAGTACAATCCATGATCCAACGCGACGACCTCCCCGAACCCAACTACTTGGTCAACTCATCGTCGGGGAAATGGCAGGTGATCTGGAAGGTCGAAGGGTTCCAACAGGACGAAGCCGAACGCCTCATGCGTCAACTTGTCCGCGAGCTGGGGGCCGATCCCGCGGCCACCGACAGCAGCCGGGTCCTTCGGCTACCCGGCTTCATGAACCATAAATATGGGAAACCGTTCCTGGTAAGGGCGGAGTCCCGCTCCGCCGCAACGTACACGCCGGAACACTTTCCCCGTTCCCTAGAGGACTGCAAGGGCAGCCGCAGCATCACGAGCACGACGCCGGGCACGGGCGAGGCTCGAGGGATTTCTCAGTCAGAACGGGATTGGGCCTATGCCAAACGAGCACTCGCCCGCGGAGACTGTCCGCAACGGGTAGTCAATGCGATTTCCGGCTTCCGGCGAGGAGAGAAGAGCGATGTTCTCGACTACGCGGAACGAACCGTTCGTAAAGCGCAAGATTCTCTTGCGAGCAATCAGCAGCATCCCCACATGCCATCGAATCGTTAGGGGTTCTCGTTCACGATTTGCTGCAAGAGGCTGATAAGTCTCTCGACGGCGGGCGGCGGATGTTGAATTCGATATGCGAGACCGACTTCCACAAACAGTTCGAGTTCAGCACATTCGCGGAAGACTACCCCGTGAGCATGGAGACGAGCCGCTGCGGACGCCCTGACAAGCGCGGTTCCCATCCTTGACGCGACCAGTTCGAGTGCCTCCGCAATGTTCGTCACTTCGTGGATCACGTTGGGTGCGAATCCGCTTTCTTCGCCGATACGCCGAAGATACTCGTTCAGAGCTGGCTCCGTTGAATCAGCCATCGAGATAAACGGCTCGCCAGCAAGAGCCTTAAAGGTGACTGCCTCGGGCTTAGCGAGCGCGTGGTTTTCTGGCAAAGCCAGCAAAAGGCGCTCGCGCCGAAGCGCTTGCACGTTCAGCCCGGTTGTCTTGACAGGTAAAATCAGGATTCCAGCACTTAGCCGACCTGTCAGAAGGTTTTCCACTTGCAACGCGCTGCACTCACTTCGAAGCATGACCTCGGTTACGGTTTCACCGCCGAGCAGATCTCGCGCTTCGATGATCCAAGCCAAGTCGATCCACGGGGAATATCCAACAACCACCGTCGCTGATCCGGCGCCACTGGCCGCAGCACTGAGGTTCAGAGCCAGAACTACGTGGTTTAGCGCCTCGCCGGCCTCCGCGACAAAGACCGAACCCGCCTTAGTTAAAACAACGTGACGGGTCCCGCGTTCGAAGAGCGGATAGCCCAGGAGCCTCTCGAGTTGCCTAACCTGCTTACTGAGTGATGGTGCCGCCAAATGCAGCCGGTCGGCCGCTCTGGCGAAATGCAACTCCTCGGAAATGGCGACGACGTACCGCAAATGACGCAGCTCGATTTGTTGAATCGGGACATTCGGGCCGATCTGTGCACCCACCGCTCTGCGGTCCCTCGGATTGTTTAGCCGTATGTCAACGCCCATCGTCATGAGTTGTGCAAATATGCGCGGGAGATCGGATTCGACACGAGAGCCCAATCTCAATGCGATATCAAGTTCCCTGTAGATCGACGAAGTTGGAGGCGCGTTGGT
This sequence comes from Bryobacteraceae bacterium, assembly GCA_035934795.1. Lineage (GTDB taxonomy): Bacteria > Acidobacteriota > Terriglobia > Bryobacterales > Bryobacteraceae > Palsa-187. The sequence goes on along the minus strand of DASYXM010000067.1, from coordinate 94,991 downwards.
GGGCCGTCGTCAGCGGCCTGAACGCCAAATCGCGACAAGATTGTACGCGTCGACGGAGCCAAGTCCGCTGGCAAAACTCCAGCCGGTCGACGCCTTGTAAGCTGGCGTGTAAGACTGATCGGTCACCGAAAGCGCGCCGTTAAAGCTCTGACCCGGAAACCCCGGACCTCCTGGCCCAGGTCCGCCGGGTCCGAAATGGCATACGAAACCGGGCGGACACGAGGGACTGACGCCGGAGGTCGCTGAAACTCCGTAGCAATCTTGATTTCCACCGCAATTCACGTCGTTATCGCCTGTTGTGACATTGTGAAAAATACAGCCGCTTGCGATCGCGCCGGAGGAGTCGCAAACGTTCAAGCTGTTGGCCGCGAGTTTGTAGTAAACGTAGTTCGGGTTTCCCTGGGCGCCGGCGTAAGTCTGATTCACGAGGGCTTGGATACCGGCCAGGATGGGCGCTCCGAAAGACGTTCCACCTGCGCCTCCCCATGTGCTCGGTGCACCGTTGCACGGCGCACCGCCGTTGCGCACATCAGACCAGCAAACAATGTAGTAGTGCCCCCACAACCCCGCGCCGGCGAATAAAGAGACGTCGGGGATATCGCGCACGCCATCGCTGGGAATGCCGGCGACACCGGCCTGCCACGATGGTTTAGCATTACCCCGGCATGTCCCGCCAACAGTGTTGGTCGCCGACGGATTGCCAGTTGCGCACCCGCTGGGGCCACCACTCCCGGCCACAACCGAGAGCAGCCCGTCCGCCTGTGCCGTTGAACTGCCGCAAAAGCCCGATGTACCGTACACCGTGTTGTAACCGAAATGCGACGCGATCAACGAGCTCGCGCAGGAGTCATTCCAGGGAATCTCGGGGATGTAGGATAGCGCCGATGCGAACGCGCTGGAATTTGTGGTGCTCCAGTATGATCCGTTCGTGCCGGCGGCGCTGTCACCGAAGTCGGTGCCGCCGACTGCAACATTGTAAGGCGTCGACGCGAAACCGCTGACGCCAATGCCATGCGTTGCACCTTTTGCGCCCGCGTCACAGCTCGCGGCTCCCTCGTCGCCAGCAGCCACAAAGACCGAAATTCCTTCCGCCGCTGCCTGCTGATACACCGAATTGAACACAGCGTTCGCGGCTGCGCCGTTCCCGGCCTCACACTCACCATAGCTGATACTCACGATGGAAGGCGGCGCCTTCGCGTTGACCAGATTCTGCAACGCGATGAGGCCGCCGAACGTCGTCCGTGTACTGGCGCACGAGGCGACCTGGATGGCTGCGCCAGGCGCCGCGGCGCTAGCCCACTCAGCGTCCAGGATCGCCTCGCCATCGTCGCCCGCGACAACACCCGGCGCTAGGCAGTTATTGGAGCCGGAAGTGGGTGCGGGATGAATGGTCGTAAGCGTACCCGACGTGTATTTCGTCAGGCCAAAAGTGGAGCGAAACGTATTCCAGTCAGCGGGCGTGTAGAGATCGGTGTCTTCAATGACCGCGATCGTCTGGCCCGCGCCGGTGGTCCCGGCGGCGAAAAGCGGACTCAGATTGTATATTGTCGCGAGGTCGCCGGGAGACACTGCCTGATAGGTACCCCCGCGGCCGGCGAATGTGTAAGCGGCATGAGCGCGCTCACGCTTCATCGGTCGAGGGGAGAAATCATGCAGCGAAACGATACCGGCCACGGCGGGCGCGAGCGCCGCGGGAATCTGCGGATCGCTCATGTTTGCGATGTGCCGGACGCCGCCTACATCCAGGTGGTGGATCTCCGTATGGAAGGCTTCGCGAACGTTGCCGGCCGTGCCCGAGAAGTCAATCGTCATGCCCCCAGGGGGCATCGAGTTCACTTTAAAGCGATGGGATTCGAGCCACTGGGTGATAGCTATGCGGTCCGCTGGCGCAGCTCCGAAGGCCGCACCAAATTCGTCCGGCGTCATCCAGCGTTGAAAGTTGACAGACGCCGAATCGTGGAGACTGTCGATATAGTCCTTCACGGTCTGCTCATCTGCGGGTGAGCGCCTGAGCTGCAGGATCATGTGCTCCATGGGAAGAGTGTCTGCCACAGGTCCGAGATCGTTCTCTGGCCGGGCTTCCAGGCAGGTGTTGCCCGCCAACGTGTGAAGGCGGCCTTCATCGATCCGCTCCGCTATCAGGGCTCGTCTCGTCGATGTCTGCGCGGTGAGAATCAGGGCGGCTGTTATGAAGGCCAGAACGGAGATTGACAACACGGCATTTCGGTAAAGTTTAGGGAAGTGCATAAGGGTCACGATTCTCCATGAGTAATTAATGAGGGGACTGCGCACTTAGCTCATTCACAATCAAGCTTGTGAATGCATTTACGAACGGCTGCCCGTTGCCTGTCAGATTGGCAACGGTCATGTATTCAAGGAATACGTCGGGTGTCACACCGGCGTTCTGGATATAAGACGTATTGGAGCCCGAACCGCGGACAAAGAGCGTCCGCGTTATCCCGAGCTGTGCTTCAGAGAAGAACCCGCCAGGCCCAGGTTCGATCGCTCCGCCAGCGCCCTGCGTCGTCTTCCCGACGGTAAGACCCCGCTGGTTGTCCTGGAACACCGCTGCAAAGGCTTCGGCCCCGCACGCCGTATTCTCATCGACAAGAAGAAGCATCGGCTTCGAATACGCGATCGTGTTGCCGGACTGATCCGTGGCCGGGCTTAAAGTCTGGAAGGCATTATGAAGGAGCAGCGGGCCCGTCAACCGCTGGCCGTCCGTGTAGGCCGAATTCAACTGATTGTAGACCTGCTGGAGATTGCCGATGAGGGCCTGGTTGGGCGGGTTGGTCTGCTGGGCGGCAGAAAGAAAATTGGCTGCCGACAGTATCGCATCCAGCGTAGGCCGCGCCTGCTCCGCGAGCGTATTGAAAGGTGCGGGAAAGAACAACTGGGCCACCTGGTCTTGATAGGTCGCGTCGCCACCATCGTTGCGCGTCACATCGAGGACCAGCCCGTCCGTGTTTTGACTCAAGTACTGAACTTCGGCAGTAAGCTGGCTCAACGCGGCCCCGGTGCTCACTGGTTGAAATGTCCCGATCCGCAGAAAACCAATCTTGTACCCGCCCGCCAGGTAGGTGCCGGAGAAGAAGGCATCCTCAGGCGAGGTCCCCAGACGCTGCTGAAACCCCGTCGGAAACTGGAAAACCGGTGGAATCGCGCGCTCTCCGAGAGCTGTCACGGCGCCAGGGGGCATCTGGCGCGAACTGAAAAGGCCGGACGGGGCTGAGAAAATCGGAGCCTGCGCCCGCAGAGGCGCAAACTCAACCGGAGCGAAGCCCTGGACTATCCAGTTCACCGCGTAGGTGTCCTGGCTCCGGCCCTGGTGACGCACCACCACTGTCGCGGTATCTCCCGATTGAGGGGTGGAAGGAAGCAGCGGAGCATTCCTGCTGACTATCAAACGCGCCGCCTAGCTTTGCTTGATGCCTGGATTCCTAGCCGACACGAGGGGGAGCAGCGCCTGCAGCCATCGATCTATGGTGACGCCGTTCAGCGACACGAGTTCGTCGCCGATCTGAAACGAATACTGCGCGGCTGGCAGCGCGCTTCGATTGATCGAATCGATCAGCAGCACGCCGTCGTAAAAGCCCACCGTGAAGCCGAGACTCGCCTGATAAGACGTCAGGTTCAGGACGTCCTGCGTGTTACCAAAACGCGCCAGGTACCTTCTACAAAGCTCGTAGAAGGCTGCGTCGGTTGTCGTGGCCTTTGCCCGCTCGATCCAGGGCTTGGCATTGAGAATATTGAATCCGCTCTCGTCGGAGGCGAGCGCAAGAGGCGCGTAGCGGCGATCGTATGCCGCAATGATTGTCGAAAGATCGTCAGCTTTCTGCTGCGGCAGCAGTTGCGCAGTGGCCTGATGCGGAATAGCGGCGACGGAAACAACTAATAAGTGGATGAACCGTTTCATTGTGCGTACCCTAATTTCCTTCATATTAATGGCCCTGCGCCGCGTACTTTGTTATTGCCGCGACCATGGCTTGGCTGAATGTCGCTCCTTGATTCAGCAAGTTGTCTCTAGTCATCGGATCCTGGATGATGTCGGGCCAGACACCCACGCTGTCGAAATACGTCGTAGCTGGATAGCCCGGCTCACTCACAACGTGGTTACGAATGGCGACGTTTATCTCAGCGCCAATTTGGCCGGAGGAATAGAGGCCGACATTCGCTACGGAGGCGGCGCCGCCGCCTCCGTTTGTCCGGATGCCGAATATGATCCCTCGCTGGTTGTCCTGAAATATGGCCGCAAAATCATCGGCAGCCGAGACACTGAAGTCGTCCGTCAGAAGCATGATGGGCTTGGTGTACGCGAGGATATTGCCTTGGCTGTCTTTAGCCGGGTCAACATAGGCGCTGGTGCCCGTCGCGGGGAAAGCGGGTGTCAGGGCGGCACCTTCCGCGTATGCCGTCTGCATCTGCTGGAGCATCGATTGATAAAAGGCAATAGTCCCCGGATCGGCGCTGCTGGCTTGCGCCAGTTGGAGAGTGAAGGTAAACTGGCCCAGCAACCCAAGAGTTGGCCGCCACGCGCCCAACTCCTGATAAAAGGGCTTCGGGCTGAGATAGCTGTAGATTGCGTTCCCGTACGGCGGCGACCCGCCGGGATTGTGCATGATATCGACGACAAGCGCATCGGTATTGGCTTGAAAATAAGCGATCTCTGGGGCGAGTTGTGCGATACCTGCAGAATCTGGCTGTGGCGGGGACCCCGGGCCAGCCTGCGGAACGAAGCCTGGGATGCGAAGGTATCCTATTCGGAGTCCGGAGGCTGTAAAGGTGCCGGTAAAGAAAAAGTCTCCCGGCTTGCCGAGACGTTGTTGGAACCCCGGCGGCATGGAGAATATCGGCGTGACAGATCCGGGGGACGAAACAGACGCACCAATCGAGGACAATTTGCCTAGGGGCTGCGTTCTCGCCAGCGAGCCGTCGTTCACCGGCCCGATGTTGAGGAGCGGTATTCCGCTTTTCACCCATTTGAGTGTGTATGTTTCGATCGCCCCGCTTTGACGCTGGATTTCCACAATCGATGAATTCCCGGTTTCCAGGGGCCCTCGCGGAAATGGGGCCTGAGTGACCTTGGGACTCTGCGTACGCGCCACAATTCCCTGGGCAGCCATGGAACGCTTACTCCGCGAGTTCGAAGAAGCGGTCCACTTGGACAGTCGCTGTATCCAGTCCTCGACGCCGATTCCGTCCACAGAGAGCAACCGGTCACCAACCTGGAAAGGATACTGGCCGGCGGGAAGGTGGTTCCGGTCGATGTTGTCGATCAGGATGTGGCCTGGCGAGGTTGCGGTCGCGTCGTAATTGTCCACCGTAAAGCCCATGGTGGCCGCCCAGGTTGCCGGTGTCTTGAAGCTGCTGTGGCTGTCGTTCAGGCTGGCCACATATTCGGTGCAAATTTCTACAAACTCAATATCGTCAGTGGAATTTGCGACACGTTCCAGCCACGGCGCCGTGTCGAACAAGTCAAAACCGAAAACCTGCTTCTTCCACGCCGACGGCGCGTAGTTACGCGCGAAGAACGCGCTCACCTGACGAAAGTCGTTTATCTTTTGCTTTGTGGTCAGTTGAGCGCTGCAGAACAAAGGAGCGACACACAACAATGTAGCCACGCGCCTCATCTTGCGAACAGTCATAGGTTTGTCGAATCCTTTCCTGGACATTCATTTGCCCTTCTGCTGCTGAACGTAATTGGTAATCGCGGTGACCATCGCTTGACTAAAGCTCGCCCCATTGTTCAGGAGGTTCTCCTTTGTCAGCAGATCGCCGGCAATATCGGGCTGGACGCCTATGCTGTCGAAGTACGGTGCCGCTGGGTAGCCGGGTACGTTGACAACGTGGTTCCTAACATTCAGGTTGTTCTCGTCGCCCGTCTGCCCCTGCGAGTACCTTCCAACCGGGTACTGAAGGGAATTTCCACCGGCTCCATTTGTCCTGACGCCGAATATAATTCCGCGCCGGTTATCCTGGAACAAAGCGGCGAACGCGTCCGCCGCTGAAACGCTCTGATCGTCCGTCATGAGCATTATCGGTTTCGTATACGTGAAGACATTGCCCTGGTTATCCGTGGCCGGATTGCGCAAAACGGTCGTGCCGACCAACGGGAAAAGCGGCGTGAAATCCGCGCCTTGTGCGTTGGCGGCGCTCACTTGCTGGAACATGGACTGATAGAAGGCGATTGTTGCCGGATCGGCATAGCTTGCTTCCGCCTGAGCGAGCAGAAAATAAGTCTCTCCGAGCAGGTAAAGTGTCGGCCGCCACACTGCCTGCAGCTGCTGATAAGGCTGTGGGCTGATATAGCTATAGATCGAGTCCGCATACGTGGGCGATCCGCCGGGGTTGTGCATGACATCGATCACAAGGGCGTCCGTGTTCGCCTGAAGATAGGCAATCTCTGGCGCGAGTTGAGCGATCCCTACAGCGTCCGGAAGTGCAGCACCGCCAGACGATGCGCCGAAGGCGGAAATCCGCAGGTAGCCGATCCTCAAGTTGCCGGACGGGAAGACGCCGGAGAAGAAGAAGTCTCCAGGGTTACCCAAACGCTGTTGGAAGCCCGGAGGCATCGCAAAGCCGGGCGCGAGCGAGCCTACGGGCTGCACCGAAGCACGCAGGGGAAAGTGCCTGATCCCGCTCTTCATCCTCGCCTGCTTGACGGGCGGCGCGGTCATGATCGGAGCGCCCAACGTCAACCAGTTGATCGTGTAGGTTTCAACCGCGCCGCTCTGGCGACGGATTTGTACGACCGCGGAAGGGCCGGTTTCAAGGGGCGCCCGAGGAAAAGGGGCTTGCGTCGGCCCGCCGACTTGCGACCGCACGACAATCCCCTGCGCTGCCGTGGACCGTTTGCTTCTTGCATTCGATGACGCGGTCCACGTCGACAAGCGCCGAATCCAATCCTCGACACCCACGCCGTCCACCGAGAGCAGCTCATCGCCAACCTGAAAGGGATACTGGCCCGCGGGAAGCCGGCTTCGGTCGATTGTGTCGATCAGGATGGTTCCGGTAGCGGGTTGAATGCCTGAGTTGGAGCCGGCGTCGTAGTTGTCTACCGTGAAACCTAGGCTTGCCGACCAGAAGGATGGCATCTGATAGCGGCTATGGCTGTCGTTCAGGCTTGCAACATACGCATAACAGATCTCATAAAAGCCGAGGTCATCGGTCGAACTCTGGACGCGATTAAACCATGACGCCGTGTCGGACAAATCAAACCCAAAAACCAGTTTCTTCCAGGCAGCGGGCGCATAGTTGTATTTATAGAAAGCTACAATCTCACTAAAATCACTCACCTTTTGCGCCGCGGTCAGTTGCGCACGGCACTGTACCGCTGAGCAAGAGAGCAGCAGTGACAGGCAGACTCCTCGATAAAGTGCCAGCATCCTGTGTTCTCGTCTCCTTCCTTGTTTCATTCGGATCTATGTGTACGACCTAGAAGATGATCTTCACCGCCAGTTGAACGGAACGAGGTCCGCCCAGACTGTATAGCGGGTTGTTACCCCCGCCCGACGATAGACTGCCCGTGCCAAAGCTGGAATTCATCATGCTGTTGGAGACGCCGAAGTGCGGTAGCGAAAGAAAGCTTTGCGGGGCGGAAAAATTGGGATGGTTGAAGATGTTGAAGATGTCTCCTTCGAAGCGCAGACGGGCGCGATCGCGGATGGAGAACTCCCGGTGGATGTCCAGATCAAGCTGCTGAAGGGGGAACCCTCTCAAGAGATTGCGACCCGCATTGCCCTGAAGCGCCTGTGAACTAAGCGGATCGGCAGGGGCGATGCAAAATGCGCCCGACCCGACCACGGATGGGCCCGTCGCCGATTGCACGGACGCTTCACACTCCGGATAGGGCAAGACACCCTTGCTGTTGGGGAGATTCGTGATCGGCGCGGAATTGATCCCCCTGCCGCCAGGGCAAGCGTTGCCTCCATTTTGAGCGGCACATGCGGCACCGGAAACGTACAGCGGGATTCCAGGGATCAGACTGGGGCGCTGGAGGATAAGAATATTGCCGTTGAAGTTGGATTGAGCAATGACGTTGACCGGAAGAGCCGTTTGAAAGTGAAAGATCGGATCGATGGACCAATGTCCCAGGATGCCGCTAGCCACCTTGTTGCTCTTAAATGGCGTCGGCGCATCGTAAACGGTCGACGCCGCAAGCGTCTGGCGAATGTCGAAATCCGAGCTGGACCGGTTCGCAGAGCGCGGAAAAGCCGCGCCAGCGTTGAAATTAGACGCGTCATCCAGCGAATGTGACCATGTGTAGGATGCCGTTGCGCCAAAGCCCCGGTAAAAGCGCCTTTGAAACTGCGCCTGCAGCGCATTGTAGGCCGAGCTGGAATAGTTGCCGAAAACGGTCAGGTTACTCTCGCTCCCTGAAAATGTCGGGCTTATTGGAACTGAATTGTTCTGAACACCGGCTAACCGTTCGGTTATCGGAAACATCGATACCGCGCCAATCAGTTTCCTGCCGGCGGCGCCCACGTAGCTCACGGTGAGGCTTTGCTGATTCCCGAGCGCCTGCTGCAAGGCAACGTTATATCCATACGTCAGAGGTAGTTTGAGATTTGGCGCCGCTGCGATCGCCGGAGAATTATACGGAGACGAAGGGGAGATTGCCGTCTGGATCGACGGTGGTGTTACATATTGCGCATCGGCAGTGGCCGCCGGAAACTGGATGGAACCCAGACCGAAGCCGCTGGGTGAAAAAGGGCCGACTGCCGCGGCGGATGCATCGCTGGCGGTGTCGTAGAAGATTCCGACGCCCGCCCTCAGAACCGTAGCCCACTTCGCATCCTGGGAGATTTGGTATGCCAGGCCAAGGCGGGGAGCAATGTTCCCCCATGTCGTGGCATAGGGAGGCGTTCCCAGAGGGTTTACTCCCACCTGACACAGACTCGATGGAGGTGCAGCAGTTACGCTAAAGGAAGTGCACTTGACGGGGTCGAAATTATTCAGCGAAAAGAACGGTTTTCCGTTGAGACTGTGCGGGGCGGGAGCGATTTCATAGCGAGCTCCGTACGTCAGCGTTAGGTGTCGCCGTATTTTCCACGTATCCTGGGCGAAGAATGACCAGTTCGGGATGCGGAAGTTCAGCAACGAGTTGCGCTGAACGATCGTGCTTATCGCCTGGCCACAGATAAAGTTGGGCAAAGGGACTTCTTGCGTACCGCAGGGCGGAGGACCGCCCTGGCTCCCCCCTCCGCCGCTTCCGGCCCCCCCCGTGCCAGGACCGCCGCCCTGCGATTGAGCCACGTTGGAGACAATCGGTTCATAGAATACGGCGGTGAGGTTGTAGGGCGGCGTATTAACATTGGGGTCGATGATTCTAAAATCTGCTCCGAATTTGAATGTGTGTGCCCCCTTGACCATGCTGAACGTGTCTACAATATTGAACTGCGTCTGCCTGCTGTCCGTCGTCGGCCCGCCCGCGAGGTTCAGAGTAGGAACCAACCCCAGAAACTGAAAAGTAAACTGCATATCGCGTGGCCCGTATCCCACGGGTTGTGCGAATCCCGCCGGGAAGAGCGTACTGAAGTTTCCGCTGAAGGTGGGAGCCGTTTGTGTCTGGAGAACGCTCGATCTCGTGTAATTGAATCGGAGGTCGTTTGTTTTCGTGGCACTGATCACCTGCGTCAGCCCGATTGTCCCTGAAGTGCTGCCGAGACCGGTGTCATTGTTATTGATCGATTTGGCTGAGCCGCTGGTGAATGTGCTCGACGGCGAATCGACGTAACGGGCAAACAAGGACATCTTGCTGGTCAGTACATAGTCGATACGGGCGCTGCCCGAATCAAGCTGCGCAGTGCTGGGAAATGCTCCGGTGAACTTAGCCACGCAGGTGAATGGGTCCGCGCCGCACGGTGCTATTGCCGGGACTACTGCGCCACTGGCCAGGGTTATCTTGCCATTCTTGTCAACAGCAGGAGACGGGTATGAATTCAGGATTTGCGCCATATACCCCGAGCTAAACGGGCTGAGACTGTTCACGGTGTAAATCGCCTGCTTGCGCGCGCTCTGAGTGAAGGTATATCCCGTTCCCGCTTGCGGATTGGTGAGGCGCAGTCCCTCGTAAGAAAGGAAGGCGAACAGTTTGTTCTTCACGATCGGTCCGCCGAACACACCGCCAAAGTCGTTCTGTCGCTCCGCCCCTTTCATGCCCGCACTATTGAGAAACCAGTCGTTCGCATCCAGAATGGTGTTTCGAAAGTAGTCAAAGATGGTGCCGTGGTAGGAATTGGTTCCCGACCGGGTCAACAGGGAAACCTGACCTCCCGGCGTGTGACCGTACTCAGGAGCGAAGCTGGAAGTGGTTACACGAAACTCCTGAAGCGCATCGATCGATACAAGGCCGTTGAACCCGCCGAGCGCCGTGGTGGCGGGCAGGGAGCCGGAACCGCTCTGCCCAAGCGACGGGCCGACGCTGCTTCCGGTGTTCGCGCTTACGCCATCCACAATGAAGTAGTTGGCGTCCCCCCGCTGCCCATTCACCGTGAATTGTCCTTGCTGGTTTACACCCCCATTCGCAAGGCCCGGAACGGCGGGGTTTATGCCGGGTGTAAGCTCCAGAAGGCTTTGAAAGCTCCGGCCATTGAGAGGCAAGTTCTCGACCATTTCGCGCTCAATGACTGTGCTGACCGAGCCGTCTGTAGTATTGAGCCTCTCCGAGTCGGCCGTCACTGTGATTGCCTCGGACAGGTCCCCAACTTCCAACGTGATGTTCTGGCTCACATTGCCTTGTACGTTGAGAGTGAGTTGCTTGATAGTTACGGTCTTGAATCCGGCTTTCCGCGCAACCAAGTTATAGTGGCCGGGTCGCAAAGAGGAAATCGTATAGAGACCGTCTTGATCTGTAGGTCGAGTGATAGCCTCGTTGGTGTCGGCGTTCTTGATTTCTACCTCTGCCCCGATCACGATGGCGCCCGAGGAATCGGTCACACGGCCATACACACTCGCGAGTCCCGTCTGGCCCAAGGCGGGCGGGCATGTCATGATGGATGCCGCCAACAGTGTCGCCACTGCGAAATGCGGCGCCAGCCTGCGGGGATGCAAAGTGGGTGTCCCAGGCGTGGTTGAAAGTTGCTCCCGTTGCGCCTTCGAGCAACCGCTCTCCAAATGCTTCGGTTGCCTGAAGGAGGAAAGTGCAGGAGCGCTACTGGACTGGGCGCTGATTCGGATCATGATCGAGTCTCCGTCACTTGTGCCTACTGCTTGACCGATGTACCGCCGGGAGCACCACCGGACCCGAACACGGCGATTCCGGTCGGAAGGCTGTCGAACTTTTGTTTCTGATCGGGTGTCAGGAGCGCATAGAATCTTGCATACGCTTTCGCCTGAACGGCCAGTGTCTGCGCCACAACGGCGCCCAGATTGGCCGATAAGCGGTCGATCTCCGAGTCGACGCCGTTCGTCTTCGTTGTTGCGTTCAACGCGCTTCGTGCCTGGTCGAGGTTGGTCTTCAGGGCGCTGGATGAGCTTTGTTGATCAGAGAGTATCGTCTTCACGCTTGCCTGTTGGCCGGCGTCGAGGTTCAAATAAGCGGTCCAGAACGCAACCGGCTCCATCGCACCAGGTGTCGGCGGCAGGAATCCAGGCAGAACGACTCCGGCACCATAGCCGCCATAGGAGGTCACGACCTGGGGAGTTGAGCTTTGGGCCATCAGCACGCCGCCAGCGGCGCAGACAAGGGCCAAGAGTCGAGGAACGAAATGTTTCATGCAAAATCTCCTTGTGCATCTAACGACGCGCCGACAGTTCAAAGGGGCGGTGCGATTTGGTCAAGGGAATGTCAGATTTGCTTAACGAAGATTTGACATTGAGCCCTTCCACGAAACGGGCGGTTGAAGCGTCTATCTTTATATGCTTACGGGCCGCAGGGAGGTGTCAGCGAAGTTCGGCCTGAATATCCGCGTGCTTTCGCTCGCAACCCTCGTCCTAGTAGTGCTGACGCTGGCGGGGCTTCAATACCGCTGGATTCATCAGGTGAGCGATGCCGAGGAGACACGCGCAAAGTTGCACGTCCGCCAGCAGGTCAACCTGGTTGTCGATGCGCTTGATACGGAGGTGACGCGCGCGGCGTTGGCGTTCACGATTCCGCCTGCGCCGGCCTCGTCGATGTACAGTGAACTCAAGCGGGCCTGGGAGACTTGGAACCACGAAGCGCCTTGGCCGCGGATCGTTTTGGGGATTTCGTTTCTGGAATCAGACCACGGTGCCTGGCGCACGCGTCCTCTTGGCGAACCAGCAACGTTCGATGTTCGGTCGATTCTGCCCGGCGACGTTCTTCTCGGCTCCCCGCCGTCGGAGCAATTGAGGGCAGGCACCATCTTCGCGAAAACTCGGAACCTGAACCTGTTCATCAATGGCCAGCCCTCATTGCTGCGGCCGCTCCCCGCCTTCTCGGAACCGCTTGGCGTGCCACAGATGAATTGGACAGTCATCCGCTTTAATCAGAAGTATCTAGTGGGCGCGGTATTTCCACGTTTGTTGGAAAAGTATTTCACTGCCGAAGACCGCTCGGAATTTCAGTTTGAGCTCGGGCCCAAAGGTCCAGCCGCTCTCGGAGCCGTCACGGTCGCCGACCTGTTCCGCGACCGCCCGGACTGCCTGACGCCTTACGGCGTTGGAGGGGCGGTGATGGTGTCGGGTGGCGCCGCTGGTAGTGCCACCAGCCTTGTCTCGCAACACTCAGCCTTCGTATCACAATTCGGCGTAGGTCAGCCTGTACCTCTGAACTCTTTGCTCCACGCCGTCGGCCAGTGTCAACTACCTGTGGCTCCATCGAGCTCCGGCCTGCTGCAACTCACGGTGCGGCGTCCGCAAGGCACGGTGGCCGATGTCTTCACGGGCTTCCGGCTGCGCAATGAACTCGTGAGCGGCTTGGTCCTGGCGGTGCTGCTTACGGCGCTATCGGTCCTTGTCGTCTCCACCGAGCGAGCTCGCAAACTGGCTCGGATGCAGACCGTCATTGCAGCCGGCATCTCCCACGAATTGCGGACGCCGCTGGCGTCGCTGCGCGTGGCCGCCGATGATCTGAGGAGCGGGCATGTGGCCAGTGTTGAACAGGCCCGTCGCTATGGCGAGATCATCGATTTACAATCCCGCCGCCTCGGCCATGTCGTCGACCAGTCGCTCGCCCTTGCCACGCCGGCCCAATCGAACGGGTCGCCATGCCTCCGCCGCGTTCCCGTCCCTGAGATTCTCGCCGCCGCCCTCAACGCCCTTGCTCCGCTGCTCAGCAAGACGGAAATCCAAGTTGAGAGGCGTATAGCCCCGGATGTGCCTCGGATTTTGGCGGATTCGGAATCGGCGCTACGCTGCCTGACGAACCTGATTGAGAACGCAATCAAATACGCCGGATCGGGAGGGTGGATCCTTTTATCCGCGCGCGGATGTCGTCACTCTGGCCGCTCCATGGTCGAAGTGATCATCGAAGACCGAGGTCCCGGCATCGAGCGTGACGAAGTCGCCTCCGTATTTGAGCCTTTCTATCGCGGGAAGTCGGCGCGATGTTCACGAGAGCCCGGCAGCGGCTTAGGATTGGCGATAGCCAGGCACACGATGGAGGCGCACGGTGGCTCGATCAAGCTTGAGTCCGTCCTGCCAAAAGGCTGCCGGTTCCGGCTGTTTTTCCTTCCCGAGGACCCGGCAATAGTCTATTCGGCGGATTCCGAGGCGGCTGGATAAATGCCGGCGCCCTTGCTCTTGCTGATCGATGACGACGAGTCGCTATCGAGCCTACTCGGTGACCGGCTTCGCCGCGAAGGATACGATGTAAAGTCGTGCGGCGATGCGGCGCAGGCCGAAGAACTGCTGAAGAGTCACAGCTTTGACGTAATCTTGCTCGATGTCATGCTGCCCGATCGCAGTGGTTTCGATTTCTGCGCCGACCTCCGGAGCCGCGACGTTGAAACTCCCGTGTTGATGCTCACGGCCCGAGGAAACGTGACGGACCGCGTGACTGGATTACGAATTGGGGCGGACGACTACCTTTCCAAACCATTCGAGGTTCCAGAACTGCTCGCGCGCATCGAGGCATTGCGGCGTCGTGCGGGTCTCAATGGCCGAGCGGACAACGCTCTCTTTAGGTTTGGAGACGTTTGCGTAAATTTCGACAACCAGAGCGTCACCCGGTCTGGTCAGCTTGTCGAGCTTTCCCGGCGCGAGTTCCAAATGTTGACCCACTTGATCCGCAACCGGGATCGCGTCATTCTCCGCGATGAACTATTGGAGGTCGTATGGGGATATATCAAGTTGCCTTACACACGAACCGTGGACGTACATATGTGGCAGCTCCGCCGCAAGCTGGAAGCCGACCCCCAGCAGCCGCGGTTCCTCCGCACCATTCGCGGGACGGGCTATCTCTTTGCGGAGAGTACGGCTGCGGAAACAGACATCCCGACTCCCAATGCTCAGGGCAGTGAATGAATCCGACCAGATTATTCGCCTTCGTGCGTAGAAGGACCATTATCACGGATTTAGTGCAGGGAATTATCGTGGGGTTAGTGCTGGCGTTTATCACGGCAAATCTTCTCATCAACGCTGAGGTGAATGCCTTGCGGACGACTGTGAATGGCTGGAGTACCACTCTGAAATGCGGCGAGCTCGGCAACGGCATCCTTCTGCGTGCCGCATGCGCCAAGCACATTCCCGCCGCCAACCTACCGGAAGAGGCGGTGTACTGGACCTCGACCGTGGATGGCGCGGGTCATATGCTGAATGGACAGCATAACTACCTACTGCACTTCCCGCCGGGAGGGCTCCCGCCCAACAATGCCTTCTGGTCGCTGACCATGACCGACTTCCAGCGCCTCATGGTAGCCAACCCGATTGATCGCTACAGCGTTGGCGACCGGTCAGGTCTCATACCGAACGCGGATGGGTTCACTGACATCTACATCCAGAACAAAGCTCCTGCAGGTCACGAGTCGAACTGGCTGCCGGCCCCGCACGGTGACTTCATGCTATGGCTACGTGTTTATCAGCCCGGAGCGGCCATCCTACTTGGCGACTACCACGTACCGCCCGTCGTTGAGGTGAAATGATGTCGAATATGAAAACAAGGAAATGAAAAGTAGAGACGGAGCAGGCATGGAGGGTGGAACCAACGGGGAAGAAGATCATACGGTGCCGACCGATACCACCACGGCAGTTCAGGCGAGAGGCAAGAGAAAAGCCCACCTGCTCGCATTCGCCTTGGCAGTGATCGTAGCGTGGGGACTCGGCGCCTACGCCTACATCTACTTCTTTCCGCGCTTACTCTACAACGCGTTGGAGCGGGCGATAGTCCAGCACGGCATCGCAGCCACGACAAGCGGGGACAGTTCCTCCGGCATTCCCGTCAATACGCTCTATGCGATGCCTGCCCTCGCCTCGCCATCTACCTTGAAATCCAACTTATTGGAGGGCACAAACCATGACACGCTGTACACCGTTGGCGCGCTTGATCTGAGCAAGGGGCCGGAGATTTTGCATGTCCCGGACATGGCTGATCGATACTACAGCATACAGTTTGTTGACCCATGGGGCTATGTCTTCGCCTATGTTGGCCGGCGCACCACCGGCACTCAGGCGGGTGATTTCCTCATTAGGGGGCCGGGCTGGAAGGGGGCGATACCGGACGGAATGACGCAGATTGTCTCGCCGAACAATACTGTGTTGCTTCTCGGACGAGTGCTCGTGGAGAATAACAGCGACCTCACGACTGCGTATGAGCTTGAAAAGCAAATACAGCTAACGCCACTGAGGCGCTGGCAACCCCGCCGGTAGCATTCCAACTCCCCGTTGCCGCATCTGGATATTTGTTCTTCGCCGTTCGAACGGCCGCTTTCGCATCCGTCAATCCCCACCGGTCAGTCCCGCGGGCGCTGACATGGATGCTGGTTTCCTCGCCGGAGCCGCCGCGCGTGTGTGCTGCTTCAACTCGGTGTAGTCAGAGTTCGAAATAGCCCCCCCGTCATGTTTCCCTTCAGCCCCGTCGTCGGAGATTTAAGGGAGCCCTTGCCATAATTCGGCCACAGCCTTTGCAAACGACGATGGCTGCTCGCCGATCGTCGCCTCGTCGATCAATCCATCCTCCGCTTCCCGAAGACAATAAGAGTCGGTCAGATTCAAGAATCCGCAATCCTCGTAGTGTTGTAGCCGGATGCCAAAAGCAGGTGCCCGATTGACGAGGTTTCCATGGACTCATTCGCCGCAAAGCAAGCAGCCCCAACACTCCCGGTTCTTGAAGTGCCCATCCGCGTGCGTGATGCCGCCGTATTTCTTGGCGTCAGCCCGCAAACGGTGTATCTTTGGGTAGAGCGAAGGCAGATTCCCCACTTCCGCGTGATGGGTCGCAACATCCGGTTTCTGAAATCGGACTTGCAGCCTTTCCGCGCGCAGTTCAAACAGGAGGTGGAGAATTGGCAAGACCAGTGAAACATGATGGGAGCTTGTACAAACGCGATGAGTCGAAGATCTGGTGGATGCACTACCGCGACAAGAACGGTATTCGCCGGCGGGAATCAACTCTGTCCGAAGACTGGGGCGAAGCGCAGAAGTGCCTCAGAGATCGTTTGCAAGCCAGAGACAACAACACACTGCCTGCGTTGCGCCGCGGGCAGGATCTCACTTTTGGGGAATGGGCGGATTTTTACCTTGAGAACTTTTCCAGGCCCCCGTTCCGCGCGCTGAAAACCCATGAAGTCAACCAGCGCGCATTGAAGCACCTGAGAAAGATGTTCGAGAACACCAAACTCGCTGAATTGACCGCAGACGATATCGAGATGTACCTTCGTGGGCGGCTCAAGCAGTATGTGATGGTGAAGGCAAAGGATGGATTCGTAAAGAAGGGCGTGCTGAAGGCAACGACAGTACATCAGGAAATGAGAGTGCTACGTCGCATGTTGAATGTGGCGGTGCGCAAGAAGTTCCTGTTTGCGAATCCATGCGCGGGCGTCGAGTTCCCGGCGAGAGTCGATGGGCTCTTCCGGCCGCATTACGTAGCTTGGTCTGAGCAGCAGAAGATCGAGTTCAGCGCGCCCGGCTACTTGCGCAACGTCATCCGGATCGTCACCGAAACCGGACTTCGGATCTACAAGGAGCTCACTCCAATGAAGAAGGAGCAACTCGATCTGGAGAATCGGACGGTCTGGATTCCGGACTCGAAGACGCCCAACGGCGTTGCCGAGGTTCCGCTGACCGAGATTGCCGTAGAAGCATTCCGCAGTCAGCTTTCGATCTCAGGGCCAAGCGATTACATGTTCCCGAGCGATGAAAATGCCGACGGCTTTCAGAAGACGTTCAAGACCGTTTGGCATGCGACGTTGCGACGGGCAGGTGTTCGATACTTTCGCATCTACGATCTCCGGTCGACGTACGCTACCCGGCTCAGCGCCGGGGGTGTCGCCGACGAATGGGTGACGCAATTACTCCGGCAGGGCGATGCGAAGGTATTCAAAAAATACTCGCAGATGAAGTTGCAGATGAAGCGAGAAGCGCTGGCGAAGCTAAACCGTCAGGCCAACGAAGGCGGTCTGGGTTCTGTCACAGCCCCGCCGAACTGAAGGGGTTTTGACACAGTTATGTCACAGTTGAGGCAAAGGACAAGCGAAAGCGATGGACAGGGGATCGATCAACTCGTTTCAAATCAACGAGAGGTTTGGTCGGGGCGGGGCGATTTGAACGCCCGACCCCCTGCGCCCAAGGCAGGTGCGCTACCAGGCTGCGCTACGCCCCGACATTCCAAGCTTCCCTGATTTTAAACCACTTCCTCAGTTTCCGATACTGCAGGCATTCCCAAATCGGGTCGAAGACACTCCGACCGTGGCAAAACCGTGACAAAACGCCATCAGTTGACCTTCTCCCCGTCAAAAACTCGACCGGTCCTCGTTCGCTTTTCGGTTCAGCTTCTACAGCGCCTCCCGTTTCATCTGGAGCTTCATCTGCGAGTACTTCTTGAAGACCTTTGCGTCGCCCTGACGCAACAACTGGGTGACCCATTCGTCTGCCGCGCCACCCGCACATAAGCGAGTCGCGTAGGTAGACCGTAGATCGTAAATCGGAAGCCGGCCACATCGTAAAAAGGGAGCGTCAAGAGACGACTGCCGCACAGCCATTCGGGCCGTAAAAGAGCTCTGTTCCACAACGTGGCACTCCCCTCCAAAAAAGCAGGATTTGCTTCGTAGCCCGCCATTTCGAAAACTTGGCACTTATCAAAATGAATCAGCGATTCTTGGATGGTCGATTCGCAGATTCGCGTAGACTCGGCCCTGGGGGGTAGACGATGATCTCTACCCTACCGCCTTCGCCGCCGTCTTCGGTCTTGCCGATGCCCATGGTCTTGATGCGCACGTCATCCAGTTGAAAGTTTTCCGCGAGGTAGTCGCGAATCGCTACGGTCCGAGCTTCGCTCAGGACGCGAGCCTTGTCAGTGTCGCCTTTGGTTCCCGTCGAGGCCGTCACTACTGCGAGGCCAAACCTTTTTTCCTCGAGAAACTTGCCCGCTTCGTTCAAGGGTTTCTGATTTCTCAATTTCGCCGCGTCTGGTTTGTCGAAGAGCTGCTTGGAATCGAACTGGAAAGTCTTGATGGACGGCGCGGCAGGCAAACGGGAAATTTCGTGCTGCGTAAGTTCGCTCGCGTCCTCGTATCCCCGCTTCCGGAAATACCCGCGCACCAGGAAATTGTGTTTAAGCGCTTCCATGTTCTCCTGGAGAGCAGTGGCACCAGCGCGAGCCTGCTCGTAGATGGTCTTGTCGTTGATCAGCTTTCCGGCGGTTCCTTGGCCCCGATCGATCTTGGCGCTGATGGATTTCAAGCTACTGGACGTATCTTGGATATTCTCGACAGCGCCCTGGGTAGTGTCCAGGATTTGGTTGGCCTTCTTAATCACGTCCGACACGTCGATCGGCGGCTCACTTGCGATAGTCTCTCCGCCAGCCAGTTTCGGCGCCTCAGGGCTTCCAAACGAAATCTCGACGTACTTGTCGCCCACCAGGCCTTCGGATTTAATCGATGCGACAGAGTCTTTCTTGACGACGGCGCGGGACTCGGTTCTTAAATCCATTTCCACAACGATCTTCCCCTCAGGCCGCTCCGGCAGGTTGATATATCTTACGGTTCCTTCGTGTATTCCCCCAATGCGCACGTCGGCGCCGCCGTTCAGACCGGCTACGTTCTGGAACTCGGCTTTCACGCGGAACGTGGATCCGAACTTGAACGTATTGCCGCCGATGAAAAAGACTCCGGCACTCAAGATCAGCAAGGCGGCAACGATAAACATTCCGAGTCGAAGTGTTGTGGACATAAGCTTTACCTATTGGCCTCGCGCAAGAATTGGACGACGAATTCATCCTGGCTCTTTTGAAGCTCCGAAAAGGCGCCCTGGATCAGGACGCGTCCTCCGCGAACCATAATCATGCGGTCCGAATACGATTTCGCACCACGGACGTCGTGAGTCACTACAATCGCCGTCATAGCGAGCTTTTCCTTTAACTGCAGGATCAATTTCTCGATTTCCGCGGCGGTAATCGGATCCAACCCCGCCGTCGGTTCATCGAAGAGCACGATGTCCGGCTCCAAGGCGAGAGCGCGCGCTAAACCGACCCGCTTCTGCATTCCTCCCGAGATTTGAGAAGGCAGTTTGCCAAGGTCCCGCCTCAATCCTACGTTCGCCAGCAGTTCCCGCGCGCGATCCCTGCGCTCCGCGCCGGAGAGCTCGGTATGCCGGCTCAATGGAAAGGAGACGTTTTCCTCGAGGGTCAATGAATCGTAGAGCGCAGCCTGCTGAAACAGGAAACCGACTCTCTTTCGGACGGCGTCCAGTTGGGTTGTCTCAAGGTCCTGGATCTCCTGTCCGAGAATTCGGATCGAGCCGCCATCGGCGCGCTGCAGTCCAATCAGCAATTTCAGCAGGACGCTCTTGCCGGTGCCGCTGCGCCCCAGGACTGCCACAGTCTCGCCGCTCGCGACCGTGAGATCGATCCCGTCGAGCACGTTCTGGGAACCAAACGACTTGCGCAAGCCCTTGACGACGACCGGCGGTTCGTGGCAAGAAGGTTCCATGCGGAGGCCCTTATGGATAAAACACCAGGATCAGCCGAACCAGCAGAACATCGGCCAGAATGATAAAGAGCGAGGACAGCACCACGGAACTGGTGGCGGATCGTCCCACGCCTTCCGTGCCCCCTTGCGAGCGCATGCCCTCAAAACAAGCGATAACTCCGATGATGAGACCAAAAACGGCGGTCTTGAAGGTCGGCAACAGAAAATCATGGAAGTTCACGCCTTTCAGACCGATCTTCAGGAAGAGCTGGAGTGAAATAGGCTCTGCCAGCGTGCTCGCAATCCACCCCCACATAATCCCGGAGAAGTCCGCCGCCAAAGTCAGTAAGGGCAGCATCGAAACACAAGCCAACACGCGAGTGGCAGCCAGGAACCGGTAGGGATTGACGGCCGACGCTTCCATCGCGTCGATCTGCTCCGTCACCTTCATCGATCCCAACTCCGCGCCGATGCCCGCTCCCACGCGGCCGCTGAATACCAATCCCGTGATGATGGGGCCGGTTTCTTTAACCAAAGAGAAGACGATCACCGCGGGGAGCATCGTCTTGCCGCCGAATCGCGTCAAGCTGTCGCGAGTCTGCAAAGCGAGAACCACTCCGATGGCCGCGCCGGCCAACACCACCAACGGCAGGGACTTGGATCCGACTTCATCCATTTGGCGAATTAGCTCACGCCCCTCAAACGGGGGCGCCGCGGCAGCACGTGCCAATCGCCCGCAGAATAGGCCCAGCTCGCCAAACCACTCGAAGAAAGAAACAAAGAGCGCTTTGACGGCGCGTAACTGCCTTCTCGCCTGACTACCGGTATCCGCCCATCCGACGGAAAGAGCTGAGGCGAAGACCAATAGGGCTAGCCGGCTTCTCATTTGATTCCGCTACATTCCTGGACAAATGACATGCGGATACATTGCCAAACCGGCAACCGACCAAGAATCAGGCAGATCAATGCCTACTGCCCGGCAATTCTTACAACGTAGCGGCAATCGCTTCTGTCGCGGTCGCGGCGAATTCTCTGAATCCGTGAAGCAGAACAACCTGCGTCAGATCGTTGTCGAAAGACGCGCACAAGTTCCCCGGCCGAAGTCACCCACCGAGGTACATGACATGACAGTAGGTGCCGAGCCTCACGTTGTAAGCGAGGTACCAGCCAGGGTGATCGGGATCCTCGTAGATTACGATCTCGTCGGTACCCCACAGCCAGCCGTCGGCGAACCCGTAATCGTAGGGAACAACGCTGAAGAAAAAGTTCCCAAATCGAAAGCTCTCCCGGTTACCGCCTGAGAGGCGAAAGACGCGGTGTGGCCCGAAGCCCCCGTAGAGCGCCCGTGTTCCCAGGGACGATCCAGGTGGTAGTGAGCGTCGTTGCGCCCGCTATCATGCCCGATCCAATTACCGTCGGCGTGAACATGGGGGATTTCCGCCCGGTGAACCCTTCAGCTTTCAGTGCGACAGTCGAAGAATCTCGCGTGAGTCTGAGCACACGCGCCAATGCGGACGAAAGAATCCACAAGGAATTCATGGCCTTGGTGCCAACGGCACTACCTGCATTCGCGGATCGCGGCGGGCAAATACGTCAATAAATCCGTGGCCAGCACGCACTGCTCGGTGAGATTCTCCGCCGCCAGGTCACCGGTGCGTCCGTGGAGCCACACCGCGGCCCGGACCGCGAGTGGAATATCTTCGGGAAATTGTGCGACGAGGCCCGCGATCAGGCCCGTGAGAATGTCTCCCGCGCCGCCCTTGGCCATGGCGGGCGATCCCGTCGGGTTGATCCAGACGCCTCCATCCGGAGAACCGGCGCCCTCGGGAAACGCAATCAGCGTCTTGTATCCTTTCAGGACGAGGCAGCAGTTGTGATCCTTGGCGAAGGCGCGGGCGACATTAATTCGATCGCCATCCCTCGCCGGCGTTCCCGCCACTGGCGGCGCTGCCGCCGGCAATCCACTGAGCCGCGCCATCTCGCCTGGATGCGGCGTCAGGATGGTGTGAATTCCGCGCCCTTGGAAATCCGTCGCCGTTCCATCTTCCTTTGCCAAGGAATTTAAGCCGTCGGCGTCGATCACGGTCGGTACTTGAGCCTGTTGCAGGAGCCTCGCGACCAGCTTGCGGCGCACGCCGAGGCCCGGGCCGATCGCGAGTACGGTCTTTTTCGCCAGATTGATCTCGTCGAGCGGTTGTGTCATCAGCTCCGGCGCGAGGCGCGACGGACTGGAGCAGGCCACGGTCACCAATCCCGCGCCCGCTTTCAGCGCCGCGAGCCCCGCCATTCCGGCAGCTCCCGTCTTCCCGGCCGCTCCACCCACCACCAGCACGTGTCCGAAGTTGCCCTTGTGCGCGTCGCTCGCGCGCGGCCGGACGATACTGCGGAAGTCGTGAGCTTCGGAGAGCTCCAGACCGGATTCCAGCAGCTCCGGCGCGATCCCGATATCGGCCACCACCAGTTTCCCGATATTGCGGGCCCGGGGGCTCATCAGCATCTCCGCCTTCGGCGCCGCGAACGTCACCGTGTAGTCGGCGCGCACCAGCATCGCCGACGGGACGTCGACGGCCACGATTTTCGCCTTCGGGAAATCGTCGTTGATGGCGCGAATCAGGTTGGCAAGGCGGCCGTCCACCGGCTCGCGAAACCCGGTGCCGAGCAGGGCGTCGACCACGATGGTCGCGTCCCGGTCGTAGGCGTCGCCGGCATCCGTCACGTTCACCACCTGGAGCTCGGCAACGCGGCGCTCCAGCAGCCGCGCCAGCACCAGGCCGTCGCCGCCGTTATTACCCGCGCCGCAGAAAACGACCACGCGCTGCTCCCACAGCCGTGCGAATTCGCGTTCCAGGAACTCGAACAGGCAGCTTCCGGCGCGCTCCATCAACGTCTCGAGGGGGATGCCCCGCTCGAACATGGCGAGGTCCGCCGCCTGGGCTTGCGCGGTTGTCAACACTCTCATGCCGGCGTCCCCGCGAGCATATGCTCCAGTTTGCGCAGCCGATCAGATTCGCCCATGACGATCAGGTGATCGCCGGCGGCGATCTTCTGGTCCGGCGTCGGATTGAACAGCATCTGGCCATCGGCCTTGCGGACGGCGAGCACCATCAGGCCCAGCGAGCGCTGCACTTCCATGCGCCCCAGCGTCTGATCCGCGAAGGAGCTGCGCGTGCTGACGCGCACCTGCTCGATGCCCACGTCCGGGCCCACGCCGTGCCGGGTGAAATCCATGAACTGATGCACGTGCGGCTTCAGCAGGGCCTGCGCCATGCGATGCCCCGTGCTCTTGTAAGGCGCGAACACGAAATCCGCTCCCGCGCGCCGCATCTTCTGCTCGGACGCTTCTTCGTCGATGCGCGCGGAAAGGTGCAGCCGCGCGTTCAGCGCCTTCGCCGAAAGAATTACGAACAGGTTATCGGCGTCGGAAGCGAGCGTGGCGATCAGCCCCTTGGCCTTCGCGATGCCGACCTCGCGCAGGACATCGTCGTGCGTGGCGTCGCCCACCACGGCCAGCATCCCAGCTTTCATCGCGCGTTCCACGCGCTCCTCGCTGCGGTCGATGACGACGAACGGAACGCCGGCCACGTGCAGCTCCTCGGCGGCGCCGCGCCCCACGCGGCCATAGCCGCACACGATGAAGTGGTTTTCGAGTTTATCGATCATGCCTCTGACCCGCCGTTTCCCGAAATATTGGTTGAACTCCAGCTCAATCACCGTCTGCGTCATCGCGCCGAACGCCAGCAGCATCACGCTCACGCCGAAAAAAATCAGAAACGAATTGAAGACGCGGCCGGCATGGCTCAACGGCAGGATCTCGCTGTATCCCACGGTCGTCACCGTGATCAGCGTCATGTAGAACGCGTCGAATAGCGGGTATTGATCGATCAGAACGAAGCCGGCGGTGCCGAAGACCAGCGTCGCCAGGATCGCCAGCGCGATGATCGCGAGGCGCCGCCGCAGGTGAGCCATTGTCTTTCTATCTTAGTGGCATGGGCGTCCGGGGGACAAAGGCGCGAGACTTGTGGACTTTCAATTCGTCCGAGCTCCGGGCTGGGCGTTCACAACCACTCTACGAGCTCAGGCGCGCGGAGGCTGGAGAGGACCCCTGCGGATCAAATCGTCCACAATAGCGATCAGCGCGTTGAGACGTTCGTCTGCCTGGCGCTGACGGTCGTCCGCCTGCCGCTGACGGTCGTCTGCCTGGCGCTGACGGTCGTCCGCCTGCCGCTGACGCTCATCGGCCTGGCGCTGCAGTTCGCCCAGATTGTTCATGGTGTCTACCATCACGACCTGGGCCTTCAGCAGACGTACAAATTCGTCTTCGATCAGGGCCTGACGGTTGGCGAGGGCCTCGATGATTCCTTCGATCCGATCGAGTCTCGTCTTACCGTGCCCGTTATCCTGGTCGGCCATACTCATTAGTATAGCGGTTCACTTCACGACCGTCTTCGCCGCCGCTTCGTTCGCGTAGGCGTCCTTCACGCGCACCGCGATGGTGACCTCGCCTTGTCCGCGATCCACCTGGAAGCGATAATCGTGCTCCTCGGAATCGGCGATCCGCGTGGTGGGCTCGACCACCTTCCAGTCCCCGCCGTTCACCGAATACTCGGCCTTTTCGAGGACGTTCCAGGCATCCTTGGCGTGGAAGCGCACATCGATCCTCGCGCCGTTGACGGCTCCCGTAAGCCCGGTGATTTCAGGCGCCGAGTTATCGATCAGGAAACGGTCGCTCTCGCGCGAAGCGCTCAGCGCCTGCTCGGGAGCGTTCGACGGCGCATCGCTCGCGGTGACGCGCAGATAATATTTCCCGTCCGGGAAAGCCGTGGAATCCCAGCTGAAGTAGCGCTCGCGAATTCCATCCTTCAGTAACTTCCAAGCGGTTTCGCTGTCGCCGCGGATCTCCAACTTGAACGCCAGCGTGTCGCCGTTGTCGTCGGTCGCGAGCCAACGCGCGCCGATCTGCCCTTTGGCGAACGTCAGCGCGGGCGTCGATCCAGCATCGCCCGAGGATGCGGTAGCAGGCGGAGGTTTCTTCCCCAGCGCCGGCAGGTTCAGCGTCGTGGACGCTGCGGGCGCGCCCGACGGAGCCGGGAACTTGTAATTCGGCGGCGTGATTTCGATCTCCTCCACCACCGGTGCGATGTTCCTGGTTTCGTAGGCCGTGGAGACATCGTATAATTCGGCCGCTCCCGTGACGGTCGCTCGATATTGAAGGAAGCGCGCCGCGGGCGAGGCGATCCGGTCGCCGCTCAGCCGCATCCACGGGCTCCAGTCCTTCTGCGCGCGGCTCACGTTGCCGCTGCGCGTTTCGAAGGTCACGTTCCCCTGGCCCTTCGTCAGGGATGTCAGCCGTCCCCAATCGGAGAATCCGCTGGCGTCGAACACGTCGCTTTCCAGAGTTCCGGAAGCCTCGTTCTCCGGGCCGATCGAAAAGACTTCGCCAATGTTGCCGGTGGCCGCGTAGATCTTTCCACCTGGCGCTGCGCAGAATGCGGTGACCTGTGCGGGGGCCAGATTCGTGAGCCGCGTGTAGGAGCGGTCGCCGTCGATCCGGTACACCATCCCGCGATTTCCGGTGCCGATCACAACTCGCCCTTGCGCGTCGAACGCCAGCGCATAAACCACGTCCTGCGCGTGATTCCAAACCTTGCGCGCGTAGCCGTCGGACTGGATGCGGTAGACTTCGGAGCCGCCCGGAACACCCGCCGCCGGATTGGCCACCGCCGGAGGAGCGCCGGCTCCGGCTCTACCTGCAGGCGCCGCCGCGCCCACGGCGGGAGCTGGGTTCGGGGTCGCACCACCGCCTCCGCGACCCGCCGCGGGAACCGCGGGAGCCGTGGCCGGCTGCTTGTTCCCGGTGGCCGACGCGTAAATCATTCCGTTGGACGCAATCGCTACCGCAGTGACCTCGCGCTTGGGAGCCTCGTACAGCACGAAGCCCTGCCCCGCGGGCGAGATTCTCAGAATCAACCCGCTCGGTTCGGTGCCGGCGATCAGGTTGTCATTCCCATCGAGAGCGAGCGATCGCGCGTGGGCTTCTTCGGTCTTATAGAACACCGAACCCGCACCCGCGGGCGTGACGCGATGAATCTCGCCCTGGTCCCCCGTCGCGACGAACAGGTCGCCGTTCTGGGCGAAGGCCAGCGCCCAGATATATTTCGTTTTCGGATCGTAGAAGACGTCGGCCTTGCCGCTTGCGGCATCCACGCGATACACTTTCCCGTCCGGCGACGTGGCGGCGTACACGCGATCCTGGCGATCGATCGCGACGGCTTGAATAGCCAGTCCATCGAGCTCCGCGAGCGTTTTTGCGTTGCCGCCCGGGTCGATCTGAACCAGCTTCGCTTTCGAGCCGCCCACGCCGCCGCCGCCCGCGTAAACGTTCCCTTTGGAATCCCGGGCTACGGTCCACAGGAACGTCACCGAGGCGTCGAAGATCTCCTTCACCACCGGTGCGGGCATCAGCCGCCCGTCGCTTGAAAGCGAGAGTTTAGTGAGCGTGCCACGCTCGAAATCGGCCTGTTCGGATTGCTCCCAGGTACGTGTCTCGACGGCCAGCAGCGGCGCAAGAACGCACAGAAGTACCGTCAGAATCCGCGAAGATTGCATCGGTTGTGGCCTACTTCACCGTGATCCGGAGCGAATAGCTGCCCACGACCACCTGATCGAACGGAATCGATTGCTGCACCTGCGTGCTGTCGGGCGTGCCGCTGAGCGAGCGATTCGCGGTGCGCTCGGTCTGCAGGACGTTGATCACCGAGGGCGGCAGGTCCGGCAGTGTTTTGTCGTCGGCGTAATACGTCGGCCGGCTCTGCACCAGCGCGACGTACAGCCGGTTGTTGTTGCGCTCCTGGTTGAGTAGCGAAACCGTCTCCGGAATATCGATGAAGCGCGTGTTCTGCACGGCCGTTTCCTGGGACCGGTCCAGCGTCTGCGCGTCGGCGAACAGAATGCGATGGTCGCCCTTGGGCATGCCGGCGGGGATCCTTACCATAATCGAGCGCTCGATCTTGTCGCCGCGGTAGGGGCGCAGGAAAACCTTCACCGGAATCTCGGATCCCGCCGACACTTCCGTGGAGGGCGTCCAGGCGTTCTCGACGAACATCTGGCGCCTCGCGGGCAGCAGGTCCACCGTGGCGTTGACGCTCTTCAGCTTGGGCATGGTCACGGTGTTCGCGAACAGCTTGTTGAACTTGTCGCCCCACCAGCCAGCCAGCACCGTGGGCATGGGAACGGGCAGCTCGCTGGGGGCGATCATGGTGGAGACATGAATGTCCGGCGAGCCGTCCACCACCACGTCGCCGGTCATGCGATAGGTCATCTCATCGGCATACAGGTTCATCTGCTGCAACGAATTGCTGAGCGTCGCCGACATCAGGAACGGCGTCCACTTCTGCTGCACGAAAATGTCGAAGTTCAGGTCGCGTTCCTTCACCACCATCTCGTGTTCGTCCAGGGCGCGCACTTTCACGTGCACGGGAACCACCGGGGCCTCCGCGCCCAACTCGCCCATGATGCCGGTGTGCCGGTCCTGCTTCAGCGCGCCCACCACTTCCGTCGCGTTGCCCATTTTACTGGGCTGGAACGCCGAGCTCAGCGTGGTCAGGATCTCGCTCTGCGTCATCGGCATGTTGACGGGGCCCAGGTCGAAGAACTGGTGGCCGAAGGCCAGCACGTGCTTGCCATCGTTGTAGGTCACGGTTCCCATGCCGGTCACCGACATGTCGCCCGCCACCAGCAGCCCGGTGATGGCCTCGCCCGGATTCAGCGTATGCTCCCAGCCCGCGGCCGGTTTCGCGGTCAGGCGAGCCGCGCTCGCGCCGCCCTGCACCGCGGTGACGCCCATCTGCCGCAGCAGGGGCTCGTAGGTCGAAAGCGTCTGCTCGGTGAATCCCGAAAATACCAGCGGCGTTTCGATCGGCGTCAATAGCATCGCTGGCGAACCGTTCGGCAAGGACCCGTTCGAGCCCGCCGCGACCAATTGAGCGAGCAGATCGCTGGGCATTTCCGAGGCGGCCGAGGCAGACTTGGGAGCCGGAACCTTATCGGGGGTGCGCGCGTCGCTCGGAACCGAGCCGTCCAGATCCTGAATCTCCAGCATGGATTCGATCGGCGTGATGCCGCAGATCGCGTCCGGTGAGAACTGGCTGAGCCGCAGCGCCACCGCGCCGATCAGCTTGCCGTCGACGTACACCGGGCTCCCGCTCATGCCCCCGGCGACGCCGGTCTCCTTGGCCTTGCCGCCCATCTTGGCGACGATCACGTCCTGGCGCGGGCCCATCGCATTTTTCCACACGCCGATGATTTCGACCGGAACCGGCTCCGCGGTCATGCCCTGGAATACGGTCCAGGCGACGCCCTGCATGCCCGGCTTCACATCCTTCAGCGCAAGGATCGGAGGCTTGCCCGCTTTGGGCGGCGTCAACTCCGCCGCGGAAGCGAGCCCCGCCAGCAACATCGCCACCGGCAGCACAGCAACGAGCCAGTTCTTCATATGGATAAAACCACCTGCCTACATTATGTACCGATTGGCAGCCGAATGCGACGATGCGCAACTGGATGTCGCTGATATGGAGCCGGTTGGGATCGGCTAGAATCGGGTGAACGCATCAAAGAGTCCGCCGAAAAGCTCGGACCGACATGCGCTACCTAAAAGTCGGGGGATAACCAGGCCGTGAATCTCGTTGTGGCTCAGGCACGGTTGGGTGCCGTCCGTTACCGACCCGGCCAAGCCCGAGTACCGGGGGCAAACACGAGTTTCGTGCCACATCACCAGTCCCGCTGGGGGTTAGCGGTTGTTTCCACGCAACTCCCGTTCCGAACCGCGAGAGTGGTCGTGGGGGCGCAGCGGTTTTGCAAAGGCCTCTTGGGCAGGCCGCCTGAAGTTCTCCTCCGCGCAAGTTAATGTAGAATCGGTCTAACATACGATGCCGTCTGCGCCCCTAGCGCTGATCACCGGTTCCTGCGGATTAATTGGCTCGGAAGTGTGTGTTTATTTTCACCGGTTCGGATTCCGGATCTCCGGCATCGATAACAATCAGCGTGCTGTGTTTTTCGGTCCGGAGGGGGACACGAGTTGGGTGCTGGCTCGGCTGTATGCCGAAATTCCAGGTTACCTCCATTATAACGTCGACATTCGCGATAGGGAAGCGATCCTGCGCCTCATTGCCGAGCTGAAGCCGGCGGTTGTCATCCACGCGGCGGCGCAACCCTCGCATGACCGGGCTGCGTCCATCCCGTTTATCGATTTTGACGTGAATGCGGTGGGCACTCTGAATTTGCTGGAAGCGGCGCGACGCACTTGTCCGGACTCCCCGTTCATTCACATGTCCACAAACAAAGTCTACGGAGACCGCCCGAACCAAGTGCGGTTGCGGGAACTCGAATCGCGCTGGGATTTCGAGGACCTGGAACTTGCCGAAGGCATCCCCGAAACTTTTTCCATCGACCAATCCAGACATTCCTTGTTCGGGGCCTCGAAGGCGGCGTCCGACCTGATGGTTCAGGAGTACGGCCGCTATTTCGGTATGCCGACCTGCTGCCTGCGCGGCGGCTGCCTGACGGGTCCGAACCATTCGGGGGTGGAACTTCACGGTTTCTTGAGCTATCTGATCAAATGCAACTTACACGGCCGGGAGTACCGGATCTACGGTTACAAGGGCAAGCAGGTTCGCGACAACATCGACGCAGAAGACGTGGCCCGCTTCATGTATGAGTTTTATAAGGCTCCGGGCATCGCCGAAGTCTATAATCTCGGAGGCGGGAAGGACAACTCGTGCTCCATCTTGGAGGCATTTCGCATGGTCGAGGAGATCACCGGCAAGAAAATGCAAGCCCGCTACATCGATGAAAATCGCATGGGCGACCACATCTGCTATTACAGCGATCTGCGTAAAGCGAAGTCGCATTATCCGTCGTGGGGTATCACCAAGAATTTAGGGCAGATTTTCGGCGAGATCGTGCGGGGTTGGACCGAGCGTCCCTCCGAGGCGGTTCAATGAAGATCGTCATTACGGGAGTTTGCGGTTTTGCCGGCCGCAACTTGGCACAGTGCCTGCTCGAAAATACGGAGGGTCTCTCGATTTGGGGCGTCGATAACCTCATGCGAGCCGGATCGGAGACGAATCGGTTACGCCTAAAGCGGCTGGGCGTCCACGTCATTCACGGAGATCTTCGGAATGTGAGCGATCTCGAGGCACTCCCCAAGGCCGACTGGGTGATCGACGCCGCCGCCAGCCCGAGCGTGTTGGCTGGCGTGGAGGGCGCCGGAACCAGCCGGCAACTCTTCGAGCATAATCTGGCAAGCCTAGTGAATGTCTTGGAATACAGCAAAACGCATGGAGCGGGTCTGATGCTTTTGAGCACCAGCCGCGTGTACTCTATCGCGGCTTTGGCCAGCCTGCCGCTCGAAACCGAGGACCACGCGTTCCGTCTCGATGATTCAAAGGTGCTGCCACACGGCGTATCGGCATGCGGGATCGATCCGGATTTTTCTACGGAACCTCCGATCTCGCTGTACGGAAGCACCAAATTGGCGTCTGAGAAATTGGCGCTGGAGTACGGAATGGCGTTTGGCTTCCCAGTCTGGATCGACAGGTGCGGCGTATTGGCCGGCGCAGGCCAGTTCGGCACGCCCGATCAAGGCATCTTTTCCTATTGGATCAATGCGCATTTGCGACGCCGGCCGCTGCGCTACATCGGTTTCGGAGGAACCGGCTACCAGGTGCGCGATGCGTTTCACCCCCGCGATTTGGCGGCATTGCTGCGCGCCCAGATGTCCGATTCACGAGTGGGAGGCCGGCGCACTTATACGGTGGGGGGAGGACCGGCAAGTGCGATGTCGCTCGCGCAACTCACGCGCTGGTGCGACGCACGTTTCGGTCATCATCAACCCCAAGCGGAAGAGCGCCCACGACGCTACGACGTTCCATGGGTGGTCATGGACTCGCGGCATGTTGCGAACGACTTTGGCTGGCGATGCACACGTCCTTTACCCCATATACTGGAAGAAATCGCCAGCCATGCCGAGCAGCACCCGGAATGGCTGGAATTGAGTGGGGCATGAACAAGCATCCACCCCTGAGCAAAGAGCCGCTTCGGGCGCTCTCCGTGATCATCCCGGCTCTCAACGAGGAAGGTTGCATCGCGTCCACCGTGGAGCATCTATACGTAGAGCTTCGCCTGCACGGCATCCCGCACGAGATCGTGGTGGTAGACGATGCCAGCACCGATGGAACCTGGAGAGTCCTGACGGAAGCAAGCGCCCGCTTACCCACGCTGCGACCTCTCCAAAACACGGCGAAGAACGGCTTCGGCCGGGCGATTATTTTTGGTTTAGATCACATGCGTGGCGATGCCGCCATTATCTTGATGGCGGACGAAAGCGACGACTGCCGTGACGTGTTGACTTACTGGCGGCTTCTGAACGAAGGGTGGGACGCCGTCTTTGGTTCTCGTTTCATGCGTGGCGGCGGAGTCATCGATTATCCCTGGCACAAGTTGGTCATTAATCGCATGGCCAATCTTTTTTTGAGGCTACTATTTCGAACCGGTTTAAACGATACCACGAACGCGTTCAAAGCGTACCGCCGGTCCGTCATTGAAGGCTGCCGCCCCTTCCTCTCGCCGCATTTCAATCTGACGGTCGAGCTTCCTTTGAAGACGATCGTCCGAGGCTATTCCTGGACCGTAACCCCCGTCACTTGGAGGAATCGCCGCAGCGGTCTTTCCAAACTTAAAATCAAGGAAATGGGCAGCCGGTATCTTTTCATAACGCTGTATTGCTGGCTCGAAAGATACTTCAGTCGTGGGGATTACCGGAAAGAGCCGGATGTAACGGCCGCAGCCAAGACCGCGCGGGAGTCCGCTACCAGCGAATCACGATCGTGAGTCAATCAACCGCTTCGGATCCACGATCGGTTGTGGATAGGCTGCTTGGCTTCCTCCACCCCGGCCCAGCCTCGCTCCGAACCCTCGGCGCGGTCCTATTCTCGGTCATCTGGATCTATACAGCCTTACTGACGATTCCCTTCGCTTATCCGAGGCCGGGCACGAACATCGATTCTTCGCATCGATTCGGCGGCAACTACTTTTTGAAAGCGGGTTTCCACTATGGAACGGACGTAATTTTCACCTTTGGGCCTTTGGAATATCTTATCTACCCCGAATATATCGGCCATCATGTTGCCGTCGCAAACCTGGTGCGGGGCGCGCTCTGGCTGCTTCTGCTGGCTCAGTTCCTGTGGCTGTACGAACTCGGCGTGAGCGGACTCTGGAAGTCGCTGCTCCTGATGCTTGCGATCATAGCGGCGCGAAATATGCTCCTGAACAGCTTCGACTATTACGCCCTGGCCGTTCTGATCGTGATGCTTGTCTATATGATTGAGCGGCCCGAGGCGTGGTTCGGATATATATTCATGATCGTGATTGCCGGGGCGCTCGCGATGACCAAATTCAGCGCCTACATTCTTGCGGGGCTAACGATTGGCCTTTTCCTGGCTGTGCGCTGCGGGTGGCCGCCGAAATTACCTGGCCGAAAGGAGCGGGCCTTGCCCGTCGCGGTCCTGCTGGCCGCGCCGATCGCTTTTCTCTTGCACAACCACTCTATCCGCGCGCTTTTCGATTATTTCTATGGCTCCCTACAGTTGTCCTCCGGCTACAGCGAGGCCATGTCGCTAGCGACACCCGCGGCGGACCTGGCTTACGCCGTTGTTCTAGGATCCCTGTTCCTGTTGGGTGTCGCGATCGCGGCGATCAAACGGACGCTTCCGTGGACCGCTGCGTCGATGCTCCTGGCGCTCTACTGGATGAACTTCAAACACGGGTTTGTACGAAGCGATAATTCCACGCTGAACGATGAGCATACGACGATCGCGTACTGTTTTGAAATCATACTCGCCGCTCTCCTGATTTGCTTGCTGCGAGGCCGGCCTCGCGTGATTCTCGGTTATGCCGCGGCATTCCCCATTTTCGCGATCTTCGCCCTCTCGGCGACCAACTTGCATTGGGCCGTGTGGAGCGAGGCATTCTGGTCGGGCGCCCATAACCGTCTCGCGGCCGCCGACCTGGTTCACTGGAGCGCGACCGCAGCCCGTATTCGGGAGGAAGAGCGGGGGGTGGATGAATTCGATCGACTCCCTCCGGCTTTTCGCAAATTGCTGGACGCTTCGACCGCGGCCGTTTTCCCTTGGGAACTGGTATATGCTCGACCCGGGCACTTTGCGCTGCAGCCCTTATACACAATGCAGTCATATTCGGCTTATACGGAATATCTGGATCGAAGAACAGCCCGGCGGATACGGGCTGCACGGGACCGGACTGAGTATATTCTGTTCGAGTGGAAGAGCATCGACGACCGCCATCCCCTCCTCGATGTGCCGCAGACCTGGACGGCCATGGTGGACAATTACCGGCTTGAGGAAATCGGGGACGGTAAGCTGCTCCTAAAACGCCGCGATACCCCGCTGGCCCAGGAGCAGGTATTTTTGAAGCGGATCTCTCTTCCGATCGGGCGATGGATCGATCTGCCCAGGACCACAACGGAACTGTGGGGGCGAATCCATATTCCCTACTCTTTCGCCGGCAAGCTGCGGGAGACGTTATATAAGGCGGATGCGATATACCTTGCTGTGAGTGATAGTAATAACATGACTACGCGCTTCCGGATTGTGCCGGGAGTGCTCTCTCATGAATTTCCTCTGAGTTCCTTGCCCACCGACTTCGTGTCGCTGGTTGACATTCTGAAATCGCAACGCGTCGCGGCGCCCATCGTGCGCATACGCTTGGAAGCGAGTAATCCCGATCACTACCGCGAGGGCTCCCTGGAGCTTCTCGAGTCGACGAAAGGCCGCTAATATGCCGCTTTCCGCTGGGACGCGCCTGGGATCTTACGAGATCCTCGCGCCGCTCGGTGCGGGCGGCATGGGCGAGGTGTATCGCGCGCGCGACACCAAGCTGAAGCGCGACGTGGCGCTGAAGGTGCTGCCGGAAGCCTTCGCGCGCGACCCCGAGCGCATGGCGCGCTTCCAGCGCGAGGCCGAAGTGCTGGCGTCGCTCAATCATCCGAATATCGCGGCGATTTACGGCGTGGAAGAGCGCGCGCTGGTGATGGAGCTGGTCGAAGGCGCGTCGCCAAAAGGTCCTCTGCCGTTCGAGGAGGCCTGGAAGATCGCATCGCAGATCGCTTCCGCGCTCGAATACGCCCATGAACGCGGCATTATCCACCGCGACCTGAAACCGTCCAACATCATGGTCACGGCGGAGGGCCCCGCGCAGCCAAGCATGGTCAAGTTGCTCGATTTCGGCCTGGCGAAGGCGTTTACCAATCGAGGCGATGCGCGAGCTTCTGCCGGCGATTTCCCCGAGAACTCGCCGACGCTGACCATGGGAGCGACCGAAGTCGGCGTCATCCTGGGCACAGCCGGATACATGCCGCCCGAGCAGGCCAAGGGGAAGCAGGTAGATAAGAGGGCCGATATCTGGTCCTTCGGCGTGGTGCTGTACGAGCTGCTGACGGGCGAGCGATTATTCCGCGGCGAAGACACTTCCGAGACGCTCGCACAGGTGCTCACCAAGCAACCCGATTTCGAAAAAGCCCCCGCGCAGGCGCGTCCGCTGCTGCGAGCATGCCTCGAAAAAGATCCACGCCGACGATTGTGCGACATTGGCGACGCGCAGCAGCTGTTGAACGTCGCCAGTGAACTGCTGAGCCGCGACAGTAATGGAGCGGGGTCTTCGGCGCCAGTCCCCGCTCCATCACTGTCGCGGCTCGGTAAGATCGCCATTGCCGCCGCGGGGGTGCTGGCTGTCGCCGCGCTCGCGCTCGGATTTGTTTCTTACCGTCACGTCACCGAAGAGCCGCCGCGCGTTCTCAAGATGTTCGTGCCGCCTCCGGACAAAGCGGTGTTCCAGGGAAACAGCATTCCCGCCGTTTCCCCGGATGGACGGCGGCTGGCGCTTGTAGCCACTATAGAGGGCAAGGACCAACTGTGGGTCCGCGACCTGGATTCGCTCACCGCGCGGGCGCTCAGTGGAACCGAGGGCGCGAGCTACCCATTCTGGTCGCCTGATAGCCGCACCGTCGCGTTTTTCGCGGTTGGAAAACTGAAAAAGATCGACGCGGCCGGCGGCCCGCCGCTCACTCTCTGCGACGCCGTTGGCACACGCGGAGGAACCTGGAACAAGGACGGCGTCATCGTTTTTGGGGTCATTAGCGGCGGCATCTTCCGCGTCCCGGCCGCGGGTGGAAGTGCGGTTCCTCTGACCAAGCTCGATGCGGGGGAGATCGCTCATCGCTACCCCTGGTTCCTTCCCGATGGCCGCCACTTCCTGTACTCAGCCCAGAGTGGGGAAGCGGGAAAGAGCGGTGTTTACGCCGCCGACCTCCAGTCTAAGGACCGGAAGCGTATCGTGGGCGAAACCTCGAACGCGGTGTACGCTCCGCCCGGCTACCTGCTGTTCGTGCGGGAGCAGACGCTGATGGCCCAACCTTTTGACGACAAAAAGCTTGAGACTATGGGCGATGCAACTCCGATTGCGGAGCATGTCGATTCCGTTAGCAGCTTCCCCAACCAGACCCAGTTCTCGATTTCGCAGAATGGCGTTTTGGCATACACGTCGGGCAGCAGCGGCGGTGGCTCCCTGCTAACCTGGTTCGATCGGTCCGGTAAGATGACCGGCACTCTCGGCGTTCCGGACGTCGTTGGTTGGGGCGCCATTTCTCCGGATGGCAAGACCGTGGCTGTGGATCGCGGGGACCAGGGCGCCGTCGACATCTGGCTGCACGATCTGGCTCGCGGTACCGCTTCCCGGTTCACCTTCGGACCGAGGACCAATGAATATCCGGTGTGGTCCCCGGATGGCAGCCACATTGCGTTTTTTTCCTTTCGTGATGGCGTGGCGCACCCGTTTCAGAGAGCCACCAGCGGGACTGCTCAGGATGAGCTTCTGAGCAAGCCTTTGGGCGAGCCGTCGCATCTCACTGTTGTAAACGACTGGTCCCGCGACGGCCGTTATCTTATCCTGGTCACCTTCGGCGATCCGAAAACGAGGAGTGACGTATGGGTGCTGCCGACATTCGGCGACCGCAAACCGTTTCCTTATTTGCAAACGGAGTTCGCTGAGTTGTGGGCAAGGCTATCCCCCGACGGGCATTGGCTGGCGTACACCTCGGATGAATCCAAGCGGAATGAGATTTACGTCCAGTCGTTTCCCACGCCGGGCGGCAAATGGCCGGTTTCGACGAACGGCGGTGAGCGCTCGGTGTGGAGCCGGGATGGCAAGGAACTCTACTTCGTCAGTCCGGACGGGAAAATGATGGCGGCGGAGGTCAAGAGCGGCTCGAAATTCGAAGCAGGAGTCCCCAAGCCTCTTTTCGACGTGCGCCTTCCGGGCGGTCCCAATCCCTGGTTCGACGTCGGCAAGGACGGACGGTTCCTGATCCCCATTCAGGCGGAGCAAACCGCGAACGCGCCGATGACCGTGGTGGTCAACTGGCAGGCGGAGTTGAAGAAGTAGTTCAACGCCCTCGTTTTCCGGAGACTGGATTGAACCAAGCCACGCCCGGAAAGCGCGCGAAGTCCGCATCCGTGGTGGCGATTTCAGCCCGGTATTCCAGAGCCAGCGCCGCCAGGTGAGCGTCGGTGGTGAGGTTGCCCGCGGCGCCGATCTCTTCCAGCAGGCGGAACACGATTTCGCCATGGCCCTCTCCCGGCACGATGACCTCAACAGCGGCTTGCCCGAGCCAGCTCCGGGCAATTCCAACGGCTCCGGAAACCGGCAATGGTTTCGTAAGCGCCACGCGGCTGGTGGCGATTCGCAAAAACCCCAAGATCGAGGCCCACGACAGCCCCACCGACGAGCGGCCGCCGTTCAAAGCCTGCTCCCACCACCGCTTGGCGGCCGGATGACCCGGAAAGTCGCTGTTATAGGCGTGCACCAGGACGTTGACGTCGGGAATCGTCATGGGGCTCGGCGTTGGGGGGCTCTGCGTTCAGCGGGCCGCGAAAGTTTGCGGACGAAGTCCTGGGTCTCTATCTCATCCGCCAATTGATTCAGCTTGTGGACGTCAACTCCAGGGCGGACCCCCATCGAATGCGCGGCCACGCGGAACGGCCTCCTCGCTCCCTTCTCCGGTGCGTTCAGTCCTCGCCGGAGGGCTTGATTCACCACCTGCTTGAACGTGGTCTTTTCCTCGGCGGTGCGGGCTTTCAGCTTTTGCGCGACATCCGGATCGAGGGTGAGCGTAGTACGCATATAGACATCATATCAGTGCGTAGATATGATGTTTAGCCACCACACTCGATTGTGTCCGGTTGCGATAAACTCGATGGACAGTCCGTTGGTTTCGGTACCCGACGGAATACGGAATTTCTAAGGAGGCCACCATGCGTCGAGCGATCTTTCTACTGCCTGTTCTCTTGACGGCCTTGCGGCCGCCCGCCATTTCCGCGCAGACGAAAACTTTGGAAGTCTACGTCGTCGATGTGGAAGGCGGCAACGCGACGTTGTTCGTTTCTCCGAATCGCGAGTCGCTGCTGATCGACACCGGCAATGCGGGCGCAATCGCCGCCCCGCGCGACGCCGGCCGCATCGTCGAGGCTGTCAAGGACGCCGGACTCACGCAGATCGATCACCTGATCGTCACGCACTGGCATGGCGATCATTTCGGCGGCCTCGCGGAACTCGCGAAGCAAGTCCCGATCAAGGAATATATCGATCACGGCCCCAACGTCCAGCCCGGCGAGCTCGCCGACAACTTCCTGAGGGACACCTACCCGCAGCTTACGGCTAAGGCCAAGCATACGGTCGCGAAACCGGGCGACAAGATCGCGATGACGGGCGTCGATATCCGCGTGGTCGCCTCGGCGGACCAGATGATCAAGACTCCCCTGCCTGGCGCGGGCAAGCCGAATCCATACTGCGCGAGTTTCAAAGCCGCGGACGCCAACGCCGAGGACCCCCAATCCGTCGCGGTCCATATCGGGTTCGGAAAATTTCGCACCGTTCACCTGGGCGATCTGTCCAAGAACGAGGAGTTCAAGCTGATGTGCCCGAACAACCTCCTGGGCACGGTGGACGTGCTCCTGGGACTGCATCATGGTGTGGGAACGTCGAACTCCATCGTGATGGTGCACGGGCTCCATCCGCGCGTCGCCATCATGAACAACGGCACGCGCAAGGGCGGCGATCCGGAGACCATGCAGACGATCCACTCTTCGCCCGGGCTGGAGGATCTGTGGCAGATTCATTTTTCCGCTCTGAGCGGGCAGGAATATACGGTGCCAGGAATGTTCATCGCCAATACGGTGGACAACCAGCCGGCGGCGCTGCCCATCGCTCCGGTGGCCGCTCCCGCGCCGGGGCCGAACGTCCCTCCTCCGCCCGCCCACGACGGCAAGGCCTATTGGATCAAGCTATCCGCGCAGCAGGACGGCACCTTCACGGTAACCAATGCGCGGAACGGCTTCAGCAAGACGTACAAGCCGGGACTGTAGGAGACGTTGAAAAAGGGGACAGACCGCTCTGTCCAAGTCGGCGCTTGGACGTGAAAACAGAAACTCACAGGGAGGGGACAGAGTAGTCTGTCCCCTTTTTCAGCGTCATACAAATAGTTGTATAATCGAAACGGGTGAGAGAAGTTCTCAAGCCTATTGTCTGGCTCGGCGATAGCCTCGACAGGGTCAGGGCGTTCTCGCAACCGGCCCGGCAGCAGGACGGCTACGAACTGGAAACGATTCAACATGGAATGGAGCCCAGCGACTGGAAACCGATGCCCACAATCGGCGCCGGAGTGCGGGAAATCCGCATCCACGCCAGCGCCGAGCACCGCGTTTTCTATGTGGCCAGGTTTGAGCGGAGCATTTACGTGCTCCACGCGTTCGTCAAGAAGACACCGAAGACACCCAAATCCGCGATACGCCTCGGAATGAGCCGGTATCGTGAAGCGTTAAGAAGGGAGGGCATGGCATGAGTCCAACGATCGGAAAAAGAAAAACGCGCGCGAACGTATTCGTCGATCTGGGGTTCGCGCCGGCCGAGGCCGAGAGTCTGAGAATCCGTTCCGCGATGATGCGAGGGCTGGTAGCCCTGATCCGCAAACGGAAGCTGACGCAGACTGAAGCGGCCAAGCTGTTAGGCGTGACGCAGCCGCGCATTTCGGATCTGACGCGGGGAAAGATCCACCTGTTCTCAATCGACAATTTGGTCGGCCTGTTAGCGGCTGCCGGCCTGAAAGTGGATTTTAGAGTCAAAAAGGCCGCATGAGCGGGGCAGGATCCGCATGTTCGGGCCCTTCGATGAACTGTCCTCCATTGCGATAGACTCGATGGACGGTCCCCCTGTTTCCATGATCGAGTGCGAGGGACCTTTCTAAGGAGGCCACGATGCGTCGAGCGATCTTTCTACTGCCTGTTCTAGCCCTGATTCTTCCCATGTCCGCGCTCCCGCCGGTTCTGTCCGCGCAGACGAAAACCCTGGAAGTCTACGTCATCGACGTCGAAGGCGGCAACGCGACTCTGTTCGTGTCGCCGAATCGCGAATCGCTGCTCATCGACACTGGCAACGCGGGCGCCATCGCCGCTCCGCGCGACGCCGGCCGCATCGTCGAGGCGATCAAGGACGCGGGGCTCACGCAGATCGATCATCTGATCATCACGCACTGGCACGGCGATCATTTCGGTGGGCTCGCCGAACTTGCGAAGCAAGTCCCGATCAAGGAATATATCGATCATGGCCCCAACGTCCAGCCGGGCGAGCTTGCCGACAACTTCCTGAGGGACACTTATCCGCAGCTTACGGCTAAAGCCAAGCACACCGTCGCGAAACCGGGCGATAAGATCGCGATGACCGGCGTCGATATTCGCGTCGTCACGTCGGCGGGCCAGGTCATCAAGACTCCTTTGCCCGGGGCCGGCAAGCCCAATCCGTATTGCGCCAATTTCAAGGCCGGCGAGAACAACGCCGAGGACCCCCAATCGGTCGGCATTCACGTAACGTTCGGGAAATTTCGCACGGTGCACCTGGGGGACATCACCAAGAATAAAGAGTTCGAATTGGTCTGCCCGAACAATCGCCTCGGAACCGTGGACGTGCTGCTCGGCTTGCATCACGGACAGGCCAGCTCCAATTCTGAAGTGATCGTGTGGGCGCTGCATCCGCGCGTCGGCATCATGAACGACGGCACACGCAAGGGCGGCGAGCCGGAGGTCATGAAGACAGTACACTCCTCGCCGGGCCTGGAGGATCTCTGGCAGCTTCACTTTTCCGCGCTGAGCGGGCAGGAATACACGGTGCCGGGGATGTTCATCGCCAACACCATCGACGAGCAGCCGGCCGCGCTCCCGATCGCGCCGATCGCCGCTCCCGCTCCGGGGCCGAACGCGCCGCCCGCGCCGGTCCACAACGGCAAGGCTTATTGGATCAAGTTATCCGCGCAGCAGGATGGCACCTACACGGTTACCAATGCGCGGAACGGTTTCAGCAAGACTTACAAACCCGGACTCTAGGAGGTTGCTGAAAAGATTCCTAACAACCGCTCCCCTATGGTCACGGCTCATAGTGGGCGCTTTGTGTTTGCAGCGGCTTGCGGAGCCGCGACCATAGGGAGCGGTTTGGCCTGGGAGTTTTTTCAGCAGCCTTTTAGGAGAGGTTGTTTTGAAGGAGGAAATAGCGTGACAACTCGCTCAGTGTGCGGAGTGGGGATGAGGCTGGCGATTCTGGCCGCTATTTCGACGGTTGCGCCATGCGTCGCTCAGGATTTTGGCGGGGTGGAGCTGAAGCAGGTGATGGCCAAACTCGAACAGATGCGGCGCGAGGGCAAGCCCATCCCGCTCGCACCGCGGCTGCCGGACGGCCGTCCCGACCTGGGGAACGCCACTGGCTCCTGGTTCGGTCCGACCATCGGCGACATGGCCGGCCACGCCCGCGGGACCAGCAACAACGTCTTCGGCGGTCCACAGGCGATGCCGGAGAAGGTGGTGGAGGTTCCTTTCCTTCCGTGGGCCGAGAAAGCCTACAACGAGCGTCAGGCGACTATCGGCAAGGACGATCCCGAGGCGCGCTGCGTTCCACCCGGGGTTCCGCGTACCAACGCGATCGCGTTTCCATTTCAGATTTATCAACTGCCGGATCGCATCGTGTTCCTGTACGAGAAGCTCAAGGCCTGGCGGATCGTGTGGATGGACGGGCGTAAGCACACGACTCTTGATCAAACGGATCCGAGCTTTTACGGGGAGAGCATCGGCCACTGGGAGGGAGACACTTTAGTAGTGGACGTGGTAGGGCAAAACGATTTGCCGTGGCTCGACTCAGCCGGCCATCCCAAGACGGAAAAGCTCCATGTGATCGAGCGCTGGCACCGCGCGAACCCGCAGATCCTGCATTACGAAGCCACCATCGACGACCCCGGCGCCTATAGCAAGCCTTGGACCAACAGCTGGAACATGTTGTTCAAGCCCGGCGCGGAGCTCCTCGACTACATCTGTTACGGGAGCAATCCGGACCTGCAGCACATGGTCGGCAAGTAGCGCTCCGTTGTGGGGCGGGCCTGTGGCCCTGCAGCCGCCATTCCAAGCGGCTAATCGTTCAAGCCGGGCAAAAGCCCGGCTGCAGCCCGGAAGGGCTGCCCCAAAGAACTTCACAGTATCTACCAAAACGCTTTACTCCCTCCGGTCGCGCTTGTCATCGCGCTTTTCGTCGCGGCGGTTCTCTCCTCCCCTAGGAGGAGGCGGATTGCCTTGCGGCGTCCCTCCCTGCCGCTCGAACGTTCGCGGCGGAGGAGGATTCTGCGGCTGCGGACGAGATGGAGGCGCATTCTCCTGCACCTGCGGACGACGCGGTGGAGGTGTATTTTCCTGCACCTGCGGACGACGTGGTGGAGGCGCATTCTCCTGCACCTGTCGAGCGGGCGGCGGAGCCGTGTTCTGCCCCGGCGGTTGCGGCACTGGCTGCTGCACTTGCGGCTGCCGCCGGAAGGGCGGCGGATTTCCCTGCGGCTGGCCGCCTGCAGGCTGACCTCCGCCGAAGACCTCTCGATTCCCACGCTGCCCGCCAGCGGGTTGCCCCCCGGCAGGTTGTTGGCCGACGGGCTGCTGGCCGGGCGTCTGTTGACCAAATTGGGGCCGCGGATTTACTTGAGGAGGCTGTCCCTGTCCTGGTGCAACAACTTGTCCACTGCGTTGCGGGAGCCCGCTTTGGCCGCCTTGCGGAAAGGGCCGTTGGGGTAGCGCCGGCCGAAACGCCTGACGCGCAGGCGGAGGCTGGGTCTGCTGGATCTGGCTGACCTGCGCGCGATTCAGCGGCTGTCCCGGATTCTGCTGCAGCAACGTCTGCCGCTGATTGAAGGCAGCGGGAGGCGGAGGCGGCGCCGTCCGCGCCACGATCGTGCGATTGGCCACCGCCGGCGGAGGAGCGACACCGATTGCACTCTGCCCGCCGACCACCGCTCCGCGCTGAGGGGCCACCGCCGCATAAGACGCCACCTGCGCCTGCGCCGCCGCGCTGGGAGGAACGCGCACCGCGGCGACCGCCACCGGGCGTCCAGCGACCATGGCGCCCTGCGGTACCGCCGTCACCGCGCCGGGCACGTTGCGATTCACGTAGGTCACATTGTTCACGTTATTCACGGTCACATTGTTGATCACCGTGCGATTCACGATCACCGTATTGGTGACGTTCACCTGGTTGATGTAGGTCGGGCTGTAACGATACGGGGGCACCCATACTTCGCGCGGTCCCAGCGGGAACCAGCCTACGGCCGGGCCCACGCCGATGCCGATAGAAACACCGAAGTTTCCGCCGCCGACCCAGGCGACCAGCGCCGGTGCGTAGACCGGACGCACGTTCACGATCACGGGTCCGGGCACCCACACCCACGACGGACCAACGAACGCCCAACGTCCGTAGTGGAACGGAGCATAGCCCCAAGGAGCGTCGTCCACCCACGTCCAGCCCCACGGCTCGATCCACGCCCAATGCCCGTAATGATAAGGAGCCCACCCGACTGCAACGCGTGGAGCCCACACCATGCCGTAGCCGGGTTCGTCCCTCCACGCGCCGTTGTCGTCCAGATCGGCATAGCCAGGCACGTCGCGCGAAACGTAGCGCGCCGAGGGAGACCGGTCCTCGCGCCGGTCGCGATCCTCGCAAAAGTTGTCGAAACCATCCGCGACGGGTGCCGTCCGGCGGTCGAACACCGGTTGCCCGTTTTCTTCGCTCACCCGCACCTGATCCCGCGGGTGCAGCGTAAAGGACTGGCCGCCGGCGGTGGCTTCCGCGTCGCCGCCGCGCACCGTCGCGATGGTCGAATCGCCCTGCTCACTGACGTCGATGCGGTACTCGCCTGGACGAAGCACCGTGAACGCCGCCTGCGGGGTATCGATCTCGAGGCTTTCCTGGTTCGCCATCCGGTGCACGCGCACGCTCAGAGTGCCGGAAGAAACCTGCACCTGGGCGAGCGTATCGGTCAGATTCACGAACGTGAAATTGGTGCGTCCGTTCAAACGGAACGCGGCGGATCCCAAGTGCAGCTCGGCGCGGGCGCCCGCGTCGGTCCACAGCCGGTCGCCGGTGGAGATGGGCCGGTTCAGCGTCGCCGGAACCCAATCCTCCACGCCGCCGGGCTGAAAGGAAACGTTGCCCTGGATCATGCCGAGCCGCGCGGCGCGGCTGGGAGGATCGTTCACGTCGCCGGAGTCACCCGAGGGTGGCTGGCCTTGCAGAACCACGGGAACTGCGCCGACACCCATTAGCGCCATCGCCACAACCACGTTTTGGAATAGTCTCCGCATAATGCTCCCATCCTTTCAAACGCCGCTGCTGGTCGCAAGGTTGCGTATATGAACGGGATTTCATGGGGAATCCAGCCTGCGTGACGAAGACCGCATGCGTAATCCTCTCGTCGCGTAAGTTGTTTCGCTCAGATATGATCGAGAGGAACCCTAGCAAGCCTAGGGCTTGCCGCCTGCCATCACCGGCGTAAATTTCTGGATGCGCTTGGCCTGCTCGACTTCGCCCGTATAGATGTTTCC
This sequence comes from Bryobacteraceae bacterium, assembly GCA_035934795.1. GTDB lineage: Bacteria > Acidobacteriota > Terriglobia > Bryobacterales > Bryobacteraceae > Palsa-187. Next base: position 50,944 of record DASYXM010000067.1, on the reverse strand, counting down.
CTGCAGGTCGGTTCCGATCGCGTTGATCCAGTGGAACTGGCCGGCGTATTTGCCGTTGCCGCCGAAGGATCCCAGCGTCTTGCCGGTTTCGTGGTCCAGAATCCACACCCGGTTGTTGGTGCCGTCGGCGACGTACATATACTTCTGCTGCGGGTCTTTCGAGAACACCATTTTGTAGGTGGTCCCGCAGGGAGGCATCTTGGTGTTGGGAGGAAGACCGCCGCAATCGAGCGCACGTTGCGAGGGCGTGTTCGGCGCTACGTAGTAATCCTTCACCCACTTGCCCTGCTTGGTGTAAACCGAGATGCGGTCCTGGCCGCGCTCGCCGACGTAGACCAGCCCGTTCTTGTCGAACTCGGCGAAGTGGAGGTCGGGCACGAAGTTCTTCTCTTCGGGGGGCGGGCCGCCGGTAAATTTATAAGACGGAATCGGGTCGTTGGCGATCTCGCTCAGCGGCATGCCGTGGCCGCCCCAGCCGCGCTTGAACGCGCCGCTATCCATGTCGTAGACCAGGACGCGTTTCCAATTGATGATGTAGATCTCCCGGGCGTCCTCGTCCAGGTTGAAACGTCCCTTCGAGAGCAGCACGTCGGTCTGCTGGTTGTTCTCCTTGAGCGGAGGCCCGTCTTTCGGCGGACGATGGCCGAAATCCCACAGGAGCTTGCCGTCGCGCGAGAACTTGAGGATGCTGTCCTGCGCCGCGGTTCCGGAGATCCAGATGTTGCCCTCGCGATCCGCCAGGATGGTCTGCAGGTTGGTGGGCCACTGCGGAATGTAGCCCGGGCCTCCCCACGCGTGAACTACGTTGCCTTCCTGATCGAGCTCGATGGCCTCAGGCCCGCGCACGCAGCAGTCGATGCGGGGCGGGTTTCCGTCACCGCCGATTTCATCGCCATCGGCCGCGGCGCCGCGATTCAGGAACCATATGTGGCCGGTTTTATCTTCGACGTACAGGCCGGTGACCTGCTGCATGCTCCATCGATTGGGGAGCACCTTCGGCCAGAAGGGATCCACCTTGAACATCGGCGCTCCCTGCGCGTCCAGTGCTTGGGTTTGGGCCGTGGCCTTGGCGGTCTTGGAGGTTTTCTTCGCGGCATCCAGACGGCTGGCCGATATCGCGGCGAACGCCAGCAGAAATACGATTCCCACTATCGCGGCGGACCATCGCCGCCAGGGATTTCTCACACGTCTCACATTCACCGGCCTCATATTCACGGGACCTCCTCACAATTCAACGTTACGCTATCACACTTATCACTTATCATGGTTCGCGTGGGCTTTCACGAGGGACGCCGAATTCGCCCGCCCGCCGGGTTTATACTGAATCGAGCCAAGCCTATGAATCACTGGATCAGGGTTTTATCTCTCGTTTTCCTGTTCGCGCTGGTCTCGGCCGCGCAAAACCCAACCTCCATCCCGAATGGTCTTCCCTCGTGGGCCTACAACATTCCCGATAAGGTTCAGCCACCCGCGGAAAAGCTCACCGGCACGATCCGCGCGCCGGGCAGCTCGAAGGAGTACGATGTCGCCGGCGTTGAAAACAATTCCAATCCGCCCGATTGGTTTCCCGACGAGCACGGCCCTGCGCCCCGCAGCGTGAAAGGCGAGCCCGGCGTGAAGATGACGGCGTGCGGCTCCTGCCATCTGATGTCCGGGCAGGGGCATCCCGAATCCGCCGATATCGCAGGGCTCCCCGCCGAGTACATCGTGCGCCAGATGAAGTATTTCAAGAACGGAACCCGCAAGGACGATCCGCGCATGGGTCCGATCGCCAAGGCGACTTCCGACGAAGACGTGCGGCAGGCCGCGGAATATTTCGCGTCCATCAAACCGATCCCCTTCGTGAAGGTGATTGAAACGGCCACGCCGCCGAAAACCTACATCAACGCCGCGGGGCGCCATCATATCGTGATTTCAGGCGGCGGCACGGAACCCATCGGCCATCGCATCATCGAAACGCCGGAAGACCCAATGCGCTTGGCGATTCGCGATCCGCACTCCGGATTCATCGCCTATGTTCCGCCCGGCAGTATCGCGAAAGGCGAGGCGCTGGTGAAGACCGCGGCCTCCGGCAAGACGATCCAGTGCGCCATCTGCCACGGCGAGGACCTGAAGGGTCTCGGCGAAGTGCCCAGGATCGCGGGCCTGCAGCCGGTGTACATCGCCCGCCAGCTGATCTGCATTCAGAACGGATCGAGCGATGGCACGGCCGTGGCGCTGATGAAGAAAGTGGTCGCGGATCTCTCCGAGGACGACATTATCGCGATCTCGGCGTACGTGGGCTCGCTGCCGCCACGATAGACGGCGCGCCACCGGCGGCGTTCGAGCGGTCATTCGCCGACGTTTTACAACAACCTCCGAAAAAACCCGCTCCACCTCGCTACCCGATCAGCTTCTCCAGCCGCGACCCCGCGCGGATGATGGTCTCATTCCGCTCCGGACCCGTCGACACGCCGCCGATTTCGACGCCGGTACGGTCCTCCAGGTACTGCAGGTACCTGCGCGCGGGTTGCGGTAAATCGTCGAAGCGCGTCATGCCGCGCGTCGGCGTCCGCCAGCCGGGAAGGGTTTCGTACACCGGCTCGATCGCCTCCAGCGCGCGGTAAGTGGCCGGCATTTCGACGACGGCTTTGCCGCCGAGCTTGTAGCCTGTGCACACCGGAATTTGATCGAGATGATCCAGCACGTCGAGCTTGGTGATCATCAGCGTATCCAGGCCGTTGACCATGGACGTGTAGCGCAGCAGAGGCACGTCGAACCAGCCGCAGCGGCGGGGACGTCCGGTGACCGCGCCGAACTCGTTGCCCTCCCGGCGCAGCAACTCGCCCCCGGCGTCGAAACTTTCCGTGGGAAATGGACCCGAACCCACGCGCGTGATGTACGCCTTCGAGATGCCGATGACGCCGTGAATGCGCGTCGGCGGAAAGCCCGTTCCGGTCGAGGCGCCTCCCGCGGTGGCGCTCGAAGACGTTACGAACGGATAGGTCCCGTGATCCACGTCCAGCATGGAACCTTGCGCGCCCTCGAACAAGATGCGATGGCCCGCGGCCGCAGCCTTGGCGAGCAGTTCCGCGGTATCGCACACCAGCGGGCGGATGCGCTCGGCGCACTCCTCGTACTGGCGACGGATCTCGGCGTAGTCGATGGCCTCGTGAATATTGAAAGTAGCCGCGAGCGTCTGCTTATCCTCGGCGAGCGTGTCGTAAAGCGCGCGAAAACTCTCTGGATCGTACAGGTCGGCGATGCGGATGCCGCGGCGTCCGGTCTTGTCCTCGTAACAGGGGCCGATGCCGCGGGAGGTGGTCCCGATGGGGATGCGATTTTCCCGCGCTTCCGACATTTTCTCCACCAGCCGGTGGAACGGGAAGATCACGTGGGCGCGATTGCTGATGCGGAGCTGCTGGCGCACGGGGATGCCGTGCGCCTCGAGCGTGGCCATCTCCTCGATCAGCGCGCCCAGGTCCACCACCACGCCGTTGCCGATGACAGCCTGGACACCGGGGCGCAGAATGCCGCTTGGAATCAGCTTCAAGACGAACTTTTTTTCGCCGATGTAAACGGTGTGGCCGGCGTTATGGCCGCCCTGATAGCGCGCCACGATGGCGAAGCGTTCGGCTAGCAGATCCACGACTTTGCCTTTGCCTTCGTCGCCCCACTGCGCACCCAGAACGATGATGTTTTGCATGGAAGAATGGCTTGTTTCGAGTACGGCCGCGCACACCGCGATTCCCCGCCCGAGCGCGCAAACCTTCATTGTATCAGCGTGCGACTCGTGCTCCCGCGGGACGGTCCGTTACAATGAACCTGATGCAGCTACGCGATATTTTTGTCCGGCTGGGCGAGGATACCTTCGCGGAACTGATGCGTACGGTTTCGCTCGGCCGCCTGCGCACCTATCAATTGTTCGACCCTTTCAAGACCCGCATGCATCTGCACAAGCTCAACGCGGAAACTCTGCGCAAGGCGACGCCACGTGTGTGGGCGCGGCTCGCCGAGGCGGACGCGGGGGACCTGGCGACGGAGCTCGCCCAGGCGATTCTGGTTTCGCACATGGATATGATCAAGGCCGTACTGGACGAGCTGGGGGTGCCCCATGAGGACGGTTTTTTCGCCAAGGACGCCGACATCGGCGGGCGCCTTTCCGAGGGCTGGCAGCAGCGTGTGTGGGAGAAATTTCGAGGCAGCTATCCGCCGGCGGCCCTGCTCTTCTATGTGAACCACCTGGCTTGGGAAGTCGCCAAATCTGAAGAAGTCTTCGCGCCGGCGGCTTGATGCAACGACTTTACGCGGCGATTCGCGCGGGCGACGCGGCCCAGGTCCAGGCGGCCGTGGACGCCGACCCGAGCCTGGCCATTTTCGCCGCTGCCATGCAGGGAGACGCCGCGCGGATTGAAGCGCTGCTGGCGCGCCATCGGTCGTTGGTTAACGCGGTCAGCTCCGATGGCTGGACGCCGCTGCATCTGGCCGCGCATTTCGGACGCAGGGAAGCCGCGAGAGCGTTGATGAACAAGGGCGCGGACGTCTCCGCTCGGTCGGTGAACTCCATGAGCTGGCCATGACGCAGGGGCGCCAGGCGGTGGTTGAGCTTCTGGAACGCAGCGGCGCCCGACTGTGAAACTGCGGAGCCTTCGGGGGCATTCATTTGTAACACTTTGCCGGTATCGGAGATCCCCCGTAACCTGGAGGACGCCCTGCGCGCCTTTAGAAATGGGGTGATGTGGCGTCGCTTTCTTTATCGTCACCTAGCGGTGCGCCGTCCAAGAACACCTGATCGGCCCACCGTGGAAACAGCGGTATACTAGAAATCTGGCATTTTCGTGAAATTGCACACCTTTGGGTCCCGAAAAAGCATCCTGACGGCGATTGGGCTGACGGCTCTCGCCATGGGCACCCTTTCGCTCGCTGGCTGCGGCTTTACGACCACCCAGGCCAACGGAAAGAAACAGGGCGGGAAGAGAGGTGGAGACGGCGGGCCGGCTCCGGTGGTTGCCGCCAGGGTGGTTCGCAAGGATGTGCCGATCGACGTCACCGCCGTCGGCAACGTGGAAGCCTACAGCATCATTAGCATCCGCCCGCAGGTCAACGGGCAGTTGATGCAGGTGTTCATCCAGGAAGGCGACTACGTTCGCAAGGACGAGAAACTGGTGGAGATCGACCCGCGGCCGCTGCAGGCCCAGGTGGCCCAGGCGGAAGCCCAGCTTTCCAAGGACCGCGCCAATCTGCAGCAGGCGGTCGCGAATCTGGCCCGCGACGCGGCCAACGAAAAGTACGCGCGCGAGCAGGCGTCCCGCTACGTCAGCCTGTTCGAACAGGGCGTCGTTTCGAAGGACGATCGCGAGCGTTTCGCCTCCAACGCCGATTCGCTCACCCAATCCGCGCAAGCCGATCAAGCGGCGATCGAGAGCGCCAAGGCGCAGATTCAGGCCGACCAGGCGAGCCTCGAAAATATTCGCCTGCAGCTGAGTTTCACCACGATTTTCTCGCCGATTGACGGGCGCACAGGCAACATCGCGGTGAAGGCGGGGAACATCGTCAACGGCAACCAGACGGACCTGGTAAGCATCGCCCAAGTGGAGCCGATCTACGTCACGTTCGCCGTGCCAGAGCCGCGCCTGCCGGAGATCCGGCGCTATATGGGATCGGGCGTCAAGCTTCCCGTCGACGCCAAATCCCTGGACGAAGCCGGAGACGGCGAGCGCGGCGAGCTGACCTTCATCGATAACAACGTCGACGCCACCACCGGCACCATCAAGCTGAAAGGCACCTTCCGGAACGCGGATCGCAAGCTGTGGCCCGGCGAGTATGTGAACGTCTCCATGCATCTGACCTTGCAGCCCAACGCGCTGGTGGTTCCTTCGCCCGCCCTGCAGACCGGCCAGGACGGAACTTACGTTTACGTGGTGAAGGAAGATATGACCGTGGAAATGCGTCCGGTGACGGCGGGGCTGCGCGTGAACGACATTCTGGTGCTCGATAAAGGCGTGCGCGAAGGCGAAACGGTGGTCATCGAAGGGCAGCTGCGGCTGGCCCCTGGGAGCCGCGTGCATATCCAAGGCGGCAGTGGAGGCGAAGGCGGGGTCGGAGGCGGCGCGCACCTCGAAGGCGCTCCCGGAACCGTCGCAACGCCGAGTGCCACTAGCAAACGGGGCAACCCTCCGCACAGCTAAGGCCCGTACCCGCCTGATTCGATTCTCTTCGGAACGCTCAATGGCGAGACGGGCGCGCGGCAATAACCAGGCGCGAATCTTGGCGGGCGGTCACGGGCCCAGCGCGGCCCCATTCAGTGCTCCTGCACCACGCGTTTCAGATCGAAGGCTTCGTCGGCGGCCTGTTGGGGCGTGAATTGCGACCCTCCGGCGAGCAGTTTCCGGACCGCGATGTGATCGCCAAAACGATTCACCGAATCCGCCGCGATGCAGCGCTCTCCTTTAAAGTAAAACGCCGAGAATTTGCGATTCTCCACGCTGCCGCGCACCACGGCGCGGTCGTGGCCGCCCGATAGTCCCGCCATCTGAAAGCGGATGTCGAACTGATCCGTCCAGAACCACGGCGCGTCGCGATAGGGGGCCGACGGTCCCATGATATTCCGCGCGACGCACTTGGCTTGATCGACGGCGTTCTGCACGGATTCCAGGCGGACACGCTGGCCCGCGCCCGCGGCCGCGAAGGGATTGGGATGCTCCGCGCAATCGCCGATCGCGAAAATGCGCGGGTCCGAGGTCCGCAGAAACTCGTCCACGGCGATTCCGTCGCCGATAGCGAGGCCGGCATCATGTGCCAGTTCCGTGTTCGGAATCACGCCGATGCCGGCGAAAACAGCATCCGCCGCGCGGCGCGTTCCATCGCCCAGTTTCACCGCATTGCCTTCGATCTCCTCGACCGCCGCGCCCAGCACGATCTCCACGCCTTCGCGCCGGTGCACGCCGCGGAAGAAATCGGACAACAACGGCGGCACCGCGCGGGTCATCAATCGCGGCGCGGCTTCGACGACGGTCACATGTTTCCCCAGTGTTCGCGCGGCGGCCGCCAGCTCGAGCCCGATGAATCCTCCGCCGATCGCGGCGACACTCTGCACGGCGCGCAACCGCTCGCGCACGGTGTCGGCTTCGTCACGGGTGCGCAGGTACAGGACCCGCTCGGCGCCCTTCACCGGGAGCGGACGGTTCCGCGCGCCGACGGCGAGAATCAAATGGTCGTAGGGGATCGAGGCTCCCGACTGCAACCGTATTCGCTGCATCCCCGGCTCAATGGCCGCCGCCCGCTGGCCCATCAGTACGCCGATCCGCTGCTTGTCGTAGAACGCTTCGGCACGCAGCGGAAGACGCGCGGCGTCCAGCTTGCCGAGAAGATAATCCTTGGAAAGCGGAGGCCGTTGATACGGCAGATGGGGCTCCTCGCCGATCAACAGGATGGGGGCGTCATAGCCGAGGACGCGTAGCGCGGAAGCCGCTTCCACGCCGGCCTGCCCTCCGCCGATAATGACTACGCCCGCCGGCATGGCCAATGAACAGGCGGCGTTCCACGTGTCGTCATGTTTGCCGATCCGGCATCCGCACGATCAGCCCGTCGAGCTCCGGGATGGCGGGAATCTGGCAGCTCAGGCGGCTGTTCGGCTTGCGCTCGGCGGCAGTGGCGTTGAGCATTTCCTCCTGTTCCTCGCCGATGGGCGGAAGGCGATCCAGAAACGCTTCGTCGACGTACACGTGGCAGGTGGCGCACATGCACGCGCCGCCGCATTCGGCGACGATCCCTTCGACGCCGTTGCGCACGGCCCCTTCCATCACCGAATAGCCGGCGGGAACGTCGATGGTGGTGGATTCGCCCGTGTGGGCGATATAGGTAACCTTGGGCATTTTGAGAAAGAGTTTCCTTTACGTGCGGAAGCGCTCGTCGATTTCCACCTGGTAGCCGCTGGCCAGCCGGTTGGTCTCATTGGCCATGCCGACGACGGCCATCAGCTCGGCGAATTGCGCATCCGTCATGCCCGCTTTACGCGCCGCCGCCGTGTGCGAAGCGATGCAATAGGGGCACTGATTGCTAGCCGAAACCGCGAGATAAACCATTTCCTTGGTGAGCGGGTCGAGCGCGCCCGGCGCCATGATCTGCTTGATGGATTCCCAAGTGCGGCGCAGCGTGGCTGGATCGTGAGCCAGCGCTTTCCAGAAATTATTGATCCAATCCGTCTTGCGCGTGGCCATGATGTCGTCGTAAACAGCCCGCACCTCCGGCGTCGCGTCCCGGTATTCCACCATTCCCAGTGTCGCCATGTTGTCTCGTCCTTGGTTTGCGTCCGCGTGCCCGGCGCCGTCAGTTGCGGTTCCCCTGCGGGCCGACGCGCCCGGCGAGCGGCTGTACCACGGGTCCGCCGCATACGCCCACGCCGGTGTTGGCCAGCGCATTCAGGAAATTGTACAGCACCGAGTACACCACCTGTTCGGTGACGGCGGCTTTGTTGGGCATGCGGAAGGACGCCGGCAGCTCCTTATCGATCTGCACGCGCAAGGAATTCGGCAGGGCCTTGCCTTGGCGGTCCCTTTGATTGGCGATGTGGATGGGAGTCTGCAGCACCGCGCCCGACGCGCCGTCCACGTAGAACTGGCAGCGCGAGAACCAGCCCAGGTTGGCCGGATCCGCCGCGTCGAACAGCAACAGGGGAGCCTGGCGGCTCTCCGCGTTCAGATCGAGCAGGACGCGCCGCGACTGCTCCTCGAACTTCAGCTCGAAACCGGTCTGCTTCGCGATGTTCTCGATGAACTCGCGGTCCAGTTCCAGCAGCAGCCACTTGTGCGGTCCGGATTGCAAAACCTGCATGCACAGCCATTTTAGCAGTGCCCGCTATAGTGAAAGAGAATGGCTTCGGGAATGGTGCTCTTTGACATTGACGGAACGCTGCTGCGGCGCGCAGGTCCGCATCATCGCCAGGCCCTCGTGGAAGCGGTGCGGCGGGTCTCCGGTCTCACGACCTCGACCGATGGAATTCCGGTCGCCGGGATGCTGGACCGCGATATCGCACGTTTCATGTTGCGCGCGGCCGGGGCGTCGGAAGCCGCGATCCGCCGCGCGATGCCGGCGATCGTCCGAGAAGCGCAGGGCATCTACGTCCGCACGTGCCCCGACCTGCGCCGCCACGTTTGTCCGGGCGCACGTCTCCTTTTGTACAAGCTGGCGCGCCGCGGAGTTCCGGTCGGGCTGGTCACCGGCAATCTGACGCGCATCGGGTGGACCAAAATGGAGCGCGCGGGCCTGCGCCATTACTTCCGGTACGGAGCGTTCGCGGAGCTGGCTCGCGACCGGGCGGGATTGGTGCGCATCGCCGTGGCTCACGCCCGCCGTTCCGGTTGGATCGAACGCCATAGCCCCGTCGCGCTGATTGGCGATCATCCCAACGACGTGCGCGCCGCGCGGGCCAATGGAGTGCGCGCGATCGCCGTCGGCACCGGATTGATCGGCCAAGAGGAACTGGCGCGGGCGGAGCCGGATGTGCTGGTCCCGGACCTGCGCGCGTTGAAGCTGGCGGACTTGTTCGAATGACGGACTGCCGAGCCACCACTTCAAGCTATTGATTGCATTTGACGGCCTCTCATAATAGATCGGTTAAGTTCTTTCGAATCAGAAGCGAGGTGAGAGACGAAGAAAGTCCAGACCGAAATGCCGGGCGTACTCTCGGCATGCCCGTCATTCTTCCGGGAAGAACCGATAAAACACTGGAATGTAAGGGTTTCTATGGGATGCCCCGAGGTGATGCATAATTCCATTGACAGACAGACAAATAGAAGGCATAATTAGCTTATGCCAAACCATACAACCGATCAAATTCGGGAACATGTGCGCTTGCATTATCTGGAACCGGCCCGCCGAAGCCGCCAAGCGCGATTCTCGGTTCGCTGTGGAAACATCCAGAAGGAACTGGGCATATCCAATCGCATTGCTCAGGTTTGTAACGCTTTGAAGATTGCGAAATTTCTTGAACCCAATGGTTTACGGCTGGTGGAGACAAGCGGCCCTCCATCTGGCACGAGTACCACAGTTGTCTATACCTACGAGTTTCTCGACGCCGCGCCGGCTGCGGCGACTCCGGCGGCTCCTTTGAGCTCATCCATCTTCGAAAGGCTACTCCAGATGGAAGGCATCCTTAAGGATGTTTACAAGGAACTCGGGGGTGCTGAGCGAGCGATTCGGGAGGAACGGGAAGGATACTCCCGATGAGCCTCGTTTACTGGGACACCATGCTCTTTGCCTACCTGTTCGAAGCTCACCCGGAGTTCACGGTGCGCGTGGCCCAGATCGCTCGGCGCATGCAGGAGCGTGGCGACACTTTGTGTACCAGCGTTTTCGCGGTGGGCGAGATGCTGGCGGGTCCAAGCAGGACCCAGCGGTGGGATGAAGTGTCCAAGGTTCGCGAGTTCTTTCGTTCGCCGGAACTCCGCCTCCTCGACTTCAAGCTCTCCACGGCTGAGATTTTTGCGGAGATTCGAGGCCGGGGAGGCATCAGCCCAGGCGATGCGATCCACTTGTCTAGCGCCGCCGAAGCGCGTGTGGACCTCTTCCTTACTCACGACAAGCAGCTCGCGAGGAAAATCATTCCCGGCATTCAATTCATCGCGACATTGGATACCAACGTGCTATAGCGGCGGCGCTGCGTTTGGCGTTTGCGTCCTTTCTCTTCAAAAACGATACGCGGGCGAGGGCCAGCCTCGGTCACACTGAAGCACCCTGATGAGCGCGGCCTCTTCAAACCGCGAGAGCCGCTCACGCTTGCGGCTGTCCCAATTCCCGCACGGCCTGTTCGAGTTGGCGCGTCAATGTGGACGGATCGCCGCCTTCCGGTGCGATCGTTTTTCCCACGCGCACTGAAATTCGTCCGGAACGAAACCAATTCGACCGTGTCATTTTAAGTTCCGCGACCCCGCCCAGATAGACGGGCAGCGCGTCCGCGCACAATTCCTTCCACAGAATTCCCGCGCCGCCCAGGAACGCGTGCATCTTGCCGTCGGGCGTCCGCTGGCCTTCCGGAAACATCAGCACGTGAAAGCCGCGGTCCATCGCGCGGCCGGCGTGCGCGAAGCTCGCTCGAAAATTACCCGCCCGCGGCAAAGGAAACACGTTGAACAGGCCGGTCACCAGCCAGTATTGGAGCGGGCCGAGGAAATTTAGAAACACGTTGCCCTGACGGCGGCCCTTGCGCCAGTCGAGCAACATCTCCGCCGCCATCGCAACCGCGATACGCCCGGGCACGGCACGCGGCAGCGCTAACAGGATCAGGGAAACGTCGAAGGCGGTCACGTGATTGGCCACGATCAACAGCGGTTTGGTGGGTTCCGATGCAAGATCGCATGCGACACGCGGCTTTGCGAGGAACGCTACCAGCGGCCCTGCGATCGCTTCCTGAAACAAGAAGCGAAGTGCGCGTATGGGCCCCGACCACGGCCATGTTGGATAGATATGTTCTTCACGATGCACCTGGCGCCCTAGCTCCGCTGTTACTTGCTCGGATGCCGCCGTTTCCGCCGTCTCTCGCCCGGATGTCGCTGGCCCGGTCGCGTCCCACCCCGCCGTGGGACGCTGCAGAAGGCGCTTGAGATCGCCCAACGTCTTCGCCTGTTGATATTCCGCATCATCGAAGGCGACTCCGAAGCGCGTCTCGATGGACGATTGAAGCTCCACGCGTCCCAAGCTGTCGAGGTGCAGATCCTCGGACAGGCGCGCGGTATCGGCGGCGCTCTCGACGTCCTCGCCCGTGATCTTGCCGATCAGCCCCGCGAGCGTTCCCGCGTTAGGCTCGATCTCCCGGCCTTCATGAGCCATGCCGCGGACGGCCTCAGCCACCACGCGATGAAGAACTTTCCCGGTCGGGCCGCGCGGAAGATCGGGTTCCGGCCACAGCGCCCAATGGCGGATGTGCTGATACTCCGCCAACTCAGCGTTCGCCGCACGGACGGCTTCGGCCGGATCCCCCGCGCGCCGCATTACCAGCGCCGCGAAGGGCTCGCCGCCCCTGGGACCCTCGATTTCGGCGACCGCCGCGGCTTTTACGCCGGGCTGCCGCAAGAGCGCGGCTTCCAGGTCCTCGGGATAAATGTTGAGCCCGGACGCGCCGACGATCACGTCTTTCTTGCGGCCGCGAAATCGCAGGTTGCCGGATTCATCGATCGAGGCAAGGTCTCCCGTCGCGAGCCAGGGCGATTCGCGCGGCCGCAATGCGCCGCCCTCCCAGGTAGCTCCGGACACGATCTCGCCCCGCACCAGGACTTCGCCGCCTTCACCGAGCCGCACTTCGCGCCCGGGTAAAACCTTTCCTACATACCCGTCTTTGCCGCCGGGCATCGGATGAAACGGATGCGTCAAACTGACCAGCGCTGCTGTCTCCGTCATGCCGTAGCCTTGCACGATAACAAACCCCAGCGCGCTCCAGAAGCGTTCCAATGTTGCGCCGAGCGTCGCGCCTCCGGAGACCACGGCCCAGAATTTCAAGCCCAGCGCGCGATGCACATCGCGGAACAGCCACCAGCGTTGAAGCACCGGCAACTTCTCCGCCCTGCTCAACCGCTCGCTGAGCTTTGGGAAACGCAGCTCGAAATCTGACTGTAAAATCTCCAGCACGCGAGGCACGGCCGCCAGCACCGAAATCCGCTCGCGATGGATCGTGGCGAGCAGATCGCCGGCCACGAGCCGCGGCTCGAAGTGCACTTCCGCCGCGAGCAGTACGGGAATCCAGATCCCCATGAACTGCCCGAAGACATGACTGAGCGGCGGCGTGACGAGCAATCGAAGCGGATGGAACGGCCGCTCGTACTTCAAATATTTTCCAATCTCATGCTCTATCGGCGAAAAGCTCGCGAGGAGGTTGTGATGCGTGTGGACTACGCCCTTGGGGTCGCCCGTGGTGCCCGACGTGAACACGATCTGCAGGATGTCGCGACCAGCGAGCCCTTCCGCGGGCGCAAGCAGAGGCTCGCGCGGCAGCGTTTCCGCGAAGTGTTCGAACGCGATCGAAGGTACGGACCCATCGAGCAATCGCAGTTTCTCGCCGCCGCCCACAACCAGCTTCGGCGATACTTCGCGGATCACGCCTTCGGCGAAACTCGTGGCTCCGGAAACGTCAATCGGTACGGCGACCGCCCCGCGCAGGACGCACCCCCAGAATGCGGCGAGCCACGGACCGCCGTTTTCACCCCAGATCGCGACACGATCGCCTTTGCGAATGCCCCGAACTTCGAGCGCCGCGGCGTACCGTCCGGCCAGTTCGGCGAGCCCGGCGTAGGTTAGCGATTGCCGCCGCACGCCGGTGCGATTCACAACGGCGATTTGCGATCCGTAGCCGCGAAAATCTTCGACCAGCGACGCCAGGTGCGGGCGATGGTCACGGGGATGGGGGCGCGTGGACACGATCGTGCGCCAACTACGGCGCGGCTCTATCTTTTCAAGAATAGGGCGCCCGCGCTGGGTTCGAGATTAATGCGCCGGGTACGGGACTACTCGTAAAATTCCGGCGCTTTCTTGAGCTTCGCGTTGCCGGTGAAGTCGTGCTGAATCCATAGCTGGGCGCCGGTCTTCTTCAGATAGGCTTCGATCGCCGCACGCGAAGCCTTGGTTTGCTGCAGGTCGAACTCGGTGTTCGGGTAGCGATTCAGCTTGCGCTCCTCCGGGTAATGCCACAGATCGCCGCTCAGCAGCACGGGTCCGGTTTTCGCGAACTTCAGAAACAGCACCTGATGATCTGGCGAATGGCCGGGCGCGGACTTCATGACGACCGTCCCGTCGCCGAAGACGTCGTACTCGTCGTCCTTCACGATCACCGTTTTGCTGTTTTTCAGGGCCATGTAATTGGCGGGCACGGTGCGAGTCGAAGGCGGCTCGGCGAACATGATGTCGCGTTCCTTCGGCCGCACCAGCCACGTGGAAGCCGCGAAAGAGTTGCCGTTGGCAACGTGATCGTAGTGGAAATGTGAGAACGCCAGGTAAGTGATATCGGCCGGGCTGTAGCCCGCGGCCGCCATCTGCGGGAGCAGCGGCTTGGTGGCCGTCGCATACCCGATCGTGACAGGCCCGCCGCCCGACTTGAAATCGCCATCGGGAATCACGCCGGCGTCCCACATCAGCGTGCCGCGCGGATGCACGATCAGGAAGCATTCATCCGACATGAGATTCGTCGCCAATTCCTGACGCGTCAGGTTGTAGCGCTCTGGATCGGGCAGGTTGAGCGTCCCGCAATCGAAGATGTACAGACGCAGCGACTTCACAGGCGTCGGACGATTCTGCGCGATCGCGGACGGCGCCATGGTCGCGAGCAGGAACGCCGGCGCGATCGCCAACCGCGAGCAGGCTCGATGATTCGTCATGAACACTCCTTCCTGGACACCCGCCCAAGACCCGGCTCTTCCTAACGCGGGAACGCGGCCAGCAGCGCCGCACCGGCGTCGGGAGGCGTCTGCGCAACGTTCATGATCATGGCGAGCGTGGTGTAGTAACCCATCAAGGCCGTCACGTCGATCACGCCTTGCTCGCCGAACTTGGCTTTCACGCGCGCATACGTAGGCTCGCTGACGGTCTTGTTGCGGAGCAGTTCGTCGGCGAAGTTATACAGCATGTCTTCCTCCTCGGTCATGCCCGCCGGGCGGCGGCCTTCGGAAATCGCGGCGATGGTCTCCGGCTTGATGCCTTCCTTCTGCGCGATAGGGGCGTGCTGTCCCCATTCGTACTGCTGGGTCCAGTTGCGCGCTGTGATCAGGATGACGAACTCGGTGTTGCGGCGGCCGATAACGGCCTGATAGCGCAGATATGCACCGACATTCTGTAGGCGATTCTCCAGCTCCGGACTGCGGAGCAGAGGGACGAATGGCCCCGCGAAACCGCCGCGCGGGCCGGAAGAGATGGCGGCCACGACTTTCTTCTGCACGTCGGTCAGCTTGTCCGCTGGAATCATGGGAAAGCGGTCCTGGGCACTTGCCGCGCAGGTTGCGAACAGCCCTGCACTTGCCAGCAAAATCGTTGGTTGCAATTTCATGGATTCATCTCCGTTCTCGAAATTTTATTTTACAGGCGGCACAAAGCCGATGGTTCGCGCGAAAAACCAGCACAGGAGAAATACCAGGGGGGCTTGCGCCGTCAATTGCAAGATACCGTAGCCCACCATATCCCGCGCGCGAATTTTCAGGATGCCCAACAACGGCAGCATCCAGAAGGGATTGATCAGGTTCGGCAGCGCCTCGGCCGCGTTGTAAATCTGCACCACCCAGCCTAGGTGGACCTGGTTGGTGATGGCGGCCTGCATCACGTAGGGCGCTTCGACAATCCACTTGCTGCCGCCGGATGGAATAAAGATGCCGAGTCCCGCCGAATAAACGGCGACCAGCAGGGGATACGTATCGTGCGTGCTGAGGCGCGCGAACAGGTGCGCCAGCTTGTCGCTCAGCCCCGTGCCGACGATCATGCCGAAGATCATCGCGTAAAAAGGAAACTGCAGCAGCACGCCACCGGTGGCGGGAATACATTCCGCCACCGCGCGCAGGAACCGCTTGGGACGCCAATGCAGCAGCATGCCGAGCGTCAGGAACATCAGGTTATAGGTGTTCAGATCGAGGGCGGCCAGCGCGCCCTGGGGCGAAGTTCGCAGCGCCTGGACCAAATAAAATCCAAGCACCGCGACCACCAGGATCGTCAACAGCGGACTATACTCCAGCCACTCGCCGGGCCGCGTGCGGCGCTCTAATTCCCGGGGCGGATCTTCGAGCACGATGCCGAAATGTTGCGCGGTGCGCGCGTTTTCCGGCTTGGGAGCCGCGAAGAAACAGATAGTCACCGATACGGCGATCAGAATGGCCGCGGTCGCGAGGCTTTGCCACAGGAATAGCGTGTCGGTCAGAGGGATCAATCCGCTGATGGCGAACAGCGCGGGCGGCATGGAAGCTTTCGTCGCCATCAGCATCGCGGCCGAGGACGAAAGTCCCAGGGCCCACGCGACGCCGATGCCGAGGTACGCAGCGAGTCCCGCCGCGCGATAGTCCATGCCCTTCACCTTGCGCGCGAGCTCGCGGACCAGCAGCCCGCTGAAGATCAGGCTCATGCCCCAGGAAATCAGCGAAAGCAGCAGAGCCGTTAACGCCACCATGGCGATGGCGGCCCGCGGCGAACGCGGAAGAAGGGAGACTCGCTTGATGGCACGGCGCATGACTGGCGCCGAAGCGACCACGTAGCCGCCCACGATCACCATCACCATCTGCATCGTGAAGGGGACCAGCGTCCAGAAATTCTTGCCCGCCTGGATGGCGAGCGTCGATGCGTTTTCGCCCGCCGCGAGGCCGATCAGGAATACCGTAACGACGCCGAGCAGCGCGAAAACCAGCGGGTCCGGGAACCAGCGCTCGCTCCAATTCGCCAGTGCGATTCCCGCGCGCGCCAGGCCGCTTTCGGTCGCGCTGCTCTGCTGTACCGTCGCCATTCCCTGCTATGATAAGCGATTCCACGATCGGGCAGGAGCGATGATTTGAACAAGGTTTTCAGGAGCGCCGATGCTGCGGTGGCCGATATTCGCGCGGGCCACAAGGTGATGCTGGGGGGCTTCGGCCTGTGCGGAATTCCCGAAAATCTGATTCGCGCGCTGGTGCGAAGCGGCGTCAAAGGGCTCCACACCATCAGCAACAACATGGGGATCGACGGCTGCGGCATGGGACTGATGCTTGAAGCGGGAATGATCGCCTCGCATGTGGGCAGTTACGTGGGAGAGAACAAGCTGCTCGAAACCATGGTCATCGCAGGACGCCTGGATCTGACGCTGATGCCGCAAGGGACGCTCGCCGAATGCATCCGCGCGGGCGGAGCGGGTATCCCGGCGTTTTACACGCCGGCGGGGGTCGGCACCATCGTCGCCGAAGGCAAGGAGACGCGGGAGTTCGACGGCAAGATGTACGTCATGGAGCGCGCGATCACTGCCGATTTCGCGCTGGTCAAGGCCTGGAAAGGCGACCGGCTCGGGAACCTGGTGTATCGCAAGACGGCGCGCAATTTTAATCCGATGATGGCGACAGCGGCGAAAATCACGATCGCGGAGGTGGAAGAACTGATCCAACCAGGCGAGATCGATCCGGATCAGGTCGTCACGCCCGGAATTTTCGTCCATCGCGTCGTTGTTGGCGAGTTTTTTGAGCGGCGCATTGAAAGGCGCACGGTTCGGCAGGCCGAGGACCAGCCATGACAGAACACGAAAAGCGCCTGCGCATAGCGCGGCGGGCAGCTCGGGAACTGCGCGACGGCTACTACGTGAACCTTGGCATCGGCATTCCGACATTGGTCGCGGATCACGTGCCTGCGGGCATGGAAGTAGTTTTGCAATCGGAAAACGGGATGCTCGGCGTGGGACCGTATCCGGTCGCGGGCGCCGAAGACGCGGATTTGATTAACGCCGGCAAGGAAACCGTTACGGAGATTCCCGGGACGGCGTATTGCTCCAGCGCCGATTCGTTCGCCATAATCCGCGGCGGCCACATTGACCTTAGCATCCTGGGTGCGATGGAGGTGGATGAGAAGGGCGACCTGGCCAACTGGATGGTGCCGGGGAAAGTCGTCAAGGGCATGGGCGGCGCGATGGATTTGGTGGCGGGCGCCCGGCTCGTCATTGTCGCCATGGAACACACGACGCGCAATGGCGCACCGAAAATTCTGCAGCAGTGCACTCTCCCGCTGACCGGATGCGGCGTGGTCCACATGATCATGACGGAGATGGCGGTGATCGACGTGACGCCGGAAGGTCTGGTGCTGCGGGAGATCGCTCCGGATACGACCGTCGAAGCGGTGCGAAAGGCCACGGCGGCGAAGTTGATCGTCCGCGAGCCGGTCAAGACGATGACGGCGTAAAACAGTCGATTTGCGAAAACATCAGTGCCCGTTTTTCGTGGCGCCGCGAGCCGCGCACTCGATCAGGCGAGCGGCCCGCGACGGATTGAACACGCCGCAGGAGCAGAAGCGCGTCATGTAGCTGGCGGCTTGCTCGGGCGTCCGTCGGCCTTCTTTTACCCAGTCGATCATTTTGCGGGCCAGTGTGTGGCTCACCATTCCGTGGCCGCACATGGTGGAAAGAAGCAAAACGTCGGCGCCGGGAAGCTTTTCGGTTTTCCCCTCGAAGCCCAGCGAATAGCCGACGCTGTGGCGCGGGATTCCGGCCGCGAAGCAACACTGTTCAGCGCCGTCGATGGACGTGGAAACGTTGATGCTGAGGCCGAGATCCGCCTGACGCACGGCTTTCACGAAATCCTCGGCCGCGGGGCGGTTGTCGAATACGGCGGCAACGGTCGTGGGCTTATCGAGGCCTTCGATGACGGCGCGGAAATCGGGGGAACGGTCGCGGCTCCAGTGCGACGTGGGATGCATTTCGCTCGAAGGCCGCAGCGCGCCTCCATGCAGGGCGTCGCCCAGGTTCACGGGACGATGCGGCATGGCGAGTTCCAGGAACTTGCGCAGCTTGGGCAGTGAACCGGCGTCGTTCTTGCCCTTGGCGCACATGGCGAAAACGACGTAGTCGTCGCGAAAACTTTCGGCGGGGCCGAAGCGGTGCAAGGTGTTGGTCATATGATCGCCTTCGTCATCCCGCCGCCCTTCTCAAGCGTTTACCCTCCCGAGGCCGATGTTGGTCTTGGCGCGTTCCGGATGATAGCCCAGGCGTTCGAGAATCGGCGCGACGACGGTCTCTTCGCCCTGGGCATCGCAACGCGCGCCGACCCCGAGCGCGATCACGGTGTCGATTTCCTTTTCGACGTCCCAGACAATACGGATGATTTCTTCGACACGCTCAACGGGCACCTTGATTTCGACAATCGCCGAAAGGACTTTTTCGCCCATGATATCCTCGCGGATGGCGCCGGTGGACGTGTCGGTCATCAGCGACGTTACCGGGTTGCGTTTCTCGAAAGCCACACCCGCCTGAGCCAGCGCGGTGCACATTTTCTGGATGTCGCGGAACCACACGCCGACGCCAGGCCGTCCGAATTCAATCGTGAATCCGGCTTCTCCCGCCTGGACGCGGCCGGTAACGTCGTTGGTCTTGACCTCCTCGGTGCCGCGGCCATGCACGCCCGTGGATTCATGCGGCACGCGCGGGTCGGAAAAGGCGCGTCGCACGGTACGCGGCCAGGCGAGCTCCTCGGGCTGGAAGGCGGCGGTGGGGCAGACGTCGGGTTCGGGATCGAAACGCACGCGCGCCCACTTGAACACCTTGCGGATCGCGCGCACCAGCGTGGGATTCAGATGCTCCTGGCTCAAGCCGTTGAAACAGGTGTAGCACTCCACGCATTCGTCGCGGTTGACGGTCGCGCGTCCGATGGATGGGTCGATGTAAATGGCGCCCACCGGGCACACATAGGTGCAGTTGCCGCAGGCGACGCATTTGTCCGGATCGATTCTCATTGCCCTCTTCGGTATTGTACGGCGTTTACACTGGTGAGCGTGGCGGAACGAACGGCGATCGGGGAGTTGAGGCGTTTCATCGCGGCGGTGCTCGTGTCGGTAGGGCTTCCTGCTGCGGACGCGGAGAGGGTCGCGGAGTTGATGGCGGAAGCCGACGCGCGCGGCGCCGACGGCCACGGAGTGTTCCGGCTGCCTCAATACGTGAAGCGCATTCAGAGCGGCGGGATTAACGTGACTCCCCAGATCCGCGTGATCCGCGAGGCGGCGGCCTCTGCATTGGTCGATGGCGACAACGCCATGGGGCATCTGGTGATGAGCCGCGTGGCCGAGATCGCGGTGGAAAAGGCGCGCACGGCGGGTGTCGCCTGGGTAGGCGCGCGCAACAGCAATCATGCGGGTCCGGCAATGCTGTACGCGCGCATGCCTCTGGCGCACGACATGATCGGCGTCTATATCGCTGTCGGCAGCGCGAACCATCTGCCGCCGTGGGGCGGCACGGAAATGCTGCTGAGCACAAATCCGATCGCTATCGCCGTGCCGGGCGCCCGTCACGAAGCGATTGTCCTCGATATGGCGACCACGAACGCCGCCTACGGCAAGGTCAAAATCAAAGCCCAACGTGGAGAAGCGATGCCGGAAGGCTGGATGATGGATCGCGAGGGCCGGCCGCTGACGGATCCGAAGCGCGCGAGCGAAGGGTTTCTGTTGCCGATCGGAGGGCCGAAGGGGTATGGCCTCGCGCTGATGTTCGGTCTCCTGGCCGGGACGCTGAACGGCGCGGCCTTCGGAAAAGACGTGGTCGATTTCAACGCGGATTCGAAATCGCTGACGAACACGGGTCACGCGATTGTCGCGGTGAACATCGCCGCGTTCACCGACGTTGCAGCGTTCAAGCGGAGCGTCGACGATATCTGGGAACAGATGAAATCGTCGCCGAGGCTGCCGGGGGTCAATGAGATCCGGTTGCCGGGAGAGCGGTCAGCGAAGCTTTTCGAGGAGCGCATGACGAACGGAGTTCCGGTGAGCGCGGAGCTGCGGAGAGCTTTGGACGAGCTAGCGGACCGTGTAGGCATAGCTCGGCTGTAGCAATGCCTTGCTTCTGAGAAACGCGCCAGACTACCCCTTCCCGGGCCATATCCGCGCGAGGCACGATCGCTCACGGACGCTGGTCCGCGGTCTGACCGCCCGGCAGAATCTCACCCGCCGCCTACGTTCCGGGCGATCCCGGCGAAAATCCTTTCCGCGCGGGAGGCGGGAACGAGCCCGCCCCCCGAAAATTATTTCCTGGAGGCCTCCTCCGTTTTGGTGACCCGCACGGTAGCGGGTCCGTTGTTTTACTCGAACGAAAAGCGAGGCCGTTTGGTAACCCGCAACGGCCAGGGACCGGTCATGCACCGGCGGCACCCATCGCACAAAGGCCTTGAGCAGCGTATCCGGAATGGCTGCTGTTTGCGGCCGGTTCGGCCCTCCGATGAGAGAGCGCCTGAACTCCTTCCGATTCGAGGATAAGACCAGGGGCGCGGGAACGCGCGAATCGAAATGCGAAAAGATTGAAAACACGGAGAATTCTGCCGGCGGAGCGGGCGTGACCGCACAAAGGCAGTCCCGTAAGGCCGGCCTTCGGGGGCCTAATTGCTTAGTCGCTTTCGCCGTACTTTGAATGCACCCGCACGGCCTGCGCGAGCGGCGTGTGCGAAGGAGGGCCTGCCCGACTCGAGCCAGTTTGCGATATAACTAGCAGACATGGCAAATCAAATGAACCGCGGACTCAATCGCAGAAATTTTCTGGGCGCCACCGCTGGCGCGACGCTCGGCTCCGCTTTCCGGGCTTCCGCACAACAACAGGTTTCACCGGTGCCCGCGCCCCGGGATTGGTCCGGGAACACGGCGGTGCAATATCCCGATCCCGATATCGTCGCGCTCGACGAGCGCTTCCGGAAATACATCGTCGGCAATACGTCGATCAAGCGGCTGTACACGGGGACGCTGTGGGCGGAGGGCCCGGCGTGGAACGGAGTGGGGCGCTATCTGGTGTGGAGCGATATCCCCAACAACGTCCAGATGCGCTGGGCCGAGGAGGACGGCCACGTATCGGTGTTCCGCAGCCCCACGGGCTACAGCAACGGCAACACGTTCGATTACGAAGGGCGCGAGCTTTCCTGCCAGCATGCCGGCAGGCGCGTGGTGCGCTACGAATACAACGGGACGGTTACTGCGATCGCCGAGAGCTACCTGGGCAAGCGCCTGAATTCGCCCAACGACATTTCCGTGCATCCGGACGGCAGCATCTGGTTTACCGATCCTCCGTACGGCATCCGCGGAAATTACGAAGGCTTCCAAGCGCCCATGGAGCTGAAGCCGGCAGTTTATCGCGTGGACAAGCTCGGCTACATCGACATGATCACCGATGAAATGGACGGCCCCAACGGCGTGTGCTTTTCGGCGGACTACAAAAAGGTCTACATCGCCGATACCATGGGGCGCGAAATCCGCGTGTTCGACATCGATGGCAAGAGAGCGCGCAACGGGAAGCGCTTCGTGGTGCTGGATATTCCCGGCACGGGGCAGCCTTCGGCGGCGGACGGCATGCGCGTCGATACAGACGGTAACCTGTGGTGCGGGGCGCGGCCGGGCGTGCAGGTAGTGACGCCGAACGGCGAGCGCATCGGTTTTATCCGTTTACCAGAGACGTGCGCGAATGTCTGCTTCGGAGGCCAGAAGCGGAACCGGCTATTCATGGCCGCGAGCTCGTCGCTCTATATGGTGTACGTGGAAACGCAGGGGGCGCACATCGCATAAGGTTTTGGACGCCAGACGTAACCGGGCGCCAAATTACACCTTGCCGCGAACGAATTCGTAACGCTCGAGCGTAGCGGCGAATGCTGCGGCGGGCTGGTCCTTGCGCACGACCTTACCGATGCAGCGCAGGCGGACGTCGAGCCGCGTGCCGGGCGCCTTGGGCAGGGTGATCAAATACTCGATCGGCTCGCCCACCTGCACATTGAGGGGAGTCGTAAACAGGACTCCACACGAGCTGACGTTTCTGGTTTCGCCTTTGGGCCGCTGCGATTTTGCACCCAGAATCTCGAAGGGCAGCCGCAAATCAAAACGCTGATTTTTCCGTTGTTCCATCATCAGTGATACGAGTTTATAGCCGGAAGGAGCTAGGGTCAACAGGGTCGTGGGCTAGCGAGAAGGTCCTATTGTTGTAGTACTATCGGCCCATTTCTTGAGAAAGTCCCAGGGCGTTTCCGGCCCATTCGGGCTGAGCGATAATCGGAAGACTGCGCGATAATCAAACCAATGTCCTCTTCGACGCTTTCCTACCCCGCAAGTCTGGCGATTCCGGCCCCACCGCTCGCGACCGTAGAGGTCGCCGGCAGCGATCTGCGCTTCCCGGTCCGAAGGATCTATCTGGTGGGCCGCAACTACCTGGCGCACGTCCGCGAAATGGGCAACGACGAAAAACTTCCCCCGCTGTATTTCGCAAAGGCCGCGGATATGCTCGTCGCGAGCGGCTCGACGATTCCCTATCCGTCGCTCACCAAGAATCTGCAGCACGAAGTGGAGCTGGTGGTGGCGATGAAATCGGGCGGCGAGAACATTCCGGTGGAGCGGGCGCTGGATCATGTGTATGGCTACGCAGTGGGCTTCGATATGACGCGCCGCGATGTGCAGCAGGCCGCCGCGAAGGCGGGGCGTCCGTGGGAAGTCGGCAAATCGTTCGATAACTCCGCGCCGTGCGGCCCCATCAGTCCGGTGAGCGAAGTGGGCCATCCATCCGAGGGTCGCATCCAGATTACGGTGAACGGCGAAATCCGGCAGGATGCGGACCTGAACCTGATGATCTGGCCGGTGCCATACATCATCCATCACCTTTCGCAGCAGATTGGGATCGCGGCAGGCGACTTGATCTACACGGGAACGCCGGAGGGCGTGTCGGCCGTGGTATCGGGCGATGAGCTGGCCGGAAAGATCGATGGATTGAGCGAATTGCGGATCAGGATTCAATAGGTCGCGCGCGGGCTAGCGCTCGCCGAGGCCGGCGCGGCGGCTCCAGTATTCCCACGCGCGGGCCCAATCGTAGGGGCGCGGGCCATGATGGATCTGTTCGAGCTCGCCCGCGGAAAGCGCGGTGACAGGGCCTAGGCGCAGAGCGTTCATCAATACACGGGCGTTCTTGGGAACAAACACCGATAGTCCAACCACCTCGATCAGGTTGCGGCCGGCCACGGCAAAACCGTGCCCGCGCATCAGCACCACGCTGTTCTGAGCCAGCACACGCGCCAGATCGCGGCCCTGCGCTATGTTCGAAACCAGCAGGTTGGTATCGCCGAAAGCGTCGCGGATATCCCAGACGGGCACTTGCAATCCCATGCGGCTGGCGTTGTGGATCACGGGACGCAAGGGCTCTTTGGTGATCGTGAAGGGGAGCGTGTCGTCGGCGTGGGAATGAACCACGGCGATCACGTCGGGCCGCGCTTCATAGATGCCGGCGTGGATGTAGCGCTCGATATAAGAACGCCGGCCGTCCTGTTGGACGAGCTCGCCGGAGAGATGATATTCGCCGATATCGCTCTCTTCGACCAGCTCCGGACTGCGCGAGCGGGCGATGAGAAAGCGGTCGGGGCGTTTGGGATGGCGCACGCTGACGTGGCCATAGGCATCCAGAACGCCTTGCTGCGCAAGAATACGGTTGGCGATCACCAGGTCGCCGACAACGGAATCCAGGTTGTCCATTTCGGTCAGTTGTTCGGCGGCAGCCTCAGTTGGCCAGCAGCGGAATATCCTTCACGGGAAGCGGCGCTTTCACCGACTGCAGAAACGCGTAGATATCCGCGAGATCTTTATCGGAAACCACCTTGGCGGTGTACGGCGGCATCTGTCCGGTTGGAGCGCGAATATATTTTTGGACGGCGGCGAATGCGATGGGTTTAGGACCGAGCCGTGGTCCTGTGCCCAATCCGCCCTGCGCCTCGTAGCCGTGGCACTGGTAGCAGCCGTATTTTTCAAATAGTTTGCGTCCGTTCTGGGCGTTCCCCTGCGGCGCTGCGGGCGCCTGCGCCGACAAAACGGCCGAGCCCAGAATGATTCCTAGTGCGAGTTTCAGCATCGTAATCTCCAACGGCGAATTTCGAACGTCCCGTGCTAGCGCGGCTGCGAAACCACGTCGACCAGGGCCGGCTCGCCGCGCGAGACCACGTCCAGCGCGCGCGCGATCGCCGGGCCGAGATCCTTGGGATCGGTGATCGGCCCTTCGCCGTGCACGCCCATGCTCTTGGCGAGCGCCGCGTAGTCGATATTCGGATTCTTGATGGTGGTTCCGACTTCCGCGGTGGTGATGTCGCGCTGGTGGCGATTCGCCATGCGCTGCAGGTGCATCACTTCCTGGTGATAGGCGCGGTTGTTGTGCATCACGGTGAGGATCGGAATGCTGTGATGCGCCTGGGTCCACAGAATACCGGGCGCGTACATCAGGTCGCCGTCCTTTTGAATGTTCACCGACAGCCGGCCGTACTTCTTATTGGCCACCGCCGCGCCGGTCGCAGCCGGAGCGCCATAGCCTTCGCCCGCGCCCCCCGCGCCACCGATGTATTGATAGTGCTTGTCGAAGTTCCACAGCCGCTGCGGCCAGGCACTGTTCGAAACCAGCGACCAATCCTTGTTCTTCACCTGCGCCCAGATCTCCATGGCCATTCGCGCGGTGCTGATGGGGCTCGCGTCCCAGGCGTAGCTCGCGTCGGTGAGCATGCGCTCGTGGGCTTCCTTGGCAGCCTCGCCGAGCTTCTTGCCGCGCTCCTCGAACAGCCGCTTGCGGTCGGCGGTGATCAGCTTCTTGCAAGCCTCGACCAGCGCGGGCAAAGTGGCTTCGGAATCGGCCGCCATGGAAAGGTCCAGATCCGGCATGCGCTGAAAATCCTGATAATTGCTGCGCGTGTTGAGATCGGTGGAGGAAATCGCGATCATCTTCGTGCTGTCTTTCGTGATGGGCCGCGACGTGCGATGGAGCTG
This sequence comes from Bryobacteraceae bacterium, assembly GCA_035934795.1. Lineage (GTDB taxonomy): Bacteria > Acidobacteriota > Terriglobia > Bryobacterales > Bryobacteraceae > Palsa-187. Next base: position 25,537 of record DASYXM010000067.1, on the reverse strand, counting down.
ATCCCGGAAGTTGTTCACGGTGCCCCAGAAATCCCAGACTTCCAGACCCAGGATCACGTCGGCGTTGCGAATCGCGGCTCCCGCGCGCTCGGACTGATTCAGAGGGTGACGCGACGGGAAATTCATGCGGCCGTACTGATTGATGACGGCGGCCTGTAGTGTTTCCGCAAGCTCCGTGAACGCTTTCAACCCGGCGGGCGTGCGCGCACAGCGATCGGCGATCAACACCGGATTTTCGGCGTTGACCAGCAGGCGCGCGGTCTCGGCGACGGCTCCCGAATCGCCCTGCGGCGGAGAGGCCCACGTCAGTTTCGGGATGTGCGGCTTCTCGCCGGGAGACATCGGCGTCTCCTGCAGATCGCCGTCGGCGACCAGCAGCACCGGCATGGTGGGCGGCGTGGTCGCGATCTTATACGCGCGCACGGCCGATTCCGCGAAGTGCTGCAGCGATTGCGGCGCGTCGTCCCATTTGGTGAAATCGCGGACCAGCGCGGCGGCGTCCTGCACGCTGTGCGCCCATTCGACGCCGGGACGGCGCGTGGCCGCGTCGAGCGTGTTGCCGATCACCATGAACACCGGCGCGCGATCGACATACGCGTTGTAGATCGCCATCGAGGCGTGCTGCAGGCCGACGGTGCCGTGCGCCATCACGCACACCGGTTTGCCCTCGACCTTGGCGTAGCCGTGGCCCATGGCGACCGAGGATTCCTCATGACAGCAGGTCAGGAACTCGGGCTTTTTGTTGCCGCCGTAGTTGACGACGGATTCGTGAATGCCGCGGAAGCTGGAGCCGGGGTTGGCGAAGATGTATTCGAACCCCAGGCTCTTGAGGACGTCGACCATGAAATCGGAGCCGGGGCGGTCGCCGGTGAGGACCTCGACGTTCGACGCCGGATCTCTCTCGGCCGTCGCGACGGGCGCGGAAGCGTTACGCAATGGAATATTGTTCTGGGCTTCGACTGCGGGCGCCGGGGACTGCGCGCCGGCCTGTTTCGCTGCGACCAGCGCAGCCGCGCCTCCGGCGGCGCCCTTCAGGAATCCACGGCGTCCCACGGAGGGCGTCGTTTTGCGCTTCTGGGAGATCGACATAGAACCTCTCTTTCGCTTAGGCGACTTCAGCTTTCGCTGGAGGGCATTATAATACAACGCTTCGGTGGATCGGGGCATGGGCACGCTAATGCCATTGCGTTTTAGCTATACTTTGCGAGGGACCCCATGAAAGCTGCGCTGTCTGTTTTCCTAGTCGCATCGGCCGTTCCGCTCGCTGCGCAGCAACCCCCATCATCGCCAGACACCAACGCGATCTTCGAGCATACGAAAGCGGCAACCGTCATTATCCTCGCGGGCGAGGGCGCTGGCCGCCTCCACTCCATTGCAACCGGCGTAATAATCTCAAAGGGCGGAGTTCTTCTCACGGCGCTCCACGCCGTCAAAGGCGCGGCCGAGGTCCAAGTTCGCACGGCGAGCGGAGAGGTCTTTGACCGCGTTGAACTCCTCGGCTCCGATGATCGCCGTGATGTAGCCGCGCTCAAGATCTCCGCCGCCACGCCTTCCGTATTGGCGCCAGGAAGCACCGCAAGCCTTGCCCAAGGCGATCCCGTTTACGCTGTAACCAATGCGAGCGGCCTCGTCTGGTCGGCCACCGAAGGCATCCTCTCCGCCATCCGTCCTGCCGACGAAGTTCCCGGAGCAGGTTCAGGCTTTCGCCTGCTGCAGTTCAGCGCACCCGTCGCACCCGGTTCCAGCGGAGGTGCGCTGGTCGACCGCTCAGGAGCCTTAATCGGGATTATCACGGGCGGTCAGGGGTCTGCCGGCTTCGCCGTCCCGATCGAGAACGTCCTAGGCCTACCCGACTCGGGCCGCCGCATCACTCTCGGTTCAGGTTCCTCGCTCCAGATGCCCGCGAAAGTGGCCGCCGACGTTCCGCAATCGAGCGTAGCCATTGTCGGTTCAGACCCCAAGCAAATGGTCAAGGATGCGAGGACTATTTTCATTCGATCGAAGACCGCGTTCCTGACCGTTGACACACTGGACCGCGCCCTTGCGCTCCAAAAGGACTGGCCACAGTTGGGCCTTACTATCGTTCAGGACATGCGTGTAGCCGATCTATTGATCGAAATTGATCGCCCTCTCTTTACCTACGTCCACACCTTCGTCATCATCGACAAGAGGACGTCCATCGTCCTCGGCTCGGGCAAGGTCACCGCCTTCGACGGTACCATCGCTTCGGGCGGCATCGCCAAAGACATAGTTAAGATCTTCTCCGCAGCCCGCATTCCAGCAGTACCTAAGAAGTAGCGGAGGTGCTGGCGATCCATTTCATTGAATTTTGTCGGGATGGATCGCTTCGATTCCGGCGTAACGGGCGAAATCGCTGGTGTTGAAAGTAACGATCTGGCGGATGGCGTAGGCCTTCATCAGGGCGACAAGGCGGGCGTCGTGAACCTGAACACCGCTCACGCGATTCTCGACGAGTAGCTCTTTCCAGGCCGAGTAAGACACGGCATTTTCGGGGAGAACTTCAAAGAATCCTTCCAGCTTCAGGAGCTCTTCTTGCGCTTGCTCGATGGAGAATCCCAACCCGTTGTTGGACTCAGGGCGTGTGGCCGCGTTCCAGAATTCGGCGATGTTTTGAACGGACACAACCAAAGGCTCTTCGCGCTCCATTAACACTGCGAGCGCTTGGACCGCGGGACCGTTCATGGGATGCCCGGGCTGCACCGCGCGGAGCAGCACGTTTGTGTCGACTAGGATCGCCATCTAAGGGCGATCCGGATAGAAGCTGCTGCGTCGAACGGCATCGTCCGAGAGGAGCTTCGTCGGGCGGTGGCCTTTCGCCCATGCGACGAAGGCCTGCGCCTTTCCCTTGCCGCTCTGATGCGTTCCGGCGGCGAAACGAGCCTCTTTCTTGACGAGATCTTCCAGATAGGCGTCCAGCGTCAGACCACGCTCGTGTGCTCGGGCGAGAAGGCCCTTCTCGACTTCGGGATCTAAGGTGAGCGTGATGTTCATGAGCCAACTCCCACTACGTTACCAGCTTAGCTGACCCGCGAATTGGAGAAAAGCCCGCAACGGCTACTTTACTCGCAGCGGCGTTGGGGATCGAGACGTCCCGCCGCCATCGGGATATAATAAGCCGTTATTCTTCTTATGAGCCGAGGCCTCAAACCCGGCAAGGAGCAATCATGAAGGACGCAATGAGCATGCCCATCGGCGTTGCCGGCGCCGAGGATCCCCGGGCCACGGAATCGAACGGCGCAGCCGCCGCGGGGCGCAAGCCGCGCTTCGCTTACACGGATTTGCGGGAATGGATCCGCGAGGCCGAGAAACTCGGCGAAATCCGCATCGTGAAGGGCGCGAGCTGGCAGGAAGACATCGGCATGGCGGCCGAGATGGTGCAGCATAGCGACGCTGCCCCCTGCGTGATTTTCGACGAGATCCCCGGGTTCCCAAAGGGCTTCCGCGTCCTGACCAATTTCTTCGGGGGCCGGCGCAAGAACATGACGCTGGGGTTCCCGACGGGGCTCAACCGGCTGGAGCTGAGCGAGGCATTTCTCGAAACCTATCTCAAGGATTTGCCGACCATTCCCTATCAGGAAGTGGAGAGCGGGCCGATATTCGAAAACGTCATGCTGGGCGACGACGTCGACGTGACGCGCTTCCCGGCGCCCGTCTGGCATGAGCGCGACGGCGGCCGCTACATCGGCACCGGCAGTTTCAACGTGACGCGCGATCCCGAAGAGGGCTGGATCAACGTAGGCACCTACCGCGTGATGGTCCAGGACAAGAAGACCGTCGGGTTTTATATTTCTCCGGGCAAGCATGGGCGCATCCATCGCGACAAATACCAGGCGCGCGGTGAAACGATGCCCACGGCGATCGTGGTGGGCGGCGATCCGCTGACGTTCCTGATGGGCTGCAGCGAGACGCCCTACGGCACCTGCGAATTCGACCTGGTGGGCGCGATGCGCAGCGAACCCCTGAAGGTAGTGCGCGGAAAGATCACCGGGCTGCCGATTCCCGCCAACGCCGAGATCGTGATCGAAGGCTTCGTCGATCCCGCCAAGCGCCTTCCAGAAGGGCCTTTTGGAGAGTGGACGGGCTATTATGCCAGCGACACGCGTCCCGAGCCGGTGCTGGACGTGAAGGCGATTTATCATCGCAACGATCCCATCCTGCTGGGCTGCCCCCCGCAGCGTCCGCCGGACGAGCTGGCGCGTTATCGCGCGGTGACGCGGTCGCCCCTGCTGCGGCAGAGCATCCAGCGGGCGGGCGTTCCCGACGTGCACGCGGTATGGGCGCACGAGGTGGGCACGGCGCGCATGCTGATCGGCATCTCGATCAAGCAGCGGTACCCGGGACATTCCAAGCAGGCGGGTCACGTGGCGTCCCAATGCCATGTGGGAGCGTACGCCGGCAAGTACGTGATCGTGGTGGACGAGGATATCGACGTTTCGAACTTAGACGAGTTGATCTGGGCGATGCTGACGCGCTCGGACCCGGCGACGTCCATCGACATCATCACAGGAGCCTGGAGCACGCCACTCGATCCGCGGCTGCCGCCGGAGCAGCGCGCTGCCGGGGATTTCACAAACTCCCGCGCGATCATCGACGCGTGCCGTCCGTACCATTGGCGCGACAAGTTCCCGGTGGTGAATATGCCGAGCCCGGAGGTGTTGAAGAAGGCTCGCGAGAAGTTCGGATATCTGCTCGGCTAAGAAACGATGACGGCGCACGACACAACGCACTTCGAGGTTCAACATGGCTGACGCGCCGGTTGCCCAGATTGAGGTCGCTGCCGCCTCTCCGGTGGCGGAATCGGCCGGCGGTCTGGCGAAATCCATCGGATGGCTCGCCAGTGTCGCGATCCCGGTGGCGATGTGGTTCGCGCCCCTACCGCTGGCGGCCACATCAAAACACGCCATCGCGATCACCTTGTTCATGATCGTCGCCTGGGCGTTCGAGGTACTGGATCACGGGCTGACCGGGCTGATCGGCTGCTACCTGTTCTGGGCGCTTGGCGTGGTGAAAGTCGACGTCGCGTTCAGCGGATTCGCCGACGATACGCCTTGGTTCGTGCTGGGCGCGATGCTGTTCGGCACCATGGCGTCGCGGTCGGGCCTCGCGCGGCGGATGGCCTACACGGTGATGGCGCGTATCGGGACCACCTACTCGCGCGTGCTGCTGGGGTTGATCATTTCCGATTTTCTGCTCACGTTTTTGGTGCCCTCGGGCCCGCCGAGAGCCATCATCATGTCCACCGTCGCGCTAGGGTTGGTGGAAGCGTTCGGCCTCGGGAAGGGCAGCAACGTGGGGCGCGGGATGTTCCTGATCGTGACCTACACGGCGTCGGTGTTCGATAAGACGGTGATCGCCGGAGCGGCGTCGATCATCGCGCGCGGCGCGATCGAAAGATTCGGGCACGTGCAAGTGCTCTACAGCAAATGGCTGCTGGCGTACCTGCCATCCGACGTCGTCATGATCCTGGTCGCGTGGAGGCTGATGCTGTGGTTCTACCCGCCTGAGAAAGATTCGCTGCCCGGCGGCTCATCGTTCCTGAAGAACGAGCTGGTGAAGATGGGTCCCTGGACGCCGCTGGAAAAGAAATCGCTCGCGCTGATGCTGGTGGCGATCGGGCTGTGGACCACCGATTTCCTGCATCACATACCATCCTCGGTGATCGGGCTGGGGATCGGGCTGATCGCGCTGATGCCGGTCCTCCGGGTGCTCGGCATCGAAGATTTGAAGCGTGTGAATTACCTGGTGTTTCTGTTTATCGGCGCGGCGATCAGCATGGGGCGCGTGCTGACGGCAACCAAAAGCCTGGACGTGCTGACCAACGTGCTGTTCGGCTGGATGACGCCGCTGCTGGGCAACGCGTTTTTGTCGACCATCGTCACCTATTGGACGGCATTCACATATCACATTTTTTTGGCGAGCGAGCTTTCCATGCTGGGGACCTCCGTGCCCGTGCTGATGAATTACGCCACCGCCCATCATTTAAGCCCGCTAGCGCTTGGCATGGTATGGACCTTCGCCTCGACCGGCAAGATCTTCTTGTATCAATCCGCGGTGCTGATGGTGGGATATTCGTTCGGCTATTTCCGCTCGAAGGATTTGTTCCGCCTGGGCTTCTGCATGAGCATTGTCGATTCCGTGCTGCTTTTATTCGTGGTGCCGCTCTATTGGCCGCTCCTCGGCATCGCGATGTAGAGTAGTAATAGAAATCGAAGCGGGCAGAGAATCTCACTCATGCGGCTGATCGTCGGCATCACGGGCGCCACCGGTTCCGTTTACGGAATCCGGCTGCTGCAAGCCTTGCGCGAAGCGGGCGTCGAAACGCACCTGATCGTCAGCAAGTGGGGCCTGCAAACGCTGCTTCACGAAACCGGCTATTCGCTCGAGCGGGTGCGCGACCTGGCCGATTCCTGGCACCAGCCCGGCGATCAGGGCGCGGCGGTATCGAGCGGATCGTTCGTCACCGACGGTATGGTGGTGGCTCCCTGCAGCATGCGGACGCTGGCGTCGATCGCGCACGGCACCGGCGAACACCTGGTGCATCGCGCGGCCGACGTGATCCTGAAGGAGCGGCGCAAGCTCGCGCTGGTGGTGCGTGAGGCTCCCTTCAGCGAGGTCCACCTGGAAAACATGCTGAAGCTGGCGCGCATGGGCGTGACGATCCTGCCGCCGGTGCCTGCGTTTTATAATCATCCGCAGTCGATCGAGGAATTGGTCGACCATACGGTGATGCGCATTCTGGATCAATTCGGCATTCACGTGGACCTGATGCCGCGCTGGGACGGCGCGATGCTGCCGGCCGCGATGCAGAGCAAGTAATCGCAAGGAGCTGTCTTATGGAAAGAGAAATCGAATACAAATTTGTCGATCATACCGGCGTCCCCGCCGAGCCCGTCAAGCTGGCCTCTCCGTTCGTGATTCCCAAGGAAGCGATCGATGCCGAAATCGAGCGCCTGGCGTCGCTCCCCGCTCCCGCCAACGGACGGCGCGAAGCGCTGATCGTGAATCCCGACGCGGGCGGCAACGCGTTCGCCCCCGGAATCTCCGTGACGCTGTGCGTCTTGAAGCCCGGCGAACAGACCAAACCGATCCGTCAAAATTCGGCGCTGGTGAATTTTTGCATTCAGGGAACCGGGAAGACGCGCATCGACGGCAAGTGCTTCGACTTCGAGCAGTACGACGTGTGGAATACGCCCGGCTGGGCGACTTACGAAGATTACAACAACTCCAATAAGCTGCAAGTCCGGCTGCGGTATAGCAACGCCGCGCTGCTCGAAAAGATGAAAGTGCACGTGGTCGACGAGAATCCTCCCGCACCGGGTAAGGAAGAGAAAAGCCCCAGCCACACGCAGGATAAAAGCCCGTTCGGCACGTTTCAGCTCACTGAGGACGGCGCTTATCTGATGCCGTACGAGCAGCTGATCAATCCCGAAGTCGCCCCGCATAAGCCGCTCCACTTCCCGTGGAAAAAGGTGAAGCAGGAGCTCGACAAGCTCGGGAGTTTGGGCCAGTCCTACCGCGGCCGCCGTCTCTATACGCTCTACAATCCGGCGACCGGAAATACCAACGGCACCACGGCGAATTTCTTCGCCACCATCACGATCCGGCCCGGCAACATCGTGGACCGCCCGCATCGGCACACGTCGGCGGCGATCAACTATTATTTCGCGGGTAGCGGCTACAGCACGGTGGAAGGCAAGCGCTATACATGGAAAGCCGGCGACCTGATGTTTTCGGCTCCCGGCTGGGCCATCCACAACCACGCGTCGAACGCCGATCCGGTCTACGAGCTCACCATCCAGGACAGCCCTCTGAATATCTGGATGGGATCGTCGCTGTGGCAGGAGAATCTGGATCATCCGATGGAAGCGCTGGGAGCGACAGGCGGGTTCAAGACCAACCGGCCGGTGTAGCCATATCGGCTATTTTGCGTACAATTCCACGCGCGGGCCGTGGAACTCTTGCCTCGATTTCAGCGTCAGCCCGCGTGCGTTGAGGCCCCGCCGGGCGGATTCGTAGGCATGATCTGGATCGTAAGGACTGACGGCGAGCATCGCCGCATCGGTCTCCGTCGTGCACTCCCGCGCACGCAACTCCGGTTGGAAAAAGAGATACAATTTTTCGGCATCCGGCGGTGCAAATGTTACGCAGGCGTTTTCTTGAGCCACCGCCGCGGCTGCCGCGGCAGCCTGCCAATCCTCGCGCGGCCTTCGAAACCAACTGACGTCGGCATAGATCGATGCGGTCAGGAACGCCGCCACCAGCAGGCAGCCCTTCCATCCCAGGGGTTCGGCTCCCACGGCGAACATCAGAAGCAGCGGCGGCAACACGAAGATCAACTGCCGGATCGCCAGGAAGTACCCGAACGTCAGGTCGCCCGCCATCGCCAGGACGACCGGAACTAAAATGTACCCAATCCAGAAGCCGCGGACAGGTCCCACTCGCCGGATTCCCAGAATCGCGCCCAGAATGAGGAGTGCGTTCCCCACGTATCCGGCGCCGGTCAATTCGTGCACCACGATCGCGATGGGACGCGAATTCCGGTACGAACCAAGTCGCAGCGCGCTGGAGTACGCCTGCCAATCTCGCCGCGCGAATAGGTACCACGGCACGATCGCCAGCGCGGCCAGCGCGAGTGACGAGCCGCAGATCGCCATGACACGCTTGTTCCCGCTCCACCTTTTCGGCGAAGCCAGCAGCCAGAGAAAGTGCGCGGCCGGGACGAACAGTGCAAACGCGAGCACATAGACCGAGATCACCGTCATGAAACCGTATAGCCATGCCAGAACTCGCGACCCGGGATGGTCGAGCCAGGCGAGAAAGATCACGGTGGCCCACACGCTCCAACACAGCGCGAAAGCGTAGGGCCGGGCTTCGGTGGCGTAACGGAGCTGCAGGGGACACGCCGCGAGCAGCAGCACCGCGAGCAGCGGCCGCCGCAGGCCCAGGCGATTCGAGAGGACAAACGTACCGGCGCAAGCGCCGACGCTGAACACGGCGGAAGAAACGCGCGCCGTGAACAGCGAGTATCCCGCCAGTTGAATGGGAATCCCTCGAAACAAGGGCTCGAACGGAATGGAAGGCAGCGCTCGCAGGCTGGCGAGAAAGGATGGCCAATCCGGCTTCTGCGTCACGATCAAAGTCAGGATCTCATCGAGCCACAAGGGTTGGCGGGGAAGTAGAAACACCAGACAGACGAAGTAAATCGCGAGAAATATAAGCAGCCCCGTGAGTTTGGATGGTTTCGGCATCCCTGCAATTTTCTCACGCGCGTCCTGCCGGGACCCCTTGGGAACCGCCCTTCTACTTGCTCATCCCCTTATAGTTCCACCTCAGCGCACGGCGGCCGGCGTTGACTTCGCCCATATAGATATTGCCCTTCGAATCCGTCGCGATGCTGTGGATGTGGTAAAAATCCAGCGCGCCGTGGCCCCCGTGGCCGCCCGCGAATCCCAGGATTTCAAGCGATTCGCGATCTACGATCTGGAGCTTCTTGTTGCTGCCGTCCGGGACGTAGAAAAAGCGCTGCTGCTTGTCGGGCGAAAACGCGACGTCGAAAGCGGTGCCCTCGCCCGCCGACGTTTTGCGCTCGATGTAGCCTTCCTTCACGAACGTGCCGTCGAGCTTGAACACCTGTATGCGGTTGTTGACGCGGTCGCCGACGTACACCAGCCCGTCGTTGGAGATGCGGATTCCGTGCACCAGGTTGAACTGCGGCGAGCCTTCGCCTTCATAGACGCGCGCGCGCGGCGCGCTGTCGTCGGGCTTCTTGCCGTAAGCTCCCCAATGGCGCTTGTAGGCGCCGGTTTCCGTGTCGTACACCACGACGCGGCGGTTTCCGTAGCCGTCGGCGACGAAGATTTCGTTGGTGGCGGGCCACACGGCGAGGCCCGCGGGGCGCCCAAGATTCTGCGTGTCGTTGCTGCCCTTGGATTGCCCGTGATGCCCGATCTGCATCAGGAACTTGCCCGCGCGCGTGAACTTGAGGATCTGCGCGTCCTTATCGCCGTTGCCGCCCACCCACACGTTGTCCTTGGTGTCGGCCCACACCCCATGCTCGCTGTCGGGCCACTCGTAGCCCTGACCGGGACCTCCCCACGCCTGGACGACGTTGCCCGCCTGGTCGAACTCGATCACGGCCGGCGCGGGCACGCAGCAATCGGCCTTGCCGTCGGCTCCGTAGCGATCGTGTTCGCTGGTGTTGCGCGGGCGATGGATGATCCACACGTGATCGTGCGAGTCCACCGAAACGCCCGACACGTCGCCCAGGATCCAGTTGTTCGGCAGGGGCTTCGGCCAGTAAGGGTCCGGCTCGAACTTCGGCAGAGAAACTCCACCGGCCGCCGCCGCGGGCCGCCCCGCGAACACCGTTACCAGCGCGAGCGTCACCGCCAGCGCCACGATCGAAATGAAGATCGTCCGTTTCATAATTGACTCCTTTCGATGCCCCCGTTTATTCCAGCAGCTGGCTCAATACCGACATCGGTACCGCGCTTTCCTTGAGCGCGCGCTCATGGAATCCGCGCAGCGTGTAGGCGCTGCCCTGCTTTTGTTTGAACTGCTCGCGCGTCTCGAGCCACGCCTTCCAGCCGGCGAAATACGTGGGCAATTGCGTGGAGGAAAGCTGCGCGCGTTGGAGCTTCGCGGTGGCCTCTTCCTTTTCCTGATAGGTATCTTTGATCATCAGGTCGAGCGCCTGTTGATCGGTCATGCCCATGGTTTGCAGCCGCACGTCCAGGATGGTATTTGAGATCCCGCGCAGCATCTGCTTCAGCATGGTGAGCCGCATGCCCGGCTGATCGCCCAGATATCGCTCATCGGTCATCATCTGCTGCGTGTAGAAAGCCCAGCCCTCCACATAAGGTCCGCTCCCGTAAACGTTGCGCAGCACGCGCCGCGATTGCGGCTGCACATCGTCGGCGTACTCGAACTGCACGTAGTGACCCGGCATGGCCTCGTGAACGGTCAGCTGCTGCAAACCGAAACGATTGTACTCCCGCAGCTTCGATTCGATGCGGTCCTTGCTCCATGTCTTGGGAATCGGAGTGATCCAGTAGAACGCGCCCAACTGCGGCTCGAGCGCGGGCGCCGGATTGAACCCGCCGACCGCATAGATGCCGCGGATGAACTCGGGGGTCTCGGTCACCTGCAGATTCGCGCGCGTGGGGAGCGTCAGGAGGCCTTTCTCTTTCACGAACGCGGTGGCCTGTTCGAGGCTCTTGCGAGCGTCGTCCATATAAGTATCCGGAGTTGCGTGCTGCTTGGCGATTTCGTTTAGAGCCTGTTCGACTGTCTTGGGCGCCGCGAGTCTGACCATCTCGGCGCGCTTCGCCTGCAGTTCAGCCTCGGCTTCGGCAAGCAATTGCTCCGGCGTTTTGCCGATGGCCAGAACATATGCGAACTTGCGCGCGTACTTCTCCTTGCCCAGGCGCCAGTCGCTGGTCTTCTTCGAGAGCGTGCCCTTGAGGAAAGTATTGAAGTCGCGCAGCGCGGTGATGGCCGGGCCGGCGGCCTTGCCGTAGGCGGCCTTCCGCGCTTCGGGCGCAGCGGCGCGCAGCGTCTTATCGATCAAGTCGATGTTGCCCTGGTTCTCTTCCTGCGCCACGCGGTTCCACACCTCGGGAGCATCGGTGAGATTGGCCTTCGCCTGGTCGAACAGGGCCGGCATTTTCTCCAGCCGCTTGGCGATGTGCTCGAAGCGCTTCTCGACGGGTGCGTAGTTCAGCATGTAGCATTCGAACAGCGCGTTGCCGGCGAGTTCCACGTACATCGTCGGATTGTGCTTGTAGCTTTGTATGGAATCCAGATCCAGCAGGCTCAAGCCGATGTTGTTTTTCATGATCTCGACGTCGGCCGCCTGCTCTTTGTCGAGCGATTTCGCGTCGAGCGCCGACATGCGGCTCTGCATCCCGGTGAAGAAATCGTGCTGCGCCTGGATGCCGGTCGGGCTGAAATCGTCGAACATCTCGTCGAGCGCGGCTCCGTTGTGCGTATGATAGCCGGCCTGCGTCGCGCCGGACGGCGACAGCGCGAGGCTGCCGTATACGAAATCGGAAGTCAGCTTGTCGAATTCCTGCCCGGTGTTCCGGGGTGTCCCGCAACTCACGGCGATCACCCAGAGAAGCGCGGCACAAAACGGCGCAATCGAAGATTTGACATACATAATGGCCCGTGGCTCCCTATTATACGGGCCATCAGCGCTTTGGTGAGGTCAGGGTTTCGCGGGTTTGTCGCGGCCGAGCATGCGGTCCAGGCTCCACGCTCCGCCACCCGCGCTCGAAAAAAACAGATAGATGAAGCAGAACAGCACGGCCGGCTCGCCTTCGTTCATCAGGGGCAGGAAGAAATTGCCGTTCCTGGCGACGTGCCCGGTGAAGTAGGCGACTGCCATTTCGCCGCACAGGACGAACGCCGCCGGCGCGGTAAACAGACCCAGCAAAATGAATACGCCGCCCACAGTCTCGATCCAGCCGGCGGTCTTGAGCATGGTCACGACGTTGCCGGGGAGATCCGGTGGCAATCCGCCGAACCAGCCGAACGCCTTCTGCCAGCCGTGGAGCAGGAATAAATATCCCGCGACGATGCGAACGATGGACAACGCCTGGGGCTGAAATCGGGAAAGCATGGGTGTTAAGAGTCTGGGGCCCAGATCCAGCAGGAGTCTAGGGCTCTGGAATGTCCACTATACCGAATGTCCTCTCGAGCCCGCCGGTTACCGCGGGCCTCGATCTCGATCTCGACAGTCACGCTTTCCCGCGTGGACGGCGCGCCGCGCGGTGGAGTATACTCAACCGACTCCATTTCAGGGGGCCGTCGTCATGAAAATCGACTTTTCCGATCCTTCCCGGCGGGATTTGCTGAAAGCTCTGGCCGCGGGCGGCGGCGCCGCGCTGGCGGCAGAGAATTTACTGGGACAATTCGTCAATAAATCGGCCGCCAAGGGCGGGCGCATCGATGTGCATCATCACACCGCGCCTCCGGCTCTGCGGCAGGGACCGGGACGCGCCGGCCGCCGCGAGTGGACGCCCGAGTATTCGCTCGAAGAGATGGACAAATACGACATCTCCGTCGCCATCCTGACGATGACACAGATGGGCAATCTGCTCTACGACAACACCGAAAAGGGCCGCCGCAACGTGCGCATGGGCAACGATTACGGCGCCAAAGTGATGGCCGACCATCCCAAGCGCTTCGGGCTGATGACCGGCGTGCCGCTGCCGGATATCGACGGCGTGATGAAGGAAATCGAGTACGGCTTCGACACGCTGAAGGCCGACGGCATCGGCATCTACACCAACGACAATCAGAACCGCTGGCCCGGCGATCCCTATTTCGCGCCGATGTGGAAGGAGCTGAACCGCCGTAAGGCGGTGGTCTACATGCATCCGCTCGCGCCGCCCTGCTGCGTGGATCTCAACGACAGCGTGCCCTCGGCCATGAACGAATACGATTTCGACATCACGCGCGCCTGCACCAGCATCCTGGTCAACGGCGTCCTGCACGATTACCCCGACGTCAAGATCATCATTCCGCACTCGGGCGGCACCATGCCGATGATCGCCGGACGCATCAAGGACCGCTATGCGATCGTCAAGAACCACCGCGACGAATACATTCCCAACGGCGTGATCGCCGAGCTCCAGAAGTTCTACATCGACATCGCGCACGCCAGCTTCCCGTATCCCATGGCCGCCCTCGTGAAGTTCGCGCTGCCGGATCACATCATGTTCGGCACCGATTTTTCGCCCGAGCCCATGGAATCCACGGTGAACGAGATCCCCAAGCTGGGCCTTTCCGCCAAGACTTGGGAGGCGATCGATCGCAAAAACGCCGAACGGCTGTTTCCGCGGTTTAAAGTGTAGTTGCGAGGAGAGTCTTCATGAGTTTCCCGTACGCTTCCGGCCTTTCACGGCGTGATCTACTCACAGCGATCGCCGCAACGGGCGCGACACTCTTACCTGCCGGTGAGTTGACCGCGCAAGCCAAGAAGGGCCCCAACGCGCGGCGCATCGACGTGCATCACCATATGCTGCCTCCGTTTCAGGAGAACATGACGGCGCGTCACTACACGCCGCAGGTGTCGCTCGACGAGATGGACCGCTTCGGCACGGAATCGGCGGTGCTTTCGCTGACGATAGCCGCGGAATATCTCTACGACGGCACCGAAAAGTCCATCAAGTTCGCGCGCCAGGCCAACGAATACGGCGCCAAAGCGATGCAGATGAATCCCAAGCGCTTCGGATTTTTCGCCTCGCTCCCCGCCAAGAGCGTGGACGCGACCATGAAAGAGATCGACTACGCTTTCGACACGCTGAAGTGCGACGGCGTGTCGCTGTTCACCAACACCGGCGATAAATGGTGGGGCGATCCGATGTTTCTGCCCATGTTTGACGAGCTGAACCGGCGCAAATCGGCGGTCTTTTTCCATCCCACGGTGGCGAATTGCTGCCACAATCTGGCCGGCGTCGGCGATGGCGTCGTCGAATTCGATTTCGATACCACGCGCACCGTGGTCAGCCTGCTGTTCAACGGCGTGCTGGCGCGCTGCCAGGATATCAAGTGGATCATTAACCATTCTGGCGCGGCGATTCCAACGCTCGCCGGGCGCATTAAGGATCGCGTTCCGGACGCCGGCAGCAACCCGAACGGCAAGTACAATCCGGAAGCGGGCACCAGCGGCAAGGTTCCCAAGGGCGCGTGGTACGAACTGAAACGGCTGTATTACGAGTGCGCGCACGCGACTTACGCCATGCCCATCGCCGCGCTGCGCGAATTCGCGCCTTCAACGCAGTACCTGTTCGGCACGGATTTCCCGATCGAGCCGACCGAATCGACGGTCTATAATCTTCCGATGCGGAAGCTGCCATCGGACGTGCAGCACGCGCTCGACCGCGGCAACGCCGAGCGGCTGTGGCCCAAGTTCAAGACATAGGTTCAGGGTCGCAATCGTATGAGTCCAACACGAGCCTCCTTCCATCCATCCCGTCGCGAGTTCCTAAAAACAGCAACCATGGGAGCCGCTGCGCTTCTCCCAGCCGCCGGCGTGCTGGCCCAAAATCGCGCTCCTCGCGGGCGCATCGACGTGCATCATCACCTGTATCCGCCGGCCTACATGGCCGCCATGGAAAAGGAGATGAAGGAGACCAACTTCGCGCCGCGCCCGTGGACGCCGGAGACATCCATCGAAATGATGGACAAGCACGGAGTGGCGACGGCCATGCTCTCGCCCGTCCAGCGTCTGGTGATGGATTCCATGAGTGAGCGTAACGAACGGTCGCGCATGCTCGTGCGGCTCAACAACGATTACAACGCGCAACTTGTCCGCGATTACCCAGGCCGCTTCGGATTATTTGCCGCGCTGCCTCTGCCCGACGTCGAGGGCAGCCTGAAGGAAATCGCCTACGCCTACGACACATTGAGGGCCGACGGCATCGCTCTGTGGACCAGCTATCGCGACAAATGGCCCGGCGAACCGGCCTTCGCACCGGTGTTCGAGGAGCTGAACCGGCGCAAGGCGGTGGTCTTTTACCATCCGGCGGCGAGTACCTGCTGCCGCAACCTGATTCCAGGCCTGGCCATTTCCGGCATCATCGAATACGACCTCGATACCGCGCGCTGCGCCGAAAGCATGCTGGTGAACGGCACGCCCGGCCGCTTCCCGGACATCAAGTTTATCTTTTCGCATTCCGGCGGAGCGCTCACCGTGCTCGCTGCGCGCATCATCGACGATTATCCGAAAGCTTTCGCCGGCCGCCTGCCTCACGGCGTCGAGTACGAGTTCCGCAAGTTCTATTACGAGGTCGCGCATGGGAGCAAAGCCGCCGCGCTCGACGCGCTGAAAGATATCGCTCCGGTGTCCCAGATCCTGTACGGTTCCGACGTTCCGCTGCGGGCTTACGAACTGACCGACGAGGGCCTCGACGCGTATCCCGGCTTTTCGCCGAAGGAATGGGAAGCGATCTACCGCGCTAACGCGGAAAAGTTGTTCCCGCGGCTGAAAGCGTAAGTGACTCCCGCCGTAGTGTCGCCGACGAGGCTCGAGTGTCGCCGAGTTGTGTCGCCGAGTTGACCATATGCGTCTGGTTACGCTATCCTGATCGTTTGCATGGCTAACACTGTTACCGCGCTGAAGCGCGTACGCATCACCGAACGCCGCACGGCGGTGAATCAGACCCGCAAGACCAGGTTGCGTCACGGAATCCGCAAAATGCGGCGTCTGCTGGAGACCAAAGACGCCAAGGGCGCGACTGAGTTGGTTCCCCAGACCTTCTCGTTGATCGACCGGGCCGCCAAGTGGGGCATCATCAAGAAGAACACGGCCGCCCGCTACAAGAACCGGCTGACGCTGCGGCTCCGCAAACTCGCGGCGGCTTAATCCTTTCCCACAACGACACTGGAGTAGCGACGCTACCGCTCCCTGTGGACGCGGCTCGGTTAGACGCGGTAAACAAAAGCGCCCATTTTGAGGCGCGACCACAGGGAGCGTAGTTCCGCGTCTCTTAGCAGCCTCAAAAAGCGTGCGCGCCGTGTATGGCCATGGCTTGCGAGAAAAGTAGCTAGGCCGTTAGCGCGAGGATCATCTCCTCCATCACGATGCGGTCGTCGGGGCGCGCGCCGCGCAGGGCGCGATCAGCTTCGAAGAATTGGCCCGCCGCACTTTGCAGTCGTTCTTTCGAAAACGCATTCACGGTCTGCTCGATCTGCCGCGCTCGTTCCGGCCATATGCGCGCACCGAGCCTCGTGAAATGCGCCTGAATCTGCTGGGAGTTACGAAGTCCGGCTTCGCGAGCGACCAGCGCCATGCGGAATTGAGTCGCGAGAAAGGTGAGCGCCAGCGGCATGTACTCGCCTTCGCGGGCCAGCGTATCGAGGATTTCGAAAGCGCGCAGGCGGTCGCCTCGGCCGAGCGCGGCGACTAACGCGAAGATGGTTGCCTGCTGAGCGTCCGGGACCAGGGCAGCGATGTCCTCAGCCGTTACCTTGCGCGCGCCGCCAGTGAACAAGCGCAGTTTTTCGATCTCGACGGCGATGCGCGCGGCGTCCCCCCCAGTCGCCTCGATCAGCACGGCCAGCTCGGCAAGTCCCAGCAGCAGCCCGGCTTGCTTGGCCAGCCCCTGCGCCAGGGAGCGGACGGCCTCCGGCGAATATGAACGGAACTCTACTTGGACGGCAACCGCCGCGTAGAACTTCCGCACGCGCTCTAGTTTGGCCTTGTCGTCGCCCTCGAATTCATAGCGGCTAGCGTCGAACACCACGACCGTGCCGGGCGCCGGATCGCGCAGATACGCGGCGAGCTCGGATACGTCGCCGCCCGATTCCGTATCCTCCTCAGGCGCCGCGGCGCGCGTTCTCGGCAAGGCCGCTTCGGCGTTCACGATCCAGATCACGCGGCGCGACGCGAACAGCGACAGCGCCCGGGCGTCGTCGAGTGCGGCGGCAAGCGAGACTTGATCCAGGTCATGACGGGCGAATCCGCTTTCGCGATCCTCGGGAGCGTCTCCGAGCGCGGCTCGGATCAGCTCACGGCGGCATCGCTCGCGCTGGAACGCTTCCGGGCCCACAAAAAGACAGACCGGCGCGGGACCGTTCTTCAGGCTAGAGAGAAACTGGTCGGGCGACATGATCTCCCTTCTAAACGTGCACAACCCGCAACGGGTAAAATCCTCGCGGCGGCAACATTTCGAGTCGTCAACAGGGACGCTGGTGCGTCTCAGAAACTCTCCAGAATCGCGGAAACCACCTGGCGGGCGGTCTGCACGCTGGCCCGCGCAATGGCCGCGTCGCTCTCTTCGAAAAACGCGCCGGGATCGACCGAAATCTGATAGCGCTCGCGAACGTCCATGTACGGCCTGCTATACAGAACTTTGCCGGTAACGCGCTCCACCAGGCTCAGCTGCAGCACCACGTGGATATCCACGGCGCTGGCGCGGCCGGTGGTGGGATCGAAGACGGTCGCCGCGGCCACGTAGTTGGTCACCGTGCCCCGCAGGACGGCGTCGGCGGCATCCGGATCGGTGATGATCTTGTACCGTGTGCGGGAAATAAACTCGCGCGTAATCGCCTCCGGCAGCAGATCCGTGATTTTGTAGCGCGTGGTGGAGTTCGCGAACGGCGGAATCGCGATAGTCCGAAGCGTCTTCGGAAGCAAATCGCCGCGCCCTCCGGTGTGATAGCCGCAGGAGGACAACAAGGCGAGGGCCGCCGCTGCTGCCATCGCGAACCTCATACAAGCCGCTCCTTGGCCACGGCGACTGCATTCTCGGCGGCGAGACGAAAATTATCCGTGACCGCCCAAATCCACGCAGCGCGAGGCTGATTGGAGTCAAGTGCGATCGCTCCTGCGCTGAGCCCGCTTTGTCCGGCGACATTAGCGTTGGAAGGGGGCTCGTCGAGGCGCACATCGATCCCGTCCTCTTCCAGCGCCGCCGCCAACGTCTTGACCGTTGGGGCTTCATCGAATTCTACCCATAGGGAAAAGCTGTGCCCGTGGAAGACTGGCGCCTGAATCAGGCGTAGCGAGGGCATCGGGATCGCGGGGTAAGCGGACAACAGCGACGCGACATTCTTCTCCACGCGCTGTTCGACGCCTTCGATCGGCTCTGCCGCTTCCTCGCCGTAGCGTGCCAGCAGATTGAAGCTCAGCTGCGCGTCGAACACCTCGGTCTTTAACTTCTTCAAATTCAAAACTGCTATGGTTTGCTGCTGCAGTTCGTCGACGCCCTTTTTGCCGCGTTCGCTCGCCGGTTCAAAAACGTGCACCAGCGAGCGGCGAATGGTCCTTTTCCGGGAAAGGGCTGCTAGCAACATGGCGATGCCGATGGCCGCCGGATGCGCGATGGTTTGCACGGAGCCAAGAACTACGGGAGATGCGCCGCCAGGCTCCGCCGAAGGGGCTCGCAAGCGCGCGTGGGACTGATCCTCGAGGGCGCCGGTCAGATCGATCAGCAGGGGGCCGTCGGGCGGATTCAATCGCAGGGCCTTGCGGCTGGAGGCTGGCGATCCGGCCAGGAATGCAACATCCGCTGCGGCCAGGCTGACGGCAGAGAGAGGGCTCAGCGGAATCGCCTCCTCGGCAACGCCGCTTAAGACGGCGGCGGTTTCGCTCGACGCCGAGATCAATTCGATACTCGGCGCGGGCTTCGACTCTTGCAGCAAATCCTGGATTTCGCGGGCCAGCAGCGTGTCGCCGCCCACGACCGCGACACGATAGCGGGTACGCGCTTCAGCCAACCTGGTGCTCCGGATGCGTGGGCCGCTGGCGCAGCTTGCGCCGCAAGATTCCGCCTAGGCGAATCGCAATGCCGCTTCCGACGTAGCAGCTCGCCATGCCGAGCAGAACCGGCTGGGAGAAATTCAAGATGAGATAAATCAGGCTGCCGAGCACCACGAACATCAACGGCGAGCGCGGCTTGGTCAGATTCAGATCCTTGAAGCTGGGATAGCGCCATGTGCTCACCATCAGAAACGAAAGCAGGGCCAGCAGACACAGCCACGCGGCCGATAGGATCCAGTTGTGCAAGGGTTCGCTCTCAGCCGCGTAAACCACGGCGGCCACCATGCCCGCCGCCGAGGGAATCGGAAGGCCCACGAAATACTTTCGGTCCGGACGGCCAGGGTTGGACGGGACCGGGTTCTTCTGAATATTGAAGCGCGCCAGACGCATGGCGCCGCATAGCAGGAACACAAACGCGACGAAATAGCCGGCGCGATGCAGATATTCGAGCGTCACGCGGTCGATGGCGGGATCGACAAACTGAACGCCCCAGGCGAATGCCAGCACCGCTGGTGCGATGCCAAAAGCGGTGACGTCCGCGAGCGAATCCATTTCACGGCCGAAATCGCTCGCCGTGTTGGTCATCCGGGCGATACGTCCATCGAGACCATCCAGAAACACGGCCACCCCTATGGCGATGGAAGCAATTCGAAAGTGCTGGACGGCCCCGGCCGCCGCCGACGGCATCTGCATGGCGCCCTGGAAAATTTCGAGAATCGCGTAAAAACCCAGAAAAACGTTGCCCGCCGTGAACAGCGTCGGCAACGCATAGGCGGCGCGGCGTGGACGGCGGTCCGGGGAACGCGGGTCGATCAAGCGGTCTCGCCAGGTCATTTTGCTCATGCGGATTCCCCCGACCCAAATCGAAAACGCGCGAGAACGCTCGATCCGGCTCGCACGCGATCGCCCGCGCGCACGTCGATCTCCCATTCGGGACCCAGAAATACATCGACCCGGGAGCCGAACTTGATCAGTCCTACACGCTCGCCGGCCTTCAGAACGTCGCCGGGAGTCTTGTAGCAGATAATCCGTCGCGCGATCAGGCCGGCAATCTGCGAAAAGACGACGCGCGTCGGGCGGCCCGCAAAATTTCCGTCCACGGTAATCACGTTCTGCTCATTCGCAAAACTCGACTCGTTGCGGCTCGCGACCAGGAACCGGCCCTTCTTATACCGGATGCTGTCGACGCGGCCAGCGATGGGTGTGCGGTTCACGTGCACGTCGAACACGTTCAGAAAAATGCTGATGCGGCTGCCCCCGGCGTCGTCGGCTTTGATCGCAACCACCTTGCCATCGGCCGGCGAGACGGCCACTGGGCCTTCTGGAACGGCGCGCTCCGGATCGCGAAAAAAATTCAAGCACAAGGCCGCTAGAAGATAAAACGGAATGGCAAACTGCCAGCCGACCAACCCCGTAATCGCCGCCCCGGCGGCGGCCAGTCCGAGGGCGTAATAGATGCCGTCAGCAACCATCTTTACTACTCATTGTCGCACTCGGGCGACGGGGGACGAACGGGAAAATAGCGCGGCGCCTGCGAACAAACAAGAAATAGAGCTAATGTTTCAATAACATGTCATCCGGCAGGACGACACGCACGGGCGCCTGACGCAGCGTCGCCGAAAACGGCTCTTCGCCGGTGGACGTGCGGACCCAAATGGTTTCAGGCGGTCCCTTCGCGAAATGAACCTCCACGGGCACGTCCACCGAGAAATCCTCGTCTACGCCGCTTTGCTCGAGCGTTCCCGAAAGCGTCACGGTCCCCGCGGCCGCGGGCGTCGACGCATAATGCAGCTTCAAGGCGGGGATGCCAGTGGCATAGACCCAGCTATCGAAAAACGCGTCGATGGCTTCGGCCCCAATGCCGCGAGGACGAAATTCCTGCACCAGTGCCCGGAAGCCCTCGGTGGTCAGAGGGCGGAATTCATAGCGTTTGCGCAGCTCCGCCAGCATGGCGAGGAACCGTTCGTCGCCCATCCGTCTGCGCAACATGTGCAGGATCCAGACACTCTTGCCGTAGGTGACGATTCGCCACGCGTCCGGAATGTCGGACGCCAGCAGGCGCTCGCCCCACACGATGGGACCCGCCGATTCGGGGATGTTCCTGTCGTCGAAACCCAGCAATTCGTCGCGATAGCCTTGCAGAACGGGTAAGGCGTCCTTGAAACCGCGTTTCTTTTCCAGCCACATCAGCGCGGAATAGTTGGCCAAACCCTCGATCAGCCAGGAATCCTCGCTGCGCTCGACGGAGGTCACCGCGCCCCACCACTGATGGGCGACCTCGTGCGGCGCGAGCATATCGGAGAAGAATGCCTGTTGGCGCGCGTTGCGCATGGCTGCGGGCCGCTCGCTGGGATCGATGTAGGCGAATGTCGAAAGGTACACCAAGCCGGGAAACCCCTGGCCGAAAGTCCCCGGTATCGGCGCGACGGTCAGGGTCTTGAGCGCAGGCGGTCCGAAGAGCCCCGCATAATAATCGACGGCGGAAGCGACGTCGGCGGCCACCAACTTTAACCTCCCCAAGGGATCGGGAGCAACGGATGCCGGAAAGGGAACGCCGCCCGCCGGCGAAAGCGGGATGCGCCTGCGAGTGCGCTCTACCGGCTGGGGAGTTGCCGGGGCTTCTGCCTGCGGCCGGAGAGCGTCCTCAACGTGACGATTGCCGTACACATCGATGGAAACACCGCTCGCCTGCACGGAGACTTTCTCGTAATCGCCGATATCGAAACCCGCGGAGCCGACCGGAATCGCAATGCGCCGCCGCGTGGTCCGCCAGTCGCCGTCCGTCCGGTCGTCCACCAGGTCGCCGCCGTACACCAGCGTGAGGCGCTTCGGATAACGGAAGGAGACGTCGAAAGTGGAGCGGCCGGAGCCCGCATGCGGGTACCAGCTGGCGCGGTTGGAGACAAAAAAGACGCCGTCTCCCGCGACCTTGACGACGTTGCCGTCGTGCTCGAACTCGATGGCATGTTCGCTCCCGGGAGCGAGCGTCGTCGCGGGCACCACCAGCACCGCGGATTCGTCGTCGGCAATGGCGATCCGGCTGCGCAAGGCATCGCCGCGCAGCCATTCGACCGGCGCGCCGTCCAGGCGCACGGCGGAAATCTGCATGTTTCGCGCGACCAACAAGGGAAGCGTCCGGCTAGGCTCGGGGCCGACGCGCAGCGTGGCGTGCGTGAGGGCTTTCATATGGAGGTCGTTGTCGAGGCTCGCCTCGATGCGGTAGCCGGCGATGGAAAATTCGGGCCGTGGCGCGGCGGCCTTGGAGTTTCGCGCGCTCCGCGCCGGAAAGCTGGTCCACACGTCGTAGGTGGGCCGGTTGTCGCGCTCGGCGCTATGGCGGATTTCTATGCGGGTTCCGCCGCGCGGCTCGACGACGACGTCGAAGTTACCAAGACCCCTGCCGTTAAGCGCGAGGAACGCCAGGCCTCGCCCGGGTTTGGCCGGTGCCAGGACATCTTGCACCAGGCGTAGGGCCATGGGCCCCTCGATGTTGGCGGCCACCGGCGACCACTCGGAAGCGAGGACCGCTCCCATCTCGGGCGCTTTTTTCCCCACGCCTTCGCGCTCGATGCGATCCATGAGCTCCTCGGCGCTGCCGTCGGCGAACACGAAGAACCCGGAGCGCAGGTGCTCGTCCAAATTGGGCGATGAGTTGAATCGCGCCAGCGACTGGCGCTCGCTGCGCGTCGGAGGGAACACGATCACTTCGCCGTCGCCCCCTTCGACATCCGCCGTAAATAGCGCCCCCGTACGCCGGCCTTCCACCGCGTTGGAAAAAATCAGGTGGCCGTCGTTCAGGTAAACACGAACGTCTTCCTTGACGAAGCTGAGGTCGCGGACGCGATAGCAGGTCGCGGCGTCCAAGCCGTTTTCACGGATCGCCCGCAGCAGTTCCGCTGGATTGGTGGCCGCCTGGATGCCGGCTGCGGTTACCAATATAGTTGGGAGAAGACGGGACAGCACAACATCACCAGTCTACTCGAAGCGCGCTGGAGTGTTACCCCGAGGAGCCGGGACGCACAAGTGATATGCTCCAGTAAAGGCCTATGAAGGTCCGTACCAGGGCGTGGCTGGCGGCGGTTGGCGCGATCGCCTGCGTCCCCGCGGTGTACGCGTTTCAACGCGAGTTCCGCGTTTATACGAGCCTGGAGTCCTACGACAACGTACCGCTGCCGGAAGATTACAAGGTGCCGGGCGAATGGGTCTTCGCTCGGCTCATGTATCCTCCGCATCCGCACGCCCGCTTCAGCCGTCCGTTCCGTTTTGGAGGCGGCATCGACTGGCGCGAAGGCGGCAGCAGTTGGTCCCAGGACTATCCGCGCGCCGACCGGCATTTCGCGCAAGCCCTGCGACGGCTGACGCGCGTGAACGCCCGCTCGGTGGAGCAGCCGATTAATCTGGACGACGGCGACGACGTCTACAACTGGCCGTGGCTGTGCGCCGGCGAAATGGGCGATTGGAAGCTCACCGACGACCAGGTGAAGCGGCTGCGCGATTACCTGCTGCGCGGCGGCTTCCTGATGCTGGACGATTTCTGGGGCACCGAGGAGTGGGGACGCTTCGAGGAAACCATGAAAGCGGTGTTTCCGGACCGCCAGATCGTGGAGATCGATAACGAAGACGCCCTCTTTCATTCCGTCTACGATCTGGACGATCGCTATCAGATTCCCGGGCAGTGGGCGCTTGCGCGCGGCACCACGTATCGCGCCGACGGGTATCGCGCGTACTGGCGCGGCATCTACGACGACCACGGCCGCCTGATGGTGGCCATGTGCTTCAACTCCGACGTCGGCGATTCCTGGGAGTGGGCCGACGACCCGCACTACGACGAGAAGTACTCGGCGCTGGGCATCCGCATCGGCGTCAACTACGTCGTCTATTCGATGACGCACTGACGTGGAGGCCCGGGGTTAGACCGCTCCGCTGCCTTCCACGTGGGGAAGGCTAGCGCGGGTCTTTACTTCGTTCCGCGATGCGCACCAGCGACCTTAGCGCCTCGTTTACGGACTTCGAATCGGGGAATACGACGGCCACATCCGGATCCAGCAGCACCATGTTCGTGCCTTCGGCATAGCGCCGCGCGTACTTGCCTACTACTGCGCCGCGGAAATCGTATTCCTTGCGCATGGGACGTTCAGTAAGTTTCTTCCGGGCGATCTTCATATTCTCTTTGCTCGGATCTCGTCGCCGCTCGCGCGCTGACGATGCGGATTCGCTCTCCTCTATCAGTATGGATCACAACCAGGAGCCGGCGGGAATTTGCCCGCCCGATGGTGACGCAGCGGTGTTGGTCGACCGAGTGATCCGGATCGAAAACCGTTCGCGACAACGGGTCCGCGAACACGGTCATCGCCTCGCGGAACGTAACGCGGTGCTTTCTCCAGTTGGCATCCGCCTTCTCAAGCGACCACTCCAAGAGCAGCCCGTTCACTTAGGAATAGTGATTCACCGCTTGAAAACTTCTCGCCGGAATTTCAGTGCGTGTCGCCGATCTCGCGCGGCGGCTGGGTCGCGGTGATACCCTAGGGTTCGTAAGTGCTCGCTAGAGTGGGTTGACGAAGTTCTCGTGAAGCAAGGTGCCGGTGATTGGACCGGAGATTCGCCCCGATGTTTGAGAGTAAAATGAAGCCATGATCACCGGGGCTCTGGTTACGGTCGATGACTACTTGCGCCTGACAGAGAAGCCCAGCCACGAATATAGGGATGGGTTGCTGTATCCCAAGGCGATGCCCACCAAGCTGCATTCGATCATTCAGCGCGTTTTGGTGACTCTTCTCCAGAGCGCATCGGGAAACAAGAGCGGCGCCCAGCCGTTTCCCGAACTGACCCTGCGCATCTCGCCCACCAAATACTTGATTCCCGATGTAGCCGTGGCCGATAATTTTCCGGGACCCTATCCCGAGGAACCCGTCCGGATTTGTTGCGAAATCCTCTCTCCGGAGGACCGCCTGGGAACCATGCTCGCCAAGTGCGAGGAGTATCACACCTGGGGTGTGCCGTTTTGTTGGGTGATTGATCCTGTAAAGCGAGCCGCTTGGGAATATCCCTCCGGCGGTGAGCCCGTGCGCGCTACCGGTTCGCTTCACGCCGGCGACATTGCGATTGGGCTAGCAGGTTGCGGAAAAAAGGCGGATTCCGACGTGACGCCGGAACAGACTGCGTCGTCTATGTTTTATGCGAGGCGACGACCAACAACAAAGTGGAGTGTTCAGCTATATCTCGGCGGAGCAGCGGGTCCCGCAGAAC
>DASYXM010000061.1:0-27193 GCA_035934795.1 Bryobacteraceae bacterium | reverse complement strand
GCGCAAGCTGCGGCTTGAAGGCCCACGGCAGCCGCCCGCGCCGCCCCTGCGGGGCGTCGCTGCGCTGCCAAATCACTCACAAAACGCCCTCGATGGCAACGGAATCAAACTGCCCGCCCGATTTTTCCGCAACCTGCTAGTAGTGAAGCGATATCGCCCCGCGTTTCTACGCTCCAGGCGGAGTCGGGGCGTGCCCCGGAGCGCGGACGTTTCCTCCAATCTCTTCCTGCTTTTAGCCCTTCCCATGTAATGCGATCCGTGAATCAAGCGTATTCCACGGCGCCCGCCCGCAGCATTGTTTCAATCACATCCCGCCGATAGCCTTCTCGCCGCAGCACCGGAATCGCAACTGGCGCGGTCAGTCGCTTCCATAACGTCACCTCACTCCCCGACGCCGGCCGGTATAGCCGGTCCAATCCGGGACCAAACAGCACCGCGGTCGTCTCGGCCAACACCGGAGGATGCGGCCTGTGTTCAAGGAGAGCGCCGAGTATCAGATCCGGCTCCCCGTAAAAAAGCACGATTGCCGCGTAGCGTCCCCGCCGCACCACACACCGCGCATTATCGAGACGATCTAAATCCGGCGCCCTGAAGCGGGCCGCGATCTCGTTTGCCCGCAGAGCGGCCTGCTCCAGCCGGCACGCGGTCAGCTCGTGCGAGGGATGGGGCAGGCGGTCCGCGATGAAATCGAGGAGCGCCTCCGCTTCGGTCGCGAAAAACGAAGAAGTTCCGCCGCCGGAATTGGTCCATTCATCGAGCAAACGGCGGCGCAGGTTGTCCGGAAGAATCGAAAGGGTCATATAGCCTGCATTCGCGGCGCGCCGGATGCACCAGGAGCGTTGCACCCCCACCGTGAATCGGAATCCGGGGCTCTCCGCTAAGGCTTCCAGGCGCGACCGGTCGTCGGCGCCCAGGTCCAGCGTGCGAAGTGGATCGCCACCGTCCGGGGCGCGCACCAGCCGGCCCAACGCGGTTTGGAAATCGAGCAGTCTCATGTGCGTCACGCAGCCCGGCGCCTCGTCCAGATGTCGCGAATTCGTCCTAGTTGCTCTACAATCGCCTCCGCGCCCAGCCGTGGCGCGAACTCGTCGAGCACCTCGAAAACGACGCCGGCGGTGTGGCGGGCGCGTGGAAGAGTGTACTCCAACAGCTCCCAGACTCTTTCCGGCACCCGCCCGTTATGCCCGTCCATCCAAAAACCGTCGCGCGGCGATCCGCCCGCCACGTGAATTTCGACCACTCGGTTCAGGGGCGCCCGGTCGATCGCGGCGAAGGGATCGAACCCGTGATTTACCGCATTGCAGTAGACGTTGTGCAGATCGAGCAACAGGCAGCCGTCGCTGCGATCCAGGATGGCGGCGATCAGCCCGATGTCGTCGCCGATCTCCGGGTCGCATGGCAGATCCGCGATGTAGTAGGCCGGATTCTCCAGCAGAAAGGGCACTGCGTAGCGCCTGGCGATTGCGGCGGAACGATCGGCCACCAGCGCAACCGCTTCCTTCGTCGGCGGTAACGGGAGCGGAACGCCCACCTCGAGGCTCGCTCCGTCTTCGCCGGGGATGGTTTGAAATCCGAGGTGTTCGCTGTGCCATACAAAGGGCCAACTGGCCTGGAAGGCGTCGAGCATATCGAGATACGCGGCGTTCCAGCCATGGGCCGAGCCGATCGACAACTCGACGCCGTGAACCACCATGGGAAGCGCCCCGCAAATCTCGCGCGCGCGGTCCACCCGATCCTCCACAATCTCGAGCGCACCGCCGGTTCCAGCCGTCCGCTGCCGGCACAGTGTCTCCGGCGTGACCTCGACGAAATCCACACTGCCTGAGCGATACAATTTCGCGGGCAGCTCGGCAATGTAGGGGAACCCCACACCCAGAGGTTGAATCCGGCTCGCGCCGGCCGGACCGGCGGATGCGGTCAGAAGCCCTCCGTGTGCATGGAGACGACGCCCTCTTGCGTAAGCTCCGGTCCCGGATCGCCCTGGAATTGAAAATCCAGATTGATCAGGCGGCCGCAGGTGCGGCAGCCCGATTTTCCGATGATGCCGGCGACCACCTTGGTGATCGCTTCCAGGCTTTGGTTGTGGGGAGTGAGCGTGACTTTGGCGGATTTTGCGCCGGTTGATGCGGGCATACGATTCGGTCCTCCTCTTTTAAATTCGACCAGCCGTGCCGGCCGGTTCGGCAAGGATTAGTGACCGCCGCCCGGAAATCGTTTCAGACGTTGCAACGTTGCGACCGCCCAGCCAGCGGCGCGGTGATTCTGGACGGCCTCAATCGCCGGCCTTGGCGAAAAAACGCGTGCGCAGGAGCGATTCGGCGTCTCGTGCGTCCACCAGCCGGACAGGATCGGAACCGGAAAAACGGTAGTCTTTGCCGCTGTGTGGACCCCGCACCCGAATTGGCGATTGCTCCACATAGCGCACCCTGAGAGAGGACCACCCTGCGGCGCCGGCTACCATTCCAGGCGTTTCTCCGCCAGGCGATTCGGTCTTGGGCGACTCACGGACGGCGGGCGCCGCCGGCAGTTTGATAGCGACCCTGCCCGGCGTGGTCGACTGCATGATCTGACGCGTCACCGCGGTTCGGTTCTGGCCGCAACACATCGTGGGTTTCTCCTTCGTAGTCTTCTTCTTGGGGCAACTGCTGAATCGATACCGGCTGTTGGCCGATACGTTCCAGCAGGCACGCGGCACCCGATAGCGCCAACCAGGCGACCAACACATCCAGCACATCCCGTCCGACGAAAAACGCCAGCGGTACGGCCACCCACAGGCTGAGGCAATAGAAGCAATCCATCAGGCCGCCTAAGAAGCTCCGGCCCAGGCGCGCCCGCAAGCGCACCACCAAATCCCCCGGGCCGTCCTCGCGCGCCAGCAGATGCGTGATCCGCCAGGTCGCAAGAGCGGCCAGGGCCAACCGTATCCAGGCGCCGTACTCGGTCATCGGAGCCGCATCAGGAGGAGAGATCGTTGCAGATCTTCACGGGCCAGTCGCCGTATCCATAGACGGAATGCTGCCCTCCTGGGCGGATCGTACGGTCATACACCCAGACTTTGAACACGTAGACGCAGCACTGGCCTCGCGGGATGGTGAAGTTGGGGTCGATGGGTCCCCATAGGACCGACTTGGAGCAGATGGGATCCACCGCTCTCAAGTCGAAATTCGCAAGCGTTCCGAAAATCGCGGCGGGATCGAGGGCGTTCGGATCGCACACCGAAGTGGCGCAGTGATGCAGCGGATCTCCCACCCGCGACGTTCCAAAGAAGCACGGATGCATGGGATCGAAGGCCGCGCCCGGGATTGGAATCTGGACGGTCGGCCCTCCCTGCTTCTCCACTTCCACGAAGTAGTAATCGAAGTTGTCGTTGGGGCGAGTGGGAAGCGCCAGCTCGTCGATCAGCGGGTCGAAAGCGATTCCCGAAAGCGGCAGCGGCCACGGGTTGCTGCAATCCGGCGGATGGGCGAAGTTGCTCACGAAAAGATCGGCGCACTTCGGGACGGCGTCGATGCGAATGGCCGCGCAGGGATATTTGTTGTCGATCCACAACGTCTGGGTGTCGCAATACGTCACTCCGTTGGTGTCGAGCACGGTCAGCCGGAAAGTGTACAGCCCGTTGAGCAGGCATCCCCCGATGTTGCTTTGCCAACAGGACGGATACAGCAGCGAATTCGGCTCCGGGTTGGTGAAGGGCGCGCACAGGCTAGCCAAGGAGGGGATGAAGCAATCGGGACCCCACGTGGCCGTCAAATAAGACGTGCCCGTGCGCATGTTGATGAAGCGGTATTGCCCCGGCGTGACGTAATCCACTTCCCAAAACTGGGTCCAGCCTCCCGAAGCGCAGTTGGACTCGAAACCTGGTTTGTAATGCAGGAAGTAAGACTTGATTTTGTCACCGGAGCATCCGCCTACCCACGCACCGCCTTGCACCGAGAGACAATCGCCGAAGGAGACCTCCGACACGCTGGCCGGCCGCGAGCACAGCGCCGGCACGTTTTCGACGAATTTCGCCGCCGGATCGGTCCAGCCGGTGTCCAGCGTGAAATAGTTGTCTACACCCAGGATGCGAACATCCTTCTTGAAGAGCTGGAACTCGATATTGCACGGCGCCTGGGCCTGGGTGTTGGAGAACACGGTCATGCGGATGTAATAAAGCCCGGGATTCTTGTAGGTCGTGTTGAAATCCGCCAGCAAACCGTTGAACACGGGAATCGTACCCGGCCCGGGATTGCCCGGGGGGAGCGGCGGATAGATGAAGTCCGTGGCGTTGTAGTTTATGCCATCGCTGGACCACTCCAGGATGTAGTGGTTGAAAGACCCGCCCGAGGCCGTCCCGTGGACTTCGACCGTGTAGGCCCCCAATGCGGGATTGGCGACTTCGGCCACGCATCCCTGCGGGGCCGTGAGATTGCACGTCAGCGGTCCGAAGCAGCGGCGCAGGCAGCGGAAAAAATAGATCAGGCACCACACCACGTCGCGCAGGGAGCGCGCGCGAGCCAGGCAGCATCCGAAGCAGATGGCGCACAGGCACCAGCACCGGCAGAACCAGAAAGACGGCTCCTTGCTATGGGACGTGAACGCGTCTTTGCCCAACAGCGCCTCGGCCGCGCGGGGCGTCAGAAGGCGGTCGAAAATCTGGCAGGCTTCCTCGAGACCCTCGCGGCAATCGATGGCCCCGCCGATGACCTCATCGGGGATTCCGGCCGCGAATTCGACCGTCGCGAGCTGATCGGTGAGATAGGGTTTGAACGCCCCGGCCAGTTCCTCGACCAGGACGCCAAAGTCGGCGCGCTCCTGGGGCGTCGGCGGAGAGCTTACCGGGGTCCCAAGAATCTGACGAACGCAGATCCAATATTCATAAAGGTAGTAGGAGAACGCCCGGAAATTACGCGGGCCCCGGCACACCAGCCAGCCGAAAATAATGCAGCAGCGAATGTGCTGCAGGCACCAACGCCATTGCTCCAAGGGGCCCAGAACGGTGCGGGCTTCGGCGGGGAGCATCGCGAGCGCCACCTCGGGAGTGAAAAAATTCCCGAAGATCTGGTTCGCCCGTGCGATCTCGTCGGCGCAGTTCGGCGGCCCGGCCTCCGCCTCCTTGGTCAGCTCGGCGGGATTCCCCGCCAGATCCAACTCCTTCTTCAGCACCGGCTGATAGGCCGCCAACAGGGCTTTTAGAACCGCCTGAAAGTCCTTATTGCTCAGCACATCGCGGTCGGAAGCAGTTCCCTTCCCCGGCGTTTCCTTGGTTTCGTCGGCCATGAGATGTATTCGCTTTCTCGCCGCCCTGCTGGGCTGGCTGATCGCCGCCAGGAAGCACGGCGCAGCCGATACCTTCCTCCTCGGCTGCTATCGCCCTTTGTCGTTGGAGAACGATCTTTTCGACCAATGGTGAAGGCCAAGCATGGATCGTTTCACGTATCTTTGGCAGCCCGAGTCCTATTTTGTGCAGCGCTAAAGGGGAGCGCTGATCAGAGAAGGGATGAAACCTCGCCGACCACTAGTACGTATGGAACTACGCGTGCTCCGGCAGTGTCTTCCAGCGTTGAGCAAGGTGTTTTGCCCGGAGGTCGCATGGGTCGTTTCCAACGGCTTGGCGGGCTTTCGCACACGTTTGCGCTCGTAGGGATTGGGTGGATGAGTAAAAACTGCAACAGAGTTTTTGCCGTCGTATGAAATTACGACCTACCGGCGGGAGCGTGGAGTCGTAGGGTATTAAGTGTAAATCGTCTAGGACTAAGCCTTGTTTGGTCCTACGTAGACGAGTAGAATACGGGGCCGGAGGAGCCGCAGCGTGGAGTTGCGAGAGTTCACGTCTGAGTATGTTCAGCGTCTCGCGAGCGGCGACGCTGAAATTGAGCGCCATTTCACCGCTTACTTCAGCGACCTGCTCCTGATCAAACTCCGGCGAGGGCTGCGATCCTCACAATCCGTTGAAGATGTTCGCCAGGAGACGTTTCTGCGCGTCTTCTATGTCCTGAAAAACGGCCAGGGGCTCGCCAGCCCCGAGAAGCTGGGCGCCTTCGTGTATGGAGTTTGTAACAATGTGCTGTCCGAACATTACCGCGCGGCGTCCCGGCACGCCCAGTTACCCGAAGGAGGGTTGGACCCGCAAGGATCGGGGCCCGATCCCGAGGCGGAGTTTGTAAACGAGGAGCGCAAACGCAGCGTGCGTCGGATTCTCGAAAGGCTGCCGCCCAAGGACCGCCAGATCCTGCGCCTCATCTTCATCGAGGACCGCGACAAGGACGAAGTTTGCCGGATCTTTCGCGTGGACCGCAACTATCTGCGGGTCTTGCTCCATCGCGCGAAGAATCGTTTCCGTAAGATCCTTCCCACCACTCGCGCCGCCTCGCGGGGCGCGGCCTAATTCACCACCTCCCGCCGCTTTCGTGTATTCTCTGTAGGAATGAGGGGCGAACGTCGGCACTCCGATGAGACGGGGACAACTTGGACCACCAGTCTGCCGTAGATCGAAATTTAACGGAGCGCTATCTGCTCGCCGAGCTTGAGTCCGCTGAATCCGCGGAGTTCGAAGCGCATTTCTTCGAGTGCTCGATCTGCGCCGAGGACGTACGCCGCGCCGTGACGCTGGTGGCGAATCTCAAGGCCGTCTTTCGCGAGGAGGACGACGCCATCCCCGCGATCGAATTGGGTCCCCGCCACAAGTTTTTGGACTTGACCATCGCCTTGAAAAGCGAGGCCTCTCTCGTCGAATGCGAGATCCATTGCCAGCAAGCGGCGTCCCCGATTGTGATTGCGGCGCCGGCGGCCGGCAGCTCCCTCCATCTTCATTTGCCGGCCGACCAGTTGCCCGCGGGCCCCTGCACGCTCATCCTGCGCGACAAGAGCACGCGGACTGAACTCGAACGGCGCCGGTTTTTCATTTCACGAATCTCCCGCCCGCGTTGAAAAAGCTCCGTCATCGCACGTGCCGCCCCCGTTTTCGAGCCCTCACGGCGGCGGCAAAATCCCAAGCCGGCAAATCCGCAAGGATGATAACCTGAAATTGTGAGCAGCAAGAAAACAACGATGCATGAGCGCGAGGCGCATCACGCTACGCATCGCAACGCCGCGCAGGCCGCGTCACCCGGCGGCGGACCGGATGGCGATCCTGTCCGCGACGAAGTGGTTTTGGACGATCCTCCCGCTCCCGATCCGCTCACGGAGCTCGCCGGTGAGCGCGATCGATTGGCTGCCGAAAAAGCCGAGCTGCAGGATCGCTACGTGCGCCTGCAGGCCGAGTTTCAGAACTCCCGCAAACGCGCCGAGAGGGACCGCGCGGAGTTCGCCGAGTACGCGAGCACCGAGGCCGTGCGCGCGCTGTTGCCGATTCTGGACGATTTCGAGCGCGCCTTAAAGTTGGAAGGCGCGGGCAAGGAATACGCGAAGGGGATGGAGCTGATTTACCAGCGCCTGTTCGAATCGCTGAAGAGGTTGGGCCTGGAGCCGATCGTTTCCGCCGGCCAGGCGTTCGATCCGCACGTGCATCACGCGGTGGAAATGGTGGAATCCGAAGAAGCGGCCGGCAACACGGTGATCGACGAATATCAGCGCGGCTACAATTTCAAAGGCCGGTTGCTGCGCCCGGCCATGGTGAAGGTGGCCGTCGAGCCGGCCTCCCGGAAAGCCTAGAGTCATCCGATTGAGAGCTTTGGCGATGGAAGGCTTTGGCCGATTGAAACTTTTGAGCGTGCGATCTTGAGTGTAACCAAACGCGACTATTACGAAGTGCTCGGCCTCGGGCGCGACGCCGACGATCAGGCGCTGAAGAGCGCCTACCGCAAGCTCGCTTTGCAATTTCATCCGGATCGCAACCCCGGTAATCACCAGGCGGAAGAGAAATTCAAAGAGGCTGCGGAAGCCTACGGCGTCCTGAGCGATGGGCAGAAGCGCGCCGCCTACGACCGCTACGGTCATCAGGGCGTGACGGGCCTGGGCGGCAACGGGTTCGATCCTTCGGCGGGATTTCCCGATCTCGCCGACATTTTGAGCGATGTGTTCGGTTTCGGCGACGCCTTCGGCGGAAGCCGTCAGCGGGGAGGCCGCACGCGGGCGCAGCGCGGCGAGGACGCCCGCTACGATCTGGAAATCGGCTTCGAGGATTCCATGCGCGGCCTGACCATCGATATTCAGGTCCCGCGCATGGAAGCATGCGGACGCTGCCAGGGCAAGGGCGCGGAGCCGGAGGACGGCCTCACCACCTGCCCCACCTGCCGGGGCCGCGGCGAAGTGATTTATCAGCAGGCGTTTCTTTCCGTGCGGCGCACCTGCTCGCAGTGTGGTGGGCGCGGCCAGATCGTCCGGCGTCCCTGCAAGGAATGCCGCGGCGAAGGCTATCTGCGGCGGGAGCGCAAGCTGAAAGTCAACATTCCGGCAGGCGTCGACGACGGCACCCAGATGCGCCTCTCGCAGGAAGGCCAGCCGGGCGCTAACGGCGGACCCGCGGGCGATCTCTACGTGGTTTTAAAGGTGAAAGCCCATCGGATCTTCCAGCGTCATCAGGACGACCTGCATTGCCTGGTGCCGGTCAACGTCGCGCAAGCCGCCCTGGGCGCATCGATCGATATTCTCACCTTCGATGGATTGCAGACCGTCAAAATTCCGGAGGGCTCCCAGCCGGGTGCCCGCCTGCGCCTGAAGGGGCTGGGCGTTCCGCACGTCAATGCCGGCGGCCGCGGCGATCTGTTCGTACACCTGGAGGTCCGCATCCCCGGCAAGCTGACGCGCGATCAGCGCAAGGCGTTCGAGCAGCTCAAAGAGATGCTGCCGGCCGAAAACGAGCCCGCGGAAAAAGGTCTGCTCGACAAAGTGAAGGATTACTTCCTTTAGCAAGATCGCACTTCGCTGAACGGGATTTCACAGGCTTCGCTGGGCCTGTAACGCGATCATACTTGCCCTTCATCCGCAGTACGTGCTGCAGAATCACTTCGAAAACAAAGTGGGGATCTTTGCGCAACCTTATCCACTGCC
Source organism: Bryobacteraceae bacterium (assembly GCA_035934795.1). Taxonomy (GTDB): domain Bacteria; phylum Acidobacteriota; class Terriglobia; order Bryobacterales; family Bryobacteraceae; genus Palsa-187. The sequence goes on along the minus strand of DASYXM010000061.1, from coordinate 18,223 downwards.
AAGGGTTCAAGCCTATATGAACGTCGCTTCAGCGATGCTAATCTTCTGAGCATGGCGCCCCTGTGCGGCTGGAAAGAAGCAGAAGGAGATCGAATGACACGGGTATTGCGGCTGGCTCTGTTAACGTCAGCCGGTCTTGCAACGGCCTGCGCGCAGGCGACGGTGACAATTTTTCCCACGGCCGTAAGCGTGCATCTTGGCACCTACTTTCAGTTCGCCGATAAAATCACCGGCGTGTCGCCGACGACGGCGGGATGGAAAGTGGCGCTGCCGGCGGGAGCCGCTGGTTCGCCGGGATCGATTTCGCCCGGCGGCCGCTACACTCCGCCCGCAACGATGCCGGGCAGCGGCACGGTGATCGTGACCGTCTCCAGCACAGTCACCCCGACGGCTACCGCGACGGCGACGGTCACTCTGCTGAATCCTTATCCGGCGGTCGCGTCTGTGAAACCGGCCAACGTTGCGCCGGGACCCTACACGTTGACGATCAACGGCAGCGGCTTTATCGATGGCGCGGTCGTGGAGCTGGGCGGCGCTCCGCTTGCGACAACATATGTGTCCGCCACGCAGTTAACGGCGACCGGCGCCGCGACGGGAGCCCAAAAGGGCCTGCGCTTTCCCGTTACGGTGCTTAACCCGAATCCGGGCGCGGAAACCTCCACCGATGTGGTGAGCGTCGAAATCGGCTCGACCGACGGGCCTCCGACGATCTCCTACAGCGCGGCGGCGCGTTTCCTGGACCAGGCCGCCTGGGGAGGCGATGCCGCCACCATCGCGCACGTCCAGAGCGCGGGATTCATCAACTATCTGGGCGAGCAATTCAACGCCCCGATTTCTCCCTATCCCGACCCCAGCACGACCGGCTTCGATTTGAGACAGGTGCAGGCGCGCTTTTTCACCAATGCGGTGCACGGCCAGGATCAGCTTCGCCAGCGCGTAGCGTTCGCCCTCGGCGAACAGTTCGTGGTTTCGGGCATCGACGAGAAGACACCGACTCAATTGGTGCCGTACCTCCAGATCCTGCAGAAGGACGCCTTCGGAAACTTCCGCCAGTTGATGGAAGACGTGACGCTCAGCCCCACCATGGGCGAGTATCTCAACATGCTGAACAACGACAAGGCCAATCCAGCGACTGGCACGCGGGCTAACGAAAATTACGCCCGCGAGCTGATGCAGCTATTCACCATCGGCCTGTTCCAGCTCAACTTGGATGGAACCTCGCAGACCGACGCGTCGGGACACCCGATTCCGACCTACGACCAGACCACCATCCAGAACTTCGCCAAAGTTTACACCGGCTGGACCTATCCCACCAAGCCGGGCGCTACGCTACGAATGCACAATCCGCTTTACTTCATCGGGCCGATGGTCGCCGACGAATCCAACCACGACACCACCGGCAAGACCTTGTTGAACGGCCTGATCGATCCGGCTGGACTGACCGCCGAGCAAGACTTGAAGGTGGCGCTGGACAACATCTTTAGTCATCCGAATGTCGCGCCTTTCGTCAGCAAGCAGTTGATAGAGCATCTGGTGACCAGCAATCCGTCGCCGGCCTATGTGGCGCGCGTCGCGGCGGTGTTCAATAACGACGGCGGCGGCGTCCGGGGCAATCTCGCAGCGGTCGTCATGGCCATCCTGCTCGATCCAGAGGCGCGTGCGGGCGACGACAATCCACTGCCTGCGCCGGCTACCGGCGGTCATCTGCGCGAGCCCGTCTTCTTCGTATCTTCAATGCTGCGCGGATTGGGAGCGACGGTGAACGATACCAACTATCTGACCGCTTTAGCCGCCAACCTGGGCCAGACGCTGTTTTATCCACCCTCGGTATTCAATTATTTCGGGCCGGGATATCTGATCTCGCCGCAATTCACCAACGGCGCGCTGCTCAAGGGACCCGAATTCCAGCTAAACTCGCCTTCCAACGCAGTGACCCGCTATAACACGGTGACCTCGGTTGTGTACGGCAACCTGGGAGCTGGGACGGTCGTCGATTTGACTCCGTTTGCGAGCCTGGGCAACGATCAAACCGCGCTGTTCGCGGCCGTGGGCAACGCGTTTTTCGACGGTCAGATGCCCGCCGCGATGCAGACTCTGATTCAAGGCGCTACCAACGCCGTCACAGGAACGAATGCGGCCGCCATGCAGGCGCGGGCGCAAGCGGCCCTTTATCTGGGCCTTTCCTCCGGCTATTACAACGTGGAGCACTGATATGTTTCTGATGAACACAAGACGCGACTTTCTGAAGATCGGGCTCCGCGCTTTCTCCGCCATCGGCGGCGCGAGCGTCGTAGGCAAGCTGAGCCAGGTGAATGCGCTCGCGCAGAGCGGTTGCCCCACCGATTACAAGGCGCTGGTGTGCATCTTCCTGTTCGGCGGCAATGACGGCAATAATACCGTCATTCCGATCACAACGCCGTCGAATCCTTCGAATTCCTACGCCAATTACACGCAAATCCGCGGTGGATTGGCGCTGGCGGAGGGTAGTCTTAATCAGATCGGTACCTCGAAGAAAGACATCTACGGGCTGCATCCCAGCCTGGCCGAGCTAGCGGCGCTTTACAACACGGGCAGCAGCGGATCTGGCAAGGTGGCCGTGCTGGTCAACACCGGCACGCTGGTGACGCCGCTTAGCCAGCAGGATTACTTAAAGCAGCAGAAGGCCATCCCGCTGAACCTGTTCTCGCACCTGGATCAGCAGCTCGAAATGCAAACCTCGCTGGCGCAGGGCTTCGCGACGACGGGCTGGGGCGGACGCCTGGCCGACGCCATGCAGAGCTGCAACCTCTCGAACTTCCCAATGATCGTTTCAGTCGGTGGCAACGCGCTTTTCGCCACCGGCAGCCAGACCAGTCCCGCCACCGTCACCGCCGGACAGGTGCTGGGGCTCGAGGGGTTCACTAACACACCTGCGAACACGGCCCGCCTGTCCGCGCTCGCTAACCTGCTGAATTTCGACAATAACCTGACGCTGGTACACTCCGCCAACGACATCACCTTCAACGGGATCAACCAGGCGGCCGTCTTAAATCAGGCGCTGGCGGGAGCGACGACGCTCAAGACGGTGTTTCCCAACACTTCGCTCGGCGCGCAGTTGGGCCAGGTCGCCAAGATCATCAACGTGCGTGGCGCCCTGAACGTGAATCGCCAGATCTTTTTCGCGTTTTTGGGTGGTTTCGATACCCACGATAAGGAACTCACCGACCAGGCCACCGGCCTGCAGCAGGTGAGCCAGGCGATGAATGCGTTCTACAGCGCAACCGTCGAGATGGGCGTCGGTCCCAACGTGGTCACGTTTACCGAATCCGATTTCGGCCGTACGCTGCAACCGAGCGGCGGAGCGACGCTTGGTACCGATCACGCCTGGGGCAGCCACCACTTCATCATGGGCGATGCGGTGAAGGGCGGCGATGTGTATGGCACTTTCCCCACTCAGGAGCTGCAAGGTCCCGACGACGCCAACAATCGCGGCGTGTGGATTCCAACCACGTCGCTCGATCAGTACGGCGCCACGCTTGCGACCTGGTTCGGCGTCAGCCCGGCGCTGCTGCCGGCCGTTTTCCCGAACCTTCCGAATTTCACGACAGGTCTGCCGGCGTTTCTGTAGGCCGGAAAAAGGGGACAGACAACTCTGTCCCCTACCGTGAATTTCTGAGTTCACGCGCTCGCGTGGAGTGGACAGAGCGGTCTGTCCCCTTTTCCTAGAACTAGAGGCTTAGTGACGCCCCGTCCGCCCGCTGCGCTCGACCAATTCGCGGAATCGTTCGGCGAGCGGCCCAAGCTCCTCCACGGTTCCCCGCCATTTGCGGCGCCAGTTCGGATGCTGCCACGTACTACCGGGCAAATTCTGCTGTTCGAGCTCGCCGGAAAGATCCTCATAATTGATCATCGCGAGCGCACACGGCGTCGCCAGAAGGAAACCCAAGGGATCGCCCGCAAATCCCGCCTGCTCCAGCGCCGCATCGAGCCTCCGGACCTCCTCCTCCCGAGCGCCCTTTTGCGCTTGGTATTCGCTCTCATCAATGAGTCCGGCCGCCTTTCGCGCCTCGATATCTCGCGCGAGCCTGAACCCCGCAAGCGTAGGCAGATCGTGCGTGGTCGCCGAAGCGAGGGCTTGCGGAGTGTACTGATCCGGCGGCTTGAAATTCCCGGCCCCATCCTTTTCGAACCACAGCAACCGGTAGCCCAGAACACCCGCGGCTCCGAGCGCCTCGCGAACCTCTCCGGTCACGGTTCCCAGATCTTCGCCGACCACCACGAAATCGCCGCGCACGCTTTCGAGCGCCAGAATTCCGAGAAGATCGTCCGCGTAGTCCTTCACGTAGGTTCCCTGGCTCGCGGGAAACGCTTCGGGAATCCAGAACAGCCGGAAGAAGCGCATCACGTGATCGATGCGCAAGGCCCCGCCCGCTTCCGCCGCTTGGCGGATCGATTGCGCGAACATGCGATATCCGTCATCTCTATGTTGGTCGCGATTGGGAGGAGGAAATCCCCAGTCCTGACCCTGCGGCGCGAGATCGTCTGGAGGCGCGCCCACGCGGCACCCCGTGGAATAAAACGGCCGCTCGGCCCACAGATCGCATCCGTAGCGGTCGGTGGCGAGCGCGAGATCGTGATACATCCCGATCTCCATGCCTTTGGCTCGCGCATACGCGTGCGCCTTGGCCGCCTGCTTGCTCAGGTGCCATTGCAGAAATTGGAAAAATCGGACGCGCTTCTTGTGTGACTTGGCAAACTCGCGCACGGCTTCCGACCGGGGATCGCGATACTCCTGCGGCCATTCCGTCCACAGCCAGATCTCCCGATACCGCGCGTGCAGTTCCTCGCAGAGGGCGCAGTACACGGCGTAGTCTTGCAGCAGCTGGCCTTCTCCCTCGATGTAACGGTCGAACTCGCCCGAGCCCGGAAAGTTTTCGAAAATCTGCGTCATGACGGCGAGCTTCAACCGCGCCACGCGCTCGTATTCGACGAACTCGGTGGCGCGCAAGTTTTGGATCTCCCGCCGCAGATCGTCGCCCCACTCGAATTCCGCCACTCGCTCGACGTCCAGGTAAATGAAATTGCGATAAAACGAACACTCCGGAAGATACGGGCTGGTGTTGAACGGCTGGCGGTTGGCGATGGCGTGCAGCGGATTTAGCCCGATAAACGCCGCGCCTGCCGGTGCGAAGGCGTCGATGATCGCGTGCAGGTCGGTGAAATCGCCACAGCCCCAGTTGCGCGCCGAACGCACGCCGTACAGGCTCACACCGAATCCGGCGCGCCGCCGATCCACGCTCTTCGCTCGCTTCGGGCAAACGACGAAGCGGGCTTCCGCGAGCGTCGCGAGCCCCGATTCCAGCATCCGATAAACCCGCATGCGGTGATAACCCAGCCGGAGCGCGGGAAGCGGCAGCCGTTTGGCAATGAAGTCGACACCGCCGGCGCTCGCGGCTTCCCACTGTTCCAGCTCCGGTAGCCAATACCAGTCGTGCCGGAGCTCGCCGTTTTCCCATTCGATCTCCAGCTTCACGGAAGCGCCGGAAAACGGCGCGGGGACACGCAGGCGGATGGCGCCGGCGTCCTCACGAACCACGATCACCGGATCGATCACGCGCGACCATTCCTCGATACGCTGCTCTTCTAAGCCCCGCTCGATCTCAGCGTCGGTGGACGCGGGGACGCCCAGCGCTTCGAGCAAAGCGCGCGTGACCGCTTCTGTCGCGCGATGCACCTGGCCAAATACATCCGTGTATTCGAGCTCGATGCCGTTCGCCGCCGCGGCCCGCTCCAGGAGTTTTTCGTCCGATCCCATATCTCAGTGTACCGGCGTTCCCCGTATCGACCGGCGTGTTTTCATCATGAGATAATGAATTTGTGGAAGCGGAACCGAAATTCCATTTGAGCCAGCCGCCGGAGCTGTTCGCGCGCGTCGATGTGGAGCCCGAGGTCGACCCCTTCGGCGAGAATCTGATTCTCACCACCATCGACAAGGCCGTCAACTGGGGACGCAAGAACGCCATCTGGCCCATGAGCTTCGGCCTCGCCTGCTGCGCCATCGAAATGATGTCGATGATCGGCTCGCGCTTCGACATCTCCCGCTTCGGCGCCGAAGTGATGCGCGGCTCTCCGCGCCAATCCGACCTGATGATCATCGCCGGGCGCGTTTCAAACAAGATGGCCCCGGTGATCCGCCGTTTGTACGAGCAGATGCCGGAACCGAAGTGGGTCATCTCGATGGGCGCTTGCGCCACCTCGACCGGTGTGTTCTCGAACTACGCCCTGGTTCCGGTAAACCAGGTGATCCCGGTGGATGTCTACGTCCCCGGCTGCCCTCCCCGCCCCGAACAATTGATCTACGCCATCACGCTGCTGCAGAAGAAGATCGAGCAGGACACGCACGTGGCGGCGAAGCTGCTGAATATCGACTAACCCGGCGGTCTCCGAAATAACCACGATCGTTCACATTAACCTGATTCAAAAGAAGTTGCTCGCGAGCGTCATACTTCCCTGCCCTGAACCGATAAGCGCCATGAGAGGGAGCGTGGTTTCTCCCTCGGAGTGACGATATGGATGTTTCGTCAATCAGTAACTTATCCGTTCCGAGCGCGCCGATCGATCATGCGTCGCCACCGCCGGCCACCGCCGATCAGCGGGCCTTGATCCGGGCTGTGAGAGCCGTCAACGCCGCGGAGCTTTTCGGCCAGGATAATGAACTGACGTTCGTGCTGGATCGCGCGGCGCGCCGCGTCCTGGTGCGCATTATCGACAAGAACACCGGTGAGTTGGTGCAACAACTTCCGGCTGAAGCGATTGTGCAAATGGCCGAAGAGTTGAACGGAAAGTGAATTCGTCCGTCACCATGGCGCATCCCCATCACCGCCGCTACCTGGAAGCCGAAGTTTTAAACGCTGAACCGCTGAAACTCGTCCTGATGCTCTACCGGGCCGCGCTCGACGCAGTGGCGGCGGCTCGGCTCCACGTTCAACGGGGCGATATCCGGGAGCGCTCCCGCACTATCACGCGGGCCATGGAAATCGTTAACGAGCTGGCGTTATCGCTCAATCACGCCGCCGGCGGCGATATCAGCCGCAATCTTGCGGAACTCTATGCCTACATCCAGACGCGGCTCATCGAGGCCAACACGCAGCAGACCGAGCCGCCGCTGGCCGAGGTCGAAACACTGCTCTCCACGCTGCTGGCGGCTTGGGGTAGCGTACCAAACACCGCACCGGAGCCTCATGAGCCGGAATACGCTCCGGTAAGCTGCACGTACTAACCGCTGGGTTTCGCCCGATTGCCCGGACACCTCGCATCGTCTTGAAATGCGGCGGCTGAGAACCTGCATCGGCGATCCGCGCGACACTCGGCTTTTGGTACGCGTTCTCTTTGATCACAAGCCGCGCTAAGGTGACTTTTCCAAATCCTTGCTGCATCCGCCGTCCCCGGTTCCGGCTACCATGAAGAAAGGCGCATGGAAGCAACCCCCGCGATTGACATTCGAAATCTCCGCAAGGTGTACGGCGATAAGGCGGCCGTCGACGGTTTGTCGCTCGCGGTGCCGCAAGGCTGTTTCTTTGGTTTCCTGGGCCCTAATGGCGCGGGCAAGACGACCACCATCAAAATGCTGATGGGCCTGGCCCCGCCAACCTCCGGTTCGATCGAGCTGCTGGGTTGTCTCATGCCCGCCGGCGCCCTCGCGGTAAAGAAACAAATTGGATTGGTGCCCGACGAATCTCTTCTGTTCGATCACCTGACCGGCGGCGAATTCATCGAGTTCGCCGGCCGCATCTACGGGTTGGACCGGCCCCTGGCCCGCACGCGCGCGGCCGAGCTCCTGGAGCTTTTCGAGTTGAGCGATGCGCCTCGAAAACTGATCGCCGAATATTCCAAGGGAATGCGCAAGCGCGTGGCCATGGCCGCAGCGCTGATCCACCGTCCCAAGCTGTTCCTGATGGACGAACCTTTCGAGGGCGTGGATGCCGTCGGCGCCCGACTGATGAAGGACATCCTGCTGGAGCAGGTGCGCCACGGCGCCACCATCTTTCTGACCTCGCACGTGCTCGAAGTGGTGGAGCGTCTGTGCGATCGCGTCGCCATCATCCACGAAGGCCGCCTGGTCACCGAAAGCAGCATGCAGGAGCTGCGCCACAGCGCCGAAACGCTGGAGGACGCCTTCGTGCGCGCCGTCGGAGTCGGCCGGGGCGTCGATACCCTGGATTGGTTGTAATAAATGGACTGGTTATGAGGACGATGAAAAAGGGGACGGACATCTCCGTCCCCCACCACAAATCCCCGGCCTCGCGCGCCGGCGCCGGGTGTGGACAGAGTCCTGAACGGACGCCCGATGGCGGGTCCCAGCGACAAACGCGCGGTCTGTCCAGTTTTTCAATCGGCTGGAGGTGAGCGAGGACGCCATGCCAGTTGCCACCGCCATCCTGTGGGCCCAGTGGAAGACGCTCCGGAATTTCCGCGGCCGCCGCGGCGGCAGCGCCTGGGCCACCCTCGTCAGCGTCATCTGGTACGGCCTCTGGAGCCTGGCCGCGGCCGTTCTCGGCCGCATCATGAGCGAGAGCGGAAACGTCGCGCTGATTCACAACGTCCTGCCGGCCTTACTGCTGATGATCCTGCTGTATTGGCAGGTGATCCCCTTGTTGCTTGCGACCACCGGCGCTTCGCTCGAATTGCGTAAGTTGCGCGCCTATCCCATCCCCGAATCGCAGCTTTTCTGGATCGAGGCCATGCTCCGCGTGACCGCCGGCGTCGAAATGATCTTGCTGCTCCTGGGCGTCACGATCGGCGCGCTGTATAATCCGAATCTGCCGAAGTGGGCCGCGCTTCCAGTCCTGGGCTACGTTCTTTTCAACCTGCTGCTTGCGATCGGCATGCGCGATCTGGTGGCCCGTATGCTGGCGCGTAAACGGGTGCGCGAGGCGAGCTTCCTGTTCTTCGTTCTGTGCGCCGCTTTGCCGCAGCTGCTCCTGACGCGGCGTATGCCCGGCGGCTTCCGTCTTCTCGCCGCCCTCGGCGGAGAATCCTGGCGCGGTTGGCCGTGGGCGGCGGCGGCCGGCCTGATGCAGGGCTCGCAACCGACCCGCTCGCTCGCCGTCCTGGCGGCCTGGCTTCTGGGGGCCGCGGTTTTCAGCCGTTGGCAGTTCTCCCGTACGCTGGCCTTCGATGCAGATGCGGCCGCGGCAAGCGATCATCGCGCCACCCCGCGCGGAGGTTTGCTCGAGCGGTTTTACCGCCTGCCTTCCGCCCTACTGCCCGATCCGCTGGGCGCGCTGATCGAAAAGGAATTCCGTTTTCTGCTGCGCTCCTCGCGCTTCCGGCTGGTCTTTCTCATGGGATTCACCTTCGGCCTGTTGATCTGGCTGCCCATGGCCCTAGGCTACGGCGGCTATCGTTTCGGCCCCATCCCGCGGATGGGCGGCGTGCCGTTTTTCGCGCGCAATTATCTCACCGTGGTGAGCGTTTATTCGCTGCTGCTGCTGAGCGAGACCTGTTTCTGGAACGTTTTCGGGTTCGATCGCTCGGCCGCCCAGTTCTATTTCCTCGCGCCCATTTCGTTTGCCCGGGTGATGGTCGCCAAGAACCTGACGTCTCTTTTTTTCGTCGCCGCGGAGATTTCCGCGGTCACGCTGGTGTGCGCCGTCCTCGGCCTTCCCATGGATCGCGAGAAACTGGCGGAGGCCTTCGCGGTCGGGGCGGTGATGAGCATGTTTTTGTTAAGCGCCGGAAATATCCAGTCCATCCGGCAGGCCCGCGGCGTGAATCCCGCGAATTCGTTCCGGAGCGGCGCGGCCGGACGCGTGCAGGCCACTCTGCTTCTGGTTTACCCGATCATCTTTTCGCCCATCGCGCTGGCATACCTGGCCCGCTACGCTTTCGACAGCGAAGCCGCGCTCTTTTTCGTGCTGGGAATCGACCTGATCATCGGTGCGGTCGCATACCGCATCTCGCTGCAATCGGCCGTGCAGTCGGCCGGGGATCTGAAGGAGCAGATGGTCGCCGCGCTCTCCACTGCCGACGGCCCCATCGCGGCGTAAGCCCGATCATGACTGTCACCGGTTCAGCCCGGAGCGGCGCCGATCCCACGGGCTTTCGTCTCCAGTTCCAGTAGCGCCCGCTTGATCGGCAATCCCCCCCCGAACCCGACCAGCTTGCCGTTCGCGCCGATCACGCGATGGCACGGCACCACGATCGGCAGCGGATTCTTCCCGTTCGCCGCCCCCACCGCTCGCGACGCCTTGGGATTGCCCACCCGCCGCGCCAGTTCGCCGTAGGAGATCGTCGCTCCATAAGGGATCTCCTCCAATCTGCGCCACACCGCTTTCTGAAACGCCGTGCCCGACGGCTCGAGCGGCACATCGAACTCCCGGCGCCGTCCCGAAAAATATTCGCGCAATTGACGGAGCGCTTCGCCGACCGCGCCCGCCGCCGATTCCGTCCATCCCGGTTCGGGTCGCACCGCCTTCCCCTTCCTAGGAAACGAGATCTGCATGACGGCATGCGCGTCACCGGCAATCAATAAAGGTCCGATCGGCGAATCGAGATAGGTGTAGTTCATTTGTCCAATAGGTTAGCGAATTGGTGGTCCGGCTTCATCTGAATGTTTTCATGGGCGCGGGGCGGCATCGTTACCCCCGTTTATCGGAAAATCGACGGGAGTCCCGGTTTGCTTGGGGAACCGGGGAACCCCCGCGCCTCCGCCAACCGTCTAACCTTGTAAATATGGGTCCGTACCAGTGGAGTGTGTTGGTGTGCCTGATTTCAGCGGCGGGCATCGTTCCCGCGGCCCAGCCCCAGAGCCGGAACGCTGCATCGCTCGGGAGCTTCAGCCAGTCGCTTGAAACGCTGGCTGCGCGCGTCCGTCCGGCCGTCGTGCAGATTGTCTCGACGGGTTACGGCCGGGTTCCCGGAAGCGGCCAGGGTACGGCGAGTTTGCTGGCGCGCCAGCGCAGCACCGGTTCCGGCGTGATTCTCACGGCCGACGGCTACATCATTACGAACTACCACGTGGTGGAAGGCGCCCGCAGGATCGACGTGCGGCTGGCCGCCCCCGAGCAAAACAAGACCCAGTCCGTGCTCCCCGCCAAGCTGATTGGAATCGACCGGCAGTCCGACCTGGCCGTGATCAAGATAGACCGCACGGGCTTGCCGTCGCTGACGCTGGGCGAATCGAAGAACGTCCACGAAGGCCAGCTGGTCATGGCTTTCGGAAATCCTCTGGGGCTCGAAGGATCGGTGAGCATGGGCGTGGTCAGTTCCACCGCGCGCCAGGTCCGCGATAACAACCCCATCGGCTACGTTCAGACGGACGCGCCCATCAATCCCGGAAATAGCGGCGGCCCGCTGGTGGATACCGAAGGGCGCGTGGTGGGCATCGATACCTTCATCCTTTCCCAATCCGGGGGCAGCGAAGGCATCGGGTTCGCCATCCCTTCCGACATCGTGAAGAGCGTGTACGATCAGATCCGCAAGGATGGACACGTGCACCGCGGCCAAGTGGGCGTCGTCACCCAGACCATCACCCCGGAAATGGCGAAGGTCCTGAAGCTGCCCCGGGATTATGGCGTCATCATCGCGGACGTCACGCCGGACGGACCCGCCGACAAGGCCGGCCTGAAGCAGGGCGACGTGATCTTGACGCTGAACGGGAAGCCCATTGTCGAGGCGCGCGAGATGCAGAACGCCATCTATAGCCAGGCGCTCGACAATCAGGTATCCATCACGGTGAACCGCGAGGGGAAAGAACTGTCCTTCACCGTTCCCGTGATCGAACGCGACGACGATCCCCAGCGTTTCGCCGACCTGGTCGACCGCGACAAGAACCTGATTCGGCGGCTCGGTGTGTTTGCGATCGAAATCGACGACAAGATCAAGGACATGCTGCCGGAGCTGCGGCGCGGCTATGGGTTGGTGGTGGCCGCGGAAACCGCCGACCCTCCCTATTCCGGCGAAAGCCTGCAGACGGGCGACGTGATCTACGAAGTGAACACCGTGCCCGCGGTTACCGGCCGCGCCGTCAGCTCCACGCTGGACGCCCTGAAGCCAGGCGACCCGGTCGTGCTGCTCATCGAGCGCGACGGCGGGCTGATGTATCTCACCATCGAGCTGGAATAAGCGCGGCCAGGCCAGGCGTCGCTCGTGGAGGCCGCTCCGCTACACCGCGAGCTTGCCCTGGTACATCATTTCCTTCGGCGTGAACTTGGCCCGCACTTCCACGGGACCCATCTTGGTGTAAAACGAGACCTGCTTATCGTCGGCCGTGATATTGTCCAGCCGCGAGAAATAGAACAACGTCCCGGGACTCTTGGTGCCAAAATGCGAGCCTCCCTCGACTTTCTCCAGCCGCAGGAAGCCGTCCTTGCGTTCGAGCTTGGTGTATTCCTTGAACATCTCCAAGCGCCGCTCGCTCTGCGCGTCTTCGTCGCGATCGTTCCGCGATGCGCGAGCATCCGGCGAATCGCGATCGTCGTCATTGTCGCGCCCCCGCCGGCTCGTCATATCCGGCAGATCGCCGATCAAATTCAGCACGTAATATTTCGCGAAATCGGGATTGGCTTTATCGTCGGCGCCGATACGCAGGGCTTCCCGAATCGGCTGCGCCGATTCCCACCGCAACGTCGCACGATACTGCTCGCGTCCACGCCGGCTATCGCCTTGATCGCCGCCGCCATTCGAACCGCCTCCCGGGTAACCGCCACCGCCGGGCGGATAACCACCGCCTCCTGGATAGCCAACACCGCCGCCTGGAAGTCCAATTCCGCCGCCGGGAAATCCAATCCCGCCGCCGGGGTAACCGCCACCGCCTCCTGGATAGCCTCCGCCGCGACGATTGCCGCCACCGCCGAAGCCGGGTCCGCCGCTATAAGTAACGCTCGCGTCCTTGGCCCAGGGAGACCTGGTGAGCATGCGGTCCACCTCGGCTGAGCTCCACTCCGAAGAAGGCTTCGCCTCCCAAAACTCCTTGGAAGCAAAGCCCCAGCTGGGAAGAGTAGCCAGGCCGGCGGGCACACCCAGTCCCAGACGGATACAGTCGCGTCTTGTAAGCATGACTCTTGTGACGCGCCCCGGCGGCTCCCGGTTTACGGAATCTAATTGTGCCGCCGGGGAGGTGGGGCGGCTTTTCAAGCTGCGCGCTGTTTTCAACCGCGCAGAGTTCGGGTACCTTTATGGCCGGTTTACAAACCGGCTTGCAGGATGAAATCCCGCCCCACCTCCCGACGGCTCAAATCGATCTCGTGCGATGCACTCCTAGCGATGCTCTTGAGGCGACTTGCGATCGAGTGCCGCGATCAGTTTGCGGCCGGGCCCTGTCGGCTTTGCCGCACCCGCGACGATCTCGCGATTCTCCAGCCGTTTGCCATAGAGCGCCTCATTGTCGTCGGTATCCTGGCGCAGCGTCGCGCCCTTCAGCGAGATGCCCGCAAAGACGCCGCGCGAACGCGACCACGACAGGATTTCCGCCGTGAACTTGCCGTCGGTCTGTGCGGTAGCGTCGCGGCCCACGGGGCCGGCTGCCACCTCGCCCTCGGCGCCCAGCGTGAATTGGCTTTCCAGCATTCTCTTCGCCCCGCGATCGTTCATCACCAGCATGATGACGTCGGTCTCCGAGCCTCCGATCTGGAAGCCGAAGCTGCCGCCTTCAATGCGGATGGCCGCGGGCGCCGACCAGCCCCGGTCATTCTGGTCCCGGCAGGTGACAAAACCCTTGCCGTACTGCGCCCCTACGATGAACGCGCCTTTCTTCATCCCGGGCACGATGACCGCGCAGTGCGCCTTGTCCATCAGATCCTGCGGAATGCCTTTGTCGGGTGCGGCCATGATTTCGGAAAAGGTCACGGAGGCAGCGTCCAGGCGTTGTGAAACATCCTCAGCAAGAGCCGCGCCCGGCCACAGCAGCGGCACAGCCGCCAATACAAGTGGAATTCGCATGATGGAAATCCTCCTCGCCAGGAAGTCGAGCACGCGATGTTCCGGGAGCGTGAAGCTCTTTAGTTTCATCATTGACTGGCCAATAACCTCGTGTGATAGATTCATATTTCTCCTGAATAATTTACCGGCGGGCTCGTACACTGGGGTGCAATATTTCCGTGATACCCGCCTGCAGTCTCCGCACAAACAGACGTCGCGTGGGCCGTGCCTTGGCGGACCGGCTATTGGCGAAGATGGCGATCCCGATAGGCTTGCGGCATGTCGATCTCGCAGTTTGTGAAGCCTCGCATCCGAGCGGGGGATTGACCTGTACTACAATTGAGGCAGATGAGTCATACAATCACCGTGCGCCTTACTAAGGAAATCGCCGAGTGGCTGGAGGATACGGCCACCCGTACTGGACGCCCGCAAAGCCGGATCATTCGCGAGCAGCTCGAGAGGGCGCGCGCCAGCGAACGACAGTCGTTCCTGCGGCTGGCAGGGGCGCTCTCCGGAGCGAGAGACCTTTCCTCGAGGAAGGGATTCTCCAGGGAATGAAGGGCATCGCCGATACCGGATTCCTGGTCGCCTTCGTGAATCGGTCCGACCGCCACCACGCGTGGGCAGTAGAGGTCGCCAAACAAGTCGACGAGCCCTTATTGACCTGCGATGCCGTGCTCGCTGAAACCGCGTTCCACCTGGAAAGCGCGGCCGTGACGCTCGCTCTGGTGCGCAACGGACTGGTAACTCCGTCATTTTCCGTGGCACAAGAAATGGAGCGGTTGGAGCGGCTGGCGCAACGCTACGCGGACCGGCGGCCCGATCTCGCGGACCTGTGCCTGGTCCGTCTCAGCGAGCTTCAGCCGAAACATAGTGTCGTCACCGTGGACGTCTCCGATTTTCGCATTTATCGGCGGAACCAGCGCGAAGTGATCCCCTTGATTCATCCGCCGGGCCTGTGATGACAAGGCAATTGAAAAGGGCCGACAGCCGCTCTGTCCACTCAACGTGCGGTATCTTGTACCTAGGTTACCAGTAGGAACACTGAAGGCGATTCTGAAGGCGGTCGAACTCGAGGAGAGCGCTTGAGATACACCGTAATTTACGAACAGGGTCCGACTTCGTGGGGAGCCTATGTTCCCGACCTGCCCGGCGTGGTTTCCGTCGGCGACAGCCGCGAAGAAGTCGCACGATTGATCCAGGAGGCCATCGAATTCCACCTGGAAGGCATGCGTGAAGAAGGCCTGCCAATTCCGTCTCCTGCGAGTTTCGCGGGCGAAGTAGAAGTTCACCCGGCAGCGTAGTGTCACAACCAGGCCGTGGTGAGGGGCATCGCGATGTTCGATTTCTTTGTTCTTGCGGCGTTAGCATCCGGCCTAAGTGGCTCCGTGCAAACCTATGCTATTCTGAGAACTGAAACAAAACGATTAAGGATAGACGAGGAGTATCGATTCTCGAATGGCACTGGCGAGCGCAGAAAAAAGCACTGTGATTTCGAAGTTCCGGGTTCATAAGACGGATACCGGCTCGCCCGAGGTGCAGGTTGCGATTCTGAGCCGGCGTATCTTGGAGCTGACCGAGCATTTCAAGTCCCACAAGAAGGACCATCACTCGCGCAGGGGTCTGTTGCAGATGGTCGCTCGGCGCCGCCGGTTGCTGGATTATCTTCGCAGCCGCAGCCCGGAGCGTTATAAGACGCTCATTGCCAGCCTGGGCCTCCGGCGCTAGGTGCGGGCGATCGATCTCGAAGAGCCGGTGACGTAACCGGCGACGCGCGAAACCCTCCAAAGTCTCCTCTTGATCAAAGCAGGCCGCGCCCGGGCCGAAGGCCCGCGCCGGTCTTGATTAAAAGGAAGTTTAGAACATGTTGCATTCCGTTGAAATCGATCTCGGCAATGGCCGGATCGTCACTCTTGAATCCGGAAAGATGGCCAAGCAGGCCAACGGCTCCGTGATCGTCCGCTCCGGCGAATCGGTGGTCCTGGTGAGCGCCTGCTCCAACCTGGAGCCGAAACCGGGCGCGATGTTTTTTCCCCTGACTGTCGATTACCGCGAGTACACTTACTCAGCCGGGCGTTTTCCCGGCGGGTTTATCAAGCGCGAAGGCCGCCCCACCGAGAAAGAAATTCTCACCAGCCGCCTGATCGACCGTCCCATCCGGCCGCTGTTCCCGGAGGGCTATTCCAATGAAAGCCAGGTGATCGGCATGGTGTTTTCGGCCGATCCGCAGCGCGACCCGGCTCCGCTCGCCATTGTCGGCGCGGGGGCCTCGCTCGCGATTTCCGATATTCCCTTCGATCACGTGCTCTCGGGAGTCCGCGTCGGCCTGGTCGACGGGAAAATGATGGCGAATCCGAACTACGACGAAGCCAAGCTTTCGAAGATCAACATCACCGTCGCCGCCACCGACGAGGGCATCGTCATGGTGGAAGCCGGCGCCCAGCAGGCCAGCGAAGCTGAGGTGCTGGCGGCCATCGAGTTCGGCCACGCGTGCTGCAAGAAGATCAACGCGGGCATCCGCGCGCTGGTCAAGAAGTGCGGCAAGAAGAAGCGCGTGTACACTCCCGCGTCCGTGAATCAGGAGCTTTACGATCAGATCGCCAAATCGGTTCGCGCCGAGCTGACCGACGCGATGAACACCGAGAAATACGAGAAACTCGAAAGCTACGCCCGCATCGACGCGGCCAAGAAAAAGGCGGTGGAGGCGCTTCCCGAAGAACAGCAGGCGGAAGCGAAGCACCTGTTCGACAGCCTGAAGGAGCGCATCTTCCGCGATCAGATGCTCAAGGACCGCCGCCGTCCCGACGGCCGGAAGTTCGACCAGATCCGCAACATCGATATCGAGGTGGGTGTCCTGCCGCGCACGCACGGATCGGCGCTGTTCACGCGCGGAGAAACCCAGGCGCTGGTCACCGCAACGCTCGGCACCAAGGACGACGAGCAGCGCATCGAACTGCTCGATTCCACGGAAACGTCCAAGCGTTTCATGCTGCACTATAACTTCCCGCCGTTCAGCGTCGGCGAAGTCGGTTTCATGCGGGGCGCGGGACGCCGCGAAATCGGGCACGGGGCGCTGGCCGAGCGCGCGCTTTCGGCGGTGATCCCGGACGATAAAGCGTTCCCTTATACAATGCGCATCGTCAGCGACATTCTGGAATCGAACGGATCGAGCTCCATGGCGTCGGTGTGCGGCGCGACGCTTTCATTGATGGACGGCGGCGTTCCAATCTCGGCTCCGGTGGCCGGCATCGCGATGGGCCTGGTGCTGGAGGGCGACAAGTACGCCGTGCTGACCGACATCGCCGGCGCCGAAGATCATTACGGCGACATGGATTTCAAGGTCGCCGGCACCAAGGACGGCATCACCGCGTTGCAGATGGATATCAAGGTTCCCAATGTGACGCACGCCATCCTGACGGAGGCGCTGGAGCAGGCCCGCGGAGCGCGGCTATTCCTGCTCGACAAGATGAACGCGGTGATCGATAAGCCGCGCGAGAAGATGTCGCCCTACGCTCCGCGCATCTTCAGCATGCAGATTCCCACCGACAAGATCCGCGAGCTGATCGGGCCGGGCGGCAAGGTGATCCGCGGCATCGTGGAGGCGACCGGCTGCAAGATCGACGTCGAGGACGATGGATCGGTCAAGATTTACTCGACCGACGGCATGGCGGCCGACCGCTGCATCCAGATGGTCACCGACATCTGCGCGGTGGCCGAGCCCGGCAAGACGTACCTCGGCAAGGTCGTGCGGATCGTCGATTTCGGCGCGTTCGTCGAGATTTTCCCCGGCACCGACGGCCTGCTGCACATCTCCGAAATCTCGGAGAGCCGCATCAAGCAGGTGCGCGACGAGCTGAACGAGGGCGATCAGATCCTGGTGAAAGTTCTCGCGCTCGAAGGCAACAAGATCAAGCTCAGCCGCCGGGCTGTGTTGAAGGAACAGCGCGAGAAGCTGAAAGCCGAAGCGAAGGCGTAAACATGAGCAACGGCGCCGTGCCCGGTCTTCGAGCCCGGCTTTCGATCGCCGTCGCCCGGTAGTATAGTGCGGGGGGAACAACAAGCGTTTCACTGCCGACTTCGGCGTGCAGCGGTCTAGTGTCCTGAGTCAATAATTTGCGATACAAGTCGGAGTGGGGCGGACGCCCTCGTCCGCGCCGGACCCCCTCGTCCGGCTTTCTCAACACACTAGCAGGTTGCGGAAAAAAGGCGGATTCCGACGTGACGCCGGAACAGACTGCGTCGTCTATGTTTTATGCGAGGCGACGACCAACAACAAAGTGGAGTGTTCAGCTATATCTCGGCGGAGCAGCGGGTCCCGCAGAAC
>DASYXM010000006.1:0-34343 GCA_035934795.1 Bryobacteraceae bacterium | reverse complement strand
TGACGCAAGCTGCAGCCTGAAGCCTCAGCCATGGCCCCGGGGCTGCCCCTTCGGGCCTCACCGGGACGCGAATTTACTCACAAAACGAATTCCACGGCGACGGAATCACGCCCCCTACTTGGTTTTTCCGCAGCCTGCTAGAAGGTAATTGGCGGCCCCAGGCTCCTCCGTCCTTATCTGTCGTACCCTGAAAGTTTCCACTCTCTATGGCTGAATCTCCCATCACCGCCCGCGGCAAGGACTTTGCCACCTGGTATCAGGACGTCGTCCTGGCCGGAGATATGGCGGAGCCGGCCGAAATCGTCAAGGGCTGCATGGTGATCCGCGCCAACGGCTACGCCGTCTGGGAGGCGTTGCAACGCGAACTCGACGCGCGCTTCAAGGCCACCGGGCACCAGAACATGTATTTCCCTCTGCTGATCCCCAAGAGCTTTCTCGAAAAAGAGGCCGAGCACGTGGAGGGATTTTCACCGGAGCTCGCCGTGGTCACCATCGCCGGCGGCAAGGAGCTCGAAGAGCCGTACGTCATCCGCCCCACGTCGGAAACCATCATCGGGCACTTCTTCGCCAAGTGGATCCACAGCTGGCGGGATCTCCCCCTGCTGGTGAACCAGTGGGCCAACGTGATTCGCTGGGAGCTGCGCACGCGCCTGTTCCTGCGGACCACCGAATTCTTGTGGCAGGAAGGGCACACCGCGCACGCGACCCACGAAGAGGCGCTCGAGGAAGTGCTCCGCATGCTGGACGTGTACGCCGACGTCGCTGAAAACGTCATGGCCATGCCGGTGATCAAGGGTTTGAAAACGCAATCCGAGAAATTCGCGGGCGCGGTGAGCACCTATTCGATCGAAGCGATGATGCAGAACGGCCTCGCTCTGCAAGCCGGAACCAGCCACGACCTCGGTCAGAATTTCGGCAAAGCCTTCGACGTGAAATTTCAAAACAAGGAAGGGCAGCTCGATTATGTGTGGCAGACCAGTTGGGGAGTGACCACCCGCTTGATTGGCGCTATGATCATGACCCATTCCGACGACAAGGGCCTGGTGCTGCCGCCCAAAGTGGCGCCCACGAAAGCGGTGCTGGTGCCGATCTATCGCAAGGACGAGGAGCGCTCGGCCGTGCTGGAGGCGGCGTCGAAGATCGCAACCGATATCGGGGCCAAGCTTGACGATCGCGAGGGCCAGTCGCCCGGCGCGAAGTTCTACCACTGGGAGCGGCGCGGCGTTCCCGTGGTACTGGAACTTGGCCCGCGCGATTTAGCGAGCGGCAATGTAGTTTTGAAACGCCGCGACACGGGCGTGAAGGAAGTCGCGCCCCAGCAAGGCATCGCCGCCAGAGTCCCGGCCGTGCTCGACCGGATCCAGGCGGATCTCTTCGCGGCGGCCAAGCAGCGTCTGGATGAAAACACGGTCTACGCGAATTCCATCGAAGAGGTCGAGGATATCCTCCGTCCGGTCTCGGCTGAAAAAGGCGGCGGCCGCTTCGTGATGGCTCACATGAAGGACGACGCCCGCTGCGACGCCCGGATCAAGGAATTCAAGGCCACCATCCGCTGCATCCCGTTGGTCGACCACTGCGAAGGGCCCGGCAAATGCATCGTCACCGGCGAATCCGTCGACCGCCGCGTGGTCATCGCTAAGGCATATTAGTTAAGCCCCGTCAGGGCGGGGCTGCTGCGATTCGCGTGCTCTAGGGGAATCGCCGTGCGCGTGCGCATCACAACGGACTACTTGCCGGAAAACTCAATGGGTAGTACCGGTTGTACCAGCGCACCATGACGCGGCTAAGGGCGGAATGTGTATTATGGAGAGAAGCCGCGAGAGTAACCCGCGTTGGAATGCGGGTACTTAGCGGCCTGGTCGGAGGAATTGTGGCGGGATTGGGGTTTCGATTTTCCGTTTTACTGCTTGCGGTTGCGCTGGCGGGCGCCGGCTCGGCAGCGACCTTTGGGACGGTTATTCCCATTTCGGGCCCCGTTTCCGACATCGCCCTGGACGATGCGCACGGCCGCCTCTACGCCGCGAACTTTGGCGCGTACCGCGTCGAGGTGATCGACACGGCAACGAAGACGCTGCTCGCGCCCATCTCCGTGGCGGCTCCTCCCAGTTCGGTGGCGGTTTCTCCCGATGGCCAATTCCTGGTGATCGGCGAGTACGAAAAGCCGGTCAACTCGCCGGCGGGGGGCTTTCAGGTCGATACCGGCGGGCTGACGACGGTAAACCTGAACACCGGCCGGAGGCAGCATCTGGACTTGAACTGCCCGGTGCTGACGGTTTCTTTCGGAGCCGACGGCCAAGCTCTGGTCGTTTGCCGCAATCCACCCCCTCCTCCTCCGCCTCCTCCACCGGCCGTTGCGCCACCGGCGGTGCTCGAGCCGAACATTTTCCTTCTGAATCCGGCTAGCAACAGTTTGTTGACGATTGGCGCCATCGGGGTGCAAAGCGTCGATCTGCCGCTGAATCCCACCGGGGCGACGTCCGTTCCGCTATCGACTCCGCCCGCGAACATTATCCAGGCGGGAGCCGGCGTTTCGGGGGATCTGCAGACGATCGTGGTACTGGCGGCCGTCGAGAAGGATACCGGCGCGAGTTCCAGCAATTCCGTCGCCATCCGCTATAACGTGGCGACGCACAGTCTGATCCCCGAAGAAATCATCAGCACGCCGCCCATTGGGCCGCGTACCGTGAGTGTGGATCAGACCGGCGGCAGCGCTCTGACTGGCTGGTTCATCACCAAGTTCGACCAATTCGATACGGCTCAGTTTCCCGCCCCCAACGGAGCGTTCGCACTCGGAAGCCACGTTTGGGACCGGGCGCGGAACCTGATTTACGCCGATATGCCGACGTTGTCGGAAAAGAATGTCCTGCATGTGCTCGATACGGACAATCTCACGGTGCGCGAGCGCATTCAGCTCCGCGAGAATCTGACGGGCAAGTCGCTGCTTTCGAGCGACGATCAGACGATGTACTCGGCCTCCGCGAGCGGCGTGACGATTCTGCCCATCGGACAGTTGCCGGTGACGCCGCAGGTCGCTTCCCTGCAGGAAGATGTGATGTTCCAAGCCGATGCGTGCAGCGCCGGGCTCATCACCCAGACGCTCGCCATCGGCAGCGTGGGGGTCCTGGGCGCCGCGCCGGGAGATTTCACGCTTTCGCTTCCCAGCGGCACCAGCGGCATCACCTTTTCGACCAGCACCGGGACCACCCCGGCGCAGATTCAGGTCACCGTCGATCCGACGGTTTTCCAGGGCGCCAAGGGCACCACGGCGATTCCCTTGACCATCGCTTCCAATAGCGCCGTGAACCTGCCGATGCCGGTGCGCCTGCTGATCAACACCAAGGACGTCAGCCAGCACGGGACTATTCTGAACGTGCCGGGAAAGATCGTGGACATGTTGGCCGATCCGGCGCGTGGGCGGCTGTACCTGCTGCGCCAGGATATCAACGCCGTTCTGGTGATGGACATGGCCACCCAGCGCATGATTCCGGCGCCGCTGATGCGCACCGGCAACACCCCCGTGCAAATGACTCTGACGACGGATCAGAATTTCCTGATCGTAGGCAACGATAATTCGCAGATCGCCACGGTGCTGGACCTGAACCTGCTGCAACAGTCGAATCCGATCGTGTTTCCGGCCGGAAACGCCCCACGCTCCATCGGCGTAGTCAACGGCAACATGTTCGCGATCGCCCGAAATGCGGGGGAGCCGAATCCTTGCAGCGGGGACAAGCCGGCGGCCTTTATCGATCACGTCGATTTCGTCAACCGCGTCGCCAACACTCCCTGCACGCTCAACGGTGCCACCACTCCGTCGATTTTTTCGAATAGTCTGGGTACGCCGGACGGAGCGCTGATGGCCTCGCCCAGCAACCAGTACATGACCCTGGAGCTGGCGGATGGAAACGTCGCCGAATACGACGTCACGGCCAACGCGTGGGTGGCCTCCCGCAACGACTTGAAATCGCTGGGCGGACCTTATGGGGCGCTGTGGGACGGCCTCTACATCGCGGGGACCAGTCTTTTGAACGCGGGACTCGCTCCCATCGGACTGCCGTTCCCCGCCTCGGATGGAACCGCTTCCGGCGAGATGGCTTATTTGGGAGTCGGGCTGCGCACCACCTCTACGGCCGATAACGCTCCCGGCGTGATCCAGTTTTTCGATCCGGCGAACCAGAACGAGTTTTTGCCGGCGCTGCTGGCCGAATCTCCGGTGACGCGATCCACCATGCAGTACCCGCCGATCGGGCAGATCGGCGAATCGGTTCTGTCCTTCACGCGGTCGCTTGCGATTTCGCCGGATCGGTCCACGATTTTCGTGGCGACCGTTTCGGGAGTCACCGTTCTGCCCGGGAACTTCTATGTGCCGCTGCCCAAGCCGCTGATCGCAAGCGTGGTGAATACCGCGGATCTGACGTCCGCGGTGGCTGACGGCGGCGCGATCAACATTAATGGGTCCGGCCTCGCGGGGGCTTCAGCCCAGGCTCCCGGCGTTCCGTGGCCCACTTCGCTCGGAGGAGCGTGCGTGACGGTGAACAACATCGCCATGCCGCTGCTGATCGCGACGCCCGGCCTCCTGGTGGGTCAATTGCCCTACACGGTGTCCGGCAGCGCCACCATGGTCGTGCGCGCCCCGGGCGGCATCAGCAACCCGTTTACGTTCACCTCCCACGGCAGCGCCCCCGCGATCTTCCACACTGGATCGTCGGGCAGCCAGACCGGACTTCCGGCGGTCTACCGGGACGACGACGGCCAGGTGCTGGGTTTTTCGAATCCCGTTCACCCCGATTCGAACATCACGATCTATTTAACCGGCCTCGGAACGGCCACGCCGCTTCCCGCGCTGGGCAACGCCGCCGTGGCCAGCCCGCCGTCGCTGGTGGATGCGCCGCCCACGGTCACCCTCGGCGGCCAGAGCATGACCGTGACCTCGGCGGTGATGTCGCCCGGCTGGCCCACCGTTTACACGCTCAAGGTCCGTGCGCCGCATGCGGTCCAGCCCGGATATCCCGTGCCCTTGACCATTACGGGCGGAGCGTCCTCCACGACGCTGCAGGTGCGCGTGGTCAGTCCGTAAGCGCAGTCGGTAGGAAAGAGTTCAGGAGGAGAGAATGCTGAGAGCTTGCATGTGCGTGCTGGTCTTGACGGCCGCGATGGCGTGCGCCCAGGAGTGGGAAGTCGGCGCGATCGGTGGTTTCGGTGCCGGCAACGATTTCACCGTGAAACGCGGCGACGGCGCGACCGCGAGCGCCGGCCTCAAGAATGGGGCCGTTTTCGGCGTTTACGGCGGCGAGGATATGTACCGCTATTGGAGCGGCGAAGCGACCTACTTGTACCGGCAGAGCTCGCTTAAGGAGAGCTCCGCGGGCGTCTCGGAATCGTTCGCCGCCCACACGCACCTGATGACCGGTGAAATCCTGGCGCACTTCAAGCCCCGCGAGTCGCGTATGCGGCCGTTCTTCTCTTTCGGCGGCGGTCTCAAGCTGCTGGCCGCCACCGGCGACGAGGGGGCCCCCCAGCCGCTTTGTCTCACCGCGTCCACGTGCTTTGCGGCGCTCACCGCGACGCGCCAGGTTCAGCCCGTGGGCGTGATAGGAGCCGGCGTCAAATACAAGGTCAACAATCACCTGCGTCTCCGCGTGCAGATCCGCGATTTCATCAGCACTAAGCCGAAGGACGTGATCGCGCCGGGTCCGGGCTCCACCATGAGCGGGATCCCCAACGATTTCGTCGCCACCCTTTCGGTCGGCTACATCTGGTAGTTTGACGATCCCCCGTCCTGGTTGTGGCGCACGCTCTCAGAGGATGCTGAAAACCCCCTAATAACCGCTCCCTGTGGTCGGGGCTGCGAATGGGGCGCTTTGTGTTTACAGCGTCTTGCCTAGCCGCGACCACAGGGAGCGGTTTACCTCGCGCGTTTTTCAGCAGCCTGTCTCAGCGTGCCGTGTCGAGACTATTCTCGACACCTGTTTTTGGGACTGAAAACGCCCAGGCGCCGTAAACATAAAGCGCCCATTCAGGGCCGCGGCCGTAGGCAGCGGTTTCCGCTGCGACTCGGCCTCTACAGCCCTTTGGCGGGGATGGAAAGCAGGAATTCCACCCGCACTGGGACGCCGTCCTTGGTGGCCGCGCGAAATTCCCAATCCGCCAGCGACGCGAGGATCGCCTTATCGGTCTCCGGCAGAATCGAGCGCACGATGCGGATCTCCTGGAAGCGTCCCTCGGCGGTCACGTAGCCGTGCACCAGCACGTATTTTTCCCAGGACGGCAGCGCCACCGCCGGCCTCGTCAACTTGTAGGGATACGGCGCGCGGATCGGCGCCGGCGCCGGATCGAGCTGCACCATCTGAGTGTTGGTCGACGGCGGCTTTTCATTCGGGATGCAGAAGTACAGCGTCCAATCCCTGGTGGCGCCCGCGGAAATGTAGACCGAATAAACCGGACGCCCCGAAAGCAGCCCGCGCGTTTCCGGATACTGATCGACCGGCGAGGCTTGAATCACGACCGCGTCGTAGCTGCCCCCGGGAGGATTGTTGATCGACTGGCCGGCCGCCGCCCCGCCCGCGCCCGTCCCGCCGGTTCCCGTCCCGATACCAGCCCCGGCGCCCGCTCCAGCGCCGGGATTTGTGCTGCCCACAATGGCGGTCGTGCTGCCCGTCGAAGACGCTCCCGCGAGCGCCGCGCCGATCCCCGATCCCACCGATCCGCGACCCGTGCCGGCGACCGCCGTGCCGGAGCCTCCCGCCCCGGCGTTGGTTCCCGCGGCGTTCGATCCCGCTCCTGTCGATGTGCCGCGTCCCGCGCCGGCGCCCGCCGTGGTTCCCGCCGCCGATGTCCCCGTGCCCGCCGCGGTTCCCGCCGGCGATCCCGCCTTGGGACCCGCTACCGCCGAATTAGAGGGACCGGCCGCCGCCGCTGTCGATGGACCCGTCGAGGCCGCCGTCGCCGCGCCGGCCTGAGCCGCGGCGGCGTCTCCCGATTCCTGCGCGATATTGCCCGGCGGCACCACGATAGTCTTATCCAGCGGCGCCGGACGATCGCTCAACGAGAGGACATTGGGCGCGTCGCCCTCAGGCGACGGTGTCGGTCCTTGCGCTTTCACCGGCGGCGGCTCCGGCGGAGGAGGCGTGCGGGGAAGCGCGAGCTTCGGCTGCAGTTCCGTGGGAACCGGATCGGCGTGCACCAGCTCCACGTTCGGCACCGGCACGTTCTGGACCTGTGCGGGGGGCGTGGGAGTGCGGCGTCCCGGCGCGACGAACTGACGGGGGATTCTCGGAAATTGCGGTGAAGAGATGCGGAAAGACGGCAGCGGCGTCGGAGGAGGCACCAGATCCGGCGGCGACAGCGGCTGGATCAGCGTCTGCGTCGCGGCCGGGTTGCGCTTCACTTCCGGCGGAATGAACGTGCGGGCCAGCATCCGCTGGGTCTGCTGGCGCGTCGCGGCGATCTGCGCGGCGGCCGATGGCGTGGCCGGTACCTGGGCCGTAATGGTCAGTTGCGGCGGGGCCGGAAGCGCGGGAAGTTGTTTAGGAGAAGCTTGCCGGGGCGGCGCCGGAGCGGGCGCTTTGCCGGCTGCGGCCGCGCGCGGCAGCGTCAGCCTGAGGCTGTCCCGCTTCTCCGGCTCCGCGGCCGGAATCTTCGAGACGTAATACAGATGCCCGTCCAGCCGCAATTCCGTCGGCGACAGCCGTTCCACGGGCTTCGACGCCGGCCCCGTAGCGGGCAGGGTGATGGTGAACATCGCCGTGACCACCGCGGCGTGCACGCATAGCGAATAAAACAGGTTGCGCGTGGACGGCCGCCCGATGGGGACACACAGCTGAAAGATTTCCGACTGGCCGGAGCCGGTCGCCGGGAGCTCCATGACGGAATTCGTTTCCTGCACGCGCTTCAGATCGGCTTATGCCCGCCCTGCTGCGGCTGGGTGACCAGCGCCGGCCGCGGTTCCCCGCGCCTTCCCCCCAGCGGGCCCCGCAACGAACCGAGGTTCTTCAAACCGAACAAGGCCAGTTCGAAACGGTCCCGCGCGCCGACCTTTTCGTACAGCGTCGTCAGGTACGCCTTCACGGTGCCCTCGGAAATCCCCATGGCGCCCGCGATTTCCTTGTTCTTCAGGCCCTGCACCAGCAATCCGACCAGTTCGTTCTGCCGCTTGCTGAGGCTCACCGGGCGGCTGGCCAGCAGGCCCATGGTGAGCGAATGCTCCATCCACATTTCGCCGCGCGCCGCGGTGCGCAGGCACTCTCCGAAATTTTCGAGCGAGGAGGCGGTGCTGATGAAACCGCGCACGCCGAGCGCCACGCCCAGGTGCGCCACCTCCAGCGACACTCCCCGCGTCCACAGCACGATCGCGCAGTGCGGGGATACCCTTTGCAGTTGCCGCAGCGAGGCGAGATCGGCGTCCAGCGCCAGGCCCCATACCACCACGTCGGGACGCAGCGCCGCGCTCGAACGCATCACCTCCGCCGTGGACCCGCACACGGCTACCAGTTCGAAATCCGGATCGTTTTGAAAATAGCCGCGGGCGCCGATTTCGACCAGCGGCTCCTCCGAAGCTACGATGACCGTGTGGCTCTTCACTGAAAATCCTCCGAAAGAACCTGGCTCCGCCGCCTGTTCCGCGTGTTCTTCCGCGCCTTCCTCCGCGCGTTCCAACCAAAACCCAGGCGGCGATTCCTGATGATAGCAGGAACACACTGTCATTACAAGGCTTTAGCGGGAATGTAAAATTCCGGTTCGGTACCGCATCAGGCTGAATTTACCGATGGAGTACTACTTGCGCTCTAAGGCAATATACTTATTGGAGTTAGCGGCCCAGGGAGCGGCTCCCAGTCTCACGACTAGTACTATTAGTACCTTACTGACGGAGGTCAGTATGACCCTAATCCCAAATTACAGTCTTGCAGTAAACCCTTGTTTTCCCCTATCTTAGAGAAGCCCCCCTAAGGACTGTATAGGACCATGAGAATAGAGGACCAGGTGTTCTCCGCGAAGGTCGATCTGCCTTGTAAGATCTTCTGCGGTCCCGACGCCGCGTTGGAGCTTTCGGGAACGGCGACCAGTATCGAGACCGGCCGCCTGCAGTTGGATTTGGGAACGCTGCTGCACAACGTGTGGCAGCCGGTGGTGGGGGACTCCGTAAAGCTGGAGTTATCCCTGCCGATGGATCTGGAGCCGGCTAAAACGAAGTATCTGAGCCTGCGGGCGCGGGTGGCCGCGGTCGAGCCGATGCCCGACGGATCCCAGCGGCTGGAGTTATTATTCCGGAGACCGGTTTTCCGCGATCGCGCGGAAACCAATGGGGCCGAAGCGCCCGACGAAGTGAGCCATTGGGAGATGTAGTCCGGCGATGCGATGCCGGGAGATGCAATGCGGAGCCATGTAAGTATGCGGAATCGAATCTCGAAGCGGCGCGGCGAGCGCGGCCAGGCCATGGTGGAGATCGCGCTGCTCTCGCCATGGATTTTCTTTCTGTTCATCGGAATTCTCGACTTCGGCTTCTACGCTTACTCCGCGATTTGCACACAAAACGCGGCGCGAGTCGCGGCCATAGTGAGTGCGGAGCCCAGCACGATTGCGGTTGACCCGTGCAAGGCCGCTTTGGCGGAATTGGCGATGCTGCCCAACGTCCCCACAGGCGGCACCTGTTCCGGGACAGTGCTGGTGACCGTGACCAATCTCACCGGGCCGGACGGCAAAAACGCGGTCCAATCGAAGGTGACGTACCAGAGCATTAATCTGGTTCCGATCCCCGGAATACTGCCGAACCAGATCACGTTCGTGCGAACCGCGGAGGTGAGGACCATTTCCCAATGAGACGCCGAGCCCGAAAAGGACAGTCGCTCATCGAGTTTACCTTCGTGGGGATTCCCATTATCTTTGTCCTGATCTCGATTTTCGAGATCTCGCGCGGGATGTGGATCTACCACACGCTGGCATATTCGGTGAAGGTGGGTGTCCGGAGCGCGGTTGTGCACGGGATCAACTGCGTTCCAGCAGCCACCAACAACCAAGATAACTGCCAGGTGACGATGGGCCAGATCACACAGACGATTAGGAACGCGGCGGTCGGGCTGGATCCGGCGCAAACGGAACTGACGTTTATCCCCGGGGCCGGTGGGGCGGCGTCTACAGGGCCGTGCCAGCTTGACGGGACCTCGGCCGCCTGCACCGGGAACTGGCCGTTCTACGATTCGACGGGCGGCACCAACCAGGATGCCATCGGGCAGCCTCTCACGATTCAGATTAGAACGCCCTTCCACTCGGCCATCGCCATGTTTTGGCCGGGGGCAAAGACCACCCAATTCGGCAGCTTTACTTTGGGGGCCACTTCAACGGATTACATTCAGTTCTGAGGGGAACGTATGAAGACACGTCGTAAACGCTCTGGGGGACAAGCCATCGTGATGGTGACGCTGGCGCTCTTCGCCATGGCCGGAATGATGGGGCTGGCGGTCGATTTAGGATGGTCGTTCTTCGTGCAGAAGCAGGCCCAGGCATCCGCCGATAGCGCCGCGCTCAGCGCCGTGCAAGAGGCGATCACTCGTTTGGGCGGCGGCGCGGGCCTCACCGGCTGGAGTTGCGCCTCTGAGGGCACAGGACCGTCGCAGGTGGAGTGTCAAACCGCGACCAACTACGGGTGCTCGAATTACACCGGCACATCGACGAGCAATCTGAGCAATGGCTGCCAGTATGCAACCGCGAACGGTTTCACCGACGCGTTACCGCAGCATGTAACGATCCAGTCGGGGGATCTTACTACCGATCCGCTGTCGGGCGCAGCCATTCCGGTGACGGGCACCATCAACAGGCTGGTCTACTGGGTGCAGGTGAGAACTGCACAAAGTATCCCCCAGTTGTTTTCTTCCATTTTAGGGAACACTACGGGGACCGTCTCGGCCGTTGCGACGGGCGCGATTGTCGCGACGATCTCGCCGGGATCGTTCTATGGGATGAACCGCGCCGGGGACTGCGCCTCGAGTAATGCCGCTGGATTCGTCTGCGGCCTGGACTTTCAGACCGGCAACGGAAGAGGCGGCGGCGCAGGCGGCTCCCAGGCGTGCGGCCCCAACGCCATCCCTTCCGATCTGTGCGCACCGAAGGGCGTCATCCTGGGTTCCAACTGCGGCGTGGGCAGCACCACGGCGCAGGGGTGCTCGCAGCAAGAGGCTGGCCTCGAGCAAGGCGCGGGCCTGGTGGCGAGTTCGCTCACCATCATGGGTGCGAACGCCATCCCCGGCGGACCCACCACAAATGGCGTCGTGGCTGGAAAAGGGCCCACGCTTAACATGAGCGGCGGCGCCCTGACGGCGACCAACACCAACAACCTCGCGGAGTTTCAAGATCCCATGGCGCCGAATTCCCAGCCGCCGCTCATGACCTCTGGAGCGAACATGCCGACCTGCGGAATTCCGGATCCTACTGGAACCGGCGGCACCATTTCCGGCGGCACGCTCGGCCCCTTCGTTTACTATTCGTACCAAATGGTCAAAGGGCTGCCGGTTCTCACGGGAGCCCCCGTTAACATATCCGGGAACGTCAACTTTAACACCGCTACCGCCGCATCGGCCTGCACCGGCCTGACGGTGTCGGGCACTCCCATCGCCACGAGTGGCACGACGAACGCAAGCTTTCCGACGTACGTGTTTGTCGGCGGGCTAGCCAACAGCGGCACGATGACGCTCGCCGCCGGGCAATATGTGATGGCCGGAACGTCCGGCACCAAAGTCCTCACCAACAACGGCACTATCGATGGTACCCAGGGCGCCGCACAAACAACTGGGACGATGTTCATCTTCACCGACGCCGCCTACCCCGGCTTGAACCTGACGAGCAACTCCGGCGCGTCCGCCGCGGGCGTCAACTTCAGCCCGCTCGTCAACGGTAATGGCATCGGCAACAACGGCGGCACGGCGCTCAACCAAGGCGGCGTTGCGATCCCGAACTCTGGCGGCGTCATCACGCAGTACGGCCTGGTCAACGGGGCCGTGCCGGCTTTGGATGCATACACCGGCATCGTATGGTGGCAAGACCGGCGCAACTCGACGGTTGGGTACACGGAGGCTGCTGGATCGGCGGGTTGTGACTTGACCTGCAGCACCACTACTAACCCCAACAGCAACGTCACGGGCGACAACGGTGCTGTGTTCTCCTGCGGGATTGGCTGTCCCGAAGGATCGCTCCCCACAGCAGGCAGCAACACCACTGCCCTAGCCGGCAACGTGCTATGGCAGGTGAACCACGTTACGGCCACCTCTCCGGGTGGAGTTGATTTTACAAACGGCAATGGGAAGATCGCGCTGAATGGCGTGTATTATCAGCCCCGCGGCGCGTGGACGGAACTTGGGAACGGCAATACCGGATTCAACTGCCCGGCGACCAGCGGGCAGTGTCCGCTGCAGCTCGTCACGGGCGCAATTATCATGGCAAACGGTACCACCCGTATGGTACTCGCGGGCCCGACGAATCCGATCGTAACTTACAAGCCCACCTTGATCCAATAGATGACGGAAACGAAGACCAACCCGCTGTTCCATCTGATGCCGTCGCTGACGGACGTCGCGTTCCTGTACCCGCTGGTGTATCTGTTCTCGGGGCTGGACGGCGTGCGCACGATGCTCGCCGACGGGGATACCGGCTGGCACATCCGCACGGGCGAATGGATTCTGGCCCACGGAGCGGTCCCGCGCCAGGACATGTTCAGCTTCACCAAGCCGGGCGCGCCGTTCTTCGCCTGGGAATGGCTGTGGGACGTGTGCTTCGCCTGGATTCACGGGCGCTGGGGACTGGGCGGCGTCGCGCTGGTCAGCATTTTCGTGCTGTGCCTGACGTCGGCGCTGCTGTATAAGCTGGTGCTCGCCGCCACCGTGCGGGCGGGCCGCGAGAATCCGCTGGTGGCCATCGTGCTGACCGGCCTCGCCATGGGCGGCGCGTCCATGCACTGGCTCGCGCGTCCGCACCTGTTCAGCATGCTGTTCCTGCTGATCTTCGTCGCGATCCTGGAGCGGGCTCGTGGGGCAGGCTTTCCAGCCTGCAGCCGGGCTTCCGCCCGGCCGGAGGAGCCGGCTGAAAGCCGGCTGCAGCCTGCAAGGCTGCCCCACAACGAAATGCCATCCGCCAGGCTTCTGTGGCTGCTGCCGCCGATCACCATCCTGTGGGTCAACGTCCACGCCGGATTCCTGGTGGGCGTCGCCATGGTGGGGCTGTACGGCATCGGCTCGCTGGTCAACGCCGCGGTGGCTCCCGGCGCGCGCGAGCGCATCGCCCACCTGCGCAGCGCCGTCCCGTATTTCGCCGCGGCGGCCGGATGCGCGCTCGCCAGCCTGGTGAATCCGTACACCTATCGTCTGCACGCGCACATCTGGGAATATCTCAACGACCGCTTCCCGCTGAATCACGTCAGCGAATATCAGGCCGCCAATTTCCGGTGGGGCGCGGCGCCCTTGATCGAAGCCATGCTGGTGCTGGCGGTAAGCTCCGCGATCTGGTACGGGCTCCGGCGGCAGTTCGTGGAAGTGGTGGTGCTGATGGCATGGGCCCACATGTCGCTGGTGATCGCGCGCAACGTTCCAATCTTTATGGTGGTGGCCGCTCCGTTCGCGGCCCCTCCCGTGCTGCACTGGCTGCGGGCGCTCGGCAAAGCTCCCATCGCGGGCTGGCTGCGCAGCGTGTTCGCCAATTTCGAGGAGATCGGCGAGGAACTCGTCGCGATGGAGCGGCCCTGGCGCGTGCACGCGGTTTCTGCCGCCGTGCTGCTGCTGCTGGCGGGGGCTATATCCGCGCCGGGCGCGGGACCCAAGTTCAAGCCGGAGTTCGATCCCCACACGTTTCCCGCCGGGGCGCTCGCCGCGCTCGACAATCCGGGGCAGCGAATTTTCACGTACGACCAGTGGGGCGACTACCTGATTTACGAGCTGTCTCCGCGGGGCGGCAAGGTATACATCGACGGCCGCAGCGATTTGTACGGCGACAAGTTTTGCCTGGAAGCGATGGACGTGATGAGCGTCAAATACGACTGGGAAAAGACGCTGGCCCGTTACGGCGTCGATACGATTCTGATATCGGCGGGTTCGCCGCTCGCCGGGGCCATCAAGGAGTCCAGGCATTGGCGCGTCCGCTACGACGACGGCCTGGCCATCGTGTTCCGGCCCGCGCCAAGCGCGCCCGGAACCAACTTACAGGTTTCTGCTGGTACCGCCAGCGGATTGGGAGGACGTGATCTACCGGTCACGGAATCCGCACGCGTGAATCCTAAGGATCACGAATTTCAACAACAACCAAGAGAGGGAGTAAATCCATGAAGCAACTTATGATGCGTTTCGTCCGTGAAGAAGAGGGGCAAGACCTGATCGAATACACCTTGCTGCTCGCCTTTGTGTGCCTGGCGTCGGCCGCGTTGTTCATCAATGCGGGTACGTCGATCGGCAACATTTGGAAAATCGCGAACAGCACGCTGTCCAACGCGGACGTCGCCGCAAGCTAGTGGCGCGGGCCGCGAACCGGGGGGCCGGGAAATCGCCTGGCCCACGTCCCGGTACTCCTATATGTAACCGAAGAGGGCATGCTCTAATGAAAGGATTGATAGTTGATTTCATTCGCCGGGACCAAGGCCAGGATCTGATCGAGTATTCGCTCCTCCTGGCGTTCGTGTGCCTGTCGGGAGCGGCCATGTTTATCGCCATGGGTACGACCGTCAGTAACCTGTGGGGCATTGTGAATTCGCGCCTGGCGGCGGCCAACCAGAGCAGCTGATCCGGGAAACGCGGAAATCGAGGGGGAGTAAATAATTCGTGAAGCAACGATTCTTGGTGGTGGTGCTATTCGCCTTGGCCGTTTCGGCGGTCGCCAGCGTGGTCCTATACCGGCTAATCTCGTCGCAGCTGTCCTCCAATCAGGCTCCGCCGACGACGAAATTGGTGGTGGCGGCCCGCAATCTGAATGGCGGCGAGCTGATCAAGGACAGCGACGTCAAAGTGGCGGATTTTGTGGGCGCGCCGCCGCCAGGGGCGATCCTCAAGCCGGAGGATGCCGTCAACCGGGGCGTGGTGGAGCAGATCTATCAGGGAGAGGTGGTCCTCGAAAGCCGGCTGGCCGCTAAGGGCGCCGGAGCGGGTCTCGCCGCCATTATTCCCCAGGGCATGCGGGCGGTGGCCGTGCGCATGAACGACGTGGCCGGTATTTCGGGATTCGCGACGCCGGGACAGCACGTCGACGTGCTGATCGCCGGGAATCCGCCGGGCGGCAACCCGGCCCTGGGCACGGTCACCAAGACGCTGCTTCAAAACATCGAGATTCTCTCGGCGGGACAGAGCATCCAGAAGGACGCCGAAGGCAAGCCCGTCAGCGTGGGGGTGATCAATTTGCTGGTCACGCCGGAGCAGGCGGAAATCATGAGCCTGGCGAGCAACGAAGCGCGCATCCAATTGGTGCTGCGGAATCCCACGGATCGGGAAGAAACCAAGCCCCCTGGCACGGCCATGGCGTATTTGTTCAAGGGAGGAGCGGCGCCGCCGGATAAATCCGGAACCGCGCCGGCGCGTGCCGCCGTGAAACGCGCTCCCCCGCCTCCTCCGCCGCCACCGCCTGCGGCGGCCCCTCCTAAGCCTCCTCCGCCTCCTCCGCCGATCACCGTAGAGGTATTCCACGGATCGCGCAAGACCGAGTCCAAATTCCAGGCCGAGGATGGCTCGGAGGGTAAATCGAAATGATCCGGCGTGTCGGAGTCGTTTTCTTGGTGGCCGTGTTCGTTTCCGGCCAGGACAACAGCGTGAGCCAGACTGCCGCGACGCGGGAGCTGGGAGTCACGGTAGGTAAGTCCGTGCTGGTCGATTCGCCGCAAATCGTCGAGCGGATTTCGGTGGCCAACGGGGATCTCGCGGAAGCCATCGCCGTGACGGCGCACGAGATCGTGATCAACGGCAAGGCGCCGGGCGAAACCAGCATGATCGTATGGCAGCAAGGCGGAAACCGGCTGTTTTTCGACCTCACGGTGAATCGCAACGATAATCGCATCGACGGCATTCGCCATCAGGTCGCACAGGAAATGGGGAATCAGAACGTCACGCTCGAGATGGAAGGCGATACCGTATTTCTCCGCGGGACGGTGCCGACTTTATCGGCGGCCCAGCGGGCCGTGGATATCGCGTCGACGCTGGGAAAGACGGTCAACCTGCTGCGAGTCGACGTGCCGCCGACCGACGCCCAGATCCTCATCAAAGTGAAGTTCGCGGACGTGGACCGCTCCGCCACCCAACAGCTGGGCCTGAATATTTTCAGCACGGGCAGAACTGTCGGCGGGGTGACCACCGGCCAGTTCACGCCGCCCCTGGTGACGCCGAATGTGAGCACCGGGGCCGGCACCAACAACACCACTCTGACGCTAAGCTCGGCGCTGGAAGTCTTCCTGTTCCGGCCGGATTTGAACCTGGGCGCGACCATCGCCGCGCTGCAAAGCCGCAACCTCCTGCAGATTCTCGCGGAGCCCAACGTGCTGGCCATCAACGGGCGCTCGGCCAGCTTCCTGGCCGGCGGCGAATTTCCTTTTCCCAACTTGCAGGGAGGCGGCGCGGGCCTGGGCGCGGTGACCATCCAGTTCCGCGAATTCGGCGTCCGCATCAATTTCACGCCCACCATGACTCCGCGCGGAACCATTCGCTTGCAGGTGGCGCCGGAAGTCAGCTCGCTCGATTTCGCCAACGGTTTGCAATTTAACGGATTTACCATCCCGGCCCTATCGACGCGGCGCGTTACGACCGAAATAGAGCTTGATGAAGGCCAAACTTTCGCCATCGGCGGACTGCTGGACAATCGCGACACGGAAACCTTCAATAAGATTCCGGGACTGGGGGACATTCCGTTCTTCGGAAAACTGTTCCGCTCCCGGCAGATCACCAAGAACAATTCGGAGCTGCTCGTGATGGTGACGCCGGAAATCGTACGGCCGATTGCCAAGGGCCAGCCCCTGCCCGGGCTGAAGCTGCCGAGCAAGTTCCTGGAGCCCAACACATCCGAGGTTCCCCCGCAGACGCCGGGAATGGATGTTACGGGACCGGTTCCCGTCCCGACGCCGGCTCCGATTCCGGTGGAGGAACTTATAAAGAGCAATCAGGCGTCCCAGCCGGCGCAGGGACAAGCGCCGCTGCTGCAATTCGTACCGATGCTGGCGCCACCTCCGGCGGGCGCCCAACCCGCGCCGCAGCCGGCGGCTCCACCGGCCGCGCAGCCCGCTCCAGCGGCTCCGGCCGCTCCGGGTGCGCCTCGGTAGGAAGCGAATTTTTACTATGTATCCCATCAGCCTGGGCATGATCGTCGAGACGAAGGAGCTTTGGGAGGACCTGACTCAGGCGCTCCAAGGCATCCCCGTTCGCATCAGCATGGAGCTGTCGGAGATTCCCTCGGACTGGCCGGCGTTTCTCGACCGGATGGATCGCATCCGGCCCGACGTCGTGCTGCTCGAAGTGACGCGCCTGACCGGCCGGCTCGAGGAGATCGTCAAGAAAATCCGCTCCACCAAGGCGGAACCGGCGGTTTTCGCGATTCAGCAAACCGCCGATTCGGACGCCATCCTGGGGGCCTTGCGGGCCGGTGCGAGCGAATTCCTGTTTCCACCCATGGCGGAGCCCCTGAAGGCGGCGCTCGAACGCCAGTCGCAGAGCCGCCAGCAGATGCGGGAAAAGTCCATGCGCAGCGGCAAAGCGCTGGGCTTTGTCTCGGCCAAGGGAGGGTGCGGGGCGACCACCGTGGCGTGCCACGTGGCCTCGGCCCTGGCGCGCCTGGGAACCTCCCGGGTGCTGCTGGCCGACCTGGATCTGCAGGCTGGCATGGTGGGGTTCCTGATGAAGGCCAAATCGCAGTATTCGATGGCCGACGCCGCCGCCAACCTCCAGCGTCTGGACCACAGTTACTGGCAGGGACTGATTTCCAACGGAATTCCGAATCTGGAAGTCATCACGGCTCCCACCGCCCCCGCCGCCAAGCAACTTCCCCCGGCGCACTTGAGACAGGTCCTGGCTTTTGCGCGCACGCAGTACGATTGGACAGTGCTCGATCTGGGACGCAACGTGAACCCCACCACGCTCGCGCTGCTGGACGGCATCGATCAAACCTTCCTGGTGACCACCCAGGAAGTTCCCGCGCTGCACCAGGCCAAGCAGATCATTCAGATCCTGTTCGACGCCGGGTACGGGCGTTCGCAATTCCATCTGGTCCTGAACCGGGTTACGCGCCGTTTCGACGTGACCATCGAAGAGCTGGAATCCATGCTGGGCGTGCCGGTGTACGCGACGCTTTCGAACGATTACAACGCCCTGCACGACGCCTTCAGCGAAGGACGGCTGCTCGACGGGCCGAGCGCTCTCGCCGACGACTTTGAGCGGCTGGCGGCCCGCATCGGGGGCGTGCCGGAACCGACGTCCAAGAAGAGGAAGTTTTCGCTGTTCGGCTGATCATTCCGCCGGGCGGCCGATTAAGGAAAAAATTTGTATGTCCGCTAATACACAGGTACTGGCCACCCAGGAGTCCGGATGGGTCGATCGCCTGGTTTCGCATCAAGGTTTTAGTCCCGAGTATCAGGAGCTCAAGTTCACGCTGCACCGCAAGCTCCTGGACCGCATCAACCTGGAGATGCTGTCGAGCGTCGCAGTGGAGCGCGTGCGGTCGGAAGTGCGTTCGGCGGTGGCCAAGCTGGTGGACGAGGAGAAAACGCCTCTCAGCCTGGTGGAGAAGGACCGCATCATCGGCGAAGTGCTCGACGAAGTGTTCGGCCTGGGACCGCTCGAGCCGCTGCTCGCGGATCCCACCATTTCCGATATTCTGGTCACCACCCCCAAGCTGGTCTACATCGAGCGCGCCGGCAAGCTGTACAAGACGCCGGTGCAGTTCAAGGATAACGCCCACCTCATGCGCATCATCGAAAAGGTGGTGGCGCGGGTGGGGCGCCGCGTGGACGAATCCTCGCCGCTGGTGGACGCGCGGCTTCCGGACGGTTCGCGCGTCAACGCCGCGATCCCGCCGGTCGCGGTGGACGGGCCGCTGCTTTCCATTCGCCGTTTCGGACGCGATCCGCTGAGCGCCGACGATCTGGTGCGCATGCTGTCCCTGACCGAGGGCATGATCACGCTGCTGAGAGCGTGCGTGCACTCGCGGCTGAACATCGTGATTTCCGGCGGCACGGGAGCGGGCAAGACGACGCTGCTCAACGTGCTGTCGGCGGTGATCCCCGAGGAAGAGCGCATCGTGACGATCGAGGACGCCGCCGAGCTGCGCCTGCGCCAGGAGCACGTGGCGCGTCTCGAAACGCGGCCGCCCAACATCGAAGGCACCGGCGCGATTCGCATCCGGGAGCTGGTGATCAACGCCCTGCGCATGCGGCCGGACCGCATCATCGTCGGCGAGGTTCGCGGCGAGGAAGCCATCGACATGCTGCAGGCCATGAACACGGGCCACGACGGATCGCTGACCACCATTCACGCCAATTCTCCGCGCGACGCCATGGGGCGCATGGAGGTGATGGTCGGCATGGCGAACGCCAACATGGGCGTGCGCGCCATCCGCCAGCAGATCAGCTCCGCGATCGACCTGGTGGTGCAGATCGCGCGCATGAGCGACGGATCGCGCCGCATTATCGCCATCACCGAATGCGTCGGCATGGAAGGCGATTTGATCACCATGCAGGACCTGTTCGTGTTCGAAAAAACCGGCGTGACCGAAAAAGGCCGCGTCACCGGGCGCTTCCGCGCCACCGGCATCCGGCCCCGGTTCTACGAAAAGCTGCGCGTGACCGGCGCGCAATTACCCGCCTCGCTGTTTCAGACCGTGGTGGAGATCGGAGCCCAGCCCGCATGAATTCCCTGCTGATCGTGGGCGTTATTTTTCTGGTGCTGTTCGCCGTCATCATGGTGGCGGTCAGCTTGGGCTCGCGGCTTTTGGAAGTCCTCGGCCGGCGGCGGGTCGCGACCATGCTCAACCCGGGCGGCGGCGAGGACGGCCAACAGGTCGAGACCACCATTCTGGTGGATCCGCAGGAGCGCGACGCGCTCGACAAGTTTATCGAACGGCACAAGATTCTGGACCGCACCCAGGAGTGGATTCAAACGTCCGGCCTGGGGTGGTCCGCCACCAGCCTGCTGATGGGCACCGTGATCGCCGCGGTCGTGGGCGCGTTCCTGGGCTGGTTCCTGCATCCGCTGGGGTTCGTCCTGATCAGCGCCGCGCTCGGCGGCTTCGTCTTCGGATGCATCCCCTATCTCATCATCGCGAGCAAACGCAAAAAGCGCATGTCGGAATTCGAGGCGCAACTTCCGGAAGCCCTGGACTTTCTGGCGCGTTCCATGCGCGCGGGGCACGCGTTCTCGGTGAGCCTCGAAATGCTGGGAGCCGAAACGGCCGATCCGATGGGTCAGGAATTCCGGACCTTGTTCAACGAGCAGAATCTGGGAGCTCCGCTGGAGGTCGCGCTCGCCAACTTCGCCAAGCGCGTCCCCCTGCTGGACGTTAAGCTGTTCGTTTCCTCGGTTCTGCTGCAGCGCCAGACGGGTGGCAATTTGAGCGAGGTCCTGCAGCGGCTGGCCAATCTGGTGCGCGAGCGGTTCCGGCTGCGCGGGCAGATCAAGGCCGCGAGCGCCCATGGGCGCATGACGCGATCGGTGCTGACGGCCCTGCCCATCGTCATGGTGTTCGCCCTGCAATTCGTCGCGCCCGGATACCTGCCTTCGATGCTGGCGGATTCCGACGGGAAGTGGATGGTGTTGATCGCCATCCTGGCGCAGGTAGCCGGCTATATCGTGATGCGCCGCATTACCGATATCGAGGTCTAAGAGTATGGCGATTACGATTGCGATTGTGGTCTTCGCCGCGCTGGCCGCGGTGATCTCGTTCCTGGGATACCGCGTGTATGCGCGGCCCGGACGCGTATACGAACAATTGGGCGGGCAAGCCACCGCCGGTTTCCCCGGCGCCGCTCCAGGCGAACATATCGTCACGACCATCATCGATCAGGTCGGCGCGATGGTCCCCATCGACGAGGAAAACGCCAGCGTCCTGCAACGCGACTTGCTGGCCGCCGGATATCGCTCGCCCGGGGCGCTCACCACGTATTTGGGCCTGCGCACGATCTTTTTCGTGGTGGTCCTGGGACTGGCGGTGTTGTTCCGCACTTCGATTACCGCCAATCCGATCCTGCAGATCGTGGTTCCGGTGGCGGCGGGATTCGCCGGCTGGTTCGCCCCCAGTTTTTTTCTGGACCATCTTATCAGCGCGCGCAATCACCGTATCCGCCGGGGATTGCCCGACCTGCTCGACTTGATGGTGGTGTGCGTGGAGGCCGGCCTCGGCCTCGATCTCGCGATGCAGCACGTATCGCACGAGCTAATCACCGTGTACCCGGACGTGAGCCAGGAGATCGAAATCGTTCACCTGGAGATTCGCGGCGGAAAGCGGCGCGCCGAAGCCTTGCGCAGCCTGGGGGAACGCACGGGCGAGGACGAGCTGCGCAAATTGGTCGCGGTGATGATCCAGGCGGACCGCTTCGGCACCAGCATCGCGGATTCTCTGCGCACGCACTCCGAGTTCATGCGCGTGCGGCGCCGCCAGGAAGCCGAGGAGATGGCGGCGAAAATCGGTGTTAAACTCGTCTTTCCGATCTTTTTCCTGATCCTGCCGGCGATGCTGATCGTGGTGGCCGGTCCTGGAATGTTGCAGGTGTTCAAATACCTGTTCCCATTAATGCGATCATTCCATATGTAGCGGTCGGGCAGCTCGGGTCGGAAAGTTAAGGAGAGAATGCGAACATGAGTCAGAACACGCTGGCGGCGATTCTTTGGATTGCCGCAGGTATTGTACTGGTACTTTATTTGATGCGCCGCGGCCGGCGCAAGAAACGCCGGTAGACGGTTCCGTCCCGGCGCGGACCCCTTCGCGGAGCACGATCTAGGCCTGTCATGCGGAAAACGCGTTCCACGATATTTACACGCGCCCCGCGAAACCGGTCCGCGCAAAATCGAGAAATGGGTTAGGCTGGCCCGGCTGCATGTCTGTTGCGGAAGATCTGCTCAGCCGTCAGAACGCCGACGGCGGGTGGAGCTATGCGGGCGGCGGTTCGTGGACGGAGCCGACGTGTTACGCGTTGCTCGGTCTGGCGGCCGCCGGTGTGGCTGCTCCAGCCGAGATCGCGCGCGGGGCGGCGTGGCTCGCGCGATGCCAAAGACCCGACGGCGGATTCGCTCCGCGCGAATCGGTTCCCGAAAGCACCTGGCTCGCCGCTCTGGTTCTCTTGCTGCCCGAGGATTTGCAAGGGCGTTTCGACGCGGAGAAGGCGGCCCGCTGGGTGGCGGCCCAATCCGGGCGGGAGTCCGGATGGGTTTACCGGCTGCGTCTGATGCTGGCCGGCGGGCGCTCCGAGGATTCGCTCGCCTTTGACGGCTGGCCGTGGTATCCGGGCGCGGCCGCCTGGACCGCACCTACCGCGCTTTCCATCCTGGCCCTCGAAAAAATGAACCGCGGCCGCCGCGACGCGGCTCTCGAAGCGCGCATTGAGCGGGGGCGCGAATTTCTGCTGGCCCGGCACTGCCGCGACGATGGCTGGAATCACGGTTCCACGCGCGCGCTGGGCTACGATTCGGATTCTTACCCGGAAACCACCGGTCTCGCGCTGGTGGCCCTGCACGCCTCGCAGGCGCCGCAGGTCGCGCGGGGCATCGCACGCGCCGAGACGCTGCTCGACCGCTGCCAATCGAGCGAAGCGGCCTACTGGCTGAGCCTGGGACTCTCCGCGCACGGACGCGCGCCGAAAATGCCGCAGCTCGCCTCGCACGGAACCACCATGGAGCTGGCGATCGCCGCGCTCGCCGGCGCCGCGCTGAAAGGACGCAACCTCTTTCTCGCCGCATGAGGCCCGCATCTTTTCCCGAGCTCTCGCGCTCCCCGCTCTCGCGCCGGCGCTTCATAGCCGCGACGGGGAGTCTCGCTGCCGTGGAGAGCTGCGGCCGTCCCGCCGCGCCGTGGCCCGCGGTGTCGATCCGGCGGATGAACTCCTACTCGGGGGACCTTACGGGGATGCTGCGGGACATTCTCGCCGAGCATCGTATGGATGTGCGCGGCAAGCGCGTCGTGCTCAAGCCGAATCTCGTGGAATTCGACCAGCGCACCGCCATCAACACGCATCCGGCGCTGGTTCACGCGGCGCGGGAAGCGTTTCTCGCGGCGGGAGCGGCCGAGGTGCGCATCGCCGAAGGCCCGGGACACCGGCGCGTGACGCTCGACCTGGCGGACGCAGCCGGCTACTTCTCCACGATTCACGGCTTCGAAAACCTTTTCACGGATCTCAACCTGGACGAGCTGACGGCGGTGGCGCTGGCGAGCCCGAAATCGAAG
The DNA here is from genome assembly GCA_035934795.1 of Bryobacteraceae bacterium. GTDB lineage: Bacteria > Acidobacteriota > Terriglobia > Bryobacterales > Bryobacteraceae > Palsa-187. The sequence goes on along the minus strand of DASYXM010000006.1, from coordinate 10,979 downwards.
CTGAGTTCCTTGTACCTGCCCAACACCGTGCTCGCGTGCGATCTTCTGGTATCCATGCCGAAGCTGAAGACGCATCACTGGGCCGGCGCCACGCTCAGCATGAAGAACCTGTTCGGGCTGGTGCCGGGCGGCGTCTACGGATGGCCGAAGAACGTTCTGCACTGGGCGGGCATTCACGAGTGCATCGCGGATTTACACGGTCTGTTCCCGCGCTCGTTCGCCATCGTGGACGGAATCGTGGGCATGGAAGGGAACGGCCCCATCCAGGGAACTCCGCGCGCGGCGGGCGTGATCGTCGCCGGGGCGAGCCGCGCGGCCGTCGACGCCACCTGCTGCCGGATTATGGGACTGGATCCCGCGCGCATCGGCTATCTGGACCTGGTGGCGGGATCGGACGGCCTTCGCGAGGAGCGGATTCCGCAGATCGGCGAGCGCATCGATGCGGTCGCTTCGCGATTTGCGGTTCTTCCGGAGCTGGAAAGCCTGCGGCTCGCTGCGGGTGCGCGCTGATCGAAGAGGGGAACCCGGGCGGTTTACGCGACCTTCTGGACTTTATTGCTCTTGATACAGGAGGTGCACACGCGAATGCGCTTAGGGGCGCCTTTGACCAGTGCGTGAACGCGCTGCAAGTTGATTTCCCAGCGCCGCGCGGTCACGTTATGGGCATGGCTGACGCGGTTGCCGAAGCGGGGGCCGCGGCCGCAAATCTCACACACTTTGGCCATTCGAAGACACTCCTAAATCTGTTTCGCTGGTTTTAAGTTTACCATGGCGGCCTTATGCGATGGCATAATCGTGGGCGCGGAGCCCTTGTCGCGGGCGTTATGGACCACCGCTACATCGAGGAGAATGGCGTTGCCGAACGCTACCTGGAACACGCGCTCGCTCCCGAAGAACAGGAGGCTTTTGAGGCTCATGTGGTGGACTGCGAGGAGTGCGCGGACCGCCTGTTGCTGGCACAGATCTTCCTCGAACGGAGAGCCGCGACAGCCGGCCTGCGCGAGCAGCTGCCGAAACGCGCGGAATTTGTGGCGCGTCTGAGCCCCTGGCAGCTCCTGCTGACGGCAGTGGTCGCGGCCCTGCTCTTGTTGGGCGTGCCGACGGCATACTTCCTGCTTGAGCTGGCGCGAATCGGCGCGCGGCGTTAAAAACGCGCACGCACCTAAGCGGCTCTATGACGGACGCCCGGCACCGACCAATACGGGAAGGTGAGCGTTAACCAAAGAGCGATGGTGAACCTTCCTGCTGCGACTGGACGCTAGGCCATTTCAGAGTTATTGTGGGGCGCCCTTCGGGGCGGCAGCCAGGCTTTGCCCGGCTATGGAAGTGTTTTCCTGAACGCCGCGCAGAAGCACGGCGGCCGGGCGAAAGCCCCGCCTCACAACCTAGGGCTCTCGAAAACTCAGAAAGTGCTCTGTCTGTACCCGCGAACGAGGGAGCGCGATAGCCGGCACCGACGCTGGTCAGGCGGTCACGGGCCGCCCCATGTTGGAGTCGGGTTGCTCGCGAATTTGCGCTTCGATCAGGTGCTCCTTGGCATGATCGACCACCAGGCAGTGGTGCCCCATGAAGCGCATTTTATGGTCGTGGACCGCCGCCAGGCGGACCTCCAACGCGGCGAAAGTTCCATCGGCGCGCTTGCACAGCGCCTCCAGGTTCGCTTTGCCGAGCAGGAGCATCTGGCTATAGGCCTCCTGCAGACGGGCATGTTCCTGCTGCGCGAACAGATCGAACCAGTTCCGCCCCAGGAAGTCCCGGGCCGGACCCGCCAGCATTTCCGCGTAGGCCGGATTGATCGTTCTGATCGCTCCGTCGGGGCGAATCCAGGCGACGCCGCTTTGTACGTGCTCGATCGCGACGGTTTTCGAATACAGCTCGTCGTTCAGGGGCTGCTGCCGGGCCCGGACACGGCGCAAGGCGATGCTCAAAAGTACCGATAAGCCCAGCAGATAGACCCATAGCTCGGGGCTTCGGAATGTCAACCTGGCGGCGTTCGCGAGAATCACTACAGACTACATCGGCCGTTTTTCGGTGTTAAGTAGGGCCGCGGGCCTTAGTGAATCACCTTAGCTCCCGGGCTGTGTAGGGCGGCTTTTCAGTGTGGGGCGGCTTTTCAAGCTGCCGCCGGTTTTCAACCGGCGCTGGGCGGGTTTGAAACCCGCCGCAGGATGCAATCCTGCCCCACATCGGTTTACATAAACTATGAAACTGGGGCTAGCTGCCCAGCAGCCCGCGGAATCCGGAGCCGGCGTAACCGGGGAAAACACTGGCGATTTTGGGATTGCCCAGGTGGCGGGCCACCAACTCGCTCAGGATGTCGCGGAAATCGGTGGTCAGGCTGAGATCGCGCCGCTCGTACAGCTGTTCCTCGGCGAGGCCGGGCCACTCGCCGTAGACCTTTCCGCCGCGAATTCCACCCCCCAGCGCCATCATGTAGTTGGCGTGGCCGTGGTCGGTGCCGCGATTGCCGTTCTCCCGCGCCGTTCGCCCGAACTCGCTCATCGTAACGACGGTCACGTCGGCCATCCGGTCGCCCAAATCCCGGCAAAACGCCGCCAGCGATTCACCGAAGTTCGCCAGCAGATTCGCGAGCTGGCCCTGCACGGGAGTCGCGCCCACTTCGTTGACGTGAGTGTCCCAGCCTCCCACGTCGGCAAAGGCGACCTCCATACCCACATCCGCCTTGATCAGGCGGGCGATCTGCTGGAGAGACTGCGCGAACCGCCCGTTGGGATACTTCGCGCCATTGGCCGCTGAGTAGGGTTGTTTCTGCAGCGTCTCGAGCAGCTTTACCGCTTCGAAGGTTTCGCGCGCGGTCCCGCTCAGCGCTGTATCTCTGCTGGCGCCGTACATGGATTCGTAGAGGTCGGAACCCACGGGATCGCGCACCTTGAAGTCGTTAAGATTGCTCACAGCAAGCGCCTCATTAGGTCCGCGCAGCGAACGCGCCATTTCAGTTCCCAGGCTCACCGCGCGCACCGGCGAATGCGGCCCGGAATCCGGCGGCAGCGCCCGATTCAGCCAGCCATCGGCGGTGGCCTTGCGGCCCGGCGTTCCCGATTCCATGTAATCCTGGGCGTCGAAATGCGATCGCGTCGGATCGGGTGACCCCACGGCATGCACGATGGCCAGTTGGCCGGAATCGTAGATTGGCTTCAGAGGGGCCAGCGCCGGATGCAGACCGAAGAAACCGTCGAGGTCGACGGCCGCGTTCAAGCTGCCGTCGGGAGCGGGTATTCCGATTGCCGGACGGAGATCGTAGTAGCGTTTATCGCCAAACGGCACGACCACGTTCAGGCCGTCGACGGCTCCCCGCTGGAAGATCGCGACCAATACCTTCTTCCGCGATCCCGCCGGTTCCGCCGCGCACGCGCGGGTCAGCCAGCCCGGTGCAAGGCCGACGCCGAACATGGCGATGCCGGCGTCTCGCATGAAAACTCGTCGTGTGCGCTGCATCGATTTACTCCCGATCCTACCTGCGCTGGAAATCCGGCGAACCTAACACCAGCCCCGCGATCCATCCGGGCCGGGCTGCTTGATTCGGGTTCTTTTCTCTCTGATCCGCCACCGCCTTCTCAAGCGCCGCCTGCGTTTCCGGAGACGCATCGCGAAATAAAATCTGCCGGGCCACTCCCGCGGTGTCGGCTTCGTAGGCGGACGCATTCACCTTGACGCCGGGTACGCGATTTTGGACCAGGTCCAGGGCGAAGTTCATGCGCGCGAGCAGCGACGCCGAAGTCGTCCATTCCGATCCCAGGTTGGAATAACCGGTAGGCTCGAGCTTCCGATACAGAGGCTCTCCCAATTGGGTCAGGCGGTTCCCCAAAGGGAACGCGAAATCCACGTCGGCGCCTGTCGCTCGCACCGCGCTGACGATCATCTCGAAGGGGGATTTCATTTTCGCGCGATAGGCTCCCTGGGAGAAAAATTCCTTGGAGGTGAACGCGGTTTTGAGCACCGCGCGAATGTCGCCGTGGGTGTCGTGGAAGGTCTTCGCCATTCTCGCGACCAGCTCCGGCGGAGGATCGTCGGCGACGAACCGCTCGGCCAGCTTGCGCGAAATAAATCGCGCCGTGGACGGATGATTCGCCAGGATGTCCAGCACCCTTTCGCCGTCCTCTTTGCCCCCGCCCGCGGCGATCGTCACGCCCAGCACGACTTTTTCTCCTTTGTCGTGCACGCGTTCGTTGAAGAAAAATCCGCCGCCGTCGCGCGGCGCGCGAATGGTCCAGCCGGTGAAACAGCGGGCCACTTCGGTCACGTCCTTCTGCGTGTAGCCGCCGTCGACGCCAAGCGTGTGCAGCTCCATCAGCTCGCGCGCATAGTTTTCATTCAAGCCGCGAACCTGTTTGCCCTTCCCGCCACGCTGCGTATTCGGAGCGACGCTTTGCCAGTTGTCCAGGTAGAACAGCATGGCGGGACTCAGGGCCGTGGCTTCGAGAAGATCGCGGAAGTGCGCCAGCACGCGCGGCCGGATGGCTTCGCGCTCGTAGCTGGGTACCAGGAACCGGTCCGCGCCCTTGTCCAGAAATACGTTGAAGTGGTTGTACCAGAAATCCACCAGCTCCTGTTCCAGTTGCCGGTTGCTAAGGATTGCGCGCAAGAGTTTGCCCTCGGTCAGATCGTAGGAGATCAGCTGTTGAGGCGCGTTCATCAGCATCAGCTTGCGCCGCAACGCGGCGCTCGCGGCCGGCATCAGTTGAAATCGCAAACCCGGCGGCAGGGCGATGACGACGTCGTCCACTTTGTTCTCGGGAATCGCAGCCAGCACGGCGCGCTTTTCGTCCAGTGTGCCGTTGCGCAGCGCGCGAATCTGATCGCGGCTCAGCAGGTCCTCGAGCGGCGTCACCGGGTCCAATGGGTCGGATTCGGGCATGTCGCGCTTCACGCGGACGCGGTGCAATACACTTTGCACGGCCGCGCGCGTGACCGGATCCTCCGGCATCGGCTCGCGGCCCGCCACGATGGCGCGGATCATTTGGGGATTTGGATAATTCCGGGCGGCATCGGCCTGCGTGAGGCGCAGCGATTCCAGCGGCTCGAGCTTGCCCGCCAGAGCCGGATTTTCGAGGATGCGCTCCGGGTGCAACTGCAGATCGATCCACTTCTTCACCCCGAGCTTGCGGATTTCTTCGACATCGCCGGGCCGCGGACCGAAGGTCAGCCGGTTCACAGCCTGAAGAATCTGCTCTTCCTTCGACAGCTTACGCCCGAAAGCCGAGTAGTCGAGTGCGGTCGGGCTGGTCTTAGCCGCTCCGAACGAGGCCGGGGAGGACGCCAGCACAAGCGCCGCCAGAACAGACCAACGGATCGTCCAGGCCAGCAACTTCCGCAAAGAATGACGCCTCACTCCTATTTAAACGCATCCGGCCAGATAAAGTTGGCTGAAAACCGGCCCTAAGGCAAATACAGCCCGCGCGGGAGGGAATCGACTGACAGGGCTGGGAGGCCCGGCTCGCGCTATTTCTTTCCGCGTTCAGGCCGCGAGGATAGATCGGCATCTGGTGTGATAGAGTGACGCCTAGCAGGAGTACCTCATGCGGAGACTCGCCTCAGTTGTTGTGTTTACCGCCGTTGCAACCGCTCAAGTCCCGGCCATCGACTGGGACAAACAAAGAGCCGAAGTTCTCCGACACCACCGGGACTTGATCCAGATCGACACCAGCAACCCGCCGGGCAATGAGACCAAGGCCGTGGAATACTTGAAGGGAGTGCTGGAGGCGGAAGGCATCCCCACCCAAACGTTCGCGCTCGACCCGTCACGTGCGAATCTGGTGGCGCGCCTCAAGGGGAACGGAAGCAAGCGGCCGATCCTGATCCTGGCGCATACGGACGTGGTGGGCGTGCAGCCCGAGAAGTGGCCGGTAGCCCCGTTCGGCGCGGTGCTGAAGGACGGCTACATCTGGGGCCGGGGGTCGCGCGACGACAAGGACAAGCTGGCCGCCAACCTCATGGTGATGCTGCTGCTGAAGCGCAACAAGGCCCAACTGGACCGCGATGTCATCTTTCTGGCCGAGGCCGGCGAGGAGGGCACCACCGGCCCCGGGATCGACTTCATGGTGGACCGGCATTTGGACGCCATCAACGCGGAATACGCCCTTACCGAGGGCGGGAGCGCAACAATCGAGAATGGGCGAGTTACGGTCGTGCAATTCGGGACCACCGAGAAAGTGCCACGCCGGACCAGGCTGGTGGTGAACGGAACTTCCGGGCACGGATCCGTTCCGCGCGTCGACAACGCGCTGGTGCACCTCTCCGCGGCCGTCGCCAAGGTGGGAACCTGGGAAACCCCCATGCGGTTGAACGACACCACCCGCACCTATTTTGAAAAGCTGGCGACCATCAGCACTCCGGAGAAGGCCGCCCGGTATAACGGGCTCCTGGATCCCAAACGTTCCGCCGAGATCCAGCGGTATCTGGCGGTCAACGAGCCCGGACGCTATTCGATGCTGCGCACGTCGGTGGTGCCCACCATCCTCAAGGCGGGATTCCGCATGAACGTGATCCCTTCGGAGGCGGAAGCCACGCTCGATATACGCGCGCTGCCGGACGAGGATATGCCGAAGTTCTTCGCGGAAATGGCGAAGGTCATCGGCGATCCGGCGGTGCGGATCGAAGCCGCGGCCAGCGACCAGCGGCCGGCAGGACCGCCGTCGCGCCTGGACACCGAGATGTATCGCGTGCTGGAGCAGGTCAGCCAGAGAATGTATCCCGGCTCGACCGTTCTCCCCACCATGTCGACCGGCGCGTCGGACATGGCGCAACTGCGGGCGAAAGGGATTCAGAGCTACGGGATCGGACCGGCGTCGACAGAGGAGGATTCGATCCAATACGGCGCGCACAGCGACGTCGAGCGCCTGCTGGAATCCTCGCTTTACAAATTCGTCGAGTTCACCTGGAGCGCCGTTACCGAGGTCGCGGTCCACAAATAAGAAATTCCCTCGCGAACGCTGGGGACGGCGAGGTCATCGTTTCTCCGCAGCCCGCTAAGCAAGTCCGTACTGTTTACAGGTCCGCTCGAAGAAGCCGTCGGTCATGCCGGCGATGTAGTCGCAGACCTGATGATGCAGCGGCTGGCCGGCGGACTCCTCGCGATAGCCGGAGGGGAGATAATCGGGCCGCGCCATCAGCAGCTGGAACAACTGGACAATATGCCCCGCTGCGATACGGCGGCTGGCCACCAGCTCCTCGGAATCGTAAACCCGGGTTCGCAAGAAATTCTTCAGTTGCGCGGCTCCCTGGGTTGTCTCCGGAGTGAATCGCGCGACGCGGGACGGCCATCTGCGCACATCTTCAGCGGAACCCAGGCTTGCCGCCGCGGCCACAGTTCCCTCGATCAATCCCGAGACCAGCCAGTCGATCAGGGCCCGGACCACTTCATACACGCGCACGCGCTCGCTCGATCCCGGGAAATGCCCCGCGAACTCCTCGGAAAATTCGCATAACTTGGCGACCCTGCCGGCGGCTTGCTCCACGCTGATCAAGCCCGCGTGATAGGCGTCGTCCAGATCGGCGGTATCGTAGGCGATCTCGTCGCACATATCGATCAACTGGGCTTCGAGCGGCGGGCGCAAGCCGGGAAGATATTCGTCGAGCTGCGGAATTTCGCCGGGCTCGAAATCGCGCGAGTGCTTCACCATGCCTTCGCGAACCTCGAACGTCAGATTCAGTCCCGGGAACCGGGCATAGCGGTTCTCGAAGGATTCCACGATGCGGAGCGCGTGCAGGTTATGATCGAAGCGCGCGCCGAAGCCCCGCATCAGGCGGTCCAGCTGCGCCTCGCCGGCGTGTCCGAACGGCGGATGGCCGATATCGTGGGCCAGCGCGAGCGCCTCAGTGAGATCCTCGTCGAGGCCCATCGCTGCGGCGGCCGTGCGCGCGATCTGCGAGACCTCGATGGTGTGCGTCAGACGGTTGCGGAAATGATCGGACAGGCCCGCGGTGAAAACCTGCGTTTTATTCTCCAGCCGCCGGAACGCGCGCGCGTGAACGATGCGATCGCGGTCCCGTTGGAAGGGATTGCGGTAGGGATGAGGCGGCTCCGGATAGCGGCGGCCGCGCCCCTGCTCCACCGGAAAGCGGAGATGGGCGAGCGGGCGCGGTGCCACTATTTTTTGCTATTTTTGACGGCCTGGTCGATATCGCCCCACGTGGTCACGGCCACGCGGCTGACGGGGATCCGCGGGAGCATGCGCAGCGGGTCGAGCAGTTTCAGGGCTTCCGCCGGATTGCTCTTGGCCAGCACCTGCGCGAGCGCGAGGGTGGCCGCTTCCTTCGAAACCATCAGGCTCGGATCCTTGACCAGATCCTGCAGAATCTTCTGGGCGTCGGCGGTTTTTCCCTGGGCGGCCAAAACGCGGGCCAGAGAAAGCTTGGCGACCGCGGCATATGTCTTCGGCCCGGCATCGGCCACCTGCCGAAAGCGCTTCTCGGCCTCCGGCAAATTTCCCTTATCGACGGCGTCGCTCGCGAGCGCGAAGGCTCCGAACGCGCCTTCCTGAGTGCCCGAATATTTGGTGGCGAGCTCCGTGTAGGCTTTCACGCGAGCCTGGTCTTTTTCTTCCTGGGTCGTGTAGTGCAGATTCGCAGGAAGTGTGGTGTCGCCGACGGTGGCGTCTTCGACGCGCAACGCCTGCGCCAGCGCCTCCTCGCGCGCCCCCGCTTGATAGCGGTTGTAATAGAAGACGCCGGCCGCGATCGCAATGACGGCGAGGATCATGGCGCCGTAGCGGAAGACCTCGGCCTTGTGCTCGGAGGCCCAGTCGAAAATATCGAAGACTTCCTCGGCGAATTTATCGCCCTTCAATTCTTTGCGGGTGAGCCGATCCAAGGGAAACTCCTCGTGGAAAACTGCGCTTTTCAGTGTAACACGGCGCGTTTCCGCGAGCAGGCACACTTCTCCCATAGGCAGAGGTGCCGTTCAAAATTGTGTCCCAAACGTACCCATATGCGGCTCGGTAACGTCCTCGCTCCGCTCGAACAGTCTCGCGGGGCGAGGCCTGCTCATTGGGCATTCGCCGTCCTGGGTCTCCTTCTTATTTCGGAAGCGCGCTCCCTCCAGTTGATGACCCGCATGGTAAGCGGACTGCCGTTTTGTTGCGCGACAGGCGCAGCCGTTTATTGTGTGCCGAGCATGTTCGACAGCTCGAAGGTGAAAGTCCTTTTCACAACCTGATGGAGGTGAAGTGATAGCGAAGCGCAAGGGCGTTCCGGCGACGGAGGGTCTGAAAGAAGCGTGGAGCAAACGTGCGAGCCGATGTACAAGAACCGGATTCGAGGCATACGGCGCTGGGCGAGTTGGCAATTGACAACGAAGCCCCTATCCATCAAGAGCGCTGGTTGTAAATTCGGCGGTTGCGCGCGGAAGGCGGTCGAACTTACCTCGGGAGATCTGCCGTTTGTCGCGGATTCGCGACTGAGGAACGAGCGATCGGTCCTGACCGGACGGCAGAAGTCAGCAGAGGGCATAGTAGCCCGGCAACGGGGGAAGGCCCGAACGGTCCCCGCAAGGGGTTGAAGGAAGCGGCAAGTATGGCGCGCGACTCATCGAGCGACAAGCGGCAGAAGAACCAGCTACAGATGGTGCTGGCCTTCACGGACGAGAGTAGGAGTGAAGCTCCGAGGGTATCTGTGGAAGGGACCGAATCGACGATGGCGAAGGGCGGCACAGAAAGCCCGGCAAAAGAGCAGCAGTTGATGGAGGAAGTCTGCGAGCGGGAAAACTGCAAGCAGGCATTGGCACGGGTAAAGGCCAACAAGGGGAGTGCGGGCGCGGATGGGATGACTGTCCGGCAGTTGCCCGCATACCTGCAACAGCAGTGGCCAGCCATCCGGGAACAGTTGCTGAGGGGAACCTATAAACCGCAACCGGTGAAGCGGGTGGAAATCCCGAAGCCGGACGGAGGGGTGCGGAAGCTTGGCATCCCGACGGTGCTGGACCGATTCATCCAGCAGGCGGTGATGCAGGTTCTGCAACGCAGGTGGGACCGGACGTTTTCCGATCACAGCTACGGGTTTCGGCCCGGGCGCTCGGCGCATCAAGCGGTGGAGCAGGCGCAGCAGTACATCGCCCAGGACTACCGTTGGGTGGTGGATCTGGACTTGGAGAAATTCTTTGACCGGGTCAACCACGACAAGCTGATGGCAAGGATGGCAGAACGGATCGGCGACAAACGAATGTTGAAGCTGATCCGAGCGTTCTTGGAAGCCGGGGTGATGGAGGATGGGCTGGTGAGTCCGGTAGATGAAGGAACGCCGCAAGGTGGACCCTTATCGCCCTTGTTATCCAACATTGTGCTGGACGAGTTGGACCGGGAGTTGGAGAGGCGCGGACATCGGTTCGTGCGGTATGCGGACGACTGCAACATCTACGTCCGTAGCGCGCGGGCCGGGGAGCGCGTGATGGCAAACGTCACGCGGTTTCTCGCCGCGAAACTCAAACTCAGGGTAAACAGCGAGAAAAGTGCGGTGGCGGAACCATGGGTGCGAAAGTTTCTGGGATTCAGCTTCACACGATCGGGAGAGCCGCGCCGGCGCATTGCGCCGCAAGCGATTCTCCGGTTCAAGGAGCGAGTTCGGGGACTGACGCGGCGGACACGCGGGGTGAGCACGGAACGGATGGCGGAGGACGTGGCCCGGTATGTTCGGGGCTGGCTCGGCTATTTCGGAAAGTGTCAAACGCCGACGGTGCTGGTGGGCCTGGGCCAGTGGCTCCGGCGCAGACTGCGGTCTGCGATTTGGAAGCAGTGGAAGCGCGGTTCGGTGCGGTTCACTGAACTGCGACGCCGTGGAGTGGGTAAAGACCTCGCCGCGCAAACGGCGGGGAGCGCTCACGGTCCGTGGCGCTTGGCGCAGTCACCTGCGCTGAGCATTGCGCTGCCCAATGCATACTTCGACTCGCTCGGGATTCCGAGATTGGCTGGCGGTTCGTAGCTGAATCCGCCGAACCGCCGTATACGGACCCGTACGTACGGTGGTGT
>DASYXM010000005.1:0-63126 GCA_035934795.1 Bryobacteraceae bacterium | reverse complement strand
TTGCGCAAAATTCCCCACTGCTGCCTCCCGTAGGAGTCTGGACCGTGTTTCAGTTCCAGTGTGGCCGTGCGCCCTCTCAGGCCGGCTACCGATCTTCGCCTTGGTGGGCCGTTACCCCGCCAACTAGCTAATCAGCCGCGGACTCCTCTTCCAGCGCCTTTCGGCTTTCCTCTTACGAGCTTATGCGGTATTGTCTCCGGTTTCCCAGAGGTATTCCCCACTAGAAGGTAGATGATCCACGTGTTACTCACCCGTACGCCACTGTACTCAGGATTGCTCCCTTTCTCGTGCGACTTGCATGTGTTAAGCGCGCCGCCAGCGTTGATTCTGAGCCGGGATCAAACTCTCGTTTGAACCGTTTGGCAAGCTAAACCGAGGTCCAGCCTGCCGAATTGTTTGAGTTACTGCACTTCAGTTTTGAACTCAGATGAACTGACGAACTTCTGCTTGGCAAAGACATCCTCTTCATACTCCGCTCCATTACTGTCGCGGTTCTGAAAGGGACGGTCTTTGTTTCGCGTCCAACCAGATTTTCAAATATCTGCGCGGTTGGAATCAGCGATCTTGCGAAAGCTGCTCGCCGCCGGCCTCGAAAGCCGTGTGGATAACGATCCCCTTTTTGAATCGCGCACAACGCGTAAACGCTGTGCGCTCCATCCTCAAATCGCGTGCAACGCTAAAAGAAGCCGCACGCTCCGGGAACGCCATCCGGAAACCTATTGGGAGCCTGAAAGAACACTCGAAACGCGCACAACGCAAAAAACGCTATGCGGCTCTTTCTTGAAACGCGCACAACGCAAAAAACGCTGTGCCGCTCACTTTCAGCTGGAGGCTATCGGGACTTCAGTGGAAGACTTCTTGCGAAGCTCAAACCGCGTCTTGGTGCCTGCCCACCCCGCGCCCGGCCATAGTACTACCAAGCGCACATCGTCTAGAGTAACAAACCACGGACCGTTCCGCAAGGGGGGCGGCAACCTTTTTCTGCTGCCGGATAAATCCTTGCGAAACTTCGCCTTCCCGAGCCTCCGAGGGTCGAGGAAGGAATGGTCGCCTGACGACAGCGATCAGGATAGCAGGGCGGAGGGGGATGGCGCAAGTGGATTTGGAAGATTGTTGGGAAGGGGTTGAGGGGAGGGGGAAGGCGTGCCGGCGGGGTGAAAATTGGGGACAGGCAACTCTGCCGCTCGCCGACGAGAGCTTTCGCGCTGCTGAGGTCTTGCGGCGGCTCAGGTCAGAGATGCCAGTCCCCAATTTTCCCCAACAGCAGGTCCCTCGACTTCGCTCGGGATGACCGCGCAATGGATGTGACGAAACGAGGCGAATTTCTCATGCAACGAACTTCTGCCTCACCACACTAGGGAGGCTGCTGAAAAACGCGCGAGGTAAACCGCTCCCTGTGGTCGCGGCTCGGCAAGACGCTGTAAAAACAAACCAACCACTATGGAAGCCGCGACCACAGGGAGCGGTTATTAGGGGTTTTTCAGCACCTCTAGAATTTTCAGCACGTCTAGAATACGTCAGTTCGCAAACAGCCCGAAATGCACCGAGCCATCTTCTACCGGTCCGATCTTTCCCAATGCCCAGCGCGGCGGCTGTAGCCTTAGCCGCCGCGCTTGCAATCCTCCGAATGTTAGCAGCCCTTCGCCCTGTGAATCGGCGGTGCGGCGGGCGTCGAGTCTTCTACACTCTGGGCTTTTTTGGGAGGGTGCGGCTGCCGATTCGATCCCGTGACCAACAACGGCGAGTCGAGCGGCTGCAGCGTTTGTTTGTCGCAGTCCAAGCAAACGGGCAAGCCGTTGATGTAGAGCCAGGTTTCAGCCACCCCGCAGCGCGAACATGTAGCCATGACATTTTCCTCCAGCGCACCTTACTGCTCTTCACTGCTCTTCGAGAAGCTCCTTTTCGGCCTCCAGCCAGTCAACCAGTTCGGTTCCGGCCGGACCTCCGTTGTGCAGCCAAATCTCATGTGCCCGCTGGCGAATTCTCTCCTCCAGCGGCAGACTTTCCATCTGCAATGACTCGGAGGTTGGGGGGCCTTGCGCCCGTGCAGGATTGGTACCGGTTGACATAAAATTAACCCATCTTAATTATGGGGGGGGGTCACCTTAGTCAAGCTGCCAAACGGATGATAACAAAGATTATATGTACGCAAGCGTGCATTACGATCTGAACGCCAGCGCACACAAGAAGGGAGTGGCCGAAAGGTCAGTTTTCCTGTTTTGGAGCTTCGGGACGAAGAGGATCGTAAACCTTGACGATCGCACGATAGCAGTCGCAGGAAGCCGACTCCAAACCCGGCCGATCGATGACCGTGACCTTCCCCCGCACGTAGCGGATAAATCCCGCCTTCTTCAGCATGCCAGTGGCTACGTTGACCGTCGCTCGACGGACGCCGAGCATATGAGAGAGAAACTCCTGGGTCAGCGGAAAGGTATCCTGCCCGGCCCGGTCGTGGGTCATCAGCAGCCAGCGGGCGCAGCGTTCTTCCATGCTGTGAATCCGGTTGCAAGCGGCTCCGTACAGTACCTGCCGCAAGAGCGCGTACGAATGCCGATGAATCAGACTCTGTGCCGCGGCTCGGCCGCCGATTACTTTCCGGAAAGCAGTGGCGTCGATGCGCACGGCGGTTCCGGGGAGCTGAACCAGGTTCAGGCCGATCGCTCCCTGCATCTGGAGCGCCTCCGATGCCCCCACCATTCCTTCGCTGCCGATGGTGGCCATCTCCATCTGCGGCCCGCCACCGTTGGTGACCAGCAACGAAAACATACAGGTGATCGGGAAATAGACAGCATCGATCCGCCCGTCCTGACTCAGCATTCGTTTGCCGAATTTCAGAGGGACAATCTTCGCTTCCCGCATCAGTGCGTCATAGTCTTGCGGTTCCAGACGGGCCAAGAAATGGTTGGTTCTCGGGTCGGGCTTCGCCGGGCGGGGGACGGTTGCTTTAACCACGGGGCGCTCCTTGTGGGACTAGCCCACCACCATCAAGTCGTTTCTGACTTTTCAGGAGCGCTGCCCGCCAGATTGCCGGGCTGAACGAGGCTGGAAAGAAATACGAAGTTAGATGCTACGTCAACCCTATCACACCTCTTCACCGCCGGATAGGGGTCGTTGCTGACCGCAATCCGTCGCTAAGAAAGAGTTCGGCCAGGGGGCCGAACGCGGGCGAGGGCGCCCGCCCTACAAAACGCGGGTAGGGCGGATCGCCGGATCCGCGGCCGACGTCCTCGTCGGCCACCGCAGGGGTGCGCCACGGGCCTCGCCGAACTTGCGCGGTTAGAAACCGCGCGCAGCTTGAAAAGTCGCCCCACAAAAAAGCCGTCGCACGTTCAACCGCTCCGCCATGCGGGATCGGGATGACCGCGACGGTGGGATCGTGGGTCGATAGATGTTGAGGAATCGGAGGCGCGGTCAGATCGGGGCGAACTACCGCTCCCGCCGGTTCTCCGGCGGCGCCAAGGCTTTGTACAAGGGGTGATCGGCGATCCCCGGTTCGGGCTGCCCGGTAAGCAGCGCGCGCCGCAGCGCCGCCGAGAGCGGGATCTGATCCTTCAGGGAGCCGCTCGAAAGCACGGCCTGGTGCGCCGGAAGTTGTGCGATGTTCGCCAGCAACGCGCACGCGAGCGCCACCCGCATCCAGACCGGATGAAGGCGGGGCGCGGCAGCCGCGAGCGCGAAGCCGAACAAAGCCGAGAGCACCAACGCCCCCGGGGTGAAATATTCGGCTCTGCGCACGTCCGCCCAGACGAGCGGCGGGTGCCGGAGCACCATCAGGGTGTTCAACACAACGAGGCCGAGCACCGCGAGAGTCGCGATAACGCCCCACAGGCGGCCACGAAAAATGGCGATGGCCAAAATGCCGGCCTCCAGCAGCAGCAGGGGCCACAGGGCCGGAAGATCGCCAAACTCGAAGCGGGTTGTGTCCAGCAGCAACGAGCCGCCGACCAAGGAGTAAGAGAGCGGACCATTCAGGAGTTGGGACCACGGCAGGGATTGAAACGAAAAGTCGGGCCAGTATCCGTTCAACCAAAGAGTCAGGTACGGGGCCAGCGCGTAATTGTAGGCCCGGGAAATCGCCACAGCCGCAGCCGCAGCCACTAAGGCGGCAGCCGCCGAGGGCGCTTTTCGAACCACGACATAGATTCCGAGCAGCGAGGCGATCAGAAGCACGAAGAAAAAACCCTGGGGATCGCACAGGGTGGCGGCCAGCGCCACAATGCCAAAGGGGAGCCACCGCTTCCCGGAGGTATCCACGTTCGTCAGGCCGCGATGCAGCTGGCGAATGAGAACGATCAGCGCCAGCGTGACCAGGATCTTGGCCGACCGGAAATAGGAGCTGGAGAAGAAAACGAAAGGAGAGGTCAGAAACAACAGCATGAGAAGACCTGCGGCGGCGCGATCCAACTGGAGATCCACGGCAAGAAAACGCCACAGGATGAGGGCGATGGCGATAGTGCAAATGTAATTCGTGAGAGAAAGGAAATGCGGAAATCCGTGGCGTGCCGACCAGGCGATGAAATGGCAATCGAGAGCGTCGACGGCATAACTGAGCTCCCGAGCCTGGTAGTCCCCTCCATTGAGAACCTTGCTATCGAATACCCGTTTGATGAGCGGGACATCGGACAAGTGGTAAGGGAGATAGATCGAAATCTCCGGGTGGGCTTGCCCGCCGTGGGCGGTCCACACGGAGGCGGCGGTCCACAGTAGCACCAGACACAGGACGTAGGGAGGCACGAGGGGCGGAAGAATCATCCTGGTGCGCGGGGATACTTCATTTCGAAGTTGGGTCGTGAAGGACATGGCACCCTGGGATTTGCATTGTAGGCCGGAAATGCAAACAGTATACCAGCCGTGGGCTCGATTGCGACTTGGATTAAGGTAGATGCATCGGCGGAAGCCGTACCGGTACTCATGAGTGACGGCGTTCCTTCGGGTTCGCACGCCCGGAACGTCCGGGACGGACCCGCAAACCAGGCGTACTGCGGAAGTGCATACGCCACCTCTCGGACAACATCAATATGCTCCCGCGTTGCGCGACAGGCTGATGGCGCGGTAGTACGGCGGATCGGGCCGGGAGCGAGTACGGTTCAGTACGTTTGGGGCTGAAACTCAGGGGAAAATATGATAGGGTTAATGCGAGACCCTAGTCGTTCGAGCCAAGGAGGTGGCGCTATGAGAAATGGGACGAGAGACGTTCTTTTATTGACGGTCTTGGTCCTGATCGCTGGCGCCGGCATTTACCTGTGGATATCGCATGTCGATCCGTCGCGGCCGCTCGAGATCCTGAGGAGACAAACGGAGCTCAGAGATCCGGACCCCGGGACCAAGGAGCAAACGTTTCCTCCGGAGCCTCCCAAGCCGCTAGCTCGTAAACGAGTGTCGAGCTCCGCACCGGTTTCGCGAAAGCCCGTCGAGGTCGTGGTGGAACCTGCGGCGCCGGTAGTGGTAGCCGTCGCGCCGGCAGCTCCCAAAGAACCGCCCCCGCCGTTCCCTTCGATAGAGCAGATCGTGCCCGGGGCCCAGGAAGATGCGATCACGTCGGCGTACGGAAGTCCGACGGTCAGCACGCTGACCTCGAACAAGGGGCATGTGATCGAGAACCTGATCTATAAGCGGCCCGCCGGTCGCTCGGCGGCGATCATACAACTGGAAGACGGCAAGGTTTCGTCGGCCTACTACAAACCCGAACCCCCCACGGTAGAGGGCCTCTCGATTCCCCGGCCCAGGCCAAGCGAATAGCCGAAGTCCATCGAACCCCCGCAGAGAGAGCGCGGGAACGTCTACACCCGACGGTTGGGATCAGACGAGCGCCGCTTCCAGATCCGCCAACTGCCCTTGCACCATGATGTCGGTCTGGCCGCCGTTGGCGGTTTGATAGCGTCCCGCGAGAATCTTAGCGACCTGCGAGGCGCGCGTCTCGGCGACATCGGCAGGGCCCTGGAAGAGAACCATGAGCTCGGTATCGCTCCAGCGGGCGACGCGGTCGCGATGGCGGAACTGTTTCTCGATCCGAGCGGCCGCCTGCTTCATGATGGGTTCGGTGACTTGGCCGTGGAGGTCGAACCGGAGCAGGGTGAAGACGAGTCCGCTGGCGCGATAGACCTCCATCTGGCGAGTGAGCTCGCGGGCGTTGAGCAGGCCGGTAGAGGGATCCGTGCTTTGGGTGCCGCGCAGGCGCGCTTCCACCTCGGCCACTTCCTTGCGGATGATGTCCAGCATGGACGCGGTTTCGCGGGTCATGCTCTCGACCGAACGGCGCAGCTCGCCGGCGAGTTCGACGGCGGAAACGGGCTGCTGTCCCAAGCCGGGCTCTTCGACGCGCGTGGCGAGATCGAGGAGCTGGGTGCGGTGAAAGTCGTGACAGGCAGCCTGCGTATCGATGACGCGCTCCAACGTTACGATGGCCCGGCGCAGGTCGAGATCATGCTGATCCAGAAACTGCGCGGCGACCACGGCGTAATCGTTGAGCTCGCCTTCGACGGACTTGAGGCTGCTCTTCATCGATTTCGCGTTGGTCTGGAAGAACAGACGGGTGCGCATCTGCGAAATGCGCTTGCGGTAGGGGCCGCCGACTTCGGGGCACGCCAGGCCGAGGCAATCGGCGACCGAGGAAAGAAGCGAAAGATAACAAGATATCGCGGAACTGAGTTCCGCCAAATAATCGCGCTCAACATTTACTTCCATCATGCTTTAATACTGCTACGTTCCTTGGTAATAGGAAATTGGGCGAAGCGCTTAGCTCTCGGACGGCGGTACTGGAGCGAGGGGCGGCGGGGGTCTATAGAGGCCGCAGCAAAACTCGAACAACCGTTCCCTGCGGTGCCGGCTCAGTAAGGGGTCGAAGGTTATACTGGTCGCTGAACGGCCCGAAGGAGGGCGGCGTGAAGAGCAGCAGCCGGTTTGGCGTGGCGGGGATGAGCTCAAGCGGGGCGGGGCGGACGCTCGCGGCAATCGCCGGCGTGGGGATGGTTTTGTGCGCGGTGTGCGTCATGCGCGTCACCGCGCTGCGGGCGCAAGACGCGGGGGCCGGGGCGACGCCAGTCACAGTGTGGCAGGATTCCATCCGCCTGATCACTTACGGGGAGGGCGCGCCCGACCCGGTTCCGCAGTTTTCCATATACACGCCGAACTCCCCCAACTATCCGTATCCGGTGCGATCGCGAGTGTCGCAGGAGCACGGCATGGAATCGTGGCGGACGCTGAACCTCGAAAACGAGTACTTGATGTGCCGGATTCTGCCCGATTTCGGGGGGCATCTGTACAGCTGCGTGGACAAGCGGGACAAGCGCGAAATGTTTTACGCGAACCCGGCGATCAGGAAAGGTCTGGTCGGGCTGCGAGGGGCGTGGGCGCCGCTGGGGATTGAGTCCAATTTTCCGGCAGCGCACGCGCGGGACAGCTCCTCGCCGGTGGATTTCGCGTGGAGCGCCGACGCGGACGGGAGCGGACGGGTAGTGCTGGAGAACACCGACCGCGTGAGCGGGATGCAGTGGCGCGTCGATTACGTTTTGCGGCCGGGACGGGCGGCGCTCGAACAGAAGGTGACGCTCCACAACGGGAGTGCGGCGCGCAAGCCGTACTTGTGGTGGGCCAACGCGGACGTCGAACTGGACGATCCGGCCACGCGCTTCATTCTGCCGACCAGGCTGGTGAAGGAGCACGGCGCGGGGCTCGTCGAGACCTGGCCGGTCACCTCGCAAGGGCGCGACGAGAGCGCGGTGGCGGGACACAAGAATGGAGCGGCGTGGTTCGCCTACAAGTCGCGCGAGCCCTTCATGGCGATATACAAGCCGGCGTCGCGATCGGGCGTGGCGCACTACGCCGATGCCGGGACGGTCACCGGGAAAAAGACCTGGCTGTGGGGCAGCCAGGCGGACGAAGACGTCCGCCGCGAGCTGACCGACAATTTCAATTCGTGTATCGAACTGCAGGCGGGCCTGTTCGTGGACCAGGAGACGTACGAGTTCCTGGAGCCCCAGCAGACGAGAACGTTCACCGAATCCTGGATGCCGATCCGCGATCTGGGCGGCGTCTCGCGCGCGACGCCGCAGGGGATCGTAAACATGCAGCGGCTTAGATCGGCTGCGGGCCAGCCGGAAATGGTAGTGGAACTGGAAGCCATCGAAGCGCTGCGGGGAGCGACGTTGCGTTTGCTGAACGGCGGGCAGGCGGCGTGGGAGACGCGCGTGGACGTAAGCCCGGCGGCGTCCTATGCTCACACGCTCGAAAACCCGGTGAGCGAGCCGTACACTTTTCAGGTGGTGGACGCCAGTGGAAAAGTCCTGATCGAGCACACGGAAAACAAGTACGATGCGGCCGCCGCCAGCGAGGCGAGGGTGGGTCCGCAACCCCAGCCGAACTGGAACGCGCCGCTCGATACAGAGGCATTCGCGCTCGCGCGGGGAGAATATAACGAACTCAATTCGCATTGGAATTTCGCGCTGCGCGACTATGCCGAGGGATTGCGGCGGTACCCCGCGAGCGTTGCGCTGCGGAAGGCCGCGGGGCGGCTGTCGGTCGAGCTCCAGCGGTACGACGAGGGCGCCGACCTGCTGGGGCGCGTCCGCACGGAATCACCGGCCGACGACGAAGTCGCTTACCTGCTCGGCGTGGCGCAAATGGAGCTGGGAAATGCCGCGGAGGCACGCACATCTTTCGGCGCGGTATCTCGCGGGTCGACGTATGCGGGAGCCGCGGCGATGCGGCTCGCGAGCCTGGCGGCGCGGGACAACGACTTCAGCGGTGCGCTCGAGATTCTGAAACCGCTGCTGTCCGGCCGCGATGGCGCGGCGCCGGCGGGAGGCATGGAGGCCGCGCTGCTGCGGCGATCCGGAAAGATCGAGGAAGCGAGGAAAAGGCTGACGTATTGGCGCGGCGTGGACCCGGCGAACAGTTTTCTGCGATTCGAACAAACGCGCTTGGGCACCGACGACGCGGAGCTGTGGATGCACCTGGCGGCGGACGCCGAGCGCGTGATCGACATCGCGGACCAGTACATGAGCCTCGGTCTGTACGAGGATGCGCTGGCGGCGCTCGATCGAAAATATCCGGGAGCGGCAGAAATTCCCGGGACGCAAAAGGAGCCGGGCGCGGTGACGCCGGCCGATAGCCCGCTGATCTCCTACTATCGGGCGTATTGCCACAAGCGGCTGGGTCAGGACGGGGCGGCGGACTTGCGGGCGGCGGCGGCGCAATCGCCACGCTACGCGTTTCCGTACCGGGCTAGCTCGGTCGACGTGTTGCAGAGCGCCGCAGAGGCGAACCCAGGGGACGCGCTGGCGCATTTGCTGGCTGGACGTTTCTATATGAACGCGCTGATCGAGCAAGCGGCTATCGGCGAGTGGGAGCTGGCGCGAAAGCTGAACCCGCGGCTTCCCGAAGTCCATCGCGATCTGGCCAAGGCGCTGCGGGAGATCAACAAGGATACGGCGGGCGCGATGGCGGCGATCACGGAAGGGCTGCGAGCCGATCCGGCGAATCCGGAATTGTGGGCGGAGATGGAAGCGACGAAGAACGCGGCGCCCCCGAACGCTCCGGCGGCGCCACAGCGCGGCAGCGGGAAAACCGGCCGACGTCAGTGACCGGGCACGTGAGTTCAGATCGCCGAGTACGCCGGCTAGAGGATGTTAACAAGCCGCGCGGAAGCGCGGCTGCAGCCCGGAAGGGCTGCCCCACAAGAACGGCTCAGCTAGCTACGAGAAATGCGCTCATTATTTTGACCGGGTGACCAGGCCGTCTTTCAGCAACTTCTCGAAGTATTCCGGATCCTGGTTGTTTTCCTCGCACACATATTCGGCGATGCGCGTGCCGGGGCGCAGCATGATTTTGCTGTGGATGGTGTACGGCTTGGTCAGCACCTTGGAATCGTCCACCGTGGCTTCGTAGTCGATGGTGTTGTAGTCCACGCGGGTGTAGCGCTCGACGACGTGATAGGCGTCGCTGTGCAGGCTGACGCCGGACATCTGTTCCTTGAATCCGGTCACGTCGACGACCAGCGTGTCGCCTTCCCAGCGGCCCACGGAATCCCCGACGTAGGCGGGCTCCAGATCGTCGGGATGTTTCGCGTTCAGCGGGATGATGCGGAAATTGTGACGCGGCTCGATCAGGATCGCGACGGTGTTGGCGTTCTGCACGAACTGAATGGGATACAGCGAGATTCCCGGCATGTCCAACTGCGGGATGCAACGCGCGACCGGCTCATCCGCGCGGCGAAGTTTGATGGAGTCCTGAACTTTCTGGGCGGCCCACGGCTGGTAAGGAGGAGGTCCGCCGCGCGTCACGCGGGTCCCGCGGGAGCCGGGTTCGGGCACGCCGACGCCCTGATTCGCTTCCTCCCACGTCCCGGGACGGTCGCTGCCGGGCTGCCAGACGCCGTTCAAATCGGGCTTTCCGTCGGCGGTGCGAGGTACCGGCGGCATGCTCTTTGCAGAGGATGTCGCGGTCTGAGCGGTCATGTGCGCGGCGGTCAGAAGGGCGGCCAGAGCCATGGCGAACTGGGCGAAAGAGTTTTTCCTCACGGCGTAATCTCCTTTTTCCCGAACCCTGCGAGCGGGCCGGTCACGGTTTGGAAGGCGGAGCCGTAGCGGCGCTGTCGCCGTTGCCGGCAGGCGGGCCGGCCTCCAGTTTCTTGCCGTCCTTGAAGGTGACGGTTCTGGAATGCGCGGAATTCGAATTGTCGCGGGCGCGCCACCCATAGATGGTCACGGTATCGCCTATTTTCATGGTCGCTTCCCGCTTCCAGCCGATGCGCGACAGCACACTGGGAGGATAGCCTTCGAATTTCCAGTTGGTCACCGCGCCGTCCTTGTCGGTGACATCGATGTGGAAATAAGAGTGCGGGTTGGTCCAATCGATCTTAGTCACGACGCCCGTCAGCGTGATGGGTTTATCGCCGTCGTACTCGGCTCCGAAGGAGTGATGCGCGAGCGCGGGAAGCGCCAGGAGCATAAAACCCGCGAGGGCGAGCGAGATGCCGGCGACTCCGGGCATAGACCGTCGTTTCATAATGTTCACCTTATTAATTATGCGGAGCATTGACCCGGCGCACCGGGATTTCGGATTCGGAAAAATCATACCATAGCCTTCTGAGCGACTGGGAGGAGCTCGGCTTCCTCCGTTCCATCGCTGTAATCCGTCGCTAAAGAGTTCGGCCAGGGGGCCGAACGCGGGCGAGGACGCCCGCCCTACAAAACGCGGGTAGGGCGGATCGCCTGATCCGCGGCCGACGTCCTCGTCGGCCGCGTCATGGGCGGCGCAGCTTCAAGGGTCCGCGGCTGCTCCGTAAGGCTCCCGGGTCTATTGTGAATTCTTACAGACGGATTACGTCCATGGCCGTTACAGCTCGGATTGGAGGGCGTCCATCGATCCGGGTAGCGTAAGATCGTAGGTAATGGCCAGCGCGCCCGCCGAAGTTCAATTTCAGACGTCGGGACTCGTCCGGCTGACGAAGCGGCAGTTGGTCGGCACGCTGCTGGGGCTGACGCTGACGATGCTGCTGGCGGCGCTCGATCAGACCATCGTCGGGACGGCCGAGCCGCGCATCATCGCAAGCCTTTCCGGATTCGACCGGTATCCGTGGGTGGCGACGGCGTACATGCTGTGCTCGACCATGTCGATTCCGATCGGGGCGCGGCTTTCCGATTTATACGGGCGCAAGTGGTTCTTCCTGGGCGGGGCGGCGCTGTTCGTGTTCGCGTCGGCGCTATGCGGAGCCTCGGGCCACCTGAACTTCACGGGCCTGGACGGCATGAACCAGCTGATCGTGTTCCGCGGGCTGCAAGGGATCGGCGCGGGGGTGATCCTGGCGCTGGTGTTCACGATCGTCGGCGACGTGTTCGCACCAGCCGAGCGCGGGCGTTATCAGGGATTTTTTTCGGGAACGTGGGGATGCGCGGCGATTCTCGGGCCGACGCTGGGCGGCTGGCTGACGGATCACGTTTCGTGGCGGGCGACGTTCTACGTAAACCTGCCGGTAGGGCTGGTCGCATTGGGCGTCACGTATTTTCTGTTTCCTGATATTCACGTCCACAAAGGGCGGCGCGCGCTGGATTGGTGGGGCATCCTGACGCTGACGGCGTCGATCGTGCCGCTGCTGCTCGCGCTGACGTGGGTGACGGAATACGGGTGGACGTCGGCGCGCGTAGAGGGGCTGCTCGCGTGGAGCGTCGCGCTGCTGGCGGTGTTTCTATACGTGGAAACGAAAGCGATCGAGCCGTTGATTCCGCTGACGCTGTTCCGCGAGCCGGTAATTCGCACGTGCTCGATTTGCATTTTCGTGCTGGGCATGGGAATGTTCGGAGTCATTATTTATTTCCCGCTGTTCATGCAGGGCGTGCTGAACGTTTCCGCGACGCAATCCGGAACGCTGCTGACGCCGATGATGCTGGGAACGGTGACGGGTACTTTTTTGGGCGGCCAGGCGACGTACCGATTGAAGGGATATAAGGTTCCGGGCGTGCTCGGCTCGACGCTAGTGGTCGTGGGAATGATCGCGTTCGCGCAGATGACACCGGTCACACCGCATTACCGGGTGGTAATGGGCATGGTGCTGGCGGGATTCGGAATGGGACTGCTGATGCCGGTGTACACGGTGGCGGTGCAGAACGTTGCGCCGCGGCATCAAATGGGAGCGGCCACGGCCTCGACCACGTTCTTCCGGACGATCGGCGCCACGGTGGGCGTGGCGGTGTTCGGCAGCATCCTGCTGACGAATTATCATCGCGATTTCGCGCAGGCGGCTCCGCCGGGGCTGTCGAATGAACAGCTGGGATTCTTTTCCAATCCGCTGATGCTGGCGCAGGTGCGTCCGCAGATGGAGGCGGCCTTCGCGCACACGGCGGGCGGCATGGCGCTGATGGAAAGGCTGATGGGGACGGTGCGCATGGCGCTGGTGCACGGGCTGCACCTGATCTTCGTGACCAGCTCGATCATGATGGCGGCGGCGCTGGTACTGAATATCTTCCTGAAGAGCGTGCCGCTGCGGTCGGCGCACGAGGCTCCCAAGGCGGAGACTCCGGCGGATTAGGGCGGCTTCCCCGCGAGACAACACTACGAAGGAGCAGTCCCTCTGACGTTTTCAGAGATCATTGACAACCGCTCCTGTACAGTCGCGGCTCGAAAACGCGGCATTGTGAGCCGCGACTGTACGAGCCTGCGAGAACCGGCCGGTTGAGAGGCGCACGGCAAGCCTCGGGCTTCATTTCCGGGATCAATTGTTTTTGTCACAGGCATAAGCGATTTCTACCGGTTCTGTTGTATGATTGGAATGTGGGACTTATGAGGCCAATCGCTCACGGAGCGCCAAGCCGTGGCAACCCCGATCTTCATACGTTTTTCACGGGTTGCCCCGGAAAATCAAGTATTGGATTACAAGCTATGGGCCAGTAGGTGCGCTGCTGATGTACACGGATTCACTGCTGAACTGGGGATGGACGAGCATCTGCCTCGCCGCGTTCACCTGGTTCCTGATTTCCGCCTGGAAAGGCAGACTGCAGAACCGGCGCGCCAACTTTCGGCAGGCGATCGCCCTGGGCTTGGCCCTGGTTTCGCTGTTCCCGTGCATATCCGCCAGCGACGACTCCGCCCGCCTCAAGAATTGGAGCCTGCCCGGCAGCCAGGATTCCGCCGCCCTCCGGGCCGATGGCAGCCCGCACACCGATAACGACATGCTGACCACGCTGGTGCGCTTACTGGAGGTTTTGGAAGCGTGCCAGGCCGCCGTCACCAAGCTGTTTAGCCTGTTTCTGACCCTATTCGCCCTGATGGCCGCCTTGCGGCTAAGCCGAACGGAACGCGTATCGCCATGGCGCGCAGGGCGCTCCCCGCCTGCCGCTTGCCTGGCGTTTTAAACCGTTTTCGTCAGTCCACTCATATTACAGCTGGAGGAAAGAATGCGACGCCTGGATGGGCGAACGCTCGCCGGATTATTGGTGACGATGGCCGCGGCACGGGCCCAAACCACGTTCACGTGGGAACAGATCAAAGAGAGGTTCCAGGCCGCGAATCCCACGTTGCAGGCGGCCCGGGCCGGCATCGACGAGTCGCGCGCCGCCGAGATCACCGCCTACCTGCGCCCCAACCCGGACCTGACCTTATCGACGGATGGAACGCAGCTCGCGCGCTATGAAGGCGTCTGGCGGCCGTTCGCCGGCACGCAGTACGGACCGGCCGTCAGTTATCTGCACGAGCGCCAGTATAAGCGGGAGTTGCGGCGCGACAGCGCGAAAGAGTCGACCGCCATCACGGAATCGACGTATTCGGATCAAGAACGGAGTTTGCTGTTCAACCTGCGAAGCGCCTTCGTGCAAGTGCTGCAGTCGAAGGCGGTCCTCCAGAACGCCAAGGACAACCTGGAATATTGGGACCGCGAACTCGATCTGAATCGCACGCGCTTCAGCGCCGGCGACCTGGCGCAAGTGGATCTGAACCGGTTGGAGCTGCAACGCGTGCAGTTCGAATCCGACTTCGAGACGGCGACAGTGAATCTGCGCACCGCCAAGATCCAGCTGCTGATGCTGCTGAACGACCGGACCCCGATCGAGATGTTCGACGTCGCGGGGCCGTACGATTTCACCGAAGCGCTGCGGCCGCTGGAGGAATTCCGGAATATCGCCGTGGAAGCCCGGCCGGATTTGAGGGCCGCCATGCAGAACGTGGAGTTGGCGAAAATCACTCACCAACTGGCCGTCGCCAACGGCTCGACGGATCCGACGTTCGGCGTGTGGGTGACGCACAACCCGTCGTTCAATAATCCATTCGACAACAACACAATCGGAGCCAATGTCAGCATCCCGCTCCGCATCTTCGACCGGAACCAGGGCGAGAAGGCACGGACCCAGATCGACATCGGCCGCAACCAGCGCCTTCTCGACGCCAACCAGGCGCTGGTTTTCAGCGACGTCGATTCCGCATATTGGACG
The DNA here is from genome assembly GCA_035934795.1 of Bryobacteraceae bacterium. GTDB lineage: Bacteria > Acidobacteriota > Terriglobia > Bryobacterales > Bryobacteraceae > Palsa-187. The sequence continues at coordinate 48,208 of DASYXM010000005.1, read as the reverse complement.
CTGATCCAGGCCTTGAACCTTCTGAAGCCGTACAAGGCCAAGTATCTGCCGCTGGCCGAGGACAATCGCGACAGGATTTCTTTTTCGTTTCAAAACGGCGGCGCGTCGCTGCTGGATTTCCTGGATGCGGAGAAAGCATACCGCGACACGCGTTTGGCGTATTTGAATCTGATCGGTTCGTACTTGACCGCCGCGAGTCAATTGAACCTCGCGGCCGGACGAGAGGTGATTCCATGAATCGTGCAAAAGTGACCGCTCTCAGTGTGCTGGCCCTCGCCGCGGCCGTTCTTGCGGGTTGCGAGGCGAAGGCGAAATCGGATCCCGTCGCGGAAGCTCCGCCACCCGCCAAGGTCGAGCAGGAAGCGGACGCGAGTCTATTGAAAGTAGACCACCCGGAACAATTCCCGGTGGCGGCCGCGGGAGAGCACGTCGCCGCGCCGGAGCTGAACGTGACCGGCGTAGTCAGTCCCGACGTGTCGCGGCAGGTGCCGGTCCCGTCGCTCGCCACGGGCCGCATCCTGGAAATCGACGCGCGCCTCGGCGATACGGTTCAAAAAGGCAAGCTTCTGTTCAAAGTGCGCAGCACGGACATCGCTGGCGCCTATTCCGACTATCGCAAGGCCGTCAAGAACGAGCAACTGGCGGTCAAAAACGAAGAATTGTCGAAGATACAACTCACTCGCGCCAAGGTTCTGTTCGAGCACGGGGCCATCCCCAAGAGCGCCCTGGAAATCGCGGAGAACGCCGAAATCGGCACGCAAACCGCGGTTGACAATGCGCGAGTCGATATCGAGACCACGACCGAGCATCTCAAGCTGCTGGGTTCGGATCCGGATCATCCCTCGGGAATCGTGGAAGTCTACGCTCCGGTTTCCGGCGTGATCACCGACCAGCAGATCACGGACTCGTCGGGCGTGCAGGCGCTGACGCTTCCCAATCCGTTCACGATTTCGGATTTGTCACACGTATGGATCGTTTGCGACGTATACGAGAACGATATGTCGTTCGCGCGCATCGGCGAATTCGCCGACGTCCATTTGAACGCCTATCCCAACCGGGTGCTGCGGGCCCGCGTCAGCAACATATCGCCGCTGATGGACCCGGCCATACGCACAGCGAAAGTCCGCCTGGAGGTGGAGAATCCAGACGGGCTTCTGCGTATCGGCATGTTTGTCACGGCTACCTTCCACGGGATGGCGCAGGAACTGCACGCCATGGTGCCCGCCACCGCGGTCCTGCATCTGCACGATCGAGACTGGGTGTACACGCCGGCTCCGGACGGCCGCTTCAAGCGGGTGGAAGTGGTGGGCGGACTCATGTTGCCGGGCGGCATGCAGGAGGTCGTATCCGGAATCAAGCCCGGCCAGAAGGTCGTCTCAAACGCGCTGGTCCTGCAGAACACGGCCGAGCAGTAGGGGATTGGTTTGCCGAATTCGCCCGGCTAACCCAGGGGCGCCCTCTAGCGGTGAGCGGGACTTCGGAAACGCACTTGCATTTGCGTGAGCTCCTTGACGTCCAGCTCTCCGTCGTTGTTCTTGTCCAGCCGGGCGAATTCCGCTTCCATGAAGTTCATGAACTCCTGCTTGGAGACCTTGCCGCTATTGTCCTTGTCCATCAGGAGCAGCAACCGCTTGACTGATTTTTCACCGGCGGCGACGTTCTTCTCTTGCTGGGTTGAACTCGTGGATTTGTCCGTGCTCGCGGCCGTATCCGCCGGGGACTGAGCGGCAGCTGAAAAAATGAGAGCCGTCAATAGGGCTATTAAGGATTTGTATCGCATGTCCCCATTCTAGGCGAGGGGACCCGAAAAAACTATGAGTAAGTATAGGGCAGGATTTCGATGCGGGAATCAGGCCGGGCGCTGATTCTTTCGAACCGCGAATTGCGCGCCAGCTCGCACTTGCACACCGGATCGAAAGCCTGATCCGCGCCGGCGAGGCCGCCGGCGGGCGATTTGAACGCCCGCCCCACATTTCGCAGGACCACTTCGTTGCCGAAACTCAGTGACAGGGGACTAGCCGGGCGTATAATTCTCCCAAGGGAGTGCCGGATGAGATTCCATCGGATGGTGGTGTTGAGTGTCGCGGCCTTCGCGGCGTGCGGCGCCTCCGCCGCCGGACAGTGGCTGAACTACCCGACCGCCGGCGTTCCCCGAACCTCCGACGGAAAACCGAATCTGTCCGCGCCCGCGCCGCGCACCCCCGACGGTAAGCCGGACCTGTCGGGCATGTGGGAGATGGAGGCCAACCGGCCTTGCGGCCCGGATGGATGCGGCAACGACCAGCGGCCTTCCCAGGAGTTCTTCAACATCGGCTGGTCCCTCAAGGGTGGCCTGCCCTTGCAACCCTGGGCGGCCGAATTGGTGAAGGCGCGACCGCCCGAAAAACGCAGTACCGACCCCTTGGTTCACTGCCTGCCGATCGGGCCGGTGCGGCTCCATACCTTCACTGGATTTAAAAAAATTGCGCAAGTACCGGGACTGGTGGCGCTGCTATACGAGTACAACGCATCCTACCGCCAGATCGTGACCGACGGACGGCCTCTCCCTTCCGATCCGAACCCGTCGTGGAACGGCTATTCCAGCGGCAAATGGGAAGGCGATACACTGGTGGTCCAGACGGCCGGTATCCGCGACGGCCTGTGGCTCGACTTTTCGGGCACTCCGCAGAGCGACGCAGCCAGGATGACGGAGCGGTTCCGCCGCGTCAATTTCGGGAACCTGGAGATCGAGATCACGATCGACGATCCCAAGGCGTACACCAAGCCTTGGACGGTAACCTTGAAGCAGACGCTCAAGCTGGATACGGAGATGCTGGATTATATTTGTCTGGAGAACGAAAAAGACCTGCAGCATCTGGTCGTTAAGTAGGAGCCGGAGGCAGTTCACCAGTGGACCGTCCCAGTGATTCGCTTAGCGAGAATATTGAATGGAGGCGGCCGCGGAACTGCTCCCCGTGGTCGCGGCTCGATCCATGGTTTCTCTGATCGCCGACAATGAGCCGCGACTCCGAAACGGCTAAACTCCGGGAGCGGTTAAGCCCTGCTATCGTTGTGATTTAAACGTCGGAACAACCGCTTATGTTGAAAATTAAATTTTCAGTACCCGTTGCGGCTGCAATCGTGGCATTTGCTTCCTTGCTCGTTTCCCCGGCCGTCGCGCAATGGCTCGACTACCCCACGCCGGGAATCCCGCGGACGTCCAGCGGCAAACCCGATCTCGCCGCGCCCGCGCCGCGAGCCTCGGATGGAAAACCAGATCTGTCGGGAGTGTGGAACGGACCCGGGCCGGGCAGCTACGACCGGAACATCGCGCGGGACCTGAAGCCCGGCGATATCCAGCCGTGGGCCGAGGCGTTGTACCAACAGCGGGTTCGCGATTTGGGAAAAGACGCTCCGCGCGCGAATTGCCTGCCCGATCCTTTCGCTTATTACCACGCCGTCGACGTCGCGCGGATGGTGCAAACGCCGGGACTGATCGTGGTGTTGTATCAGGGCACCACCAACAGCGTGCATCGAACCATTTTTACAGACGGCCGCAAGCTTCCCGTCGATCCCAATCCCACGTGGATGGGATATTCGGTAGGACATTGGGAAGGCGACACCATGGTCGTGGAGACCGCCGGTTTCAACGACCGGGGCTGGCTCGATATCGAAGGCCATCCCCACACCGAAGCCCTCCGCGTCACCGAGCGTTTTCACCGGCGCGACTTCGGGCACCTGGACCTGGAGATGACCTTCGACGATCCGAAGACGTTCACCAGGCCGTTTTCCATCCGCATGAACAAGACGCTGCTCCCGGACAGCGATCTGCTCGAAAGCGTCTGCGAGAACGACCGCTCCGTCGGGCATATGCTCGGCGGCACCGAGGTTACCAGGGTCTCGCCGGAGACTCTCGCGAAGTACGCGGGGCAGTATCAGTACGCGGGCGGAAGGGCGGCGGAAATCTCCTTCGCAGGCGATCTGCTGTACCTGCGCGAAGGCGCGAACCCGCTGAAGCTCCCGTTCGTGGCCGCCTCGGAAACGAACTTCGTGTCGCGCACGAACGGGGACCGGGTAGAATTCGTCAAGGATGCGAAAGGCGCGGTCACGGAGTTTGTGTATCATACCGGATTCGCGGATCGGCGCGCCGCGCGGAAGCAGTAGGGCGAGGCTTCTAAACCGCACACCGATCGGAGGCGCGCCGTATGGGTCCCGGTGCTGCTAGGCTAGTTTGAAACGGCGTCGGGAAGACGCGGTTCACGAGATGAAAAGGAGTAAATTGAGTATGAAGAAATTTCTATTTTGCGCCGCGCTGGTGGTTCCCGCGGTCTTTAGTTTCGCCCAGGACAAAAAAGGTCCGCCGCCCGCGCCGCTGATGATGATGATCCCGGACCTGAAGGATGGGGCCGAGCTGCCGGTAAAGTATTCCTGTAGCAACGCGCCCGCCGGCGTCTCCCCGCACATTCAGTGGATGAACGCCCCCGCGGCAACGCAAAGCTTCGCGATCCTGCTGCACGATCCGGAGCCGCATCCGCAAAAAGGATTGTATGACGTCACCCACTGGTTCATCTGGAACATTCCGGCCAGCGCGAAGGAATTGCCCGAAGGCGTCGCGGCGGGCTCCGATCTGCCGGATGGTTCGCATCAGCTGAAGCGCGGGAATCCGCCGGCGGCGGGCTACTTCGGCCCGTGCGCGCCTCCCGGACCGAACCATCACTACACGTTCGAGCTTTACGCTCTGGATTCGAAGCTCGATCTCGGCGCCGATGCCAGCCGCGCCGATGCCATGAAAGCGATGGACGGCCATATCCTGGGCGCGGCGATTTTTGTCACTCTATTTCATCGATAACCACGCGGCTGCCGCAAACGTCGATGACACGAATCCGCTGAATCGGAGATCTCACGAACTCCAGCGCGGGGCGGCTTTGCAAGCTGCCGCCGGTTTTCAGGCGGCGGTGGGCGGGTTCGAAACACGCCGCAGGATGCAATCCTGCCCCACATCCCCGCATCGGGTTACATAAACTATGAAATTGGTTTAAACACGTTCGCTTGATCCAGAAGGAGCGAAAATGCGGCACATGGTTTTGCGAGTTCCAGTCTGCGCGCTGCTGGTGGCGGGTTGCGCGGCCGCTCAGTCGCCCCCCACCAGCCTGAATCCCGCTGTGAAGCAGATCGTCGATGCGATTTCGGAAGAACGAATCGCCGCCACGTTGAAGAAGCTGGAGAGCTTCGGCACGCGGCATACGATGTCTTCGCAGGACGACCCATCGCATGGGATCGGAGCCGCGAAGCGATGGATCTATGGTGAATTCCAGAGCTACAGCCCGAGACTCCAGGTCAGTTACCACGATTTTACAGTCAAGAAGGGCGGCAATGCGGTGCGCGACACAGACCTATCGAACGTCGTCGCGGTGCTTCCAGGCGCCATCGACAAAGACCGCTATGTCCTGGTGACCGGGCACTACGATTCGATCAACATCGTGCGCAAGCCGAGGCCCACCGATGAAGAGCGGCTGGCCGGATTCGTCAAGGCGGGCATGGTGGAGAGCGAAGCAAAACGCTATATGGAATTCTTCCCAACCAGCGGAGCCACGCCCGATTCCGATACGGAGGCGACGGCGGCGCAGGAGCAGGCTCCGGGCGTCAACGATGACGGGAGTGGAACCGCGGCGGTGCTCGAACTGGCGCGAGTGATGAGCCGCTATCAGTTCGACAAGACGCTGGTTTTCATTGCGTTTTCTTCCGAGGAAGGCTCGCACGCCGGCAGCAAGGCCTACGCCGCGGACGCCAAGAAGCGCGGGATGCGGATCGAGGCGGTTTTGGATAACGACATCATCGGTAATGAAATTGCAGGTAACGGACGTTCATCGAGCAGCGTGGTGCGTGTGTTCGCGGCCGGACCGGAGGATTCTCAGGATCGAGCGGTGCTGCGCTATACGAAAGAAATCGCTGAACGCTATGTCCCGTCGATGCATGTCGAAATGATTTTCCGCCTGGACCGTTTTGCCCGAGGCGGAGATCACATGAGTTTCGTGGACGAGGGTTATCCGGCGGTGCGGATCACCACGGCGAGCGAGGATTATTCCCATCAGCACAACGCCACGGACACGTTCGCGAACATGTCGGTACCGTACGCGGCGCGCGTCGTGCGAGTGAACGCCGCGGTCGCAGCAAGTCTGGCGCTGGCGCCCGACGCCCCCATCGTGAATTGGACTTTTTCGAGCGGCCGCCGCAAGGGTCAAAGCGTTCCCATGCTGAGCCGGGGCGATTCGGGCTACGATGCCGTGCTGCGCTGGGAACCCAGCACCGCGCCGGATCTAGCCGGGTACTGGGTCGTCATGCGGCCGACGACATCGCCGATATGGGAGCGGGAGGTGTGGGTCGGTAACGTACCGAGCTATACGATCCGGAATTTCTCAATTGACGACGTCGTACTGGGAGTGAAAGCGGTCGATCGCGACGGCAACCCGAGCCTGGTTTCCAGTTATATCGAGGCGCCCTATCAGGCCGCGTCGCAGTGAATCCGAAAAAGGGGACAGAGTAGTCTGTCCCTTTTGTCGGCGCCAAAAGCTTATTTCGCCGCCGTAATCGAGTCCATGTGGATGGTCTTGGTCTTCGCGTCGAGCGTGCCCGTGACCGTCACCTTCTGTCCGGCGAATTTCTCCGGCTTGTCCTGATCGCTGAGCGTATAAACGTCTTTGCCGTCGAACAAAACGTACAGGGCGCCGTGCGCCTGGACGCACGCAATCGTGCATTCGGCGTCGGTCGATCCCATGCGCATGCGGGAATGGTCGCCTCGCTCGCACATGTTGTCGGTGATGACGCCGGTAAACGTCTGCTTGCCGGCGGCCACGGCCAGCGCAAACAGCGCGAGAAGTGCGACGAAAGCGAGGTTGAGAGCCCTCATACCTTCTCCTTTGAGTTAATTTTCGGCCACGGCGCCTAAAGGCCAATTCCCCGATGATATAGCTACCCTCGGGCACACACAAAAACGGGCGGCTCGTAGAGCCGCCCTCCGGCCTCGTGGGCCGGTGCCTTAACCAAAGGTAATGTGCCGCGCTTTTATTCGCCCGGCGTCATGAGGTGGGCGGTCGAGGTGCCCGCATTCATGATCCACACGCCGCCCGACTTGTTATCGGAGGGCAACCCGAGCGATTGGGTGGTCGCGCCCGGCACGGCGATGGTCATGTGATAACGGGCGTGTTCCTGGTCGGCGCCCATGAAGTGATACCACACGGATCCGAACTCGGGTTTCACGCGGGTTCCGTTCTTCTCGGCCGCCTCGGTCGCCGCCTGGGCCGCATTTTTGTCGCCCATCGCTTCGAGCTTCATGCTCTGGGCGGCGCGCGGCAGGTTGCCCATGCTGGTGCACTCGACGATGAACGGCGGGAGGTTGGGCTGTCCCGACTTGTCGTAGCAGACCAGGTTGCCGGTACCCTTTTTCAACGTGTCGTAAGTGGCGTCGGGCTTCCACTTAATGACCGTGGCCGTGGCTTTCAAATTGGCGGGGGCGGCGAGCAGGGCCTTATCGATGGCGGCCTGGTCTTGTGCGAGCGCGCAGGTGGAAATGGCCAGCGCACCTAGTACAACTGTGACTGTGTGTTTCATGGATTGACCTCCCGTATATCATATCCTGTCCGGAGCCCCGAAGGGAACCTCGCGGGGTAAGGTGCCGGACGCCACCCGGGCAAGGGTTCCCGGCCATAAGGGCGCGAATCCTGTGCTCCCGCCCAAGTCTTGGTCAATCGGTGTTGTCGGATGCCGCCGGATCACTATAGGGAACCCTAAAACTGCCGATGGTGACAATACAGAAGGTTTTCGACAGTGGCCACCAGGCAAACAGCCCAGCGTCAGAGACCAAGCCGCACGAAAAGCATTGGGCGCGTCATCCGCCTGCAGCTCAAGGACAACCTGGGGAATCCCCGCTGGGTCACCGCCGACCTTCTAGACGTTTCGGGCAATGGGATGGGGCTTTCCACGCGGACTCCGCTCACCGCCGGTTCGAAAATCGTGGTCCGCGGGAACCTCGGCGATCATCGGACCGACGTCGTAAGTCCCGCCCTGGTGAAGTGGTGCACGGAGAAAATCAACGGCAACTTCCACGCCGGTCTTGAACTAGGGGAAGGCAGCTCCGCTGCCACCGAAGGTGCGCAAAGTAGCTCCACTGCTACCGAAGACGCACCAACCAGTCCGCCGGCGACCACGGAAGCGCAGGACTTCTACGAGGTAATGCAATTGAGCCCGAACGCCGACACGGATACTGTTACGCGCGTTTATCGGGTTCTGGCGCAGCGCTATCATCCTGATTCGCCGAAGACCGGCAACCAGGAAATGTTCCTCCGGTTGTGCGAAGCGCACCGGACGCTGAGCGATCCTGAGCTGCGCGCAAAATACGACGCGGGGTATAACGAGACCAAGCGGCTCCGCTGGAAGATATTCGACCGGCCCGAAGCAAGCAAAGGCGCGGAAGGGGAGCGGCGCAAACGGCAAGGCATACTGCATCTGCTGTACGCCAAGACGCTCCACGATCCCGAACGGGCTAGCATGGGGCTATTCGAATTCGAGGAACTCCTCGGTTGCCCGCGGGAGCACCTCCAAACGGCGCTGTGGTATCTGAGAGGAAAAGGCTATTTGAGGCGCGCTGACAACGGACGATTTGAGATCACCGTCGCGGGCTTCGATGAGGTGGAAAACAACCCGCAGCCGGAAGACAAACACGGCCAGACGTTGCTGGAAAGCGGCGACCCAGTCCAGCCCTCAGGCCAGCCCAGCCATTAAGCGTCGAAAAGCGCGGTACGTGTTTTGCCTCGTTGACCGCACGCCACAAACCGCATCGATTCCAACCGCTGCGTTTAGGGGTACGTCGAAGCAAAACCCGTTCGGGCTCAGTTGATTTGGCGGGCGCCCGTAAGCGAAAACGCCCGGCACTTCCCGGTCCCAATGGGTCAAAAGAGTAAGTGCAGATCGTGATCGGTATCGGGTTTCCGCCGGATTGAAATGAGCTCTAAATCTTCTTCGTGTTTCCGCCGATCTACGGCTCGTCATGCAACTCACGCACTTGATGTCGGCTGTCGGCTTCGGCTACCTCATCGCATTCTTGATGACCGTCGCCGTCCGTTGAGCGGGCCACGGGAAGGACTACGGGGCCTTCTCTGAGGATACCAGGCTCGCCGCCCGCGCCGAATCGGCTTCGGGCGGTTAACGCCAATCGCTCTACGCATAACCAGGCTGAGCGGTCTTGTACTGTGAGGTTTAGTACACTAAGGAGCGTAACTTTCAAGGCACAAGCTTTCGAGGTATGGGAATGCTTCGCACATCGGCGCTTCTTACGCTCGTCCTGCTCGCTGCCGCACTCGGCGCGGCCCAGAACAACATGCCGCTCATCGACGAAAACTCGACGAGCCACGTGTCGGAGCACGTGTGGGCGATCGTGGGATGGCCCAATATCGCGATCGTTGTGGGAAATCGCGCCACGCTGGTGGTCGACACCGGTCTGGGCCCCCGCAACGGGGCCACGATCATGCGCGTGGTGAAGCGGGTTTCCAAGAATCCGACGCTGTATCTAACCAGCACGCACTTCCATGTCGAGCACACCACCGGAGAAGCGAGCTTCCCGCCCGAAACCATCCTGATCCGCCCCGCCGTGCAACAGCAGGAAGTGGACAAGAGCGTGGACGGAATGATCGCGCGTTTTCGCACCATGTCGGAGCAAAACAAGGATCTGCTGGCCGGCGTCAAACTGCGCGCGCCCGACATGGTTTTCGACAGCGAGGTCAAGCTCGATCTCGGCGGCGTGACAGCTCGCCTGCTGTGGTTCGGCGCCGCCCACACCAAAGGCGACGAGGTGGTCTTCGTCGAACCGGACGCCACCCTCATCCCCGGCGATATCGTGCAGGACAGACTGGTTCCCAGAGTGAACCGCGGAGAAGGAACTCCCAAGGGCTGGCTGGCGGTCCTCGACAAGATCGAGACGTTAAAGGTGCAGCACATCATTCCCGATCATGGCGAGCTCGGCGACGTTTCCCTCATCGGGAAGGAGCGGGCGTTCATTCTCGATTTGCAGTCGCGCGCGCTAGCCCTCAAAGGCCAGGGCGTGCTCGTGAGCGACGCCGGAAAGCAGCTGATGGCCGAGTTCAAGAAGAAGTATCCGGACTGGCAGAGCATGGACCTGGTGCCGGCTTTCGTCGAGCGCGTCTACGAAGGGGATTAAGCCAGCTTCAGAGTTTTGCGCGGGCAGGATTGCCCCGCTCCATGGCGCGGCTCGGTAAGCCACTGCCGAAGGAAATCGCGGGCCTACTTGTTCTTGCCGCTCACGCCGGAAGCGGGATTGGCGTGTTTCTTGTTGTATTCGGCCGTCTCCGACGGCGAGCACTCCATTTCGACGATGTCGAAACCGGGCGCTTGCAACCGCAGGGGCAGCTTGTTGAGGGCTACCCACGGTTTCGTGTACATCTTGGGGTCGTCAATCGTGATCGTCATTTCCAAGTGGTCGCGATCTACGCGCTGGTAGCGCTCTTCGACGCGTAGGGCGTCGCTGTGCGGACGGCCGGCGTTATCGAGCCAGGTTCGGTCGTCAAATCCGCTCGATTCGGCGACGAAGGTGCGGTCGTCCACCCACTTGCCCACGGAATATCCCCACCACCGCGGATCGGGATCGCTCGGGAGCGCACGTCCGTCCGTCCAGATGACCCGCCATTTTTTGTTGAATTCGTACAGGATCAACACCTGGTTGGCGGTTTGCACGATCTGGCTGGTTCTGAAATTATGCAGGACGATGCGCGGAAATCCCTGAGGATCGCAGATGTCCATCGGATCGTTAATAAAGGCGGTCTGCACCGCCGTAGTGCCAAATCCGGGTTTGTGGGCCTTGAACGCCGCCTCTCCGGCGGGCGTGAAATGCAGGTCGTGTTCCGCCTTCCCGTCGGATGGCATAGCCTTCGCGCCGTCCGCCTGGATCCCGTCGCCCGGCCCTCGCGCGGGTTCCCAAATGCCGGAAATATCATGCGCCGGAGCGGGAGCGGGCGTTTGACCTTTGAAGTCGAAATCATACACGGCCCCGGGCTGCCGAGCCGTTTGGGCGCTCGCAAGCGGGAGCATCGAGACCCCTAGTAGAGTCGCGGCAACTGCGAAGAGCTTTAACATTTGGCCGTCCCTTCTTGCGGAAGCGATGTAGTTTTTACTACTGTAAGGAACGGAACAGGTCAGTGCAACTGTAGGACGGATCGGTCCGCCGCTCAATCCTACAGGTGATGCTGGCGGTGCCGTTTGTGCGACGCAATTTTGAGCTGGATTAAGCCATCGGACCCAGTTCGCTATAATCGAGGTGACGGAAACAACGTTTCCAGGCATGCGCATCACCTTGGCCTGTTGTTTTTTTTGGGTTTGCTCTCTCCGCGCCTCCTCAGACGTTGTCGGTCGCGCCGAGACGCTGTACCAACAGACCGAATACCGGGCATCGCTTCGCGTTCTAGAGGGAGATCCGCTTCCGGACGCGGCCACGTATGAATTGTCCGGCAAGAATTATTTCATGCTGGACGATTACGACAAGGCCACCAAGCTTTTCGAGAAGGCGCAAGCGCTTGCGCCCGCAGTTTCCGATTATTCCCTGTGGCTGGGGCGCGCTTACGGCCGGCGAGCGGAGACGGGGAACTGGTTCGTGGCCCCGGGTCATGCATCGAAAGCGCGTCAGTGGCTTGAAAATGCCGTCGCACTCGACCCTCGTAACAATGAAGCGATGAACGATCTGTTCGACTTTTATCTGAGCGCGCCGGGGTTCATGGGCGGCGGCGCCGAAAAAGCGGAGGCCATCGCCAGACGAATCGAACACGAGAGGCCGCCCGAATATCATCACGAAATGTCGCAACTGGCGGATCGCAGGAAACACTCTGACGAGGCCGTCATGCATCTCCGCAAGGCCATGCAACTCGCTCCCGGCGAATCGGGCAGGGTGCTCGATCTCGCGCGTTATCTGGCGAAAATCGGGCGCACGGAGGAAAGCGACGCGCTTTTTTCCCAGGCCGCGGAGCGCTGGCCCGACTCTCCGCCGGTGGTGTTCGCGCGAGCCAAGTTTTACGTTGACGCCCATCGCGAGCCGGAGCGATCCCGACAGCTCCTGGAGCAATACCTCAGATCCAAACTCACGCCGGACGACCCGCCCAGGCACGACGCGGAGAAATTGTTGCGGCAGATCGCGAGCCGATGAATTCCCCGCGGCGCGCGCTGGTCGTAAAAACATTTGCGATCGTGTTGTTGTTCGTTCTGCTCAAGGCGATCGGCAATCTATCGCTCGCCTGGGGCATGCAGCATCTCCCGGAGCAGGCTTCCGGCAGTCCCCTACTCTACATACGCGCGCTGTTGGACCCGTTTGTGATGCTGGGCGTGATGGCGTTAATCGTGGCACTGCTCGTTCGCATGGTCCTGCTGAGCTTTTCGGATTTAAGCTTTGTTCTGCCCGTCACGGCGATTGGATACGTGATCGCGGCGTTTCTCGGCAAGACCGTCCTGCACGAAGTCGTGACGTCCACGCGATGGCTGGGAACGATTTTGATCTTCGCAGGCGCCGCGCTTACCAGCTCCACGGTCAAGACAACTACGCAGGGCAACGAGGACGCGCAAGGATGAAATGGATCCTGGTGGCGGCGATGGTGACGGCAACCGTGCTTAGCGATTTGCTGCAGAGTTTCGAGATGAAACGAACGGGCGAGCAGTCGGTTGGCGCACGCGGTTTGATGCGTCTGCTGGGGACGATCGCGCGGCGCCGCTTTCTGATTCTGGCGATCGGGTGCATGGCGGCATCGTTCTTTTCGTTCATGGCCCTGGTGCGGATTGCGCCGCTCAGCTTCGCCGTACCGGCGTCGGGCGCGAGTTTCATTCTTGAAACGGCATTGGCGAAAGTGGTTCTCAAGGAGCGGGTCGGAATGCGGAGAGCCGCCGGCGCGCTGATGGTGCTCAGCGGCGTCGCGCTGCTCGGCGAATAACGCTGGCGTTCAGCATTTATCTCTCAATAGCAGGGGATGCAACCGGAACCAGCTGTCCGTCGCGAATGTAGTAGTCCGCGCCCCGCCACCGCACGCTGCTTTGAGCGAAGCTCGCGAGCCAGATCATAAAAGCGAGCGCGTCCCACAGCGGGATGAGCGGAATCTGACGCCACAGGTGCGGCTGGTGCAAGCCGCGTGCGCCGATCACCCACGTGATCGCCGACCGGATCGCCAGGTATCCGCCCAGATAGCCGACGGCGACTGCAATGGATGGCTGCACGATCACGGCCAGGACGGACCACGGCAGACCGTGGGTGAACAGAAGACCCAAATGCCCCCAGGGACGCATGTGGCGCATCACTACGATCCACCGCAGCCGCTTGTGAACGAGATCCCGCACAGAGTGATAGTCGGAAACAGTTGAAATCGAATACCGCAGCAGCTTCACTTCGTGGCCCTGTTCGGCGATCAGACGGCCCACGAGAAGATCATCCGCGGGACGATTTTCGATCGACGCGTACCCTCCGAAGCCGGCCAGCCGGGCTCGCGTGGTGGCAATCGACGGCCCGAGGGCGAACTTGATTCCGTCCAATTGCCAGGCGACCAGGATACCCGCGTAAAAATCCGAGATCATGCCGACGGTCTGCAGGCGATCGGCAAAGTTATTGACATCGGCATGCACATAAAAACATGTGACTGCACCAATACATGGATCGCTGAGGGGAGAGATCAGGGCTTGGAGATAGTCCGGCCGAACTCGTACGTCGCTGTCGCTGATGACGACGATTTCGTTGTGCGCCTCGCCGACCAGACGCGCGAGTTTCGCGACTTTGTCGTTGGTGGCCACGCGCCCGGATCCCAGAAGTACGCGGATGGAACGTTCCGGGAAGTCGCGCCTGACCTGCTCCACCACCTGACGCACTTTCGCGTTGTCGGGATCGATGCACAGGACCACTTCGTAGTCGGGATAATCCTGACGGCAAAAGCTGGCGAGATTCTCGTAGGCTCCGGGGTCGAGGCCGCGAAAGGGTTTAAGGATGCTTACGGGCGGATGGAACGCGACGGCCACCGGGTCGGGGGGCTGGTGGAAGAATCGCCAGGAACTGTAGAGAACGATGACATAGTAAATAAACGGGATGGCCAGAATCCCGAGAAGTATGTGGCCCGCCATCACTCCAGGGTACTTGACAAAAAGGGGTGGTTGGTGAGGAGCACCTTGCCGCCGCTCGCGGCGACAGTATTCAAGTCGTCCTTGGTTACCAAGCCCTGGAGGCGTGGAAGTGCGGGGGCGCTCGCGACCAGATAGAAACGATCCGGTCCCAGCCAGAGAGTTTTCCATTGGGAATCGTCGATGAAGACGTTGGGCGCGTCAGGCGCGTAGGAGCCGTAGACCAGGTTGTTGAACCGGCCGTTGAGGAGTAAGGCGTCCTTACCCGTGTAAAAAAAGACCGAAGAGAACGTGTAGTAGTGATGATCGACGATCAGCCGGCCTGGTGGAGCGCGAAGTAAGGCTTCGGCCAGCGGCCTGGACGACATGTATGGATCGAAGACCACCAGCGCCATGCGAGCCGCCTGAAAGAACAGCACCATCGTTACGGCGGCGGAAAGAAACGCCCGCTGGCCGACGGCGCGTATCGTGCCGATGGCGCCAATGAAGAACGCAACCGCCGCCAGCAGCAAAGGATTCCTGAGATAGGCAAATGACTGCAGCGTAAGATCCTCGATGTGACCGAGAGAAAGAGTATAGGCGCCGGGATTCTGAGTGAGCGCCGCGGAGATATCGCCGGGAGTGGCAAAATCCCTCACGGCAAACCACAGAGAGCCGGCGGCGATGGCCGCGCACGCGAGAATCGCCGAGAGCACGCGCGTGCCGCGCTGGATCCAGGCTCCTCCCGCTTCCATGGCGCAGCCGATCAGCAGCGCTAGCGCGGGGTAGCAGGGCATCGAATAATACTCTTGCGTCGTCGAGAAAGTGAAAAACACGAGCACGAAGCCAGCCCAGCACAGCGCCAGCAAGCGGGTCTGTCCCGCACGGTCAACCGGTCGAAAGGAAAGCTTCGCCAGGGCCGGCAGGTACACGCTCCAGGGAAACAGCCAGACCAGGTGCAGCAGCCAAAACCAGAGGCGTGGCACCGTGTCGTAATCGCGAGGATAGCGCAGATTCAGAAAGCGAAGAATCTGCTCGTTCATGACGAAAAACCACAGGAAGCCGCGATATTCTCCGGGGACGCTGTGGAAGGTCAGATCGAAATACGGCGGGTTCCGGAGAGTGGCGAGAATGTGCCAGGGAGCCGCGATCAGAATCGCGACGGCCAGCCCGCTCCATAGGTGGAGGCGCTTCCAAACTTGGGCCTTCAGCAACTGACGCGTGATGGCGAGATAGAGAATGCAGGCGGCCACGGGGAATACGACGCCGATCAAGCTCTTCCACAACAGGCTGACGCCAAGACTTGCGGCCAGCGCGAGCGCCCACGCCCGTGGATGGCTTTCCTCGACATCGATGGCGCGAAGAAACGCCCACATGGAAAACGCGATGTTCGCGGTAAGCATCACGTCGGGGATCAGGATTCGAGTGAACAGGAACAAACCGACGCACGTCGCGATACACAAGCCGGCGTAGAATCCGGCTCGCCGGCCAAAAGCCCAGGTTCCGAAAGCGGCCGTCAACCAGGCGAGCGCGAGCGCGGAAAGAACCACGGGAATCCTGGCGGCCCAATCGTAAACTCCCAAAACTTTAAAGCACAGGGCCATCAGCCAATAGATCAGCGGAGCTTTTTCCAGATAGGCAACGCCGTCCAGACGCGCGGTCACCCAATCGTGCGACGTCAGCATATTGCGGGCGATCTGGGCCTGCACCGCATCCACGTCGTCCATCAAGGACGGCGGGGAAACCATGCAGCCCAGGTAGATCGCGCCCGCGAATAACAGAAGGATCAAGTAAAGGTGTGGACGCATCACGTCGTCGCTACGCCGGATAGGCACACTTTGAAAGGGGGGCAGGCCGCTCTGTCCACTTCCATGCTCGCGCGTGAAATCGGAGATATGCGGGAGGGGACAGAGTAGTCTGTCCCCTTTTCAAAGTGCGCTTTCCGACAGCGAAATGGCTCCCGCCTGCCGGCTCCGCTGATTTCGGGAGTTCCGCCAGTTGACCTGGGGCGCGAACAGCGACCGGTCGATGCGCTCCTGATACTTCATCGCGATATTCATCAGCGAATCGAGCAGTGA
This sequence comes from Bryobacteraceae bacterium, assembly GCA_035934795.1. GTDB lineage: Bacteria > Acidobacteriota > Terriglobia > Bryobacterales > Bryobacteraceae > Palsa-187. The sequence continues at coordinate 32,027 of DASYXM010000005.1, read as the reverse complement.
GTCCGAAAGCCGGTGCGGACGGAGCCCGAGGTCGATCAGTTTGGAGTGCTTCGCGTTGTAGTAGTGCTCCTCGGATTCCACGCGCGGGTCGGGAAGATGCTGGATCTCCACCGGCAAACCCATTTCCTCGGCGGCCTGCCGCACCATATGTGCCAGATCGAGCACCGAAAATTGTTCCGTGAACTGGTTAAACACCCGGCACTCACCGGAGGCGGCCGGATTCAGGCACGCGAGCTCCACGCAACGCACGGTGTCCCGGATATCCAAAAACCCGCGCGTCTGCCCGCCTTTGCCATAGACTGTGAGGGGGTGCCCTGCTGCGGCCTGCACGCAAAATCGATTCAGAACCGTGCCGAAGATCTCGTCGTAATCGAGGCGATTGATGAGCGCTTCGGCAAGCGCCACCTCATCCGTCATCGTGCCGTAAACGACGCCCTGGTTAAGGTCCGTTGCGCGCAGCCCCCAGATCTTGCAGGCAAACATGATGTTGTGGCTGTCGTGCACTTTAGAGAGGTGATAGAAAGAGCCGGGTTGCTTCGGAAAAGGAAGCACGTCGCTTCTTCCGTTGTGCTCAATGCGGATGTATCCTTCCTCAATATCGATGTTCGGGGTGCCGTACTCGCCCATCGTCCCGAGTTTGACCAGATGGCACTCGGGTTGGAATTCCCTGATCGCAAACAGCAGGTTCAGCGTTCCGACTACATTGTTCGTCTGGGTGAAAACAGCGTGCTTCCGGTCAATCATCGAATAGGGGGCGGCCCGTTGTTCGGCGAAATGAATCACGGCCTCCGGCTGGAAGGATTCGATCACGGAGGCAAGAAAGTCATATTCGGTAACGTCGCCGCCGAAGAACTCGATCGTTTCGCCCGTGATCTCCTGCCATACTCGCAACCGCTCAGAGAGAGGCTGAATCGGCGTCAAGGTTTGGGCCCCAACTTCATGGTCCCACTGGCGGCGAAAGAAATTGTCCACGATGCTCACCCTGTGCCCTCTTCGGGACAAATACAGCGCCGTGGCCCAACCACAATACCCGTCGCCGCCTAAAACACAGATTCTCATGGTGTTTAACCTATTCTTTCAACTCTAATCGAAAGGCACCCCCAGAGTCTACTAGGGCCGAAAGGGTATTTTGTCTTGGATGTTCTTCAAAGACTCGAGGTTACACGAGCATAGGTGAAAGGACGCTGATAGCCTCGCCGAGGATTACTTGCGCCTACCTATCGCCGGTTGACCTTGTATTTCCAATAGTCCCAGGACCGCTCGTAATCCTGAGCGGCCATCCGGGATTCCTCCGCGTCCAGATATGTGACCTTGCGGTCGCCGAGCTGCATGGCTTGATACTGCAGTCGCGCGTTCAGATTCAGATAGTAGGCCATCCCCACGACTAAGTGCAGGGAGGTTGCGGCGACGGCGGCGCCGTGACCCCGCATCAGGACGGCCGTGCGGTTTCCAAGCGTCTGGGCCAGAGCTTTGCCGAGCGCCGGCGACCGGATCAATATGTCGGTTTCGCCCGCCGCCTTCTTGATGTCAAACACGGGCACGCCCTGGCCAATGAAAAAGCCCATATGGTGCATCGGCTGCAGCGGGACACCCGTATCGGCGAAAGGGATGACCTCGGGACAGTGACAGTGGATTACGGCCATGACTTCCGGGCGAGCTTTGTAGATCTCTCCGTGAATAAACCGCTCGATATATCCAGTGCGGCCGGTGTTCGCAACCGGTACGCTGTCGAGGTCGTATTCGGTGATGTCGGCGGCGGTCACCAATCCCGGCGCGCCGGCTCCTGCCAGGAAATAGCGGTTCGGATTGTTCGGATTACGGACGCTCACGTGGCCGTAGCCGTCGAGCACGTCCTCGTTTGCAAGGATGTGGTTGGCGGTGACCAATTCGTCGATCACCGCAAATTGAGCCGGAGCCGCTTTGGCTGCGGGCGTAGGGGCCTGCGCCAGAACGAAGCTCGCTAAGAGCCCTATGCAAATCAGAAGCCGGAAGTACATGCTGACTATAATACCCGTACGGAGCGTCGATCGACCAATTCGCGTGACAAGCGGCGCTCCCCTTGTGCGTGGGCGGCTACATGGGCCTCGATTGGACGAAAACATGACCGCGGCCGGCATCGTTTTGTGCGGCGGGAAGTCGACCAGAATGGGTGTTCCCAAAGCCACCCTGCCTTTCGGTCCCGAGACCATGCTGCAGCGCGTGGTGCGGCTCCTCGGTACCGTCGTCTCCCCGATCGTCGTCGTCGCGGCGCGTGAGCAGCCCCTAGCGGGGCTACCGGGCGGCATCCTAGTCGCTCGCGACGAACGCGAGCAAAAGGGGCCGCTCGAAGGCTTGCGGGCCGGGCTGAAAGCGCTCCCGAATTCCGCCGGCATCGCGTATGTGACTGGCTGCGATGTACCGTTGCTGGTACCCGGTTTCGTCCAGCGGATGATCGAGCTGCTGGGAGATCACGACATTGCCGTGATGGAAATCGACGGCTTCACGCACCCGCTCTCGGCGGTCTACCGGCGGGAAACGCTGCCGCAGGTCGAGTCGTTGCTGGCGGACGACAGATTGCGGCCGGTCTTTTTGCTCGATGCCGTGCGCACTCGCCGCGTGCGGCCGGAAGAGATGGCCTCGGTAGATCGGGAGCTTCGCACCCTGTGGAATCTCAATACGCCGGAGGACTACTTGAAGGCGCTCTCGGAGGCCGGGCTGTCGCCCGAGACCTGATCCGCGTCAGAAACTCGATGTGCCTGCCGCCGTTAGCTCTCTCGCGCGCGATGTCCCGGTTTTATGGGCATCCCTCTTCGCATGTGGTAAATTTGTATTGAAGCCCGCTGGGGCCAAAGGTACCTTGGTTTGACCACAATTCAAGCTTGGGACGCGGATCGGGCACTGGTCCGGATCAGGGAGTTGGAACACCTGCCCGGCGCCCTTCTCCCGATTCTGCACGCGCTGCAGGATGAGTTCGGATATGTGGACAAGGCCGCCGTACCTCTGGTCGCCGGTGCGCTCAATCTTTCGCATGCCGAAGTTCACGGCGTCATGACTTTTTATCACGACTTTCGCCATGCTCTCCCCGGCCGCCATGTTCTAAAACTGTGCCGCGCCGAGGCGTGCCAGTCGATGGCTTGCGACAAAACAATACAGCACGTCGAGAATCGTCTCGGCATCAGGCTGGGCCAGACGACGGATGACGAGAGCTTCACGGTCGAGCCGGTCTATTGCCTGGGCCTGTGCGCTCTGTCGCCGGCGGCCATGCTGGACGGTAAGCCCTACGGGCGCGTCTCTCCGCAAGTGGCGGATTTCCTGATCGATTCCGCGCGGAGGAGGCAATGAAGATCTACGTCCCGTGCGACGCCGCAGCGCTCGCTATGGGCGCGGACGCGGTGGCCCGCGCGGTCGAGAGCCAGATCGCAGCGCGCGGATTGGATGCGGTGGTCGTGCGGAACGGCTCGCGCGGGATGTTCTGGCTGGAGCCACTCGTGGAAGTGGAAACGGGTAAAGGCCGTGTTGCGTACGGTCCGGTGTCGGTGGAGGCGGTCGGCGGCTTGTTCGACGCCGGATTCGTAGACGGCAAACCGCATCCGCTGTGTCTCGGGCTGACCGAAGAGATCCCGTACCTGAAGCGTCAGGAGCGGCTGACGTTTGTACGCTGCGGTGTTGTCGATCCGTTGTCTCTTGCGGACTACATCGGTCACGGCGGCTACCGCGGGCTGGAGCGTGCGTTGAAGTTGACGCGGGAGACGATTGTGGAAGAGGTCGCCACTTCCGGACTGCGCGGACGCGGCGGCGCCGGCTTCCCGACTGGCATCAAGTGGCGCACGGTTCTGAACACGGCGGCGGATCAGAAATACATCGTCTGCAACGCCGATGAAGGCGACAGCGGCACCTACGCCGATCGCATGATCATGGAGGGCGATCCGTTCGTCCTCATCGAAGGCATGACCATCGCAGGGCTCGCGGTGGACGCCACGATGGGCTACATCTACGTCCGCTCCGAGTATCCCCACTCTTTTCGAACGCTTCAACGCGCGATTCAACTTGCGCGCGAGAAGGGTTATCTGGGCGCGAACGTCGCGGACAGCGGCAAGAGTTTCGATCTCGATGTTCGTCTGGGCGCTGGCGCTTACATTTGCGGCGAAGAGACTTCGCTGCTCGAAAGTCTGGAGGGCAAGCGCGGCCAGATCCGGTACAAGCCGCCGTTACCAGCCATTGAGGGGTTGTTTGGCAAGCCGACGGTGGTAAATAACGTCATCTCGCTCGCGACGGTGCCGATTATCCTGGATAAAGGCGCGGAGCACTACCGCGATTTCGGTATGGGCAAATCCCGCGGCACGCTGACCATCCAGCTTGCGGGAAATATCAAATACGGCGGCCTGGTGGAGAAAGCGTTCGGCCTGACGCTGCGAGAGGCGATTTACGATTTCGGCGGGGGCACGGCTTCGGGACGTCCGCTGCGCGCCGTTCAGGTGGGCGGACCTCTGGGCGCCTATTTCCCCGAGTCGCTGCTCGACACGCCTCTCGATTACGAGGCTTTCACCGCAAAGAGAGGACTCTTGGGCCACGGCGGGATTGTGGTCTTCGACGATACGGTGGATCTGGCCAAGCAAGCCCGCTTCGCTATGGAATTCTGCGCGATCGAGAGCTGCGGAAAGTGTACGCCCTGCCGGATTGGATCCACGCGCGGGGTCGAGGTGATCGATAGAATTATTGCGAATCAGGACAGGACCAAGAACCTCGAGGTGCTCGACGATTTGTGCGAGTTGCTGCTGGACGGTTCGCTGTGTGCGCTGGGCGGGTTGACGCCTTACCCGGTATTGAGCGCGGTCCAGCATTTCCCCGAAGATTTTTCCAAACCGGCGCCGTCGCCGTCGCAGACAATCGGAATTCAAAAGGCACGGCTTCAGGAGGCAAACCCATGGCACTAATCCAAGAAGTCGATTACGGTACACTGGCCAGCGTCGCCCCAACTCTGGTCACCCTGGAAGTGGACGGCAAGCCGGTCACAGTGGCCGCCGGTTCTTCGATCATGCGCGCGGCGGTGGAGGCAGGCGTTCAAGTGCCGAAGCTGTGCGCTACAGACAACGTGAAGGCGTTCGGTTCCTGCCGGCTGTGCCTGGTGGAAATCGACGGCCGGCGCGGCACGCCCGCTTCCTGTACCACGCTCGCGGAGCCGGGCATGAAGGTGCGGACGTCCTCGCCCAAATTGGCGAAGCTGCGGCGCGGCATGATGGAGCTGTACATCTCCGACCATCCTCTCGATTGCCTGACCTGCGCGGCCAACGGCAACTGCGAGCTGCAAGACATGGCGGGCGTAGTGGGCCTGCGCGAAGTCCGCTACGGCTACGACGGCGCGAACCATTTTAAAGAGAATGCGAAGGATGAATCCAACCCGTACTTCACGTTCGAGCCCGCCAAGTGCATCGTGTGCTCGCGTTGCGTACGAGCCTGCGAGGAAGTTCAGGGCACCTTCGCGCTGACCATCGACGGCCGCGGATTCGCCTCCAAGGTTTCAGCCGGAGACAAACCGTTCCTGGAATCGGAATGCGTATCGTGCGGAGCGTGCGTACAGGCCTGTCCCACGGCCACGCTGATCGAAAAATCCGTCATCGCCAAGGGGCAGGGCGAGCACAGCGTCGTCACCACGTGCGGTTATTGCGGCGTGGGCTGCGCCTTCAAGGCGGAGATGCAGGGCAATGAAGTGGTTCGCATGCTGCCCTACAAGGATGGCAAGGCCAACCACGGCCACTCCTGCGTCAAGGGCCGGTTCTCCTGGGGCTACGCGACGCATCGGGACCGCATCCTGAAGCCCATGATCCGGGCCAAGGTCACCGATCCATGGCGCGAGGTGAGCTGGGAAGAGGCCATCGGCTACACCGCCAGTGAGTTCAAACGCATCCAGGGCCAGTATGGGCGGGATTCGATCGGCGGGATTACGTCTTCGCGCTGCACCAATGAAGAGACCTACCTGGTCCAGAAGATGGTTCGCGCGGCGTTCGGCAACAACAACGTCGATACCTGCGCACGCGTATGCCATTCGCCCACCGGCTATGGGTTGAAGAGCACCTTCGGCACTTCGGCCGGAACGCAGGATTTCGATTCCGTGGACGAAGCCGACGTGATCGTGATCATCGGCGCCAACCCGACCGACGCTCATCCCGTGTTCGCTTCGCAGATGAAGCGCCGGCTGCGTAGTGGAGCGCACCTGATCATCGTCGATCCGCGCCGTATCGATCTGGTCAAAACGCCGCATGTCCAGGCGGATTATCATCTGCCGTTGCAGCCCGGCACCAACGTCGCCATCATCAACGCGCTGGCGCACGTGGTGGTTACCGAGGGCCTGACCGCCGAGGAATTCGTGAAGGAGCGCTGCGATCCGGCCGCCTTCGAGCTGTGGCGTAATTTTGTCGCGGAGGAGCGGAATTCGCCCGAAGCTTCGGAGCAATACACGGGCGTGCCCGCCGCCGACGTACGCGCGGCCGCGCGGCTGTACGCCACCGGCGGCAACGGCGCGATCTACTACGGTTTGGGCGTGACCGAACACAGCCAGGGATCCACCATGGTGATCGGCATGGCCAACCTCGCCATGGCTACGGGCAATCTGGGACGCCGCGGAGTCGGCGTGAATCCGCTGCGCGGCCAGAATAACGTGCAAGGCTCCTGCGATATGGGATCGTTCCCGCATGAGTTCTCCGGTTACCGGCACGTTTCCGAAGACGGCGTGCGCCAACAGTTCGAGGAAGCTTGGCACGTCGCGCTGCAAGGCGAGCCCGGGCTGCGCATCGCGAACATGATCGACGCCGCGATCGACGGTACGTACAAAGGCATCTACATCCAGGGCGAAGACATCATCCAGTCCGACCCCAATACGCAGCACATGACGGCCGGACTTTCCGCCATGGAGTGCGTGGTGGTTCAGGATCTGTTCCTGAACGAAACGGCCAGCTATGCGCACGTCTTTCTCCCGGGTTCGTCGTTCCTCGAAAAGAACGGCACCTTCACCAACGCGGAGCGGCGGATCAGCCCCGTACGCAAGGCCATTCCGCCGATGGCGGGCCTGGAGGATTGGGAGATTACCATGAAGCTCTCCGCGGCGCTCGGCTATCCGATGCACTACCGCCATCCTTCGGAGATCATGGACGAGATCGCGCGGCTGACCCCGACCTTCGCCGGCGTCAGCTACGCGAAGATCGACGAGCTCGGCAGCGTGCAGTGGCCGTGCAATGAGAAGGCTCCGGAAGGTACGCCCATCATGCACATCGGCGGATTCGTGCGCGGCAAGGGCAGGTTTATGATCACCGAGTTCGTGCCCACCGATGAGCGCACGACCGGCCGCTTCCCGCTGATTCTGACCACCGGCCGCATCCTGACGCAGTACAACGTCGGCGCGCAGACGGCCCGCACCGAAAATAATGTCTGGCACGCCGAGGATATCCTGGATATCCATCCTCTGGACGCGGAGAACCGCGGCATTAAGGAGGGAGATCTGGTTTCGCTCACCAGCCGGGCTGGCGAGACTACTTTGAAGGCCCGCATTTCCGAGCGCATGCAGCCCGGCGTGGTTTACACCACTTTCCACCATATGTTCACCGGCGCCAACGTCGTGACCACCGAATTTTCGGATTGGGCCACGGGTTGTCCGGAGTACAAGGTGACGGCGGTGCAGGTCAGCCCGGCCAGAAAGGTGTCGGAGTGGCAGGAGCATTATCGCGAAACGCGCAAACAGACCACCAAGATCCAGACTGAGGCGGTCGCCGCCAACTAGCTTATGAAGGCGAACACCATGGTTCACAACGCGAACCAGATCGCGTTGTTCTTTGCCGGTTATCCCCGCGAGGAAGCCATCGCCGGCGTCACCGACCACCTGAAGAAGTTCTGGGAGCGGCGGATGAAGGATCAGATCGTTCAATACGTCGCGCAAGGCGGCAGCGGTCTGCACGAGTTGGCGCTCGAAGCCGTGAAGCGTTTGGGATAGATCTGACCCCAAAGTGCCGCGTAGCATCCTGACGGTTCCAGTTCGCAAGTTCGGAAGCACGGCGCCGGCGGAGGAACAGGACCTTCTCGCCGTGGAGGAGCCGCTCCAGATCCGCGCCGGAGGGCGCAATCTGGCGGTAACCATGCGCACGCCGGGACACGATGCCGAACTGGCGGCGGGCTTTCTGTTCACCGAAGGATTCGTGCGGCAGGCGGGCGATATCGCCGGCATCCAGTGCAGCCGCAATGTGGCCGCGGTCGTTCTCGCCGCGGGCGTCCACATCGATGTGGAGGGGACCGAGCGCAACTTCTATATGACGTCGAGCTGCGGCGTCTGCGGAAAGGCCTCCATCGAAGCGCTAGAGACCGCCGGCGGCGCCATCCTCCCGCGCGGCGTCCCGAAGGTGGATGAATCGCTGATTCGCTCGCTCCCCGTTAAGCTGCGGGAATCCCAGGCAGTCTTCAATCGTACCGGCGGGCTGCATGCGTCTGGACTCTTTTCCGCCGAAGGAAACCTGATCGTATTGCGCGAAGACGTCGGCCGTCATAACGCCGTGGATAAACTGATTGGACGGGCGTTGCTGGACGGACGATTGCCCCTGCACGATCATGTGTTGCTGGTGAGCGGGCGCGCCAGTTTCGAGCTGGTGCAAAAAGCGGTGATGGCCGGGATTCCGGTGCTGGCCGCCGTGGGCGCCCCTTCCAGCCTGGCGGTCAAGACCGCGTTGCGCTTCGGGATGACCCTGATCGGCTTCCTGCGCGACGACCGGTTTAACGTGTATTCGGCAGCCGGCCGGATTTGCGGATCGAAATGAATCGCGCGGGCCTGCACCGATTCTGCCACCATCACCTCACCCTTAGCTGCCGAATAAACTGCCCAGTTGGATACCGCCCGCCTGCGCCAGCTCCCCGCCACTGACTTTTTTGCCGTCTTCCAGCTTGGCTTTCAGCACTTCGATCAGCCCACCCTGGGCTGTGACCTTGAAACTCTGCGAGGAGACGTCCGTGACTTCGCCGATCTTTCCGGGCACGTCGGCAAAACGCCTGAAGGGGGTTTTGCGGGCGTCGAAGATCTGCAACTTCTTGCCATTGAGAGTGGTCCACGCTCCGGGCGCCGGATTGCATCCTCGAATCAGGTTGTAGACGTGATCGATGGGCTTGGCCCAGTCGATTTTAGCTTCGACCGAGCGGCACCAGCCCTCGTAACTCGCTTGCGATTCATCCTGCTCGGTCTCCGTATTTTTGCCGGCCACCACAAGGTCGGCGGCCTCCAACATCGCTTGGACACCCATCGGGAACAAGCGATCGAAATAGACGCTGCCTAGCGTGTCATCCGGACCGATCAGCGTCCTCTTTTGCAGGATGACGACGCCTTCGTCCAGCCCGTCCGAGGGACGGAATATGCTCAGCCCGGTTTCCGTATCGCCTTTGATGATCGGCCAGTTGATGGAGCTCGGCCCGCGGTACTTCGGCAGCAGGGACGGATGATACTGGATCGTGCTGTGTTTTGGGATTGACACGAATTCCTGCGGCGCGAACTGCAACACGAACGCCATGATGCCGATATCCGCGCCAGCAACCTGCATGGCCCGCGCAGCCTCCGGATCCCGCAGCGATTTGAACTGATGGACTCGCAGGCCGCGTTCCTGCGCGGCCACGCGGAGCACGTCTGGCCGCGCGCCTTCCTTTTCGGGCGCGCAGAAAACGCCCGCGACCTCGTCGCCGCGGGCCAGGAACGCTTCCATTACCGCTTTGCCGAAATCCTGCTGCCCGATCAGCGCGATCTTCATGACGGCCCGCCTCACTTGGCCTTCGGCGGCATCGAAAAGGCGCCCGCTTGTTTTTTGGCCGCGATCTCCGCGTCGCCCATGCCCAAAATTTCCTTGAGTATCTCGTCGGTGTGCTCGCCCAACATGGGAGACCGCTGAATTTTCGCGTACGACGCCGAAAGCTTGATCGGCATGCCGATGTTGTACCACTTGCCGCGCTGGGGATGGTCGAGCTCGACGTACATCTCGCGGCCGCGCACGTGGTCGTCGTTGGCCAGATCCTCGGTGGACATGATCAAGCCGCAGGGCACGTCAAGCTCGTTCAGGACGACCATGAACTCGCGTTTGGTGTAGTTCGACGCGAACTGTTCGAGCAGCCGCCACACTTCGTTCTGATTCTTGCGCCGGTCGGCGATCTTGGCGAAACGCGGGTCCGTCGCCAGATCCGGGTGACCGACGTCCGGCCCAATGCGTTTGGCGAGAGGCTCCCACACGGCTTCCTGCACCACCACGTATAGATAGTCGTTGGGGCCGCCCGGTTTGCACTTAACCGCGTTGCCGAGCTGGCCGCCGCCGGAATCGTTGCCGGCGCGCGGCGTCGCAGTCAAGCCCTGGGTGGGCACCGAATACTCCGACAGTTCCTGGCGCGTGAGCCGCTGGTGGTCGCGCCATTTGACGCGGCAAAGATTCATCACGCCGTCCATCATGGCCACTTCCACGTACTGCCCCTCGCCGGTGCGATGACGCTGGTTGAGCGCGGCAAGCAGCCCGATCGCCAGGTGCAGGCCGGTACCCGTGTCGCCGATCTGGGCGCCCGTGACGTAAGGAGGGCCTTCGGGAATTCCGGTGGTGCTCATGGCGCCGCCCATGGCCTGCGCCACGTTCTCATAGGCCTTGAAGTCGGCATAGGGACCCGAGGAGCCGAAGCCCTTGATCGAACCCATCACCACGCGCGGGTTGATTTCGTGGATTTTCTCCCACGGGAATCCCAGCCGGTCGAGAACCCCAGGGCCGAAATTCTCCATGAGGATGTCGCTCTTCTTCAGCAGCTCGACGAACACCGCCTTGCCATCGGGCGACTTCATGTTGATGGTGATCGAGCGCTTGTTGCAGTTCAACATCGTAAAATACAAACTGTCCGCGTTCGGCACGTCCCGCAACTGGCCGCGCGTCGCGTCGCCGACGGGCGACTCCAGCTTGATCACGTCCGCCCCCATCCACGCGAGCAGTTGCGAGCAGGTCGGCCCCGCCTGCACATGCGTCATGTCGAGGATGCGGATTCCCTTCAGTGCTTCCATCTATCTGTCTCCTTAGTCAAAAAACCGCACGGGCCGAAGGCACGCTGCCGTCCATCCATCCGGTGAATTGCGGCGCCGTAAAAGGGCCCGTTGCGACGGACTACTTGTACATCGTCTGGTTCGAGGTACCCGACGAATACACGTCGCGGTTGATCACCACGTCCACCAGCGCCGGTTTGCCCGAGTCGCGGGCCTTTTCGAGCGCGGGCCGGATGTCCTCGGGTTTGGTCACGCGAATGCCAAAACCGCCCATTGCTTCCGCCAGGCGGTCGAATCGCACGTCGCCCACGACGTTGCCGATATCGCCGCGGCCCGGATATTTGGCCTCCTGGCCAAATCGAATCTGGTTCCACGAGGAGTTGTTGCCGATCACACCGACGTACGGCAGCTTGCGATGCACCATGGTAAGGAAATCGAAGCCGGTCAACGTAAAGGAGCAATCGCCGTACAGCACCACTACGTCGCGCTGCGGCTGCGCGAGCTTGGAGGCCATGGCGAAGCCCGTGCCGACGCCGAGGGTGCCCAGCGGGCCGGGGTCCATCCATCCTCCCGGCTTGTGAGGGCGAACAATGGAACCCGAGAAGGTGACCACGTCGCCGCCGTCTCCTATATACACGGTCTCTTCCTGGAGGAACTCGTTGATCTCGTGGCACAGACGCACGGGATGAATGGGCACTTCGTTGGCGGCGATAATTTTGTCGTTCTTGTGCTGGCTCTTGGCCTCGTCCTCGCGCAGCATTTGCAAGAAAGGATCGTGTCTCCGCGCGGTATCGCCCGGCGATGCCTCGCACATCGCGTTGACGATGGTGCGCAGATTGCCGACCAGCCCGAAGTCGAAGTCGCGATTGTTGCCGACGTTCTTGTAATCCATGTCCATGATCACGATCTTCGCCTTGGGATTGAGCCGCCGGCCGTAGCCCATGCGGAAATCGAGCGGCGTGCCGGCCAGCAATATGACGTCGGCGTTGTCGAACGCGGCCTTGCGCGAAGGCATGAAACCGTGGGTATGGTTGCGCGGCAGGGTGCCGCGTGCCGCGCCATTGACGTAGATGGGCATGTTGAAATGGCGCGCGAACCGGTCAATCGCGTCGTGCGCGCGGCAGGTGCGCGCCTGCGTGCCGAATAACGCCACGGGGCGCTCGGCTCTCGCGAGCAAATCCGCAACCTGCTGCACGATCTTGGGGTCGCCAATGAATTCCGGCATTCCGCCGTCCGCCCCGCGCACGCGGAAATTCTTCGGATAACGCACTTTGGACGCTTCGACCTTGCCGTCCATGATGTCATGCGGAATTTCGAGGAAACCGGGCCCCGGCGCTCCGTTGTGCATCTCTCGAAATGCAATTCCCATCATCTCGGCCACGCGATCCGTGGTCATGACCAGCGACGCGAATTTGCTGATCGGCGTCATCATTTCGGTGTGGCGCAATTCCTGCAGCCCGCCCATGCGGTATTGTTTGAGCGCCGAATTGCCGCCGATCAGCAGCATGGGGCTCTCCGCGCGGTAGGCGTTCGCCATGCCGGTCACCGCGTCGGTGGTGCCGGGGCCGGCAGTCACCACCGCGCAGCCCAGCCCGGTGATGCGCGCGTAGGCATCGGCCGCGTGCGCAGCCACCTGCTCGTGGCGTACGTCGATGATCTCTATGCCCTCGTCGATACATCCGTTATAGATATCGACAATGTGCCCGCCGGAAATGGTGAAAATGTGCTGGATGCCTTCCTGCTTCAGCATTTTGGCGACGATCTGGCCGCTCGAAATCATCTCGGGGGTGGCGGCGGCTTTGGGGGCGGCGGCGGTTTCAACAGCGGTTTCCATTTAAGTCTCCTGTGTGGACATTTAGGCCCGGAAATTCACGTCTTTCTGAACGTCTTTTCTGACGATGTTCGGCAGGTGCAGCATGCGATCCGCGGGCGCAACCTGGAGTGAGTTCGAGAAGAGGGTTGGCGCCGAACATCTACACTATGATGCCAGAATCGCCTCCGCTTTGCCCATGCCCCACTTGTCGCCACAACGCTTCATCGGCGCGAGATCCTTATAAATTATGAGCCGTGCCAGCTCCGACGGCCACTTGCCGTAGAATCGATTTCAACTGCCGCTGAGCCCTTTCTTCGATCTCCCTGCATTCGACGGTCGCTGGGCGATGGGGGGCTTGCTGAAGATCGGGGAGTTGCCCAAGGTTGACCTCCGCGCTCAGCACCATGGCGCAAGCCGGGCCCGCGAGCAGAATTGCGGCCGTCCCCAGATCCGCCGCCACCGCGCCGCGCACGATGCCCGCCGCATCGGCGCACAGATCGAGACCCGCGAGCGCGGAACGCGCGGCCTTTATGGGTACTTCAACCACATCGCGCAGCGCGCGAGCCGTCTCGGCTTCCGCGGCGTCACTCGCCGCGGCCGTGCGCCTGCGAGCCTCCATGTATGCGCGATATGCCGCGATATCTTCATCGGCGTAGTGGACCAACCGTTCCGCCACATCTCGTGCGGCCTGACGGAGCGACGCCAGGCGCCCGGGATCGCCGGTGAAACTCTTGCGCTTGGCCACGATCTCCAGCACCTTCTGGAGGAGGCTGACGCCGAGCGTCGCGGAAACCGCGGCCACCGACACGCTCGCGGGAACCGGTTCGGCGCCGGCTACGCTCTCGCGAAAGCTTTCGAGCGTAGCATCCCAGATTCCGTTCGGCCAGGTTCCGTCCGCCGTGGTTTCCGTCCTTTCTAGTGACGCGCTCCGTCGCACTCGATGTGTAATTGGCGGAAAGCCCGTTAGATCACGACAGCCCGATCACTCGTCCGCTTGCGGCGTCCAGATCGATATCGTAGTAACCCGGGCGAGTGGACAGGCCGGGCATGGTGCTCATGGTTCCGAGCAGCGGGTACAGGAATCCCGCGCCGACGCTCGCGCGGATGTCGCGCACCGGCACGATGAATCCACTCGGCGCGCCCTTCAGGTTCGGATCATGACTCAAACTCAGGTGCGTCTTCGCCATGCAGATGGGAAGCTTGGCGAAACCTTGGCGAGTGTACAGTTCGATCCTCCGCTCTGCGTCCGGCGAATACTCGACGCCCGAGCCGCCGTACATTTTGCGCACGATGGTCTCGATCTTGTCCTTGATGCTCATCTCCAACGGATAGAGGAATTGGAAATCGCTGGGCTTCGCGCAGGCCGCGACCACCGCCTTGGCCAGGTTCACCGCCCCGGCCCCGCCTTCCGCCCAATGGTTGGTCATCACCCCGTCTTCCGCTCCGGCCGCGATCGCCAGGCGCCGCACCAGATCGATCTCCGCGTCGGTGTCGTCCTTGAAGCGATTGATCGCCACCACAACAGGGATGCCGAAGACGCGGGCGTTGCCGATCATGCGGAGCAGATTGCTGCAACCTTTCTCCAGCAATTCCAGGTTCTCCTGTGTGTAGGCGTGGGCCAGCGGCTTCCCGGCCACCACCTTGGGACCGCCGCCGTGCATCTTCAGGGCCCGGATGGTGGCCACCAGAACCACGCAGTTGGGCGCCAGGCCGCTGACGCGGCATTTGATGTTGCAGAACTTTTCCATGCCCATGTCGGCGCCGAATCCCGCCTCGGTCAGCACGTACCCATCGGGTCCCACCAGTTTGAGCGCGATCTGATCCGCCACGATCGAAGAGTTGCCGTGCGCGATATTGGCGAAGGGACCGGCGTGCACGAAGGCCGGCGTCCCTTCGATGGTCTGCATCAGATTGGGCATAATGGTGTCCTTCATCAGCACCATCAGCGCTCCGCCCACGCCCAGGTCGTCGGCGGTGATGGGCGCGCCGGCGCGGCTGGTGCCGATCACCACGCGCCCCAGCCGTTCCCGCATGTCGCCTAGATCGGTGGCCAGCGCCAGGATGGCCATGATCTCGCTGGCCACGGCCATGTCGAAGCCGGTGCTGCGCGTCAGCCCTTTCTCTTCCGGACCCTGCCCGATGGTGATCTGGCGCAGCATGCGGTCGTTCGTGTCCACGACGCGCCGCCAGGTAATGCTATCCGGATCGATGTCCAGGCGGGCGAAGCGGCTCTGCTCTTCCGGTGTCAGATCGCTCGGGTTCGTCTTAAAGATTCCGAGCTTTTTCAGCCTTCGCAACATCACCGGGGAGAAGCGCCGGCTTCCATCTTTGCCGGCCGGGCAAAGGCGGTCGAACAGCACGGCGTCGTCCGGCGTTTGCTGTTCGTGAAAATAGCGGCTATCGATGGCGGCGGCTAGCAAATTATTGGCGGCCGTAATCGCGTGGATGTCTCCCGTCAGATGGAGGTTGAACTCCTCCATCGGGATGATCTGGCTATAGCCGCCGCCCGCTGCGCCGCCCTTGATGCCGAACGTCGGACCCTGGCTGGGCTGGCGAATGCAGGTGAACACCTTCTTGCCCAGGTGCGCTCCCAGGCCCTGGCTGAGCCCGACGGTCGTGGTGGTCTTGCCTTCTCCCAGGGGCGTGGGCGTGATCGCGGTCACGACGATATAGTTGCCGTTGCGCACGTCCTTCAGCCGGTCGCGAATGGAGAGATGTACCTTGGCCTTGGTCTTGCCGTAGAGTTCCAACTCGTCGGGAAGAATGCCGGCTTCGGAGGCGATTTTGTCGATGGGAATCGGCGTCGCGGCCTGGGCAATTTCGATATCGCTGGGGACAGATGTAAGCAGGTTCGTTAGCTTATGGGGCACTGAGGGCAATCACTTTCTGGGGCGATGGAGTCTTCAAGGATAACAATTTACTACTGTAAAACAATAGCGCGGGCGATGGCGAGGCGGCTGCGCCCAAGCTTCATGCAATCTTCAGGATCACTTGGTACAATCTTCAGCGGCAGGTGCTTGAAAGCAGAGGGCTTCTGGGAGGCGCGCAAACTGGCGCGCCCATCGAGTACGTTCCTATCGCTGTATTAGGATCTGAATCAAGCTTTGTCGGGCCAACGGAATTATCGAAGCGTCGTCAACCTGGGCTTGCCGATCGCCGTCGCGGCGGGCGGAATGGCCTTGGCCGGCTGGTATTTTAAACACCGGCCGGATCCGCCCAAGTTTATGACGGCCCGAGTCGAGCGAGGCAGTATCACCTCGGCGGTTCAGGCGACGGGCACCATCAATCCGCTCACCACGGTACCGGTGGGTTCATACGTTTCCGGCACTGTCAAATACATTTTTGCGGACTTCAATTCGAGAGTTCATGCCGGTCAGGTGCTGGCGCAGCTGGATCCGGAGATCTACGAGGCCCAGGTCTTGCAGGCGCGCGGCAACCTGGCGAACGCGATTGCCAACGCGAAGAACCTGGAGGCGGCCGTCCCCGTTCAGGAGGCGGTCATCAAGACCGCCGAAGCGAACGTGGAGCGTTCCAAGGCCGCCGCCGAGTATGCGGGAGTCACCGCACGCCGCTTTATTGAATTGACGAAAGAGGGCGTGATTTCCCGCGACCAGGGCGATCAGCTTAAGTCGGGCATGGATCAGGCGGACGCTCAGGTGCGATCCTCGGAAGCGCAGGTTCGACAGGCCATCGCCCAGCTCGCGCAAAGCCGCGCGCAGTTGGAGCAGGCGCGCGCTCAGATAACGACAAATCAGGGCGCCTTGGACATGGCTGAAACCAATTTGCGCTACTGCACGATCGTTTCTCCCATCGATGGAACGGTGATCGCGCGAAACGTGACCGTGGGGCAATCCGTGGCGGCCGCTCTGCAGGCGCCGGTCGTGTTCAGCATCGCGCAGGATCTCACGCGGATGCAGTTATACGCCTCGACGGACGAATCCGATACAGGTCACATCAAGATTGGAACGGAGGCTACGTTCCAGGTAGATGCGTTCCCAACCGAGACGTTTCGCGGACGCGTCAGCGCGATCCGTCTGAACGCCACCACCGTCCAGAACGTGGTGACGTACAACACCATCATCGACTTCGAAAACCGGGACGGAAAACTGTTGCCTGGTGAGACCGCCTACGCCACCATTCCGACCGGCCACGTGGAGGATAGCGTAAAGATTCCGAATTCCGCCTTGCGATTCACTCCAGCAGCTTCGCCCCAGGATGTCCAGCAGCTCTATAAGACCTACAACATCCCGGCCGCGGCGACCACTTCCCACGCGGGCGGCTGGCAGGTAGTCTGGAAGCTGGAGGGCGCGAACATTCGACCGGTGGCAGGGCAGGTGGGCATCACCGATTACACGTACACACAGCTCCTGTCCGGCGACCTGAAGCCGGGCGACGCGCTGGCGGCCGGGGAGGAATCTGAAAATTCAGCGGGGCCGCGCTCGCCCGCCGCTCCGAAATTCGGCGGACCCAAACGCTAACGGCATGCTGAAGGTGGCACAGGACGAGGTCGCGCTCGAAGCTCCGCCGCGGGCTGCGCCGACCATCGTGGTGAGCGATCTTCACAAGACGTACGATCTGGGCGAGGTCAAGGTTTACGCGCTGCGCGGAGTCTCGCTCACCATCGAACGCGGCGAGTTCGTGGCGATCATGGGGGCGTCGGGCTCCGGAAAATCGACGTTCATGAACCTGATCGGATGTCTGGACCGGCCCACTCGCGGTAGCTATTTTCTGGACGGCCAGGACATCTCCCAGCTTGAAAAGCGCGAGCTTTCGCGGATTCGCAACCAGAAGATCGGATTCGTGTTTCAAGGATTCAACCTGCTGCCGCGCACGTCCGCGATCGAGAACGCCGAGCTTCCCCTGCTCTACGCCGGCGTAGGACGCAAGGAACGGGCGGAGCGCGCCGGCCGGGCGCTTCGCGCGGTCGGTCTGGAGGGCCGCGAAAGACATCATCCGGCTCAGCTCTCCGGCGGCCAGCAGCAGCGCGTGGCGATCGCGCGCGCGTTGATCAATCACCCGTCGATCCTGCTTGCCGACGAGCCTACCGGCAACCTCGACACGCGCACCAGCGTCGAGATCATGGAGGTTTTCCAGCGCCTGAACGAAGAGCGGCGGCTGACGATTCTGCTGGTGACGCACGAGGGAGATATCGCGCGTTACGCCAAACGTGTAGTGGTGTTTCGCGACGGGCGCGTGCGACGGGATACGCCGCTGGAAGATCGATTGTCGGCCGCGGACATGCTTCCAACGCTGGCTTCAGCCGAAGAGGAAGAAGATGCCGCGGAAGAGAAAAAAGGAGCGTAGATCATGGGCTTGCTTGCGATTCTGCGAGTTGCCGCGCTGGCTCTGACACGCAATAAGATGCGCAGCGCGCTCACGATGCTGGGGATCATTATCGGCGTCGCGGCGGTGATCTGCAGCGTGGCCGTCGGGACCGGCGCCTCGAATCAGATCCAGCAACAGATTTCCAATCTCGGCGACAACATGATCTGGGTGGAAGCGGGAGGCCGCAGCGTCAACGGAGTGCGCACGGGTTCGAAGGGTACAAAGACTCTGGTCCTGGCCGACGCCAAGGCTATCGAACAGCAGATTCCCAACGTCACTCACATTTCGCCCCATGTGGACACTGCAGTCCAAATCGTCTACGGAAACCAGAATTGGTACACGCAAGTGCGCGGTGTGTCGCCCGAGTACCTGGCCGTGCGCAAATGGGCCGTGGAACGCGGCAGTTCTTTCTTTCAGGACGACGTGGAGCATGCGCCAGTGTCTGTTTAATCGGGCACACGGTTATGGACAATCTTTTCGGGCAGGAGGATCCGATCGGCAAGGATCTCAGAGTTCGCAATCTTCCCTGCCGGATCATCGGAATTCTGGCTGCCAAAGGGCAGTCCCCCAGCGGGCAGGACCAGGACGATTTCTTCCTGATGCCCTTCACCACCGTGCAGAAGAAAATCAAGGGAATCGACTGGCTGGACGACATGATGCTTTCTGCGGCGACGCCCGCGGCGATTAAGCCCATCGAGCGCCAGATTAAAGGGCTGCTACGCGAACGCCACCACCTGCGTCCGGACGAGGAAGACGATTTCAATCTCCGCCACCCCGCCGAAATCGCCGAGGCCGGGGCCGAGTCGCAGCGCATCATGACGATTCTGCTCGCGAGCATCGCTTCGGTGTCCCTGATCGTGGGCGGTATCGGGATCATGAACATCATGCTGGTGTCCGTCACGGAACGCACCAAGGAAATCGGTCTGCGGCTCGCGGTCGGCGCGGCGGAGATGGACGTGCAGATGCAGTTTCTCGGGGAAGCCACCGCGTTGAGTGTACTCGGCGGCGCGATCGGCGTATTACTTGGCATTGTCGCATCGGACGTCATCTCGTCGACCCTGGGATGGCCTACGCTGGTGCCCTGGACTGCCTTGGTGATCGCGGTGATCTTTTCGGCGATGGTCGGAATCTTCTTCGGCTACTATCCCGCGCATAAGGCGGCTCACCTCGATCCGATCGATGCATTGCGGTACGAATGATGTTTGGACACTTGCAAAAAATGGATACACGACGGTGGAAGTCAGCTGGACTTGCGATCGTTCTCGCCATCCCTTTGCTGGGGCAATCGGCAAAGGACTCGGCCAGCGTCCGGGATCTGTCGGCGGGCGACTTCTTCATCATTTCATCGGTCGACCTGGGGAAGAGGCAGATTTTGCTGAAGCGCCCCACGGAGGTTACGGAATTGATGCGCGTGGGGGAGGATACCCGCTATTTCGATGAGCAGGGCAAGAGCATTCGGCTGGCGGACCTGCGCGCTGGGGACACGGTTTATATCGGCTCGAAGCAGAGCGGGGAACAATCGGTTGCAGTCACGATTCGCAAAGGCGCGATGACGCTCGATGTTCTGCGCGAACGTTATTTGAAAGGCAAGAAATAAAACGAAGAAGTTCACAGCATCACGCAGAGCGGCGCAGTCTTTTTTTCGATCAGATAAACTGGGTTCTTCGTTAGGCCATCGTTCCAGGAGGCCATTCATGCGACGCGTATTGACATTGGCGGTCATCACCGCGATTTGCGGCGCCCAGGCCTACTCACAGGCCAACGATCCGATCACCAACAATAATCTGCCGAACCCGTATCGCACCCTGCGCGGGTGGGCGCAGCTGCCCACCGGAATGACCTGGCCGGCGATCACCGGCGTGATGGAAGGTCCCGACAAGAACCTCTATGTTCTGGGCCGCTGCAACGAGAATTCTTGCGCGGGCAGGACCGAGCCGGCGGTGCTGGTTTACAATTCGTCGGGCAAGCTGGTGAACAGCTGGGGGTCGAAGCTGTTCAATTTTCCGCACGGCTTCATGCTGGACCGGGAAGGAAACGTCTGGATCAGCGACGCACAAGCCGCCGGCGGCAAAGGGAACCAGGTTTTCAAATTCACCAAGGACGGCAAGCTCCTGATGACCCTGGGAAAGGCGGGAGAAACAGGGAACGGCCCCGATGTCTTCGATCAGCCGACTTCGATCGCGATCGCCCCCAATGGAGACGTTTTCGTGGGCGAGGGGCATTCGCCTAACTACGGCAACTCACGCATCATGAAATTTTCCAAGGACGGCAAGCTGATCAAGATCATTGGTAGGAAGGGCCGCGGTCCGGGCGAGTTGATGGGTCCTCACAATCTTGCGTTCGATTCGCAGGGCCGGCTATTCGTCGCCGACCGCGGGAACAACCGTATCGAGATCTTCGATCAAGAAGGCCGCTTCCTGGCGGAATGGAGACAATTCGGCCGGCCGAGCGGGTTGTTCATCGCCCCGGACGACACGCTCTACGTGGCCGACTCCGAATCATGGGGCCCGGACGAGCCCGGCTGGAAGAAGGGCATTCGCATCGGGAGCGCCAGGGACGGCAAGGTGGTGGCGTTCATCGAAGACCTCGAATCGACGACGGAAGAGCACAGCGGCGCCGAGGCCGTGGGCGTGGATTCGCAAGGCAACGTCTACGGCGGAGTGGTGCGCCGCAAGATGCTCGAGAAGCACGTCAAGTTTACGGAGTAGAAAAAGGGGACAGACGAACTCTGTCCCGTCCCGCAAATTTCTGATCCCACCTGCGGCCACGGAAGCGGACAGAGCGGTCTGTCCCCTTCTTCAGCAAGCTCCTTACGGCACAAAATCGAAAATCATGAGATGGGCTTCTTCGGTGATGTTGTCGTTCTCTCCCTTGGGCGGAGTCTGCACGATATGCTTCGGCACCGCGACGTACATGCGCTTCAGCTCGGGCACCCATAGCGCGGTCTTGGCGATGGCCCCGGTCGGAACTTTTCCGAGCGACTGGTAGTGGTCGGGGTCGATCTGCTTGAAAACTTCTATGGTGCCAGTGGACCCGACGAAGTAAATCCGCCCGCTAGGCGCGTCGTACTGGACTTCGTCTGCGCCGCCCACTGTGTCGATCGCCTGCACCACTTTCCCGGTGTCCGTGTTCATGACGACGAGCTTTCCGGGCTCGTAGCGGTGCCCGCCCTTGATCCGGCTGCCGATGAACAGACGATGGTTGGCAGCATCCAGGCCCGAGGCGTGGGGTGCAGGTCCGCCGGTGATCGGCCACTCGGCGGCTACCGCGTGTTTCTCCAGGTCGATGACCTTGACGTGGCTTTCGCCGCCTACGACGTCCCCCATCGCCACGTACAATCTTTTTCCGGACGGGTCGATGGAAAGCCCTCCGGGATCGTTGCCGTTCATTTTGATGCTGCCCAATAATTTCGTGGCCTTGGTGTCGACGATCTCGATAGTGCCGTCCGTGTTCCCCGCCCCTGTCACGATGGCCGCGTAATAAATGTGAGTGATCGGGTCGTAAGCCGCGTTATCCGGCTCCCGCCTGGGAGCGCCTTTTCCTCCGGTCAACACAATGGTCTTGGTTACCTGGTACGTCGTTCCGCTGATACCGACAACCGTGTTGTCTCCCACGTCGACCCAGATTTCGTTGGTTTCCGGCACGAAGAACGGCTTGCGCGGATTTCCGCCCAGCCCCTTGATCTCATGCATCACTTTGCCGGTGCGCAGGTCGACGACGATCAGGCTCTTGATGTCCTCCCCGCTGATGAACAGGCGCTGGCCTTTGACGTCCACCGCCATATGGTCGATGTAGCCTTGTCCCGGCAGAGGACTGGTTTCGACCAGCCTCAGGAGTCCGGACATCGTCTGCATCGGCCGACTCTGCGCGTGCGCAAACCCGCTGAAGACGCACAATGCGATGAAGATCGCGACGTGGGTTCTCATTGCTGTTCCTGCCCTCCTCGATAGAGATTCTAGTAGTGTCTCAAAAAAACCGTGCTCAAAGAACGATTGCACTGTTTTCCTGCGCTAAAATCCGACTGCTTGCGGGACGCCGTCCAGCAGGCGCAGCGGCTCCTGCGTAAGCGCCCCGGTGCGCGGACCCGGGAGCACGATTCCCGACAGATTGAGCGGATCGGCGGGAGCTATCTCCAGGGCCTCTCCGGCCTTGACCGTGCGCCGCAGATGCCGCAGCAGATCGAGCGCCTCGGGCCGCGCGAACTGTTCGCCCAGGAATCCCGCAACGAAGCGGCCGCCGCGAATCTCGCCGCGGGCTTCCATGCGCCGGTAGACCTGCAGCAGGTCGCGCCACGCCGGCGCCAGGGTCTCGCGAGCGAGCACGTCGCGAAAGACCACGCCCCAGCGCGACAGGAGCTGATTCGCGAAGAACTCCCCATCGACGGCCACGCTGGAGCGGCACAGGAGCGCCCAGCGGCCCGCCGCGTGACGCGGACCCGCGCCGCGGCCCCGGCCCTCGCCTCTGCGCCGCTTGGGATCGATCAGCGCACGCAGGTTCTCGAATCCGTCGGCGGTCACCAAGCCGGCCGCGACCAGTTCCCACAGCCCGTCCTCCACTTCGCTGGCGAGGCGCCCGGTGGAGCGCACTAGCTCGTTGAAGAACAGGGCGCCGCGCTGCTCGAATGCGCCTAAAACATCGCGCGCGGGATGCGACAACAGCGGCATGTGATTGGAAGCGGGCGGCAACAACCGAGGGGCGTCCTCGCGCAGGAAGATCGCCAAAGGAGCGACGCGCGTCGGCCGCACCCGGCGGCCTCCTTCAGTCTCCAGCGCGGGATGGGGAGACAAACGGCCCCACATCGCTTCTCCCGCCAGGCACAAGCGATCCAGCAGCTCGGGATCGTAGCGCGCGATCCGGCGCGGAAGCACGGTCGACTCCCATGCGGCGGCTGAAATCTCATAGCCCTGAAGCTGGCGCAGGACCTGGTGCAAGCCGTCCGCCCCATGAAGTTGAGCACCGGTGGAAAGGTGCTGCCACCGCCCCAGAAAGCGCATGAAATCCGCGGCCGTCACCGGCTCGATCTCCTTGCGCAGACGGCCCAGCGTCAGGCGGTGGATGCGAGCCAGAATGCGGCGGTGGCAAAACTCCGTTTCGTTCGACGCGAACTTGCCCCGCAGGATCAGGCCTTCCGATTCGAGCCTCACCAGCGCGGTTTCCACGGCCTCTAGCGGAATGTCGAGCCGCGCGGCGAGCGCCGCGGGCGTCACCGGTCCGATGGAGTCCATCCAACCGCGCAGGACGCTGGCCATGGCCGACTCTTCGGGCACGCTCCGCGCCGTCTCCGATCGCTCCGTGGCGACCCAACGACGATCTATCGACGACGCTCGCCCGGTGCGTTCGAGTAGCTCGAACCATGGCGTCCATTCCGGCACGGGAGGCAACACAATCAAGGTAAGGAGCGCGTCGTGCAGCTCGTGCTCGTCGCGCACCGTGGGCCACGATTCTTCCGACACTTGAGCGATCGCCGCGGGGTCCAGCGTTCCGAGATTCTGGGCGTCTCCTGCGGATAGAGTCCGGCGAAGCTGCACCGCGCGCGTGCGGCGCTCTTCGAGCGGAGCGTCGTCGAGAAACGCGTACGGGTTGGCGTTCAGCAACTCGTGGCAGAAGGGCGACGGTTCGCGCGTATCCACCGCGACGGTGCGAAGCGCGCCTTCTTCGATGCGGTCGAGAATCCCGATCAGGCCGTCCAGGTCCATGGCCTCATGCAGGCAGTTTCCGATGGTTTCGTTAACCAGCGGATGGTCCGGAATGCGAATCTCGCCGGTGAGATTCTCGGCGCACGCGGCCTGATCGGGGAAGACGCTGGCCAGCAGATCGTCGGCGCGCATGCGCTGGATCGGAGGCGGGACCTTGCGTCCTCCCGCGAATCTCGGCACGGCCAGCGCCCGCGCCGCGTTCCATTTCCACCGCGCGCCGAACATCGGCGAATCGAGCAGCGCCTGCGTCAGCACGTGCTCCACCGTCGCGGTCTTCAGGAAACTGAACACCAGCTCCAGCGGAAAGGAGTGCTGATCGCTGAGAGAGAGCACCAGGCCATTGTCGATGGCCGCGGACTGCAATTCGAAATTAAACGTACGGCAGAACCGCTTGCGCAGCGCGAGTCCCCAGGCCTTGTTGATCCTGGCCCCGAAGGGAGCGTGCAGGACCAGTTGCATCCCGCCGCCTTCGTCGAAGAACCGCTCGGCGACAACGGTGTCCTGCGTGGGAACCACCCCCAGCGCACGCTTCCCGGCGCGCACGTATTCGGCGGCTTGTTCCGCGCCCCGCTGGTCCAGGCCGCAATCGGCTTTAAGCATCGTGACCGGGTCACGCGAATCCGCGGTCTGTTCGCGCAGGCGCGAGATTTCGAGCGACAGCTCGCGTGTGCGGCCGGGAGCCTCGCCCAGCCAGAAAGGAATGGACGGAGCCGCGCCGTGAGCGTCTTCCACGCGAACCCGGCCCGGTTCGATCCGCCGGATCTTCCACGAGGTAGTCCCCAGCAGAAAAATATCCCCCGCCATGCTTTCGACCGCGAAGTCTTCATCCAACGAGCCGATCACTTTGCCTTCCGGCTCGGCGATCACCTGGTACTGCGACGTATCGGGGATCGCGCCACCGCTGGTGATCGCGGCCAGCCGCGCGCCGCGACGGCCACGCACGCGATGGTTCACCCGATCGCGATGCAGATAGGCGCTGCGTCGGCCGCGCGAGGTGGCAATCCCTTCGGAGAGCATCTCGAGGACCGCGTCAAAATCGCGCCTCGCGAAATCGCGGTACGGCGCGGCTTGCTGGACCACTGAAAACAGTTCGTCCTCTCCAAACTCCTCGCACGCGCATGCCGCGACCATCTGCTGCGCCAGGATGTCGAGCGGCGCGCGCGGGATCTCCAACTTGTCGAGATCTCCGCGGCGGATCGCCCGCACCAGCGCCGCGCATTCGATCAGCTCGTCGCGAGTGGTCGGAAAGAAGCGACCCTTGGGCAGAGCGCCGACCCAGTGACCGGAGCGGCCGACCCTCTGCAAGGCGACCGCGATCGAACGCGGCGAGCCGATCTGGCAGGCCAGATCCACCGTGCCGATATCGATGCCGAGTTCGAGCGATGCGGTCGCCACGACCGCGCGCAATTCGCCCCTTTTCAAGCGCTGTTCGGCTTCGAGGCGCAAAGTACGGGAGAGGCTCCCGTGATGCGGCAAAACCGCGGCCGCGCCGAGCCGCTGCGACAGGTTATGCGCGACGCGTTCAGAGAGCTTGCGCGTGTTGACAAACACCAGCGTGGTGCGATTTTCGTGAACCAGATCGGCGATGCGGTCGTAGATTTCGTCCCACATCTCATTGGTTGCGACCGCGCCCATCTCATCGCGGGGGACCTCGACAGCCAGGTCCATCGCACGCCGATGGCCCACTTGGACGATGCGGGCATCGCCGCTCAGGAAGCGGGCGACCTCCTCAATCGGCGACACGGTGGCCGAAAGCCCGATCTTCTGCAGAAGCGCGCCGGCCAGCCGCTCCAGGCGCGCGATCGACAACGCCAGGTGCGAGCCGCGCTTGTCGTCGGCTACCGCATGGATCTCGTCGACGATCAGCGTGCGCACCGACGAAAGCATCTGCCGGGGCCGCTCCGCCGTCAGAAGAATGTAGAGGGACTCCGGGGTCGTCACCAGGATGTGCGGCGCTTGCTTCCCCATCCGGGCGCGCTCATGCGCAGGCGTATCTCCGGTGCGGACGGCGGTTCGGATCGGCGCGAGCGTCAGGCCATGGAGCCGTGCTTGTTCGGCAACGCCCGCGAGCGGGACCTCAAGGTTCTTATGGATATCGTTGCTCAACGCTTTGAGCGGCGACACATACAGGATTTCGGTGCGATTCGGCAGCTCGCCGGCGCGGGCCCGCTGCACAAGACGATCGATCGCCGTGAGGAAAGCAGCCAGCGTCTTGCCGGAGCCCGTGGGAGCCGAAATGAGCACATCGCGGCCGGCCTGGATCTCCGGCCAGCCTAGCCGCTGGGGCTCCGTGACGTCTCTGAATTGCGACGCGAACCAGTCGCGGACCAGCGGATCGAAGTTCGCGAGAGGCATCCCTTTCAGGGTAGCGCGAACGCCAGAATATACATCCGCCGTAACAAGTTGCCCCGACGTTTTACCGGGTCGCGATCGAACCCTGATAAAGCTGGATGTAGCGGCCCAGGGTAATCACGCCAATCCACAGAACTAGGGAGCTCGCGGCGATGAGCTTAGCGGGCGGCGGTGCATCTTCGCCGGGCCCCATGTGCTCCACGACCCTGAACGTGTCAGTCAAATAGAATGCCGCTGCGTTCAAACCGAGCAGCAGCACGGCGAAAATCTTGATCCAGAAGGCCAGGTCGTAGGTATAGTACGCGGGCATCCCGATGAAGGCCAGAACTCCGGTAACGACGTTGATGGCAAAGCCAGCCAGCCCCCACGGAACCAAACGATGCATGGACGCGATCGGGAATTCCTTCGCGAATCCCAGCATCCGCAGGTCTAGGGCGCCGACCGCCCCGATAATCATGACCAGCCCGATAAAGTGCAAGTCCATCATGAAGGCCCACCAATATTTGTTCGCCGTCATCAGCTTCGTAAACTTGGCCGGAGAAGGCTCAAACGCCTGCACCAGCGAGCCGAGCGTTCCTTCGTTCGCAGCGGGATCGGAGCTGTCCGAAATTTCGGGGTGCCGGACGTCCCCTCCGGTCGTCCCGACTCGAGTCATCAGACCCACGGTGATGAGCGCCAAAATCAAAACGGCCGCCACGTTCCACCGCGCCGGCTTCGGCGATTTGTGAGATTGCCACAGCGCGGCCAGCGACAGCGCGCCCGTGAGTTCCATGAACAGAAGGGCCAGAATGGCCGCGCCTTCGTGCCGGTTGATCAGAGCCTTGGACACTCCGGGCTGTTCCTCTATGGCTCCCTGGGCGCCGACACCGCTAAAAAACGTCGGCAGCGAAAGCAACGCCATGACGGCGAAAATGATCAGACTGGCCCGCTTGAGGTCGTCGTTTCTCCCGGTCAGCGAGAACAGGAACAGACCGACGCCGACGAGCGTGCCAATAATCGGGAAATGATTGAGTAGGAGATGAAGATGTGCAAGATTCACGAGTAGTTCCTGGGTCTTTGCTCTTAAAAAGGATACAAGATGTACTTGAACGTATAGGCCAGCAATCGGCCCGCGGTAATCGCTCCGATCCACAAGAGGAGAGACCACTTCGCGAGCGTGGCGCCTCTCGTCATCATCGCCGCCTCCGTCGCGGTCGTGTCGGCGAAGACCTCTTTCTGGAGCTTCGTCAAAATCCAAATGGCGAAACCGATCATGACCAATTTTGTGTAAAAGACCGGGTTGGTGAGAGCTTTCGTGGGGTAGGAAATCAGCAGCAAAACGCCGGTCGCGGCGTTGATCCCGAAGCCCGCCCACATAATGGGGAAAAACCGCTTCAGCGGGGCGAGCGGTATGCTTCGAGAAAAACCCAACAGCCGCAAATCGATTAGCGCGTTCGCACCCACCAGCAATGCGAGACCGAATGTATGAAAGAGAAGGACGAAATAGAAACCAAATGGCGATTCCGATTCACGCAACCAGGTGCTGAAGCCGCTTTCTTCCACGGACCGCAAAAACAATGGCAGGGCCAATTTTCCCCCTAACTCGAATTATCTTTTCCGGCATAGCTGGATCCAAAGTGAAAAATAACGCCCGGCCGTGGACCATAAACGCGCCCGGAGGACGCCTCTTGTGCGTTACTGCTCCGCGCTCAGAACGGGCGCTGCCGGAGGCATCGACGACGCCGGCGGTTGCAGATCCCGGAGATCCAGTTTATTCACGTCGTTGAAGATCTTGGCGAAGGCCTGCACGGCGTTTCTCAACGCGCTCTCCGGAACCTTGTCGGGTGTGTCTTCGTCGCAGTGATAGTAGACGCCTTTGTTGTGGAGATAGAAGGATGGCGCGTCGAACTGGACCCTCGCCAGTTGTCCCGCTGAGCCGGCCCCGGCGATCTGCGTGGGCACGCCGAAAGTCGCGTAACCATCCACGACGATATGCGCCAGACGATCGCTGCCGTACACGCCCCACCAGGATGGGCCAAAGCTGTTGGTCTGGACCAGCGTGGGCTCGACGTTGCTGCCCCACGGACGATCCCACACCGGATTGCTGACGGCCACATGCTCGGCATTGGCGAGCACCGCGGTCTTGGCGAAGATCGATTTGAAATTCTCGTGCATCCACGTCCCGCCCCGATCGCCGCCGTGATGATCGGGCAGCGCGACGAAATACATCGTCCTGCGCCGCTTCTCCTTGGGCATTTTCGCGAAATACTCCGCGGTGCCGAGCAGAGCGGCGGTTCCGGCTCCATCGTCGATGGCGCCGTCGAAGTAGCCGTCGACGTGGGCGATCATGACGATATTCTCGTCTGTGGTTCCCGCGAGCTTCCCGATCACGATGTCTTCCTTCAGATCCGGATAGTGCCCGACGTCCCAGCGCAGGCGCGTCTTGACGCCCGTGCCATTGGCCGCCGCCGTGAGTTCCTCGACCGCATGACCGTCTTCGTCGCCGATGGTGAACATGGGGATCTTGATGTCCCTAGCTCTGCCGCCCTCCATGTGGCTCACATAGTGCATGTTGCCTGGAATCGCAATGTCGATGATCAGCGCCTTTGCGCCCGCCTGTTGCGCCCGCCCCACGGAACCCATCCACATGGCCGATTGGATCAGGTCGCTGGGCGTGGGGATGCTGTAGATCACCACGGCCTTCCCTCGGACGTCTTTTCCGATGTAATCCGCCGCCTGGCCGAGCCCGACCCACACGGTGTCGAGTTCTTCTTCACCACGCGGCGAGGTCACGAAATTAGGGAAGTCAATAATCGGCTGCGAACTCGCCAGTTTGAGCGTTTTGCCCTTGGCGGAAACGCTGACCTCCCACGACTTCGGCAGATCCTGCGGGTCTGGAATAGTGACGATCTCAAACGGCACGCCGATTTGCTTGAATTTTTCCTTGACCCAGTTCTGCGATTCGGTCCCGGAGGGCATTCCAGGGATGCGGCCCCACCATTGATTTCCCGCATCGCGATATTTCTCGGAGATAACCGCCAACTCCTCGACATAACCATGCAGGCGGCGCCCATCGATCGAGTCGTAAGACTTGTCGACCTTCGACGGCATCGCCCACTCGAGGGGCTGCGCCGGAACCGTTGAAATCTTTCCTTTGGGTGCGGGCCGCCGGACGGGCGCTTCTTGCGCGCGAGAAACGCTGGCGGTAAACAGTTGCATGCCGCAAATCAAGGCGACGCAGGCACCGCTCAAGAGAGTCAATCTTCCCGTATTCCTGGATGACATTCGATTCCTCCCCTCCGCAGTTAACCGAGGAGTTTCCGGTTACCTACAACATCCTACGCTTCCCCGCCCTTCTGCGCAACGATTCTGCCATCGGAGCAAACGCGGCTTGACAACAACGGAACAAAAACGATACGTTTCAAGCCGGCGGAGTTTTATGGGAGGAACGTTGCAATGAGTTCTCGCCTGCGGACGTACGGTATCGCTGCGGCGGCGATCGCCATCTGGTCGATGGCTGCCCTGCGCATCGCCGCGCAGGGAGCGAATTTCGCCGGGCAGTCCAATAGCCCGTCGCGGTCCGCGATCGAGGCCATGATCAAGGAAGCGGCGGCGAAACCCACGCCCCGCGCAGCCGATGGGCATCCCGATCTAAACGGTTCGTGGAGTCCGCCGGAGCTCCCGATCAGCGCCCATCGGGATGACCGGGGCAACTTTTATATCGACGCGCCGGCCGAGAAGGGCGGCACGGCGCCCAAACTGGACGCCACCATCGCCGAGCAGTTGGCGCACACGGTTGATCCTAATCCGCCCCCATACAAGCCCGCACTGATGGCAAAGGTGAAGGAGCTGGCCTCCGACAAAATCCATAACGATCCGGAATTTCACTGTAAGCCGGCCGGGGTCCCGCGCGCGGGCGCTCCCCGGCAAATCGTTCAGACGCCCAAGCTCACCCTGCTTCTCTACGACATACAAGATGGACCGCCGGGGAGTTATCGCCTGGTGCCCACCGATGGCCGGTCGCACCGCGAGGACGTGGATCCTTCGTACTTTGGCGATTCCATAGGTCGCTGGGAAGGCGATACTTTGGTGATCGACGTGACCCACTTTAACGACGAAACGTGGCTCGCCGGCATTCCCGGCAGCCAGGGCGGGAGCGGATATTTTCATTCCGAGGCTCTGCATGTGGTGGAGCGGCTCACCCGCAAGGGGAACACGCTTCGCTGGGAAGCCACGGTGGAAGATCCCAATGTTCTGGCCAAACCGTGGGTGATGACCCCGCGAACCGAGATCCTCACGGACAAAATGCTCTACGAAGAGCCGATCTGCGAGGACCGCGAAGCCGGGCACATCGTGGATAAATATTGACGCGGACTGAAAAAGGGGACAGGCTACTCTGTCCCCTCCCGCAAATTTGATATGACGGCGAGCATGGGAGTGGACAGAGCGGTCTGTCCCCTTTTTCAGCAAGCTCATAGAGGAACTTCGTTATGAACAATCCTTGGAAACTGGTTCTCGGACTGTCCGCGCTTCTGGCGGTCGCCTCGGTTGCCCCGCGAGCGACGGCGCAGCAGCCCATCAAGGGTGTGAATCAGAAGGACGTAAAAAGTTTACAAGCGCTCATTGACGCTTACCGGCGCCAGGATCCTCTTAAAGTGACGAAGCTCGGGGACAACCTTTACCTCGCGAAAGGGGGACGCGGCGGAAACGACGCCAATGTGGGCTTCGCCGTGGGCCGGACCGGCGTCATCTTCGTGGACAGCAAGAACTCGCCGGAATCGGAAAAGGACGTATTGGATGAAATCGTTAAAATCACGTCCCAGCCCGTGAAGACGGCCATCATCCTTCACAGCGATCACGAAAAGGGAGTCACCGCTCTCCCGGCGGGATTGACCATCGTCGCCCAGGAAAACACCAGGAAAGAAATGGAAGTCTCGACCGCCCGCGATGCCGTCCCGCGCGAGTACTTTCCCACCAAGACGGTCGCCAAAGATGAGACCATGACCATCGACGGCATCCGCGTTCGGCTGCTGCATTGGGCGCCTGCGCACACGAGCGGGGACCTGGCCGCCTACTTCCCGGCTCAGAAAGTCGTATTCTCCGGAGACCTGCTAGTCACCGATTTTCCGCTATCCGGCACGCAGATCCATCCCGAACTGCACGGCTCGGTAGCCGGGTGGATCGAAAGCGTCAAGCAGATGCTCACTCTGGACGCCGATACTTTCGTGTCCGGCCATGGGGATTTGTTTACCAGGAACGACGTCAGAACGAAATTGGCGTTTATGCAGGATAAGTGGGACAGGATGAAAGCGCTGGTCGCCCGGGGCAAGTCGCTGGAGGAAATTGAGACGGCGCTAGGCGAATCCGCACCGTCTCAACGAAACCCGGCCTCGGTCATCCCGCCGCCCTCGGTCACGACCGAGGTCATTTATCACGAGATGACGGCGAAGGAGTGACGCGGGCGGGACACTCCATGTTCGGCGTGAGCGGGCACACTTGCAGCGAGCCACTCACGCGCTCGTCATCCCGATCCCGCTTGGCGGGAAAGGGATCTGCTTTTAAAGCCTCAGCCACGCCCGGACAAAAAACGGATTCGTCAGTTGCGCTGGAACGGCGATGGTTTGCAACTCGCAATGTGCGGTCACAACTTTGCGATCGCCTCTATTTTCCACCTGCTCAATGACTTGGATCTCTCGTTCCTGGTGATTCCAGCAATTCATCGGTTATGTTTTAGCCGAGGAGTTCGATGCGCTCTCTTATCGGAGGGCTCGGACCGGCCAGGAGCAGTTCTCCGGATAAACTGCGAGGGCCTGCGTGCGATGAGAGTTTGCCGGTGCTTTAACCGGCCCCAAGCCGC
>DASYXM010000004.1:0-101522 GCA_035934795.1 Bryobacteraceae bacterium | reverse complement strand
GGATGCCCCGGTGTCTCGGTCTGCTCGCTCGCGTAAAACAGCTCTTCCTGCTTCCGCCTGGCTTGCTTCGTTCCCATCGCCATGCCTGATTTTACGCCCAAACAATCTTATCGAAAAGTGTTTTTAGACACGGGCTGTTAGGCTGTATCGGAACGTTGGGCGGCAAGACCAAATTGACTTGATCGTCAAAGCCTTGGCCCTTGACGTATTCCGGCAAAGCCGAAAGTTGTTCGCCTTCCGATATCAGCTTGACGATACCCCTTACTCTCGTGATGTGAGCTGTGGTTTTCCCATAGTTCTTAATCATCGGGAAGATCCAAAGAAGTTGAAACGCGTTGGGGTCGGGCTTGAATTCGGGAAGGTTGCCAATCTCGACAAGTATCCAAGCGCGTTCCGTGGCGATCATAACGTCAACTTGGTTTTCGATGGCGCGAAGGGTGCGATTAGCCGCGCTAACGCCTCTCCACCCAACCCATACCATAAGCCCGGTGAACAACGCAGCAGCGCCGGTGAAAATGAGCGTCCATCTCTCGACACGCGCTGCATGCTGTTTATCTGCCTTTGCTTCGGCGGCCTCTTCCTCGCTTTTGGTCCGCGTGCGAGTTTCGACAATAAGTGGGGACGCCTCCGTGCCTATCTGGGGCTGGGAGGTTGCGAGTTTGGCCTTCTGTTTTGGGTTCTGAGTAACGTTTTTCTGTACACTTGGAGCCTGCCCCCACAATGGTTGCCAGCAAAATGGAATCCATGCCAGCAGAGCCAAGACCGTAGCGTTTCTCCGCATGGAGAAACTGTATCAGACTGACGATCCCGAGACCCCCCGCTTCAGCTTCGAGCGCCCCTCCCATAGAAACATGCGAAACACAGAAACAGTACCGCTGGCCTGACCGCAGGTCCAAGTTTTATTTTTTATTTTTTTCTGCACTGGCCACAGCTACCTAACCCCTACGTTAGCAGGGCGGGACTGCGACTTCGATTTGGGGTGCCCCGGCCTCACTTTTGGACGGCCAATTTGATCCTTTGCCTAGGTTCAGATTTCCGTTGATTGTGCGCTGGAACCCCTGTAAAATCAGGGCTGTTGTAGAGGCTACAAAGTCTCGCTTGTAAGGCAGGCGCTCTAACCGGCTGAGCTAACCGCCCGGCCCTCATGAACTTTGGTACGAGCGCGCCGACTAGAGACTCACTCGGCCCCATGACGCCGGAACAAACGCACCCAGGGACGTCTCTTCCCGAACTGTAACATGGTCCGGCGCAGCTTCCAAGCTGTGTGGCCGCCCGGTTTACTGTTACACGTTCGTGCGGGCCAAGGCACAGAGCGGCGGTTCGAACGAATGCTTGCTAAAAACAGAAAGCCCCTTCGGCAAGCCTGGCTACTTACAGGAAATCTAACGCGCAAGTGCAGATGCACGTTTCCGTGGGAACTGGTCGGAAGGAGGCCGCTCGAAGTAGCCGAGCCGTTTAAGCGGTGCGTAGGTGAGCACACTTCCGCTTCCGCTCCGAAAATCGCTTGGGATTATCCGCGAACCGGGAGACCGCCTACCGACTCAAGACTTCCGTACGATCAGAAATTCGGCTCAATGTTGTGCTGAGCACAACGGAGCCGAGCTTCCAGCGTCGTGACGAAGGGATTCTTGCTGATTTGCGCCAGACGCGAGGCCCCCGAACTCTCCTTGTGGATAATCGGGGATGCGCCCGGAATCAGCGCTTCTTTCGGAATGCGATACAGATCGCCACTGCCTCTTTCGACATAGGCGCCTGGTTCGTTCAACTCTTCCCATGTGCATTCGGGAAGAGTAAATCGCTGCTGCGGTTCAACGGACTTGGTTCTCACTTGTTCCATGTTTACCTCCAGTGAATTTTAGATTCGCAACGATCGGCGCAGCAGACTCCCGGCTCCAGGTGAAGTCTAAAAGCCCATGCTAGGAACCCGGATTACGTCTGTCAACGGAAAAATAAGTCGCTCTGTTTTGTGCGACATCTAAGGGGGCGCGTAGCGCACTTTTTACCGCAGCGGGGCGCGGTACCACATATGTGCGCGCCTCAGCAAGATAGGCCGAGTTGTTGCGACGAAGCATTAACAATGCCGACAGACGGCGCTGACCCCGCACTTCTTGAGTGAATCGTGCCGGCACCAATCGCGTACCGAATCTCTGAAACGCGCCGCCCTAAACGTTCCGCGTCTCGCTCGGCCCCGCTCCGCTCGCACGGGCCGCGGCGGCGTCCCCAGCGCCCGGCCGTTGAGCCCCCCTTGACGTGGTATGCTGATCTGGCTCTAATGCGACAGCGGACGCCATTTCCTAGAATCTGCATTGCGCTCGGGTTCCCCAGCGTCGACGATCTGCTCGATCACGCCCGGGCGGAATATCAGGCCGGCGAACGCTTCTTCGAATTCCGGCTGGATTACCTGCCGCACCCGGAGCAGGGCGTCGCGGCGATGCGCAGATTCCTGCAGCGCCATTCCGATTGCGTGCTGCTCGCCACCTGCCGCCGCCATCAGAATCACGGACGGTTCAACGGCAGCGTGGAGGAACAACTGCAGGTCCTCGAAGCCGCGATCGCGGCGGGCGCGCAGGCCATCGATCTGGAGGTAGAGAGCGCCGAAAGCTGCAGCCCGCGCCTGGAGGCCTTGCGCTCCCGTACCTACCTGTTCGTCTCCTATCACAACTACGGCGGCACGCCTCCACTCGAATCCGTCATGCGGCGGATGACGCGGATCGCGGCCGACGCTTATAAGATCGTCACAACGGCCAAGAAGCCCTCCGACAACTGCCGCGTGCTGGATCTGGCGCGGGTGCACTCCAAGGTTCCCACCGTGCTGCTGGCCATGGGCGAAACGGGGTTTCCCACGCGCGTGCTCTCCACCGGATTCGGGGGTCTGTACACCTACGCGGCTCCCAACGCCGCCGAAGGCACCGCTTCCGGGCAGGTCTCGGCGCGCCAGCTTCGTCATCTCTATCGCGTCGAAAAAATTTCGCGCGACGCGAAGATCTACGGCGTGATCGCCGATCCGGTGCGCCACTCGATTTCGCCGGCCGTCCACAATCGCGCGTTTCAGGCGCGCCGCATGGACGCCGTATATCTGCCGCTGCTGGTGCATCCGGCGCAGCTCAAGGATTTCTTCGCGCTGGCCGCGCGCATGCCGCTCGCTGGTTTTTCCGTCACCATTCCGCACAAGCAGAAGATCATGCGGTATCTGGATCAGATCGATCCGCTCGCGCGGCGCATCGGAGCGGTGAATACGGTGTGGCGCAAGGCGGGGAAGTGGCGCGGCGCCAATAGCGATATCGACGGCATCCGCGGACCGCTCGAAAAACGTTTGCGGCTGGGGAAATCCACCGCGCTAATCGTGGGAAATGGAGGTGCGGCCCGCGGCGCCGCCCACGCGCTGGCCGCGGCGGGCGCGAAGCTCTCCATCACCGGCCGCAATATCGATCGCGTGCGCGTGCTCGCCCGCGGGTGCGGGGCCGAGTTGCTGACGCGCCAGCAAGCCGCCGCGCAGACCTTCGACATCCTGGTGCACGCGACGCCGCTCGGCATGTGGCCACGCCTCGATCAGTGTTTTTTCGAGGACCGCGTCCCCGCCAGGCTGGTGTTCGACCTGGTATACAATCCGCTCGAGACGTTGCTGCTGCGCAAGGCGCGCAGCCAGGGATGCGAAACCGTCGACGGCCTGGAGATGTTCCTCGAACAGGCCACCCGCCAGTTCGAAATCTTTACCGGCGAAGGCGCTCCACGCGCCGTCATGGAAAAAGCCGCGCGGGAGGCGCTGGAGGCGCATTCCAACAATCACCGGTAAACTCCTGGCTGGTCGGGCGGCGAGCCTATAATGTTCCTATGAAGGTCACACGCCGCAGCTGGGCCGGTATACTGGCGGTCACAGCGGCGCTCCCGGCTGGAATTTCCGCGCAGGTTCCTTCGAGCGCCGCGCCTTCCGACGCTTTCACCAACGCCGCTCGCGACGAATTTCGCGAAGCCGGGCGCGCGCTCTCCGCAGTGAAGCTTCCGCGATCGGTGGAACCGGCCACGCGGTTCGAGGCTTGAAGGATGGCGGTTCCCACCGGAGACGTCTTTTACGCGACTATCGGCGAACTCTCCGTGAAACTTCGGGCCAAGGAGTTTTCCGCTGTCGAGCTGACGCGCGCCTTCTGTGACCGCCTGGAATCCATCGGCGCGGAGCATCACGCGCTGGCACACTCCTTGCGCGACACGGCGATCAAAAAAGCCAAGGATGTCGATGACGATTTGAAACGCGACCGCAAGCGCGGTCCTCTGCAAGGGATTCCCTTCGGCGCCAAGGATCTGATCGCGGTGAAGAAGCAGCCCACCACGTGGGGCTCGCGGATCTTCGCGAGCCAGGTTTTCACCGAGGACGCCGTCGTGATCCAGAAGCTGGACAAAACCGGCGCGATTCTGATCGGCAAGCTGGCGATGGTGGAATTGGCGGGCGGCGTCGGTTATCGCACGCCCGCGGCTTCGATGACGGGTGCGGCTCTGAATCCCTGGGATCGCACCCGCTGGGCGGGCGGCTCGTCGAGCGGTTCCGGAATCGCGGTCGCCGCCGGTCTCGCGACGTTTGCGCTCGGCTCGGAAACGTCGGGCTCCATCATTACTCCCAGCGCCTTCTGCGGCGTCACCGGCTTTCGCCCCACGTATGGATTGGTCAGCCGGCGCGGCGCGATGGCGCTCGCCTGGACGCTCGATAAAATCGGTCCGCTGTGCCGGTCCGCGGAGGATTGCGGGCTCGTGCTGCACGAGATCGCCGGAGCCGACGCCGAGGATTCCGGCTCCGCGCACAAAGGTTTCGCTTACTCTCCGCAGTTCGATCGCAAGCCGTCGGATTTCACCATCGGTTATTCGCCCGCGGATTTCGAAAGCGTGGCTCCCGAAGCGCGCCCGGCGTTTACGGCGGCGCTGGAGGCGGTCAAGAAACTTGGCGCCAAGATGAAGGAAGTGAGCCTGCCCGACTTTCCCTACGGCGCGCTGATTGAAACCGTCATCGGCGCCGAGGCTGCTTCCATCTTCGAAGACATCATCCGCGGCGGCCAGGTCGATCAGATGGCCGATGCCGCTCAGGCCGCGTCATTGAAGGCGGCCATCGAGATTCCCGCGGTCGATTACCTCAAGGCCATGCGCATTCGCTCGCAGGTACGGCAAGCGTTTCGTGAGCTGTTCTATAACGTGGATGTGCTGGTCGCTCCGGCGCGAACCGCGCCGGCTCCTCCGGTGACGGCTTCTCTGGGGGGCGGACGTATGTCACCGGCCGCGCGTGGGCAAAACGATATCATTCCGGCCGGCAATCTGGCGGGGCTTCCCGCGATCTCGTTGCCGTGCGGATTCGCGAGCAATCTGCCGGTGGGGATCTCCTTCGTAGGGCGCCCGTTTTTCGACAATCAAGTGATCGGGATGGGCCGCGCGTTTCAGAGCCAGACGGATTGGCACCGCCGCAAGCCCACGGCGAACGCCTGATCGGCTACCCGATCCATCCGAACAGCCGCAATACGCCGAGGCCCGCAATCCCCGTGATCGCCGGATAGAACGCGGCTCCCGCTCCGCGCCGCTTCCACTCCCCGTGTACCGCATGGGCGCCTAAATACACGAACGCTCCCCCGGCGATCGCGAGCAGCGCGTGCAGCAGCGCCGGCCCCAGATAAGGAGCGAGGACGATCTCGAGCGCGGCGCCGGCGAGCGTCATCAGTTCGGCCCCGACGCTCCACCAGAGCGCGGATCGGCGTGTGTTCAGCGCCGCGCGCGCGATCACCCCCAGCGCGATCCCTTCCGGAATCTTGTGCACCGCTACCGCCAGCACGAAGGCGCCGCCGAGCCCCACCCATCCATCGGACGCGGCATGGGACGCGCCGTCTGCCACCACCACGCTCCATCCGTCCAAAGCCGCGTGCAGGCTTGCGGCGATCAGCAAGGGCGGACCGAATCCGTGCAGCGCCGTCTCGCACCGATCGTGCTCGTGTTCATGGGTGTGGGAGCACGACGGACACACCGGATAGAGATAACGGTCCGTGATCCATAGGACGCCGAACCCGGCCGCGATCCACGCGAGAGCCACGCCCCAGTTCCAGAACACCGCCATTTCCGGCAGCACCCACAGCATAGCGACGCCGATCAGGATGCCGCCACCAAAAGGAATCATGCGGCGCGCGACCGCATGCACCGAGCTCAGCCACACTCCGCCGGCTGCGGAGAGAACGGCGATCGCGGTGATTAGAGCCGGTGCGGTAAGCAGGAGAAATCCCCAATGGATGTCTTATTTTACCGCCGGAAGTGATCGTGGCCTCGCGGTTCCAGCGGTTCTCCACGAAATCGCACGGCTCCGGGCTTGCCGCCAATGATCGTGCCGATGCGCGCCGTTCCCGGCGGAGCTTTACGCCCTTCCGGCATCGTGAACAGCAGCTCGTAGTCTTCACCGCCATGGAGGGCGCGTTCGAGCGACGCGCCGCGCGTAATCGGAACCCGATCTACCTCGGCCGCAACCTTCGAGGCCCGGCACAGCCGGAACAGATCGAGCGAAAGGCCGTCGCTGACGTCGATGCAAGAGCTTGCGCGGCCGCGCAGACTCCGGCCCAGCGCAAGCCGCGGTTCGAAGCGCCGGTCCCACGGCCGGCCGAGCGTCCCGGAGACGTATAGCGCATCGCCCGGGCGCGCGCCGGATCGCAGCAGGGCTTGTCCGCGCGGAACACTGCCGCACACGATAACATCGCAGAAAATCTTCTCGGCTCGCGCCAGGTGTCCTCCCGCGAGCGCCGTCCCCGTGCGCTTCGCGAGGCTCATCAGGCCGCGAAAAAACCCGCTGATCCATCTCTCGCCAAGACCGCCTGTTACCGCAAGCGACACCAGGCAGAATCGGGGATCGCCGCCCATGGCCGCGATATCGCTCAGATTCCGGGCCAGCGCGCGGTGGCCAACGATGGCGGGCGCCAGGTCGCGCTTGAAATGGATATCCTCGATCAGTGGGTCCGTCTTGAATAGAAGATCCCGGCCCGCGCGCGGACGAAACACGGCGCAATCGTCGCCAATGCCCACGGCAATTTGCGGGCCCTTGGCAGCCAGCCTGCGGATCTTTTCGATGAGGTCGATTTCGTTCATCGCCCGATGTCTTGTGTTACGGGAAAGGCCACGCCCGCACTAGGTTTGCGCGATGCTACCCGCCGCGATTTCCGGGTCGGCAAAGACCAGCCCGGATGGCAGCTCTTCGCCGAAAATTCTTCCCATCGCCGCCAGATCGCCCGATGGCTCGGCGTCCACATCGATTCCCGGGAACGCCCGGCGCACTGCGTCGAGCGTGTGCGGAGGAAGATCACGCGTCGTGTCAGCCGTGCGTCTCGCGATCGCCGCGACCGCATCTCGCGCCTTGGGAATTTTCGCCAGCGCATCCACCCACCGAGCGGCTGTCGCCGGGGGCAGTACCTGGTTGTTGGGTCCGTAAAACAACTTGCGCGCGCCCAGCCGCGCCAGGCACCACACGCCCGTGTCGACGAAATCGTTCTTGACGACGCGCGCCAACAGCTCGTCGCCCAGCTGCGTCTTGGTTCCGATGGGCAGGTGCTCCAGGCTCGCGGCTGTCCTCCACATTTCGCGCAGCAGGCTCGGATTCACACGCGGCGCGCGTTTGGATCCTCGCGGAATGAGCGTCGGCGAAAGCCGCTGGAACACGTCGGTCTGCTGATTCTTGTTCAGGCCGCCCGAGACGCGGCCCCAGAAAATCCACCATTCGATTTCGTTCTGCACCTGGTTGGCAAAACGCAACCCTCCGGCGTAGACTCGCCGCGCCTGCTCGATGCGGAAGTCGTCGCCGGGAGAGCCGAAGCCGGGACGCAGGCAGAAGCCGCACAGATTCAGCCACCGCAGCTCATGCGCCGCGCTGCGTCCGCGTCCTTCCGCGAGCTCCAGCATCCGGTCCGAGAGCGTCCGGATCGCCGGAAGCGGCCACGCTCCGCGCCCCAATCCGAGCGCTTGCTCGAGCCGCGCGGGAAGCTGAGCCGGTTCAATGAGGTCTCCCGCGAATGCATCGGGCAACAAGGCCTCCGCCGCCTGCAGGGCCTCGTTCGCGATCACGGCCACGGGCCGCGACGCCGGCTGATCCGCCGCGCCCTTGCGCAGCTCGAACTGCAACCTCCAGCGATGGTCGCTCGCCTTCGAATCCGCCCACAATTCGATGGTTCCTACTTCGGTGAGCCGCGCGCCCAGCTTCACCGGAACCAGGCGCTCTCCGGCGTTTCCGAATCGCAGCACGGCGTTCAACGGTGCGTGCAAATGCGGCTCGCCGTCCACGGGTTCGGACGGGAACGCGACTACAACGCCGGTCTTGTCCTCGGTGCGCGTGCGGGAGCTGTACAAACGGAAGGACACCGGCCTGTTCGCGACCAGCTGCAGATTGCCGGGATCGATTTCGATGGTCGAGCCTTCCTCGGTTCCGCGCGGGACGAGGCACATGGCCCGTACGCTGCCGCCATTATCAAGAGTCGCGCCGCCGCCGAGTCCGATGAAATACGCGCGCGGCAACCCTCCGCGCACCAGCAATCCCCGGCCCGTGGCGCGCACGTGCGAATAATACGCGGCACCCACCGCGACCGCGAGGTCCAGATCGCGATTGTCGAAGATGGCCGGCCGCCGCCCGTACCAATGTCCCAACACGTCGGCGACGCGCTCCCGCAGAATTTCCGGAATAAAAAAACCGCCGTTGAACAGAATCGCATCGGGCACGGCGTCGCCCCCTTTATCAAGCGATGTAGCGAGAAACGCCGCCAGATGCCGCGTCACCGCCGGATCAGTCATGTACGGAAGTCCCAACTCCCGGAACGGACTCTGCTCTTCCTCCTTCGGGCGATCGTGACGCTCGCACATGGGTAGAAAGCCTTCGAGCGCCAGCTCCAGCGCTTCCTCGCGCAGGATCTCCGTCTTCAGCGTTCCGCCCACCAGCGATGATCCTCCGCCCAGCACCGTGATCTCCACGCTTTTCAGATTTGCATCCGCCAGCAGCCGTTCCTTGGCCGCTGCGCACTGCCGCCGCAGCGCGCTTCTCTGGCGGATGGAAAGCGGCTTCGCGAGCTTCGCCTCCACCAACCACGCGAGCGTCAGGTCGAGGTTATCGCCGCCCAGCAGCAGATGTTTGCCCACCGCGGTGCGCGTGAAATCGACACGATCTCCGTCGCGCGCCACGCGAATCAGCGTGAAGTCGCTGGTACCGCCGCCCACGTCGCACACCAGCACGGTTTGGCCGTCGAACAGATTCTTGCGGGAGCGCGCGAGGTCGTTCGCGACCCACGAATAGAAAGTCGCCGCCGGTTCCTCCAGCAGTGTGAGCGTCGCGATGCCGGCTTCCCTGGCCGCGGCCACAGTCAGCTCGCGCGCCTCTTCGTCGAAGCTTGCCGGGACGGTCAATACCACGTTATGCCCGCCGATCGGCGAGGAGTGCTGTTTCAACCACGCATCCGAGAGATGCTTCAGGATTTTTGCGGATGCTTCCACTGGTGAGAGCACGCGGCCGCCCTCCTGCGCGTCCCATGGAAGAATCTTCGCCGTACGGTCGACGCTGGGATTGGAGAGCCAGCTCTTGGCGGAATGCACGCACTTGGTCGGCACCACCGCGCCTTGCTCGCGCGCGTACACGCCGATGTATTCCTGATCGCCGCCCAGGAACAAGAACGAAGGCAGCGTGCGGCGCGCTTCCGCGCGGCTCTGGGCCACATACTGCGGCGTCTCCTGCACGTGAATTGTGGGCGAATCCCCCTCCTCGGCGGGGTCGATAAAAGCAAGCGCCGAGTTCGTGGTCCCCAGGTCGATTCCTATGTTCATGCCTTTGATAAACAGCCGTGATTCGTTACCGCAGACGTTCTATTCGATCTCGATCTCGGCGGGCGCGAGCAATCCGTCGGCGGGTTTCGCGGCCGGCAGATCCATTTTTTCCGCTTTCCAGCCCCTGTGGCGCAGTAATCCGCCGGCGGCTTTTCCGCTGGCAGGCACGTTGCCGACTAGTTTGAAAGCTCCGTTCGCGATGCTATCGGTCTTGACGTAGACGCCTTCGACGCCATCCACCACCGGGACGAGCCGTAGATACCGCACAATTGCCTCGTGCGCCTGGCTCTGCACATCGCGCACGGCCGCGCCGACCTGCTCGTCGGAATACGACGAAATATCTTCCATCAGGAAATCGACCAGCCGCGCATCGCGCTGCAGGATCGCGAGGATTTGCACGGCTCCGTCCGCGGCTCCAGCGACAGGTCCGGCGGTGGCCGGTGCGGCCTGCGATTTTGGAGGCGCGGCGGCGGCAGCGGACTTGGCGGCCGCAGCTTTCGAATATCCATAGGCGCGCGCGACGTCGGCCGGCAGTTCGCCGGCGAACAGGATGGAGAAAAAGCTCTTAAAAGCGGCAGAAATTCGATTCAAGATGATTCCTCGCTGGAGTGTGGAAGGCTCTTTCCCATTTTAACCGCGCGCCGCGCGGATCCGTTTTTCGGGTACTCTCGCCGGGAGCGTCGCGCTAGTTGAAACGCAGCACGTGCCACAAGCTTGCGAAATCGTCGGTCCAGGTGATCGCCGGCTGCCCCGGCGCGCTCCAGCCGAAAATGGTATCGCGGATTTTCGAGTTCTGGAAGGTTTCGAGCTCTTCGGTTAGCAGCACCCAGCGCGAAGTGTCTTCGCCGAGGGCGTCGTCCTTTAGCGCGATCACCATGCGCGCGCGCCATCCCAGGTGTTGGGCCATGCCGCGCGCCACCGGCTGAAGGTCGAGCGATCGGTTGGAAATATGCAGCGCCAGTATGCCTCCGGGCGCTAGCCGCTGGCGATACAGATCGGCGCATTCGGCTGTCAGCAGGTGGATCGGAATCGAGTCGCTCGAAAACGCGTCCACTGCGATCACGTCGTAATCGTGCGAACGTCCCGCTGCAAGCTCCCTTTCGAGCTGCACGCGTGCGTCGCCCAAAACGACGTCGGTCGTGTGCGCTCTGGAATCCTTCAGGAAATAGAACCACTGTCGCGCGACGCCTTCCACCGCGGGATTGATTTCGTAAAAACGGTAGGTGTCGCCCGTCCGGCCCCACGCCGCCAGGGTTCCCGCGCCCAGCCCGACAATGGCAACCCGCCGGGGCTTGGGCATTGCATCGATGGCCAGCGCGACGCCGCTATGCGGTCCGTAATAGGACGTCGGACGGTCGCGCTTTTCTTGGTCGAGATATTCGAAGCCGTGCTTGATCCGCCCGTGTGTGAGCTGTCGCAAGGGGCCGTTCCGATCGGTCCCCTCGGATACGCGCAAAATACCGTAGAAGTTGCGGCGCGCGGCAACGGAGTTCTGCGCGATCGCCGTCACGGCGGCCAGCGATGTGGCGCCGCCGATCAGCAGCGCCATCAGTGGAATGCGCACCGCGAAGTTCCGGCTGGTCCAC
This sequence comes from Bryobacteraceae bacterium, assembly GCA_035934795.1. GTDB lineage: Bacteria > Acidobacteriota > Terriglobia > Bryobacterales > Bryobacteraceae > Palsa-187. The sequence continues at coordinate 90,132 of DASYXM010000004.1, read as the reverse complement.
TGGGCGAATGCGCCGCCACGTATCCAGCACACGAAGCCCAGGATGCAGCCCGCGGAAAGAGCCAGCGGATATTCGTCCAGCTCGGTGAAGATGCGCGGGGCGACCAGCGCCGCGAACGCGCCGCCGAGAGCTCCTCCGGCGGCGATCGTCAGGTAGAACGCCGTCAGGTATTTCGGCGACGGCCGCGAGCGCGCCAACTCGCCGTGACACACCATGCACACGGCAAACAAGCCGCCCAAATCGACAGCGATCTGCGTGAAGATCGGGATGCCATTGGTCGCCGCTACCACCGCGCAGGTCACCGGAGCGAGAACTCCGGCCAAGACGGCAAAGAGTCCGCGCCGGTACCAGCGGCCGCTCTCGAACGTCAGGATGAAGGTGAACAGATAGACCGCGAGCGGGGCGATCCACAGGAAGGGAATCACGGCGACTTCCTGGGAGATCTGGCTGGTAGTGGCGAGCAGCAGCACCGATGCCACCGCGGCGAGTGACAGCCACATCAGCACGTCAAGAGGGGCCGGAGGCACCCAATTTTCCGGCGATGTTGCTTGGGGAGCGGCCTCAACGGGACTCGCGGGCGGCTCACCGAATTTCCGCGCCGTCCCGGCGCACAGCGCGGCGAAGATTACATAGCACGCCGACCAGATCGCCGATTGTGTGCGCAGCCGCAGCCAAGGCTCGACGAGAAACGGATAGCTGAAGAGCGCGAGAAACGATCCGGCGTTCGACAGCGCGTACAAACGCCAAGGCGAGTCGTTTGGGCGGGCGTTGTGAAACCAGCGCTGCAGCAGCGGCGTGGTCGAGGACAGCAGGAAATACGGTGCGCCCACCGTGGCGGCGAGCAGTAGAAGAATGTGACCGGATGGATTCTCGCTCACGGCTTGTCTCGAAAGCGCCGGTTTCCAGCGTTGTGCGTTTGGCGCGATGGGCAGCAGAGCGACCGACGCCGCGAGCAGCGCATTATGAATCCACGCCGCGAGCTTCGTACCTCGCCGCGAGCTGAGCCAGTGGGCATAGGCGTACCCCGCGAGCAGAGCCGTCTGGAAAAACAGCATGCAGGTGGTCCACACTGCCGGGCCTCCGCCGAACCAGGGCAGCACGAATCGCCCCATCATCGGCTGGACCTGGAACAGCAGAAAAGCACCGAGAAAGATCGTAACGGGGAAAAGCATCGACGGCAATTCACGACTCTAACACAGAGGTTTTCGGCGGGTTTCGCTACACCCGTCGCAGCACTGCGCCGAGCTGTTCGATGGCCCACGCGGTCTCCGCCTCCGTGATCACGTACGGGGGCATGAAATACACGACGTTTCCGAGCGGGCGGATTAACAAGGCGCGTTCCAGAAACGCTGTGGCGAGCCTGGGGCCGATCGAATCGAAATAGCCGCCTTCGCCGGTTAACTCGATCACCCCGACACCGCCGATGACGCGCACATCGCCAACCTTGGGCAATTGACGCAACGCTTCGAATCCCTCGCGCAATCGCACTTCGAGCGCCGCGACGCGGCCTAATACGTCCGTTTCGCGGAACAGATCGAGGCTTGCGAGCGCGACCGCGCAAGCCAATGGATTCGCCGTGTAGGAATGCCCGTGAAAAAACGTCTTCGCGCGATCGTCGCTTAAAAAAGCCTCGTAGACGGCGTCGGTCGCCGCCGTGACGCCCATGGGCAGATAGCCCGCGGTCAGCGCCTTCGACAGACACATCAGATCCGGGCAGATGCCGGCGTGCTCGCAGCCGAACATGCGGCCGGTGCGTCCGAAACCGGTCAGGACCTCGTCGGCGATCATCAGAACTCCGTACCGGTCGCACAAGCGCCTCACGCCGGCGAGAAATTCGCGAGGCCAGACAATCATGCCGCCCGCCCCTTGCAGCATGGGCTCGATCAAGACGGCCGCGACGGCATCGCCATGCTCCGCGAGGCGGCGGTCGAGATCGCCGAGGCAATCGATCGCGCACGTCGCGCGGGTCAATCCCACTGGACAGCGATAGCAATACGGCGCATGGGCGCGTTCGACGGAAAACAGCAGCGGCGAGAACGCCCGCGTGAAAATGGAATCCTCGCTAGCAGACATCGCGCCGACGGTATCGCCGTGATAGGCGTGGTGCAGCGCGATGAATTTCGTGCGGCGCGTCTCCCCGCGATTCCGCCAATACTGAATCACAAGCTTCAGGGCGACCTCCACCGCGGTCGATCCGTTATCGGAATAGAAGATACGGTTGAGGCCTACGGGCAGCGCTCCCACCAGCCGTTCGGCGAGCTCCACTGCCGGCGCATGCGTGCAGCCTGCGAAAACGACGTGTTCGATGCGCCGCGCCTGGGCGGCTAGCGCCTCGTTGAGCTTCGGATGCGAATGCCCGTGGATGTTCACCCACCACGACGAAATTCCATCCAGGATTTTGCGGCCGTCATCGGTGTAGAGATACACGCCTTCGCCGCGCGCGATCGCCAACGGCGCGTGCGCCGTCTTCATCTGCGTGTAAGGATGCCACACGTGCGCGCGGTCGCGATCGGCGAGGCTCACCGCAAGCGCTCCCGGAGCAAACCGCGTGGATCGAAGTGCTGAAAGCTCCATTCGGCGAGCGACTCCGGCGTCAGCGGATCGAAACGCGGCATCTGGGCGATTACGGGCGCGCGGCCGTATCGCTCGATGGCCTCGGCGTTGTGCTCGTCGGGGTCGCCAATCATCACGATACCCGCGATCCCGATTGACCGGGAGCGCAGGGCTTCCATCGTCAGGAGCGTGTGGTTGACGGTGCCGAGGCCGCTGCGCGCCGCGATCACGACGGGCAGGCCCAGCATGGCCATGAAATCCGCCATCGTGCTCGCGTCGTTCAAAGGAACCAGCGCGCCCCCCGCGCCTTCTACGATCCAGCGGGTCTCTTCGCCCGACGGCAGCAGCCGGCGCAAGCGATGCAGGCTGATCGTCTGCCCCGCCCGCTTCGCGGCGAGGTGCGGTGAGACTGGTTTATCGAAACGCAAGCCCTGGTCGAAGATTTCCGCGTCTCTCGCTGACGCCAGGCGGCGAACTTCGTTGGTGTCGTCGTCGCATTCCATGCCTGTCTGCACGGGCTTCCAGTAACACAGCGGCGCGACGCCCCGGTAGCGATGAAGCAGAGCCGCGCAGGCGACCGTCTTCCCGACTCCGGTATCGGTACCGGTGACGAACAAGCCTCTGATCATGCGTGCGGTGCCGTCGTCAGAGCGGCTTTTAGGGCGTGCGCGAAGCGATTCAGCGCGATTTTGCTAAGCCCTTGGTTGACGGAAATCCGCAGTCTAGCGGTTCCTTCGGGAACAGTTGGAGGACGGATCGCCCGTACGTCGAATCCGGCGGCCTGCAGAGTTCGGGCGACGGCCACGGCGCGCTCATTTTCGCCCAAAATGACCGGAATAATCTGCGACGTCCCCGGCAGGCCAAGCAGAGACCCCAACTCAGCAGCGCGGGCCAGAACCCGCTCGCGACGCTCCGGCTCTTTCGCGATCACTTCCAGGCTCGCTTCGAGCGCAGCCGCCAAGGCCGGCGGAGGAGCCGTCGAAAAAACGAACGGGCGTCCGCGCTGGATCAGGTACTCGATGGCGTTTTCGGATGCCGCGACGAACGCGCCGCCGACGCCGAGCGCTTTGCCCGCCGTGTTGACGGAAACGAAGACATCATCGGCTACGCCGCGCGCCTCGATCAATCCGCTGCCCCGTTCCCCATAAATTCCGACCGCGTGCGCTTCGTCGACAATCAACGCGGCGTTGCATTTCCAGCACAGTGTAGCGTATTCCGCAATCGGCGCCTCATCGCCATCCATGCTGAAAAGCGATTCCACGACGACGAACCTCTGGCCATCGCCATCGTTCTCTTCAATCAAACGCTCCAGCGCGAGGACATCGTTGTGCGGAAACACGACTTTCTCCGCGCGCGAAAGGCGCGCTCCGTCGATGAGGCTGGCATGATTGTGCTCGTCGGAAAAAATCACGTCGCCCGCTTCGGGAAACGCCGTCAGCACGGCCAGGTTTGCCAGATAACCGCTCGAAAAATAGAGACTGCGATCCGTTTGCTTGAAGGCGGCGAAGGCCCGTTCGACCCGCGCGAAGCAGTTGCGCTCCCCGCGCAACAGGCGCGATCCGGTGCTGCCCGCGCCTTCCAGTTCGACGGCGGCCGCCATCCGGGATTTCAACAAGGGATGTTGCGAAAGGCCGAGATAATCGTTGGAACAGAGATCGATGCCGGCGGGCGGGCACAACGAGCGATACAGTCCCGCGCCGCGCAGTTCGGCGAGGTGAGCGGCTAGACGTCGATCGAGAGGGCTATCCGCCGGCATGGGCGGACGTCTCCACGTTTAATTCCGAGCCGGCCTCCGCCGCTTGCGGAATCAGTCGCATCCCCAGTTTGTCGAAAAGTTTCCGGTCCGCGTCCGCTTCCGGATTGGGCGTGGTCAGGAGCTTTTCTCCCATGAAGATCGAATTGGCTCCTGCCAGGAAGCACAACGCCTGCGCTTCGTCGGAGAGCGAGAGGCGGCCGGCGCTCAGGCGCACAAACGATTTCGGCATCAGGATGCGCGCGGTGGCGATCATGCGGACCATCTCCAGCGGGTCCTCTCCCTGCTGCGCGGCGAGCGGCGTCCCGTCCACGCGGACCAATAAGTTTATCGGCACGCTTTCCGGATGCGGATCGAGCGAGGACAGCTCCCGCAGCAATCCATAGCGCTCGCGGCGGCTTTCGCCCATGCCGATGATCCCGCCGCAGCACACCGTGATACCCGCCCGCCGGACCCGAGCGAGCGTCGCGAGGCGATCCCCATACGTCCGCGTGGTGATGATCTCACCGTAGAATTCGGCGGACGTGTCGAGGTTGTGGTTGTAGGCGGTCAATCCCGCCGCCGCGAGCGCCTCGGCCTGCGCCTCGGTCAGCATGCCCAGCGTGCAGCACGCTTCCAGGCCAAGCTCGCGGACGCCGCGCACCATGGCGAGCACGCGCTCGAACGACTCCCCCCTGGGGACGTCGCGCCAGGCTGCGCCCATGCAAAAGCGCGTGGCTCCTTGGGCGCGCGCGGTGCGGGCGGACGCCAGCGCCTCGTCCACATCGAGCAACTCTCTCCTCTCGACGCCCGTGCGATAGCGAGCCGATTGCGGGCAGTAGGCGCAGTCCTCCGGACACCCTCCGGTCTTGATGCTCAATAGCACGCAGCCCTGCACCTGATCGGCCCGATGCCAGGCGCGATGCGCCGTCTGGGCGCGAAAAATGAGATCGGGCAGCGCGGCCGAATAGATCGATTCGATTTCTTCGATGCTCCAGTCGTGGCGCAACTGCGCTACGAAAGCGGTAGCGGACGTTGAGGAAGGGTGAGAATCCAAGCCTCTATTCTAGCGCCCGATTGCCGATTAGGACCTCCGGTTTTGCTTTGCCTGGATTTTCTTTATGATCGAAGAGGTGCTCCGCTGGTTGCTCGTCGCCTTGCTCGCCCTACCCGCCTTCGGCGCGGATTGGGTGGAGTATCGCTCGGGCCCCTTCCACATCTTTAGCGACGCGGGGGACCGGCATGGCCGCGAGGCGCTGACGGAACTGGAGCAGCTCCGCTTCGTGCTCGGCGCAACTTTGGGAGGCGCTTCCGGGGCGACGCTCGGAACCCGCGAGCTGACCACCATTTGGCCTATCGACGTTGTGCTATTCGCGAACCAGAAGGAGTACGCCCCGCACGCGCTTCCGAAGCCGCTGATCGAGGGAGGATCGGCGACGCTCGCGGCTTGGTCAGCCGACGTGAGCAAGGACACAGCGCTCCCGCACGATCTGCTGCGCGCCCTCACGCTGCTACTGATCGAAGACAATGCGGACGAGCGCTCCGGACGCCTGCCGGAGGAAATCGAGACTGCACTGGCAGATTTGATGTCGACCGTTCGTGTGAATGGCACGCTGGTGTCAGTGGGGGCGCCTTTGGCGCAGGGCGAAATAGATGGCGATCGGTTGCGGGCGTGGGCCAAGCTGCAAATGGTCGCGACGCAGCCGGAATACGCGGGGAAATTGCGCGTGTACCTGAATAATTTGCAGCAATCGGGCGAGGAAGGGAGCGCGGTTCGCAACGCTTACGACACCACCGCCGCCAAGTTGAACGAGCAAGCCGCCGCGTATCTCCGCGCCGGAAAATTCGAAGCCGTGCCGGTCACCGGCCGCGCGCTCGCGCCGAGCCGGGATTTCATCGAAAAGGATACGCCCAAGCCCGCGATGCAAGCGCTGATCGCCGAACTGGACGCGCAGGGCAAGACGTTTCCGCCCGACACTCCGCGGGCGTTGCTGGCGCAGAATACGCTTTCGTCGCTGGAGCTGGCGGCCAAGGCCAACGCTCGCTGGGCGGAGCCGCATTTCAAAATGGCCGCGCTCGAAACCGACCGCGCCAAGAAGATCGCGGATCTGAAGGCCGCGGCGTCGCTCGCCCCGCGCAATCCCGATTACTGGCAAACGCTGGCGACCGCGCAGGCGGCGGCAAATCTCTTCGCCGACGCCGAGAAATCGTGGACCGCGGCGGAGCGCGCGGCTCCCAACCCGGCTGAGCGCGCTCGAATTCACCAGGCCAAGCTCGATCTGCAAGATGAGCGCGCGGCGTTCGACGTCGCCGAGCGGCAGCGTGAGAAAGAGGAAGAAGCTCGCGATTTGCAGCGCGTCAAGGACGCGGCCGCTGCGGAGGTGCACGCGGCCGAGCAAGCCGCCAATGCAAGGCTCGGCGCGAATCGGGGGAACGTCGCGAATCCGGTTCCCTGGATCGGGGTCGACGATTCCAGCGGCACGGCGGTTTCCGGCAGTCTGACGCGCGTCGATTGCCTGGCCGGAGGATCGCTTCGGCTCACCATTCTGCAGGAGACCGGCCGCCCCGTGAGCCTGCTGATTCGCGATCCTAAAAAGCTGACCGTGGCGGTTGATTCCAACGAGGCCGTATTCGTCTGCGGCGTACAGAAGCCCGCGCGCCAGATCGAAGTGCGCCACGACGCGAAGGCGGACGCGAAACTCGGGACGCTGGGCGACATCGCGGTGGTGAAGTTTCCCTGATGCCGGGGCGGCTCTCTCGGGTGGCGCGCGGCGCCCCCTCGCCGGCCGCGACCCGTCTACGCTGGCTGGCGCTAAGCGTCTTTGTGATTTCATCGTCGCTGAATTACGCGGACCGGCTGCTGCTCGCCGCACTCGCGCCGACGATTAAAGACGAATTCCACCTTTCGAACGCGGGCTACGGCAGTGTGATCTCGGTCTTCTCGCTGGTCTACGCTGTGGCCGCTCCGCTCGCCGGCTGGGTGGTGGATCGCGTCGGCCTGAACGCAGGCATCACGCTCGCGATGACGGTGTGGTCGCTGGCGGGCGCGGCCACGGGATTCACGCGCGGTCTGGGCGGACTGCTCGCGTGCCGCACGGTGTTGGGCGTCGGGGAAGCAGCGGGGATCCCTTGTACCGCCAAGGCGAATGGCTTGTATCTCGGTGCCCAGGATCTCGCATTTGGAACCGCGCTGAATCAGGTTGGGATCACCGTCGGCGCCGTCGCCGCGCCGCTACTGGTGGCGGCGCTCGCGCCCGCTTACGGATGGCGATTTTCGTTCATGCTGTGCGGCCTTGCGGGATTCGCGTGGCTGCCTCTGTGGTGGTTTACTAGCCGGCGCGTTCCCGCGCGCGCCGCGCCGTCTAACACCGCGTCCGTCCCGATCGCGACCATCCTGCGCGACCGGCGGATGTGGGGTCTGATCGGTGCGAACGCGCTGGTGATGACGCTCTACACGTTGTGGACCAACTGGACCACGCTGTATCTTGTGCAGGAGCGTCATCTCAGCGAGATCGCGGCCAACCGGCAATTCGCATGGATCCCGCCGCTCGCGGCGACCCTCGGCGGATTCTGCGGAGGGTGGCTGGCGTTTCGGGCTATACGCAGTGGCGTCGCGGTGCACGCGGCCCGCATGCGAGTGTGTTGGATCTCGGGACTCGTGCTGCTCGCCACCGCCGTAGTGCCGCTCGCACCCACCTCGGCGCTCGCCGCCGCGGCCATTAGCGTGAGCTTCTTCTGGTGTCTCGCCATCTCGACGAATCTTTACGCCATGCCGATCGATTGGTACGGAGCGGGGCGCGCGGCCTTCGGCGTCTCCATGATCACGTGCTCTTTTGGCTTGATGACTGCGCTGATCTCTCCCGCAATCGGTTCAGTGGTGGATCATTTCGGTTTTGCGCCGGTTTGCGTAGCGATGGCCGTCCTGCCGCTGGTGGGAATCGCCATTCTGCACGCGAGCACACGACGGGGCAGGGGAGCTTGATGGAGCAGAAACAGGAGCCGGGCGAGCCGCGCAGCGACGCCATCGAAATCCGTGCGGCAACGGCCGCGGATCTAGCGTCAATCGTCGCGATCCAGAATCTCGCGCCGGATACTTCACACTGGGAGCCCTCCGATTACCTGCACAACGATTGTGTGATCGCAACCGAGGGCGGCCGCGTGATGGGCTTCCTTTTATCCAGGCAGATCGCGGTGGGAGAGCGCGAAATTCTGAACCTCGCGGTGGCTCCCGCCGCGCGCCGGCGCGGTGTCGCGCGAAAGCTCCTCAAAGCGGAGCTGGCTAGTACCAAAGGTGTCTGGTTCCTGGAGGTCCGGGAGTCGAATGCAGCGGCTCTCGGACTCTATCAAAGGTTCGGTTTTCAACAGGTTGGAAAGCGCGAAGCGTACTATCAAGACCCGCTAGAATCCGGTATTGTCATGAGGTTTCTTTCATGATATTGTCATGGTGCGTCTGAGCACTTATTACTCTGAAGGAGGGCCTTAGATGGAGCATCAAGACGAATTGAAAGCGCACCTGATGGCGACGGACGAGGAATTTCGCCGGCTCGCGGAAGAGCACGCCGAATTCCATCGCCAGCTCGAAGCTCTCGAGTCCAAGTCGCACTTCACGCAGGCGGACGAAGTAGAAGAGCATCGCCTGAAGAAGCAGAAGCTACGCCTCAAGGACCAGATGAACCACATCCTGGCCCGCCATCGGGAGCAGGTAGCCTGATTATCAGGTGCGCTGATCATAAGTAAGTTCGAAAAAGGCCGGGCCGCAAGGTCCGGCCTTCGTGCTTTTCGCGTCCCCTCCGCGCTACTTCACGCGCCGGTACCTGTAATTGCCGGACACGTGCACTTCGTTTAGGTACGACGGCACGCCGTCGCTCCCCGGGACGAAGTCGATCTGCCAGTTGAAAAAACCCGTAAAGTGGGTGTTGGACTGCGCCACTAGTTGGATCTTCTCTCTTCCCCTAAGTTCGGCAAACAGCTTGCCGCCGGCGACCGTGATCTCGATCATTCTGGGGTGGGGGCCTTGTCCCCAGACGTCCTGCTCCTCGTACGTGCCGGCGTATTTCGTCAGGACTTCGGGGGCGACCTGGGCCTCGGTCTTCTTTTCGTCGGAGGCCTTGCCGACGTAATGCTGGCGGCGGCTTCCACCGTCCTCGTTGCAGACGTCTTCAAGCAATTCGGTATCGGCCGCCAGCGCCGCCTTGAGCTTCACCGTCCAGGGCCGCGCGTATATGGCGGGATCGTTCAACGTCATTTCAATTTGCAGGTGGCCGAAGTCCGGGCGCCGGTAGCGCTCGGTCACACGTAGCGCCTGCGTGTGGGGATGGCCGCCGTGATCGAGCCACGTCCGGTCGTTGTATCCGAAGCTCTCCACCACCAGCGTATCTCCGTCCCAGTGGCCCACCGAGTATCCCATCCAGCTGGGATTGGGCTCGGTTTCCAAGGGGCGCCCGTCCGTGAAAATTTGGCGATACGCCAGGCCTTCGTCGAGCATTACAACCAGGTTCGGCGTCTGCACGATCTTGGTCATACGCGCGCTGTTCGTGTAGTTGGGACCCAATGGCAGGCATTGGACGCTCATGTGCTGCTTCGAAAGATCCTCCACGCGCTCCTTGACCAGATCCTGCGCCCATGGCTGCACCTCGGCGGGCTTGAGGTCCGCCGCGATGTTTTCGGCGTAAGGAGACTCAATCCTCTGCCATAGGCCGGAGAGGTCTGGTTTACCGTCGGGCGTGTGCGGCGCAGGCGCGGTGAGATTCGGCTTTCCGTCGGCTGTGCGGGGGATGCCGGGCGTGGCGTGATTGAGCCATTGGGCCCCGAGCGGTGCGCTCAGAATGGATAGGATGATCGCGACGATGAATGCATTCATGATGCTGCGCCTCAGGACGGATTTTATCATGCGGCGGCCTCTATAGACGCGGGACCCACCCGCAGAACGGCTTATAAAGCGACCTCTGCGTCGACGAATTCAATCCGAGTCGAAGGCTCGGGCACCGTATCCGCCATTGCGTCGCAGGCCTTCCAGATGGAGGGGTATCGCCTCGCGGATGAGTTGCCCGGCTTCTTCGTAGGTATCTTCCGCCGCGACGCAACCGGGTAAGTCCGGAACATAGGCCCCGTAGCCCGTATCCGCCTTTTCGATCACAACAGCATACCGCCTCGTGACAAATCCTTCCTGGCGAGCCCCGCTTGTTTCAGGATAGTGCGAATCATTTCTTGTGAAAGATCCTGCCCAGCCTGACCCGCCACTGTAACGGTTCCGGATTTGTCAGGATGGTGATACTGAGGTGACCGCCGCGAGTGCGGACGAGACGCCAGCCGTTCGACTCCAGGAGCCGAATCATGTCGCGGATTTTGAGCGTCGGCACGTTCTCTTAAAGAAGGTGCCAGCCCACTGGAATCCTCTCGTACATACGTGACAGGTACCGGAAAATCATGCTCAGGATCGTTGCTCACGGCGCGAGGCCGAGCAATTTCGCGGGATTGATCTTGGACATCTGCGCGACCTCCGCGTCAGAAAATCCCTGAGTCTTTAGAGCGCGGTACATATCGAGCAGCCCATCGGGATGCAATGGATTGTTGGGCTGGCCGAGGTCGCTCGAAAGGACGCACCATTCCGGTCCGGCCGCGCGAATCGCCCTGACAAATTTGGCGAGGTTCGCGCCTTGAGCCGCGGACCACGTGAACTCCAGATACGCACCCAATTGCGCGGCTTCGTGAACTTGCTCGGCCGACAAGCCGGGGTATTCGCTGATGGCGTGCGTCACCAGAATGTTGCGGACGCCCTGACGTTTGCTCTCGCGGATCATCATCAGAACCTCGGCCGGGGAGTTGTGGCCGGTCTCCAGCACCATATTGTTTTTGGCAATGACGCCGATTACCTGGATCACCTGAGGCGTTAGTTTGCCATCCTGGGAAACGCGCGCGAACGGCCGGTTTTGCTTCGATTGGGTCACCTGATATTCGGAATCGAAGGTCGGCATCCACACCACTTTTCCGTAGCCGCCCTTGACCTTGGCCATCCACTCGACGGCTGCGGGATTCACGCCGCCGACGGTGAGATCGAGCGAGATGCCGCCAAACACGTCGATGCCCGGCACTTCCTTGCGCACGATGTAAGCGAGTGAGGCGGTGGGCTCATAGTGATTCTTCAGCACGATGGCGCGCATGCCCCGGCTTTTGGCCAGTTTCGCGAGATCGATCGCGTCGATTTTTCGGGGCGTGCCATCGGGATCGGAGTGGGCGTGCATGTCGATGGCGCCGTCGAGCGTCTGGGCCACACCTGGAAGGGCGAGCGTGAGGGCGGAAACGGCGAGCGTGAACAGTTGCATGAGGCTCCTCTTCTGATAAGGGGGACAGACAGCTCTGTCCACTCCCGCGCTCGTACGCGAAGTCAGAAATCTTACGGGAGGGGACAGAGTAGTCTGTCCCCTTTTTCAAAGTCTCACGCAGTCGCGGAGAAAAATCAATCGGGCTCGGAAGACGCGACATCGAAAAATAACGAGACGCGAAACGCGTCTTTGAAAATGACAAGACGCGCTATAATTGTTTATCCCCCCGAGAGAGCCGTCACCGCCCGAGAAGCGGCCGCAGAGGAATGCCAATGGACGAAAAAGAACGCTCGCGCGCCCTGGGCGCCACACTCAGCCAGATCGAAAAACAATTCGGCAAAGGGTCGGTGATTCGCCTGGGAGGGCAGCCCGTCGCGGCCGTGCCGGCGATCTCCACGGGCTCCATTTCGGTGGACCACGCGATGGGCATCGGCGGCTTCCCGCGTGGGCGTATTTCGGAGATTTTCGGTCCGGAATCGTCGGGCAAGACAACGGTGGCCCTGCAGGTGGTGGCGGAGGCGCAAAAAGCCGGCGGGATGGCCGCGTACATCGACGTGGAGCACGCGCTCGACCCGGTGTATGCGAAGAAGCTCGGCGTGGACGTGGATAATCTGCTGGTTTCGCAGCCGGATTACGGCGAGCAGGCGCTCGAAATCACCAACGCGCTGATCTCCTCCGGCTCCATCGACGTGCTGGTGGTGGATTCGGTGGCGGCGCTGGTGCCCAAGGCCGAGCTCGACGGCGAGATGGGCGACAGCTTCATGGGCGTCCACGCGCGCCTGATGTCGCAGGCCATGCGCAAGCTCACCGGTATCGTGTCGAAATCGAATACCTGCCTGATCTTCATCAACCAGATCCGCGAGAAGATCGGGGTGATGTTCGGCAACCCGGAGACCACCACGGGAGGCCGCGCCCTGAAGTTCTACGCGAGCATGCGCGCCGATATCCGCAGAATCGCGGCCATCAAGGACGGCGAGGCGGTGGTAGGCAACCGCACCAAGATCAAAATCGTGAAGAACAAAATGGCGCCGCCCTTCCGCGAGGCCGAGTTCGACATCATCTACGGCGAAGGCATCTCCAAAGAAGGCGACCTGATCGACCTGGGCGCGGCCCACGACATCGTCGAGAAATCCGGCGCATGGTACAGCTACGGCGGCGAGCGCATCGGACAGGGACGCGAAAACGCGCGGCAGTTCCTGAAGGATCACCCCGAGGTCATGAAAAAACTGGACGCGGACCTGCGCAAACGGCTGGGGATGGTGAAGGCGGAAGCGGCTCCCGCGACGCCCCCACCTCCGGCGGCGCCCGCGGCTCCCGCAGCGGCAGGGCGCGGGCGGGCGTAGCTCGTCTTACATCGCCAGGTTCGCGCCAGTCAAGCCGAGATGGCGGTCGGTCGACCAGCATACCTTGATCCTGCGCCCTTGCATGATGAACAAGCCGTGAACGTCCGCCATCGTCACACCCTGATCTTCGAACTTAGTCAGAAGGGGGCGGACCGACTCGATCTGATCCCGGCCAAACGGCAGAATTGCGAGCGGCTTCAGCGATCTGACGAAACTCAAGAACTCCATCGCCCGTTGCACGTGAACTCGGCGGAGGAACCAGCCGTGACCTTCCGCGACGACGAGAGCCGAAGTCACCAAAGGCGGGGGCGAGGAAAACAAACGTAGGCAGGTTGCATGATAACGGTCGCCGCGATCGAGGAAGGCGATCAACGCCGACGTATCGACATAACACCCAGGGTTTGGATCCATACACGACGTCGTCGATGTCCCGGCTGGAATCCGGATCGCCCAAATCCACGATCCCGGCGAATCGCATCCAAGGGGTCTTGCGGCTAACGGGCAGTTGACTGCGGATAGAACGACGCACGAACTCGGCCACTGAGATTCCGAGGTTTTTTCGCTTCCTTCTTCGTCAGGGAGTACTCTTTCGGATCGAGGCTGATCTGCGTTCGGATCATGTTATCACCTGGTCATCTCCATGATAACACTATTTCTCAGCACCTACTTTTCCACGACGAAATTCCCCGCGAACAGCGCGTCGATGCCCGAGGAATAAAAGCTCCGCACAGCGTCGCGGGGCGTTGAAACCAGGGGGTCGCCGAACAGATTGAAGCTGGTATTGTACAGCACGGGCAATCCCGTGACGCGTCCCGCTTCGTGCAAAAGGCGGTGATACAAAGGGTTGTCGGCTTCCGAGACGGTGTGAACGCGCACTAAATCCTCACCCAGAATCGCCGCGGCGAACGTCCTCCGATGCGCCGCCTTCACATGGCCTACCGTCGCCAGGTTGCGCGCGTTGGGGCCGGCGTCGAAATATTCCGAAGCCAGCTCCTCCGGGACAGAAGCCGCGAATTTGCGAAACGGCTCGCGATGCTTGATGAACACGTTGAGATTTTCGGTGGAATACGGATCGAGCGGTGACGCCAGAATACTGCGATTGCCCAGCGCGCGGGGGCCGAACTCCATGCGTCCCTGCATCCAGGCTACGATTTTTCGTTCGCCCAAAAATTGGACCGCAGTCGCAAGCAAGTCATCCGTGGAGCGCAGATAGCGGAAGCGCAGCTTGCAATTTTCGAGTACGCGCTTGATGTCCTCCGGGCCGTAGCTGGGGCCGAGCAGCAATGTAGAGGTGGTGTCCGCGCCCCGGGGCTGGCCGCTGCGCTGATGCCAGGCGTGATAGGCGGCGCCCAGTGCCGTTCCGGCGTTTCCGGCGGCGCCCTGCACGAACACGTTTTTCCATTTGCCGCCGCGCTCCAGCGATTCCACTAGTAACGCGTTGTAGAACAACCCGCCTGCCAGGCACAAATTCTCGCCTTCGCCGGCGAGCGCCGCGACGGTTTCCTCCACCACTTTTTGCAAGCCGCTGGCGATCGACGCGGCCATGGTCTCGGGGATCTTCGCGCCATCCGGCAGGCCAAGCCGCTCGAAGAGCTTTGCGCTGAATCCACCGTGCGTCGCGCGTGTGCCATCGAAGAAGGAAGCGTCCAGGGCCGCCCCGGGAGCGGCGATTTCGCGAAATAAGGGAACGAATCGATCGTCGCCGAACGTCGAAAGCCATTGGATCTTGTGTTCGTCGGCGCGGGCGCGGAATCCCAGCAGCTCCGTTACGGCGCCGTACAGGCGGCCGAGGGAATCCGGGTAATACCATTCGCGCTCGAGATCGAGTTTATTTCCGGAGGCGCGCCACAACGCGCCGCAGCGGAAGTCGCCCGCATGATCGAGGGTCAGCACGGTGGCGCTTTCGAAGGGCGATGGATAGAACGCCGACGCCGCGTGTCCCACGTGATGCTCTACTACCAAGATTTCCGCGCGCGGGAACTGTCCACGTAACGTCAGATGGATGTGCGATTCCGGACCGCGTGCGAAGGGGCGCACTACCGCCACCGCATCCACTTGAGCGCGCGAAAGCTTGGCCAGCCGCAGGCATTCGTCGATGGAAGCCTGCGGAATCTCTGCGGGACGAACGCCGCGCAGAAGCTTCGATTCCTCCACGGCGGCCTCGATCGTCCCGTCCTTCAACAGCGCGCACGCTGCGTCTCCCAGCAATCCTCCCAGACCAAGAATGACCATGGATTATTTGGATTTCTTTTCGATTTTTGCCCAAGCATCCTTGAGTGTGACGGTGCGGTTGAACACCATTCGTGCGGGCGCCGAGTCCTTATCGACGCAAAAATAGCCGAGCCGCTCGAACTGATAGCGGGTGAGCGGAGCGGCGCCTTTGACCCCCGGCTCGATCTTGGCGGCGGAGATGACTTCGAGCGAATTCGGATTCAGGTTGACGGTGAACTCCTGGCCTTCCTCCACTTGGTTCGGATCTTCCTTGGTGAACAACATTTCGTAGAGCCGCACTTCGGCGTCGATGGCGTGCGCGGCCGAAACCCAATGGATGGTCGACTTCACCTTGCGACCGTCCGGCGCATCGCCGCCGCGCGTCGCCGGATCGTACGTGCAGTGAACTTCGATTGGCTCGCCCGCCTCGTTCTTGACAACACCCGTGCACGTCACGAAGTAACCGTAACGCAAACGCACCTCGCGGCCCGGCGACAGGCGATAGTATTGCTTAGGCGGATCCTCGCGGAAATCATCCTGTTCGATGTACAGCACTTTGGAAAACGGCACCGTGCGCGCTCCCGCCGAGGGGTCCTCGGGATTGTTGATCGCCTGCATGTCCTCCACCAGACCGTCGGGGTAGTTGTCGATTACCAGCTTCAGCGGCCGCAGCACGCCCATCACGCGAAGCGCGCGCTTGTTGAGATCCTCGCGGATGAAGTATTCCAACTGCGAAAGCTCAGTGATTCCGTTGGTTTTCGAAACGCCCTGGCGGCCCGCGAAGTTGCGCAGGCCCTCCGGCGTGTAGCCGCGGCGGCGCATCCCCGAAATGGTGGGCATGCGCGGATCGTCCCAACCGCCCACGTGCCGGTCCTGCACGAGTTTCAGCAGGCGGCGTTTGCTCATCATCGTATAAGTGAGATTGAGCCGGTCGAACTCGATTTGCTGCGGGTGGTAGATTCCGAGCTGATCGAGGAACCAGTCGTACAGCGGGCGATGATCCTCGAATTCCAGAGTGCAGATGGAATGCGTGATGCGCTCGATGGAATCGCACTGGCCGTGCGCGAAATCGTACATCGGATAGATACACCATTTTTCGCCCGTACGGTGATGCTCGGCGTGCAGAATACGGTACAGGATGGGGTCGCGTAAATTGAAATTCTTCGCGGCCATGTCGATTTTGGCGCGCAGGGTGCGGCTGCCGTCGGGGAAATCGCCGGTTTTCATGCGCTCGAACAGCCCGAGGTTTTCCTCCACCGATCGGTTGCGATATGGACTGTCTTTTCCGGGCTCGGTAGGGGTGCCGCGCTGCTCGCGCACCTGCTCTGGCGTGAGATCGTCGACGTAGGCTTTCCCGGCGCGAATTAACTGAAGAGCCCATTCGTAGAGCTGTTGGAAATAGTCCGAAGCATAATAAATGCGGTCGTCGAAATCGCCGCCCAACCATTGAACGTCCTCGACGATCGATTCGACGTATTCCGTTTCTTCTTTTTCGGGATTGGTGTCGTCGAAGCGCAGGTTGCAGAGCCCGCCGAATTCCGCGGCGAGGCCGAAATTCAGGCAGATGGACTTGGCGTGGCCGACGTGCAGATAGCCGTTTGGCTCCGGAGGAAAGCGCGTGTGCACGCGGCCTTCGTATTTGTTGGTTTTTAGATCGTCCAAGATGATTTCGCGGATAAAATTGGACGGAGCCGCGGTCGGTTCGCTCATGATAGCTTTCCCACGGGCGGCATGGCTTGCGGCATGGCCGCCAGCATAACCAGGGCCCGCTCGATGCGGCGGAGGCATGTTTCACGCCCCAGCACCGCCAGGGTCTCGAACAGCGGCGGGGCCACTTTACGGCCGCACACCGCGACGCGAATAGGCTGGAACATTTGTCCCGTTTTTACCTTTAACTCCGTAGCACCGGCACGAAGCGCGGCATCCAGACCGTCATGCGTGAATTCAGCCGAGCGCAAAAGGCTGTGCGCTTTTTGAAGGACGGCGGCCGCCATCGCGAGATCGCCCTTCTGCGGGATCAGTTCCGCGGCGTCGTATGGCGGAAGCTCGGCGGCGAAGAAAAAATCGGCGGTGGTCGCGACATCGCGCAGCGTTTCGATGCGCTCGCGGATCAGCGGGGCGATCTGCAGCATGCGCGCTTCGTCGGCAGGAAAGCCGGCCGTTTGCGCGAACGGCACAAGCTGGCGCGCCAAATCCTCCACCGGAAGATTGCGAATGTGCTGGGCGTTCAGCCATACCGCCTTGGAATCGAACGGATTGTCCTCGGCGAAATTCACCATCGCGTTCGACCGGTTCACGCCTTCGAGCGTGAATAGATCGACGAGTTCCTGGCGCGTCAATACCTCGCGGTCGTTCTTCGGCGACCAGCCCAGCAGACACAGGAAATTCACGTAGCTATGCGGCAGAAAACCGCCGTCGCGATACGTCGTGACGCTGACCGCGGGGCCGTGCTTGCGTTTCGATAACTTCGAGCCGTCCGGGGCGATCAGCAACGGCAAGTGCGCGAACTTCGGCGGCTCGCTGCCCAGCGCTTCGAAAATCAGGACGTGCTTGAACGTATTCGTCAGATGATCCTGTCCGCGAATGATGTGGCTGATCTTCAGATCGGCGTCGTCGGCGCAGGAGGCCATGTGGTATGTCGGCAAACCGTTGCTTCGCAGCAGCGCGAAATCCTCGATATCCGCAGTGGCCTTGATCTGCTCGCCGTAAACCAGGTCGTGAAATTCTACCGACGCACGCGCTTCACGGGGCACCCGGAATCGCAATACGAAGGGCTCACCCGCGGCGGCGCGGCGATCGCTTTCGGCGCGCGGCATTTCACGCATCTCCGGAAAATAGAGCCACGGCCCGTCGCCGTACGACTTCTCTTCGGCCTCGGCGGACATGGGCGTGAAATCCCGGTACGCGATGCCCTGGGCGAAAATCGTTTGGGCCGCCTGCTCGTGCAGATCGAGCCGGTCGGATTGCCGGTAGAATTCGTCCCATCCGAGATCGAGCCACCGCAAGCCGTCGAAAATCGAATCGAGCGAGGCCTGCGTGTTGCGTTCGACGTCGGTGTCGTCGATGCGCAGGATCATGGTTCCGCCGTGGTGACGGGCGAAGAGCCAATTGAAAATGAACGTTCTCGCGCTGCCGATGTGAAGATAACCCGTCGGCGAGGGAGCGAAGCGGACTCGAGGCATCAAAGTTCAAGGATAACAGTGCAGAGCGCGGTGCCAGCAAACCGGTTACCGGCGCGGGGCGAAAAATCGCTGCAGCAACTCCGCGCATTGCGCGCCGAGAACTCCTTCGTCCACGATCAGGCGGTGGTTGAGCAGGTCCGAATCGGCAAGCTGAAACTTGCTGCGGACGCCGCCGAAGCGCAGATCTCGAGCGCCGAAAACAAGGCGCGCGAGGCGGGCGGCAACGGCAGCTCCCGTGCACATGACACAGGGTTCGATGGTGACGTAGAGCGTCGCGCTCTTAAGACGATAGTTCTCGATGGCCGCAGCGGCCTCGCGAATCGCCAGGATCTCGGCATGCGCTGTGGGATCATTGCGCTCAATGGGAGAGTTCCTGCCGCGGCCGATGACTCTATCCTTCAGAACGACGACGGCTCCCACGGGAACTTCCCCGGCGTTATCCGCCTCCCGCGCGAGATCGAGCGCCATCGCCATGTAGACGTGGTCGTCCATACGATTAAGAGAATAGCGTCAATTGCGCATCTTCTGGCCACAATTCGGGCTGGGGCTGATCGCCACCTGTGAGCCCGTAACGTTGGCGGACGCGTCGAATGCGTTCGCGGATGAGGTCGGGATAAGCTCCGCACAGGTAGGCGTCGCGATCGAACCGTTCATGGTAGCGGCGCACCAATCGCGGATGGTAGGCTTCCAGGAATGGGAAGAACGCCTTTTTCGCGCAATCCTTGAGATAAACCACGTTGCCATTGAACCCCACCGCTCCTGCTCGCGCCGCTGCCTTCGCCACCGCGTCTATGGATGGATCGGAATCGTTCAGCGAGGGAAGAATCGGCGCCAGGTTCACCACTGTGCGCAGCCCCGCGGAGGTGAGTTTCCTAACCGCTGCGACCCGCAGATCCGGCCGTGGCGCGAGAGGTTCCAACCGGCGTGCGAGATCCCGATCGAGCGTGGTGATCGTGATCACCAGCGTCAGATAGTGCCGCCGGGCGATTTTCTGGAAGACCGGGATATCGCGCGCGATCAAGTCGGACTTCGTGATCAGGCCGATGCGAAAGCCGCTCGATTGCGCGAGCGTTTCGAGGATTGCCTGCGTCAGGCGATAACGGCGCTCGGCGGGCTGGTAAGGATCCGTCGCCGTACCGATCGCAATGGATTCGCCGACCGGCACCTTGCGCAGTTCCGCGCGAAATGCCCGCTGATCGAACTGTTTGACGAAAATTCTTCGCTCGAAATCCTCGGGATCGTGCAGTTCCATGAACTCGTGCGTGTAGCGGGCGTAGCAATATTTGCAGCCGAACTCACAGCCCCGGTAGGGATTGATCATCCAACGGAACGGCATACGCGGACTGTCGCATTTCGAAAGGAAGCTGCGCGTGATGAGCTCCCGGTATTCCACGCGCCGCTTGGCTTCGAGCGAGGGACTTTCAGAGGCAAGTTTGGCGATGCCGACAAGCCGGGTCACGCTCCATCTTCTCCGTTTGTTCGCCTTAATGTCAAGCCGTTAGGGGCGCCTTAGGAGAATTATGGCCTCGCCCGCTCACTAATTTGACAAAGGGAAACATGTCCAGGAAAGCCATAGCGAGGAAATCGATGACTGCGCTCGCGCGGCGGCTGCCGATAACGCCGGGGATGATCGAGCGCCGGATTTACTCGCTCCGGGGTCAGAAGGTCATGATGGACCGGGATCTCGCGGAGCTCTACCGCGTCTCCACTGGGCACCTCAACAGGGCCGTCAAGCGTAACCTCACACGGTTCCCCGAGGATTTCATGTTTCAGCTGACTGCGGAAGAGGACGAATCTTTGAGATGCCAAATTGGCATCTCAAGCGCGGAGCGAGGCGGACGCCGATATCAACCGTACGCCTTTACCGAACATGGCGTGGTGATGCTTTCCTCCGTGCTCAAGAGCGAACGCGCGGTTCAGATGAATCTGTTCATCGTGCGGGTGTTCGTTCGGCTCCGCGAAATGCTCGCCACGCACAAGGAACTGGCCGACAAGATGCTGGAACTTGAGCGGCAGCAGAGGGAGCACGGCCGTCAGCTCGCCGCCGTGTACACGATTGTCAAGCGCCTGATGGCGCCGCCACGCATACGCAAGCGGACATTTGGATTTCGGGCGGAGGACGGCGATCTCGAGCATCCATCAGCCCACGGTTCGCTTCCGGCTGTAAAGAAAATAGATCGCGATTCCGATCAGCAGCCAGACCACGAAGCGGATCCAGGTTTCGAGCGGCAGGCTCAGCATCAGGATCAGGCAGCACACAATAGAAAGTGCCGGCAGGAGCGGCACCCACGGCACGCGAAAGCTGCGTGCGCGATGGGGATGCGTGCGCCGCAAAATGATAACGCCCGCCGACACGACGATGAAGGCGAACAGCGTTCCGATATTTGTCAGGTCCCCGAGCGTGCCAATGTCCCACAGGCCGGCCGGCAGGGCGGCGAACAAACCAGCGATCCAGGTGCTGACGTGGGGCGTCTCGTGCTTCCAATGCACCTTCGAAAACAGGCCCGGGAGCAGGCGATCCCGCGACATCGAAAACCAGATGCGCGCCTGCCCGTACTGTCCCACAAACGCGGAGCTGATCATGCCAGCCAGCGCTCCGACGGTCACGGCGAATCTAAGGCGGTTGTAGCCAATCGCTTTGAGCGCATTCGCCACCGGCGCGTCGTTGCCGAGCGTGTCCCAATGCGCGATGCCCGTCAGCACCAATGCCACGGCAGAGTAGAGGATCGCACACGCGCCGAGGGTGATCATGATCCCGCGCGGCATATCGCGCTGCGGATTTTTGCACTCCTCGGCCGCCGTGGAAAGGGAGTCGAAGCCGATATAGGTGAAAAACACGATCGCGCCGCCAGTCAGGACACCCTGAAATCCGTTGGGCATGAATGGGTGCCAGTTGGCCGTGTCGACCGCGCGCAAGGCGCCTAGAATGAAGGCCAGGATCGCCGCGATCTTGATCACAACCATTACGCCGTTGGCGGTAGTGCCTTCCCGGACCCCTCGTACCAGCAGCCACGTGAGCGACATCAGCAGCACAAAGGCCGGCAGATTGAACCACGCTCCCGTCATTTTCCCGTCCGCGAACACGGGATTCGACAGCTTCGCGGGAAGATGGATGCCAAAGACGTTATCGAGCAAGTCGTTGAAGTACGCGGCGAACCCCACGGCGACGGCCATATTGCCGACCGCGTACTCCAGGATCAGGTCCCAGCCGATCATCCACGCGAAAATCTCTCCGAGCGTCGCGTAAGCGTAGGTGTAGGCGGAGCCCGCCACCGGGATCATAGAAGCCAGCTCCGCGTAGCACAAGGCGGCGAATCCGCAGGCCACAGCAACCAGGATGAAAGACACCGAAATCGCCGGTCCGGCGCCCGGACGTCCGAACGTTCCCACCGCCCCGCGTCCGTGAAGCAACAGGTTAACGACGGGCGCCTTGAAGACCGACGGATAATCGAACTTGAGTCCGGCGGCGGCGGTTCCGGTGAAAGTAAATATGCCGGAGCCGATCACCATGCCGATGCCGAGCGCGACCAGGCTCCCGAGGCCCAGGGTCTTCCGCAGCCGGCGCGAGGGATGGTGGCTCGCCGAAATCAATTCGTCGATCGACTTCGTGCGGAACAGGCGGCGGGTTGCGCTGAGGGCCATGCCGTGGGTGGCGGTGCCGGAATCCTCAATCTTAATGCATTCGGTCCCCACACGTTTTACGATTTCCGTACAACATTTTTACGATCTTCGCGCGTCTCGTACGTCACAATGGAAGAGACGCGCGTGTCTGCGGTATTCTGGCGTATCTGGACGGAGCCGTTGGTTTGCGCGCCGGATTTGGAACTCTGAGAATGTATCTGCTTTTGCCGATGTTGCTGAGCGTCGTGGCGGAGACCGCCGCCGCTGAACCGACCGCGCTCGAGGCTGGCTACCGGCAGATGTACGACCAGCAGTTCGACAAGGCCCACGAATCGTTCCATCGGTGGCAGGCCGCACATCCGGAGGACCCGCTGGGCCCGGCCTCCGACGCCGCCGCGTATTTATTCGGCGAGTTGGACCGGCTCGACGTCCTGCGCAGCGAATTCTTCGCCACCGACACCGGCTTCCTGAGCATGCGGCGCCTCCATCCCGACGCCGCAGTGAAGCGCCGGTTCGAAGATGCGTTGGGCGCGTCAGCCGCGCTCGCGGATCGCGAACTGGCGGCGTCGCCGACGGATGAAAACGCGCTCTTCGCCACGGTGCTGCGCTTCGGGCTGCGCTCGGACTATACAGGACTGATCGAGCGGCATTTTGTAGCGTCGATTTCCGAAATGAAGGAAGGACGCAACGTTGCCGAGCGGCTGCTGGCGCGCGATCCCGGCAATTACGACGTGTACCTGGCGATCGGCGTGGAAAACTACATGCTGAGCCTGAAACCCGCCCCGATTCGCTGGCTGCTGCGCGCGGGCGGGGCGCAGACCGATAAAATCGCCGGTTTGCAGAACCTCGCGATGACGGCGGAAAAAGGCCACTATCTGCTGCCGTTCGCGAGGCTCCTTCTGGCGGTCGCCGCGCTGCGCGATAGGGATCGCGAAACGGCGCGCGAGAGATTGGCGTGGCTGGCGGCGCGGTTCCCCGACAATCGTTTGTTCAGAGAGGAATTGGCCAAGCTGCAGCCCCGTCCCTAGGGGCTGGCTCGCCGAAATCCATTCGAGAACAGGTGCCGTAAATGAGAATGAGTCCCGCCGCATGAGAATCGCCGCCGCCGCGAGTGCGTTTCCCGATCATTACTACCCGCAGGCAGCGCTCACCGCGGCGCTCGAACAGTTCTGGGGCCCTCGCCTCCGTTCGCCTGCGTTGCTCCGCCGGATGCACGAGCATGCCCAGGTTGACGGGCGCTACCTCGCGCTTCCCATCTACGTCTACCCCGGCTTGAAGACGTGGGGCGAAGCGAATCGCGCGTGGATCGAAACCGCTGAGAGGATCGGCGGGCAGGCGCTGTGCCGCGCCGCCACCAAAGCGGGCATCTCCGCCCAGGATATCGACGCGCTGTTTTTCGTTTCCGTCACCGGCGTGGCCAGCCCGTCGATCGATGCGAAGCTGATCAACCGCCTGGGACTGAATCCCAACCTCCGCCGCGTTCCCATCTTCGGCCTGGGCTGCGTCGCCGGAGCCGCTGGAATTTCGCAAGCGGCCGACTACGTTCGCGCCTACCCCGATCGCATCGCGGCGCTGGTTTCGGTGGAGCTGTGCTCCCTCACGCTTCAACACGACGATATGTCGATGGCCAATCTGATTTCATCCGGATTGTTCGGCGACGGCGCCGCCGCGGTGCTGGTCGCGGGAGCGGAATGCGCCTTGCCGGGACCCGCAATCGTCGCGACGAGGTCGGTGTTCTATCCCGGCACCGAATGCGTGATGGGTTGGGACATCTCCGAACGGGGCTTCCGCATTGTGCTATCTCCCGAGGTTCCGCAAGTGATCCGCGAGCACCTGCGCGCCGATACCGACGCGTTTCTCGCCGAGTTCGGGCTTACGCGCGCCGATATCGGATGCTGGGTGTTGCACACCGGCGGGCCGCGCGTTCTCGAAGCGACGCAGGAAGCGCTGGAGCTGGATCGCACGGCCGTCGCGGCATCCTGGGACTGCCTGCGCCGCATGGGAAATCTTTCGTCCGCGTCGGTGCTGATTGTGCTGGAAGAGATCATGGCGCATCGCGCCCCGCCGGCTGGGACGTGGAGCGTGCTCGCGGCGATGGGCCCGGGTTTTTGTTCCGAGTTGGTTTTATTGCGGTGGTAGGGGCGGCCGAATGTTTTGAGGATGGACGTTTTATGCCATTCTCGCGGGCATTCTTTCTATTTCTCCTTCTGTCCTTGGCCGCCGCGGCCACCGAGACGCGATTGGATTTCGATGCGGCGCAAACCACCGTCGAGTTCACGCGTTTTGCACACGGTGCACGGGAACTTCAAGCTGAACGAGGGCTCGCTGCGATTCGATCGGCGTTATCGACCGTAAACGGCCAGTTGGTCGTGGATGCGGCCAGCGGCCGCAGCGGCAACAATACTCGCGACCGGCGCATGCACAGGGAAATTCTGGAAAGCATGCGTTTCCCGGAAGTCGTGTTTTCGCCGGTGCGTTTCACGGGCGAGTTCCACGCGCAACAGGATTCGCAGCTCATCGTGCACGGAACGTTTCGCCTGCACGGCGCCGGTCACGACATCGACATCCCAGTCAAAGTGCATCCAGCGCGGGAGGGATACGCGCTCGACGCGGTGTTCCCACTTCCTTACGTGGCCTGGGGACTAAAGAATCCCAGCAACTTTTTGCTGCGCGTGGGCGACACCGCGACGATTAAAATTCATGCGCTGACGCGCGCCACCTCCGAGTGAGCGGCTTGCCAAGCACGAACTCTGTCCGGAAGTCCCGCGCCTAGCGTTTGCGCTGGCCCTTCGCCATCTTCTTGACCTTGCGCTTTTGCGAACCTCGCGCGACATCGGCGGCCCGCGGGGCGGCCGGAGCGGCCTTCTTGCGCGCGGCGCGTTTCAGCTTCTTGCGTTCCGCTCTATCGGTGACTTTTTTTGTGTTCATTCAACCTTGATCCCTGCGTATTTCGCGATTAATTTCTTCAACCCGAAGTTGGGGAAACTCACCGTGATCTTGGTGTCCTCGCCCGATCCCTCCAGGCGCAACACCGTGCCACGGCCGTACTTCGCGTGCTCCACCGTCGAACCCGGGCCGAATTTCCGGGCCTTTTTCGCTAACGGCATCGGAGCGGCCGGCCGAACCGGGACCTCTGGGACGTTTTGCGACGGCGTACCCGCTTGAGCCGTCGATGCCGCTTTGGCTCCCGGCCGGCTCTCGAAAAACTGCCGGATGCTATCGACCGAGTTGTAAGTCTTCCCAGTATAAAGGTTCCGGCGAGCGGTTTCGCGAGCTTCCCAGCGTTCGGCGTACAGATCGACATCCACATCGCCGCGGCGTCCGTAGCCACGATCGTAAGAAGATTCGCCGCGGAAGGATTCCACCAGAGCTGTGGGCACCTCCCGCAGGAAGCGCGAGGCGATCGACGCCTCCGGCGCTCCGCCTCCGAAGCGGCGGCGATAGCGCGCCCAGCTCAGATACAACCGCCGCTCGGCGCGCGTCATGCCGACGTAGCAAAGGCGCCGCTCTTCCTCCATCGCGCTTTCGGAATCGAGCGAGCGGCTGTGCGGAAACAGCCCCTCTTCCAGGCCCGCGATGAAGACCACGGGAAACTCCAGGCCCTTGGCATTGTGCATGGTCAGCAGCGAAACCGGTGCGCGCGCGTCGGCCGAATCCGCGTCGGCAACCAGCGCGGCGTGATCCAGGAACTCGCGCACCGTTTCGCCGCGCTCGCTTGCGTCTGCCGCGGCGTTGAGCAACTCGTCCAGATTCGCCAGGCGCGAGCGGGCATCGTCCGTGCCCTCGTCCTCCAGCATCTTGCGATACCCGGTGCGCTCGACGAGATCGGTCAGCGTCTCTTCGAGCGGACGCGCTTCCACCTGCGAAGCGAGCTCCGTCATCATGCGATGGAAGGCCGCCAGCGCGGTTTCGGCGCGGGCGGGGAAGGCGCGCTCCTCCAGCATTCGCCCAATCGCGGCCCACAGCGAGAGTTCGTGCTGCAGGGCGTACTGCTCCACCTGCTCCATCGTGGTGCGGCCGATACCGCGCGCCGGCGTATTGACGATGCGCAGCAGCCCGATGGAATCGTGCGGGCTCACCAGGATTTTCAAGTACGCCAGTAGGTCCTTGATTTCCGCGCGCTGGTAGAAACTGAAGCCGCCCACCACGATGTACTCGCGCCCGTAGCGCCGCAGAGCTTCTTCGATCTGCCGCGACTGCGAATTGGTGCGGTACAACACGGCGACGCGCACAGCGGGGTCGCGGGCGAACAGCGTTTCGATCGTGTCCGCGATCCACAGCGCTTCGTTTTCGGCGTCAGGCGCTTCGTATTGCGCGATCTTTTCGCCCGCGCCCGCCTCCGTCCACAGCCATTTGCCGATACGCTCGGTGTTTTGCGCGACCACTGCGCTCGCCGCTTCCAGGATGTTCTTCGTCGAGCGGTAATTCTGCTCCAGCCGGAGGATCTTTGCGCCGGGAAAGTCGCGCTCGAAATCCAGGATGTTGCGGATGTTGGCGCCGCGCCAGCTATAAATGGATTGATCCTCGTCGCCGACCGCGCCGACGTTCGCGCGCTCGCCCGCGACGAGCCGCATCAGGTCGTATTGGGTGCGATTCGTGTCCTGATACTCGTCCACCATCATGAATTCGTAGCGCCGCCTCAGGCGCTCCCGTGCCGTCGCGTCGTGGCGCAGCAGATTTACGGCCTGGAGCAGCAGATCGTCGAAATCGAGGGCGTTCGATTCACGCAAGCGCGCTTCGTAGCGTTCGTAAATCGTGGCCAGACGCGTCGACATGGGATCGGTCGCGGCGCGAGCCAGTTCCTCCGGCGGTTGATTGTGGCTCTTGGCGTGGCTGATACGCGAAAGCGCCGCGCGATGCTGCATGAACTTGTCGTCGAGGCCGAGCGATTTATAAACGGCCTTGACGACGGCCAACTGGTCGTCTTCGTCGTAGATGCTGAACAGCGTCGTAAATCCCGGCCGGAGCTGGGCTAGTGGAGCTCCTTCCCGTCGCAGTAGCCGCACGCAAAACGAGTGAAACGTGGCGAGCGTCGGCAGTTCGGCGGCTTCGGGAGTTTTCGCCAGCGCCCGGCGAGCCTCCGGACCCATGACCAGCGTCCGCACGCGTTCCCGCATCTCACCGGCAGCCTTGTTGGTGAAGGTGACGGCCAGGATGGCCCATCCCGGCACGCGATGAGCCGTCATCAGGTGGGCGGCGCGGTGCGTGATGACCCGCGTTTTGCCGCTGCCAGCACCGGCGAGAACCAGCAAGGGGCCTTCGGTATGCTCCACGGCTTCGCGCTGCCGGGGATTCAGCCCATCCAAAAAACTCATGGGGCGAAACTCATTCGGTTCCCGATTTTAGCACGCCGGGAAAGATAGCCAGTACTTTCAACGACTTAAATCCTTCTTGTCTAGGTGTAGGCCGGGGGATAATCCAAATTGGGTAGTACAATGAGAGTTCTAGTACTCTCATGCCACTGTACCCTGCAATGACCCACAAACCCTCCCCCGAGGTGGCCGGTGCAATACGGGCCAGGCTCGCATACCTTCGCCGACGGAAGGCTGTCCTAGACGATCTGATTTGGTCGCTGGAGCGTTACTCCGCTCCCGAACCACGACCTGCGAAAACCGATGAGAAACCGGAGGAAATCCCCGCCCGGCTCGCTGGAGCCGCCTAGATCTTGAACCTTCTTGGAGCCGCCTTGCCCTCCCAAGCTGTTGTAACCTTACAGGGAAAGTGTGCGCCTCTCTTAGTGGATTTATCAGTGCCTGGCTGCCGCGCACAACCCGCGGGACTGGCGGTGGCCATGCTGGTTGATTTCGAAGTCATCGAGCGTGCCCGTAAGGGCGACGATGGCGCGTTCAATCAGATGGTGGTGGCCTACAGAAAGCGGATTCTGGGGACCATCGCCCGGCTGATTGGACGCCCGGAAGACGTAGAGGACGTGGGTCAGGAAGTTTTCCTCCGCCTCTATTATTCGCTCGATCAGCTTCGGACGCCGGAGGTGTTCGAGCCTTGGCTGTACCGCTTGACTGTCAACGCCGCCTATGATTACATGCGGAAGCAGCGGCGCAGGCGGGAAAGCCGGATGTCGGACCTGAGCGAGCAGCAGGTGATGATGGCCGATGCATCGGCCGGCGGCAAGGAGAGGCAGGAAGAAGTACGGCGGACCCAGATTCGCGAGTTCGTGCAGTCTCTGTTGGGACAGGTTTCCGAAGAAGATCGGGCGCTGCTGGTGCTGAAGGAAGTGGAAGGTTTGTCGCTGAAGGAGATGGAAAAGATCTATAAGGTGAACGAAAACGCCTTGAAGGTCCGCTTGTTCCGTGCTCGTCAGCGGGTGCTGAAGGCCTACGAAGAAGGCAAGGGAGTAGGGGAACCCGAGGATTGACTTGGGGGTATACTATGGAGTACATGGAACGTAAGCTTGCGTCGCTGTGGGTTAAATACCGGGAAGCTTGCCCGGACCCCGAGCCGAGCTCCGAGTTCATGCCGCAACTATGGGAGCGAATTGAGGCTCGCCGCCGTGCGACCGTGTCGCTGCTGTTCCGGCGTTGGGCGGAGGTGTGCGTGATGGCCGCGCTGGCGCTTTCGCTGCTGGTCTCGACGCTGCTGATTCCGCATTCCCAGCGCCAGCCGGTGTATCAGTTTACGTATCTGGATGTTCTGGCGGCCGACAACTTGAACGATGACGCCGTGGTGCTGCCGGTCGTAGACGTACGATGAAACTTTCGCGCTGGACTGTCGCTCTGTACGTGGGACTGGTGTTTGCGAGCGGCATCGTGGTGGGCGTTTACGGGCATCGCTTCACTGACCTTGTGGGGGTGAGCGCCAAGGCTCCGAACCCCGATGAATTCCGCAAGCGATTCAACGCGGAGATGAAGACGCGCCTGCAGTTGACCGCAGAGCAGAGTACGCGACTCGACGCCATTTTAGAACAGACGCGCGACGAGTTCCGCGCCACGCGCGACGGGCTGGAGCCCGCCTTGCAGAAGATCCGCGACGAGCAGCATCAGCGGATACTGGAGATCCTGGAGCCCGCGCAACGGGCGGAATACGAGAAAATGCGTCAAGAGCGCGAAGCCCGCATCCGTCAGCGCAAAGAGTCCGCTCCTCCTCCCCCGCACTACTAAGCCCGAGGCAGGTGGCCGCCAGCTATCTTCCCGATCTCACGATTGATTCAAGCGCCGCCACGCCGGCCTGCGCCACTTGCGCGTCCTGCTGGGAACTGCCCCCGCTCACGCCGATGGCGCCGATCACCTTACCGTCGGCCATCAGTGGGATCCCGCCTTCGAGGGGCAGCGCGCCGGGCAGCTTGATGATCGCCGGACGCCCGCTGTTCGCCAGGTCCTCGAAGGCCTTGGTCGGGCGGCGGAACTTCAGCGCCGTTTGTGCCTTTTCGATGGACACTTCGTAGCTGCCGATCTGCGCGTCGTCAACCCGTTCCAGGAAAAGGACCGTCCCGGCGTCGTCGATGATGGTGATGAACATCATCCAGCCATTCTTCAGGGCTTCCTTCTCGGAGGCCATGGCGATTTGCTTGGCGATGGCGAGATTCAGAGTCTTCTTAGTGGTTAGTTGTTGCGCGCCGAGGTGTTGCGCGCCGAACCCGAGCGCCGCGGCGGCAAGGAGGGCATAAAGAATCTTGATTCTTCTCATCTTTGTCATTTTACAAAAAGCACAGCCCGGCCGGGAAGTCACACCAGGACGGTACCAGGCTCCCTCCCCGCTAAACCATTTCTTGATTTTGCCTGGTGGTAACAGAACCACTCGGCCGGGGGACTGTGCCAACGGTACCTCCTGGAATTCCAACCGCAGTTCCATTTCGCGCACCCAGTGCGTCCGATATTCTCGCTTCGTAGGAGGCGCCGCATGAAAAAGTCGTCGATTCTCTGGGCCGTTCTGATGGTTGTCCTTTGTGCCCTTGCCATCCGGCACGTTTTCACGTTGGCATCCTTTCCGGCTTCGTTCACGCCCAACTGGCTGACCATCGTTCCCGCCCTGGCGATTTGGGCTGCGTTCGTCGCCCTTGTCATTCGCAAGGAACTGGCCGCCGCCGAGTCGCGGACCCGGAAAGCGCAGGTAGAGCTTGCGATCGCGTGCGTGGCCCCGGCAGCTGGAGAAACGGCCTGATCGAGCACCGCGGTCTCTGACGATCCCATACGGCGTGGGCCGATTCGACGCCGTATAGAACCCCACTCCCGCAACCCGCGACTACCCCTCCGCCGGGAATCGCGATTCAAGTTGGCAGCGCTCGAAGCCAAAATGCGCAGCGTTCGGTTTTGCAACCGGGTGCCTTCCCGCGTTCTCTGAGCGCTTGATTGGGTTCGATCCACTTACGCGGTGCAAAGCTACAAGTCTCCATCCCCGGGCTTGCGCGGGGTTTAACCCCCACCCGTTCGGCGGGGATAAACACGGCAAGGGAAGAAACTCGATGGTCACGGAACCAGAACGGCCATCCTAGCACTTCTGGTTTGGCGAAAACAGTTCGTCCGCTCTATGGAACGCGTCGGGCGCAGCGGATAAGCTCCCAACAAGAGGAGCTATATGGAACATCGCATGAGTTTGACCCGCTTATGGAAAGATCGGACCGGGACCAGTTTCATCGAAACCGCCATTCTGCTTCCCGCGCTGCTGTTGCTGTGTGTCGGCACCATGGATTTCGCCCGCGTCGTCTATGCCGGCATCGAGATCGCCAATGCGGCCCGGGCTGGAGTGCAGTATGGGGCGCTCACGCCCGGGAATTCCGGCGACACGTCCGGCATGCAGCAGGCGGCCCTGACCGACGCAGCCGATCTCGGTTCGAGCGTCACTGCTACCGCCACGAGTTACTGCACCTGTAGCGGTGCAACCGTCGACTGCACGTCCACCTGCAGCGGCGACGTGCCCGACGGATATGTTTCCGTCACCGCCAATTACACTTTTAATTCCATATTCCCGTATCCCGGGATGCCGCAGACCGTTGCGCTGTCGCGAACGGCCAAGATGCGCGTCCAATGAGAACCACTTCTATGAACCGCAAGCATAGCCAGCGCGGAACGGTCGTTGTTGAGTTTGGACTCGCATTTTTGGTCTTCCTTGCCGCCATCTACGGCATCATGGAGTTCGGCCGCATCGTCGCCTCCTACAACATTCTTTCGGGCGCTGCCCGGGAAGGCGCGCGATACGCGGTGGTGCACGGCAGCGCGAGCGGCTCCCCCGCTTCCGCCTCGGACATCCAAACCGTGGTCCGCAATTGGGCGATCGGGTTGGACGCCAACTCCGTCGCGGTCACCACTACCTGGAATCCCGGCAACGGTCCTGGAGGCAAGGTAAACGTTCAGGCAACCTACACGGTAACGCCTTTCACCGGGCTGATTCTCACAAGCGGCATCAGCCTCCAGAGCAGTTCGCAAATGTCCATCTCGCAGTAGGAGAACAGAGGAGTCTCATCATGGAAATCGTAAATCGTCGCCGCGACTATCGAAACCACGAACGAAACCCCGAACGAAACCGCGAAAAGGGATCGATCTTGATGCTCGGAGCAGGCACCATATTCGTGGTCATGGCATTCGCCGGATTGGCCCTGGACGCCTCCTACATGTATTTTCACAAGCGCGCCATGCAGACCGCGGCCGACGCGGGAGCCTATGGAGGCGCGCTCGAACTGCTGCGCGGCAATACGGACGTCACCACGGTGGCGAAGAACGACACGGCTTTGAACGGATTTACCGATGGAACGGACAGCGTCGTCGTCACCGTGAATAATCCTCCCGCCAGCGGCACCAAAAGTGGAGACTCGAACTTCGTGGAGGTGATCATCAGTCACCCGCAACCCACCTGGTTCATGCGTGCGCTGGACTTTAACTCGGTCACGGTGGCCGCTCGCGCCGTGGCCGGCCTCGGGACTACCGGCAATGGCTGCGTGTACGCGCTGAATCAGGACACCAGCAAGACCAACAATGGATTCTTCGCCAACGGTACTACCAATTCCAATTTCTCGTGCGGGGTATTCTCAAACTCAAACTTCCGTAGCGTAGGAGGCGCCTGCGTGGTGACTCCCACCGTAAGCTACACCGGCACCTACTCGAATTCGAACAGTTCCGGCAACTGCGGGCCCCAGGGCATCGGCAAGGGAGTTGCGATCGTCGATCCCCTTCGTAAGAAGTATTCCGTTCCATCCTACACCGCGTGCCAGGGCGGCGGCGGTGGCACCAAAATCACGACGGGGCTTACGGTCACGCTCTCGCCGGGCACGTACTGCGGCGGGATCTCCATCACCGGCTCGGTCCAGAACGTCATATTCAGCCCCGGTGAATACATTCTGGTGGGCGGCGGTCTTAGCATCAACGGGGGCGTGAACGTCTCCGGAAGCGGCGTAACCTTTTTCAATACCTACGATCAATCGAATAAATACGGGGCGATCAGCATCACCGGCAGCGGCACGGTCGATTTTACGGCTCCCACGTCGGGCACCGATAAAGGCCTCTTGTTCTACCAGGATCCAACGGTGGCCTGGAGCGCCAGCAACGACAGCATCATTGCCGGCGGGGCCAATTCCGTCTACGACGGGATCATTTATTTCCCCACCACCGATCTAAAATACGCCGGCAACAGCAGCACCACCTCCGGCGGTACCGACGGCTATACCATGCTGATTGGCTACGACATCACGATCAATGGAACGGCTCAAATCAACACAGACTTCTCCGCGCTGGGGGGCACGAATCCATTGCAGAATGCGCTCTTCGTCGAATAACGCCTGAGCGCCGAAGGCGCCGCCTTCCAGGGGCAGCGCCCGGGGCGGCAGCCGCGAAACTTCCGTCCGCAGCTGCCGTCTTCCGATCCCCGCGCGCCATCGCAGTCCTTACTTGGTCCGAAGTGCCACTGAGGCAGTTCCGCTCCGGCCGGCATGGCTCGCCAACTCCCTTTCACGAGGGGTCTTCGGCAGCGCACGTGCTGTTACGGAGTCCGGCGTCCAGACCTTGGACAGGTAGTACGCGTCACCATACCGGTTGAACTGTAAGGTGGCCTTCTCGGTCGCTGTAGCCGGGTGGTCCTCCCCGATGGTGAGGAAGAAACCGCCCTTGTTCCCGCCGGCAATCTGCCTGACGAACAACATATCGCCGGAGTGGTGAATTGAATATTCTCCCGATGGAAGCACGGTGCTGCCAATCCGGAAGTCGAAGGGGATGTTTCCCCGCATGTCCATGGATTGAGCATGCAGAGGCGCCGACACCGACGCGGCAAACAGCCCCATTGCGAGAATGAGTCGTTTCATATTCTGCTCCTTTCGTGTTGGGCGTTTACTGGCTCATCGTTTGCAACCAGGCTATTGAACCTCGCCGCAGATAGCGGACGCCGCGAAAAACCCCGCCAGAGCGTCCCCCGCTCAAACAGACCATCTCAAACAGACCATCTCAAACAGACCATCCTGCACTTTCGACGACCAATGTTGTATAATCTCGGGCACCATTGCGGTGGCACATGTCGGAGAACATGGGTGACATCACGCGGCTTCTGCACGAGTGGCGTAAAGGCAGCCCCGGCGCCGAAAACCAGCTTTTCGATCTGGTGGTTCCCGACTTGCGGCGCTTGGCCCATTACCTGATGCACGGCGAGCGCAAGGGCCATACCTTGCAGCCCACCGAGCTGGTCGGCCAAATTTACTTCCGCCTGGTGGCCGCCAAGGATCGGGATTGGCAGAACCGGCGCCATTTTTTCGCTATTGCAGCTAGAGCCATGCGTAGATATTTGATCGACCACGCGCGCGGACGTCCGGACGCGGAGTTCGTGGCGATTCATGGGATGGAAAACTTTGTCCCCGCCCAGAGTCCCAAGGTGGATTTGGCGATCACGGTGGACCGGCTTTTGGACGAGCTTGCGAAAACTAAGCCCGAATGGTGCGATCTGGTGGAAATGAAATTCTTCCTCGGGCTCACGGACGAAGAAGCCGCCGATGTTCTGGGAATGAAAGTGCGCACCATGCAACGCATGTGGAGCGATGCGCGCCGCTGGTTGTTCAGACAGACGGAGTCCGGCGATGAAAAACAAAGCGCAGGACGATGATGTGGTGATGAGTCTGGTCGAGTTTGCGCTCGACCTGCCGGAGCGGGAGCGCCGCGCCTATTTAGAGCGCGCTTGCGCCGGCGATACCGAGCTCTTCGACCTGGTGTGGGACTACGTCCAATGGGAATCCCGCATGCAAGGGTTCCTGTTGGACCCGCTGTATCCGCCGCCGCCCCTGAATGAGCATCCCTTCGAGCCGGGAGAACTCCTGGATGGCCGCTTCCGCATCCTGCGCGAAGTCGCGCAAGGAGGCATGGGAGTGGTCTACGAGGCGATCGACGAAAGGCTGGAGCGCCGCATCGCGATCAAGTGCGCTAAGACCGGTTACCGCAGACGGCTGCCTCCGGAAGTGCGCAACGCCCGCGAAATCAGCCATCCCAACGTCTGCAAGATTTTCGAAATCCACACCGCGTCCACTGAGCAGGGAGACCTCGATTTCCTGTCCATGGAATTTCTGGACGGCGAGACGCTCGCCGAGCGGCTCCGTCGCGGCGCCATACCCGAAGCGGAAGCGCGCGTGATCGCGCGGCAACTCTGCGAGGGCCTGGCGCAAGCTCACCGCAACCAGGTGATTCATGGTGACCTCAAAGGCTCCAACGTTATTTTGACGACCAGCGCGGATGGTTCCACGCGGGCCGTGATCACCGACTTTGGCATGGCGAGGAGGCCGGAAAGCTCTCAGAGCGCCATGCAATCCGGCCCGCTGGGCGGGACGCCCGACTACATGGCGCCGGAGCTGTGGAAGGGCGAGAAGGCTTCCATCGTCTCGGATATTTATGCGCTCGGCGTCATCCTGTGTGAGCTGGCCTCCGGTCAGCGGCCGTCTCCCCCGCAGGTATCTTCTCCGGCTGGTCTTCCCGAAAGACAGGTTTCCAGGAAACCAACCGCGGCGCATCCCAGGTGGGAACGCACGATCGCTCGTTGCCTGGACCCCAACCCCGCGCGCAGATTTCAAACTGCGGACGAAGTGGCGCAAGCCTTCGAACCATCGCATACGCGCCGCTGGTTCCTTGCCGCGGCGGCAGCCGTTGTCCTGGCGGCTGCCTCAGGGGTGGTCACCTATCGGGGCGCGACCGCTCCACCGGAAACCGTGCAATTGGCTCTCTTGCCGTTCACCGCGCCTTCCGGCCTCGATCCTATAGCCAATGCCGTCCTGCACGACGCCGCGGAGCAACTCGCCCGGGTGAAGAGCAGCCGTCGCTCGAAGTTTGTTTTCATCCCGCTCAGCACGACGCTTCGCCGCCGCGTGACGACTCCCGAGCAGGCGCGCGCGGCGCTGGGAGCTTCCGAAGTACTCAGCGCGACGCTGGTTCAGGATAACGACCGCATCCTTCTTCATGCGGCCATCTCCGACGCGCGTTCGAAGGCGGCCATCCGGAGTTCGGACGCCGCTTACACGCCGGCCCAGATGAAGTACGCCGGGGTTGCGCTGGCCGGCATGGTGACCTCGACGCTGCGCTTGCCGGCGCTGGTTCCGAAAGCGGTTGTCAATGCGGCCGCCAGTCAGGATTACGCGGCGGGGCTCGGGGCCGTGCGGCGCGATACCGGAATCGATTCTGCCATCGCGCACTTTGAAAGGGCCGTGGCGGCCGATCCGGATTCGCCGCTTCCCTATGCGGGCCTTTCGGAAGCCGAGTGGATCAAGTTTTACCTCACGAAGGATAAACTCTGGCTCGACCGTGCAACGCAATCCATTCGCCAGGCCGAGGCGCGCAACCCAGATCTCGCCGAGGTTCACAGGATCGGGGGATTGCTGAAGGCTAACGCCGGCTGGTACGAGCAGGCGGTAGTCGAATACGAGCGAGCCATAGAACTGGACCCGGCTAATGGCGAGGCCTATCGCCGGCTGGGCACGGCATATGAATCCAACAACCAACTGGAACCAGCGGCGGCCGCCTATCAAAGAGCGATCGCCGCGAACCCGAACGACTACCGATCCTATCAGGCCCTGGGTGCATTTCACTTCGGCCGGGCCAATTACGAAGAGGCCGGGCGGCAGTTCGCGAGAGCGGTCGAGCTGGCTCCCGACGAGCCCAACGCGCACTTCTCGCTGGCGGCTGCCTACATCAACCTGGGACGCTTTGCCGAAGCCGAGAGCGAACTCCGCAGGACGATGGCCCTCCACGAGTCGTACGCTACTCTCCAAGCGCTCGGAATAGTGCTGATGTACGAGCGCCGCGAACCTGAGGCGATCCCTTTGTTATTGCACGCGCTAATGCTCACGCCCAACTCTTACGTGATTTGGGCCGATCTCTCCCTCTGCTACCGGCGCATGAACCGCCCCGCCGAGGCGGCGCAGGCCGCCCGACGCGGCCTCGTGGCTGTCCAGGCGGAAATCGCCAGCAATCCGCGCAACGGCTACGTCCGCGCTTACCTGGCTTATCTGGCCGCCATCAATGGCGACCGCAGCCGCGCTGAATCCGAAGCGGCGCAGGCGCTGCAGCTTGCGCCGGATCTTTCCGACGCCAAATGGATGGCCGTTCTGACCTACGAGGCTATGGGCCGCCGCGACGCGAGCCTCGCCGTTTTGGCTTCGGCGCCGACCGCCATGCTTCAGGATTTGAGTCGCTGGCCGGATGT
Organism: Bryobacteraceae bacterium; assembly: GCA_035934795.1. GTDB lineage: Bacteria > Acidobacteriota > Terriglobia > Bryobacterales > Bryobacteraceae > Palsa-187. The sequence continues at coordinate 53,558 of DASYXM010000004.1, read as the reverse complement.
GGCGGACTTATCGAAGGATTCTCGCTTTGTGAATTTACTGATAGCCCGAGGAGTCAAATAGAGCGCTACAAGGAGCAGCCGATGTTGATCCAGTATCAGATTCGTTTCGCGGACAACGGGGTGACCATCAGCGAGTTTGTCGATCCTGACGCAACTCCCAGCGGCGGCCCAGCGCCTTCGCCCGCCAGTTCTGTAGCCGCCCGGCGCTTGGGAAGTTCATTTCAGGGCTCGGGTGGAGGCGGTACTTTGCCGACGGGTCCAGGAAGTGGGGGTACTTTACCGACGGGTCCCGGGAGCGGCGATGGATCATCCGTCGGCTCCACCAGCCCCATCAAGGCCATTCTGCTGGGCCCGCTGATCATCACCACGGGCACCGGTGCGGGCGCGGGTGGAGGAGGTACCTTGCCGACGGGTCCTGGGAGCGGGGGTACTTTACCAACGGGTCCCGGGAGCGGCGGTCGTGGAATTCCGGCACTGGCTGGAAAGGCGGCTGCAATACGAGAACGGGTACCGGCGGTCAGGCCACTGCGTAAGCGGTAACTAAGCGAAGAAAGGAGACCCACCATGCCGTTTCCGATTCAGACCCAAATCGAAGCCGAGTGGTGCTGGGCCGCTGTTGCGGCCAGTGTGGACAGCTACTTCAATCCAACTTCCGGCGTGCCTCAATGCGGCATCGCGGGCGACGTTCTAAATGGGGACGCCTGCGGCAATCCTGCCGCATACGACCTTCCCGCGACGCTGCAGGACGCCTTGAAAGTCGTAGACCGGCTGGACGGCATTCGCATCGGCGCGCTGACCTTCGATCAGGTTCGGCAGCAGATCGATGCCGGCGAACCGGTGTGCATTCGTATCGCATGGTCCGGCGGCGGCGCCCACTTTGTGGTCATCTCCGGGTACTACCTGTCGCCCGCCGGCGTTCGAACTGTGGACATTTCGGATCCCTGGTATCCGAACTCCGTTCGCGATTTCGACCAGTTTCCGCAAGGATATCACGGCGGCGGTACCTGGACGGCAACTTTTTTTGTGAAGCCCTAAGAGAGGAGAATAGGGATGCCTCTAACCAAAGTTACGCCTCAAAACGATCAAGCAGTGACGTGGGCCCTCCTGGGCCGCCTGCGGGATTTCATTCACCCCAGCGAATCCTTGCACCATCCTTTGACCGATGTCTACCGGATACGGCCCATCCAGGCCGTGTACGTTGTCGGACTGGAGGATCTGAGAAAGACAGGCTTGGAGGGCGCTGAACAGAGCTGCTGGCGTTTTCTGGCTGGCAGTACGCTCGGGCAAGCCGCGGGAGCGGAAGTCACGTTCCTGGGGCCCGGCCATACGCCCATCCTGAATGGCCTGCTCACTGGGCCAGAGGTGACCGTCTTTGTCCAAAGCGTCGATCGCTTCGTGTCGCAATACTCGAAGACTTACGACGGGTACGACGACGATTACGAGCTGCGCATCCTCAGCATCCCGGGCTTGCTGATCGAGGCGTTCTGGCTGAAGTGCACTTCAGCGCAGCCGGGCAACACCGCAGCGACGGACCATATAATTCCGTTCCTCGACGGTTCCAGGAGGCTGGAACTGATGCACGACTATCCGGCCGGCGAATTCCTGGGCGAAGTCCAGAAAATGGCTGCGGCTCGACTGGAAACCGCCAAAGTTTCCGACGTCAAGCACGACGACCCCTATATTCTTAAGTAGTAACGCCGCGCATAACGCAGGCTTCGACGCCGGAGGTTATTCGTCGCGGAGCAACGCTCAAACTGTAATCTTTCAGCGACCTTAATGGACGAAATAGACTCTCAAAGCGTTGTCGACGTCGCGTTTTTCAAGGCTGGGGGGCCGCTTTTCGAAGGCCGCGATCCCGCAAATGATCTTCACCAGGTCGGTGGGGAAGCAGGCCCGCAGCCCGTCCTGAGAATGCCTCAAGCATTCGGAGGCTATATAGTCCTCTATTTCCGGGCGACACTCCAATTGTTTCCCGGCGCACACCCGCTCCAATAGTTCGCGAAAGAGATCGGGGCCCAGCGGCTCGACCTTGATCTTGTTCTTCAAGCGGCGCATGAAAGCGTCCTCGGCCAGGTCGCTAAGCGCCAGATTGGTGGCAAATACCACCAGCACCTCGAAGGGAATCTCGAAGCTGGTGCCCGACCACAAGGAGAGAATGTCCCTCCCGCGGTCCAAGGGAACGATCCAGCGATTCAGCAATTCCCTCGGTGTAATGCGCTGCCGCCCGAAGTCGTCGATCAAGAGAATCCCATTGTTGGCCTTCATTTGAATCGGCGCGGTGCAGATGCGTGTGACATCATCCACGCGCGTATCCAGCATGTCGGCTTCCATCTCGCCTCCGACTTTGACGAACGGCCGGCAGCATCGCAGCCAGCGGGGATCGGCGATGTCCCCGTCTTCGCTCTCCGTCCGGTGAACCATGGGATCGAACACCGTGACGATCTGGCCGAAGACCTCCACGGCATGTGGAACGTAGACGAGATCGGTGAAAATGCGCGGGAGGCGTTCGGCGACACTGGTCTTCCCGTTGCCGGTGGATCCATACAAGATGATCGCTCCCCCCGTCACCAGGGCGGTCCCGAGTTCGTTGATTACGTAGTCGGGAAGGACCAGATCGCTTAGGGCCGCCTGGAGGCTTTCCGCGGTTATGTCGACCTGGGCGATTTGCGCGGAAACGGCCCGGTTATAATCCGCCAACGGAACCGGCGCGGGTCCGGCGTACTGGCTCTTCTTGAGCGCCACCTCCGCCATCGTGCGGCCTTTGTTGCTCAACGAAATCTCGTAGTCGTTGCCCACCATGGACCGGGTATCGCAGAGTTGCTCCCTCTGCAGGTGGCGGTACATCGCGTGGATAATAGTCGGGCTCAACTTCGATCTGTGGGCCAGCCTCGCCAGCGTCGGGCTGCCTTCGAAATAGGCGTACTTCAGGATCAGGTCCAAGATCAGGCCGTGCGACAGGCCGGTCTCCTCCACACTTTGTGCTTCGCTGGGCTGAAACGCCATTTCGTTTGCCGCAAACATGCCTAGAAGATCCTCAAAGGGAACAAAAAACCTTATCTGCCGATGTTGCCGACTGTGCTGTGGTTTTCGCCTCCGAAACCAAGACACCTGGACCGCTGCTGCGAGGGCACCCCAGAAGCGGGCCGGCCAGCTCCCTAAAGCCCAACTGTGCGCTTAGGTTACCATAATAGATCAAATAGGATCAAAAAGCGTTTCTAAAGGATCGACCTGCGCCCAGGACCGCTAATAGGTCACTAGTGCAGAGGGGAGCTGAAGCCCTCGTTAGGGCTGCAAGACGGCCACAACCGGAGCGGCGCAGGGTGGGCCTCAAGAATCGGGAGCATCCAGGGAGCCTGTCGGAGATAGAATTTGGCGAACGTAAAATCAATAACTTACAGAAATGTTCTGGCTGGCAAGTCGTTGATTCTTGGTTCGGAAACTCTTTTCTCCGACAGGCTCCAGGGCTAAAAGGGAAAGACAGACGCTTAAGCGACCGGTTGCGGCTTCTTCTTGGCGGCGGCAGCGGCCGCCTCGGCGGCCTGGGCCTCACGCACCTTGGCGTACTTCTTCTGGAAGCGGTCGACACGCCCTTCGGTATCCACCAGCTTTTGCTTGCCGGTGAAAAAGGGGTGGCAGTTGGAGCAGATTTCCACGCGGATATCGCCCTTGTGGGACGAACGCGTGCGGAAACGATGGCCGCAGGCGCAGATCACATTCACTTCTTCGTAGGCTGGGTGGATTCCAGGTTTCATGGCGAGAACTCGTACTTTCCTTGGGAACCTTTATCTTACCACACGCGCCGAGCGGGCCGCAGAAGGGCGAGGATTGACGCACTACCTACGAGGATTGGGGAATTGCCGAGAAACCCCGCCGGAGCGCAAGGCTCCAGCGGGGCTCCGCTACTTACTCAGTCTCGCGTGATGGGCATGTCCAGAAGAACAGCGGCCTCGTCACTGATTACGAAACCTGAACATTAGGAGGTTCAACCCGAGGTCGAACGCACCTGCCTGTCCGGGCGATGCGTTCTAGGAGTCGGCCACCTCACGCGTGGTTAGAGTCCCGTAGTAACTACTACTTCCAGATATCATTCGACTGGACCACCTCCTTCCTCAGTGAGGCCTCCATAATAACGGCGGGCGCGCCGTCGAGTCAATGCTTTTTTGGAACAACGGCGAATAAGAATGTTTGCGCCGCCGTTCGGATTCCGCTTCGGCGGTCGTGAGTCCTCCGGCATAATGGAGACGTGGATAACGACCGGGTAGCGGTCTTCGGTAGCGGCGGGCAGTTGGGAACCGAGCTGACGGCGGAATTCGCGCGGCGGGGCTATCGAGTCTCCGGATTCGCGCGCGGACACATTGAAAACGCCGATGGCGGCCGCGTCGACATCACCGATGCCGCCCAGGTAGAAGAGTGCCTGGCCCGCGTCGATCCTGCGGTTGTGATCAACGCCGCGGCTTATAACCAGGTGGACGTCGCGGAAAAGGAGCCGCAGGCCGCTTATCTGGTTAACGGTCTGGCGGTGCGCAACCTCGCGCTCGCCTGCCGTCAAATGGACGCGCGGCTGGTGCACTTTTCGACCGACTACGTTTTCGACGGTCTGGCAGGCCGCGCCTGTACCGAGCAGGATGTTCCGCGTCCGCTCGGCGCCTATGCGGTTTCGAAGCTGGCGGGCGAGTTCTACGCGCGGGCGTATCTGGATAACGCCCTGGTGATCCGCACCTGCGGCGTGTACGGTCCGGGAGGTCTCGATACCGCGCGCGGCAATTTCGTCGAGATGATGCTGCGGCTGGCCGCCCGCGGCGCACCGATCCGCGTGGTGGAGGATCACGTCGCTTCGCCGACCTTCGCTCCTGCGCTGGCCTCCCGCACCGCGGACCTGGTGGAGCGCGGCGCGCAGGGCCTGTTTCACATCGGAGGCGGAACGCCCATCTCGTGGTTCGATTGGGCGGTCAAGATTTTCGCTGCCGCCGGGTTGAACCCTCCGCTGAAACCGACCACCGAGCGCGAGTTCCGCACCGCCGCACGGCGTCCGAAATACTCGGCGCTGTCCAACGCCAAGATGGAATCGCTGGGCATCGCGCCGATGCCCTCGCTCGACGACGCGATCGGCTTGTATATGCTCGCGCGCAGCCGCAAAGTGCCCACCCTCGCGCCGTAGAGCAGCGTCCTCACTGGTGATTTCGCCACCGTCTAAGATTCCAACGATCGTTTCTAAGGTTGACCTGCGCCACTCCCCCGTTGGAGAATGAACCCGTGAGAAGCGGACCGGCTGACCTTTAGACGCAGGCTTTAAACGCCGTCTTCTTGGAAGACGAGGCGCTGTCCGCTCCAGGAGATAACCCCATGCATGCACGTTTCTTGCTGATCGCGGGCGCGCTGGTGTTTGCGGCCGGGCTGGTTTCGTTCGCGCAGACGCTACAGACTCCGCCGCCGCCCGGATCGCTCGCCACCAATGCGAACCTGCGCACTCCTCCGGCGACTGGGCTGCCGAATCCGGCGCAGATCGCCGAGCTGGTGCTCGCCAATCATATGCTGACCGAGGAAGGCGTGCTCGACGCCTACGGTCACGTCAGCGTCCGCGACGAGCGCAATCCGAATCATTTTCTCCTGGCGCGTCATCTGCCGGCCGGGGTGATCACGGCCGCCGACATCCTGGAATACGATCTGGACACCAAGCCGGTGCGCGATACCACAGCGGTGGGATATTCGGAGCGCTTCATCCACGGAGAGATTTACAAGGCGCGGCCGGACGTGAAGGCGGTGGTGCACTTCCACGCCGCCGACCTGATCCCGTTCACGGTGACGGGCGTCGCGCTGCGGCCGATGATCCACATGGCAGGCTTTTTGCCCCAACAGGTTCCGGTTTTCGAAATTCGCAAGTACGGATTGACCGACCTGCTGATCCGGGACAATGCGGCCGGACACGACCTGGCCGAGACGCTCGGCGATAAGCCCGCGGCGCTGATGCGCGGCCACGGAGCGGTGGTGGTGGCGGATTCGCTGCACGTGGTGGCGGGGCGCGCATACTACATGACCGTTAACGCGAAGACCCAGCTGCAAGCCATGGCAATCGGCGGCAAGGACGTGGTCTACCTGGATCCGAAAGAAGCGGATGCCGTCGCCGCCCAGGACGGCTTCGAGCGAGCCTGGACCTATTGGGCGTCCAGGCAAAAGGCGAAGTAGCGGCCCCGCGTTCCCCGCAAGGCCATTCCAGGTGACTGGGGCGGTTCCGCGCGGACTTGCCGCTATCGCGGCTCTCTCGCGCTGCCGATACACGGCTATGACTGTCACACCGGACGAAGCGTCGCAACAATGCCTGCAGCTTATCCTGTTCGGCACGAGGTGCCGGAAAGACCACGATCAGGAGAAGGCGGAGAAGGCCTTCGCCGCCGCTTTGGTGCATGCGATGCTGGCGCACGCGAAGGACTTGCGAGCGCTGGCCTTGTACAACTTGAGCCTGATCTTTGTGCGGCGCGGACGCAAGGAAGAGTCGCGGAAAGCGCGAGAGCAGGCCGCCACCTTTCTCTCCCCTACCGCCGAAGGAGTGCAACTGCCCGAGCCCTTCGTTCCCTTGTTCCAGGAGCTCATGGCCGACGTCCTCACCGAAGCCGGCGAACATCGCAAGGCGATCCCCTACTGCGAGGCTTCGATCCAACATTTGGCGACCCACGACCACCCGGTCGCCGTCGCCGACGCGCTATGGCGTGCGGGCAAGTGTTACTTGAGGACAGGTCTGCGCGACCACGCCGCCATCCCCTTGCGCGCCGCGGTGAACCTCTTCCGCGGGCTCGCGGGCGATCCCCGATTCCCGGCCATGCTGCTGGACCTCGGAAATGCGCTGCGCAAGAGTTTCCCGGAGGAAGCCGAACGATGCTATCGGGAAGCCGCCGACTTTCATGTCGCCCAGTCGCAGCTGGAATCCGCCGCGCCGGCGTGGGTGAATCTGGGCGTGCTGTGCGCCGAACAGGGCCGCTACGGGGAAGCCCTCGCGCATTATGAAAAGGCCTTGCGGGTGCGCGAGCAGTCGCCCGGTACGGCGCCCGAACGGATCGGGGGGCTGCTCAACAATATCGCGAACGTGCACCGGCGGATGGGTCAATTCGAAAAAGCCCACCGGTCGCTCGATCGCGCGATGCCGTACCTGGAGAGGGTGAGCGTTCCTACTCTCGCGAATGCCTACGGAACGCGCGGATTGATTTTCCGGGATCAGGGTCGCGACGAAGAGGCGGTGGAATGGTTCCGAAGATCGAGCGCCGAACATCGGAAGCAGCCCAGCCCGAATCTGGAAACTCTCTCGGAGGAGCTGGACAACGAAGCCGCCGCGCTCGAACGGCTGGGCCGCGTGGAAGAAGCGAAAACCGCCCGCGACGGCTTGAATTCGGTGCGGGCGAGAATGGCTGAAGTAAAGGCCGGCGATCGCGGGCTCGGCGATCTGAAGCCGCCGGCTGAAGGAGCGGTTCTGGTCGAAATCGAATTCGGAATCCGCGACCGGCCGGGGCAGGGCAACAACGGTTCGGTGCTCATCGGGCGCCAGCTCGCGGATGTCTTTGAATCCCAAGAGATCGGTTATTTCGGAGGGCACGTTATGATCCTCGAAACCACCACATTCATGTACTATGGGCCCGATGCGGAGGCGATGTTCCGTGTCCTGGAGCCCCGTCTGGTAGAGGAGCCGTTGTGCCGCGGCGCGAGAGTCACCATCCGCCAGGGCCCCCGGCATCGCGAGGTCCTTCTGCCTAGACCAGTCATGTAGCGGCGCTGCTCGCCGGTTGATGGGTGCGAATCGTCTGAGAGATTAGGCCCGGATCGCCCACTAGTCTGTATGACTGCGGCAATTCTGGCTTTCACGATATCCCTGATTTCCGTCGGGGCAGTCGCGCAAATGGTTTTTGCGCCAACTGCTTATGCGGCCGACAACAAGGCTCCTCCGGTCAAGCCCTTGCAGAGCGCTTCCGCCCTTGAGGATAAGGCCATCGAGGCCGCCATCCGCGCCAAGCTCGCCAAGTCGAAGATCGGCAAGGATGGATTTGCGGTGCGCGTCCAGGGAGGCGTGGCCTATTGGGAAGGCTCGACCGGCGTGGTCCAGCATAAGGGGTCGGCAACGCGCATGGCCAAGACGGCGGGGGCCAGGAAAGTGGTCAACAACATCAAGGTCAGCGACGACGCCAAGGCGAACGCCGCGGGGAATCTGGAGGAAGGACGCCGCCGCGCGCAGGTCAAACGCAGCGACCCGCGCAGCGACGGGCAGTCGAGCGGCACACCAACGAAGTAACCGGCCTCGACGAGCGGCCGTTAGCGGGCGATGCTGCCCATGCGCCCGTGCTGGTAATCGTCGACCGCCTGCATTATTTCTTCCTTGGTGTTCATCACGAAGGGGCCCCAGCGCGCGACAGGCTCACCCAGCGGCTGACCGGCAATCAGGAGTACGTCGAGATGCCCTTCACCGGCGGATTTGAGCTCCACTTCGTCGCCATCCCGGGCAAAGATCGGCATCTGGTGGGTTTCGGCATTACGCCCGGCTCCAGCGGCCATCTTCCCGTCCAAAATGTAGGCGAATGCGTTGAACTCGCGCGGCACGGGCTGTGAAATCGCCGCGCCGGGCGCGATGCGGAAGTGCAGAAACTGGATGGGCGTGCGCGTATCGATGACGGCGCGCTGGCCCAGCGACTCCCCGGCGATCACGCGCACGGTGACGCTTCCATCGGCGCTGGCGGCGACAGGAATCTTCCGCGCGGGGATCTCCTGGTAGTGCGGCGGGATCATCTTGTCTTTCTTGGGCAAGTTGACCCATAGCTGCAAGCCATGCAGCCGTCCGCCTTCTTTCAGGAAGCCGCTCTCCGGCATCTCCGAATGGATCAGGCCGGACCCGGCCGTCATCCATTGCACGTCGCCCGGCGCGAGTTGGCCGGAATGGCCGTGGGAATCCTTGTGCTCAAACCGCCCCGAGAGCAGGTAAGTCACGGTCTCGAAGCCGCGATGCGGATGGTCGGGGGCGCCTTTGGCCTCGCCGGGCTTGACCTCCATAGGCCCCATTTCATCCAGCAGCATGAACGGGTCGAATTCTCGCAGCTCACGGATCGGGAAGGGGCGATGAACCAGGAAGCCCTCGCCTTCGTAGGTTGGGGACGCAGTGACAATGCGTTGAATGGATCGTTTCACAATACCGATTGGATGCGGCGCGAGGCAGGCGGTCGCAGGGCTCAATTCTGGCGCGCGATCAGGTGGCTGAGCGTATCGGCGTAGGAGGCGATGCCCTTGTAAAGGGCCTCGGCTATCTTCTGGCGGTGCTCGGGTTTACGGAGTAGAGCTTCGTCGCTTGCATTGCTGAGGAACCCGATTTCCGCCAGCACGCTGGGCATGGTCGCGCCAATCAGCACGACGAAAGGCGCCTTCTTCACGCCGCGATTCTTAGCGGCGTCATTACTGCGCGTCGAAAGCACGGAGAGCGAGGTTTGCAGGCTCGAGGCCAGTTCCTGGGATTCCTCGATCTTGTCCCGTAGCGCGATCTTCTGCAACAGGTCCTGCAAATCGTGGATGGCCAGGTCGGAGCCGGCGTTCTCGCGGGCGGCCAGGTCCATGGCCGATTTCGAGGTCGTGAAGTTGAGAATGTAGGTTTCCACGCCGGCCGCCGCACGGTAGGTGGACGAATTGGCGTGAATAGAGAGGAACAGGTCGGCCTTACGATCGTTGGCGATGCGGGTGCGCTCCTCCAGGCCGACGTACGCGTCGTCGGTGCGCGTGAGAATCACTTCGCTCCCCATGCGATCCTCGACGAGCGCCGCGAGGCGGCGCGCGACATCGAGCGAGAGATCCTTTTCGAGATACCCGGAGGGACCGTGCGTGCCGACGTCGTGCCCGCCGTGACCGGGATCGATCGCCACGCGTCCCAGCTTCAGCCCCAGAGCGCGGGTCAGCGACCGGTCGCTGACGGTGCCGCGCTTGGCGGGCAGCACTGCCTGAATGTCGTCGCGCGTGGTAGGCGGCTCGACGCCGAGCGGTTCCGGGGGCAGGGAAGCGACTCGTGGCTGCGCAGCCGCGAGCGGCGTAGCTTTATCGGCGGCAGGGTTGGATTTTTCCACCGTTTCCCTCGTAGGCTCCGTCGACTTGCCGGATTCTACGGGCTTCCGGGCCTCGCTCACGCGAGCCGTTTCAACCGGTGGTTTGGGCACGGCCGCTTTCACTGCGGGAACGGCTTTCACGGGAGAATCCGCAACAACGTGTGACGGTCCGGGCTGTGCGGTAACTGGAGAAACCGCGGCCGGTCCGGAAACCGATACCACGTTGCGCGGCGCCGGGGCTGCGGATGGCAGCGAAGCCGCCGGTTTTGCCGTCGACACTAGGGCTTCGTTGCCAGGCACAGGCTCGCTCGGCTTCTGGCCGCCCGAGACGCCCGGCAGCGGAGGCTTGTCGCTTCCCTTCGCCTCGGACTTCACCTCGATCATCAGGCGATCGGGATTGCTGAGCTGGGAGGCGCTCAACCCGGCGGGCTGCAAAAGATCGACGACGATGCGTGTCACGCCGGGTTGCGTTTCCGCGACGCGGAGCTGCCGTACCAGGCCATCGTCCACGTGAATGGTCTGCACGCCGCGGCGCGCCATGTCGGGCTTCGCACCGAAAATATCGAAGTACAGACGGCCGGGATTTTCCAGGTGTTCGTACTTGAAATGAAACTCGGAGGACACCTCGATGGCAATGCGCGTCACGCCGCCCAGCGACCAGAAGCGCACGGCGGTGACCCGCGCCGCATCGGTAGAGTCGGGGGTCCTGTCGGCCGCCAAGCCAAACGCACTGGCGGTGAGCAAAACGCCCAGCACGGACGCGAACCGCTTATTGCGGTGCGGTAGTGAGGTGCAGCCTTCCATCCGAGTCTATGAACTGCTCCAGTTTGGGGTGCGCTTCCACGTGCTCCGGCGGATTTGCCTCCGTGCCGGCTTCCTGCGCGTCTTCGGCGACGCTTTTGTCTTTATCTTGCGTTCCGAGCGCCTCCCGGGCGGCGCGATAACGCTCGCCGACGCGCTCCACATAGTTCTGCGTCTCTGGGTAAGGAGGAACCTCGTTGAATTTCGTCACCGCCGAAGGCCCCGCATTGTAGGCGGCCAGCGCGAGGCGATCGTCGTGATACACGGACTGCAGATACTTGAGGTACTTCACGCCGGCTTCGATGTTTTCGACCGGATCGAAGCTGTTGGCGACACCCAGCATCCGCGAGGTCGAGGGCATCAGCTGCATCAGACCCTCGGCGCCTTTGTTGGACACGGCGTACGGATTGTAGTTGCTCTCCACCTGAATCACGGAGTGCACCAGCAGCGGGTCCACCTGGTGGGCGCGCGAACTCTGTTCCACCAGCTCACTGATATGGGCGGGAGGAGCCGGAATCGCGATGGGCCCGGCCGCTCGCAAGCCAGGCGACTGCGGTCCGGCAGTTGGTGTCCCGGAAACGACGCGAATCAGTTTACCGGTCCGCCGGTCGATCCGAATGGTCGACACTTTTCCCCCGTCGGACGGCGCATTCGCGGCCGGGGGCGCCAGGAGCGACGAATTCCCGGGCGGGTCCGCTGCGCGCATGGGGGAGGCGGCTAGCATGGCGATGACCGCTAAACAACAAATATACATCTTTTTGTTTAAATCTACCAGGCTGATCCTGTGCACTCTTATTGTTACCATCATCTCATGATGGTCTGCCAGCGCACGGACAGGGAGCAGGGGTTCCGGGCCCGCCGTAAATCCGGTGCCGTCTTCGCGGCGAAACACCAGACTCCCCGCAAGTCGTTCCAAACACATAATTTTGTCGCCTGCCTCCTGGCCGTGAAATCCCCCGCCGCGGCGGCTTTGGGGGTCGATATCGATACGCCTCTGGATTGGATCTCCCGATGAGTGAACACTACATCGAGTTCCGCGATGTCTATAAGACGTTTGATTACCCGGTTTTAGTCGATGTTAACTTTCATGTTGACGCCGGACAGACGCTCGCGATCATCGGCCGCAGCGGCGTCGGCAAGTCCGTCAGCCTGGGGCACATTATGGGCTTCCTCAAGCCCGACCAGGGTCAGGTTTTCGTGTGCTACCAGGACATCACCAACTTTGGCGACGCCGAAATGCGCCCCATTCGAAAGCGCGTGACCATGGTGTTTCAGTCCGGCGCGCTGTTCGATTCGCTCACGGTGGGCGAGAATATACTCTTTTCGCTCGAGCTGCGCCAGGACTACGACGCCCAGAATAAGGAAGACGTGGTCGAGGGCCTGTTGAGCATGGTGGATTTGCTGGAAACCAAGGAACTCTTTCCGCATGACTTGTCCACCGGGCAGAGGCGCGCGGTGGCGATCGCCAGGGCGCTGGCGTTTCAACCCGAATGTATTCTTTACGACGAGCCCACCACGATGGTCGATCCGATCATGAGCGCGCAAGTGGGCGACCTGCTGCTGAAGCTCAAGACCCAATTACGGCTGACCAGCGTCGTGGTGACGCACGATCTGGATCTGATGCGGAAGGTAGCCGACCGCGTCGTGGTGCTGCACGAAGGCCGGGCGATTTACTTCGGTCCGGTTGCGGAGCTGGAGAATTCGCCCCATCCGCACATTCAGGAGTTTTTGGCGATGGATCGGGTGTAAATGAAAAAGGGGACAGACCGCTCTGTCCACTGCTGCAAGTCGCGCGTGAAATGGGAGATTTACTGGCTGGGGAACAGAGAAGTCTGTCCCCTTTTTAACCTGGCGATGGATCGGGTGTAGATAAACCCCGTGGGATCACTCCCGTGGGAGGCCGGCGAGCTTCATAAGGTGCGCCTGCAAGCCAGTCTTGAGCGGACGATTCCCATGCACGGGAACCGAGATCCTGACGGTCCGTCCCGCCTTGAAAAAAATGTGGTGGCTGCCTTGAATTCGCTCGACAGTCCATCCGTTGCGCTCCAGCAAGCGCACGAATTCCTTGCCCGAAAGAGCTTTCAAACCGCGATTTCCAGCACCTGACTATCCGGATCCGTTACTGGTTGGTCCACGGGAACCGCAAGACAACCCGTGATTGCTTCGCGGAGATTCGCGAGCAACTCGTCCATGTTCTCGCCTTGAGTCGCGCATCCCGGGATGGAGGGGACCTCGGCCCAGAAGCCACCTTCTTCCGCTTTGTGAACAATTGCTCGAATCGTCATGGTCCGGCCCCATTATAGCGAGGAGGGCGGTCCGCCACCGTCTCCTCTCACGGCCGCGGCGACGGCAACGTCTTGGAAAATCCCGATCTAGCGCTTATAGCCGATCTTTCGCAGCAGTCCGTGCCGCCACTCGCGATCGTTCTGGGACTCGATTCCCTTGGGCGGCGAGCCGTCGACGACGCCCAGAATTCCCCGCCCCTGGTCTGTTTCCGCGACGATCACTTCGACCGCGTTTGCGGTAGCACAGTAAATCGAGCAGATCTCCGGGATCTCGCGAATGCGCCCGAGGACGTTGATCGGATAGCCCTGGCGCATGGAAATGAAGAACGTATGGCCGGCAGCGACCGCTTGCGCGTTTTCCGCGGCATTCGCTTCGAGCTCGGGGTCGTTGCCGTCGACGCGGATCAGGCACGCGCCCGACGCCTCGTTGAAGGCGATGCCGAACTTCATGTGCGGGACCGTGTTCACGATCGCCTCGTAGAGATCTTCTACCGTCTTGATGAAGTGGCTCTGGCCGACGATGATGTTGCCGTCCGTGGGGATTTCCAGACGAACCGTTTTGAGTTCCATTTCCTCTCACTATAATGGAGCTTGCCGCCTCGCCACACCGGTCCGAAGACGCGGTCCAAGACGCCCCCCCAAGCCTCATCAAAGACGCACCGCGCGCCGTTGATTGAAGGACGCGTTAGCGTCCACCGCGACGGTTACGGGTTCGTGATCCCGGACCAGCCCGTCGCGGGCGTCGAAGGCGACATCTATCTGCCCAAGGAAGAGGCCGAGCGCGCGATGCACGGCGATCGCGTGGCGATCCGCATCCAGCGCCTGGACCGCGACGGCCGAGCCGAAGGCAGGATTGTGGAGGTGACCCGCCGCGCGCACCCCACGGTGGTCGGCGAGTTTCGTCTGCGCCGGCGCGGCCAATTCGTGGTGCCGCACGACGAACGCATCCGCCAGTGGATCGAGATTCCGGAGGGCCTGGCGATTCCCGCGATAGCGGCGTCCGTCGATCGCGTGGGCGAACACATTGGTGGACACATTGGTAACGACGCCGTCACCGTACATTCGGTTGAAGATTTGGACGGGATGATCGTCAACGCCGAGATCCTGGACTTCGGCGAGCGAGGCGACAGGCCCACCGGCCGGGTGATCGAGGTTCTGGGAAAGCCCGGCGATTTCGGCATCGACGTCGAGATCTTGATCCGCGCGCATCACATTCCGCACCGGTTTCCGGAGGAGGTGCTGGAGCAGGCCCGCTCGATCCCGGGCGCCATTCCGGAGGCCGAGATCGCGCGCCGCGCGGATTTCCGTGCACTCGACATCCCAACCTCAACGGGGCGGGGTTATGTGGTCACGATCGACGGGGAAACCGCGCGCGATTTCGACGACGCGGTCTCTGTGAAACGTCTCGAAAACGGCCATTGGGAGCTGCAAGTACACATTGCCGACGTAAGTCACTACGTGCGTCCGGGCAGCCCCATCGATCGCGAGGCTCGCGAGCGCGGCACCAGCGTGTACTTTCCGGATCGCGCCGTTCCGATGCTGCCGGTGGAGCTTTCGACGGATCAGTGCTCGCTGCGGCCGCACGAGGACCGCCTGGTGATGAGCGCGCTGCTGGAGCTCGACGGTCAGGGCGACGTGGTGCGCCAGGAATTCCTGCGCGGCGTGATTCGAAGCGCCGAGCGGATGACGTACACGGCGGTTCACGGTGTGCTGGAAGGCGACGCCGCCCTGCGGGAGCGCTACGCGCGGCTGATTCCCGATTTCGAAGCCATGCGCGAGCTGGCCCGCATCCTGAATCGAAAGCGTTCGCGGCGAGGCTCGATCGATTTCGATCTTCCGGAGCCCCTGCTGGAATTCGACGAGTTCGGCGAGATGACCGGCATCACCCGCGCTCCGCGCAACATCGCGCACCGGATCATCGAGGAGTTCATGCTGGCGGCGAACGAGGCCGTAGCCGCCCACGTCGAAGCGGCCGGCGCGCCGATGATCTTCCGGATTCACGAGCGTCCCGACCCCAAACGCGTGTTGGAATTCGAAGAGATCGCGGCGCAGTTCGGCTATTCGCTTTCTCCGGGCGCGGCGCCGGTGAAGCGCTTCCGCGAGACAACTCTAGCCGTCGACAATCCGAATCTGAACTCGCGAAGTTATCAGAAGCTGGTTGCGAAGATCGAGGGCAAGCCCGAGGAACGCGTCCTCAGCTATCTGATGTTGCGATCGCTAAAGCAGGCGCGCTACAGCGACCGGAACGTGGGGCACTTTGCGCTGGCGGCCACCAGCTACACGCATTTCACGTCACCGATCCGCCGCTATCCCGATTTGGTCGTGCACCGGATTCTGGGCGCGCATTTGGACGGACGTGAGTACAAAAGCGATCTGCACGCGATTGCGGAGCATTCCTCCGAAACCGAGCGCCGCGCCGCCGAAGCTGAGCGCGAGCTGGTGGAGTGGAAAAAAGTGAAGTTCATGATCGATCGCGTGGGCGACGAGTTCGCCGCGTTGATCATCTCCACGACGCGCTTCGGTTTCTTCACCGAGCTCACGGATCTGTTCATCGAAGGACTGATCCCCATCGACACGCTTCCCGGCGACGAATTCACGTATCACGAAAACACGCGCAAGATCATCGGCAAGCGGCACCGGCGGCAGTTCTCGATCGGCGACCGCGTTCTGGTCCGTCTGGACCGGGTGAATGCAGTCGAGAAGAGATTGCAGTTCGGATTCGTGCGATTTCTGAAGGCTTGAGAGGCGTTCCCAGGGATTGGCTTAGAGCCGGCATCGGGGATGCGTAAGCATATCAGCGCCGCTGAACCGCGCAAGCGGCCCTAGTTGCCGGGAAGAATTCTTTGAGCCTTCCGCCTTCGCCTCGGTCTTACCTATTAGATGTCGCTAAGGCTTTCGGAGCACTCATGCCGGCGCGCCAACGAGCCGATCATCACTTACACGGGCCCACATGCATTCTGGACTCTCATCGACGCGTGGCGAAGCTCAACAGCGAATCAAGGACAGTCTGGACGCCCAGGAAGTCACGGTGATTCTGGATTCGGGCAACAGCAAGTCATCGCGGTTACGGGCGCGGTTGGTCGCGCAGGTAGGCGCCCTGTTGAAGCTGCAACTGACGGCGGCGCTGGGCGAGGCGGTGGTCGTCGGCATCGCGGGGGAAATTCAAACGGCCGCAGGCAAGCAGCTGTTGCTGGGGCAGTATCTGGTACGGTCATGCAAGCTTGCGGGAATCGGCAGGTATCTGGTCGATCTGGAACCTCAAGCCGACCGGAGAGAAGCGTCCACAGCGGCGGCGGCGGAACACTTCGCCGAAGATACCGACTATTACGAACTGCTGCAAGTAAGCCGCCACGCGGACACCGAAACGATCCACCGCGTGTATCACGTTCTGGCGCAGCGTTACCATCCCGATAATCTCACCACGGGGAGTCCGGAGCGCTTCTATCGAATCACGGAAGCTCACGCCGCGCTGTCGGATGCGGAGCGGCGCGCCGCCTACGACGTGCGCCTGGCGGCCGACGACAAAAGCCGCCTTCGGATTTTCGATTCGCTGGAAAGCACGCAGGGCGTGCAGGCGGAAACGCGCAAACGGCAGGGCATTCTGCGGCTGTTGTACACGCGCCGCCTGGTCGATCCGCACGATCCTTCGATGCGCGCACGCGACTTCGCCGAAATGCTGGCGTGCCCCATCGAACATCTGGAGTTCTCGTTGTGGTTTCTGCGGGAGAAACGCCTGCTGGTGCGCTCCGACAATAACCGCTACGAGATCACGTGGCAGGGCGTAGAGATGTTCGAGAGCGTTGACAGCACCTTCGCCAAGAAGGCGCACCTGACGCTGCCCGCTCCGGCGTATCCAGCCGCTCAATAACACGTTGCGTATCCGCATGGACGCGGATGCTACGCGATCCACCCGCCGCCCAGAACGAGATCGCCCGCATAGAAAACGGCCGCCTGGCCGGGCGTGACGGCGCGCTGGGGATCGTCAAAACGAATCTCGACCCGCTCCGCGCCCGGCGAGGGCATGATCGTGGCAGGCGCCGCAGCGTGCCGATTGCGAATCTTTACCTCGGCGCGAACGGGCACGGAGGGCGGCTCGATGGAAATCCAATTGAGGTCCTTGACGAGCGCGGATGAGCGCAGCAACTCGTCATTGCGGCCGACGATCACGCGCCGCTCGGACGGCTTAGTTTCGATCACGTAGAGCGGCTCGCCCGCCGCGACGCGCAATCCGCGCCGCTGGCCGACGGTGAAATGATGCACGCCGGCATGCTCGCCGACCACGCGGCCGTCGGTGGTCACCAGCTCACCGGCCAGATCGTGCGCGGCCGCTCCCTGTTCTCGAAAATAGCCATCGATGAAGGCGGCGTAATCGCCGTTGGGCACGAAGCAAATCTCCTGGCTGTCCGGCTTTTCGGCGGTGGGAATGCCGAGTTCGCGCGCGAGTTGCCGCACGTGAGCCTTCTCAAAACCACCCAGCGGAAAGCGGGTCCGTGCGAGCTGATCCTGCCGCAACCCAAACAGAAAATAGGTCTGATCCTTGGCGCGATCGGCGCTCCTGTGCATCTGCCATCGGCCATTCGCATGATTCTGTGTAATGCGGGCGTAGTGGCCCGTCGCGATGGTCTCGGCGCCGGCTCCGCGGGCCATATCGAGAAACTGATCGAACTTGACGAAGTTATTGCACAGCGTGCACGGAATGGGCGTGCGGCCAGCGAGGTAATCCGCGATGAACGGCTTCACGACGTCCCGCTCGAAGCGGTCCTCGAAGTTGACGACGTAATATGGAATGCCCAGGTGCTGGGCAACGTGACGCGCGTCGTAAACGTCGTCGAGCGAGCAGCAACGTCCGGTCGGCCCGCCCTCCGGCACCAGCTCCGGCAGCCGCCGCTGATTCCACAACTGCATCGTCATACCGATGACGCGATGGCCGTCGCGTTGCAGCAGGCCCGCAACCACAGAGCTATCGACGCCGCCA
This sequence comes from Bryobacteraceae bacterium, assembly GCA_035934795.1. Classification (GTDB taxonomy): domain Bacteria; phylum Acidobacteriota; class Terriglobia; order Bryobacterales; family Bryobacteraceae; genus Palsa-187. Next base: position 35,439 of record DASYXM010000004.1, on the reverse strand, counting down.
GACATGGCTACGGCGATCGGGGCTACTGCAGTCAGCGGCGACGAGTGGTCAGGCATAGGCCGGCGCCAGCTTTCGCAGATGCGCGACGACTTCGGCGACAGCTTCGATCAGCGCATCGACCTGCGCGCCGGTGTTGGAGCGTCCGAGGGAAAAGCGCACGCTGGACCTTGCTTGCTCGCGCGTCAGTCCGATGGCGGCCAGCACGTGCGAGGGCTCGGTCGAGCCGCTGGAGCACGCCGAGCCACTGGAAATAGCAAAACCGCGCAAGTCGAGCGCGATCAGCAGCGGCTCGCTATCGATGCCGTCGAAGCGCATGTTGGAGGTGTTCGGGACGCGCGACGCGGCGGCACTGTTCACGTAAGCATCGGGAACACGATCGAGGATTCCGCGCTCCAAACGATCACGCAACGCCCCGAGCCTGGCTGCTTCAACGGCGCCATGTTCAGTGACCCAAGCCGCCGCGCGTCCGAAACCCACGGCGCCCGCGACATTTTCCGTTCCCGCGCGCAACTTATGCTCGTGCGGACCTCCGTACATCAGCGGGGGCAGCGCGGTGCCCTTCCGCACGTAAAGCGCGCCAACGCCCTTGGGCCCATAGATTTTGTGAGCGCTGATCGAGTATAGATCCACACCCAGCTTCTTCACGTCGACCGGAATTTTTCCCGGCCCTTGGACACCGTCGGAGTGAAACAGAATGCCTTCCTCACGCGCGATCCCCGCGATTTCCTCGATCGGCTGAATAACGCCCAGCTCGTTGTTGACATGCATCACGCTGATCAGCTTGGTTCGCGGCCGAATCGCGCGCCGGATGTCCTCGGGATTCACCAGGCCGTTCGCGTCCACTGGAACCACGGTCACCGAGGGAAGCTGCGCGGAAGCGTGCAGCACCGCGGGGTGCTCGGCCGAAGTCGTGATCACGTGTCCCTGCCGGCCGAATCCGAACAGGGCGGTATTGTCGGATTCCGTTCCGCCGCTGGTGAATACAATTTCCCTGGCGGTCGCGCCGATCATCGCCGCGATCTCACGGCGCGCGCGGTCCAGAAGCTTGCGCGCCTCCTGCCCGAAGGAATGAATGCTGGAGGCGTTGCCGAACAATTCGGTCAGCACCGGCGCCATCGCCTGAAATACTTCCGGCGAGACCGGCGTGGTCGCATTGTGATCGAAATAGAAACGCTCCGGCATATTTATCGAAACAGGGGACAGACAGCTCTGTCCACTCACCCGCTCACACTAGAAGCCCGACATTTTCAGGGCGGGACAGAGTAGTCTGTCCCCTTTTTCAATTCCACTACAATTTTATCAGTACATGTCGAGCCGGCTGATCACGCTCACCACGGACTTCGGAACCTCCGATCATTTTGTAGGAGCTATGAAGGGTGTGATCGCCGCGATCGCACCCACCGCCCGTGTCGTCGACATCACGCATGAGATCACGCCGTACAATATCCTGGAGGCCGCGTTCGTTATCGCGCAAGCTGCGCCTTACTTCCCTAAAGGCGCGATTCACCTCATCGTAGTCGATCCTGGAGTGGGCAGCGGCCGGCGCGCAGTTCTCGCAGAAGCCGGTGGACAATTCTTCGTGGCTCCGGATAATGGCGTCCTGTCGATGGTTTTAGCCCGGGGTCCGCACAAGGTCCGCGCGATTTCGAATGTGAAGCTGGCGCTCAAGCACGTCAGCCGGACGTTTCATGGCCGCGATATCTTCGCTCCCGCGGCGGCGCACCTGGCACGCGGCGCGAAGCCTGCGCAGTTCGGCAAACTGATCCACGATCACGTTCGGATCGAAGGCATCGGTCCCGTTGAAATCGGCCCGAACGCGTGGCGCGGCGCGATCCTCAAAGCCGACCGCTTCGGGAATTTGATCACCAATTTCCACGTCGAGGAGTTTTCAGCGATCAAAACGAATCCGTTTGTTGTTCGAGTGGGCGGCGCGCAGATCCGGCGGCTGGCTTTGACGTTTGCCGACACGAAAAGGGGCGAGCTCGCTGTCGTCGTCGGCAGCTCGGGATATCTGGAGATCGTTGCAAATCAGGCTTCGGCGGCTCACCAGCTTGACTGCGTTGCGGGCGCGCCCTTGGGATTGGAGTTCGATTCGCGCTAGCAAGCTGTCCCGGTCATAACGATAGCAGGGCTTAACCGCTTCCTCCGGTCGCGGCTCATTGTCGGCGATCAGAAAAGCATGGACCGAGCCGCGACCACAGGGAGCGGTTCAACTGCCGCCTCCAGTCAATATCGGGGCGAATCACTGGGACGGTCCACTAGTCTCCGAATTACTGCGCGAAAAACGCCCGCGCCGCGCTCACCGTGTGGCGAATATCTTCTTCGCTGTGCGCGGTCGAAAGGAATGCTGCTTCGAATTGCGAGGGCGCCAGGTAAATTCCGCGCTCCAGCATGAAGTGGAAAAACTTCCCGAAGCGCGCGGTATCGCATTTCCTGGCCGATTCCCAATCTGTAACCGGATCGCGCGAGCAGAAATAGGTGAACATCGAGCCGATGCGATTGATCGTCACGCCCGGAGGCGTCCACGCCGTGAGCTGCGCGCCGCGGGCTTCCAGCCGATCGTAAAGTTCCGGATGCGACGTAATGTAACGCAGCATCGCGAGGCCGGCCGCCACCGCCAGCGGATTTCCCGAAAGCGTCCCCGCTTGATATACGGGCCCCAGCGGCGCGATCTTGCGCATGATATCGGCGCGCCCTCCGTAGGCCGCCAGGGGCAGGCCTCCTCCGATGATCTTGCCTAGGGTTGTGAGATCCGGCCGGATGCCGAAGCGCTGTTGGGCGCCGCCCAGAGCAACGCGGAAGCCGGTCATCACTTCATCGAAGATCAACACCGCGCCGTGGCGCGCCGTCAGCTCACGCAGCGACTCCAAAAAGCCGGGGATGGGCGGAACACATCCCATGTTGCCAACCACAGGTTCGACGATCACCGCCGCGATCCTTTCGCCGCGATCCGCGAAGGCTTTCTCCACGGCAGCGATGGAGTTGTACGGTAGGGCGATGGTGGTTTCCGCAAACGCAGCGGGGACGCCCGCGGTATCCGCGATGCCCAGCGTCGCCATACCCGATCCGGCTTTGACCAGCAACGAATCGACGTGCCCGTGATAGCAACCTTCGAACTTGATGGTGAGATCGCGGCCCGTAAAACCGCGCGCCAGGCGCAGCGCGCTCATGGTCGCTTCGGTGCCGCTACTCACCAGGCGGAGCATTTCCATCGACGGCATGGTTTCGGAGATCAACTCGGCGAGCTCCACTTCGCGGCCCGTGGGCGCTCCGAAACTGGTGCCGGAATCGAGCGCCTCGCGCACCGCGTCAATCACGGGCTGAGGACGGTGCCCCAGCAGCAGCGGCCCCCACGAGCAAACGTAATCGATGTAGGAGTTCCCGTCCGCGTCGAGGATGCGCGACCCTTCGCCGCGCTCGATGAAGCGCGGGACGCCGCCCACGCCGCGAAATGCGCGCACCGGCGAATTGACGCCGCCGGGGATGCGCACCTGAGCCCGCCGGAACCAGGCTTTCGAGGCGGACGTCTTCATCGGCATCCTCAAAAACCGGCGCGCGAGCTCTGCGGAATGACGCGCTCCAAGAAGAAGTTCATGAGGATCTCCTGCAGTGTGCCGTTGAGATTGCGCAGCAGCCGGCCGCGCAGCTCCAAGTAGGGCTGAGTGCCGGCAAAAAGATCCTGCATCAGCGCCCGGAACCGGGGACTTCGCCGCATAAATTGGATCATGCGTGCGGGCACGGAGTTGAACATGAAATTTCCGAGGAACACGCGTTTCGCGAGCGCCGCGGCAAATTCCAAATCAAGCCCGAATTCGCGCGACACCATCGAGCGGTACGCGGCGGCCTTCTCGGCGATCCCGTGCGCGTCGTTGAGCACCACGCGGCTGGCGAAATCGCCGGATCGCATGGCATAGTAAAGGCCCTCGCCCGTGATCGGATCGACCAGACCGGCCGCATCGCCCACGGCGATCCAGCGGTCGCCCGCGACGCGATTCCTTCTCCAGCCGCCGGACTCGAGCGACGGCAGCATGTGGCTGTAAAAAGTCGCATCCCCGCGCGAAATCCCGCGCTCATCCATATAAGCTTCCAGACGCGCGCGCAACGCCTGGGCCGGTTCCCCCTTGCCGCAGATGCCCACCGACAAATGGCCCTCGCGCGGGAACACCCAGATGTAGCCCTCCAGTTGCGGCAGAAATTGAATGTCCACGCGATCGCGCGATTCGGGAACGTAATAGCCCAGCGCGCTCATGGTATCGGTGGCGCCCCACTCGGTGCCCACCTGGCGCAGGGAATTCCGCGCGCCTGTCGCGACCACGCAGAAATCCGCCTCGGCCGCGCCCGAACGCGTCTGCAATCGCCAGCCCTTTTCGCGCCGCTCGATGCCCAATACGCGGGTCTGCTCGATTTCGGCGCCCGCCTGTTCAGCGCGCCTCAAGAGCATGCCGTTCAAATCCTTGCGCGAATAAATCACCAGTGGATTCTCCAGCTTCATGCTGACTTCGCCGGCGTTGGGCGCCGCGAGCGATGTTTCGAAAATCACTTTCTTGGATGTGGTGTTTTCGATCAAACAAGGATACTCGCGGTAGGCCTTGTAGGTGAGGCCGCCGCCGCAGGGCTTTTCCCAAGCCAGTTTTTCATCGAAGACGATAGTCCGCAAACCGGCTCGCGCCAGACGCTCCGCCGCGAACGATCCCGCCGGGCCTCCTCCCAGCACGGCGACTGTCTTCATTGCTTGGTTCCCGCGGAGGGATGGCCCGCAGGCGGCTGGCCGTCGACGCCCGGCAGGGGCTGGCCGCCGCCATGTGGATTCGACGGATCGCTCTGGCGTCCGCGCACCGCCCATTTGTCGCCCTTGCGGTCAAGCACGTAGTTCATCGCCATGCCCGCGCCCCCCGGTCCATCCTTGGGTACGAAAGAGACCGACGCTCGGGCGACGTCCGTCTCGAAGGAAACCGACGTGACTTTCACGTCGATATTGTTCATGTCGATCCCGATTTCCGCGGTGCGCGCGGCCAGGTAGTCGAGGATTCCCTGCCGCACCGCCTCGGTGGTCTGGATGTCCTTGGAGCATGCGGCCAGCAGCACCAGAGCGGCCCAGGACAACAAGAGCTTCTTCACAAACTGATTATACCGATCCCGTATCATTTTGCCGCGAGCTTAGCCAGCAGTTCCTCGATGCGCGCCGGATCGTTCGGCACAACGATCGGGCGGTTGCCGAACGTCGGGCAAATTTTCGCTCCACCGGGGGCTTCCAGCTCGCCCGTGTGGTACTTGTAAATGTAATCCGGGTCCTTCAGGACGTTTCCCGTCAAGACGCCGACAACCTCGGCTCCCCGGTCGATGATCCCCGCCGCCGTCAACTTGCGAATGCCCGCGAGAGTCGCGGCCGAGGCCGGCTCGCAACCAATACCCGCGCGCCCGATCTGCGCCTTGGCATCGGCGATCTCCTGCTCGTTGACTTTTTCTACCACGCCACCCGACGTGCACACTTCGTAGAGCGCTTTGGGCCATGAAACGGGATCGCCGATGCGGATCGCGGTGGCCAGCGTTTCGGGCTGCGCGACGGCGTGAAACGCGCCGCTATGGAACAGCTCGTAGAAAGGCGCGGCGCCCTCGGCTTGAATCACGGCCAGGCGTGGCAAACGATCGATCAAGCCCAGCTCCAGGGCTTCGCGCAACGCCTTGCCAAACGCCGACGTGTTGCCCAGGTTCCCGCCCGGCAGTATCACCCAATCCGGAGCCCGCCAGTCGCGCTGGTCGAGCATCTCGAACATGATGCTCTTCTGCCCTTCGATGCGAAATGGATTGACCGAGTTGAGCAGGTAAATCCCCAGCCGCTCGGCGAGTGTTCGCACCAGCGCCAGAATCTGATCGAAGTTGGCTTCCACTTCCAGCGTTTTCGCGCCGTATTCCAGCGCCTGCGCCAGTTTCCCGAAGGAAATGTTGCCGTGCGGCAGGAAGATCAGCGCCTCTAGTCCCCCGGCCGCCGCGTACGCGGCCATCGACGCCGACGTGTTGCCCGTGGACACGCACGCTACGCGTTTCATCCCCAGCCGCCGCGCCTGCGCGGCGCCGCACGTCATCCCGTTGTCCTTGAACGATCCCGTCGGGTTGAATCCCTGGTGCTTGAACGCGAGCCGGTCCAGCCCGCCGAACTTCGCGACCGGCGGCGCGGCGAGCAACGGAGTCTGCCCTTCCCGCAAAGTGACGACGTGCGAATAGTCGTCCAGAAACGGAAGCAGCTCGCGATAGCGCCATACGCCGCTGGTATCGAGCGGATGGTTGCTCGCCCGGCGATCGCGGAACAGGCGCTTCAGCGTGGCCGCATCGGGTCGCGTGCCGTTGTAAACAGCCTCCAGCAACGCGCCGCACTTCGAGCAGTTGTAAAGAACTTCGGTGATCCCATAGCGCGTGCGGCAGGCTGGATTAAAACAGACCAATTCGGCGCGCGCTGAGCCGGGCTGCACGGAAGAAGACATGTCCTTTTCAGTGTAGATGACGACGCCCGGCGTCCACGTCGTGAGCGCCGCGGCGAATGTGATATCGTGCCGTTGTGCGGTTTGATACGCCGCACGGCGGAGAGCAAGGCAATGCTGGACGATTACACGCAAACAGTCCGGTCCTTCTACGATGCGTTCGCGCGCCGGGATGTGCGGGTCTTTACCGCGTTGCTCGATCCGCAGATCGAGTGGACGTCGGCGGAAAACTTCATCTATGCCGACCACAGTCCCTACGTCGGCATAGACGCCGTGCGCAAGCTGATCTTCGAGAGGCTCCCCGCCGATTGGGACGACTTTTCGGCGAGCGCTGGAGAGGTTTTGGGCGGAGGCGACCTGGTAATTGCCAGCGGACGTTTCCGGGGAAGGTTTAAAGCGAATGGGGCTTCCATCGACGCCCAGTTTGTACAGGTGTTTCAATTCAAGGACGGTAAGATCGCCAAATGCCAGATGTACACGGACACGGCCCAATTCAAGGAGTCCATCAGCCGGATCGGCATGGCGAGTGTTTAGGGCGATTCAGACGCCCGTAACGGCTGGTGGCCTTGAAATCTCTCTTCCAATGGAATACAACGGAATCGTGAGTAACCTCTAATAAGTGCTCGCGAGCGAAGCAAGTTAAAATCGGGAATCGGCCCTCGGGCCGAAAAGGAGATTATCGATGAACCGTTTTCTCGTGATATTGTTCTGCGCGTTCCTGCTTGTGGGGCTCGCTACAGTGGCCTCGGCCGCCGACTGGGTTGGTCAGATCAGCGACAGCATGTGCGGCGCCAGCCACGCAAAAATGACGGGCTCGCACCCGGGGATGACCGACCGTGACTGCGCCTTGGCTTGCGTCAAGGGCGGCGGTAAATTCGTGTTCGTCAGCGATGGGAAGGTTTACCAGATCGCCAACCAGGACAGCCCGCTGCTTCAAATGCACGCTGGACACGCTAATGTGACGTTGTCGGGCGACATGAAAGGCGACACCATCACGGTCGCCAAGGTCGCGATGCCGGCGAAAAAGTAGAGCTCTTACATTTATTTGACCGAAGGCGGTGGGGTGCAGTTTGGCGCTCCCAAGGTCGGCGTGTCGCGTCGCGCGGAGAGTCTGTGCCGCAAGTCCAGAGTCTGCTGACGGTGACAGGCCAGGCACAGGGTGCGCAAGTTCTCGAGATCGCACTCACCGCCGCCCTCCGCGACGGGAACGAGGTGATCGGCATCCCACAGGCTCTTTCGACTAATTCGTTTTAGACCCCAGCGCGCGAGCAGGCGTGCGCGATGGGTTCCGCGCGAGCGCTTCAACTCCCCGTACTCCGCCCGTGTATCGACCCGGCAGATCGCGCAAACTCCTTGGTCGCGCTGGAACACCTGGTCGCGGAGGTAGCCAGGATCCGTACGGATCTTCCACTCGTGCACGCACCAGTCCGAACAGAAGGTTCGCCGCCGCCGGGGGACTTCCAGATTGCACCAGCGGCACAGCGAGCGGCCGTTCGTCCCTTTTGGCAGGAGCGCACGGTCGGCCCAGCCCCCGGGCATAGTGCGTGTGGTGCTCATGGGTCGCGAAAGCCGCAACAAATCCAGGATAAAATGTTTTGGACCTCGGCAGGAGAATGCAGCGGTGCGGCTCCGTTTCTCTTCGCCGATTGCCTGGCGCGGCGGCGAGTCCGGCTTGACAGAGGCTCGCGAATTGCCCTATAAGAAAGTGACCGTTTTGCAAGTACTAAGCGGTTAGTACAGGGGGGAATCATGAATCGTTGGTACATGACGTGGCGACCGATATTGCGAATGACGGGGAGCGTCGCGCTCGCGATGGCCGCGCCCGTCTCCGCTCAGTGGCTGGATTACCCGACCGCTGGAGTTCCGCGCCTGTCCAACGGCCGGCCGAACCTTTCCGCGCCCGCCCCGCGGACGGCCGACGGTAAGCCGGATCTCTCGGGACTCTGGATCATCGCGAGCGCCGCCGATCCCGCCGCCGACGCCCCGCAGCGCACGGCCCAATTCTGGGACATCGACGCGGGGCTCAAAGGGGGCCTTCCGTACCAGCCCTGGGCGGCGGAGATGCGCAAAGCGCGCGAAGCGGAAAACAGCAAGACCAGCCCCGGCATCCACTGCCTTCCGATCGGCATCCTGCAAATGCACACGGTTCCCTTTCCCTGGAGGATCGTGCAAGTGCCCGGCTACATCGCCATCCTGCATGAGCGCGAAGGGCAGCGGCAAATCTTCACCGACGGGCGCCCTCTGCTCAAGAATCCGCAGCCCGCGTGGCTCGGCTATTCGACCGGGAAATGGGAGGGCGACACTCTGGTCGTGCAGACCAACGGATTCCGGGACGGTCTGTGGGCCGACAACAACGGCGACCCGCTGACTAACGCCGCCTTAATCACCGAACGCTTCCGGCGGCCGAATTTCGGGAAGCTCGAAATCGAAGCGACCGTCGACGATCCCAAAGCCTACACCAAGCCGTGGACGGTCAAGATCAACGAGGGCATCCAGGTGGACACGGATATTCTGGAGTACGTCTGCGCGGAAGGCGAGCGGGACACCCCGCACATCGTCGGTAAGTAGCTGGAATCGACTGCACTTCCTGACGTAGAGAACTTCCGCGATCATGTCCGCGCGCGGACCTCGCCTCGCGTCCGACCCGCCAATGTTATCCTTGACCTGAGCCTTCCCGCATGGCCATCGGAACCAGATCCTGGGCGCGCAGCTACGTTTCCTCGGGCGGTCTGCCGCCGGGGATCAAGATGCTGCTCCTCGTCAACGTCGGCATTTTTCTTCTGCAGTTTTTCACGCGCAGGACGGGGCTCGGAGAGATATTCACCTACGGCGAGCTGATCCCGGCCGCTGTCGTCAAGCTGTTCTTCGTGTGGCAGCTCGCGACCTACATGTTCCTGCACTCAGGCATCGGCCACATCCTGTGGAACATGCTGGCGCTGTGGATGTTCGGGACCGAACTCGAGCGCCTGTGGGGAACGCGCCGCTTCCTGCAGTTTTACTTTTTCTGCGGAATCGGCGCCGGCGTTTGCGTCATCGTGGGGAATTATATGTTCGGCAATCCGAACGTTGCGACGGTGGGGTCCTCCGGAGCGATCTACGGCATACTATTGGCGTCCGCCGTTCTGTGGCCGGACCGCCAGATTCTGTTCAGCTTCCTGATCCCCATAAAGATGAAGTATTTCGTCATTATTATCGGGGCGATTGCGTTTCTGAACTCCTTCAATCCGGCCAGCCCGGTCAGCGATGTCGCGCACCTGGGCGGGATGCTGTTCGGCTATGTTTTCCTGAAAATCCCGAAACAGGCGCTGGCCGGTTCGCGCCGCCGCCCACGCGTTACGATTACGGGTTCCTTGCGGAACGCCTATCGCGACTGGAAATTGGCTCGCGCCAAGCGAAAGTTCGAGGTCTACATGCGCAAACAGAAATCCGACCGAGACCCGTGGGTGAATTGAGCGCATGCTCGATGCACGTGTGCGGACGGTTTTAGCCGAACTGGAGACTTGGGGCCAGGAGAACGACCGCACGCAAACCGACCGGTCCCGCAAGATGCTCAACCTGGAGCCGGAAACGGCGGAGATCGTCGGTAACCTGATCGCAACGAGAGGCGCGAAAAGGGTTCTGGAGATCGGCACGTCCAACGGGTACAGCACGATCTGGCTCGCGGCTTCCATCGAACCAAGTGGGCGCGTGATTTCGATAGACCGCAATCCGGAAAAACTGCGCATGGCGAGGGAGAACCTGGAGCGCGCCGGATTGCTCGATCGCACGGAGCTTCTCCCCGGCAACGCGACCGAGATCGTTGCGCAGCTGGACGGTCCTTTCGATGCTGTTTTTTTCGACGCGGACCGGTTCAGCGCGCCTGAGCAACTGGTGCTGCTGGTACCGAAGCTATCGCCCAAAGCTTTGCTGCTCGCCGACAATGTACTTTCGCATCCCGACGAAATCGCTGGATATCTCGCCGCGATCCAGGCACTGCCGGACTTCAAACATGAGGTGATTTGCGTGGGAAAAGGGCTCAGCGTCGCGTCCCGGCTTGCGTGAAGGGATGCGGCGCGCCCTTTTGCCGTCTCTTTTTCATTGCATGGCGGCGGGATAGAATCGAGATATGCGCTCCATCGAGCTGCCCGAACGCGAAACCGTGAAACTCGTGTTCGGCTCCGCACACGGGCTCTCCGAACAAGATTACCTGGCGTTTTGCCGCGCCAATCCCGACCTGCGGTGCGAACGCACCGCCGAAGGAGAAATCGTCATCGTGCCTCCCGCAGGCGGAGAAGGTGCATACAGAAGTGGCAATGCGTTCGCACAGTTGTCCAACTGGACGGCACGCACCGGCCTTGGCAAGGCCTTCGATTCCAGCGCGGAGTTCATTCTGCCGGACGGCTCGGCGCTTTCCCCCGACGCTTCCTGGGTCTCCGATCAATCGCTGGCCCGTTTGACGCCGGCACAGCGCCGCGAGTTCCTGCGCTTGAGTCCCGAGTTCATCATCGAAGTGATGTCGCCCAGCGACCGGCTGAAGCCGGCCAAAGAGAAGATGGAGGTGTGGATCGCCAACGGCGTGCAACTCGCCTGGCTGATCGACGGCGACCACCAGACCGTCTACGTGTATCGCCCGCGCCGCCAGCCTGTGACGCGCCGCGGCGTCCAGGAGCTCGCCGGGGAGGGCCCGGTGGACGGGTTCGTGCTCCAGCTGCGTTCCATTTGGAAAGGCCTGGCGTAGCTTGCCCGCGTCTCCCCGCAATCGGTACCCTGAGAATTAGTCCTCCCCGTCGAGAGTAAGGACGCTCCTCCATCCATGGAAATCACACGCATCGTGGGACGAGAGATTCTGGATTCCCGCGGGAATCCCACCGTCGAAGCCGATGTTCATCTGGCCGACGGAAGCATGGGCCGCGCCGCCGTCCCTTCCGGCGCTTCCACCGGCGAGCATGAAGCCGTCGAACTGCGCGACGGCGACAAGTCGCGCTATCTGGGGAAAGGCACGCGCACCGCGGCCTTCAACATCAACTCGGAGATCGGCCCTTCGTTGATTGGGATGGAAGCCGAGCAGCAGATCGCGATCGATCGCCACATGATCGCCCTCGATGGCACGCCCAACAAGGGACGCCTGGGCGCCAATGCGATCCTGGCCGTTTCGATGGCCGTCGCGCGAGCGGCTGCGGCGTCGCATGGCACGCCTCTTTATCGCTATCTGGGTGGCGTCAACGCCTGCCTGCTGCCGGTTCCGCTGATGAACATCCTCAACGGCGGCGCGCACGCCGATAATAGCGTGGACCCGCAGGAATTTATGATCGCGCCCTACGGAGCGGAGAAGTTCTCGGAAGCCCTGCGCTGGGGCGCGGAAGTGTTTCACACGCTGAAGAGCGTGCTCAGGAAGCGCGGCTACTCGACGTCGGTCGGCGACGAAGGCGGCTTCGCGCCGAGTCTTAAATCCAACGAGGAGGCGCTCGACGCCGTATTGGAGGCTATCTCGCTCGCGGGCTACAAACCGGGTGATGAGATCGGTATCGCCCTCGATCCGGCGGCCAGTGAATTTTACGACCAGGCTAAGAAGAAGTACGTGTTCAAGAAGTCGGACAAGAGCGAGCGCACCCCGGACCAGATGGTCAAATTCTGGGAAGGCTGGGTGCGGCAGTATCCGATTGTTTCCATCGAGGACGGCATGGCCGAAGACGATTGGGACGGCTGGAAGACGATGACCGATGCTCTCGGCCCAAAGATCCAGTTGGTGGGCGACGATCTTTTCGTCACCAATACGGCGCGCCTGGCTACGGGCATCGAGCGCGGCATTGCCAATTCGATTTTGATCAAGGTGAACCAGATCGGCACGCTCACCGAGACGCTCGAGGCCATGAAGATGGCCTCCGGCGCCGCGTATACGTCGATCGTTTCACATCGTTCGGGCGAAACCGAGGACGCCTTTATCGCCGACCTCGTCGTCGCGACCAACGCGGGCCAGATCAAGACCGGCTCGGCGAGCCGCACCGACCGAATCGCCAAGTACAACCAGCTTCTGCGCATCGAGGAAGAACTCGGCGCCGCAGCACGTTTCGCCGGACGAAAGGCGTTCCGGCAATGAGACCGGAGACGCGATAGCAATGACACGCAAAAGCACGGGCCTGCTATGAATGGCGTCCCGCTCATGAACGGGCGGCCGGTGATCCTGACCATCCTGGACGGCTGGGGCTATTCACCAGCCACGGCCGCCGAAGGCAACGCGATTGCCGCCGCCCATAAGCCTAACTACGACCGGCTCCTGCGCGAATTCCCGAATACGCTTGTATACACTTCTGGACCATATGTAGGTTTGCCCGAAGGGCAAATGGGCAATAGCGAAGTCGGGCACCTGAACATCGGCGCGGGACGCGTCGTATACATGGACGTCACGCGCATCGACCGCATGATCGCTTCGGGCGATTTCTTCCGCGACCCGACGCTGCTCGCCTCTATGAAGTATGCGCGCGGACGGCGTCTTCACTTGATGGGTCTGCTGAGCGACGGCGGCGTGCATTCCATGAACACGCATTTGTACGCGCTGCTGGAGATGGCCAAGCGCGAAGGCGTCGCCGACGTGTGCGTCCACTGTTTCATGGACGGCCGCGACACGCCCCCGGAGAGCGGCGCGGGCTTCCTCGAACAACTGCAGAAAGAAATCCGGCGAATCGGTGGATCGACGCGCATCGCGACCATTTCCGGGCGTTATTACGCCATGGATCGCGACAAGCGCTGGGAGCGCATCGAGCGCGCCAAGGCCGCGATGATCGATGGCATCGGCGAGAAGGCCACGGATCCGGCGGCGGCCGTAAAGCGATCCTATGAAAAACGCGTCACCGACGAGTTCATCGAGCCCATTGTCTTGGTCGACACCCGCAATCAGCCGGTGGGGCGCATCCGCGCGGAGGACGCCTGCATTTTCTTCAACTATCGCGCCGACCGCGGCCGCCAGATGACCCAGGCGCTCCACGAATCGCCGCTCAAGTTGCACATCACCACCATGACGCAGTACGACAAGACTTTCAACGTCCCGTTCGTGATGTCGCGCGAGCTGCCGTCCCACATTCTGGCCAACGTGATGGCCGATATGAACTGGACCAACCTGCGCGTCGCGGAAACTGAAAAATACGCGCACGTCACCTACTTCTTCAACGGCGGCAACGAGAAGCCGTACACCGGGGAGGAGCGCGAACTGGTGCCTTCCCCCAAGGTCGCGACCTACGACCTGAAGCCGGAGATGAACGCGGAAGGCATCACCGAAGTGGTCGCGCGCGCCATCGAGAAACGCGATTTCGATGTGATCGTCATGAACTTCGCCAACGCCGATATGGTCGGCCATTCAGGGAAGTTCGCGCCGACGGTGAAAGCCGTGGAAACCGTGGATGCGGCATTGGGCCGCATCTACGACGCGCTGCGCCGCAAGGGAGGCCGCTGGATCGTCACGGCGGATCACGGCAACGCCGAGACGATGATCGACCCGGTCACCCGCGGGCCGCACACGTATCACACCACCAATCCCGTGCCGTTCATCGTGGTGGATGAGGCGCGCAGGCCCCTGCGCCCGGGCGGCGCGCTGCAGGATATCGCACCGACGCTGCTGGGCTTGTTCGGAATCCCCCAGCCTAAAGAAATGACGGGCCGGGACCTGCACCTGATGTAGTGGCGCCGATTCTAGATAGAAAAAGGGGACAGACTACTCTGTCCCCTCCCGCAAACTTCCTTGTTCGCGTGTAAGCCTGGGGAGTGGACAGAGCGGTCTGTCCCCTTTTTCTAGGAGGATGCTGAAAAACCCCTAATAACCGCTCCCCGTGGTCGCGGCTCACAGTGGGCGCTTTGTGTTTACAGCGTCTTGCCGAGCCGCGACCACAGGGAGCGGTCTATCTCGCGCGTTTTTCAGCAGCCTGCTAGTGCGTCATCGCGTAAATGATGTAGTTGATCCCGTAGCGGTAGGCCAAGGCCGTCATTTTCTCGGGATAGTAGGGGACATCCGCGAACTCCCAGGCGTCGCCCACGTCGGTGTCGTAGTTGATGGCCACCACCATGTGGCCGCGGTCGTCGTACATCGCCCGCCACGCCGGATTCGAACCCTGCGGCTGAACCACTTGGACGCTGTCGCCATACATCCGCAGATGACGAGATCCCGGAATGAACGTCCGGTCCTTTTCCTCGATGTCGTAGTTCACGTGCATCACCGGGTCCGTCTCGATCAGGTCGGTGATATCGCGGCCGGGCAGCACGCGATTCATGGTGTCGCGGAAAATCGCCCAGGCGTCGGAGCCCCACATATCATCGGTCACCAGGTACCCGCCGCGCAGCAGGTATTCGCGCAGGCGGGCGCATTCGGCGTCGGAAAGCCCCCACCAGCCCGTCTGGGTCGCATAGATCCACGGATAGTCGAACAGATTGTCGTCGGTGAGCTTCAGGTGCCGGGGATCGCCCGTATCGATGCGCGTCAGCCGCTGGATTCCCGCGGTAAAGTGATTATCCGCGTCGGGCCAATCCACGATCCACCACCCCGATCCCTGGCCGTCCCGCGAGGCGTAACCGAAGCCGCGGTGATAGTACGGTGCATCGGTGTACTGGACGCGGATGAAATGAAATTCCGCATCGGGAACGGGGATGGAAACGCTCGACGGCTCGCCTAAATAGCGTCGGCCTCGTTGCGCATACGCCGCCAGGGCCAGAGCCAGAACGGCCGCTCCCAAGGCTGCCTGGAACAACACCCGGCGTTTCATAACGTATTCCAGTCGATCCACCTTACTCGCGCTCCAGCCGGTGGACCGCCTCGAGCACTACCGTTCCGACGATCTCCAGGCTCTTGGCGCTAACTTTATCCATGGTGTCCGCGTCGGTGTGCCAAGGCGGATAGTCGAAGTCGATGATGTCGATGGCCGGCGCGCCCAGTTTCAAAAACGGCATGTGATCGTCGTCGGTCGAGATCCCCTCATTCAGGAAGTACGCCTGATAGCCCAGCTCCGCTGCGGTCGTCCACACCAGCTTGCGCAGGGAAGGCGTCGAATTCATCTCCTGGCGGATGTCCAGATTTTTGTCGCCGATCATATCGACATTGATCAGCGCTTTCAATCGCCCCAGCGTTCCGTCGCGGCGCCAGCGATCCGCCAGGTGGCGGCTTCCGTAAACGCTGTCGGTTTCGGTCCACTCGCCGAAAGCTTCCTCGCCGTCGAAAAAGACCAGATACACGTCGTCGATACGTGGCTCGCCGGCCAGCGCCCGGGCGAACTCCAGCAACAATCCGGTGGAGGAGCCGCCGTCGCTCGCGCCCACAAATTTGCGCCCCGGGAAGAACTTCGTATCGAAATGGCCCGTCACGGCGATGGCCTGAGCCGGCGCGCCGGGCCGTCCCTTGCCCGGAAACTTCGCAATGATGTTCTTCATCGCGACGGGACCGTTCAACGTCGTGGCCGTGAAGGCGTCCTCGGTGATCTGGCAACCGCGCGTCTTGAGCTGCGCCAGGATGTAATTCTGCAAAGCGCGATTGGCTTCCGAGCCGGCCGGCCGGGGGCCGAAATCGACGGCCCGTTTCGTGAATTCCAGCGCCGACGCGCCGGAAACGCTGGCGGCCGATAGAGAGCCGGTCACCATCGGGATCATCAAGGGGATCAATAACAGCGAGAACCGGAGCATACCCCTTCCAAGTTACGACTTTTTGCGGGCTTCCACCATCACCGTCGATCCCGCGTGACAAGCGGCCTCGAACAGGGTGAAGGGCACGCACGCGAGCACCAGCGCCAGGTACGCCAGGTCGCTTGACAGCCTCAACCCCGGCCGGCGCGCGTGCCGCTGCAGCGGTCCGAGCAAGGGATCCAACACCAACAAAAGGCTGGACGCCAGGTTCGTGGGGTTGTCGCGCAGCGAAAAATGCTTGCGGCGAAGCACCTCGAACCCGCAATGGTCGAGCAAAGTCTCCAGGTCCGAGGCCCGGAAATGCAGCAGGTGCCGCGGGACGTCGATGCCGTGCCATTTATCCCCGAACAACAGAAACTGCCAGCATCCCGCATTGGGGACCTGTACGATCAGCCGCCCGTCGGGCGCCAGAAGCCGGCGCGCGGCATCCAGATAGCTTACCGGATCGTACAGATGCTGGAGCACGTTAAACATGGTGATCAGCGCGCAACTGCCGTCCGCGAAGGGAGCTCTTGAAAGGGTCCCGCACAAAGCGGGTACGCCGTGGCCGCGCCAGGCGGCGGTTGCCGCATCCAGGGAAAAATCGATGCCCGCTAGGGGGCTCCAGCCGCGCCCGGCCAGCAGGCTGAGCAAGAATCCGTCGCCGCAGCCCACGTCCAGGACCAGGCCCGGCTCGTCCGTTTCCCGCAAGGCGCGCTCGATAAAACGGACATGATCCAGCAGCGCGAGGCGCCGGTATTGCCGTTTCAGCCAGCCATCCAGCCTGTTTTCGGGGAGCGCCCAATATTCCGGCGGGTAGAAGCTCCTCAGCTCGTCGGGCTCCGGGCGCGGATGCAGCCGGATCAACCGGCAGCCGCAGCATTCCACGATCTGAAACAGCCGATCGGTGGTCGCCCAGCTACGGTCCGTCGCCGAAAACAGGAGCTGGGCCGATCTGGAATCGCACGCCGGACATCGCCCGAAGTCGCCCGGCGAGGTTTCCAGCACCTGCACGGGCCGGGCTGCTGGCACCTCGTGGTCTGCTGATGTACGTTCGTCAATCACGGCACGCCGGGGGAGGGAAGCTATTACCTGGTAAGATTTCCAGTACCATCTTTTCTCGACTTAAGACTAGCGATATTTCGGCCTAAGACTTTCCGAATCTTGACACGCTGATGTATTATGGTACTCCACGGCGTCAGAGTTTATCCGTGCCAAACGTTCTCGAGCAGGGAATCATACCTCATGACTTCAATCGGTGAAATGCTCCGCGGCGCCCGCGAAGCGCAAGGCCGGTCCGTCGCGGGCCTGGCCGCAGAATTATGCATTACCCAGCGGTACCTTAGCGCCATTGAAGCGGACGATGTCGAGGTCTTGCCCGGCGTGTTCTTCTTTCAAAGCTTCGCCCGGCAGTATGCCGCGATTCTAGGATTGGATCCGACCGAGGTCCGTCTCGCTTTGGCCGCCATGGAGCCCCCCCCAGAATCGGCGGCATCCGCCGATGCGAACGCATCCCCGCTCCGGGCCCCGGATCCCATCGTCGCCGATACCAATCGCCGCTACCTTGCCAAATTTCCCGTGGGTTTGTCGGTGGCGGGCCTCCTGGCCGCCGTGCTGCTGGGTTCGGGAATTTATGCATGGTGGATGCGCCCGGCTCAAAGCGCTCCGGTGACCGCTTCCGCCCCCAAGAGCGTTGTTCGAGAAGTTCCGCAACCGGCGCCGGCGGTGGTGGACGTTTCCACCCCGCCGGACGCTCCCACGGCTGTGGATGCTTCTTTAGAGGCTGCGGCGGGCGTAGAGGCTCCGGCGGCTGTGGAGGCTGCCGCGAGCGTCGACGACACCCATCAGGTGACTCTGAACTTGTCTGCCACCGAAAGAACCTGGCTATCGATCACCAGCCAGGGTAAGGTGATTTTCTCGGGCATCCTCGAGCCGAGCCAGTCCAAGACGTTGAAGGGCGCCGAAGTCGCGACCATGAAGGTCGGGAATGCGGGCGGCGTCGATATTCAATGGAACGGGAAATCCATTGGTCCCATCGGACCACGCGGCCAGGTCCGCACGATTCGCTTTACCCGCGAGCACTTCCACATCCTTTCCTCCTCCGACGAATCTCCGGGCGAGTTATAGACGAATAGCAGGCTTAACCGCTTCCGGAGTTTACCCGTTTCGAGGTCGCGGCTCATTGTCCGTGATCGGAGACGGGAAGCGCATGGGCTGTGCCGTGACCAAAGGGAGCGGTTCAACAGCCGCCCAGGTCAATATCTCACCTGTAGCGAAACCGCCGGGACAGCTTACTTGTGCCCGCCCGTCGCGGATGGAACCGGTCAGGCTACCGCCGCCATCGGCCGTGGCCGAATTCCGGTCATTTCGCTTCGAACAGGCAGCCGTTCAGGCGGGCTGACTTCATCCCGCGAGGCCGCCCGGTAGCACCGCGCGAAATGGGCGCCCATCCGCGCGCACGCCGGCTGAGGATAGATCTGATGGAATAACTGTGTGACCGCTTTCGCGCGGAGGCCTTTGCAGACGGCTGCAAGGGACGTGGCAGCATCCTCGGTGCAACTCGTACAGCTCAGTCCAACTTCCTGGCATATTCCGGGATACTGCTCGCGTTGGTTATTCATTGTGTAGGACGATTATGCCTATGGTTATAGTCCGGGCCAAGAGCCTTGAAGTGGGTTTCGGCCGACTCATTTGCGGGTATCAGATGCCCCCCGGCCAAGGTTTTGTTTGTTTCGTGCGCGTCGTTTCACGGTCAGGCTTGACGGCTAGTCTAGACGGTGGTCGTCAGTCGGACGCCCTTCTCTGCTGACCAAACCTCTCCATTCTCTTGTTTAAGAGGTCATTCGCAAAGCTCCGGACCAACATAGCCTCAACCTCGGTAATCATGCCATCGGTTACAACGTAGGCGCTGAAATAGTGGGCGAGTTCGTGGAGAGGGACAGCACGGTCTCTGATCTGGCGGCTCTTTTCGTCGCTCGTGCGGTAGGTCTGATTACGTCTGGGATGTCTGACTCGTTTGATCGTTTGGATGCCGCCACGCTGGCGATTAAAAGCGAGGTTCATCTCCTTCCAGAGACTTTGCTTCCGCGCCTTACCAGCATAAATGGCTTGGCCGCGGCTATCGAAGAAAAGGTACACGCCAAAGTGTGATTCCATTTCTTTGCGAAGTCCCGCGAAATACTTGTGCTTGTCGCCACTTTCTCCATCGATGGCGAAGAGATCGTAGCCAGCTCCCTTTTTGGACCGGTTGCAAGGGAAAAACTCAACCAGCGGCCGGATTGCACTTTTCTGCAAATTGCGTGCACCGGCAACGGTCGCCTTGTGAACGAGTCCCGCTATCTGCCGAGCTGTGAGCTTTGTGCGTTTCTTCCAATTTTGAATCGCAGGAATCGTTACTCCTATCCGGTGCTGGAGCGACTTGTCAGTGTCGACGCGAAACTTCTTCTTAAGAGCCAGAATGACGTCATCGCCCGCAACAATAAGAGCCTTTAACATACGAGCCTTTCTCTCTTCACAATCCGGAACGGTCCGACCAGACGCCGCAGATGAGGCGCCCGCGTTGGCGTGCTTTCGTTCAATTCTACGCTCGGACCACCCGCTTCTCAAACCTTACCGCCTCCTCCGCTATTCTGGGGAACGTATGGACGAAAAACAGTTGCGCTCGCTTTTCGACGAAGTGCGCGAAGGCGCGACCAGCGTCGATGCGGCGCTCGAGCGCATGCGCCACATGCCGTTTGAAGATCTGGGCTTCGCCAAGGTGGATCATCACCGGGCCTTGCGCCACGGCCTCCCCGAGGTGATTTTCGGAAAGGGCAAAACCGCCGACCAGATTTCGTCCATCGCGGCGGCCTTGCTGGCCCAGGCGCAGAACGTTTTGGT
The DNA here is from genome assembly GCA_035934795.1 of Bryobacteraceae bacterium. GTDB lineage: Bacteria > Acidobacteriota > Terriglobia > Bryobacterales > Bryobacteraceae > Palsa-187. Next base: position 15,469 of record DASYXM010000004.1, on the reverse strand, counting down.
CACGCGCGCCGATCCCGAAGCCGCCGCGCGGCTGCGGACCGAGCACGCGGGAGGTGAATACTTCCCGGCCTCGGGAGCGCTGCGCTTCTGGCGCGACCGGAAAATGCAGGGCAAGGGCAAGATCGCCGTGGTGTGCGCGGGCACCAGCGATCTCCCGGTGGCCGAAGAAGCGCAGGTCACCGCGGAAGTGATGGGCAACGAAGTTGCCGCCCTCCACGATGTGGGCGTCGCCGGCATTCACCGTCTGATGAACAGCCGCGACCGCTTATTGGAAGCCCGCGTCGTGATCGTCTGCGCGGGCATGGAGGGAGCTTTGCCGAGCGTCGTCGGCGGACTCGTCAACGTGCCGGTGATCGCCGTGCCCACTAGCGTCGGCTATGGCGCGAGCTTCCAGGGTTTGGCCGCGCTCTTGGGGATGCTCAACAGCTGCGCTAGCAACGTGACCGTGGTCAATATCGACAACGGCTTTGGAGCCGGCTACGCCGCGAGCCTGATGAACCGGCTCTAGCGTGGTGACTCGTATGTAGGGCGGGCGTCCCCGCCCGCGCCGGACCTCCCGGTCCGGCTGGCGAGGGACTGTGAGGAGTGCCGGCCCATCGATCTTTTCCGGCTTCCGAATAGTCCGACGAGGACGTCGGCCGCGGACCAGGAGGTCCGCCCTACGCGCTACCTTCTTCGATGAACTGCGGCTACCGCATTAGCCGTCCCGGTAAACGATGGACCTAGGAAGCGGCGCGCAACGCCTTGGGCTGATGCGGCTCCGCCCACACGTAAAAACTGAACATGGTCTTCGATTCCTGGCGATTCCAGCGGTGCATTTTCCAATGCGCGCGCAGGAACTTAATTCCGCGATGCCCCGACAAATCGAGCATCAGCGGATAAGTGCCGCAGAAGGATTTACGGGGGAACGCCGCGAGCGCTCTCCATTCCTTGCCGTCCGCGGAGCCTTCAATGGCGACACTCAGGCTCTCGCGTTCCAGAATGCGGGTAATTCCCAGCGTCAGCTCCAATCGCTCGCCGCAAGGTTGGTCCAAGGCGACGTGCGCGCCCTGACCGTCTTCATGAACAATCTTCTCCGGGAGAAGAAACGCAGGCATCATAGTGAGCCTCCATCACCCGGCCAATTTCTTTAAGCGATCTATCGCGTCCTCCAGCGTCTCATATTTCTTGCAGAAACAGAAGCGCACGTTCTGGGCTCCTGCCGCCGGGTCGCCAAAGAAGCACGACCCGGGAACCGCCACCACGCCGGCTCGTTCCGCCATGTGGGCCATGAAGGTCATGTCGTCCGGGAATCCGAAGCCGGAAATGTCCGTCATGATGTAATACGCGCCGCGCGGGCGGTGGCAGTGGAAGCCCGTCTCTGTGAGCGCGCCGAGCATCATGTCGCGCCGGGCCTGGTAATCCCGCGCGACGCCCGCGTAGAAATCGGGCGGCATGGAGAGCGCCGTCACTCCGGCGGCTTGCAGGGGGGCGGCCGCACCCACCGTCAAAAAATCGTGGATCTTGCGAATGGAATCGCTCAGGTCCGGGCTCGCCAGCACCCAGCCCACGCGCCACCCCGTGACCGTGTAAGTCTTGCTCAAGCTGCTGATCGTCACCGCGCGGTCGCGCATGCCCGGAAGCGTCATGATGGGGACGTGCACCGCGCCGTCGTAGACGATGTGCTCGTAGATTTCGTCGGTGATCGCCAGGGTGTCGAATTCCTGGCATAGACCGGCGATGATTTCGAGCTCGCGCCGCTCGAACACGCGCCCCGTGGGATTGTTCGGCGTGTTTAAGATGATCGCCTTGGTCCGCGGCGAAAACGCCCTGCGCAGCTCGTCGGGATCGAAAGTCCAGTCCGGCGCGTGCAGCTTGACCAGCCTTCGCGTGGCTCCGCAAATGATGGAATCGGGGCCGTAGTTTTCGTAAAACGGCTCGAAGACGATAATTTCGTCGCCCGGGTCGGTCACGCCCATCAGTGCGGCGATCATACATTCCGTCGCCCCGCAGCACACCGTGATCTCGCGCTCGGGATCGAGCTCCAGGCCGTAGTGCGCGCGGTATTTGGCAGCGATGGCGTCGCGCAGGGGCTTGGCTCCCCAGGTGATCGGATACTGATTGATGTCGCGATTGATGGCGTCGCACGCGGCGGCCTTGAGCGCAGGGGGCGCTTCAAAATCCGGAAATCCCTGCGCCAGGTTGATGGCCTTGTGCCGGTGCGCCACGCGCGACATCTCGCGGATGACGCTTTCGGTCATCGCGGCAGCCCGGGCGCTGCGGAATCGCGGCCGCGCCTCTGGGCTGGCCGGCAGGTCGAGAAGGGCTGCTTGGCTGATCCGTCCCATGTGAATAGGATAGCTTTGAAAAAGGGGGACAGACAGCTCTGTCCACTCCCAGTCTTGCCCGCGAGGTTGGAGATCCACGAACATGGACAGAGTAGTCTGTCCCCTTTTCAGACTACGGGGTTGTAGTCGATGCCGTCTTCACTGGGGCCTTCGTCGGCCCGTAAATCCGGCGATACATGTCGGCGTTGCGCAGCACGATTTGGACGTAATTGCGGGTCTCCCGGAACGGGATGGTCTCGACGAATTCGGCGGGCTCCCGAAATTCCGCCCACGTGAGCCAGGCTCGCGCGCGCACCGGACCGGCGTTATAGCCGGCCAGCGTCGCCTCCCATCGCCCGTCGAACGAATCCGCGATCGAGCGCAGATAATAGGCGCCGAGCTGCAAATTCACCGACGGCTGGAACAGCCGCGCGGTCGAGAACGGCTTGATCTGCAGGCGGCGGCTCAATTCGCGTCCGGTGGAAGGAAGGATTTGCGTCAGGCCGCGCGCGCTGGAGCGGCTGACCGCCTTGGGATCGAATTCCGATTCCTGCCGCGCCACAGCGGCCAGCAGAAACGGATCCAGGTTGCGCTCCCGCGCCGAGCGCTCGAAATCCGCGCGAAAGGGCATCGGAAACGCCAGGCGCCAGAAGTCGGCGGGCGCGGAATCGACGGGATAATACAAATAATCGCTCGCGTAGCGCTTCAGATAGCGAAGCCCCTGCGGATACGCTTCACGGCCGCTCGCTTCCGTGGCGAGCTCCAGCGCAATCACATGCGGCTGGTCCTCGTTCTGCGCGGCATAGCGCAGCTCGATCTCCGCCCAATCGTCCAGTCCCGCCGCCGCGAGCATCCGGGCTCGCTCCAGGCGCGCCTTCGTCACGGCGTTGGCCTGAAAATCGCGCGCGTGCACGCGGGAGGGGAAAGCGATCATGCGCAGAAAATCGGCCGCTTGGTTTGTATCAAACGTGTTTGTATCCGGCTTAGACGTACGGGCGACGGCCGGGCGCGCGCCGGTTGAGCTGACCGCCGGGGAAGCCAGACGCTCGCGCGCGAGCGCCGCGTAATAGTGATTGGGATATTCGCGCGCGATTTCGTCGTAATAGACCCGCGCCGCCGCAACGTCGTCCGAGGATTGGGCCAGCCGTCCCAAGAAGTACAACGCCGCCGGAGCGCTATCGGAAGCCGGGAACCTGGTCAAGTGTTCGCGCAAGTAATCGGCGGCGTCCTCGGAGCGGCGCAGGTAGTGCGCCCACGCGACTTTCCAGTGGCATTCGGCCGCGCGCGGATCGTTCGAAAAAGATTCGTAGCAGGCGCGATAGAGAGGCTCGTAATCGGCAGCTTGATTTTCAATCAAGTTCGCATTGGCGAGCGCCCACAGCGATTCCAGCCGCCACACTGAGTTGGGGTAGTTCTCGCTTATGCGTTCGACGAGCGCGTTCATGGCCGCGCGATCGTTACGGCGGCGCGCGCACAGCAGCAGGTAGTGCAGGCGCTCCGCATCGGTCTCCCCTGCGTCCAGCTCCAGCGATTCGAAATACTTTTGCGCCGCGACGGTATCCTTGCGATCGTAATCGGCGACGCCGATCTTCACGCGCGCTTCATCCCGATCCGTTCCGCCTAGTTGCGGAATCAGCGCGAGGAATTCCTTGCCGGCTTTCTCCGTCTGCCCCAGCTCCAGCAGCTTCACCGCGCGCCCCAGCATCACATTGCCCATGGCCGGCGGATACCGCTCGCCCAACTCCGCGCGCAGCCTCGCGAGATCCGTTTCCGCCTGGGCCGCCTCGCTCGATGCGGGATACCCGTAGTACACGCGCTGATCGTAAACGGCGGCGCTGATCGCGTCACCATCGGCGGAGAACGCCGTCGCCATCGCGAGATCGGCTTGCGGCTGCGGAAGCTTGTCGTAATATTTGCGCAACACTTCGAGCGCCTCGTGAACGCGGCCGGTCTGCAGATCGGCGCGCGAGGCGAGCAGGGCGGCTCGCGAGATCAGCGGCGAGGGAGGCGATTGCGCCCACACCGGCGCGAGCGTCGCGGGAACATCGGCGTAAGAAGAGGCGTCGAATTGCGCCGACGCGATTATCCAGGAAATGTAATCGGCGAGCTTCGGAAGTTTCGTGACGAGCGGCTTAAGCGTCCCGACACCGTTGCCGCTTTGCTTGCCCTGAAGCTGGGCCACGGCAGTCTTGAGATCGGCCAGCGGAGCAGCTTGGGGATCGACCCGCGGAGCGATTTCAGGATTGGGCGGAGCGGCTTTAGGATTGCGCGTAGCGGTCTTCGTGTTGGGTGATCCGGCGGGCGGAGCGGCCAGGGACACGAACGCCATCGCGGCGACAAGCGCGGTCGCCCCGAATACCGGCCACAGCCGGCGCGCAGACTTTCTTCGGCCCCGGATGACCAAACTACATTTTCGCACGATCGTGATTGGAGTGGAGCTGGCGGCTAGCGCGAGGTGGACCTCGCTGTCGATGTTCCACAACGCGACGCGGATCGCCATGGCTCGATTTGTTCGGACCATCAGCGAAGCGGTAAGCTGAAATCGAGATGTATCTTCCCTCGGCGGTGACGAAACAGGCGGAAATCGACGCGGCGGTACAGCGCGTTCAGCAAGCGATCGGCCCTGACGTGCTGCGCATTCGCTATGAGATCGGCGAGGACTGGAGCGGCCAGTGGGCCATCTTCTTTCGCATTGTATTGAAGGATGACGCAGCCCGCCGCCGTCTCCGCGACGTCGCGACGAAGGTTGTCTGGGAGCTTGCGCGACAATTGGACTTCCCGGCGATGGGCGTGTTCGCATACCACAACTTCAGGAGCGAGTCGGAACAAGCCGTGCTGCAGGAACCCGCGTGGGCCTAGCCGATGAGTTGTTGGAGGACGCGCAGTTTCTGGCGAATAAGGGTGTGCGGGATGATCGACAGACTCTCATGCGGCGGGCCATTTCGACTGCCTATTACGCGACCTTTCATCTCTTCGTAGAGGATTTTGTTGAGCATTGGGAATTCGAAGATCAACGGGCACGGCTGGGCAGGATGTTCAGCCATGGCCCGATGCGAAACGCCGCGTTTACGCCCAAGGAAAAGAAGAATCCGACAGCCGTCGAACAGGATCTGCTCGACGTCATTACCGCCTTCGGGCAACTTCAGAAGGACCGGCAGAGGGCTGATTACGATAGCGGTTGGAGGCTGGTGGAAACCGATGTCCGGGATTCGATAAGGCTCGCAGAGGACGTTTTTATCAAGTGGCGGAAGATCAAGGATGAAGACATCGCGCGCCATCATTTGCTGTCGATGTTCAACGCGAAGTGGGAATGAACTAAATCCTTCACCAAAACTGATCTGCGTAACGAACCCGCCACCACAGAGAAATCGTCGAACTCAGCCGAGCAACAGGCATCACGGCTGTGCCGCCAAGCTTACCAGCGACCCCGTATACCGAACCTGCTTCCCGCGGTTGATCAAGTCCAGCACCACCTTTCCGTCCGCCTGCGCCGCTCCTTCACCCAAATAAACATCGGAGCCTTGCGTCACTTCCAGGTCGGTGAACTTCCAGCGTAAAGAAGTCCCCTGCAGGAAAGCTTGAAAACGGCCGCTGACGTTGCGGAAATCCGCATCCGGTGAAAATGCGATGGAGCGCCCGCTCAACGTGCCCGTCGCACGCAGGCTCGCGAGCAGAGGAAGTCCGTCGCCTGCCGCTTCGATGCCGCCTTCGAAATCCAGCCGGCCGCCTTTGTATGGGACGCCGGCGACTTTCCCCGTCAAACGATATTGAGGCGCGCCTTCCGAGAGATCGACGTTGATGTCTCCCTTTAGCGCCGCGCCCTCGACGCCCGCATCCAGCAGACGCGCGTCGATGGAAGAGAACCGCAGCGAGGTGCCTTCCCACACCACGCGCGCCGAATCGACCGCCAGTTCGTGATCGCCCGCCGTCAGATCCGCGATCGCTACCGTTCCTTCGGCTTTGCGTTGTACCAGCCAATCGGGTGCGGGCGACGCTCCGCCAAAACGCAACGTACGCTCGATAAATCCGCCGCCGCGGATCAGCGCCGGTTTGAAGAGCCGGTCGAGCTCCGTGGCGGACGCTTCCGCGATTTGCAGCTTGAACTTGTGCGGCCGCTCGGCCGCGGAACCCTCAACTTTGGCCTCCCAGCGATACTCGCCCGCAAACGCGACGTCCCCCGCCGTGGCCTTCATGCGCGTCACAGCCAGGCGTCCCGCGCCCGCGCTGATATTGGCGGATTGGATGCGGATGGGATCGCTGATCCCGTCGACGGCGACCCTTGCGTTTTCGATCGAATAATCGCCTGTCCAGGCGCCCTCTTCCGTGGCCGAACGTTGATAGCGGATCGACCCGCGCCACGTTCCTTGCTTCCGATCATGCGACTGATCCTTCGTGTGTTCGGTATCTGGACCGAGCGCGCGATCCAGAGGAGCGATCGCCGCGAATGCGCGCAGCCCGTCGATATCCATCCCGCGCGTCGTCACCTTCACTTCGGCCGCCGCCGAGCCGTCGAATTTGTAGCTCGCTTCTATCTGGGTGCTCTGCTTGTCCTGCGCGTTTTGCTTTTCGCCGGCAAATACATCGTCACCAAGAGCCAGAACGCTCGGCCCGAAAGCGACCGTCTGCGCGCCGATCTTCATCGTCAGGCACTCCGCGCGCACCGTGGGAGAGCCCGGCAGCGTAAACGCGGCATCGCGAGCCTCCAGGTTCCCCGTCAGACCGGTCTCCATTTCGTACTGCAATCCGCCCGAAACGCTTCCCTCGCTGGACAACTTTTCGGGAAGCGGCGCGCCGATCCGGCGGGCGGCGTCGAGAACCGCGCCGAGCGGCGCTTCCTTTGGCGCCACGCTCGCCTCCCATTGCGGCTGCGTCATGAAGTTTGCGGCTTCCAGGTGCGCCGCATAGGGCGAACTCTTGGAATCCGCGACGCTGTCCAGCGCCACTTTCTGGCCCACCAGATCGAGCGCTCCTTTATAAGCCAATTTCCACTTCGCGTCGCTATTGGGGAGAAAATCCGAGCGGCGCCCCTCGTCCACGAGCAGCTCGCCCGTGACGGCCATCCGCGACGGCACGCCCGACATCTGCGCGCTCAGCGAGACTTGCCCTTGCAGATCGAACCAGGTCCGTCCGAACAGCTTCGCCAGGCCGTCGAGCGAGCTGGGCTCAAGATCGACGCGCAGGTTCAAGGGCCGATCCGCCACCGCGGGCATCCACGAGCCGCGCACAAAGAGATGCCCGAGATTTTGCGCCTGCCGGTCGGTTCGCGCGGGAGCCCCGGAAAAACGCACATCGAGCGACCCCTGGTTTCCGGGCGTGACGTCCACATCCGCGTCGTCGAAGTACAGCACCGATTTAGTGTCGCCGAACTTTAGATTCACGCGCGCCCCGCGCAAATGGACCGCCGGAGGATCCGAGGGACGTGCATCCAGAAGATACTGGAAATTCCACGCCCCCGCGCCGTTTTGGACCAGGTTGAGCGTCGCGTCTCCGAACCGCAGACTGGAAAATCCGCGCCGCCCGGCGAGCAAGCCCAGCAGATCCACGCGAGCTTCCACCGTCTGAGCGTAAGCGAAAGGTTCAATGCCGGCGCGTGGGTCTTCGTGAATGGTGACGCCGGACAGCGAAAATCCCGGCCCGGTCAGCAGGTTCAGGGACACGGAATCGACTTCGACTCTCCGTCCCAGCCGCTTCGCAAGCACCCGTTCGATTCCGGGACGCAAGAAGTTCAGCGGCAGCAAGGTCAACGCGGCGCCAGCCACGACCACAACGATGGCCGCCTTCAGCAGGATTCGTTTGGACCAATGCCGGATCATTGCGCGCTCTCCGCCAGCCGCCGGTAACGCTCGGGATCGTCGACATCGGTCAGGATTCCGGCGTCGTCCACGTCCACGTACAGAGTATCGGGAACGTGCCGGTGCACCACGTCGCGAGCCTGTGCGGTCTCCGGCAGCGCGAGAATTTCCGCGGCGATCTCGCGGGACGCGCACACTGGGTGCCCATGCTTGCCGCGATACTGCGGAACCACGAAATGAATCCTCGGATCTCGGCCGCGGAAAGCCGCAATCACGCGCTCGAACGTCTCCCGTTCGGCTGCGGGACAATCCACCGGGATGAAGAGAAATCCATCCGCCGATTCGGGCAATTCCACAAGAGCCGTCTGCAGGGAACTCAACTGGCCGCGTTCCGGCGCCGGATTGATGGCGATCCGCGCGCGTCCCTCAATCGCCGGACGAATGCGGTCCGCGTGATACCCCAGAACCACGATCACGGGATTGCAGACGCCGGAGAGAATCCGCACCAGGCGTTCCACGAAAGTCTCGCCGCAATAATCGAGCAAAGCTTTGGGGCTGCCGCCCATGCGGCTGGATGCGCCGGCCGCGAGGATCACGCCCGCGATCACTTCAATAGAGCCTTCAGCTCGTCGTGCGCGAAAACCGATTTCGAAAGCTGCTGCCAGTCGGCCGCCGGCGCGCGCCGCACCGCGATCATTTCGGCCACCACCGAGATCGCGATTTCCTCAGGAGTTTCCGCCCCGATTTCCAGGCCCATCGGCGCGAACAGCCGGTCGAATGCCTGGCGCGGAAAGCCTTCCTTCTCCAACTCCTTCACCACCGAAATGGTCTTGCGCTTGCTGCCGATCATGGCGATGTAGCGCGCCGGAGTTCCGATGGCCCAGCGCAGCACGCGCATATCGTCGCGATGGCCGCGCGTCACGATCACCAGATAGCTCGAAGACGTCACGGTCAGTCTCGGGAACACGGCCTCGTATTCCTCGGCGTAGGTTTCGTCCGCTTCCGGGAAACGCTCCCTGTTAGCGAAGGCCTCGCGGTCGTCGATCACCACCGTTGCAAAGCCGGCCATATTTGCGACCTTCGAGATGCTTTTGGAAACGTGCCCGCCGCCGAAAATAAACGCGCGCGGTTCGGGCGTCACAGGTTCGACGAAGATGTCCAACTGGCCTCCGCAAATCAAGCCGTTGTCGTAGGCGGCGTCCTGTCCCAGGCTGAACGTCAGGTGCCGGGGCTTTTCGGTTTCGATGACCTCGCGCGCGGCGGTCCACACTTCAGCTTCCACGCAGCCGCCGCCGATAGTGCCGACCAGCGACCCGTCCTCGCGCACCAGCATCTTGGCGCTCTCGTAGCTCGGAATCGAGCCGTTGACCTGCACGATGGTCGCGACCGCGCACTTCTGTCCGGCCTTGCGGAGCCGCACAATTTCAGCGTAAAGATCCACTAAAAACGATTATATCGCGCCGGTCCAAACCTGTTGTCTGGCGGTATCCTAAATCCAGGACACTACCTGTTGTCTTGACAAATCCTCAAAGGGTAGGGTGGACCTCCAGGTCCGCAAGCGACCTCCCGGTCGCCCAACCCGCACTCGACCAGCAGTACTGGCCCGCTTCCTTGACCAGCCCGGCGCGCACAGGATTCTGTTCAATGTAAAACTTGACGCGTTCCCATTCGGCCTGGTTCCGAACCAGATGGTCATAACTCTCCCGTTGCCAGAAAGGGTTTCCAGTAAGAGCCAGCGCCTGGTTTGCCCGCTTCGCCGTATAACCCTTTAGCGCCCTGGTGATTTGCGGGACTGAAATGCGCGGACTCAGCAGCAGGTGAACATGATTCGGCATCACGACAAAGGCGTGCAAAGCATACCGCCCGAGTACATCCGCATTGTGGTGGATCGCTTCCACGACCATGTTTGCGATCGCCGGTTGCCGGAGCTAAAACGGGCCGGTGCGGGCTTCGTCCAACAATCGGTCGAGGGCGGCAAACGCCCTGCTGGAGCCGATTTCTGGCGCGGGGAAGCAGCGGTTTGGCGGCAGGCTCCCGTGAAGACGCCACGTCAAGAATATTGGTTGATCGGCGCAGAAGAGATGCGGTAGATGCCGGCGATAAAACGTCACGAAATAATAGTGCGGCAGCTCCGGCAGGAATCTCTCCAGAAAAATTGTAGGGCGGGCGTCCCCGCCCGCGCCGGACCTCCTGGTCCGGCTTGCGACAGCTTGCAAGAGGCGCTGCCTGATCCACCTCTTCGCGTTTCAAAACAGGCCGACGAGGACGTCGGCCGCGAACCGGGAGGTTCGCCCTACTCAAGACGCATTGCTTCCGAAAAAGCAGATTCGCCATCCCGGCGGTCCGGCATGCCACAATGTGCCGAGAAGGGCGAGTGGCGAATCGCGGAACGGTCATCGCATGATTGTGACCTAGCATGGCGGCGGCTTACGACGCGATCATCGTCGGCGGAGGACACAACGGCTTGGTGTGCGCCGCGTATCTGGCGCGAGCAGGGCGGCGCGTTCTCGTGCTGGAAGCGCGTGAGCCGGTCGGTGGATGCGCCGTCACCGAAGAGATCTGGCCCGGCTACCGCGTCTCCACCGCTTCCTATCTTGCGAGCCTGCTGCAGGAAAAAGTCGTGCGCGACCTGGAGCTCGAACGGTTCGGGTATCGCGTCGACCCCAAGGATCCCGCCTTCTTTTCGCCGTTCCCCGACGGACGCCACCTGTTCATGTGGCAGGATCGGGCGCGGACGCTCGCGGAGATCGCCAAGTTTTCCACCCGCGACGCCGATGCCTACCCACGTTACGAAGCGCATCTCGAAAAGCTGGCGGCGGTGACCGAATCGTTGCTGTTGACCACTCCGCCCCCATTCCCTCCCGGGTGTGTCGGCGATTTTGTCGACTACTTGAAGCTCGCCGGACGCCTGCGCGGGCTTTCGCGCACCGAAATGGTCGGCCTGGTGAAAGTGTTCACGCAAAGCGCCGCGGATTTCCTGGACGCCTGGTTTGAATCGGAAGAGCTAAAAGTGACGCTGGCCACCGACGGCGTCATCGGAGCGAACGGCGGTCCGCGCTCACCGGGCACCGCCTACATCCTGCTGCACCACTGCATGGGCGGCGTCGGCGGCATGCGCGGTCTGTGGGGATTCGTGCGCGGCGGCATGGGCGCGGTCTCCGAAGCGATGGCCGCGTCGGCGCGCAATAAGGGTGCCGAGATCCGCGTGAACGCTCCCGTCGAAAAGATTCTGGTGCGCGACGGCCGCGCCAGCGGGACCAAAGAGGTCGGCGGCGTAGTTTTAAAGTCGGGAGAGGAGATCGCCGCATCCATCGTCGCCAGCAACCTCGATCCCAAGCGGACGTTTCTCGGCCTGATGAATGAGGCCGATCTTCCGGTGGAATTCGTCGATGGCATTCGTAAGTTCCGCTCCGAAGGAACGTCGCTCAAGATGAATCTGGCGCTCAGGGGATTGCCGGATTTCCGAGCGCTGCCTTCATCGGGTCAGCCGGCTCCCCAACATCAGGCCACGATGCACATCTGTCCCTCGATCGAGTACGTCGAACGCGCCTGGGACGATGCCAAGTACGGCCGCCCTTCGCGATCGCCCTTGATCGAGATGACCATTCCCACCATGTACGACCCGTCGCTCGCACGCGCGGGAAGACACATCATGGGGATCTTCCTGCAATACGCGCCCTACACATTAAAAGACACGGATTGGGACGCCGAGCGCGAGCCGTACACCGAACGCATTCTCGACGTGATCGAGGAATATTGCCCGAACATTCGGAGCATCATCGTCGAGCGCCAAACGCTGACGCCGCTCGATCTGGAGCGCCGCTTCGGCCTCACCGGCGGCAACATTTTCCACGGCGAGATGTCGCTCGATCAGATGTTCGTCATGCGGCCGCTGGCGGGCTGGGCTCGCTACCGGACCCCGGTTCGCGGGCTGTATCTATGCGGTTCCGGCGCGCATCCGGGCGGAGGCGTGATGGGAGCCCCGGGACACAACGCGGCTAGAGAGATTTTGAGACAGAGCTAGTTTACTGTGAAGTAACGCAGAGTACTATCCCGCAGCACGGCCAGCCGCTTGCCATCGGGCGAGAGCGCCAGCTCACATTCAGGGAGCTCGCCGATCCACGTCGGATTCGGTTTACGCGTCGAATACAGTAACATGTTGAGGACGTCTTTCTTCTGCTCGATATCGAAGACCGCCACCCACTCTTCCACACGAAACGCGTCACGGTCCCGTATGGTCTTAGCGTAAGTGAAAGCAGCGCGGCCAGCCATCGACGACCCAGCAAACGCCGAGCGCGTATCAATGTTCCTCGAGTCCCGATACAAGATATGGCCCTCGTGATCCGCGATCCAAACGGTGGGGAAGTGATCGAGCAATATCAAATCATGTCCAAAGATCGCGCGGGCCTGGCAGCCGCCGCAGAGTGGTCTTGCCGTGGTCTCGCCGAAAGACTGAACCACACCTTACGAAGCCCGGCGCATCGCCGCCACGCCCTGGTATGTTTGCAACGATTTCCCCATCCGTTAGCCATCCTCCGGGAGCGAACATGGCGGGTGCATCCCTGGTCGCAAGCGAATCCGGATCAACCCGGTAGGACGCGTCCGGATCGAACTGCCGAAACAATATGGTTCGTCCGGAGGGCGAAGCCCGCAGACTCCAGCGGCCGCTGCGCCGTAGAGCGACTGTCTTGCCCTTCCGAGGAATCGTCCTGATTCGCGCCCACCTCAGTTCCGGCGAAACACCCAGGCGCAACTCGTCACCGATCTCCAGTAAAAATCGATTCGCGCGTAACGGCACAATTTCAAAGCCATCGCCAACCATCATGGCTCCGGGGAAATCGCCCAGCGCAGCCGATTTAGTAATGGAACCGTTCGAGCCGTCAATCGCCGCAAGTAGGCCAGCCGACGAATTCACGTGGAGAAAGGACCACAGAACAAGCAGATTATCGTCGTCACTGATGACGATACGACGCGCCTCTTTGAGGCTGCCTGCCGCCGCGTTGCGGTACGCGGCTCCAAAACTGAGATCCAGCGACCACAACGGTCTCGTTGCGGTCTGCGCCATTAGCGGGGCAAGAACAGCGCAGAAAAACCCCACGAACTTGGGAATCCGTCCGTGCAGCACAGTCCATCCAAGAAGGCTCTGCCTCGTCGGGCACTGCCTTCAGTCTGCCATTACCTATGACACTGCGACGCCTTACCTGGTTCCCGTCGTCGTCGCCCTGCTCGTGTCCAGCATGTAGGGCCTTCTACCAACGGCCCTTCCAGAAGGCGTCAGACTCCCCGGGACTCATGGACTTCTCCCAGCCTTCTCGCCATTCGATTTCGCCACGCATCGCGCCAAACTGAGGCTTCGCCGTGGACGTGGCTCGGACCAGTTGAGCGACCGGCCGGCCATGCCGGACGATGACAACTTCCTCACCCTGCTCGATTAGATCGAGCAGCTTGGAGAGTTGAGTCTTCGCCTCATGGACGCTGATGGTCATCAATTTAATTTAGTCTCTTTTTTAGCTAAAACAAGGGCTCCACTTATTTACCTCGATTCACAGTCACATGGCCCCTTGATTCTCCAGACTCCGCCACAGATACCAGCTTGCGACCGAGCGCCACGGTTTCCAGCCCGCCGCGATCTTTTCCATTTCCGCGGGCGCGGGCAATTCGGCTAGCCCGTAGGCTTTCTTCACGGCCATGCGCACGCCCAGGTCGCCCACCGGCAGTACGTCCGGCCGCCGCAGCGCGAACATCAGGAACATGTGCACGGTCCACACGCCGACGCCTTTCACGCGCGTCAGTTGTTCGATCACCGCGGCATCTTCGAGGTCTCCGAGACTCTCGAACCGGATTTCGCCGTCACGCGTCATGCGGGCCAGGCCGCGGATGTAGGTCGTTTTCTGCTGCGAGAGCCCCAGTTTGCGCATCCTCTGGGGGCGCAGCTTCAGGATCGCTTCGGGCGTCAGCGGTTGGACTTTGCCGGCTTCCAGCAGGCGATTGAGGATGGTCAGCGCAGCCTTGCCATTCAATTGCTGGTACACGATGGACCGCACCAGTGTCTGAAACACCGGCTCGCGATACTGCATGGCGTACGGGCCGACCCGCTCGATGATGGACGCGAGGACCGGATCGGACTTCTTAAGATGATGGATCGCTTTTTTCATGTGGTTTTCGTGGGCGGTTTTCGTTGGCTGCGGGTGTTTCTCCGTGATCTCCGGCTTCCGCTCACTTCCATGTAACTGCCAAGGAGACGGAAACATCCTACATTGTAAGTATGCGAACCCCCGCCGCGATTCTGCTCGCCCTATTGCCGGGCCTGGCTCCGTTCGCCATGCCTCAGGATAACGAACCGGTGATCAAGGTCGATGTCGATCTGGTCAACGTCCTGGCCTCGGTGCGCAGCAAGAGCGGCGCGCTGATCGGCAACCTCGAAAAATCGGACTTCAAGATTTACGAAGACGGCAAAGAGCAGACCATCAAAAATTTCACGCGCGAGACGGACCTGCCGCTGACCATCGGCCTGCTGGTCGATACCAGCAAGAGCCAGGAGCGCCTGATCGATATCGAGCGCCGCGCGGCCGACCAGTTCTTCTCCAAGGTCCTGCGCCCCAAGGATGAGGCTTTCCTGATCCAGTTCGGCGCCGAGGCGGAGCTGCTGCAGGATTCCACGAATTCGCCGCGCCTGCTGCGCGATGCCCTGAATCAGCTGCGCCTCAGCGTTCCCGTCGGCGGCTTGCATCCCGGCCCCGTGCCGACCATGCAGAACATGGCCGGGACCATCCTGTACGACGCCGTGTATCTGGCCGCGAACGACCGGCTGAAGGGAGAAGTGGGGCGCAAGGCTGTCGTCGTGATCACCGATGGCGTCGATACCGGCAGCAAGATTTCACGCGACAAATCGATCGAGGCCGCGCAGAAGGCCGACGCGATCATTTACAGCATCTATTACGTGGATCGCGCGGCTTATGGCTTTGGCTCCTTCGGCGGCGGAGGCGGCGAGGGCGAATTGCGCCGCATGTCGTCGGAAACCGGCGGCCAGGTGTTTCCCGTCAGCAACAAGATGACGCTGGACGATGTCTTCCGCGAGATTCAGGACGAGATGCGCTCGCAGTACGTCATCACGTACACGCCGCCCAATCCGAAAAAGGACGGCTCCTATCACAAGATCGATCTGCGGGCCGGGAATAAGGATTACCGGGTGCAAGCCCGCAAAGGCTATTACGCGATCGAACCCGAGCGCTAGCAGGCTGCGGAAAAACCAAGTAGGGGGCGTGATTCCGTCGCCGTGGAATTCGTTTTGTGAGTAAATTCGCGTCCCGGTGAGGCCCGAAGGGGCAGCCCCAGGGCCATGGCTGAGGCTTCAGGCTGCAGCTTGCGTCA
>DASYXM010000057.1:0-75122 GCA_035934795.1 Bryobacteraceae bacterium | reverse complement strand
GCAAGCTGCAGCCTGAAGCCTCAGGCCATGGCCCCGGTGCTGCCCCTTCGGGCCTCACCGGGACGCGAATTTACTCACAAAACGAATTCCACGGCGACGGAATCACGCCCCCTACTTGGTTTTTCCGCAGCCTGCTAGAGATCTATCGGGCGGCGTATTAGCCGGCGGCATCCGCTTATTTCTTGCGGATCGAAATTCCCAACTCCCGCAGCGCCCGCTCCGGAACGTCCGACGGAGCCTCGCACATCAGGTCCGTGCCCTTGGCCGTCTTGGGGAAGGGAATCACGTCGCGGATCGAGGTTTCCCCCGCCAGAATCATCACCAGGCGGTCGAGTCCCAGCGCGATGCCTCCGTGCGGAGGAGCTCCATATTCCAGCGCGTCCAGCAAAAATCCGAACTTGTGGCGAGCCTCTTCGTCCGATAGCCCCAGCGCCGCGAACACCTTCGCCTGCACGTCCTGCCGGTGGATACGAATCGAGCCCGAGCCGAGCTCCGTGCCGTTCAGCACGATATCGTAGGACTTCGCGCGGCAGTGCGCCGGATCGCTGTTCAGCTTGTCGAGATCCTCGTCGTGCACCGACGTGAACGGATGATGCGCCGCGTTCCAGCGTTGCTCTTCTTCGTCCCATTCGAACATCGGAAAATCGGTGACCCACAGGAACCGAAGATCCTTGGGATCGAGCAGCTTGTGCTTGTCATTGTATTTCTGTCCGGCGTACAGGCGAAGCTGTCCGGCCCCCTGCAAAACGGTTTCTTCCGGAAGCTGGGACTTCGCCAAGCTTTCGACGTCACCGCCCCAACTACACAGAACTAGAAGATCGTCTTCTCTAGCGCCGCTGCGCTTGCGAACTTCCGCCATGGCCGCCGGGAAATCCCGTTCCAGGCGCCGGGGGTCGTCATAGACGCGGAGGCCGCGCTCCTGCCCGAACGCTTTCAATTCGTCGCGCTCCTTGCGGCTGATGACGCCGGTCTTCGGAATGACGATCGCGACAAGCGGGAGGGCCTCTCCGGAAGGTAGCAGCGGTGTGAGTCCCTCGCCCGGGAACAAATCCTCGACGCAGTGGAACGGAGGCAGGCGCAGATCGGGCTTATCGATTCCATAGGAGCGCATCGCCTCGACGTAGGTCAGGCGCGGGATCGGCGTGTGAATAGGGAACCCGGCGGCCTTGCAGACTTCCACCATCAACGGCTCGACCGTTTCGTAGATGGTTTCCTGTTGCGGGAAGGACATCTCGATATCGATCTGCGTGAATTCGTACTGGCGGTCGGCGCGCAAATCTTCGTCGCGGAAGCAGCGCACGATCTGGAAATACTTGTCGAAGCCCGCCACCATCAGAAGCTGCTTGAAAATCTGCGGCGATTGCGGAAGCGCGTAAAAGTTGCCAGGGCTGACGCGCGCGGGCACCAGGAAATCGCGGGCGCCCTCCGGCGTCGAGCGCGTCATAAAGGGCGTTTCAATTTCGAGAAATCCCATGCCCTCGAGCGTCCGCCGCACCGTGGCCGCGATCTTCGAGCGCAGGATGATGTTGCGTTGCATGCGCGGACGGCGCAGGTCGACATAGCGATACTTCAGGCGCGCGTCTTCCTTCACATCGATCGCGTCGTCCATCGGGAACGGCGGCGTGCGGGCCTCGTTCAGAATCCATAGCTTCTCCACCGCGATCTCGACTTCGCCGGTGTCGATCGACGCATTGATTGTCTCCTTAGTCCGCATCGTCACGACGCCTTCGGCCGCGATCACGTATTCCGACGCCAGCAACTCGGCCTTGGCGTGCAGCGCGGGGTCGAGACCCTCGTTGAAAACCAGCTGTGTCACGCCGTCGCGGTCGCGCAGGTGGATGAAGATCACCCCGCCCAGGTCGCGACGGCGGTGCACCCAGCCCATCAGAATAGCTCGCCGGCCGGCGTCGGGGGCCCGCAGCTGACCGCAGCTATGCGTGCGCCGCAGGTTGCCCAGAAAGTCTAATGGTACGGATTCCATATCGTTCTCTCTCTTCTTCAAAAATTGAATCTGGGATCGAAGGTTAGGATCGCGCCGCTTGGCAGGTAACCAAGGGCGCAATCAATCATTATCGTTCGAGAAACGATTGGCTTTGACGGAGCGATCCAATCCGGCGTGTGGCGCCGCGGGGCGCCGCGAGATCGATTTGGACTTGTATGTCACGTCAAATCCGCCTTTTGTCAAATCCTTTTCTATCGTACCAAAGCGCCGATCACGCAGCAAAATGCGATGCACCGCGAGCCGCGCGGACTTCTTCGATCCTCAATTCATGATCGAAGCAACAAGTTCTTCGCGCCTGAGTGCGCGCTGCTCGCCCGACGCCATGTCTTTTAATAAGTATGTCCCGGCGGCGATCTCGTCGTCTCCGACGATCAGCGCGAAGCGGGCGCCCATCTTATTAGCGACCTCCAGCGCGCGCTTCAGCTTGCGATCCACCGAGCGTTCCACGGAGATTCCAGCGGCACGGAGTTCAGCGGCCAGCGATCCGGCTAAATGTTCGGCTGCATCACCCATCGGCGCCAGGAACACATCGACCATCGGCTCGGCTGCTTCGCCGGAGGTCATGGCTTCACTGACGCTCATCACCAGGCGATCCTCGCCGATCGAAAATCCGATTCCCGGTGCGGGCACTCTTGAATCGAGCGCCTCGGCCAGGCCGTCGTAGCGTCCTCCGCCAAGTACGGAGTTTTGAGCCCCCAACGACCCATGTGTGATCTCAAACGTCGTGCGCATGTAGTAATCCAGGCCGCGCACCAGGCGCGGGCGGATCTCGTAGGGGATGCCGCGGCCATGGAGATGAGCCTGTACGACCTTGAAATGCGCGTGGCATTTCTCGCAGAGGTGATCCAGGATCGAGGGCAGAGTATCGATGATTGCCTGATCGGCGGGGACCTTGCAATCGAGTACGCGTAGAGGATTTGTAAATGCCCTACGTTGACAGTCTCCGCAGAGCTTGAGGAGCACGCCAGCTCCCGGATCTTGCAGCTTCGCTATCAAAAGCCGCTCGTATTGTGGGCGGCAATTCGCATCGCCGACGGAGTTGATGACGAGTCGAAATCCATCTTCGGAGTCGCTCGCCGGCCGCAGGCCGCAGCGCTTGAGAACCTCGATCACCATCTCGATCACTTCCGCGTCGACGATGGGCGATTCCGATCCGATCGCTTCCGCGCCGATCTGAAAGAACTGCCGGTAGCGGCCCTTCTGCGGGCGCTCGCGCCGGAACATCGGACCGATGTAGTAATACTTCTTGACGCCCGGAATCTGATCGAGGCGATGTTCGATATAAGCGCGCATCACCGAGGCGGTGGCTTCCGGCCGCAGCGTCAGCGACGTGCCGTAATCGTCCCAGGTATACATTTCCTTGCCCACGATGTCGGTATCTTGGCCGACGCCGCGAGCAAACAGCGCCGTCTCCTCGAATATCGGCGTGCGGATCTCGTGATAGTTGAACGTGCGGAAGACCTCGCGGGCGGCCGCTTCCACGCGATTCCACACGGCGCTAGCGGGCGGCAGGATGTCGCGCGTGCCCCTGACCGCCCGTATCACGTGCCCGCCTTGATCATGTGACGGCGTTCGATCATGCGATTGTCCGAATCATGGAATAACCCGAGTCACTACGTGGCTTCCTCAGCCTCGACGTCCGCGGCGATTTCGCGTTTGCAAATCTGGCCTCTGTCGACGTAGTGTTTCCAGCCTTCGTGGAAACGCTCCCGCTCCGTTTCGGTGACCTCGCGGCGGGGCTTGGCCGGAACGCCCATCACCAGCGTACCGGGGAAGATCTCCATGCCCTCGGTCACCAGCGCTGCGGCGGCGATCGCCGCTCCCTTGCCCACTTTCGCGCCGTTCAGCACGATCGCTCCGATGCCCACGACGACGTCGTCCTCGAGGGTGCAGCCGTGTAGCATAACGCCGTGGCCCACCGTGACGCGATCGCCGATCGTCAGAGGGAATCCCTCGTCGGAATGCAGCACGGAATTTTCTTGAATATTGGTCTCCTCGCCGATGTGCATCGCGTTGATGTCGGCGCGGATGCTGACGCTCGGCCACACGCTGGACCGCTCGCCGATTTCCACGTCGCCGATGACGGTCGCGCTCGGGTCGATGTAGGCGGAGACAGCGATCTTCGGCGTCTTGCCGCGGTGAGAACGAATCATATTTGAGCGCTATGTGGGCAGGGGGTAAGCTTTCATGCTACCAGATGCCGTTATGCTCGATATATGCGCGCCCGCTTCGCATCCATCGTGATCGCGGCTTTGCTGTTGATGCCGCTTGGAGTCACCGGCCAGCAGAGTCTTAAACCAATTTTGGATCGCCTGGCGGCCGAAGCATCATCGTTTGAAAAACTTGCGCCGGAGGTCGTGGGACAGGAGAAGCTTCACCAGCGCATACTGAAACCTCCGCCCCGCTTCCGGCCTCGAGTGGGGGAGGCCGCCAAGAGAACTCTCGCGCCGGAATGGAAGGAGCGCGACATCGTCTCGCGCTATGGAATTTCGATGGTGGGCCAGAGCCTGCACGAAATCCGGCAGGTGATCTCCGTCGACGGCCGCAAGGTGCAGGATGAGCAGCGGGCCCAGGCGACCCTTTCGAAGCTCCTGACGGCGAGCGGCGATCAGCAGAAGCTCGAGGGGTTGCGGCAGCTCGAAAAATATAGCTTGGGCGGCGCTGCCACCGATTTCGGTCCCCTGCTGCTGTTGTTCGCACATGGCGGCGCGGAACGCTACGAGTTCACGGCGGCCGGCCCGCGACTGATCGGAACCGTCCCCGCGCGCGGATATCGCTTCAAGCAATTGGACGGCTCCGAAGGCCTTACGTTGTTCGCCGGGCAGACACAGAAGCTGCGCATGGAAGGCGAGATCTGGATCAGCGTCGCGCCGGACGGCCCGATCCGCATCACGCTGGCATCCTCAGTGCCGGGCTCAGTGCCAAGCGCGGCGCCCGGCGAGGTCCCGGGTGCAGATTCCAAGGATGCTCCGCCGGTTCGCGAAGAAGCTTCCGTCGATTACGCCCGCAGCCCGTTCGGCGCTCTACTGCCCTCGCACATCGAGCAACGGGAGCGCCATGCCGACGAAGTCTCGTCCGAAAATATCTTCGACTACGAAAACTTTCAGAAAGTGGCGAATCGTTGATGCATATCGTGTATCTACACGGCTTCGCATCGTCTCCGCAATCGAGCAAGGCGCAATTCTTCAAGCGAAAGTTCGAGGAGCTCGGGATTATGATCGAGATCCCGGAGCTTGACGGAGGGAATTTCGAGCGCCTCACTGTTTCCGGCATGCTTGAGGTGGTGAACCGGGTCATTGAAGAACGGGCTGCGGGACGTACTGTTGTCCTGATTGGATCGAGCCTCGGAGGTTTTGTCGCCGGGCTGTATGCGGCGAGGCATCCGCGGGAGGTCGAGCGGTTAGTGCTGCTGGCTCCCGCGCTGCAGTTTGCCCAGCGCTGGCGCGCGCGCTTCCCGGCCGAGGAACTCGCCGAATGGAAGCGTCAGGGTTGGAAGGATTTCTACCACTATGGCCGCAAGCGCGACGAACCCCTGGGGTATTCGTTCATCGAGGACGCCGCGCAGTTTGAAGATGAGCCGGAGTCTCCGCAGCCCACGCTGATTCTGCACGGGTCCCGCGATGAAATCGTGCCCGTGGAGATGTCCCGGGATTACGCGCGCCGCCATCCGCAGGTCGAGTTGAAGGAATTTGCCTCCGGCCATGAAATGACTGATGGGATGGAAGATTTGTGGCTTGAGACGGCTGCGTTCCTGGGATTGGCCTAGCCCCCGCGACCGTTCGGGCAAGGATTCTGGCCGCCTAAACGTAGAGGAAAGAACGGGTTAACTCGGACCCCTCCACGGCTGTAAGACTTTCATTGGCAGGCTTGAGCTTCTCGCAACCCCCTCCCGATCTCCCTTGACACGCCAATAACCCTAGTCCTATCATGAGGTTTGCGGCACAGGAGGGGACTTGATCAAACTCGACATCATCAACGAAGTGGTCGGCCGGACTGGAATCACGAAAACGAAGGCCGAGATGGCCGTCGAAACCGTTTTCGAAAGCATGAAGCGCGCCCTTGGCCGCAGCGAGCGCATCGAGCTGCGTGGCTTCGGCATCTTCAACGTTCGGCCGCGCAAGACCGGCATCGGCCGCAACCCCCGCACCGGCGCGGAGGTCGCCATCCCGCCTGGCAAGGCCGTCCGCTTCAAGCCGGGCAAGGAACTACAGGCGCTCGAATAGCGCGGGATTTTCAAGGTGTCCTCCAACGGCTACTCCCAGCCGGCGGTGCCCCCGCACCGGTCCGCCCCCGGAATCTGGGGCGGTAGCGCGTTGTACGGGCCCTTCCCTTTCCCCGAGGTTCGGCCACGACAGCGTTACTGGCTGCACGCGTTGCTCTTTCTGCTGACTCTACTCTCCACTACCGTGGTCGGCGCGGGCATGGCCGCCGATTTCGCCCAGAATCGGCCCGTCGATTTCGACGCGAATCTTTACGGCTATGTACGCATGTGGCACGAACCATCGTTTCTGCTCGCCGGTCTGCCGTTTGCGCTCAGTCTGCTCGGGATTCTGATGGCCCACGAGATGGGCCATTTCCTGGCCGCGCGTTACTATCACGTAAACGTCACGCTGCCATTTTTCTTGCCTGCGCCCACGCTGATCGGAACTCTTGGCGCGTTCATCCGCATCCGTTCGGCCGTGCCCACCAAGCGCGTGATGTTCGACATCGGCATCGCGGGACCTCTGGCAGGCTTTGTCGCCCTGCTCGCGCCTTTGGCATCCGGAGTGTCGCTTTCTAAGGTGATTCCCGGCATCGCGAATCGCGGGGACTTGATTTTCGGAACGCCGCTGATTCTGCGCCTGGTCGAGTGGGTTCAATTCCCCGGCGTCTCGCCCGCGGATCTGTATCTGCACCCGGTGGCGCGCGCGGCGTGGGCCGGCTTGCTGGCCACGGCGCTCAATCTTTTGCCGATCGGGCAGCTCGACGGCGGCCATATCCTGTACGCGCTGGTCGGCGAGCGCATCAAAGTGCTGTCCTACGCCTTCATCGCGGCGCTGATCCCGCTGGGCATCTTCTTTTCCTATAGCTGGCTGGTATGGGCGGCGCTGCTTTTCTTCATTGCGCGGCGGCATCCCTTTATCCCCGATGACCGGCCGCTCGATCCTGTCCGGCGGCGTCTGGCGTGGGTCGCGCTAGCGATTCTGATCCTGTCGTTTACGCCGGCCCCGGTGCGCACGTGAAGATCTCGGCCACCATCATCACTTACAACGAAGAGAGAAACCTGCCGCGCGCCATCGAGAGCCTGCGCTGCGCCGACGAGATCGTGGTAGTGGACAGCGGCTCGACGGACCGCACGGTGGAACTCGCCGGGAAGCTCGGCGCGCGCGTCATCGAAAGCGCCTGGCCGGGCTACGCGATGCAGAAGAACTTCGCCGCCGAACAAGCCGTCAACGATTGGATCCTGTCGCTCGACGCCGACGAATCCTTGAGCGAGGCTCTCGAAGCCGAGCTGTGGCAGTGGAAGAAGCGCACGCCGGATCGCGACGCGTACACCATGCCGAGGCTCGCGCAGTACCTGGGCCGCTGGATCCGCCATTCCGGATGGTATCCGGACCGCAAAGTCCGCTTATACGATCGCCGGAAAGCCCGTTGGGACGGTGAGTTCGTGCACGAATCGGTGAAAGTGAACGGCTCCGTCGGGCACTTCGAATCGAACTTGCTGCACTTCACCTGCGACTCTCTGTCGGAGCACCTGAAAACGATGGATCGCTACACGACGCTCGCGGCCGAGCAGATCCTGGCGAGCGGAACGGAAGTGACCTGGGGACGGCTGATCCTCGAACCGGTGTGGACTTTTTTCTCGACCTACATCCTGAAGCTTGGCTTTCTGGACGGCGTCGAGGGGCTGGCGATCGCCAACATGGCCGCGCTGTACAACTTTCTGAAATACGCCAAGGCTCGTTTCATGAGCCCTGGGAGATAACGATGTTCCATCATTTCAATTCCGGCTGTCCATTCGCACCACCACCGAGGCGGTCATCCCGATCCCGCAGGGCGGGAGAGGGATCTGCTTTTGGGTCGCGTGTTGCCAATGCCTTAGAAGCAGGTCCCTCGACTGCGCTCGGGATGACGAGCGCATGGTGGGTAGTTTCGAGGACGGCGAGGAAGCCAGCGATTGTGAAGCCTTGCCGCAAGGAGCGTCACGCATGACCGGCGTGCCTCTGATCGTCGCGGCGGCGCTCGCGGGCCTGCTGATCGGCAGCTTTCTGAATGTGTGCGTGTTCCGGCTGCCGAGGGATCTTTCCGTTGTACAGCCGCGGTCTTTTTGTCCCGGCTGCGAGAAGCCGATCGCGTGGTACGACAACATTCCTCTGCTCAGCTTTGCGCTGCTCGGGGGACGCTGCCGCCATTGCCGCGAGCGCATCCCCTGGCGCTATCCCCTGGTGGAACTCTCAACCGCCGTCGCCTTCGGCTTGTGCTTCGCCGCGTTCGGCTGGTCCGGCCAGGGCGCGAAATACGCCGTGCTCTCCGCGATCCTGATCGCGCTGGTCGCCTCCGACATGGAAGCGCGCATCCTGCCCGATGAGCTCACGCTCGGCGGAACGCTCGCGGGGCTGGCCTTCGCGCTGTTCGTGCCCATGGAGGCGTACATCGTGGCGTATCTGGTTCCCGCGTCGTACGCCCCGCGCTGGCACTGGCTCGCCGAATCCGCTTTCGCCGCCCTCATCGGCAGCGGGGCGATCTGGCTGGTCGCGTTTCTTTACGAAAAATTCCGCCACAAGGAAGGCATGGGGCTCGGCGACGTGAAGATGATCGCCATGATCGGCGCGTTTCTGGGCTTGCGTTGGTCGCTGCTGACGTTGATGCTCGCGTCGCTCGCCGGTGCGGTCGGCGGGCTGATTTACATCAAGGCCGCGCGCAAGGATTCGTCGACCTACGAGCTTCCTTTCGGCAGCTTTCTCGGCGGGACCGCGCTCGTTTTGGTGATGTGGACGCAGGTGTGGCCGGCTTTGAGAGGGCATTAACCGGCATTTTTACAGTTATCGTGGTCCGTTGTGGGGCATGGCCTCCGCCTTGCCGCCGGGCTTTCGCCCGGCGTTAAGATTGGCCGGCTGGAAAGCCGGCTGCAGTCCGGAAGGGCTGCCCCACAAGAAATCGGAAGACGCTCTACGCGATTACTCGTCGCGATGCACGATGTCCGGCGAAAACGCTGGCACGCACACCGCGATATATTCGGCGCCCGCGGGATCAGGCGAGCTGTAACGCACCCACTCTCCCTTCGGCGCCGCGATCGCTTGCCCGGCCGAAATGTCCATCACTCCACCGCGCGTTTCCACCTTCAATGACCCGCGCAGCACGAGCGTGTACTCGTCGAATTCGGGAGTCTGGCCGGGTTCCTGCCAGCCTGGCGGGCTGGTCATGTGGACGATGCTGACCGAATCCGTGCCGCTGTTGACCCGGCCGACGAATTCCGCGATGCGCTTGGGCAGATTGCCGGCTGCGGCAACGATGGTGGGTTTCTCGATTCGTACTGCCATGCAGGGATTTCCCATTATTCTAATATCTAAAAAAGGGGACAGACTACTCTATCCCCTCCCGTAGATCTCTGGATGCGCGTGCGAGCGCGGGAGTGGACAGAGCGGTCTGTCCCCTTTTTTATGTACGCGGTGTAGGATTGAAGTGTGACCCGCGTTCGCATCTCGATTTCCGCTTTGGCGCTGGTATTCGTCGGCGCGGTGCTGCGTCCGGTCTCCGCGCACGACGTGATCACCACCAAGATCACCTGGAACCGCGAGATCATCCGCATTCTGAACAACCACTGCCTGGCCTGCCATCGCACGGGCGGCAGTGCCTTTTCGCTGCTGACCTATAACGAGGGCCGGCCGTGGGCGAAAGCGATCCAGGAGGAAGTGCTGGAGCGGCGCATGCCTCCGTGGGGCGCGGTGAAAGGCTTCGGCGAATTCAAGAACGATCAGGGCCTGACACCGGAGGAACTGGAGCTGATCGGCGAATGGGTGGACGGCGGCGCGCCGGAGGGCGAGGACAAGGACCTGCCCAAGCCCGTGGCGTTCACCGATCCCGCCCCCGACTCCGAGCAAACCGGCGGCCTCGTGGTGAGCCGCGATTTTCAGTTGACCCACGATTTGACGCTCGAAGGATTGCTGCCCCGTAGAGCTCCCGACAACGCCTCGTTCCAGATCGTCGCCGAGCTGCCCGACGGGCGGGTTCTTCCGCTTCTGTGGATGTTTCCGTTCAAGCCCGCCTACGCGCATCCGTTCCCGTTTAAGACGCCGCTGCCGCTTCCCAAAGGCACCACGATCCGCGGAATTCCCTCCGGTGCGGAGATCGTGCTGTTGCCCTCGGGAGGCTAGTCCGACCCTCTTTCCGGCTGCAGGCAGCCTCCTTTCTCGCCGCAATTTATGGTGTAATCGTGCGACGGGAGTTGATGGGAATGATCGATCGTAACGATGCCGGGAGTCTGTCCGGAAAGGCGCTTTCGCGCCGCGATCTGCTGCGAGCCTTTGGAGCCGGGGCGGCGGCTGCCGCCCTAAGCGTCGGCTCAGGGAAGGCCCAAGGGAAGCGCGGGCGCATCGATGTGCATCATCACATGATGCCTCCCTTTATCGATCTGTGGGCGTCGCGGAAATGGTCCCCGCAGGTCTCGCTCGAAGCGATGGATAAGTTCGGCACCGAGACCTCGATCCTTTCGGTAACGGGCCTGACGCCTCTGTACGCCGATCTTTTCTATGACAACACCGAGCGCGCGCATACGCTGGTCCGCCGCATGAACGATTACGGCGCCAAGGTATCGGGCGACAATCCCAAGCGGTTCGGGTTTTTCGCCGCACTGCCGTTGCCGGACGTGGACGCTTCTCTGAAAGAGATCGGCTACGCCTTCGACACCTTGAAATGCGACGGCGTGATGATGTTCACCGACACCGGCGACAAGTGGCCGGGCGATCCGATGTTCCGGCCCATCCTGCAGGAGCTGAATCGCCGGAAGTCGGCGATTTTCTTCCACCCCAGCGTTCCCACGTGCTGCCGCTCGTTGATGCCCGGCACCGGCGATACCACTCTGGAATTCGATTTCGACACCACCCGCGCTATCGTTGGCCTGCTGAACAACGGCGTGCTGGCGCAGCTCCCCGATCTGCGCATCATCGTGAATCACGCGGGCGCGGCGATACCGGCCCTTTCGGGCCGCATCAAGGATCAGGTGCGCGGCAAGCAGGGGCGGTCGGTTCCGGGCGGATCGGCCGGCGCGCTCGAAGAGCTGCGCAAGCTGTACTACGAAATCGCGCACGCCAGCTACCCGGCGCCGCTCGCGGCGCTAAGCAAATTCGCGCCGCCGTCGCAGTATTTGTTCGGGACGGATTTTCCGGTGTGGCCCTACGAAACCACCACCGGTCCCATGCCCGAGACGGTTTTCCCTGCGGACGTGCAAGTCGCGCTGGATCGCGGCAACGCTGCGCGGTTGTTCCCAAGATTTGCTTAAGAATCTGCGCGCGCCAGCTGAATTCACCCCCGATGCGTGGAACAATGGGATCATGCCGCTACTGAGCGCCGCGCTTCCGGCGTGCGTTCCGTTGACCAAGCGGATCGTCTCCCGATTGGCGCTGTTCGGAGTGCTGACGGCTTTTGCGGGTTGGGCCGCGTTCGCGCAGCAAGCGGGCCTCCCCACCTTGTATGTTTCGATGGCGGCGGCGTGTCAGAATGACGCGGGAACGCAGCGGCAGCCGGTACCTGCGTCGAACAATCAGCGAATTCCTCTGAAAATTTGCTTGCGCGCCCGGACCGTTGAAGAGGCCTTCGAACCATTGTCCATCGCGGCGCAGAACCAGGGCGCGAACTTCTTTCAGAACCGGCCCGGCCCCAGCGTAACGCTTTCCGTCAAGAGAATCGGGAACGGGAGCAGAAGCGACGTGCGGTTTCGCGTCAACTCGTCGGGAGGCGGCAAGGATTTGACCGTTCATTTCGTCTATGCCGATCTTGATATTTTGGAAGACCAAGCCGTGCGTGACGAGCGGGCGCGGCAATTCGCAGCGTGGATGACCGAGCAGGCCGGGAAGGAAGATCCTGCGCGCGCCAGCCGCGTTTACCCGCAAGCTGCCGGCGCAATCGTGCCGTACTTCGAAGAGCAGTACGTCAATAACCCGCCCGGCGACTACGAGATCGTCGCCCGGTACGCTCCGACGACGGCCGGAAACTGGAAGGGCTCGTTGGTATCCAAGCCGTTCCTGATTCACGTCGTGGATCAAGGGGATTTCTTCGAGAAGCTCAAGGCTCAGCTGAGCAAGCCGGACGGAAAATAGCCATAATATCCAGGGGAGGGTCGCAAGCTGGGAAAGGATGGACCCGCCGGAGTGAACAGGGGAATGAAAATGGGACGGTACAACTACTTGCTGCCGGGCTTGGCGCTGGTGCTCGCGTCGTCGCAGGTGGCCTTCGCGCAGGCTGATTCGCCGGAGGAGGCGAAGAACAAGCAATTGGTCTTGGACTGGTGGCGCGAGGTAGTCACATTTAATCACGTCGAGCTCGCCAACAAGTACATGGCCGATGATTATATCGAGCACAATCCGAATTACGCCGGAGGGCGCAAGGAATTCGTGGCATATTTTGGGAAAATGCCGGCGAAGCCGATCCAACCCAAGCTGCCAAAGCAGCCCGACCGCGCCATGGCCAAGGGCGATTACGTGGTGCTGGTATGGGAGCTCGACGGCGAAGAAAAGACCGGGAAGGCCTTCAAGTACAATACGTTTGATATCGTGCGCGTACAGAACGGCAAGATCGCCGAACATTGGGACGGGGCGCCCAAGAATCCATAGGTAGAAAAAAGGGTCAGACTCGCGTTGTTGGCGTCCGTCCCGGAACTCTGTCCCCCAACGCGAATCTTGATTTCGCGTGACCAACGTGAGAGTGGACAGAGCGGTCTGTCCTGTTTTTTCGAGGAGTATTCGAGTAGCCGGGAGAACTCATATGAAATCGTGGCAAGTGAAAGTACTGGGACTAGCGGCACTTGCGTCGCTGGGACGCCTGGTGGCGGTGGCGCAGTTGAAGAACACGCCGGAAGAGCAGAAGAACGAAACAATGGTTCTGAATCTGTATCGCGACGTCCTGCAATACCACCACTACGACCTGGCCTCCAAGTATATGGCCGCCGACTATATCCAGCACAACTACACGGATCCGCAGGGCCGCGATCCGCTCATGGAGCACCTTCGCGAACGCGCCCCCGACCCGGAGCCACTCCAGCCGGAGATGAAAGTCAAGCCGAATCTGGTGATCACCAAGGGCGACATCGTGCTGATGATGACCACGCGCAAGGTGAAGGACGAAAAAGATCCTTCCAAGACGTATGAGGTGAACCATTTTGAGATGATTCGCGTCCAGAACGGCCTGGCTCAGGAACATTGGGACAATTCAGTGGGTCCCGCCGGACGCTAGGCTTCGTCCCGAATCGGATTGCGCAGGATGCCCAGGCGTTCGATTTCCACCTCGCACACGTCGCCAGGCTTCATGTAGAGCGGGGGTTTGCGGAAGAAGCCGATGCCGGCGGGCGTGCCAGTGACGATCACGTCGCCAACCTCGAGCGACGCCGCTTCGCTGAAGCGCGAGATCAGCGTCGCGACGTCGAAAATCAGGTCGGACGTATTCGCCGATTGCACCACCCTTCCGTTCAAACGGGTCTCCAGATGCAATCCCCGGGCGCCGGGGGGAAGCTCGTCTGCTGTGATCAGGTCGGGTCCGAAACCGCCCGTGCGATCGAAATTCTTGCCGAGCGTCCACTGTTTGCCGCGCCCCTGATATTCGCGGACGGAACCGTCGTTGAAGATCGCGTAGCCCCACACGTGATCGAGCGCTTTATCTTTCGCGATATAACGTCCCGGTTTGCCGATGACGGCCGCGAGTTCGCCCTCGAAATCGAGCGTGTCGGAAATACGCGGGCGGATCATGGGCTGCTCGTGACCCAGCAGGCTGCCGGTGAAACGGACGAAAAAAGTCGGATACTCCTGCGGCGGCAGCTTGTTCTCGTCGGCGTGATCCTGATAGTTCATACCGACGCACACGACCTTCGGCGGATCGGCTAAGGGCGGCAGGTATTCCAGCCCATCGAGATCAAGGACCGGGGCCGAAGCCGCTTGCGCGATGACGCGCTCGATCCCGACTTCGCCGGCGCGCAGAAGGCCGAGCATATCGAAACCGTCCAGCCGAACTAGTTCTTCGCCGCGGCGCACGGCCAATCCTTGCGCGCCATTCTTCTTCCAGGAAACGAAACGCATAGAGGTGTATACTTCCAGGCTACAACACGCCGTACGTTCTATAACGGGATGTTCCCATGCTTCTTCTTCGGCGTCGTATCTACTTTGGTCGCGAGCATCCGCAGCGCGCGGATCACGCGGGGACGCGTCTGGCGAGGCTCGATCACGTCGTCTACAAATCCGTTTTCGGCGGCGGCGAACGGGCTGGCGAAACGATCGCGAAACTCCTCGGTCTTGGCGCGCCGCACAGTCTCGACCGCGTCCGTGGAATTGTTCGCGGACTCCTGAAGCTCGCGCCGGTACACTATGTTGACGGCCCCCTCCGCGCCCATCACCGCGATTTCGGCCGAGGGCCAGGCTAAGTTGACATCGGTGCGCACGTGCTTCGAGCCCATCACGCAATAAGCGCCCCCGTACGCTTTTCTGGTGATGACTGTGATCTTCGGCACCGTCGCCTCGCAGAATGCATACAGGAGTTTCGCTCCGTGGCGGATAATGCCTCCGAATTCTTGCGCTGTTCCCGGGAGAAATCCCGGGACGTCCTCGAAGGTCAGAATCGGAATGTTGAACGCATCGCAGAAGCGGACGAAGCGCGCACCTTTATCGGAGGAATCGATATCCAGGCACCCGGCCAGATAGGCCGGCTGATTGGCGACCACGCCGACGCTCCGTCCATCCATGCGCGCGAACCCGACGACGATGTTGCGCGCCCAATGCTCCTGCACTTCGAAAAACTCTCCGCGATCGGCGACGCGGCGGATCACGTCCTTCATGTCGTAGGGCTGATTGGATGCCGCCGGAATCAAGGTATCGAGCGCGGGATCTTCGCGATCGGCGGGATCGTCGCTAGCCGCGCGCGGCGGGTCGTCGCGATTGTTTTGCGGCAGGTAGCTCATCAGCTCGCGGATCATACGCAGGCACTCGGCGTCGTCCTGGGCGCGAAAATGCGCGACGCCGCTGATCGAATTGTGCGTCGCGGCTCCTCCCAGCGCCTCTTTCGTGACGTCCTCGTGCGTCACCGTCTTGATCACGTCCGGTCCGGTGACGAACATGTAACTGGTGCGATCCACCATGAAGACGAAATCGGTGAGCGCCGGCGAGTAGACTGCCCCGCCGGCGCACGGCCCCATGATCGCGGATATCTGCGGGATCACGCCGCTTCCTAGAACATTGCGCAGAAAGATGTCGGCGTATCCGGCGAGCGACAGAACGCCTTCCTGAATGCGCGCGCCGCCGGAATCGTTCAAGCCGATGACCGGCGCGCCGGTCTTCAGCGCGAGGTCCATGATCTTGACGATTTTCCGTGCGTTCATCTCAGACAGCGAGCCGCCGAACACCGTGAAATCCTGGGCGAACACGTACGCCAGGCGACCGTGAATCAAGCCCCAACCGGTGACGAAGCCGTCCCCGTCGACGACCTGTTCGTCCATGCCGAAATCGTGGCAGCGGTGCCGGACCAGCTTGTCCATCTCCTCGAACGTGCCTTCGTCGAGCAGCAGATCGATGCGCTCGCGCGCGGAAAGCTTCCCTTCCTGGTGCTGGCGCGCGCGGCGATCCTCGCCGCCTCCGGCCTCTGCCGCGGCGTGCCTGCGGCGCACTTCTTCCATGCGGTCAGACATACAGGATCCTGGGCAAGAGACTAGGGTAACGCGAATAAGCGCCGGATCGTCCAAACTGAAGAGTGGTGCCGCGCCTGAGTTTCGCCTTCGCGATTTGTTTTTCCCTGCTCGCCCAGCAAGAGCCCGAGCCTCCGACTCTTCAAGCGAATGTCCCGCTCGTTCTCGCACCCGCCACGGTGACGGATCGGAAGGGCAGCCTGATCGACGGGCTGACGGTCCACGACTTCGTTCTCACCGATGGCGGCAAGCCGCGGAAGATCCGCATGGATACGTCGGACACGGTGCTTGCGCCCGTGTCGATGATCCTGTTGATCCAGTCGAGCGGCATTTCCACACCCGAGCTCAGCAAGATCCACAGTATTGGTCCGATGATCAAGCCGCTGATCACAGGCGATCGCGGCCAGGCCGCGGTAGTTTCCTACGACCGGGAAATTCAAACGCGACAGGAATTCACGTCGGATTCGGGCAAAATTCAGCTCGCTATCGAGCAAATCAGCCCGTACAGCGTCAAGACGGCGCGTTTGATCGACGCGGTCTTGCAGGGCGTCAACCTACTGGCGACGCGCCCCGAGAATTATCGCCGCGTGATGCTGATCCTCGGCGAATCGCGCGACCGCGGCAGCAAGGCGACGCTCGCGAGCGCGATCGAGAAGGTTCAGCGCGCCGGGGTGATCGTATACTTCGGCACGTACTCCGCGCAGGCCTCCGCGTTCACCGTCAAGCCGGAAGACGATCCGTCGATGCCCAGCGACGGGAATTACATCGCGGCGATTACGGAACTTGCGAGGCTCGGGAAAAAGAACGCAGCGGACGCGCTCGCGCAGTCTAGCGGCGGCCGGCATCTGTCGTTTACGCGCTACTCGGCGCTCGAGCAAGTGATCTCCCGAACGGGCGAGGAACTCCACGGTCAATATCTGCTGAGCTTTGTCCCGGCGGATGACGCGGGCAATTCGTTTCGCCGCATCGAAGTGAAGATTCCTTCGCGTCCAGATGCCATGATCCGAGTCCGCCCCGGCTATTGGCCGCAGAAATAAGCGTTAACGTTCGTGGTCCTCTCGCGCAGGCGGCGCGGATGGCTTGCGATCCGTTCGCGGCTCCTTGGTCGGCTCTTTACCGGGAAGATTTTCGGGATTCTCGTGCACCCGGGCGCGAAACCCCGCGTTCATTCCCGCAGCGAGCGATACCGTCTGGTCGCCGAACTTCTCGCGCACTTTATCGACGGCTGCCAGCGTCCGGCGCCACTTTTCAGTTTCCAAATCTTCGAGGAGCCGCGTCTGACCCTCCGCCATTTCGAGCGATTGCGCGTACACGCCCAGCAGACGGATCGCTGCGCCCTTCCAGTTGCGGTGAAATAAATCGCGGGCGGCGCGGGCCAGCTCGGTATCAATCTGCGTCGCGTGATCCAAGGTGTGGGAGCGCGTGAAGGTCGAAAAATCCTTATATCGCAGCTTGATCTGGACCGTGCGGGCGTACAAGCGATGATCCCGTAACCGCCGGGCCACCATTTCCGCCAGCCGCACCAGCATGGCGTCGAGCGCCGAGGCGTCCGCGGTGTCGACCGAGAACGTGTGCTCGTGGCTGATCGATTTCGGATCGCCGCCTTCACCGATTTCTTGGTCGAACCAGCCGCCTGCGTCCTCTCCGCGCGCCTTACCTCCGAGCGCCAAACCCCATTGCCCGAAGCGTTCTTCGAGAAAGGTCGCATCGAGCGCCGCCAGATCGCCGACCTTGCGGATTCCGCAGGCGTGCAGATTCCGTTCGGTCACTTTGCCGACCCCCGGAATCTTGCGCACGTCGAGAGGCGCGAGGAAACGAGCTTCTTCGCCTGGAATGATCCACAACACGCCGTTCGGTTTGGCCTGATCCGAGGCGACCTTCGCCACCATGCGGGATTGGGCGGCGCCGATGGAGCAATTCAGTTTCGTGGCGGCTCCCACGGCTCCATGCAGCGCGTGCGCGGCGGCGAGCGGGGGCCCGTGGAGCTTTGCGGTTCCCGTCATGTCGAGATACGCCTCGTCGATCGAGGCCATCTCGACCTTCGGCGAGAACGATTGCAGAGCGGCGTACACGCGCCGCGAGTAATCCAGATACCGGTCCCGATGTCCTTCGACGAAAATCGCCTGGGGGCACAATTTATAAGCCGTGCGCAGGGGCATCGCCGAATGCACGCCGAACTTGCGTGCAGCATAAGACGCTGCCGAAACCACACCTCGTTCGTTGGCGCGCCCGCCCACCACCACCGGCTTGCCCTTCAACGACGGATCGAACAGCTCCTCCACGGAGACGAAGAATGCGTCCATGTCCAGGTGGAAGTACAGCTTCATGATTTACTCGCAACAATTACGCGCGGGAGCCCGGCCAGGTCGCACACAGCTTCGACATCGTTCCAGTTGGCGAGCATCTCACGCACCGGATCGAGCCCCGCGTATCCGAGTTCCATGATCAGCCAGCCGCCGGATTTCAGCAAGCGCGCCGCCTCCGGGATCAAACGGCGGTAAACGTCCAGGCCGTCCTCGCCTCCATACAGCGCGAGGCCGGGCTCGAATTCGCGGACCTCGCGCTGGATATTGTGAAGATCCCGCGCGGGCACATAGGGCGGGTTCGACACTACCATATCGAACGTTTCGTGCGCGAAGGCGCTGCCCAAATCGCAGGCGGTGAGCGAAACGTTCGCGTCAAACCGCCGCGCATTTTCTTGCGCGACACCGAGAGCCGCCGGTGAGATATCGGTCGCCATGACGTGAGCCTTTGTTTCGAGCGCGAGCGTGATGGCGATCGCTCCCGATCCGGCGCCGATGTCTAGAATGCGCGGGGCGCCAGTGATCCTGGACAAGGCCGCTTCCACAACGTGCTCGGTTTCGGGGCGCGGAATCAAGACGTCCGGCGAGACGTGAAATTCGCGGCCGTAGAACTCCTGACGGCCCGTGATATATTGCGTGGGCTTCCCCTGCATGCGTTCGTGCAGGAAGCGCCCGTAGTGGATCCACCACAGCTCGCGGAGCTCGTCACTGGCGTGCGCGTAGAGCCACGCCCGGTCGCAGGTCTGGCTGAGCGATATCGCGTGCGTCAAGAGGACCTCGGCGGTGAGCCGGGGCACGGCGACGCCTGCGTCTTCGAGGAGTTGCTGGCCCTGCTGCAAGGCCGCGCGCACAGTCATGTTGGAATTCGTTGAAAAAGGGGACAGACCGCTCTGTCCACTCTCGCACCCGAACGTGAAGTTACAAAGTTACGGGAGGGGACAGAGTAGTCTGTCCCCTTTTTCACTAGACCGCTGCGCCGGTCGGCTCGGCGGTTTGCTCTTTGAGCTTTTCGGTCTGATAGTAGGTGGTCAGCGCGTCCACTAGCGGATCGAGCTTACCTTCCATCACTTGATCGAGCTGATGCAGCGTGAATCCGATGCGGTGATCCGTCACGCGGTTTTGCGGGAAATTGTAGGTGCGGATTTTTTCGCTGCGGTCGCCGCTGCCCACCATGGTGCGCCGCTCGGCGCCGATTTTTTCCTGCTGCTTTTCGAGCTCGATTTCATACAGGCGCGAGCGCAGCACGCGCATCCCCTTTTGCCGGTTTTTGATCTGCGATTTCTCGTCCTGACAGGAAACCACGGTGCCCGTCGGCAGGTGCGTGATGCGGACCGCCGAATACGTGGTGTTGACGCTCTGGCCGCCGGGACCGGAGGAACAAAACGTATCGATGCGGAGATCCTTCGGCTCGATGTTAATCTCTACTTCGTCGGCTTCGGGCAGCACCGCCACCGTCACGGCGGAGGTATGCACACGGCCCTGCTGTTCGGTTTCCGGAACGCGCTGCACGCGATGCACGCCGCTCTCGTACTTCATCTGGCTGTAGACCTTATTGCCGCTGATCAGCGCGATCACTTCCTTCAGGCCGCCCGCCGCCGATTCGCTCGCCGAAGTCACGTCCACCTTCCAGCCGCGCGATTCCGCGAAGCGCGAGTACATGCGGAAAATTTCGTCGGCGAACAGCGTGGCCTCGTCGCCGCCCGTGCCCGCGCGGATCTCGACCACCACGTCCTTGTCGTCAAGAGGATCTTTGGGGAGCAACAGGACCTTCAGCTCCTCTTCGTAACGCGCCAGAGCTGGTTCGATCTGCGCGATCTCCTCCTGCGCCATGGCCTTCAGCTCGGGATCGGATTCCTGTAGCATGCCGCGCGCCTGTTCCAGGTTGCCGGACGCGGCCTTCCACTCGCGGTATTTGGCGACCACTTCAGCAAGCTCGCTATGCGTCTTGGTGATCTTGCGATACTTCTCCGAATCCGCGATCACCGCGGGGTCCGCCATCTGCGCGGAGAGCTCCTCGAAGCGCCGTTCCAGGTCGTCGAGTTTTTGGCGATATTGCATATGACGGCTCTCCGGGAGGACGAGCTTCGTGAAAAACGCTTACGCGATCACCAGTTCGCCGCCCTGCTTCTGCTCCAACTCCATCGCGCCTTCCAGGGCGTGAATGGCGACGCTGACTTCGGTATCGTCGGGCGGCTTGGTGGTGATGCGCTGCAGCCACAAGCCCGGCATCGTCAGCAGGCCCATCAGCGTGCCCTGGCGTTTGGCGGCGAAGCGGATCAGCTCATAGCTCAACCCCGCGATCACGGGCAGCAGCGCGATGCGTGCGAGAAAACGGGCGGCAAAACCGTCCACGGGCACCAGCGCGTAGACGATCATCGAAATCGCCATCACCACCAGCAGGAAACTGGTGCCGCAGCGCGGATGGAAGGTCACGAACTTCTGGGCATTCTCTACGTTCACCGGCTTTTTCGATTCGAAATTGAACACCACCTTGTGTTCCGCGCCGTGATATTCGAACACGCGGTGGATGTCCTTCATGCGGGAGAGCAGGTACAGAAACGTCAGGAAGATCGCCATGCGGATGACGCCGTCCATCATATTGGTGGCGAAACGGCTGGAGAGCGACGGCACGGCCATGCCCAGGCGCGTCGCCAGAAACAGCGGGACGAACTTGTACAGGAAGATGAAGAACCCCAGCGAGAAAACCAGGTTGAGTGTCATCATCCAGGAGGAAATCTCGGCCGGCTTTTTGCCCGGATCTTTGCAGATCGCGTCTGTCTTGGCTGCCGCATCTGGAGCTGGCTTCGGCGCGACTTCGGCCAGGGCCGCGTTGGCCGAAAACCGCAGCGCCTTGTAGCCCAGCGTCATGGCCTGCCCGAGCGTCCCCAATCCCCGCAGCACCGGAAGCTTGAAGATCGGATATTTATCGGAGACCTTTTCGAGCGGCTGCTCCTCGGTGACGATCTCTCCACCGGGCTTGCGCACGGCGACACAATAGCTGTGCGGGGCGCGCATCATCACGCCCTCAATGACGGCCTGCCCGCCGACGAGGGTCTCCTCGCCGCTTTCGAGGATGGGCAGCATTTGCACGTGAGCCGATAAACGCAAGAATCGCCGAAGGGTCACAAAGGTAGCTCCACTAACATTATAGCGTCCAGGAACAAGTCGGACGGCTTGCAGCCGCTAGATGTAGCACCGCTAGAATGTAACCTGTGGCTGGCCGCTCCCGCTCCGCGCTGCGCAATTGGGCCGAGTACGTTGCCGTTGCGGGACTCATCGCCACGCTGCGTTATTCTCCGCGTTCCATCGCGGAACGCCTGGCGCGTTTCTATGTACACCTGCTGGACATTGCCGTGCCGCGCTATCGACGCATCGCGAGGCGCAACATCCAATTGGCGATGCCGAAGCTTGCTCTGGAAGAACGCAAGCGCATTGCCGATGGCGTGTTTCGCTCTATCGCGCGTGTGCTGGTGGGCGTCGCGCGACTGCCCGATCTCAATCCGCAAAATATCAACAAGTGGATCGTGCACGACGGCCTGGAGCATCTGCGCGAGGCGCAGGGCCGCGGCAAAGGCGTTCTGATCGCGACCGGGCACCTGGGCAATTGGGAGCTCAGCGTCAACGCGCACACGCTCTTGTGCGCAGATACGATGAACGTGGTAGTGCGCCCCCTCGATAACCCCATGATCGACCGCTTCGTGCAGCGGCGCCGCCAGCTATTCGGCAACCGCATGATCGGCAAGAAGGATTTCGTGCGCTCGCTGC
This sequence comes from Bryobacteraceae bacterium, assembly GCA_035934795.1. Lineage (GTDB taxonomy): Bacteria > Acidobacteriota > Terriglobia > Bryobacterales > Bryobacteraceae > Palsa-187. The sequence goes on along the minus strand of DASYXM010000057.1, from coordinate 53,194 downwards.
TGAAAGCCCTGCAGTCCGGCGAAACCGTCGCCATGCTCGTGGATCAGAACAACATGCTGGAAGAAGGCGTTTTTGTGGACTTTTTCGGCGTCCCGGCGCGAACCGGGACCAGCTTCGCGAAGTTTGCGGCGCGTACCGGCGCGGCCGTGGTCCCTGGATTCGCGGTGTGGATCGAGGCCGAACGCCGCTACCGGCTGAAGTTCTACCCGCTGGTCGACATGACAGGCGACGTCGAGGAAGACACGCGCCGCGTGCAGGCCGCGATCGAGCGCGCGATTCGCGAATACCCAGACCAATGGCTGTGGATTCATCGCCGCTGGAAGGCTCGTCCCGAGGGCGCGCCGGATTTGTATTAAGGGCGAATTTAATTCGTTAGCGGTAAGTTCGTCCAGTCAATTCCGTCTCACATCGGCTTGTCATCCCGAGCCCGCTTGGCGGGAGAGGGATCTGCTTCTCTAAAGCATTGGCAACACCCGAGCAAAAAGCAGATCCCTCGACTTCGCTCGGGATGACCGCGCATGAGATGTGACTTAACGAGCCGTATTTGCTATGCAACCAACCTCTGAGATACCAGACTTAGGAAGCCTGCAGCGCCAAATACGCCGTGCCGTAGAGCCCCGCATCGGGGCCGAGCGCCGCACGTTCGATGCGCGGAGGAAATTGGCGATACGTAAACGAGCGCCGCGAAACCTCCCGCACCATCGAAGCCTGGAAACAATCCCAAGCTCCCGCCAGTCCGCCGCCAAGCAGATACAGCGGCGCATTGAAGATGTTGATGAGATCGGCGAGGGCCGTGCCCAGCGCGACGCCGACCGCTTCGAAAATGGCCTTCGCTCGCTCATTCCCACCGAGCGCCAGCTTGTAAACCTGCTCGGCGGTCAAATCGTGACCCAAATTCAAGAGCTTCGCCATTGCGGAAACCGCCGTCGCCGACGCGTATTTTTCCACGCATCCGGTGTTGCCGCATCCGCACGGATAGCCGTTCGGTGCCACCGTGATATGGCCGAGCTCCGCCGCCATGCCGAGATAGCCGCGCAGGACCTTGCCATCGCTGATAATGCCGCCGCCGATGCCCGTGCCGAGCGTCAGCAGGACCAAATCGTTCACGTCGCGGCCCGCGCCCATCCACTTTTCGCCGAGCGCGGCGGCGTTCGCGTCGTTCTCCAGAATCACCTTCGCGCCCAGTCCGTTTTCGATCTCGTCGCGCACCGGGTAATTCACAAAATCCGGCATGTTCGGCGCGCCGGTGACGATACCCTTTGCCATCAGAATGTAGCCAGGGATGCCCACGCCGACACCCGCCAGCGCGTGGCCCGCCAGGCCTTCGCGGAGCGCCTGAATGGAGCGCACGATATCGGCGATGACGGCATCGCGTCCGGCGGAAACGGGCGTTGCTCCCCCGAGCTTCTTGAAAATCTTCCCATCGCGGCTCACGGCCGCGGCGCGCAGATTCGTGCCTCCCAGGTCCACCCCGATCGCGTAGTCGCCCATGCGCTTGCATGATAGCGGAATCGCCCGGCGCGCGTGATCCAGTGGCCCTCGTGTAAACTGCGAATATCGGCATGACAAAAACTTTCCTTTTCCTTGCGCTCGCCGCGATTCTGATGACCGCTCTCGCCGGATGCTCACAGCCGACGGCGGCCCCGTCTTCGTCCTCGTCTCCCTCTTCCTCGGTCGCTGCGCCCAAGGAATATCAGGTGACGGGCGAGGTGCTGAAGCTCGACCCGGCGGCGCAGACGGCGAATCTCAAGGCCGGCAAAATCGAGGGCTGGATGGAAGCCATGACCATGGATTTCCCGGTCAAGGATAAACAGGAATTCGCGAAGCTGAAGGTGGGCGAAAAAATCCAGGCCAAGGTGCTGGTCCAGGGAACCGATTTCTGGCTGGCCGGGATCGCGGAAGCTCCATCGGCGGCTCCTAAGTAGCGTTTCAGCGCCCGCACTCCTTTGATTCGAACATCGCTGCTATGGTGGCGCCAACGGTGGAGTGTAGCCGAGCGGGGATTTTTGCGATGCTCCTCGCTCCGGCTTGGGCGGCGGCCGCAGACCCACGCTGGATTCGGATGTCGTCGCCGAGCTGTACTCTACCATGAGCCCGCCGGTGGACCGGCGATCAAGGGGTTGCCGATTCCGGACCAGCTGCGCGCACCGGCTACCGGAGGTGGACGCCGCTCGCCATCATCCGCCTTCGTTGTAAAGACTTCCGGCCTAGTTCGCCAGATGCTGCCGGTCCTTCTCGTTCTCCGCGCAAACGGTCTCCAGAATATCGGTATCCGGAAGCAGGCGCTCGTTGTAGCTTATGGCGAACGGCCGCGTGTACATCTTGGGATCGTCGATGGTAATCTGCAAATCCATGTGGCCGAAATCGCGGCGATGAAAGCGCTCGGTCAAATGCAGGGCTTCGCTGTGCGGATGGCCGAAAACGTCGAGCCAGGTCTTGTCGTTGAACCCCACGGTATCCACCACCAGGGTGTCCGCGTCCCATTTGCCGACCGAGTAACCCAGCCACGATGGTTGGGGATCGGGAGTGTGCTTGCGCCCGTCCGTGTAGATCTGACGATGCGTGCCGTCGATTTCGTAAAACACCACGATCTGCCTTGGCCCTTGGACGATTTTTAAGGGAAAGGGGGACCCGCTCCCGTCCTCGAACGTTATCCCCCCGGGCAGGCAATGGGAGGTTGAAAAATCTTTTGCCAAACTCTTCGCCCGTTCCTCGAACAATGCCTTGGCTGCCGCGCGAATAGGCGCCTCTTCGGGCTTGAAGTCCGCGAGTACGTTGAGCGCGTACTTTGGGAACGTCCGGGCGTCGTCTCCCGGCACGGCGAATGCGCTAAAGTCACCGAACAGGCGAGTGAACTCCTCTGGAGGCGACGGCTCGGCCTGCCATACTCCGGAAAGGTCCGGCTTGCCGTTGGAGGCGCGCGGCGCGGGCGCGGAGAGGTTGGGCTTGCCGTCCTTGGTTCGCGGAGTCTGTGGATCGCGATAGTTCAGCCACTGAGCGGAAGCGCACGAAACGGCTCCGGCAACTAGAATTGGGATTACGATTCGACAGCGCATGAGCGTCCTCTCTTCGTTCGGCGGCGCAGAAGCAGCATTTCGGAATCTAGGTAAGCGATTATATATCAACTTCAAGGGGTTGCTGAAAAAACCCTCTACAACCGCTTCCTATGGTCGCGATTCTGAATGGGCGCTTTATACTTACAGCGGCCTACGAGCCGCGACCGCAGGGAGCGGTTTTTCCCGTGTTTCTCTGCACTCTTTCAGAGGGGCACGTCCACGAAGGTGAGGATTTCTTCCAGAATCTTTTCGGCCGCGCCGACCGAGCTGGCTCCCGAAAGCGTGCGCGTGTTGAGCGCCACGCGATGCGCGAAAACCGGGACCACCATGCGCTTGACGTCATCCGGCGTCACGTAATCCCGCCCTTCCACCGCGGCCATGGCCTGCGACGCGCGATACAGGCCTTGCGCGCCGCGCGGGCTCACGCCCATCGCCAGCGCTTCATGCGCGCGGGTGCGCTTCACAATCGTGAGCATGTAGTCGAGCAGGGCTTCGTCCACCGGAATGCGCGCCGCCGCCTCCTGCAGCGCGATGAGGTCGCCGCCGGAAATCACGGGACGAATATTTTCAGGACCCGGCCCAGCACTGTGGCGCAGGATCTCGCGCTCGGCCGCTTCGTCCGGATAACCGATGCAGATGCGCATCAGGAAGCGGTCGAGCTGCGATTCCGGCAGCGGATACGTCCCGTGATGCTCCACCGGATTCTGCGTCGCGACCACCATAAAAGGCCGCGGCACCGGCCAGGAGCGACCGTCCACGGTGACCTGCTGCTCGTTCATCGCTTCGAGCAGCGCCGATTGCGTCTTCGGCGTCGCGCGATTGATTTCGTCCGCCAGCAGGAAGTTGGTGAACACCGGGCCGGGCTTGAACTCGAACTCCTGCGAATGGGCGTTATAGATGGTGACACCCAGCACGTCGCTCGGCAGCATGTCGGAGGTGAATTGCAGGCGATGGAAGCTGGAATCGACGCTGCGGGCGAGCGCCTGCGCGAGCGTTGTCTTGCCGACCCCGGGAACGTCCTCGATCAGCAGGTGGCCGCGCGCCAGCAGGCAAGCGAGCGAGAGGCGCAGCACCTCCGGCTTCCCGCGAATGGCTTCCCCCAGCGCGGCTTCGATGTCCCGCAGTTTCGAAATCGCAACGGGCGGGCTATCGATCAAATATTTTTCGCTGGCGCTCGGCGAATCCCGCATTTATTTCATGATATCGAAACAGGGAAGCGAGCCGCCGAAGAACGGGACCAGTAAAAAGTGGGACAATCCCCGTGGGCCCTGGCTCCTCATTTCGCAAGCTTTCGCGGGGTCTACGGCTCATTGAGGATTACGCTACTGATGTTGACATTGGGACCTGTAAGACGTGATCTGCCGAAGTTAGTGGCCTTTCTAGGCGGCTTCGCAGTCGAGGGCTTGCTCATATATTGCGCATTAGGACATCAGAGGTACCCGAGACTTACGGAATCGCTATTCAGGATCACACAGGAGCCTGGACTGAGCCTAGCTGGGTGGCTTGTCCCTTTCTTTAACGCGGGTTTTGAGGGACAGATAGCGGTCGCGTATCTGATTGCGTTTCTGTGCCAGGGAATCTTGTTTGGATTGTTGCTGTATCTCTTATACTGGCGTGTGCATAAACGCATTTCCAAGCAATGACACCACCGCCGCGCGCGTGAAGAAAACCGCGTTTACTCCAGGCTGGTCGAGAGCACTTGAAACTCGAACCGCTCCGGAGGGAGCGAGCTGACCGGGCTGGGGCTCATGCACGCCCACGTCCGGTAGGCCGAGGCGGCCACCGGCGAGTTTAAATACAGCAGAAACTGATCGGAGAAGCACTTGAGAGGCGGCGGCTGGCGGAAGGTCAGGCGCAGGCCCACGGCCTTTTCGACTTCGACGCCTCCGGTGGGCACGGCCTTATCGCCGATCAGCGTCACGAAACTCGATCGCGCGGCGTGCGGCCATACGTCGGGACGCAGCAGACTGCGCAGGCCCGGACGCGATTCAAAGGTGGTTTCGCACTGGCGGATCCACTCGACAATCCCTTCGCCCCACTGCCACTGCTGGATGAATCCAAGGTACTGCTCCACCAGATTGATGGCCAGGTCCATGCGGCGGCGCTGGAGATCCAACTCGTCCTCGACCGGCCGTGCGGGAATCATTTCCTCTCGTTCGACCACTTGCTCGGCCATGTCCATTACGCGATCCAGCCTTCGGATACCCGCAGCCGTCCGCACGAGCAGGGGCGGCAGGACGTGCTTTTCGCTGCCCGGAATCTCCACAAACCGCCGGTCGCCGAGAATGTCCATACCTCTTAACCTACCTAATCCCTTGTATCGACGGATTAGCCGAAAACCTGAACCTCCGTTTAGTTGGACGCGACTCGACAGCGCCAGGTTCCGCACGTGGCGTTCCAGCCTGGCCTCGTGCTGCAGGGATTCTGTACACTAAGCTGCAGGGATTCTGTACACTAAAGAAAGAAAGATCCCGTGGCGCTCGCTTTTCTCATCCTCGTATTGCTGTTCGTGGTCGGCTTGATAGCGCTCTTCGTGTTCCCGCCGCAACGTCTCGTGGAGTTCTTCACTAAGAGCGGGGATAAAAAACCTTAATCCAGGTACGCTACCTGGCCCGCCAGGCAGCGGGTCGAAATGGAGCACTCGTACAAGCCCCATCACGCCGGTCTGCCGCGGGGAGGGGAGCTGGTTCTCGATCCGCACGGGCGCCCCTTTTTGCGGACCGCACGCAGTTTCCGATCCTCTGCCCCCCACGCAAGTTTGTGATTTCACGTGCGAGCATGGGAGTGGACGGATCTCTGTCCCCTTTTGCAAGCTAAATGAAAACAGCCATTATCGGCCTGCCGATGGTCGGGAAAACCAGTTTGTTTACCATTCTGACCGGCGTCCACGAAGCCGCCCGCGTCGGGACGCTCGAAGCGCGCGTGGGCGTCACCAAAGTCCCTGACGCACGCGTGGACGCGCTCGCGAAGCTCTATCAACCGCCTAAGATCACTTACGCGACCGTGGAATACCTGGACTTCCCGTCGATTTCGAAGGAAGCCCTGCGCGATCCCGGGTATCTGGCCAGCCTGCGCGTGGCAGATGCGCTCGCCCACGTGCTGCGCGTGTTCGAAAGCGATACCGTTCCCCATGAAAAAGGCTCGGTTGACCCGATTCGCGATTTCCAGGACGTGGAGGTCGAGCTGATCCTGAGCGATCTGGTGGTAGTGGAAAAGCGCATGGAGCGTCTCGACAAGGATCGGAAGAAGATCAAAAGTCCAGAGCTGGATCACGAGTTCGCGCTGTTGGAGCGGGTGAAAGCCGAGCTCGAAGCTGACCGCCCCATCCGCGGGCTCACCTTCACGCCGGAAGAAGAGAAGCGCATCCGCGGCTTTCAGTTTCTCTCGCAGAAACCGATGCTCTGCGTGCTGAACCTGGGCGAAGCCGACGCCGGGCGTTTACACGCGGTCGAGGAGCAATATCGCACGGGACCTCTGGCAAGTAAGCCGAATACGAATGTCACGGCGGTGTGCGGCAAGATCGAAGCCGAGCTCGCCGAACTGCCTCCGGAAGACGCCACGGAGTACCTGGCCAGCTACGGCTTGAAGGAATCCGGCATGGAGCGGCTGATCGCCGGGACCTATGCGCTACTCGGATTGATGTCGTTCTTGACGGCCGGCGAAACCGAAGTGCGCGCGTGGACCATTCCGATGAACAGCAAGGCCGTGAATGCGGCCGGCGCGATCCACAGCGATTTCGAAAAGAAATTCATCCGCGCCGAGGTGGTCAACTGGCAGGCGCTGGTCGATCACGAGGGCTACCCGGGCGTTCGTGAAAAGGGCCTGCTGCGGCTGGAAGGGAAAGATTACATCGTCAAGGACGGCGACGTTCTGGTGATCCGGCACGGCTGAGGCGGTCGCCGAGGTCTCGCGCCATCATCCGCTGACGAGTGCCCGGCGCACGAGGGCGGGTTCCTTGGCGATGACGCTTAGATACGCCCGTGCGGCCGAATCTGGCTGACGCCCGCCCTGCTCCCACTCCTGCAACGCACGCCTGCTGATGCCATAGGCTCGCGAGAATTCGGTCTGCGACATCTTCACATGCTTGCGAATCGCCTTGACGTCGACTGGTTTTGGCCAAACCTGCTCCAGTTCGATCTTGCCTCCCTGGTGCGACCGGACCAGCTTCATTCCCTCAATCAGGTCGGCTCCGAAGGTCGTCTTCTTCGCCGGCGTTTTCTTGGGCATTCTATTGCACTCCTTTCAAATGAGCCGCGATTTGCCGCAGTTCCTTCATTTCGTGCGCGGTAAGATCCGCACTGACATTCTTGACATAACAGCGGAGCAGGTAAATGCGTGCGGCGATCGCAACGTACACGTAAATAATGCGTGCGCCGCCGCGCTTCCCTTTGCCCTTCGCCGCCCATCGCAACTTCCGCACTCCACCGGCGCCTGGGATCACGTCTCCGGCGCCTGGATGGCCGGCCAGATAAATAGCCACCGCTTCGATACCATCCGCCCCGATCAGCGCCGTGGCCTCGGCCTTAAACTTCGGCAACTGCAGAACCGTGATTTCGGACGCATCGGGCAGCCATCCACAGTATACCGCATTGCGGCATAGGCCGTTCGTTTTTAGATTATATTCGAATCACGAAAATCGTCCCAGCCCACAAAAGGCCAGCGCCGATGCCAGACACGCCCACGCGAACCAATCTCCGTAGCGCGTGTACGGCGTTTCGCGGCTGACATAATCGAACGGCATCAGCGCCGAGGTCTGCGTGTAAGGAGGCATCCGGTCCACGACGCGCCCGCGCGGATCGATCACGGCGGTGATGCCGTCGTTGGTCGAGCGCAGCAGCCAGCGGCGATTCTCGGCGGCCCGCATGCGCGCGATCAGAAGGTGCTGCTCGTGCGCGGCGCTGTGGCCAAAGTAGCCGTCGTTGGAAATATTGATCAGCACTTCGGCGCCGTCGTGCACGAACTGACGCACAAAATCCGGCAACACGGATTCGTAGCAGATAAACGCGCCCGCTCCGTGCCCGTCCACTTGGAACACAGCCACGCGATCGCCCGGGACGAAATCGCCGATCTCATGCGTGATGCGATTCACCCACCCGAACATCGGCGGGATGAATTCGCCGAAGGGAACCAGGTTGACCTTGTCGTATTGGCCCTCGACCGCGCCGGACGGGTCGAGCATCAGCGCCGAATTCAGGGGTTCCTTGTGCGCGTTGTACGCGACCACGCCGAGCAGGAAATGCGCCTGCGAGCCCTGGGCGACGCGCGAAATATATTCGCGGAAAGCAGGCTCGCTGGGATAGAACGGAGCGGGCGCCTCCGGCCAGATCAGCAGGCTCGCGCGGCCCGCTTTCGAAAGCAAGGCGAGTTTTTGTTCGGTAAACTCGAGTGAATCGGGGGTCCACGGCATATCGGCGTCGAAATTGGGCTGGACGATCAACGCCCTTTCGCGAGGCTCGGCGGGCCGCGGTAATCTTGGCAGCGCAAATATCAGCAAGAGCGGCGCCAGCCACACGAGCTCTGGCCGCGGCCTGCGCAAAATCACCGACGCCACCGCCGCCGCGAGCAGTGCGAACACGAACGTCAGCCCGTAAACTCCCGTGATCGGCGCAAGGCGCATGGGCAGCGGCATTCCGATACCCGCGTTCCCCAGATTGAGCCAGGCGAAACCCGTGAAGCTATGCAGGCGCTCGATGCCAGTCCACAGCGCGGCCGAAGCAGGAATGCTCCACCAGCGATTCATGACTAAACCGGCCAGCGCGCTGAACGCCGCCATGGGAAGGCCTTTGTACAGGCCGAATAAGAGGAACGATCCCCATCCGCCCCAGCGCCCCATCGCGCCGTGGATTTCCATGACGAATTCGATCCACGGGCACATCCCCGCCCAGAAGACGAATCCCGACGCCCATCCGAACAGAGCGCGGCGTTTCCACGACGGCTCCCGTGCACAAGCGATCAGGATGGGCGCGAGCGCAACCGGCGCGAGCCATACGTATCCGAAGGGAGGAAACAACAGAACCAGCAGCAAGCCCGAGGCGATCGCAAGGGCGCTTGACACGATCGTGTCCCGCGTCAACGTGCGCCGCCTCGGCGGGCTCAACATGGATTAGAACGCTCTGGGAATCGCGGCGTTGCCGGGAAATCCGGCCTTCTGCAAATCCGATCGCAGCGCGTTTGTGCCGCCCTCGGGCACTGGGCCCACCAGCACGCGCCACGTGCCGGGCTTCTCCTGGATCTCCGCCGTCAGCGCCCTAAAGCCCTTCTCGCGCAGGACGTCCACCAGCACGTCGGCCTCGCGTTTGGAGGTCGCGGCAAGTTGCAGATAGGAGCGGCCCGCCGCCGGCTGATCGCTCACCGCTGCGCGCGCGCTCTCCTTCTTCACGGGAGCGACGCTCGATGGCCTTGCCGGTTCCGGAGCGGACTTAGTCTCCTTGGACGGTTCTGAGCCCGCTGGGATCTGCTGCGCCGTTTCCGTCGGGAAGGTTTTCTCCCTGACCGCCGGCGCAGGTTCCGCCGCGGGCGCGGTGGAGTCCGCCGTCAGCGGCTTGTCGGCTTTCCGTTGCACCTCCGCCAATACGGGCGCCGAATTTCTTCCCACGATGTAGCCCATCGTGAAGAACACGCCCAGCAGAATTACGATGATGAAGAATACGCTGAGAAGCTGGCGGTTTCCCAGCACGAGTTCAAATTCGCCTTCGTCGTTTTTGGGCACGGATCGCCTAACCCTCCGTAAGCTGGCCCGGCGATCGAGTATCGAGCCAGTGATCTTATTTCGAGAATATATCGGTCACAGTGCAAACACAAGCAGAGACGCGAACAGCAGAGACGTGAACGACAAACGGCCGTCAGCGGGCCGTCTGCTTGGCGCGGTGTTCTTTGTAGGCGGTGCGCACGTTCTGGATCTGGCGGACGTGCCCCTCGGCGTGCTCGGCGGTGTTTTTCAGCAGGTCGAGCAGCGTCACTTGACCGCGCTCGGTGTGGTTGCCGCGGCGCGCGAATGCCTCCTCCGGCAAATCTTTCAGCAGTTCGTACGTGTCCGCGCGCAGGCGCCGGAACGTTTCGAGCGCCTGCGAGATCTTGCGGCGCGAGTAATCCAGACGCCCGGCCCAGGCGTCCTGATCGTAGCCCTGCAGCGTAGGATTCGGCTCGGCGATCACCTGGCGAAAGCGCATGCCCTCCACCATTTCGGAATCCGCCAGGTGGCACACAATGGCGCGCACGCTCCATTTATCGGGGGCGGGCTTGAAGTCCAGCTCGGGACCGGCCGCGCCGGTGGTGGCGATCGCCACGATCTCCGGTCCCCGGCGGAATCGTTCTAAAAGGTCGGCTCGTTCACTCATCCGGTTCCGTCATCCGCTTGCTGTTCGGCTGGCCGAAGTTGTAGAAAGCCTTGAGGAGGCGGGTTTCTCGGTCCCCGATTCGCTCGACCAGGTCGTGATGCGCGCGGCTCATCTCGGAACGGAACTGCTCGATGTCCCGCTTGCTGGCAGGCGCTTCACCGTTCTCCATCAGGACCTCTCAAAAAGGATAGCATCGCCGGATTCACCTGCGGCGAAACCATTATAATGAAGCCAGCCCGCTGATCCAGCGATAGAGGACCTGATGAGAATAATCATGCTACGACGGCTTTTTCTGACGATCGCGGTCGCCGCTCTGTGCGCCTTCCCAGCCTGGACGCAAGGCGAGCGCCCGTTGCGGACGCCCGTGCGCGGCGTGCACGGGGCCGTGGCCGCCGGCAGCGAATGGGCCACCGAAGCCGGCATGCGGACCTATTACCGGGGCGGCAACGCCGTCGACGCGGGCGTTGCGACCATGTTCGCGGGTTCCGTCACCGAGCTTTCACATTACGGCATGGGCGGCGAAGCGCCTATCCTGATCCGCGCCAAGGACGGCAAGGTGTACGCGATCGCGGGCATCGGCACCATGCCGAAGCTCGCGACAGCCGAATTTTTCCGCACGCGCCGCCTGCAGCCGTTCGAGGTCATGGAAAAAGATCCCGGCGGGTTGAAGGGTATCGTTCCCACGGCCGGGCTGATGCCCGCGCTGGTCCCCGGCATGGTGGACGCGGCGCTCGTCGCGCTGCGCGAATTCGGGACCATGTCGTTCGAGAAGGTTTCCGCACCCGCGCTCGAACTCGCCTCCGACGGCTTCGCGCTCGACGACATGCGGTCGAATTCCATCGCCTATAGCCAGCCGTTTTTCAACGTGTGGCCGACGTCCAAGGCACACTTCCTGCCCTCCGGCCGCCCGCTAAGGACCGGAGAAATTTTCCGCCAGCCGGATCTGGCCCGCACGCTGCGATCCATGGTGGAGGCCGAAAAGAAAGCGCTCGCCGCGGGAGCTTCACGGCAGGCCGGGATTGACGCGGTCCGCGATTACTTCTATCGCGGCGAGATCGCCCACAAGATCGACGCCTTCAGCAAGGCCAACAACGGCCTGCTGCGCTACGAAGATATGGCCGCCTTCAAACTGCAGGTGGAGGAGCCCGTTTCCACCACGTTCCATGGCTATCGCGTGTTCAAGTCCGGCTTCTGGAGCCAGGGACCGGCGATGATCGAAACGCTGAATATCCTGGACGGCTTCGAGGACCAGAGGGCGCTCAATTCCGGCGCGTATATTCATCGCGTGACGGAGGCGCTGAAGCTGGCTTACGCCGACCGCGACACTTACTACGGCGATCCCAAATTCAACCAGATCCCCTCGGACGTGCTGCTATCGAAGGAATACGCGGCCGAACGGCGCAAACTGATCGGCGACAAAGCCTCGCAAGAATTCCTGCCCGGCGCGATTCACGGCAAGACTGGCCATCATCCCGCCGAGGAAGACACCGCGCACATTCCGCTCGACCCGGTGCTGATGGCGCACGATACCACGTGCGTCGATACCATCGATCACGACGGCCTGATGTTTTCGGCGACGCCTTCGGGTGCGTGGCTCCCCAGCGTGATCGCGGGCGATACCGGCATCCCGCTCAGTGAGCGCGCGCAAAGTTTCGTGCTGATTCCCGGACATCCCAACGAGCTCGCCGGCGGCAAGCGGCCGCGCGTTACGTTGAGCCCCACGCTGGTGACCTACGCCGACGGACGGCCCTACGCGGTGCTTTCTACTCCGGGCGGCGATACGCAGGAACAGGGCCTGCTGCAGGTGTTGTTCGACGCCATCCAGTTCCGCTTCAACGCGCAGAACGCGGTGGAGGCGCCGCGTTTCGGCACGCGCCACCTGGTTTCGAGCTTCGATAATCACGCCTGGAACCGCGGCGATCTGCAGCTCGACGAGCGTATCGGCCAGGCGGTCGCGGCTGAACTGGCCGCGCGCGGCCACAAGGTCAGCATGATGTCGCGCTATTCCAACGGCACCGCTCCCGTGATGGTCCGGATCCTCGAGGGCGGCGCCATCGAGGCCGGCGCCGACCCGTACTACAACCGCTCCGCGCACGCCTGGTGACGCTGCCCCTCTTCGATCCGCCGCCCACTTTCGATCGCGCCGGACTGGCCGCCCGCCTGCGCACACTCGCCGAGCAAAATATATGGATCGGAACCAGCTCCTGGAAATACGACGGCTGGCTCGGGCAGATTTATGCGTCCGAGCGCTACGAAACGCGCGGCCGTTTTTCGCACAAGCGTTTCCAGGCCGAGTGCCTGGGCGAGTACGCCGAGACGTTCCCGGCCGTGTGCGGTGATTTTTCGTTCTATCAATTTCCGTCGCCGGAGTATTGGGAGAAGCTTTTCGCCTCCGCGCCGGCGCATCTACAATTCGCGCTTAAAGTCCCCGAGGAAGTCACCGCGGAGGTGTTTCCGAACCATCCCCGCTACGGCCCGCGCGCCGGGACCGAAAATGAATCGTATTTGAACGCGGACGCCTTGCAGGCGCTGTTCCTGGAACCATTGGAGCCGCATCGAGCCCGCATCGCCGCCTTGATCTTCGAGTTCGGGGCGCGTTCCGCGTCGCTGCCCGAATTCGTGGGCGGCTTGAGCAGGTTCCTCTCGTCGCTCCCCGAGGGATTCCGTTATTCCGTCGAGGTTCGCAATCGCGCCTATCTCGCCGCGCCGTATTTCGATTGCCTGCGGGAGAACGGCGTCGCGCACGTGTTCAACGCCTGGACGCGCATGCCCGCGCTGGCCGAACAGCTCGCGATTCCCGGGTCGATCACCGCGCCCTTTACGGTGGTTCGCGCCCTGCTGCGCCAGGGCCGTCCCTATCAGGCGGCCGTCGAGAAATTCTCTCCCTATCGCGAAGCGTCCGACCCCAACCCCGAAGGCCGCGAAGCCCTGCGCGCGCTGATCCGCCGCATGAAAGAAGAACGCCGGACCACCTACATCTTCGTCAACAATCGCTTCGAAGGCAACGCGCCGCAGACCATCGAGGCTATTACCGCCGAATGATGGTTCTTCCGATTGTTGGTTTCTACCGGAGATCGAGCCGTTGCGCTCGGTTCGCGAACTTGCGATCCTCTTGACTGGACCGGAATAGCTAGAGGAGGAGATCGATGGAAATCAGGCGAGCCTTGTTTATCGCATCTGGCGCGCTAGCCGCCATCCTTTTTCAAACCGCGCCCGCTCCACTTCACGCGCAAGCTCCAGCGCCGGCTTTGAGCGGGCAGGTCAGCTCGACTGAGGAGGGCCCCATGGAAGGCGTGGTGGTCAGCGCGAAGCGGGACGGCTCCACCATCGGCGTCAGCGTCGTCACCAACGCCGCGGGCCGCTTTGCTTTCCCGGCCGCCCGGCTCGAACCCGGGCATTACACATTAAGGGCGCGCGCGGCCGGCTATGAGCTGGACGGCGGCAGGACTGCCGACGTCGCCGCAGGCCAGGAAGCCAAGACCGAGATCAAACTCAGAAAAGCGAAGAATCTTTCCGCCCAGCTCACCAACGCCGAATGGCTGACCAGCATGCCCGGCACCGACGAGCAGAAACGCTTCCTGCTCAATTGCACGGGCTGCCACACGCTCGAGCGAATCATGAGATCCACGCACGACGCCGACGAGTTCATGGAAGTGTTTCATCGGATGAGCCTGTACTACCCCGGAAGCACGCCGCTCAAACCGCAGCGGCTCGCCGGCGCTGCAGAGCGCAATGTCGAACGCGGCGGCAGCGGCAGGAAGACCGCGGAGTGGCTCGCCACCGTCAATTTGAGCGAACAGCCGACCTGGGGTTTTCCGCTGAAGACCGAGCCGCGCCTCACCGGCAAGTCCACGCACGTGATCGTCACCGAATACGATCTGCCCAGTCCGTTAATTCAGCCGCACGACGTGGTGCTCGACCGCGCGGGCAACGTGTGGTACTCCGACTTCGGCCAGATGTTCCTCGGCAAGATGGACCCCAAGACCGGCAAGGTGACGCAATATCCGATTCCGATCGTGAAGCCGGGATGGCCCGTAGGCACGCTCGATCTGGAATTCGACAAGGACGACAATCCGTGGGTCGGCGTGATGTACCAGAGCGCCATCGCGAAGTTCGACAGGAAGACCGAGAAGTTCCAGTTCTGGCAGACGCCCAAGGAATGGGACACCGACGGCGGCCAGCTCGGCCATCTCGCCATCGACGGCACTCCTCGCGACAACAAGGTGTGGATCAAGAACTCCGACGTCGGCAACATCTACCGGCTCGATCTGGTCTCGAACAAGTTTGAAAACCTCGGCAACTTCAAGGACCCCCAGACCGGCAAGCGCATCGGGACCTATGGCCTCCATTCGGACGCGCAGAACAACGTCTATCTGCTCGATTTTGCGGCCGGCAATATCGTCAAGATCGATGCCAAGACGGAGAAAGATACGGTCTATCGGACTCCCACTCCAGACTCCCGCCCGCGGCGCGGCCGGGTCGATCCCCAAGGCCGGTTGTGGTTCGCCGAATATCAGGGCAACGCGATCGGCATGTTCGATCCCGAGACCGAACACATGACCGAGTGGAAGGTGCCGACGCCGTGGAGCGCTCCCTACGACGCCGTGCTCGACCGCAACGGCGAGGCGTGGACCGGGTCCATGCTGACCGATCGCGTCTCGCGTCTCAACGTCAAGAGCGGCCAGTACACCGAATACATGCTGCCGCGCCCGACCAATATTCGCCGCGTTTACGTCGACGATTCGAAGAAACCCGGGACGCTATGGGTGGGGAGCAACCACGGCGCGTCGATCGTCAAGGTGGAACCGCTCGACTAGCGGACTTGCCGGCGGACGAATTTAGCCGATCAATCCGCCCCGGCGTCGGCGAAGTGCCGACGCGGCATACAAAGGTTGCGGAAAAACGGGACTGCCTACTCTGCCCCAAGCCGGGTTCCGCTCTGAATCAATCGTTGCAGTCGGCGGCGCGTGGGCAGAGCGGGCTGTCCCAGTGTTTTTCAGCAACCTCAAAGTGTGTGCGCCATGTGGGCTCCCAATGCCGCTACGCTCCGCTCGCCCCGCTGGACGCTTGGGCGGGCATTTGCTCCATCATTTTCTTTTTCATCTCCTGGGGCGTCGGTTCGGCGATATGAGTCGCGATCATCCAGGTGTTGCCCTCCGGATCGACGATGGTCCCGACGCGGTCGCCCCAGAACATGTCCATGACGGGTCCCCTCTGGGTGGCTCCAAGCTTGACCGCCTTGGCGACCACCTTGTCCGCGTTTTCCACGGTGAGGTAAAAAGTCACCGGCGAGGCTCCGATCGTCTTGGCGCCGCGGGTTCCCATCTGCGCAATCTCGGGCCCCAGCATCAGCGTAGTGTCGCGCAGCCTCAACTCGGCGTGGATGGGCTTGCCGCCCGGTCCGTTCATGATTCCGCGTTTCGCGAAACCCAGCGCCTTCTGATAGAAGCTCACGGCGGCCTTGATGTCGCCGACGGTGAGCATGGCGGTGACGGCGCCGTACTGTTTCTTATTTAAGGGATCGATCTTTTTGGGCATACGTTCCTTTCTCAGTAGACATATTTTAGCGAACCCGTGTTCCTGTATGATTTACTAGCATGGCAAATTCCCAGGTTCCGAATTCCAACGATCCTCCACTCGTGGTAGATGCCTCCCTCACGCGCCGGCGTTTCAGCGTTACGGCAGCCGCGGGACTGACGCTGATCTCCCGCCGCGCCAGGGCGGCGGACTTCTCCATGCGCCAGTATCACAACCAGCCCACGGAGGCCCCTCTGCACAAGCGCCTGACCGAGATGTGGGCGCAGGTCGAGAAGGAGACGCACGGACGCGTTCACGTAAGTATCACACCCGAGAACAATCGCATGAAGGATGGCGACCCCGACCCGCTCGCCATGCTGCAGAGCGGCGAGCTCGAATTCTACACGGTGGCCGGCAATGGACTCGCGGGCCTGGTTCCCGCCGCCGACGTGCAGGCGACGCCTTACGCTTTTCGCGACCAGGCGCAGGCGCTGCGCGCCATGGACGGCGCTCTGGGAGATTATCTGCGGGAGGAATTGAAGGCCAAGGGCCTGTATGCGGTGCCGCGCGGGTGCTTCGATAACGGGATGCATCAGATCACCACGGCGGCGAAGCCGGTTCGCACGGCCGCCGATTTGCAGGGCCTCAAGATGCGCATCCCGGGCTCGCGGTTGTATCAGGAATTTTTCAAGACTTTCGGCGCCGTCACCACGGGGATGAACCTCAACATGCTCCACGACGCGTTGAAGAGCGGGCGCGTGGAGGCGCAGGACGATCCGCTCGACGTGGCCGAACTGTTCAAGCTCTATGAAGTGCAGAAGTATATGAGCATCACCAATCACTCCTGGTCCGGCTACAACCTGCTGGCGAACTTGAAGACGTGGCAAGCTCTACCGGCGGATGTGCAGGCGGCGATCGAGCGAAATACGCAAAAGGCAACGCGCCTGCAGCGGGCCGACGCGGCCGGGCTCAATCGCAAGCTGCGAGGGGAATTGACCCAACGCGGCATGGTGTTCAACGACGCCGATACCACATCCTTCCGCGCTCCCCTGGGCGCATATTATGCTCGCTGGAAGGAATCGATCGGATCCAAGGCGACCGGTTTGCTGGAAGCGCACGTGGGCAAGCTGGGCGTTTGAGCATTTGCGGCATCTCCGGCATTTCTATGAAGAGGTCGTGCCCCTCGCTAAAGCTTTTTCACAGTTATCGTGGTCCGTTGTGGGGCATGGCTTCCGCCTTGCCGCCGGGCTTCTGCCCGGCGATTCGCCAAGAGCAACGAGCAATCCGCGCAGAAGCGCGGCTGCAGCCCGGAAGGGCTGCCCCACAAGAACGGACTACGCTATCTATGAAAATGCTCCAACGCTTGGGGTCTGTTGCCGCGGCCGAAAGGCAGATCCTACTCGCGCTCGGGATGACGAACAGTCCGGACCGCAGCGGAGAATGTTCGCCTGTCACTGACGTGCTTATTTTGGAACGATGTGCCGAAGGTCTTTCTCGTTCTCGTTCATAATCTTGTCCAGCAAATCCGTATCAACCCGGATCACCTGATGGAGCGTGACGGCCCACGGCCGGGTGTACGCTTTGGGATCGTCGACTGTGATTTCGATTTCGAGCTGCCCGAAGTTCAACCGGCGGAAGCGCTCGGTAATCTTGGCAGCCTCGGTCAGCGGGCTGCCGCGCGCGTCGAGCCATAGCCCCTCGCGGAGACCGTTCGTTTGCACCACCAGCGCGTCGCCGTCCCATTTCCCGGTTGAGTAGCCGTTCCACGTGGGGCTTGGATCGGCCGGCAGCGGGCGCCCATCCGTGAAAATTTGCCGGTAGCTGGCTCCGATTTCATTCATGAACACGAGAAGCCCGGGAACCTGAATCATCTTCCTGAGCGCTGCATACGTGTGTAACCGCACCGGCCCGAGGGGCAGGCCGTTGCTCAGGGGATCGTGTGTGTTGCCCTCAGTACTTCGTGTTTTGACCAACTGCGCCGCCCAGGGTTGGTATGGCAAGCCGCCCGGCAGGCGGGATCCGATGTTGACGAACTCCCGGCTCACGGGCTCGTCTCCCAGGCCGATGGTGTTGCCCGGCTCACCGCCCAAGTCCTTTCGCTCCATCTCCCACAGCCCCGAGAAATCGGGCTTGCCATCCGCGGTTCGTGGAGCCGGCGCGGCAAGGTTCGGCTTTCCGTCCGGTGTTCTGGGAACACCGGCGGTCGGGTAATCCAGCCACTGCGCAGCGATCGGCGACGGCGAGATCGCCAAGCTTACGACGATTGAAACCAAGAGGCGAAATAGTATCATCTTGGACTCCTTGATGGTTCCGCGCACTCGTTTGAAATTGTACTTCACTTTCCCGATTTCCTCCGTCACCAAGTCGCATAACGCCTACGCTGCGGTGGGTTTCCTCACCGGGCGGACCAGCAGCGTGAGCAGGAATCCGACGGCCAGCAGAGCGGCGAGGACCTCCAGCGGCGTGTCGTAGATGTGGATCTTGCTGGCGCCGGGCGCGAGAGCGGCTTTGGCGCGATTCGATAATTCCGTGATGATCACGGGGCCTGCGACGGCAGCGGCGCTCCAGGCGGTGAGTACCGACCCATGGATGGCGCCGACATTATCGGTGCCGAACAGATCGGCGAGGAAGGCGGGGATGGTGGCGAAACCGCCTCCATACATGGTGAAAATCACGAATAAGCTCGCTTCAAAGAGCACCCAATTCCCCTGGGCCGCGAAACCGGGAATCAGCAGAAAAAGACCGAACTGCACCACGAAGAACGTGACGTAGGTGTTGCGCCGGCCGATGTAATCCGAGCAGGAGGCCCAGAAAAAGCGCCCGCCGGCGTTAAAAAGGCTGATGAGCGAGACGACCGCCGCGGCCGCGAGCGGAGTCTTCAGAAACAGGTCCTGCATCATGGGGGAGGCCTGCGCCAGGATGCCGATGCCGGCCGTCACGTTGATGAACAGGATGCCCCACAGCAGGTAGAATTGCGGCGTCCGAAGCGCTTCATTGCGCGTCAGGCTGGTGGTCGTGATCATCGCCTTCGTCTTGACGGGCGGGGTCCAGCCCGCCGGCGTCCAGCCTTCCGGGGGACGCCGCAGGATGCGCGCGCCGATCAGCATCACGATCAAATAGACCAGCCCCAGCACGATCACGGTGCGCGCCACGCCCAGCATGTCGATAAAAAGCACGTTCAAATAGCCCGCCAGGAACGCCCCGCCGCCGAAGCCCATGATGGCCATACCCGTTGCCATTCCGCGGCGATCCGGGAACCATTTCACCAGGGCGCTGACCGGCGAGATATAGCCGAGGCCACACCCGATTCCGCCGATCAGGCCCATCCCGAGGAATACGAGGAAGGATTGCTTCAGTGCTAATCCAATTCCTCCGATCACAAGACCGGTCCCGAAAAATAATGCGGCTGCTGTTGCGGCCACGCGGGGCCCGCGCCGCTCCACCCAAGGACCTCCCAGCGCCGCGCTGAGGCCCAATAGCATCAGGGCCATCGTGAACGTCGTGTAGGGCGGGCTGAACCACCAGGGATCGTCGGGGAACAGAGCTTTAATGGGCCGGTTGAAGGTGCTCCAGGCATACACCGAGCCGATGCAGACGTGCACGGCGACGGCGCCCACCGGAACCAGCCAGCGGTGATAGGTGGCATCGGCGCGAGGGAAAGTGGTGGCGGTTTGCGAGGGCGTCATGGATCGCGAGTCCTTCGATAGAGGTCCGAAACATTGTAGCTCACGGCGTGACTGACGCGACCGCGGCAAATTTACGCGAGTTACAATTCCGTGACGAACGCAGGCACTGTTCTGCTAGTAGAGCGGGAACGTTAGGGCCGCTCTTTTATAGTCGCGGCTGCGCAGCAGGTAACTGAACCGCGCGCGTCCCAGTTGCGGTTTTTATTTACTCCCTTCTGTTCGAAGGGCCAATATACGGCCCAAAATAGCGGCGTTAGAATGAGGCCGACCGTAAAGAAAAGATAGAGGAGCTTCCATGTTGGAATTCTTGGGCAATCTCTTCGCCTCCGACTTCATGGGGCACGGTTTTTGCTACCTTTGGAGGCCTGAGATCGTTTGGCTCCATGTCGGGTCGGACGGTCTGATCACACTCGCCTATTACTCCATTCCCATAACCTTAGTCTATTTCGTTCGAAAGCGTCGCGACTTGCCCTTCAGCTGGATGTTTCTCCTGTTTGGAGCGTTCATTTTGGGCTGTGGCACGACCCACGCGATGGAGGTGTGGACGATCTGGCATGGGACGTACCGGCTGGCGGGGATCATCAAGCTGATTACAGCCGTTCTCTCCGTGGGTACCGCAGTGGCGGTTATACCGCTCATACCCAAAGCGCTCGCTCTACCGGGCCCTGCGCGATTGGAGGTTACGAACCGAGAACTGCAGCGGGAAATTACCAACCGCAAGCGCGCCGAGGCGAAGTTCCGGGGGCTATTGGAGGCCGCGCCCGACGCCGTCGTGGTAGTGGATCCCGCGGGCAAGATCGTCCTGGTCAATACGCAGACGGAGAAGCTGTTCGGATACGGGCGCGAGGAACTGCTGGGCCAGACCATCGAGATGCTGGTCCCGCCACGCTTCCGGGACAAACATCCGGGACACCGGACGGGTTTTTTCGCCGATCCTCGGGTGCGGTCCATGGGGGCGGGACTGGAACTGTACGGCCTGCGCAAGGACGGGACCGAGTTCCCGGTAGAGATCAGTTTGAGTCCGCTGGAGACCGAGGAAGGCGTGCTGGTTTCCAGCTCCATTCGCGACATCACCGACCGCAAGCGCGCCGAACGAAGCCGGGATCAGCTCGCGTCGATCGTGGACTACACCGATGCCGCCATTATCGGCAAGACGGTCGCGGGAACGATCGTCAACTGGAACCGGGGAGCGGAGCGGCTCTACGGGTACCCCGCCGAGGAGATCATAGGCAAATCCATTTCCACACTGCTTCCGGACGGCCACGCCGACGAGATTCACCAAATTATAGCGAAACTCCAGCAAGGAGAACTCATCAGCGAGGAGACGGTGCGGCGAAGAAAGGACGGCAGCCTGATTGACGTCGCGCTCACGATTTCTCCAATCAAGGATTCCCTGGGTCATGTTACGGGGGCGTCCACCATCGCGCGTGACATCGGCCAACAGAAGCGCGCGGAAGCGAAGTTTCGCGGCCTGCTCGAAGCGGCTCCCGACGCGGTCGTCGTGGTGAATCAAGAAGGCAAGATCGTTCTGGTCAATACGCAGGTGGAAAAACTGTTCGGATTCGAGCGGCAAGATTTGCTGGGGCAACCTATTGAAATAATGGTGCCCCAACGATTCCGGGATAAGCATCCGGGGCACCGCACGGGTTTTTTCGCCGATCCGCGCGTTCGCTCGATGGGCGCCGGGCTCGAGTTATACGGGCTGCGCAGGGACGGGACGGAATTCCCGGTGGAAATCAGCCTCAGCCCGCTCGAGACCGAAGAGGGAATCTTGGTTTCGAGCGCCATTCGCGACATCACGGAACGCAAGCAGGCAGAACAGGAAATCCTGAAGCTGAACCGGCAGTTGGAAGACGCCGCCGCGGAGGCGGAGGGAGCCAACCGGGCCAAGAGCACGTTTCTGTCGACCATGTCGCACGAAATCCGCACGCCGCTGAACGCCATCCTGGGGTACGCGCAATTGATGTTGCGGGACCCCAGCCTGGGAGCGGACGCGAAGGAAGGCCTGAAGATCATCGGCAACAGCGGCGAGCACTTGCTGGGCCTCATAAACGACGTCCTGGACATGTCTAAGATCGAGGCGGGGCGCGCCGAGCTCAACCCGGTGACCTTTAATCTGTCCCGGCTGCTGGAGGATCTCGCGGTGATGTTCCGCTTGCGCGCCGAGACTAAGGCGCTCGCCTTCGAGGTGCGGATGGACGGGGAATCCGCGCCCTACGTCGAGGCCGACGAGGGCAAGCTGCGCCAGGTGCTGATCAACCTGCTGGGAAACGCGATTAAATTTACGGAGCGCGGCCACGTCAGCCTGCGTGTAACGCTGCAACGCCGGAGTCCCGATCGGCTATGGCTGGCGGCCCAGGTGGAGGACACCGGATCGGGTATTTCCGAGGAAGAACAAAAGAAGCTGTTCGAGCCGTTTCGCCAGACCGGCGACGCTCCCAACACCCAGGAGGGAACCGGCCTCGGCCTCGCCATCAGTCGCAGGCAGGCACGGCTGATGGGCGGCGATATCACGATGACCAGCGCGGTTGGCCGGGGCTCCATCTTCCGCTTCGAGATCCCGATTCAGGCGGGCGACGCCGGCGTGGCCGTCCGGCGGAGGTCTCTGCGCCGTGTCATTGGCCTGCGGGCGGGAACGCCCAGTCCCGCAATCCTGGTGGCCGACGATCAGCCGGCGAATCGGGACTGGCTGATGAAACTGCTGACCGCCATTGGTTTTTCAGTACGCGGCGCCAACGACGGCGTGGCCGCCCTCCGAAGTTGGGACGAGTGGAATCCGCGGTTGATCCTGATGGATGTGCACATGCCGTTCATGAATGGATTGGAGGCGGCGCGAAGAATCAAGGCGGACCCGCGCGGAAAGGAAACGGCAATCCTGGTGCTGACGGCGAGCGCCATGGAGGAAGACCGCCGGGCCGTCGCCCATAGCGGGGCGGACGGTTTCCTGGCGAAGCCCTGCCGGGAGGACGATCTGCTGGAGAAGATACGCGTCCTGCTGGACATCGCCTACGAGTACGAGGAAACGGCGGAGGCCGCAGCGCCCAGCGCCGGCGTCCGGGAAGCGGGCGCGGAGGGGCTCGTACGCCTGTCGAAAGCGCTCGCCGAGGAACTCCGCGAGGCGACGTTGACCGGCAACAAAAAGCTCCTCGATCGGTTGATCCTCCGCGTACGGGAGACCGAGGATGCCTCCTCCGCGATCGCTTTGCAGGAACTCGCCGATAAGTACGACTACGACGCCTTGACGCGATTGCTGGAGGAAGCGTGCCGCTCCCAATGGAAAAACCCGGAAAGATCATGATCGTCGACGACAGCCCCTCCAACCTGGAGCTGCTGGAGGACGTGTTACGGGAGCAGGGGCATGAAGTCCGTTCGTTTCCATTGGGGAGGCTGGCGCTGGAAGCCGCGCTGAGGAATCCGCCGGATTTGATCTTGCTGGACGTGAACATGCCGGAGATCAGCGGCTACGAAGTGTGCGAACGCCTCAAGGCCACCGACCAGCTCGCGGATATTCCGGTGATTTTCCTGAGCGCGCTGAAAGACGCCCGGGACAAAGTGAAGGCGTTCGGGTCCGGCGCGGTGGACTACATTTCGAAACCCTTCCGGATCGAAGAAGTTCGCGCGCGCGTCGAGACGCATCTCCAGCTGCACAGCCTGCAGCGGGCTTTGAAACTGCAGAATGAGTTCCTGGAACAGGCCGTGGATGCCCGCGCGCTCGAACTCGGAGAAGCCAACCGGCAATTGACGGTCCTCGACCGTTCCAAGAACGAGTTCCTGAACCTGATCTCGCACGAGTTCCGCACGCCGCTCCACGGACTTCTGGGAGCCGGCGCGCTGATCCTGGAAGGAATGCCCGCGACCAAAGAGAACCGCGAGCTCCAGGAGATTTTCGAACGGTCCCGGCGGAGGATGCTGTCGATTCTGGACGACGCCTTGCTGCTGACACAAATCGACGTGAACGAAGAGCACATCCGATCCGCGCCGGTCCCACTGCGTACGGTGCTGGCTCGCGCCACGGAGAGAGCGGCGGCCCTCGCCGAATCCCGCGGCGTCGCAGTGCCAGCGCCACCGGCCGCCCCGGGTCTGGTCCTGGGAGACGAGGAATTGCTGACCAGGGCGCTGCACGCGCTGCTTGAGACGGCCGTCAAATTCTCCGAAAAGGGCGGAGCCGTGCAGATATCGCGGCCCTCATCACAGGATGGCGTTCCCCAAGCGCAGAAGGTCGTCATCGAGAGCTGTGGCAGGACGATTCCAGACCAGGCGCTGCCCAAATTCTTCGATCTGCTTTCCATCGGCGAGGCCATCACGCCGGGCGGGGACCTGGGGCTGGGGCCTCCCATGGCATATCGCATTTTTTTGCTGTTCGGTGGTTCGGTCAGCGTCGCGAACCGAAATCCGGCCGGGATACGGCTGACGGTTTCGCTGCGGGACGCGGCGTCGGTTTAAGATCGCGATGGGTGGAAGCCCACCACGACCTCAGCGAACGGCGGCGCTGGCAGCGCCAGTCTGGCCCAGCCAACCGGGCGGCCTGCTCGTCGCGCCCCCCGAGCTTTCTCCCTGTTGTCGGCCGAAGGCTGCTGAAGTCCCCGGGGCGACTCCGGGCAAATCGAACCGGCCCGCACAAGAATGTCGTGAAGTGATGCCGTGGGGTGCCGATATGCGCTACGTAAGATCGCCCGAAGGGGAGTCTTTTTGCGCCCCGCGGGACCGAGAGGGAGCAGACGGATGACTGTCGAACTCATGGATCGCTCTATGCTCGCCGCACCGGGTGACGCAGTAGAATTCGTCACCAACATCCTTCAGGCTTCGACGGAGTACTCCATCATCGGAAAAAACCTCGACGGCGACATCCTTTTATGGAATGAGGGCGCGCACCGGCTCTACGGGTACGCGCCGGAGGAGGTGGTGGGGAAGGCTAACTCCAGCATCCTGCACACACCGGAAGATATTGCGGCCGGCAGACCTCGAGAAATCCTGGAAATTGCCCTTCAGCATGGAAAGTGGGAAGGGACTTTCCAGCGCGTTCGAAAAAGCGGGGAGCGCTTTCCGGCTCGCGTGGTGATTACGCCCTGGCGGGACTCGACGGGCAAGCCGGTCGGCTTCCTGCTCATATCCAAGGACGTGACCAACGAGGTGGCGTTCACCGAGGAGTTGCGGAGGGCCAAGCTGTTCGACAGCGCCATCGTCAGCAACGCGCAGGAGGCAGTCGACTTTATCACCAACATTCTGGAATCGTCCACCGAGTACTCGGTCATCGGCAAGGACCTCGACGGAAAGATTCTGCTGTGGAACGAAGGCGCCCGCCGGCTGTACGGGTACGAGCCGGAGGAGGTGGTGGGCAAGGCGAATTCGCGCATCCTGCATGTGCCGGAGGATGTGAAGGCCGGCCGGCACACGGAAATCGTGCAGGCGGCCCTGCGGGACGGCAAGTGGGAGGGGACGCTGCTGCGCGTCCGCAAGAACGGCGAGCGCTTCACGGCGCGCGTGGTCATCACGCCGCGCCGGGACAGCAAGGGAAAAGCCATTGGCTTCCTGCTCATATCCAAGGACATCTCCGATGAAATCCGCCTGACGGGGGAGCTGCGGGCGACGCAGTATTACGCCCGTTCCCTCATTGAGGCATCGCTCGATCCGCTGGTCACCATCAGTCCCGAGGGCAAGATCACCGACGTCAATGAGGCATCCGTGCAGGTGACCGGCGTCCCGCGCGAAAAACTGGTCGGCACGGACTTCTCCGATTACTTCACCGAGCCGGGCAACGCGCGCGCCGGTTACCAGAAGGTTTTCTCCGAGGGATTGGTGCGCGATTTTCCGCTCGCCATCCGCCATGTGTCGGGCCGCGTCACCGACGTGCTCTACAACGCTTCCGTTTATAAGGACGATAAAGGCAAAGTGCTGGGCGTCTTCGCCGCGGCGCGCGACGTGACGGCGCAAAAACAGGCGTCGCAATACGCGCGCAGTTTGATCGAGGCTTCGCTCGA
This sequence comes from Bryobacteraceae bacterium, assembly GCA_035934795.1. Lineage (GTDB taxonomy): Bacteria > Acidobacteriota > Terriglobia > Bryobacterales > Bryobacteraceae > Palsa-187. Next base: position 27,620 of record DASYXM010000057.1, on the reverse strand, counting down.
CCCGCTGGTCACCATCAGCCCGGAAGGCAAGATCACCGACGTCAACGACGCCTCCGTTCAAGTCACCGGCCTGTCGCCCGAGAAGCTGATCGGCACCGACTTTTCCGATTACTTCACCGAGCCCGACAAGGCGCGGGAAGGGTATCAGCAGGTGTTCTCGCAGGGTTTCGTGCGCGATTATCCGCTGGCGATCCGCCACTCCTCGGGCCGGGTTACCGATGTGCTCTACAACGCCTCGGTGTATCGAGACGACAAGGATAACGTGCTGGGCGTTTTTGCCGCGGCCCGCGACGTGACCGAGCGCAAGCAGGCCGAAGCCAAGCAGCGCGCCGCCGCCGCCTATGCACGCAGCCTGATCGAGGCCTCCGTGGACCCGCTGGTCACCATCAGCCCCGACGGCAAGATCACCGACGTGAACCGGGCGACGGAGCTGGCCACCGGCATTCCGCGCCAGCGGCTGACCGGCACCGACTTTTCCGATTACTTCACCGAGCCCGACAAGGCGCGGGAAGGGTACCAGCAGGTGTTCTCGCAAGGCTTCGTGAAAGATTACCCGCTGGCCATCCGGCATTCCTCCGACCGCATCACGGACGTGCTTTATAACGCCTCGGTTTACAAGGACGACAAGGGCGGGGTGCTGGGCGTTTTCGCCGCCGCACGCGACGTGACCGAGCGCAAGATGGCCGAGGAACTGCAACGCGCCTCCTCGGCGTATGCGCGATCGCTGATCGAAGCCTCCCTCGACCCGCTCGTCACTATCAGCGCGCAGGGCAAGATCACCGATGTGAACGAAGCCTCCGTGCAGGCGACCGGTATTCCGCGCGAACAGCTGATCGGCACCGTCTTTTCCGATTACTTCACCGAGCCCGACAAGGCGCGGGAAGGCTATCAGCGCGTGTTTTCGCAAGGCTTTGTGAAGGACTACCCGCTGGCCATCCGGCATTCCTCGGGCCGCATCATGGACGTGCTGTACAACGCCGCGGTGTACCGGGACGACAAGGGCGGGGTGCTCGGCGTGTTCGCCGCGGCGCGCGACGTAACCGTGCAGAAACAGGCCTCCCAATACGCCCGTTCCCTCATCGAGGCCTCGCTCGACCCGCTGGTCACCATCAGCGCCGAGGGCAAGATCACCGACGTGAACGAAGCCTCCGTGCAGGCGACCGGCGTCGAGCGCGAGCGGCTGATCGGCACGGACTTTTCAAGCTATTTCACCGAGCAGGATAAGGCGCGGGAAGGCTACCAGCGGGTGTTTTCCGAGGGCTTCGTGCGGGATTACGCGCTGGCCATCCGGCACGTCACCGAACGCGTCACCGACGTGCTCTACAACGCCTCGGTCTATCGGGACGAGAAGGGCAAGGTGCTGGGCGTTTTCGCCGCCGCCCGCGACGTGACCGAGCGCAAGCGCTTCGAGCAATCGCTCCAGGAAGCCAACCGCATGAAGAGCGAATTCCTCGCCAACATGTCGCACGAGCTGCGCACGCCGCTCAACGGCATCATCGGCTTCACCGAGTTTCTGATCGACGAGAAGCCCGGCCCGCTGAAGCCCAAGCAGAAGGAGTATCTGAGCGATGTGCTCAATAGCGCGCGCCACCTGCTCCAGCTCATCAACGACGTGCTGGATCTGGCCAAGGTGGAGGCCGGCAAGATGGAGCTGCACCCGGAAGTCTTCCCGGTGCGCAAGGCCGTCGAGGAGGTCACCGCGGTCATCAAGGGCATCGCCCACAAGAAACACATCGTCGTCGGCGTCGAGATCGGCGAGGGGCTCGATGCCGTCCTGCTGGACCAGCACAAGTTCAAGCAGGTGCTTTACAACCTTTTATCCAATGCAGTTAAATTCACCGACGAGGGCGGCAAGGTGGAGATCCGCGCCGCCCGCCTGCGCCCGGAACGCCTGGAAGTGCAGGTTCGCGACACCGGCATCGGCATCAAGAGCGAGGACATCAACCGGCTCTTCACCGAGTTCGAGCAACTGGACGCCGGCACCGCGCGGCGCTTCGAAGGCACCGGCCTGGGCCTGGCGCTCACCAAGAAGATCGTCGAGTTCCAGGGCGGGCGCATCGGCGTCGAAAGCGAGCCGGGCAAGGGCAGCGTCTTCAGCGTGGTGCTGCCCATCGCCCGCAACGAGGCTAACCCGTGATCCTGGCCACACTATGAAAATCGCACGCATTCTCGTGGTGGACGACAATCCCACCAACCTCAAGCTGGTCTCCGACCTGCTGGAATTCGAGGGGCACGAAGTGCTCCAGGCTGCCGACGCCGAAGAGGCGCAGGTCATCCTCGCGGGCACGCTGCCGGACGCGATCCTGATGGACATCGCCCTGCCGGGCATGGACGGACTTACGCTCACGCGCCAACTCAAGGCCGACGCGCGCACCCGCCACATCCGGATTGTCGCGCTCACGGCCTTCGCCATGAAAGGCGATGAGCAGAAGGCCATCGAGGCCGGATGCGACGGATACATAACCAAGCCCATAGACACCCGCGCGCTTCCCGGTGAGGTAGCCGGGATTCTGACTCTCGGAGACGGGGGCAATCTCGGAGCAATGTCATGAAAATCCTCGTCGTCGAAGACCAACCCTCGCAGCTCAAGCTGGCGCATCACGTCCTCAGCGCCGCCGGCCACGATGTCAGCGACGCCGGGGCGGCCGAGCAGGCCTTCACCGCGATCAAGATGGATCGCCCGCAGCTCATCCTCCTCGACCTGGTCTTGCCGGGCATGGACGGCCTGACCCTCGCACGCAAATTGAAGGCCGACCCGCACACCCGCGACATCCCCATCGTGGCCGTCACTTCGTACCCCGAAGAATATCCAAGAGCCGCCGCCCTGGCTGCCGGGTGCGATGCCTTCTTCGTGAAGCCGATCAATACACGTGAGCTAGCCGGCCAGCTTACCGCCGTCGCCGAGAGAGGGGACGCCGCCGATTCAACCGACCGACGAAAGACTCCATGAAATTAGTCATCGTGGACGATATCGCCATTAACCGGAAACTCCTGCGCGTCGCGCTGGAGGCCGAGGGCCACGCTACGCTCGAAGCCGGCGACGGCGTCGAAGCCCTGCAGCTTTTGAGCAGCGAAAAGGTGGATGGCGTGGTGTCGGACATTCTGATGCCCCGCATGGACGGCTACCGGCTGTGCCACGAAATTCGGACCGACGACCGTCTGTGCGACCTGCCGGTGGTCATCTACACGGCCACCTACCTTTCCCCGAGCGACGAGAGGCTGGCCCTCGACATGGGCGCCGACAAATACCTCAAAAAGCCCTCGCCGGTCGCGACTGTTCTCGCCGCGCTGAGCGAAGCGATCGCGATGCAGCACACCGCGCCGCGGCCCGATGCCTTGCAGCAAGTCGAGGTGCTGAAGGACTACAGCGACCGGCTCGTGGCGAAGCTGGAAGAGCGGAACATCGAGCTCGAAGAGCGGCTTCGGCAACTGGCTGGCGCAAACGAGCGGCTCAACATCCTCGACCATGCAAAGAACGAGTTTCTGAACCTCATCTCGCACGAACTCCGCACGCCTCTCAACGGCGTTCTCGGCATCAGCCGGATGGTGCTGGGAGAACTGCCACCGGGCAAATTGAAGGCTGAGTTCGAACAGGCGTTTGAGAAATCCAAGCGAAGGATTCTGGCGATCCTGGATGATAGCGTCCTGCTGACTCAAATCGACGTGAGCGGGGAGCAGTTCAGTTCCGGCCCGGTATCGCTGCAAACCGTGCTGTCCCGCGCAAGAGAGGGCGCGAAGGACTTCGCGAAGTTCCGCCGGGTGACTCTCGCTCCGCCCACGGCGGCCCGGGACCTCGTCGTGGGGGAGGAAGATTTGCTGGTGAGAGCGTTCGAGGCGCTCCTCGATACCGCCATTAAATTCTCCGGGGAGGGCGAAGCGGTCCACTTGGCCCAGGAGCCTTGTCCCGGCGGCGTAGGGGTCACGATCGAGAGCCACGGGAAGACGATTCCGCCTCCCGCCCTACCGATTTTCTTCGATCTCTTCTCGATCGCGGAGTCGAGCACGCCGGGCGGGGACTTGGGTCTGGGCCCCGCCATGGCATATCGCATTCTTGCGCTGTTCGGCGGCTCGGTCAGCGTCGTGAACCGGGAGCCCTCCGGGATACGACTGACCGTTTCGCTCCGGGACGCCGCATCCGTTTAAGTTCGCCGCGGGCGGAAAGGCCAGCACTCAGCGAGTGCGGCGACCTCAGCGACTGCGGCGCTGGCAGCGCCAGCATGGCCGTGATACACTCGTCGCATTCGACCAGAGCGCTCGCGCTGAGGAGGACTGCCCTGATGCATCGCTGCGGCGGCTGGACGCCGATGAGTTCGGCGAAAGTGGTCATTTTCGGCGTCATTTTCGGGGGAATTTTATGGACGGCGGTGATTCCCGTTCTCGCCCAGGACCCCAGCGGACGGGAAGTTGCGGCGGCTCTGAAGAGGAAGGACATCCCACCCGCTCCGCGCTGGACCGATGGCCATCCGGATTTAGGCAACGGTGCGGGAGCCTGGGCCGCGCCCGCGATCGACAATATGGGCGGCGGGAAAACCCCTCGCGAAGGGGGCGGCGGCGGGGGCGGTGCGCAACCGGAGAAGGTCGTCGAGGTCCCCATGCTTCCGTGGGCCAAGGCGCTGTTCGACAAGCGCGCTTCGAGGGACGATATACAGGACCCGGAAGCGTATTGTTTGGTGCCCGGGCATCCGCGCTATTCCGCCAACCTGTTCCCGTTTCAGATCTACCAGCAGCCGGGCCGGATCGTTTTCCTTTACGAGAAGCTGAATTCGTTCCGAGTGGTGTACATGGACGGCCGCAAACACACGCCGCCCGATAAGTGGAACGTGAACTATCAGGGCGAGAGCATCGGCCATTGGGAGGGAGACACGCTGGTGATCGATATCACCGGGAGCAACGACAAGAGCTGGCTGGACGCGGCGGGCCACCCTAAGACCGAACAGCTTCACTTGATCGAGCGCTGGACACGGACCAATGAGCTGATCATGCACTACGAAGTGACGGTGGACGACCCCGGAGCATATTCCAAGCCGTGGGGAAACAGTTGGAACATGTTGTTCCACCCGGGCATGGAGTTGCTGGACTACGTATGCGAGGACAACGACACCATCCTCAAGCGTCTGACACCCGACAAACACTAACTTCCCAGGCGGACGGGAGGGGTCGCGATGAGATTCCGCGAGTCGTTCAAGCTTAAGCCTGTTCACAAATCCTTGCCTCCCCTCGCCGGACCAGCTAGCATTGAAATCTAGGAGGATGCTGAAAAACCCCTAATAACCGCTCCCTGTGGTCGCGGCTCACAGTGGGCGCTTTGTGTTTACAGCGTCTTGCCGAGCCGCGACCACAGGGAGCGGTTTACCTCGCGCGTTTTTCAGCAGCCTGCTAGAGTTTGAAGATGCCACGTTACGGCCTGTTCGTGTTGTTCACGTTCCTCTCTACTGGTGCGCACGCGCAATGGTTGAACTATCCAACGCCGGGAGTTCCGCGCACGCGGGATGGCAAACCCAACCTCGCGGCCCCGGCGCCTCGCGCCGGCAACGGCAAGCCGGACCTCTCCGGAGCTTGGTACGTTCAGCCCACCTCGCTCGCGGAATGGAAGGTCGTCCTCGGCGACCGCTTCGACGCCCAGTTCAAAGCGAGGTCGGTCGGCATGGAGCTGGATCACATCTCCAAGTACTCCGTCAACATTCTGGCGGACTTCAAGACTGAAGAAGCGCCGATGCGGCCCGAAGCCGCGGAAATTCTCAGCCAGCGCGCGCCGGGCGACCTCCCCCAGACCAGCTGCCTTCCCGTCGGCATTCCTGCCGATGGTATTTTCTCCCCGCCCATTAAGATCGTTCAGTCACCCGGCGTGATTGTCATCCTGTATGAAAACGACGGCAGGTATCGCCAAGTCTACACCGACGGCCGCCCGCTTCCCAAGGAAGTTGTGCAACCGGCCTGGCTCGGTTACTCGGTGGGAAAATGGGAGCGGGACACGCTCGTCGTGGAAACCGCCGGCTTCAACGACAAAACCTGGCTCGATCTGATGGGCCACCCCCATAGCGAAGCCCTGCGGGTCGTGGAACGCTACCGCCGCCGCGACTTCGGACACATGGATGCGGCAATGACTTTCGACGACCCGCGAATGTACACCAAAGCGTTCACGATCAAGGTCACTTACGAGCTTTTGGCGGACTCCGACATATTGGAATTCGTCTGCAACGAAAATGAGAAGGATCGCGCCCATTTCGTGCAAAAATAGAACGGACGGCTTGCTCGTTCCGTACGAAGAGCCGGTTGTGCGGCGCTGCGAGACTTAGTCTGGACGAAAGGTGTAATGCATGGCGGTCCATATGTTCCGTGAACGCATCCAGCTTCTTCGCTTTCACAGGATCTCGATAGTCGGAGCCATGATCGCGTTCGCGGCGATCGGCGTATATGCCCAGAGCGAAGCGCAAGCGCCCGCGGCACCGCTTGTGCGGCTCGATCCGCCCGTTCCCACAGGTCCGCCGACCAATTCGGCGGCCAACCCTTATCAAACGATCACGGGCTGGTTCCACATTCCCGAAGGACGGGTCTTCGGTTCGACGGGCGGCGTCGCCATCGACAAGCGCGGTCACATCTGGGTGGCCGAACGATGCGGCGTGAAGGGATTTATCGCGGCCTCCTGCGCCGGCTCGAAGCTCGATCCGGTCTTCGAGTTCGACGAGAACGGGAGAATGCTGCACAACTTCGGCGGCGGGTTGATGATCATGCCCCACGGCATCAACGTCGACGTGGATGGGAACGTGTGGGTCACCGACAATCAGGGCAAGGACGGCAAGGGCCACCAGGTATTCAAATTTTCTCCCGAAGGAAAAGTTCTTATGACGCTCGGCACGCCTGGAGTGGCTGGAGACACGCCGACCACGCTCGATCAGCCGAATGCGGTGGCCTTCGCTCCCAACGGCGATATTTTCATCGCGGAAGGGCACGGTGCCGAGGGCGGCAACCGCATCGTGAAGTTCACGAAAGACGGAAAATTCATCAAGGAGTGGGGCAAGAAGGGCGTCGCGCCGGGCGAATTCGACCTGCCGCATTGCCTGGCGTTCGATTCCAAGGGCCGCCTGCTGGTGGGCGACCGCAACAATAACCGCATCCAGGTTTTCGATCAGGACGGGAAGTTCATCGAGCAATTCACGCAATTCAGCCGGCCGAGCGGGATTGCAGTGGGCAAGAACGACACGATCTACGTGGCGGATTCCGAATCCGAGTCCGTTTCGCGAAACCACTGGGGCTGGAAACGGGGAATCCGCGTGGGCAGCCTCAAGGACGGCAAGATCGTCGCGTTCATTCCGGACCCCGCGGGTGCCCAGCCGAGCACCAGCTCCGCCGAAGGCGTCGCGGTGGATTCCAAGGGTGTGATTTACGGGGCGGAAGTCGTACCGAACGATTTGAAGAAGTACGTGAAGCGGTAAATGTCCGTAGGGGAAAAAAGGGGACAGACTACTCTGTCCCCTCCCGTAAATCTCCGATTTCACGTCCAGGCCTGCGTGTGGACAGAGCGGTCTGTCCCCTTTTTCAGCCTGGCAATCCGCAGGAAACAGGAGCACAATCTAAGGAAGAGGCAGAACACGGAAAAGATATGAAGATAAAACTCGGGGTTCTCGCGATTCTAGTGTCGGGGGTGCTGGCCGCCGTTCCCGCGCTGGCGCATCACTCTTTCGCGGCTGAATTCGATTCCAACAAGGCCGTCAAGCTCGTCGGGACGGTTACCAGAGTGGAATGGATCAATCCGCACGCGCGCATCTACATCGACGTGAAGAATGCGGATGGAGCGGTCGAGCACTGGGAGTGCGAGCTGGGAAGTCCGAACACGCTCATGCACAAGGGCTGGACCAGAAATTCGCTGAAGCCGGGCGAACAGGTCACGATCAGTGGATGGCTTGCCAAAGACGGCGACAAGGCCGCCAACGCCCGCGAAGTTACGCTCGCGGACGGCAGAAGGATCTTCGCCGGATCGTCGAACGAAGAGAAATAGTCCGGCGCCGTGCTCCGGCCGGTTACATTCAAACACCTACGGAGACGCGCGTCGACAATGGTGTATTGAGTGCGTCCCGATTCTCCCCCTTGCTTCATCAGTACCTCGGCTGTTCATCCACCTTGAGCGCCCAGACCAGTGCGATAGCCCACCCGAATAGGCTCCACCCGAGGAACAGGTTGAAAGCGATGATCGAGTTTCGGTTCACTTTGTGGCGGGCGATGGCGACGAAGGAGGGAATGAAGTAGAGGAAGATCAGGACGATCCCTCCCATCACGAGCAGGGAGTCATTGGTAGCGGGCGGGCGTTTACGGAGCGTTTGCCCGAAGAGTTCCGTACTCAGCAACAAAATGGGCGAGAGCTTAGTACGTGGGTTCATTGTCTTCCTCGAGAGTGACATAGTCGTCGTGGAAACGCGGGACAGTACACCCAAACACAATTATTGAGCTCGTCAATAACCCAAACGCTGCATCCCTTCCGGTTTGCCGTTCACGGTCGTCGATGTCAGCCATTCGAGCGACGCCCTGAACAGGAGCAGGTGGTTCTTCTCCCACATGGCGTTGTGCGAGGAGCACGCCAGGTCGATGAAGACCTTCTTCGACGAGCCGAGATCCTGATACAACTCGCGGACGCGATCCGGCGATACCTGCTTATCGTGAGCGCCCGAAACCATCAGCGTGGGGATCTGCATCTTCGAAACGACCGAGTTGTTCCAGCCCCATGTAGGAACCGTGGGCGCGCGGCGAATTCCGGTGCCCCAGGTGGCTCCCACGGGGTCGGATTCGATCATCTGAGACCAGATGGCGTCGCTCGCGACGGGATCGTACTGATCCGCGCAACCAACCTGGCGGTCCCAATTGGCGATGAATTCGGCGCGCGACTGCGTATTCATGGAAGCAGCCGTAAATTTGGTCTCCGCCTGATTGAGCGGCATCGCGCGATTGTAAGCCGGGGCGAGCAGCACCAGCTTCAGCACCTTTTCGGGATGGTGCGCGGCATAACCACCGGCGCGCGGCCCGCCCTGGGACCAGCCCAGCAGATTAAGTTTGTCCACATGGCGAAGCGCGCGAATATGATTCACCACGGCGTCGATGTCGTCCCAATCGGAGGCGATGGTGCTGATGGGGCGCGGATTCGGAGCGTCACATAGAGATGGAATGAGACTCGGCACCAGCGCGGCCTGCTGATCCTTGGCAAGATTGCATGGATCGTTCATGGGCTCGGGACGTGTGGAACGGCCGTAGCCGGTCATGTCGATCCCGAACACGTCGAAGCCGGCGCGGGCCAGGAAATCCATCCAACTGTAGTCCTGATAATCCACGTCGAAGGCGACTTCGGCGGGCGAGCCGGCGCCATGAACGAAGAGAGCCACGCGGTCGGCGAGCGTGGCTCCGCGCAAAGCCGTCCCCGCGCTCACCAGTTCGTGGACATAGATTTCGGTGGTTTGGCCGGCCGATGCAGGCGCTGTGGAGTGCACTGGAACGTAGTGGTCGATGCTCAACACTTGCTGGCCGTCGTCGGCGAAAGCAATCGGCGCGAGCAGCAGGAACAATCCCGGAACGATGAAAGGGCGCATTCCGCTATGGTACGCGGAACGGGTCCAAAAGAAAACCGCCCCCGTCGCGAATTGACCAGGAAGTAGGGCGGACCTCCTGGTCCGCAGCCGACGTCGTCGTCGGCCCGTGCTGAAACGCGAAAAGATGGGTCGGCCATCCTTTCCCTCATCCCGTCAGCCGGACCAGGAGGTCCGGCGCGGGCGTGGACGCCCGCCCTACAAGCGATCACTCCGACTCGTCGCACTTAGTGAATGCCCGCAGGATCACGGGCGAAGGCGAGCGCAGGGAGTTTGACGCCGGCGATCGGCTGGTCTTCTTTCCCAATCAGCCGGGACCACAGGGAATCGGGATCGGGATCGAAAGCCAGGTCGGCGCTGCCGGTGAAGATGGACCAGAAGCCGCGCTTGATTTCGCTTTCCAACTGCCCGCCGGCCCAACCCGTGTACCCCACATAAACGCGGAGGTCGTTCGGCCCGGCCTTGCCCGCCAGGGTTTTTTCCAGGAGGGCCTTGCTGGAGACGAGGTAGACTTTGCCGATCACATGATCGGCGCCCTCCGGCACGGTGTTGGCGCGAAGCAGCACCAGCACACCTGCAGGCTCGACCGGCCCTCCGGAAAAGACGGGCTCGGAGCGTTGCTTCGACCCGTTCAATCCTTCCAGCGCTTGCGAGACCGGCACCTTGCTGCGGCGATTGAGGGCGAGACCTACGGTCCCGCCGTTCTCATAGCGGACCAGCAATATCACGGTCTCGGCGAAAATCGGGTCGGGGGCGTTGCGGCGCGCCACCACGAGTTTGCCGAGGCCAAGATCCTGGACGCGCGTGGATTGAGCGGCAAGCGCGGCGCTCGCGGCCAAAACTGCGAGAGCGATCGGCAACGGCTGGAAGCATGGGTGCCGCATAAAGACATTTTCCACCCATCGGTCTTGTAACGCCAGAGCCCATTCGCGATCGCTCCTCCTCTCGTCCCGGGTTCGGCGACAATGATAGTTCCGCATAGAGAGGGAACCATGAATTTAACGAATGCAGTTGCACTGATCACGGGCGGGAGCGCGGGCATCGGCCGGTCCATCGCCCAGACACTCGTGATTGCGGGAGCGCGCGTCGCGATCACCGGACGTGACGAGGGACGCCTTCAGGAGGCGGCTCGGGCGCTGGGCGCGTTTCCGATCCGGGCCGATGTGTCGAAGGAGGCGGACGTCGAGCGGACCTATCGCGAGGTGCTCCAGAAATTCGGGGATCTCGACATCCTGGTGAACAACGCGGGCATCGGCGTATTTAAGAGCCTGGTGGATATGGATCGCGCCGGCTTCGACGCCGTCTTCGCCACCAACGTCACAGGGGCGATGCTGATGGGTCGCGAAGCCGCCAGGCATTTCATCAAGCGCAAGCGCGGAAATATTATCAACGTCGCGTCCACGGCTTCCATGCGCGGGGCGCCGAACGGCAGCGCCTATTATGGAAGCAAATTCGCGCTTCGCGGGATGACCGAATGCTGGCGAGGGGAGCTGCGGAAATACAATATTCGGGTGATGCAGGTGAATCCAAGCGAAGTACTGACCAGCTTCGCGGCCACAGCGGGCATTCCGCAAAAGGCAAACGAGAGCAAGCTGCGCGGCGAGGAAATCGCGCAGGCGGTGAGGGCGATGCTCGAAATGGACGACCGGGGATTCACCACCGAAGTCTCGATTTTCGCCACGAACCCAGTGGACTAGCGCATTTTCACAGTTATCGTGATCCGTTGTGGGGCATGGCTTCCGCCTTGCCGCCGGGCTTCTGCCCGGCGATTCGCCAAGAGCAATGAGCAAGCCGCGCAGAAGCGCGGCTGCAGCCCGGAAGGGCTGCCCCGCAAGACGGGTCTACGGTATCTATGAAAACAGTATAGGTTGGTAAAGCGGACGGCACCGTGCTAAGCTTGCCCCTGTTGCCCGAACCAACCATGGAAAATCCAGAACCGGTCGAATGCCCCTTCTGCCTCGACCGGATGCAGATCAAGGATCGCAATGGGAGCGTCTGGCTGGTGTGCCGCAACGGCTGCCCGACCGAGGTCGAGGCTCCTCTGCGAAAGCCTGCCGCTTCCGAATCCAGTGAGGCTGGCACTCTGACCCGAGCGGCCGGTGGGTCCTCGTAGCGACGCGGCTCGTTCCGGTCTAATGCGCCGGAGGCGGCAAATACAAGTTGACTTTCAGCGCCTGGTTGAGCCGCCTGGTGGTGTCGCGATCCACGTCCTCACCCGAGACGCGCTGCTGCCGGCCATCCGGGTCGACGTAGGCGAGCATATCTCCCTGGACGAACGTCGCAACGGCGTACCGCACGGAGCCGTCCTTTAGCGCGATCGCAAATTTCGGTTCATCCCCTGCGGCGACCGCGGGTTGCCCCTCCGGCAACGTCTTGTATTCCCGAATTTCCGATCGCGCAGGCCGCGGAGGCGGAGGCGGCGGCACTACGATGATGGGCGGAGGCGCCATCATGGGCGGCGCTTCATAGACCGGCGGATAGGCGTAGTCTCCGAGCATCACGGGATATCCGAACGAGGAGAACGAACTGTCAAAACCACGACCCGCGGGGAATCGCGGTCCCACCGAGCCGAGTGGCGGGATCGGCCCGACAGGAGGGAGTCCAGACATTCCTCCCGGTCCCACCGCGCCGAGTGGCGAGATCGGCCCGACAGACGGGAGTCCAGACATTCCTCGGGGACCACCCCCGGACGGGCCGGGGCCCTCGCCGCGCTGGCCGAACGCGAGCGTTGCAGCACACAACAAGCACGCGGACCACATGACCGCCTTCACGACGCCTCTCCTCGCCTTCACAATAGCTCACTTGTTCACGCCCCACAAGGCCGATTCTGAAGCCAGGGGTTACCTGTTTCGTGGCGTAAATAGATTCACCGGTATCCGATCAACAGTCGTCCCATCGCGCGCGAAGGCCGCTTTTCGAAAACGCGGTACAATCGCCGCATGAAAGTCTCTGTCGGGGCCATGCCGCCGAGCGCGGCCGCCTCGGAAAGAAAGCCGCGAGGGTCTTTCTCCTGTTAAGAAATGCCGCGCGAGTGCTCCTGTTGGCGCTGGCGGTAGGCTTGCCGGGGGCGAGTTACGGCCAGACGGCGCCAGCGCCGGATTCGTTGCAACTGGGCGGCATCACCTTCAGCGGCAGTTTGCGGACCAGGCTCTTCGGCTGGGATTGGTTTCAGCCCACATCCGGCGACAACGCGTATGCCTTCTCGGGAAGCCTGCTACGCTTCGGATTCTCGCAAGACCACGGCGCCTGGGGATGGAACGCCGAATTCGGAGCGCCGATTCTGTTAGGGCTCCCGTCCAACGCCGTCGGTACCGGGCCGCAGCAAGGCGCGCTCGGATTCGGCGGGAATTACTTCACGGCCAACGGCGCGAGCCAAAACACCGCCATGATTTTCCCGAAGCTGTTCTACGTGAAGTTCGATGATTTGCATGGGAACAAAGCGAACAAACTTCTGATCGGACGATTCGAGTTCCTCGACGGGAGCGAAGTTGCGCCCAACAACGTCACGCTCGCCGCCGTGAAACGCGACCGTGTGATCGCCCGGCTCATCGGAAATTTCGGCTTTACGGAAGTGGAGCGAAGTATGGACGGGATTTCCTATTCGTACGCGGGTCGGGCGGGCACGCTTGCGTTCGTCGCGGCGGTGCCGACGCGCGGCGTGTTTCAGGTGGACGGGTGGGGCTGGAACAAGGTCGCCTTCGGCTATGGATCGTTTACGCGCGAGTGGGGGCGCGGGCGGCATTCCGCCGACACGCGGCTGTTTGCGATCGAATACGAGGACTGGCGGCCTATCGTGAAGACCGATAATCGTCCCGTCGCGGTGCGCCGGGGCGATCTGGACGATATTCGCATCGATACCTACGGCGGACACACGATGCACGCCTTCGAGGAGCCTCTCGCCACCTTCGACGTCCTCTTGTGGGGCGCCGCGCAAACCGGGTGCTGGGGTATTCAGCAGCATCGCGCGGGGGCGCTCGACGCCGAAGCCGGAATCCAGCCCAAGCTCCTGCCCAAGCTCCGTCCGTGGGTGCGCGGCGGGTATTTCTGGAGCTCCGGCGACGGCAATCCGAACGACAACACGCACGGAACCTTCTTTCAGATCCTGCCCACGCCGCGGCCGTTCGCCCGATTCCCGTTCTTCAACATGATGAACAACGAAGACGCCTTTGGGATTTTGATTCTGCGCCCGCATCCGAGAGTCACGCTGGATTCGGAGTTCCATGCGCTTCGTCTCACCGATGCGGCCGACCTGTGGTATAGCGGCGGCGGCGCTTTTCAGCCGTGGACGTTCGGCTACACCGGACGGAATACCTTCGGCCGGAGGTCGCTCGCCAACCTGTACGACACCAGCGTCGAGTATCGCGTGAATTCGCGCCTCACCCTGAACGGTTACTTCAGCTACGCACAAGGCCTGGCGGCGATGAGCGCGATTTACCCGAGGGGCAAGGACGGCCGGCTCGGTTATGTCGAAGCACTGATCCGGTTCTAGTGTGGTGTCTCGGAAGTTCGTTTCCATAACAAATGCCCTTACATCTCATCCCCTTGCGAAGTCATCCCGAGCGCAGTCGAGGGATCTGCTTCTAAAGCGTTGGCAACCCGCGAGCAAACCGCAGATTCCTCGCTGCCGCTCGGAATGACGAGGTCATCGTTTGTCACTAGGAGATCCCTCGAATTATTCAACGCATTTGTAACTCCGGACACTAAGGGATCGAGCGCAAGAACAGGTGCGGGCAAAGTTGAGAAAATGGGAAGCGCGCAAGAGGTCAACGAGGCTGATGATGAGAACGCTTATCGCGATCGGGCTGGGAATGAGTTGCATGCTTCTCGCCGCCGATGAAACCGCGCAGAAAATCCGGGTCACGAAAACTGAAAGAATCGACTTCCCGTCCGGCGGCGCGCTGAAGCTGACGAACCCGGTCGGCGAGCTCACGGTGCAGGGTTGGGACCGGCCTGATGTGGAGATTGCAACCCTCATATCGACGAAAGAAGCCTACGACGCGCGGGATCGCGAAAAGGCGGCGCGCGAGCTCGACGAAGTGCACGTTACGGCGGAGCGCCGCGGCAACGACGTGGTCGTCACGACGGATTCTCTCCGGCGTCGAGTCACGAAATTCTATGTGAGCTACGACATCAAAATTCCCCGCAATGCAAAGTTGACCGTCGATCACGGCCTCGGAGAAGTGCATGTCGCGGATGTCACCGGCGACGTCCAAGTGACCGACCGTCGGGGCTTGATTACGCTGCGGCTTGCCGAAACCGGCCAGTACGCGATCGACGCCAAGAGCGACATCGGCGGCGTGACTTCCGATTTCCCCGGCGCCGTGAAACGCAAGCCCTGGCCCGTCGGCCATCAGTTTGTTCAGAATACTTCCGGCGCCGCGCAGAAATTGTATCTGCGAATCGGGTATGGAGACATCCTGATTTTGCAGGAGCACCGGCCGCCAACGCCAGCCGCGCTGGTTCCCTAAACCCGACCCGGCGCTCTTACTCCTGGCCCGGTCCCGTGATGAGACGCGCGCCTCGCGAAAAAGTCAAGTACTGGATTCCCCATCGGATGAACACGATCAGCCGGTTCTGAAACTGCACCAGGTACATCAGGTGAACGAACAGCCACAGCAGCCACGCGAGAAAACCGTGGAATCGAAGCGGTCCGAAATCGGCGACGCCGGCCGCCCGGCCGATCACGGCGAGGCTGCCTTTGTTGAAGTAGCGGAAACCGGCGATGGCGCGTCCCTGAAGTGTCGCCTGGATTGCGCTCGCCGCGTAACTTCCCTGCTGCATGGCGACGGGCGCGACCCCCGGCAGCGGCTTGCCATCCTGATCGAGGCGCGCGAGGTCGCCAATCACGAAGATTTCGGGGTGGCCGGGCACGGTCAGATCGCGATCCACCAGAACCAGGCCCCGCGCGTCCAGGGGCGCATTCGCACGACGATGGAGCACGCGGCCGAAATCGGACGGGGCGACGCCCGCGGCCCACAGCACAGTGCGCGCGGCCAGCCGCTCGGTGCCGCACAAGGTCTGAAGCGTAACGCCTTCGGTGTCGATGGCGGTGACGCGAACGTTGTTGCGGAATCGGACGCCCAACCGGATGAGCGACCGCTCGGCCGCGTTCGAAAGATCCTCGGGATACGCCGGCAGAACGCGCGGCGAGCCGTCCAAGAGCAGAATCCGCGACTCTTCCGGATGAATCGAACGGAAATCGTGGCGCAGAGTATCGTTGGCGATCTCGGCGAGCGCCCCGGCGAGCTCCACGCCGGTGGGTCCCGCGCCGACCACCACGAACGTAAGCCACTCGCGCCGCCGCGGTGGATCGGTCTCGCGCTCGGCCGCTTCAAAGGCGTATAGAATCTTGCGCCGGACGGCGGTCGCGTCTTCGACGGTCTTGAGCCCCGGCGCGATGGATTCCCACTCCGGATGGCCGAAATAAACGGTGCGCGAGCCCGCGGCGACGATCAACGTGTCGTAATCGATCGCAGCGCCACTTTTGAGCAGGAGCTTTCGGGCGCCAGGATCGAGATCCGTGGCTTCGTCGAGCAGTACTCGGACATTCTTTTGTCGACTCAAGACCGACCGGAGTGGGGCGGCGACCTCGCCCGGAGAAAGCGAACCGGTGGCCACTTGATACAGCAGCGGCTGGAACAGATGGAAATTGCGCCGGTCGATCAGCGTGATTTCCACGGGGACGTCGTGCAGCGCCTTGGCGGCGTTCAACCCTCCGAATCCTCCGCCGAGTATCGCGACGCGATGCATCCCTTCCTATGATGCCGGTAAGGGCGTGCTGGAAACACCCCGGCGATGAAATTCTCCGCCGTCTTTTTTCCTCAGTCTTTTTCCTGATGGGTTTCGTCAATAATAAGAGGAGTCTCGCCGTAAGGAGCCGCACCATCGCGACCAAGAGTTCAGCGCCGGCCCATTCCAAGAGCAACGGCCCGGTTGCGGCCGAGCCCCGGAAGGAATCGCAGTCCACCGAAAGCCGGGCGGCCAAGATTCTGCGGGAGGTTTTCGAATCAGGGCGGCCGCTCACCTACATCCGCTCCTCCGAAGAGCAGCGCATCGGGAGGGTGTTGCGCGAGGTGGGCCGGGGACAGCTCGCGTCCACGCCGGTGCCGGTCTGGTCCTGGAGCCTCACGGAGGGAATGCGCCGCGACGATGCGATCGCCGAGGCCGGCACGGAGAGTCCGCGCGGCGCTCTGGATTTCATCGCCGCGCACGCGGGCGCCGCGATTTTCCACCTCAAGGATTTCCACGAGCCGCTGCGCGAATCCGCGGAGATTCGGCGGCGCCTGCGAGACCTCCACGAGAGCTGTCTGGATCAGCGCAAGTTCGTCGTCATCACGTCTCCGGTGCGGTTCATTCCCGAAGAGCTCGAGCGCAGTGTCATGTTTGTGGAGCTCCGGCCGCCCGACGCGGTCGAGCTGGTGGATTTTCTGCGCGACGAGGTTCGTCTGAATTCGCCGCGGAGCGACGGCGGCGAAACCAGCGAAGCCGTCCTCGACCAACTGGCGCTTGCTCTGCGGGGCCTCACGCTCGACGAGGCGCGCTACGCGTTGCGCCGCGCCCTGGCCACCGGCCGGCGGCTGGGACCCGAGTCTTTACCGGCTTTGCTCGAAGAGAAACGCCTCTTGATCAACCGCAGCGGCGTCATCGAGTTCATCGCCGAGGGCAGGGACATGGGCGAGCTTGGGGGCCTGGAGGGCCTCAAGAAATGGCTGATCGAGCGCCGGAAACTGTTTCAGTTGCGCGACAGCCTGACCGCGGAAATCGTGCCCAAAGGGATCCTCCTCATGGGGATTCCGGGTTGCGGCAAGAGCCTCTGCGTCAAGGCGATCGCTTCCACTTTCGAGCTTCCGCTGTATCGGGTGGATATGATCGAAATTTTCTCCGGGCGGCACGGCAAACCGGAGGGCGCGTTCGTCGAGGCGTGCCGAACCATGGAAGAAATGGCTCCCGCGGTGCTGTGGTTCGACGAGATCGAGATGGGCATCACCTCGACGGAATCGAGCGGCGAGCAGGGCCGGATTTTCGCGTTCTTCCTCACCTGGATGCAGGAGAAAGCCCCGGGCCTGTTCGTCGCCGCCACGGCCAACCGGGTCGATCTTCTCCCCGCCGAAATGATTCGCAAGGGGCGCTTCGACGAAGTGTTTTTCGTCGACCTGCCGCTCGAAGAGGAGCAGATCGAAATCTTCAGGATCCACCTGAATCGCCGGGGTGTCGACGCCGGCCGGTTCAACCTTGCTCCGTTGACGCAATTTACGAATGGCTGGACGGGGGCGGAGATCGAACAGTGCGTCGTCTCTGCGCTGACCAAGGCGCAGATCGAGGGACGCGAAGCCACCGAGCAGGACCTGATCACCGTCGCCGCGAAGATCGTCCCGCTGTCGCGCACCATGAAGGAGCAGATCAATCACATTCGCAATTGGGCGTTCGAACGGGCCGTCCGCGCGTCTCCCCGGTCGCAGGGCCGGTGACGGCGCATTTCTCGCGTTCCGCTTGGGCGCGGACGGGGACTTCACGCCGCGTGGTGACTCTTGCTTCGCAGGGGCGGGGCGCTCGTGGGCGTGCTTCGCCGGCGGCGAGGAACGTACGCCATGGGCACGTATTTTTCAGGGAGCTGCGGCCAGTTGGTCTCCATCCAGGCAAGGATGTCTTGCCGGGTTCCCCAGCGTTCCGCGATGACTTCATCCTCTTGCACCACGATGGCCAGGAAGTAGTCGCCGCCGGCGCCGGTCCACTCGATGCGTTTCCCTTCGCAGATTCTGCTGTCTTTCATCCCCCGAAACCTCCGAATCGTCAGGACCACCTGTTATCCGCTGTGCTCTAAGGTGGCGTCCAGGGCCGCTCTGCAAAGTTCATCACTGGACTTCTCGCTGGCCGGGACTGACGGAAGAATAGCACTGAGCTACTGCCGGAACAAGAGCGTAAGACATTAATTTTCGGGGACTTATTCAGTACCTTGACGCTGCGAGTACCAATCGCCCAAATCCACGGAGAATCCGGACCTCACCGCAGCCTTCCCTGGCAGGCGATTCTGCAATGGAAGCCCGCTTTGGGGAGAAGCTCGCCGGCATTCCGCCCAGCTCGTGAGCCACAGTGCTGCTTTGCGCGGGTGGCCCACGGTTGTCATACGTAACAGGACATGCCCGACCGTAGTACGGAGGTAGAAAAGGACTGAATCTGATATAAGGGAACACTCCGATCTCAGGACTTTCCCACACCGCCGAATAAGGGAAAGATATGAGCAACTCTCAAGCCGCCCACCTGGTCAGGGCCGTCCTGACGCCTGTTACGCAGCTATGGACCTGGAGCGGAGTGTGCTTCGGGTATCGCCGGGATGTGTCGCTTTTCACTTACGATGGCGTGGAAGTCGGCCGCTTCGTTGGTGCGGAAGTTTATGGTCCCAACGGCAGCTATCTCGGTGAGGTGAGGCGCGCCGAGGACGGCCACAGCGACCGTTTGATTACGAGCAGCTACAAGAAGTCGCGCACGGCCGTTGCGTTCGCGCCGACCACGGAGCGTCCCCACATACGGGAAGCCAGCCGCGCGGCGGAGCCGCTCTACTGCGGCTACGAAGAGTTTCCTTCACCGGAGACGTTGAAGGCCGCGGTAATCGAATTAAGGAAACAGCTCAAGAGCTTTGCGGCGGCGACTCCACTCCAGTGATCTGAAACGTCTCGGCAGAATATGCGCGCGTAACCTCCCGGGTGTTGGTCCACGCCTGCCCCGAAGTCCTTGCAGGAACAAAGGCGTCTATCTTCGAGCGCTTACGCGCCTTCCGCCGGCATCCTGACAGTGGGCCGAAACGAAGAGCCCCGTGGCGCCGTCATTCAATTTGAAGCCCGGGCGGAAGGGCTCCTGCATGAAAAACCCTTCCTTCAACAAGTTACCGGCGCCGTCAAGCTAACGGCTTCCCTAGGATGAGGGCTCATGAAGGCCTTGGCAACGTCTTTCCTGTTACTCCTGTTGAACGCGGCTACGGCAAGCGCGAATGTGGCCCTTCTCCTCGAGGAGCCATTTGGCGCCTTTGGCGGCATGAATCCCACGGGACACGCCGCGGTCTATCTTTCGGATGTGTGCGCGGATTCGTTGGTGTCCCTGCGGCGCTGCCACCACGGCGAGCAGGGAGTCGTCATCAGCCGGTACCATCGAGTCGGCAGATACGATTGGATCGCGATTCCGGTGATGGCGTATCTTTACGGGGTGGATCGCGCGGCGCTGGCGCCTCGGGAGGCGAGCGCCCAGGAGGTCGCGGCGTTGCGGGACGACTACCGGCGGAAGCACCTGGAGGAAGTCGCCCCGGATGAAGCGGACGGCGGCGCACCTCAAGGAGATTGGACCCAACTGATCGGCGCCGCCTATGACCGGACGATCTATGCGTTCGAACTCAAAACGGCCGCCGATCAGGACGATCGGTTCATTCGCGACTTCAACTCGCGCTCAAACGAGAATCGTTTCAATCTGCTGTTTCAAAATTGCGCGGATTTCGCCCGGCAGGTCATCGACTTTTACTATCCGAAAGCCGTGCGCCGCAGCCTGATTGCAGACGTGGGTATCATGACGCCGAAGCAGGCGGCCAAGCGCTTGGTGCGCTATGGGAAAAAGCATCCCGAGCTTCAATTCTCCGGTTTCGTCATCCCGCAGGTAACCGGCACGGTGCCGCGCAGCACCGCAGTGCGCGGTGTGATCGAATCCCTGCTGAAATCAAAAAAGTACATCGTGCCGCTCGCTCCCCTGGCAGTCCTGCATCCTTTCATTGGAGGAAGCCTGGCCGTCGCGTGGGTGGAGGACGGGCGCTTCAATCCCCGCCGCTTCGCCAACGCCGGGGAATCCGCGGTGGAACCCGAGTCGATCGCCCAAGAACTGCAGTCGAATCGGATTGTTGCGCTGGCTCCGGGCCGCCGCGAATCGCCGACGGCCAGCCGGTGAGCGGCCCATCGCCGGCGGTGGCGAATCGGCCCGAGAGCGGGATGGTACAATCCCCAAGGGCGGCGGAGTTGCACACTTCCTGCAAGTTGAGCCCGCCCAGCGGCCTTTCTCATGTTGTCTGTCGCATTACCCTTCCGCATTTCCATCGTCATTTTCGCCGTGTTGTACGCCAGCTGTCCCGCGCCGGGTTGGGACGGCCCAACGCACCCCGACGCCGTTGTGGCCTTTCCGGCCCGCCCCACCGTCATCGTCATCGGATTCGTTGGCGGGCTGGTTGGGCGTACGAACGCAGTCCATTCCGAAGTCCAGCTCGCGACGCGCTTACAGAGGGACTACAGTTCGGGCGTGCAGGTGAGGATGTTTGAGAATCGCCGGGGAGAGCAGGCGCGCCGGGAGACTTTGCAACTCCTGGACTCGAACCACGATGGAACGTTGTCGGCTCAGGAGAAGCTCGACGCGCGCATCGCCATCTACGGACACAGTTGGGGCGCTTCGGAAACCGTCACTCTGGCGAGAGCGCTTGGGAAGGAAGGAATTCCGGTGCTGCTCACCGTCCAGGTGGACAGCGTGACCAAACCGGGCGAAGACGACCGGTCCATCCCGGCGAACGTCGCGCAAGCCGTGAATTTTTATCAAACCAGCGGATTGGTTCACGGCCGCTCCCGCATACGGGCCGACGACGCCTCACGGACTCAGATCCTGGGGAACTTTCAACTCGACTATCGGACCCACACAATCGACTGCGACGGATACCCGTGGTACGCGCGCGCATTCATGAAGCCGCACATCGAGATTGAATCGGACCCCAGCGTGTGGCGCCAGGTGGAGTCGCTGATCCGTTCAAAATTGCCCGCGGCGGGGCGGGGAAGCGGATAGCGCGCCGAATACGGAATTACCCCGCGCGACGCGCGGTGCCCAACTGCGGGGAGCGGCGTTTACTTCGCTCCGACGGGCGTGTTCGACGTCGGACCCATGCCAATGATCTCGATGGTGACGCCGTCCGGCCCCGTGCCGTCGTAGTGCGGCTGGTTCGCGATGTCCCTGATCACCCCGCCCGGCTTGACGGCAACCGTGTTGTCGCGGTCCAGCTTCGAGCCCGTTCCGATCAACATCGTTCCGGCGAGAACCGTGATGTACCGGTCGTTGGGATGAACGTGCGGCTGGCTCCAATCGTCGGGGCCGCGCTTGAGGAGCTGGACATACATCCCGGGCTTGGTCGGATCGCCAAACACAATCGCCGATTGAGTGACGCTTCCGGGACGGCCTTTCCAGTCGATCTGCTCCGCCAGCTTGTAGTCTCTCGCACCGCGGTCGATGGTCACGGCTCCGGCGCCGTAGGCTGCCATCAAGCTGCGTACCTCGGAGGGAATCGCGCCGGCTGGCTCGTTTCTCTTCGCCGAGGGGTTCGAAAGAACCACTAGAGCCAGGATTCCGATGGCCGGCGCCGGGCGCCGAAGAGCGGCTCCAGCCCATTTCGATAGGTTCACGAGAATCTCCTTTACTCGAAGCATAGTCCAGAATTACGGAGCATGTGTCAAATGTATCTTACAGCCATTCAGCCTTGATCGGGGACTGACGGCCACGAGCCGGCCTATCATTTGTCCGTCTTATCCGCCTCGAAGCGAATTCCTCGGAGCGCCTCCGCGTCCGCCGGCAACTCTCTCGTGCCCGCTGGAAACTGATTGAATTTAAGAATATACGCCAGGATTCCGGCGTTCTGTTCCTTGCTGAACTGGCCGGGACGGTCGGCGGGCATGGAAACCTGGATCTTCTCGAACAAGTCGCCGACGGTCATACCGTTCCAGTTGGATATGAAATCGCTCCCGGCGAGCGGCGGAATCTGTCCGCGGCCTTCCAGCTTCTGGCCGTGACACGAAGCGCAAGCGTCGCGAAAATCCGCTTCACCGCGCGCCGCCTGTCGATCCGTATAGATGCCGTCCTGGACGGACCGCGGAGCTTTGTCCTGACCGAGGAGGCATGACATCCAAGCGGCAAGGACGATTACCGAAACGCCAGAAGCACGACTCGCCATAACACGTTCGATAATATATGATGCGGTGTTCGAGAGAAACGCGTTAGGAGAAAATATGCCCTCTTTCAGAATTGCCATGGCTGTCGGATGGTTGGTTGCCGCGGCGTCCCTTTCGATCCTAAGTGCAGCCCCGGTCTGCGATCCGAACAACGGAGGCCTCACGCTTCCCCGGGGATTTTGCGCGCTGGTCGCCGCCGACGGCCTCGGCACGGCCCGTCACCTGGTGGTGGCGCCGAACGGCGACGTGTTCGTCGCGCTGCAGGACGGCGGTGTGGCTGCGCTACGCGACAACAACGGCGACGGGAAATTCGAGGTCAAGGAGCACTTTGGGGAGGACAGCTTTACGGGCATCGCCCTGCGCAACGGATATCTTTACGTGGCCGGCCGCAATACGGTTTTGCGCTACAAGATGATGCCGGGCGACTTGAAACCCGCCGGCCCGCCTGAGACCGTCGTGACGGGCCTGCCGGGAGTGCGCCAGCACGGCGACAAGGGGATCACCTTCGATGGGATGGGTTCGCTCTACGTCAACGTCGGCGCGCCGTCCAACGCGTGCCAGACGAAAGACCGGCAGGCTAAATCGCCGGGGCAAGATCCTTGCCCGATTCTGGAGAAGAACGGGGGCATCTGGAAGTTCGACGAAAACAAGCTGGGGCAGAAGCAGGAAGACGGCACGCGCTTCGCCACGGGGCTCCGTCAAATGCCCGCGATCGCCTGGCACGATGGCGCCGTCTACATCACCATGAACAACCGGGATCAGCTCGACGTGATGTGGCCGGGGGTGTTCACAGCGAAGGAGAACGCCGAGCGCCCGGCTGAGCCTCTGTATCGCGCGGTGGCTGGATCGAACTTCGGCTGGCCGTATTGCTTCTACGACTATGGGCAGAAGAAGTTCCTGATGAATCCGGAGTACGGCGGCGACGGCAAGAACGTGGGCCGCTGCGCCGACTTTACTCCGCCGGTGGCCGCGTTCCCGGCGCATTGGGCGCCCGTCGACATGATGTTCTATTCCGGCAGCCAGTTCCCGGGCCGCTTCAAGAACGGCGCGTTCATCGCCTTCCATGGCTCCTGGAACCGGTCGCCTTTGGAGCAGGCCGGCTATAACATCACGTTCCAGCCTTTCTCGAACGGGGAGCCGTCGGGAAACTTCGAAGTCTTCGCCAGCGGGTTCACCGGGAAAACTCCGCTGATGAATCCGAATGACGCGGCAGCGCGCCCGGATGGAGTCGCGGAAGGTCCTGACGGATCGCTCTACATCGCGGATAGCCAGAAGGGCAAGATCTGGCGAATAATGTATCGCGGCGGCAAGTAGTTGCTCCAACGCTTTTGTCGGCGAGTCGGGAATGTTGGTTGATGGAGATCAGGCTGCCGTCTAAGCCGCGGGTGCCGCCGCTACCGTTGATGCAGCCACCGTGGCCTCTACGATCAAACGGAGTGTCACTTCCTCCTTGCGACCTACAACTTCATCGATGAGGCCCAGCCAGAATGCATCCAACGGCGTCAGTTCGTATTCTCCCGCCTGGAGCGCGTGGCACAGCGCAACGAAAAACAACCAAATGGGTCTAATGATGGGCTTGACGATTTCAATCTTCCGTTCTTCGCGGGCCGACCCTTCGGGAATGGCCTCTAGCTCCTTGCGATTTCCGTCGGTCAGAAAGTAGTCAGCCCATCTCCTGCACTGAGCAAGCATTTGGGGCGTTTCATAGTTGTTGAGGTACTCATCGAGCAAGAAAAAATCGTCACTTAGTTGCGCGATCCCCCTCTCGGTGAATTTCCAATCTTGCCCCGTATTTGTGCGAAGCTCAACGTCGATTACTCCATGCAGCAGCGCGGCCTCAAACTCAGCAACACGCTTAGCGGCTTTAAAGCCTTTTCTTCGACCAGCAGATGCGAGCACGCGATCCACCAGATTTTCATACTTGGCGTTACGCTCCTGGGCCTGTTGGATTAGCTTCAACGCCTTCTTTGAAAGCTTTTCGGAAATCAGCTCAACGAAGCAATCCAGATCACTAAGATCCTTCGGGGTTTGTTTCGCCCTGTGTGCTTCGAACTGGGATCGAAGCGTTGCATAGCGAAAAACGAGCCGCCAATATGACCGATCAGCCAAGGCCATTGCATATCTGTCGTTGCTCAACCTCAGTGAGTCCCTAAGGGAAGATGCGGACTCTACAGTGAGGGGGTTGTCTGTAAGAGATCTAACGCCGTGGAAGAAGATCACGCTTCCTGGATACGCAATCGCGTACCCGCCTGAGGATAACAAGTCCGCAGCGGCACTAGCAGCCACAGATGTAACCACAGTAATGAGGCGGCATGGGTCCGAGAAGCCTTGGTCTTCAGCGGTCAGCAAACGTAGGAGCACTTCTCCATGAGAAATGCTTCCTCCGGGACTGTCGATATAGACTGTGATCGGATCTCGGCTTTCGGCCTGAAGACGTATAATCTCCGGCGTCAGTCGATCAATCAGTTGCTGATCGATTCTTCCTTGGACGTACACTCCCCGCTTTGGATCTGCTCTAAAATCCTTGTTCGGCGTCAGCGACGACACGAAAGCGTCTCAACGTTCTCTGACCAACTTTAACGGCGTCTCCTCACGGCTTTCTGAATGCTCTCGCGTAACCTCTGAGTCAACGGCCTGAAGGAATTCCGAGAGGTTACCACCGTACGTTTGGTAGATGGCGTGAATTGCCTGATCGATTTCTCTCTCTGTGCGGCTCGTCCGCGTTTCCCGGGGGGTTGTGTTCGAATCTTTGCCCATATTGATCTCCAAGCGTTGCGTCCAAACCCACAAAGCTGGGGTCCGCGAGTATATCGAAACTATCGACATCCCACAACTAGACTTTAGCATACCCACCGTCCGAAGGCAATCCATAACTTCTTATTTTTCAATTCGATGCATGCTGTCACTATCTCCCTTATTTCTTTCATTCTGCCACCGGACCAGTACCGCTCGACGGGCGCTCTCGCTTCGCTCTTCGGCGGTCATCTTAGCTGCCCGCGCATGACCACCGGATGCGCCACCTTTCTTACCCATCCTCACAAAGTAAGCCAGGACTTCCGGCGGAAGCTTCTTTTTAGCCACCCCTACATTATACGTACCCCGGGTACGAAATGCAAGCAGTTCATGCTCGCAGGGTCTTGAAAACGAGTAGAATTGAGTGGAAATGCGAACCGCGGTTGGGATCATCGTCTGCGCGCTGGCTTCGCCGCTTTCGGCGCAGTGGTTGGATTACCCGACCCCGGGAATTCCGCGGCTCGCGGACGGCAAGCCGGACCGCGCCGCGCCCACGCCCCGGACTTCGGACGGCAAGCCGGATCTTTCGGGAATCTGGGGCATTCCTTGCCCGGTCGGGAACGCTATTGGCGTCGGCGGTTTCAACGGCGTGCCGACGATGTATTGCGCTACCGAGGTCGCCATCCCGCCAGAGTTTGGGAACATCGGCCAAAGTCTCAAGGAGGGTCTACCCTTTCAACCATGGGCGGCCGAGCTGGTGAAGAAGACCAGGGCGAACAATCGTCCCAACGATCCGCTGACCCATTGTCTTCCCACGGGCGTGGTGCGGCTGGATATTTTTCCCCTGTTCCGCAAGGTCGTCCAGCTCCCGGGATACATCGTGATTCTGAACGAGCTGAACGCCAGCTACCGGCAGATCTTCACCGACGGGCGGCCTCTTCCGGTCGACCCGAACCCCACCTGGAACGGCTACTCGACGGGGAAATGGGAAGGCGACACGCTGGTTGTGCAGACCGCTGGTTTCCGCGACGGGATATGGATGGATACGGCGGCCACTCCGCTGACCGACGCGGCCCGGCTGACGGAAAAGTTCCATCGCGTGAACTTTGGAACCATGGAGCTCGAGCTGACGATCGACGATCCGAAGGCCTATACGAAGCCGTGGACCATCCACATCAAGCAGATTCTGGCGCCCGATACGGAGCTGCTCGATTACATCTGCGCGGAAAACGAAAAGGACGCCCGGCATCTTCCGACAGAGCTCAAGTGAGGATGAGGATTCCCGGGGATCGCGCTCGGAGCTGCCGGTCCTAAGGCATTCCGAGCGCAGTCGAGGAATCCGCTTTCCGCTCGCACGTTGCCAATGCTTTAGAAGCAGGTCCCTCGACTACGCTCGGGATGACCTGCGTTGGTGGAGTGAGAAATAACTGCACGAACTTATGGCTCAAGACACTAACGTATTTCTCTATTCGGCTGTCATGCTCCGGCGTGCCAATACCGATGGCCCTTCCGGCTCCGCAAGCCTGGTGGATTGTGAGGAAACGGCCTGCCAGCGGCCCTTGCGGAGGACGAAGACGTCCGTCCAGACATACTTTCCGCTGCTGTCGTGACCCTTGTATTCGCTCTTCTCGATTTCCGTGCCGCTGACGACCGCGGTGTTGCCGTAGATGCGGACCTTCATTTCCCCCAGCTCGGTGGATTCGGTGGCGGTGGCTTCGGAGTGAAGGCCGACCTGTCTCAGCACTTGGGCCTTGGTCAGGATGGTCCCCTGGAAGTCGATGCCGATCCAGTCTTCGGCGAGGATCCGGTTCAGGGCCGCTGCGTCTTTTTTAACGTCCGCCTGGCTCCAGTCGCGCTCCATTTGGATCAGCTCGACGGAAGCCTTATTGATTTTGGTTTGCGCGAAAAGCGCGTTCGTCGCGGGCAGCAGAAAAAGGGCAAGCAGTAACGGCTTCATCGGTCGGTTCTCCTGTCTTCTGGATTGAGTCTACGCCTCGATCGTCAGTATACAGAGCTTCAGCCCGCAATCCGAGGATCGCCTGATGGCGATGCCGCAAAGAAACGAATCCGGGAAAAAAACGTACTAAAGACTACGGGCGTGTTTCTGGCGTCCATTCTTGAACTGCGCGCGACGGCCGGACAGCGCGGGACTGTGCCTTCAAAAAAACACTTCGGGCGTTGCGGGCGGCCGGGGCTTCGCGGACTTATCGCCGTGCGTTTCCGTTTTCAAGTCGCGCACAACGCATTCGCTGTGCGCTAACTGCCGCCCATGATGTTGAGCGCGTGTTCGCCCGAGGGGACTGGGGAGTCGCTGGATGGCGTCCCGGGTTTGCTCGTCTTACTACCACGCTCTCTGATGACCTGG
>DASYXM010000042.1:0-19506 GCA_035934795.1 Bryobacteraceae bacterium | reverse complement strand
CACGACGTGAAAGTCCCCTTCACGCCGGGGCGTATGGACGCGTCGCAAGAGCACACTGATGTCGACTCCTTCGAGCCGCTCGAACCAACCGCTGACGGGTTCCGCAACTATGTCCACGGAAAGCAGCGCCTATCGGCTGAGGAGCGATTGGTGGATCGGGCGCAATTGCTGAAGCTGACGGCGCCTGAGATGGCCGTTCTCGTCGGTGGCCTGCGCGTCCTGGGTGCAAATGCCGGGAAGTCCCCGCACGGCGTCTTCACCAAGCAGCCAGAGACGCTGACGAACGACTTCTTCGTCAACCTGCTCGACATGAGCACGCAATGGCAGCCGTCCACTGGCTCTGAAGGCGTGTACGAGGGGCACGACCGGAAGACGAATGAGGTCAAGTGGACCGGCACCCGTGTCGACCTTGTCTTCGGTTCGAACTCCCAGCTCCGGGCAATCGCGGAAGTCTATGCGTGTGACGACTCGAAGAAGGCGTTCGTAAAGGATTTCGTGGCGGCGTGGAACAAGGTGATGAACCTCGATCGCTACGACCTTGCCTGAGCCCGGCGAAAAAGAGAGCTGTCGACCTGGCGCTCACCCACGTCCCTGCTTTTTGGATCGGCAAAACCAAAATTCGCCGCCTCTTCGGCTAATTCCACCTAACTGAATCCTCCGGCGGAACGCGATCGCAAGTGCGCGACGGCGTCACGCATCCCGAGGGAGAACGGCATACGACGGACCCGGTTGACACGGCGATAATTTTGCCGAACACTATGAGGCGATCGATTCGGGCCCTTGCGCCCACGCAGGCTCGGGGAGGAAACTATGAATTCCAAGCAATCTGGCCGGAGAGGGTTCCTGAAGAGCGCCGCGTTGGCTAGTTTGGCCGTAGGCGCGGAACGGCCCGCAAGCGCCCAGGGCGTCACGGACACGACAGCTCCTGGAGCGCAGCCTGGCACGCACGCCCACGGCCAGCTCGCGCCACACGCGGCTCCCGCCGGACGCGGGGTCACGCGGACCATCACGCACACCACCTACTACACGCCGCTGGCGGATTCCGTGGGTATCATCACGCCGGCCTCGCTGCACTTCATGCAGTCTCATTCCCGCCTGCCGGACATCGATCCCGCCACCTACAGCTTCGTCATCCACGGTTTGGTGGAACGCCCGCTGGCATTCACCATGGACGATCTGAAGCGCCTGCCGTCGGTCTCCAAGATCCGGTTCCTCGAATGCCTGGGAAATACGGGCCCGCGGCGCCATGTCAGCCAGGGAAAGAACTCGACTCCGGTGACCGTCCAGTACACCCACGGCATCATGAGCTGCAACGAATGGGGCGGTGTGCCGCTGTCGGTGCTGCTCAAAGAAGTGGGCGTGAAGAAGGAAGCCAGTTGGCTGGTGGCCGAGGGGTCCGACGGAAGCAAGTACACCTACTGCATTCCGTTGACGAAAGCCATGGACGACTG
The DNA here is from genome assembly GCA_035934795.1 of Bryobacteraceae bacterium. GTDB lineage: Bacteria > Acidobacteriota > Terriglobia > Bryobacterales > Bryobacteraceae > Palsa-187. The sequence continues at coordinate 18,055 of DASYXM010000042.1, read as the reverse complement.
CATGGTGGCTTACCTGCAAAATGGCGAGCCGTTGCGGCAGGAACAGGGTTTCCCCGCCCGGCTGTTCGTCCCCGGCTTTGGAGCCAACCACAGCGTCAAGTGGCTGCGGCGCCTGATGATCACGGATGAGCCTTACCTGACGTGGGATCAGAGCGTGCACCACGCCGCCGCGCGCGTGGACCTGGGTAACAAATCGCGCTGGTTCAATTTCGTGTGGCCGCCGAAATCGGTTATCACGCGTCCGTCGGCCGGACTAAAGCTGAACGCGCCGGGTTATTACGAGATCACCGGTTTGGCGTGGTCGGGTTGGGGCAAGGTCCAAAAGGTAGACATATCCGTCGATGGCGGCAAGTCTTGGAAAGAAGCCAAGCTCCAGGATCCCATCCTTCCCATGGCGCACACCCGCTTTAACTTCGACTGGACCTGGAACGGAGAAGAAGCGGTGATCATGTCCCGGTGCACCGATGACCGGGACGAAGTGCAACCCACGCTCGCCGAGTTGAACCGGTACTGGGGCCGCAGCGAGAAGGATCGTTTGGAGCCGATCAGCAACACGCACTACTGGAATGCGATTCAACCGTGGAAGATCGCCAAGGATGGGAGCATCACCGATGTGCTATTCGCTTAGATTCCTCGTGCCATTGATCCTGCTGGCGACCCCGGGAGTGGGGCTGGCGCAACGCGCCTATAGCAATATAGGGAAGACGCCGAGCCAGGAAGAAATCCAGAGCTTGGGCGTGATCGTCGACCCGTCGGGAAAAAACCTTCCGGCCGGCAAGGGAACCGCAAAAGAAGGCGCGGAGATCTACGCCAAGCAGTGCTCGGCGTGCCACGGGAAGAGTGGTGAGGGCGGCGTGGCCGACCGTCTGGTGATGGGCAGCCCCGGCAACCCGCATCGCGGACCGTTCACGGATCAAGACCGGCACCCGGTGAGCTTCTTCGCCTATTCGACCACGGTGTGGGACTATATCAACCGCGCCATGCCTGCCAATCGCGGCGGCTCGCTGAAACCCGACGAAGTCTACGCGGTCGTCGCGTATCTGCTTTACATGAACGGGATCATTCAGGAAACCGACGTCATGGACGCGCAGAGCCTGCCGAAGGTCCGGATGCCCAACCGGGATGGCTTCGTACCGGCGAATCCGGTGTGGCCGCCGAACCCGAAAAAACCCAGCTGGTATTGATCGCGATCGACTCCCATCGCCGCTGAAAAAGGGGACAGACCGCTCTGTCCACTCCCACGCTCCTACGCGAAATCAGAAATTTACAGGAGGGGACAGAGTAGTCTGTCCCCTTTTTCACGGTCGCCGCAGCCACGAGTGAGCGCTTCGCCTTATAATCGTGAGGCCTCTTGAGTCTTCACTTCGCTACGCCGCCAGGTCTCTCCGCCGCGGCATTCATGTGCTTTATATCCTTTTCGTTTTCCAAGCAGATAAACTCCAGCAAGTCGGTGTCGGCCGCGAGAATCTGGTTCACGGTGACGGTCCACGGCTTGGTGTAAGCCTTGGGATCATTGACCGTGATCTCGATTTGCAAGTGTCCGAAATCCGGCCGGCGGAACCGCTCCGTAACTCTGGCGGCATCTGTAAACGGGTCGCCCGCAGTATCCAGCCATTGCCCGTCCTTATAGCCACTCGACTCCACGACCAAGGTATCCCCCTCCCACCTCCCCGTCGAGTAACCGTTCCAGGCGGGATTGGGGTCGGTGGGCAGAGGCCGCCCATCGAGGAAGATCTGCCGGAACATCGAGTTATATTCCACGAGAAGCAAGAGCAATTTCGGGGTCTGGACGATCTTCCTGAGCTGCGCCCCCCAGGTGTGTTGGACCATGAAGCCGTCCGGCAGACACAACGAATGGGGCTCGGTGGTTTTGGGGGGTGCGTCGCGGGCCTTCGCCATCTCCGCCATCCCTGGTTGATACGGCAGGCGGCGATAGGGCTGGCCCTTATCGTCGGGAGCAATGTTAAGGAACTGGTTCGGGCCGTCCTGTCGGTTGTTTTGCGGCGCTAGTTCTGAATTGGCCACTGCCCAGACTCCTGAAAAATCAGGCTTGCCGTCCACTGTTTTGGGCGGAGGGGCTGAAAGATTCGGCTTGCCATCCGGCGTTCGCGGAATTCCCGACTCGGGGTACTGCAGCCATTGCGCGGAGAGCGAAACGGAAGTCGAGAGCAAAACAAGGAAAGCTGAAATCGGTCGATCCATTTTGACCTCCAGTTCGGGGGAACTCCCCGGGGATGTCGAAGCTGCGGAAGCGGCGCATCCCTGCGGATGCCCGTTTGTAGATTCGGGTTCTCAACTAGCGCCCCACTCCGAACGCCTCCTTCGACCTCAACTTACCCGCACGGCTGCGCTGTTCCTGCAGGAGTGTGTCACGGTCGAGAGCTAGTGTTAATACTACCATTCGCCGGTTTTTCCGAAACCGATTCTGCAACGTTTGGCTTTCCGCTCTTGTCCTTGTCCAGGCGATCGAATTCGGCCTCTAAAGGAACTGTCACGCCAGATAACCATGCCAGTCGCATGGGTGGCAGATATAGCGCACGCACTCGGAGAAGTCACCGGGAAACGGAGCGTTCGGAGCCGGGGCGCTTAGAGCATTTTCATAGCTTATCGTGGTCCGTTGCGGGGCATCGCTTCCGCCTTGCCGCCGGGCTTCTGTCCGGCGATTCGCCAAGAGTAATGGGCAAGCCGCGCAGAAGCGCGGCCGCAGCCCGGAAGGGCTGCCCCACAAGAACGGTCTACGATATCTAGGAAAAATGCTCTAGCGCGGTTGGAGGACGCGGATTTGGGAAATCAGGAACTCGACTACCCGTTCGAATGGATCGAAGCCGAAAGCTTTCGCGATGGGCGCGCGGAGATTTGAGTTCGCGTTGATGTCATAAAATACGAGGCGGCCATCTGGGGCTTCCAGGTACTCGATACCGCCAACGTCCAGCCCGCCAGCGGCCATCAGTGTCTTGCCGGCTTCCACGGCTTCGGCGGGCACACTCCGATAGGGATGAAACTCAACCGGGTTGGCCGGTTCGGCCGCCGGCACTTCGCACTGCGAACCGCCACTTTCGGGATTACATACCTCAGACGGACAGAGGTTGAAGGCGCCGTGGGAAACGACACGCATTGCATAGAGCAACTCCCCGCCGAGAAACTCCATCCGCACGATCCCTTTCGACGAATCGATCTCAAAGTATTCCTGCAGCATGAGCAGATTATCGGGGAGCCAAAGATCCGGCCGATCGCGCAGGAGATGGACGAGATCGTCGGCTGAGCGCAGCAGGTACATGCGCGCGCCGCTCCCGCCTTGTTCCGGCTTGAGCAGAGCAGGCCAGCGATCTCCCCACTGCGCGAGCGCAGCGTCCACCGTGTTGAATGCCAGCGTTCGCGGGTGCGGGATACGCAATCGCTGCATCAATGCGGTCTGTGTGGACTTGCTGAGCTCCAGTGAAAAGGCCCGGGAGCCATTGAGTACTCGGGCCCCTCCCAGTTCGAGCGACCGCATCAGAGAGAGCGCGAACGGCACCGCCCGCGTGTTACCCCGCACGTAAGCGCTTGGGCTGGCCTGATTGAAGTAAAGCGGAGCTTCCGGCACGCGATCCGGATCGAAGGCTCCCCGCTTGAGGTCGAAGACTCCGAACCGAACTTGGAAACGCTCCAGGGCGGAAAACAGTGGCTTCTGCCACTCGGAGTGCTCGAACAGGACGACAAGATCGCGACTCATGCTTGTTTCATACTATAGAAACCCTACGTTTCTTGACAGCTTCCGGGGCGACTAGCGGTTTACCCGCTTGTGCGGTTTCCTGGATTCGTCCATCCCAAGGCAACCCTTGGCGCAAGCCCCTTCCTCAATCCGCCGCGATGCGGGGAGCCGGCGGCTCGAGCTGCGACTTGAGCTTGGCGATGGTGACGGGCTTGGTGATGTACTCGTCGAAGCCGGCTTCGAGCGCGCGCTCGCGATCGCCTTGCATGGCGAACGCCGTCAGGGCGACCACTCGCAAGCCTCGCAATTCCGGATCGCGGCGAACTTCGCGCAGCACGGCGAAGCCGTCCATTTCGGGCATCTGGATATCCAGCAGGACGAGATCCGGACGATCCTCCCGGATCTTGCGCAACGCTTCGCGGCCGTCGGCCGCTTCTACGATTGTGGCGACTTGGTCGCCCAGCGTTTCCCTCACCAATTCGCGGCCCGCGGGGTTATCGTCGGCGATCAGCACGCGAAGGCCGGTTCCACGGTGCGCAAGTTTTCGAAGATGCGCGAGCAGAGCGGGCCGCCAGCCGGAGCCTTTCGCGAACACGACGGCGTCCTGCTGCTCCAGCATTTCGCGCTCGCGGTTGTTCAAGTCCTTCACCGTGAGAATCATCACCGGAAGAGCCGCCCATTGGGCCTCGGCGCGCAACACCGTCAATAGATCGAACCCGCTGCGCCCCGGCAGGATGAGATCGAGAACGATCGCGTCCACCGGCTCCTCCCGGAGCGCGCGTAGCGCCTCGACGGTGTTGCGGGCCGTCAAGGGCACGTGGCCCTCGGTGGCCAGCGTTTCCGCCACCAACTGGCGCGTCTCGGGATCGTCCTCGATCACCAGGACGCGCAAAGCGCCCTCCCGCCGCAGGGCTTTGCGGACGGCCGCCAGAAGATCGGTCTCCGTCATTGGCTTGGCCAGCCATTCCGCGGCGCCCAGCGCGATGCCCATCTTGCGCTCGTCGGTCGGCGAGACGATGACCACGGGAATCGCGGCGGTTTCGGGCGACGTTTTCAGATCGTGCAACGTCTCCCAGCCGCTGCGCCCGGCGACCTCCATGTCGAGAAGAATCAGATCCGGGCGCTGCTCTCGCGCCTTGTGCAGAGCGTCGGCCCCGGAAGCGGCCGCCATGGTACGGAACGAGTGCCGCGCCAGCAGGCGCGCTATTTCCTCTCGCCACACCGCGTGGTGGCTGGTCACCAGCAGCGATGGCGCCGCTTCGGAAACCTCGGCCGCTTCCTCGGCGGAGACACCGCTTGTAGTCAAGGGAAGGGTCAGGTGAAAGCGGCTGCCCCGGGAGGGCTCGCTCTCCACCCAGATCTTTCCGCCGTGATGCTCCACCAAACGCCGTGTGATGGCGAGACCCAGGCCGGTGCCCTCGCGAACGCCTTTGGTCGTCGCGCTCGCCTGGCGGAAGCTTTCGAAAATCGCCTGCTGATCCTCGGCGGCGATCCCGATCCCGGTGTCGCCCACCACCAGGTGGACGGTGCCGTTCTCCACCGACGAGGCGATCCACACGCGTCCGCCGGCGGGCGTGAATTTGATCGCGTTGCTGAACAGGTTGTAGAGAATCTCCTTGAAGCGCATTCGATCGGCGTGCAGCACCAGCACGGTATCCAGGTCGCTGTCGAGCGTGAGGTTCTTCGCCACGGCCAATGGACGCACGCTGGTTAGCACTTCGGCCGCCGCCACGGCCATCGGGAACGCCTCAATGTGCAGCTCAAGCCGCCCGGCTTCGATCTTGGACAGATCCAGGATGTCGTTGATCAGCTCCAGCAGATGGGTGGCGTCGCGCTGGATATGGGAGACGAAACGTTTCTGCTTTTCGTTGAGCGCTCCGCTCGTTTCTTCCGCGATCAACTCCGAAAAGCCCAGGATCGTATTCAGCGGCGTGCGCAATTCGTGGCTCATGCTGGCCAGGAACTCGCTCTTCAAGCGGTTGGCGCGCTCGACCTCCCGGTTGCGCAGGGACATTTCGGCGTTGGCGGCGGCCAGCTCAGCCGAGCGTCGCTCCAGGCTCTGATTGAGAATCTGGATCCTCTCTTCGGCCGCGCGGCGCTCGCTGACGTCGCGGATCACGCACAGGACCTGCCCTTCGCCGGCTCCCGCGAGCGGGCTCAGGTTAATATCCACGGCGAATTCCGTCCCGTCCTTGCGCACAGCGTAGAGATCCAGACCCGCGCCCATGGGACGCCGGACGGGATGCGCGGCGTAGTCGGTGCGATGCCCGATGTGGGCGCCTCGGAGACGCTCCGGAACCAACTGCTCCACCGAAATTCCCAGCAGTTCAGCCCGCGGGCGCTGAAACATGCGCCCGGCTTCATCGTTGGCAAGAACGATTCGGCCGCCGCGGTCAATTTCCAGAATGGCGTCGGGGGCAGCCTCGAGGAAAAGGGCAAACCGCTGGGCAGTTAGTCCGCGCGATCGCACGGACGACATGCTGGAATCGGAGGTGCGCTTCTTCCCCGCCATGGAGGTTTACAACAGCTCAAACTATGTTAAGACTAAAGGCCCTGCACTTGGTTTGCCAAAGGACTAGGCTACTATGAAGGCGGGACAACACTCATGCGCCCCACTGTGAAATTGGTCGCCGTCGACGATACGCCCTCAAGTCTGGAGCTCCTCCGGGAATCGCTTGAACAGGAAGGCCTGACGATTCTTACTACTACGGATCCAGAGGAAGGATTGGATCTCATCTTTAACGAGCATCCGCAGATCGTGCTGCTGGATCTGGTGATGCCCAAAATGACGGGGCTCGAAATGCTGGAAAAGATTGTCGCATTCGATCCGGCCATCGACGTGATTCTGATGACGGCGCACTACACGACGGAAACCGCGGTAGAGGCGATCAAGCTGGGCGCCTCCGATTATCTCAACAAACCGATGTCGATCCCCGGGTTGCGCGGCCGGGTGGAAAAGCTTCTCGAAGACGCCCGCAAGAGGCAGCGCGCGCTGGATCTGGACCGCGAACTGGTGGACACCTGCCGCTTTGAGGGCATGATCGGCCGCAGCCCGATCATGTGGGACTTGTTCGCCCGCATCCGGCGCGTAGCCCAGCACTACCGTTCCGCGCTGATCACGGGTCCCACCGGCACCGGCAAGGACCTGGTTGCGCGCGCGCTGCATAACCTCAGCCCGGCGCGGGAGGGGCGCTTCGTCACCTGCAACTGCTCCGCCGTGGTCGAAACGCTGTTTGAAAGCGAGCTTTTCGGCTACGTGAAGGGCGCGTTTACCGGGGCCACCAGCGACAAAATGGGCCTGTTCGAGTTCGCCCACGGCGGCACGCTCTTCCTGGACGAAATCGGCGATATGCCGCTGAGCACCCAGGCCAAACTGCTCCGCGCCCTGCAGAATCAAGAAGTCACACGGGTGGGTTCGGTGACGCCCAGGAAAGTGGACGTGCGCGTGGTCGCCGCCACCAATCGCGACGTCGAAACGCAGATCGCCGACAAGCTTTTCCGCGAGGATCTATACTATCGCCTCGCCATGGTGGAACTGAAAACGCCGGCGCTCGCCGAGCGCAAGGAGGATCTCCCGTTGCTCGAAAAGCATTTCCTGCAGCGCTTCTCCGAACAGTTCAACAAGGACCTCAACGGCCTGACGCGGCGCGCCCAGATTCTGCTCGCGCGGCATTCCTGGCCGGGCAACGTGCGGGAGCTAGAAAACGCGCTGGGCAATGCCTCCATGATGGCGATGGGCGATACCATCGACGTCGACGATCTGCCGCTGACGGTGCGCCGCGCCGATACGCGCAAGCTCGCGGCGGAAGCCGGCAGTAACGGTCAGAGCCAGCCATCCGAGGCGGCCCCTTCCCTGGAAGACCATGAGCGTGAGCTGCTGGTGGACGCGCTGGCCCGGGCTAACGGCAACCAGTCCGAGGCCGCCCGCATCCTGCGCATCAGCCGGGATCGCATGCGCTACAAGATGGCCAAGTACAACCTACGCTGACTGCGGGGGTGAGTGGGATTCCACAGCCCGGCGCCCAGATCTGGGGGAAATTCCCAAGGCCCTACCCCGATGAGCCCAAACGATGAGACGGCTCTAAAAGTCGATCAAGTCGCCGGGCTTCAGATTATTTTTCGCCGCGACGCCGGCGTTGACTTCCAGCACGAAGCTCGACGGCTGATTTCCGCCGTACTTGGGACAATCCCCGGCCCCGCCGGTGCAGGGCGGAGTGTTCGGCGAGATCTCCACGATTTTGTGCTCGCGATCCATCCAGATAATATCCAGCGGGATTTTCGTCTGGAACATCCAGTACTGGTATTTGGCCTCTTTCGGGTGTGTGAACAACATGCCGCGATCCGCGGGAAGGCTCGTGCGAAACATCATGCCCCGGGCCATCTCGAAATCGCCATGCACGGCTTCGGCGGTCATCCTTGTCCCGTTCGGGAAGGTAACCGGCGTCAGGTTGACATCCGTGGACGGATCTTCCTTGGCGCAGCTCGCCAGAAGACCCGCGACAACGATGCATCCCGCCAGCATCGCGATCGGCACGGATTCCTGGCCGGCGGTCACGCGTGATCGAATCCGCATCCTCTAAGGATAGTGCCTTGTAGAATAAGTCTTGGCCCCTTTCCTCAGACGCCTGCGCCTGACGCTCGACATGGTCAAGTTCGAGCACTCCATTTTCGCGCTGCCCTTCGCGCTCACCGGAGCGCTGCTTGCCTGGCGCGACGCGGGCTTCCCGCACGACGGTTTGTGGACCAAGATCGCCTGGATCGTGGTGGCTATGGTGGGGGCGCGCTCGGTCGCCATGGCCTTCAATCGCATCCTGGACGCCGATCTCGACGCCGTAAATCCGCGCACGAAAATGCGTCATCTGCCGGCCGGATTGCTGTCGCGCGGCTTCGCCTGGGGCTTCATCGCGTTCTGGAGCTTGGTGTACGCCTTCGCCGCCGGCCGCCTGAATCCGTTGTGCCTGGCTCTCGCTCCCGTTGCGCTGGGCATCGTGATGTTTTACTCGTTCACCAAGCGGTTCACGTCGCTCTCGCACGTCGTGCTTGGATTTTCGCTGGGGATGGCGCCGGCCGCGGCGTGGATCGCCATGCGCGGCTCGCTCGACGTCCGGATTTTGTGGCTGACTGCCGCCGTCACGCTGTGGACCGCCGGCTTCGACATCATCTATGCGTGCCAGGATTATGAATTCGATCGCGAAGCCGGCCTGTTCAGCCTGCCGCGGCGGTTCGGCATCGCCGGCGCGCTATGGATCTCGCGCGGGCTGCACGCCGTCACGTGGGTCTGCCTGCTGGCCCTGCGGCGCGCCTTCGGGCTCGGCGAAATTGCGCTCGTCGGATGCGCGGCGATCCTGCTCCTGCTGGTGTGGGAACAGGGCCTGGTCAAAGCCGACGATCTTTCGCGTGTGGACGCGGCCTTCTTCACCATGAACGGCTACATCAGCGTGATATTCTTTCTATTTTGGGCCGGCGACATCTTCCTGACCTACGCCGGCTTCGGACTTCATCCGTGATTTGCATATAGAAATGACCCCTGTATTTGAAGACGGTTCGCTCCTGCCGATCCGCGACAAAGTCGACGCGGGCGAGCGCCTCAACCTGGAAGATTGCCTCGCACTGTACCGCTCGCCCGATTTGCTCGGTGTTGGCTGGATGGCGAACCGCGTTCGCGAGCGTCTGCACGGTGACAAGACCTATTTCAACGTCAACCGCCACATCAACCCCACCGACGTGTGCGTCGCCAGTTGCAAGCTGTGCGCGTTTGGCAAGAAGGCCCGCGATCCCAAGGCCTATACGATGTCGCTCGAGCAGGTATGGGAGCGCGCCGGGCACGGCTACACCGAAGCTGTCACTGAATTTCACATCGTCGGCGGCCTGCATCCGGAGCTGACGCTGGATTGGTATTGCGAGATGCTGCGCGGCCTCAAGCAGCGCTTTCCCGAGGTGCACCTGAAGGCGTTCACCATGGTCGAGATCGGGTACTTCGCGCAGCGCACCAAATTGAGCCATCGCGAAGTGCTTCAGCGCCTGAAGGACGCCGGCATGGATTCGATGCCCGGCGGCGGCGCCGAGATTTTCACCGAGCGCGTGCGCCGCATCATATGCGATCACAAAATTTCGGGCGACGAGTGGCTGAGCGTCGCCCGCATCGCGCATCAGCTCGGCCTGCACTCTAACTGCACCATGCTATACGGCCACATCGAAACCGAGGAGGATCGCGCCGATCATCTGCTGAAGCTGCGCTCGCTGCAGGATGAGACCCACGGCTTCCAGACCTTCATCCCGCTGGCGTTCCATCCCGATCACACGGCCATGCACCACCTCCCCAAGACCACGGGTTTCAACGACGTCCGCGAGATCGCCGTTTCGCGTTTGATGCTCGACAATATTCCGCACATCAAGGCTTACTGGGTGATGATGACGCCGCAAGTGGCGCAAATCGCCCTGCGTTTCGGGGCCGACGATCTGGATGGCACCGTGGTCGAGGAGAAAATTTACCGCGACGCCGGCGGCGCCACCAGCGGTAATCTGCATCGCGGCGAGCTGCTGCGGCTGATCCGTGAAGCCGGTCGCGAGCCCGTCGAGCGCGACACCCTGTATCGCCCAGTTGAGCGGACCGAGGACATCTTTACCGTGCTGGTCTAAAGCGGGCGGCCACAGGGAGCGGTCGTCCGCGCCTTGACACGTGTCCGGTGTTAGAATCGCCTCCGTGACTGCCAAACTCGTCCGTTACGTCCTCGCCGCCGCTGGTCTGTGGCTGCCGTGGCAGCTTTCCGCTCAATCGACTCTGTTCGAAGGCGCCCGCGTCATCGTCGACGCCCGCCGCGCGCCGCTCGAGGACGCCACGTTCCTCGTCGATAACGGCCGCATTGCGGAGATCGGTAAGAAAGGTTCGGTCCGAGCGCCCGCGGGAGCCATGCATGTCGATCTCGCCGGCAAGACCGTGATGCCCGCGCTCGTCGATGCGCACATCCATATTGGATATCAGAAGGGCGTGGGTTATTCGGCGGAAAATTACAACCGCGAGAATCTCACCGATCAGCTGCACCGCTACGAGTACGTGGGTGTAGCGGCGGTGATGTCGTTGGGCACCGATCCGGGCGATCTTCCCCTGCAATTGCGCGCGGAGCAGGATCGCAACGGCGGCGTTCTGTTTCGATTGGCCGGGCGCGGCTTGGCCGCTCCCAACGCCGGTCCCGGCGACCCCGCGCTGAAACCCTCCGCCTACGGCGTCACCACCGAAGAGGAAGCGCGCGCGGCCGTTCGCGAGCAGATCGCGCACAAAGTGGACTTTGTCAAGATCTGGGTAGACGATCGCAACGGCGCCGTGAAGAAGCTGAGCCCGGCGTTGTACCGCGCCATCATCGACGAGGCGCACAAGAACCGGACACGCGTGATCGCGCACGTTTTTTATCTCGACGACGCGAAAGACCTTGTCCGCGCCGGCATTGACGGATTCGCACATCTGGTTCGCGACAAGGAGCTCGACGACGAAGCCGTGGCGCTGATCCGCGGTCATAAGGTGCTGGTGATGCCGAATCTCGGGCTCGCGGAGAGCCGCACGTCTCCGGAAGCTCCGGCGTGGCTCGGCGATCCTCTGTTGCAGGAAGTCGCCCCGGCCGCGGAAATCGGCCGCGTGCGCGCGTTTTACGCGACCCGCCCCGCGCAGACCGTGAAGGCAGCCCAGGAAACCTACCGTATCATGCAAAGGAACCTGACGAAGCTGAACGCCGCGGGAGCTGTGATCGGCTTCGGCACCGACGCCGGCGCGGTCCCCGATCATTTCTACGCGTACTCCGCGCATCGCGAGTTGCAGTTGATGACCGGAGCCGGGATGACCGCGGCGCAGGCGCTGACGGCGGCGACGGTGACCAACGCGGCGTTCCTGCGCCTCGCGGATCGCGGGACGCTCGAGCGCGGCCACAGCGCGGATTTCGTGGTTCTTGACGCGAATCCCCTTGATGACATTACAAACACGAAGAAGATCTCCCGCGTCTATCTGCGCGGCCGCGAGATCGATCGCGCGGCGCTGCGTAAGCTATTTTCGAACAATTAGAAGAGAATGGCCGAAAAAGTCATCATTTCCTGCGCGATCACCGGCAGCATCCACACGCCGACCATGTCGCCGTATCTCCCGCTGACGCCCGATCAAATTGCCACGCAGGCGGTCGAAGCTGCCGAAGCGGGCGCGGCCATCCTGCACTTGCACGCGCGCAATCCCGCCGACGGGCATCCTACGCCGGATCCGGAAGTGTTTCTGCAGTTCCTGCCGCGCATCAAGGCTGCGACCAGAGCGGTGATCAACATCACCACCGGCGGAGCCATCCAGATGACCGTCGAGGAACGCATGCGCGCCGCCCTGCGCGTAAAGCCCGAGATGTCCTCGCTCAACATGGGCTCCATGAATTTCGCGATGCACCGCTCTGTCAAGCGTTTCAAGGAATGGAAATACGAATGGGAGCTGCCCTACCTGACGCGATCGGAGGGCGCGATTTTCCCCAACACGTTCGTCGATATCAAGCGCATCTTGAAGGATCTCGGCGAAGGCTGCGGCACGCGGTTCGAGTTCGAATGCTACGATCTGGGCCACCTGTACAATCTCGCCTATCTCCTCGATGAAGGACTGGTGAAACCGCCTCTCTATGTGCAGAGCATCTTCGGGATTCTGGGCGGCATGGGTGTGGACCCCGAAAACGTCACGTTTATCCGCACAACGGCGGACCGCTTGTTCGGGCGCGCGAACTATCGCTGGTCGGTGCTCGGCGCGGGCCGTCATCAGATGGCCCTGGTTACGCTGGGCGCGATTCTCGGCGGCAACGTGCGCGTCGGCCTGGAGGATAGCGTTTATCTCGGCAAGGGCCAGCTTGCGAAATCGAATGCCGAGCAGGTGCGCAAGATTCGCGGAATCCTGGAGGCGCTGTCGTTCGAAATCGCGACCCCCGCAGACGTGCGCCAGATGCTCCAGCTCAAAGGCCCTGCAAACGTCGCGTTTTGAAAGGGGACAGACTACTCTGTCCCTTCTCGTAAATTTCAGACAGCCGTGGCAGAGCGTGGGAGTGGACAGAGCGGTCTGTCCCCTTTTTCAACAAGCTCCTAAACTAAATCTCTATCACCCGCCGTCCTTCGATGCGATAGCGCCCGGAAATCACCAGCGCGATCGCTTCCGTATAAATGCGGTGCTCTTCGACAAGGATGCGCGCCGCGAGCGACTCTGCCGTGTCGCCGTCCTCGACCGGCACCGCCGCCTGCTTGACGATCGGCCCCGAATCGATCCCTTCGTCGACAAAATGCACCGTGCAGCCCGAATACTTGACTCCGTGCGCGAGTGCCTGATGCTGCGCGTCGAGACCAGTGAACGCCGGCAGCAGCGACGGATGAATGTTCAGGATGCGCATCGGAAAGCTGCGGATGAAATAGCCGCTCAGCAGGCGCATATACCCGGCCAGGCACACCAGATCGACGCGGTTCGCTTCCAGCTCGGCCACCAGTTGCCGGTCGTAGATTTCGCGATCTAATCCGCTGGAAGGAATCACGCGGGCGTTCAGGCCGAGCGCCGCCGCCGCCGCGATCCCGGGCGCTTCCGGGCGGTTCGAAATCACCACGGCGATCTCTGCGTCCAGGCGTCCGGCAGCGACTGCGTCGGCAATCGCGAGAAAGTTCGATCCCCGTCCGCTCAGCAGAATTCCGAGACGCCTTTTCACGGCCATCGCCCGGCCCTCACTCGTAAACCACCCGCTCGCCGCGCGCGCGGATCACCCCGCCCATGGGATACCAGGGCTCCTTCAGCCCGTCGAGAATGCGCCCGGCTTCCGCGAGTTTCTTGGGAGAGACCACGAAAATCATGCCGATCCCAAGGTTAAACGTGCGCCGCCAGTCCTGCTCCGGTATGCGCCCGATCTTTCGCAACACCTCGAAGATCGGCAGCACCGGCCATGAGCCCAGGTCGATGCGCACGCCGAGCCCTTTGGGCAGAATGCGCGGCGTGTTATCGGTGATGCCGCCGCCGGTGATGTGCGCGGCGCCCTTCAGGATTTCCGCGTCGTGGAGCGCGCGCAGAGGCTTCAGGTAACTGCGGTGAAGCTTCAAAAGCTCATCCGCGATGGTCGATTCCAGTTCGTCCAGCCGTGTATCTGGCGCGTGCCTCGCCACTTCAAAGAGTAGTTTGCGCGCGAGCGAATATCCATTGGTATGCAGGCCCGTGGAAGGCAGGCCGATCAGGACGTCGCCGGGCCGGATGTGCGCGCCGGTCAGCATGCGCCGCCGCTCGACAACCCCCACGATGAATCCGGCCAGGTCGTATTCGCCGGGTGTATAAAAGCCCGGCATCTCCGCCGTCTCCCCGCCGATCAGCGCGCATCCGTTGCACCGGCAGCCGCGCGCGATACCGGAGATCACCTCAGCCGCGACGCGCGCGTCCAGTTTGCCGGCCGCGAAATAATCCAGGAAAAACAGCGGCGCCGCTCCCTGTACCGCGATATCGTTGACGCAATGGTTCACCAGGTCTTCGCCGACCGTGGAATGCCGACCGGTCAGGAACGCCAGCTTCAGTTTGGTGCCCACGCCATCCGCGGAGGAAACCAGTACCGGATCGCGAACTCCCGCCAGGCGATACCCGCCGCCGAAGCTCCCGATATCGGTGAGCACGGCGCGCGTGAACGTCGACCGCGCCATGGCGCGAATGGAGGCCACCGCGCGATCCGCTTCGTCGATATTCACGCCCGCCTGCCGATAACCGATGCCCCGCGCTGTCGCCGGAGGCGCTTTCGGGGCTACTGGACCTCGCTTGGCCGCATCCGCGCGAGCCGATTCTTGAGGAGCTTTCGCGCGAGCCGGTTTTTCGGAAGATGTCGCGGACGTGCGCCGGGCCATGGAATCTCTATGGTAAGCGAGGTCCCTCCCGGCTGCATACTAATGTTTGAAACAGGGGACAGACTACTCCGTCCCCAACCGCGGATTTCCGATTTCGCGCATGAGCTTGGGAGTGGACAGAGCGGTCTGTCCCCTTTTTCCCGGGTGTACACTAGAAGACGCGGTTGGCGTAGAAAAGCATATGCGCTTGCGCGGATTCGTTCTGTTTCTTCTCGGGCTGCTTCTCGTGTTCACGAGTCTCGAAGCCCAGATCGGCTATCCGGGCCGGACCCCTTACCCGACCGGCGGGACGTATCCAGGCGGTCCCGGCGGCCCATATCCCGGCGGCTCCGGTGGCGGATCTCCCGGCGGGAGCCGCGGCGGCAGACCGAGCGAACCATCGCGATCGAACCGCGGGCGCAAAGACGCGCTCCCCACCATCACCACGACCGGGATGCTGCGGTTGGTCGGCGGCACGCAATTCGTGCTCGAAGCCGACGATCACAGAATCATCACCTACAAAACCACGGGCAGCACCAAGGTTGAGAAGAGTGCGAAGACCGTCGAACTGAAGGATTTGGATATCGGCGATCACTTCACGGTCGATGCCACCTCCGACGACGAAGGATTCTTCACCGCCGTCGACGTAACATTTAATCTTGCGGGTACCGCAGCCGACCGCGAAGCCGCCGCCCGAACCTGGGATCTCCCGACTCTGACTTCGACTCCCTCTGCATCGGCTTCCAAGCCTGCCGGTTCCGGTTCGGCGCCGTCCGGTGCGGCCCGCACTGGCGACGATGACGATCGTCCGATTATTCGCCGGGGCAAGAGCGAAGCGGATACTGCCAGGAACGCTCCCGCGCAGCCCGCGAGCGTCCCGGCATCGACTCCCGCCAATGGACAAAGTTCAAGTGGGCAAGGCGCGAATGGGAATACCGCGGCGGCGGCAGTAAAGCCTCCCGAGCAGGCTCCCGAGGACGCGGTGGACACGCGCCCCACCACGCTGGTTCGTCCTTCCGATCCGGCCCCCGATGCCGACGATCCCGGGAAGCCCGCGCTGCGCCGGGGCCGTCCTGTCGCCCGGCCGCGTCCCGTTCCCGTGGAACCTGAAACCGTGGCCGGGGCGACGCCCGCGCCGGGTGCATCGTCGCCGGGCAATTCTCCTGCCGCCGAGCCCGCCGCCCCTTCCGTTGCCGATTCCCCGCCGGCGATCGGATTCGAAGACGATCCCGTCATCCGCAAAGCGAAAGACGCGGCGCAAGAATACGCTTCCGCGCTGCCGGACTTTTTTTGCCGCCAGGTGACCACCCGGTATCAGACCGACGGTCCCAAGAACGGCTGGCAGGCTGTCGACATAGTCACCGCGGACCTGTCTTACCAGGACGGCCGCGAGACGTATAAGAACATCAAGATCGGCAGCAAGCCCGTGAACACCGATATGGGCGACATCCCGGGCACGCGCTCCACCGGCGAATTCGCGTCCATTCTCGAGGATTTATTCGCGCCGGATACGGCGGCCACCTTCCGCAAAAGCGGCCAGAGCAGGATACGAGGCCGTTCCACGGATACCTACAAGTTCGAAGTGAAGCGCGAGAATTCCCACTGGCGCATCGTCACCGCCGCGCAGTTGTACTACCCGGCGATTCGGGGCACCGTGTGGATCGATCGCGAGACCGCGCGCGTCCTGCGCATCGAAATGGAAGGGCGCAACATGCCGCTGCTGTTCCCCTTCGATAAGGTAGAGAGCGCCACCGATTACGATTTTGTGCGCCTGTCTTCGCCGCAGCAATTCCTGATGCCGGTGAATGCCGAGGTGCTTTCCTGCGAGCAGGGCTCCAGTACGTGCCTCCGCAATCGCATCGAGTTCCGTAACTACCGCAAGTTCGGCGCGGATTCCGACATCACTTTCGACAACTAGCGGCGTGTCCGCCGTGGCGCACGCTCTCAGAGGATGCTGAAAAACCCCTAATAACCGCTCCCTGTGGTCGCGGCTCACAATGGGCGCTTTGTGTTTACAGCGTCTTGCCGAGCCGCGACCACAGGGAGCGGTTTACCTCGCGCGTTTTTCAGCAGCCTGTCTCAGCGTGCCGTGTCGAGACTCCTCTCGACACCTGTTCCGGGATTGAAGACAACCGCCCACGCCGCGGTGCGCCGCGAGCTCGCCCCTTCCCCTGTCCCCTCTCAGAAATGAGCTACCATGGCAAAGCACTGAAGGAGGACCCATGCTCAAGACTCACTTTGCCTCGCTCGCGGCATTGGCCGCTATGTTGGGACCCGTTTCCGCCCGCGCCGAACAAGGCCTGATCGCCCACCAAGCCATCTCGCTCGATATGGCCCTGGCCATGGCCCACGGCTCGCTCGACAGATGCCGCCAGATGAATTACAAGTGCGCCATCACGGTCCTCGACGCCACCGGCCGCACCATCATCGCCCTCCAGGACGATGGCGCGAACCTGCATCGTTTTGACGTCGCGAAAAAGAAGGCCTACACGGCGCTAGTCTATCGCCGTCCCTCGAAAGAAGTGGTGCAGGGCTGGTCCAAGAAGACGGCCGAGCCGATTCCGCTCCTCGAAGGCACCGAGCCGAATCCGCCGATCGAAGGCACCATCGACATGGGCGGCGGCATTCCGATCGTCGTGGATAAGGACACCATCGGCGCTATCGCCGTCAGCGGCGGCCCCAATTGGGATGAAGACGAAGCCTGCGCCAAGGCCGGCCTGGCCAAGGTGGCCGATAAACTGAAATAGGGAAACACGCGGGCTGCTCCCAGGCCTCCCCAGGCCTCCGGATCGGCCAAACCTGCCCTGCCGGTGGGGGGTGCTGGAAGCCGGGCAAGAGCTTCAAAAACGACGGGGGGCAGGACCCGCCTAACCGTGTCGATGTCGAAATTAGGTTTGGCTGGGCGTTTAAGGCCCTTGTTTTAAGTTTCGGGGGTGAAAAGCATGCCAGGCGAACCCGCGAATTGGGATTCGATGTTCGAACTGATGAGGTCGGGGAACCTGGGGAACCTGGGTCGGGGGAACCTGGGGGGAACCTTGGGGGGAACCTGGGGACAGTCCGCGTGTTTCCTGGGGGAACCTGGGGGAACCTGGGGGAACCTGGGGACAGTCCGCGTGTTTCCTGGGGAACCGGGGAACCTGGGGACAGTCCGCGTGTTTCCTAATATTTCGGGAATTAATTTCGGACCGGCTCGTGCGGTCACAGCCTTTCCGCAGCCTGTATTTCCCGCTTTCTCAACCACATCGCGCTCTGACTCCCGAGCTTTCTCCAAAACCGTCGTGTACTTTGTAGGCAAGAGATCGGGTTCAGCCATCGGAAGCCGGTCCACGAAACGCGGAAGAGTACTCGAGTCTCCGTCGCGTTGCGTCACAGGTTCGCCTGGAGCGATGAGCCGAGCGTCGCGAGCGTTACAGCACCGAGGTCCCTGCGTCAGTGGGTACCGAGGCCACTTGCGTTAGTGCGTGCCGAGGGTCGCGAGCGTTACTGCGAACCCACGCCGTTGCGGGGAAATAAACGGCTGCG
>DASYXM010000041.1:0-69289 GCA_035934795.1 Bryobacteraceae bacterium | reverse complement strand
CGCAGCCGTTTATTTCCCCGCAACGGCGTGGGTTCGCAGTAACGCTCGCGACCCTCGGCACGCACTAACGCAAGTGGCCTCGGTACCCACTGACGCAGGGACCTCGGTGCTGTAACGCTCGCGACGCTCGGCTCATCGCTCGTGACGCGGCGCTTCGCGGAGGCTCGAGCACTCGCTGGCGCTACGTGGTCCGGTTTCCGATGGCTGAACCCGGATCTCTTGCCTACAAAGTACACGGGGTGTTGGAAGAAACACCGAAGTTGGAATGGCAAGTGGCTGAGGAAATTGAAATTATGGCGCGGCGAGAAGTTGTGAACGGCACTTAGGAAGGAGGAGACGGGAGTCAGAAACCGGAGCGAGAACATTGGAAACGTATCTCCCTCAGTGGCGGCCAGGTTCTGTTGCGGGCAACACCGGCGAAACAGCAGATCCCTCGAATCGCGCTCGGTACGACCCGCTCTGTGAGGTGGATAAGATGGAGCGCTCCCCTCGCCGACGCTCAGGGTTCCGAAGGCACGCCCGCTCATTTACATTCGCGGTTCTGTCTGCTGACTTCTCTCTCCCGTCTCCTGGCTTCTGTTTCCGCTATTGCGCGGGCTCGATCAGCGCGCTCATGGAGCCTTTCGAGCGGGGCATCCGCGGATCGGCTCCATAGGCGTGGATCTGGTCGCGACCGAATTCGGCGGCGTCGCGAGCGCACGTCAGGACCACGGTGCGGCCGGTGGAATCCACTTCGACGGCGTGCTGGAAGGCCCGCGCGGGGGTTATAAAGAAGGTGCCGCAGAGCATCTCGATCACGTACTCGTAGGTGTGATCGTCGTCGTCGAGCAGCACGACGTTGAAGAGAGGCTCGCGGCGCTCCTCGGTGGATTCGCCGGTTTCCACGATAGTGCCTGGATGGGCGGTCATAGAAGAGAAGATGATCCCCCAAGGCTTTGCGCCATTGTCGGCTGCCCATGAACGCCCGCGATCCGAAACGAGTAAACTCCGCGCGCGTGTCGCGCGTCGCGTGCGGTCCTGATCAAATGGTAAGATGAAGTGAAAGGGGGGCGCAACGGATTCGACGGGATTGCATTCGTCGTGGGAAGTCGTGCCGGGTTCCGAGCTCCCGTAAAACGATCGGAAAACAACAACTGCCAATCAGCAGTTTGCATACGCTGCCTAATTAATTAGGCGGCCGCTCTGAGGCGATGGGCCTGCACTCGTTTTAAGAGCGTCATTTTGCAGGATAGGTCCAAGGCTTCCGTCTGGAGCCGCAAGCCGAGATCAATCAGGCTAAGCCGCCCCCCTCTTGCCGGTTCCGCATGGGGCGGTCGAAAAATAACGAACCGGAAACGCACGTAGTCTTTTCGCGGTGAACTTTCTCGGACGCGGGTTCAACTCCCGCCGCCTCCACTTATCTGTTTTATTGTCAATGATTTGTGACGAATGGCACCCGCAGTTGTACGAGTAGCGCGTATACGTCAAGATGACGGTCCACAAGTGCGGCAGAGCGTCTGGGCCGCAGCCGAAAATGGGACTTGCGGGCAGCGCTGCGTCCAAATCCACGCGCGGAACAGCATCCGCTAGAAAAATGCCGGAACGAGCGCCGGCAGCGTCGTAAACGTCAGCGCCGGCGGACTCCGGATACCCATCACGTTGATCTGATTTGGGTACGCAAAACCTGGCGTGTTGTCGAATTCGATCGTCCCGCGAATCCCGGCTGTGACCGGAAACTGCGACGCCAACATAAACGACGTGTGGCCATTGGCCGCAAGCTGCATCGAGCCCGTTCCGATTTGCGCGCCCGTATCGTCCCGCACAATTACGTGGATATTCACCAAGTGCGTGGAAGCGTTGGCGACCGCCACACCTGTCGCGGTCCCGTTGGTGTTGTCGAACGCCAGCATATACGCGCTCGCGTTGCGGGTCTCCAGAGGCACGACCGCCTCTTGACCGTTCGGATTGTAACGGAAGATGGCGAAGCCGCTTATAACGCCCGTCGTCGTCAACTGCGCCGAGCCTGTCAGCAGAGCGGTGCCCAGTGCGCCCGAGGTCTCGACCCAGACTGAAGCGCCGCTGGCGATGCTCTCCACTGCCGACGACTCGGTTGCCGCGGTGCCCGTTTGCGGGAATGTAAGCGGCAGCGATAGCGGGTTCCCGTTATCGTCGAAAAACTTCAAACTTGCGTCCGCGGCGATCGAGCCGGTGTTAACCAGTACGAACGTCGTCTGCCATCCGTTGCCCGCTGCAATGTGCGGCATTGAGCCGACGCTCCTCGCGACGGTCTGTTGTGTCGAGCCAAGGTACGCCAGCGAAGAAATCGTCGTCAAAGTTCCTGGCGGCGTGTAGCGGATGCCCAAAACATTCGGAGAGAAGCACTCAAAGCCGGAAAGCGGGCCGATGGGCACGCATTCTGATGGCGGGAACTCGACTGTACCCCGAATATTCGCCGTCACCGGGAATTGCGTCGACAAAACGAACGACACGTGCCCGTAACCGGCCAGGGTAGTCGATTCCGTTCCAGTTCCGATCTGCTTGCCCGTGTCGTCGAGCAAGGTAACGCGAAATGTCACAGGGCCCGGAGAGGCGTTTTCCAGCGCAATTCCGGTCAGGACTCCGTTGGTGTTGTCGAACGGTATAACATTGCCGCTCCCTCCGAGCGGGACGACCGCTTCCTGTCCAGTCGGGTCGAAGTGAAAGATGGCGAATCCGTCGACGATGGGGAATCCGTCGGCACGGTTGCCCGACGCCCACACCTGCGCCGACCCTTGCATAAACGGGACGTTCGCTGGTCCGGAGGCGTCAAAAACGAACGCCTGGTTGGGCGCTAACGTCTGGTTCACCCACGCTTCCGTGACGGGACCCTGCGAAGGCTGCTGCGGGAAGGTCAAAGGCAAGGAGAGGAGGTTTCCATCGTCGCCGTACACAACCGTCGAAATCGTGGTTCCCGAGGCAGTCGAACCTGTATTCACCAGCGTGAACATGGTTCTCCAGCCGCCTTCCACAGCCAGGTGCGGCATGAAGTCGATGATACTGAACGGACCCACGGAGGCGGAACCGGCTTGTAGTTGGATCGTGAACGGTTGGCCGCCGACGGTCAGCGTCGCGCTGAGTGGAGCCGCGCTATCGTTCTGGTCTACGAAATAGCTAAACGAGCCGCTGCCTATTCCACTCCCCGACCCGGCTTCGGAGTGAACCCAGTCTGGCAAGCCCGACACGGTCCAAGGGCAGCCTGTGGGTGTCGTCACTAGGAAATTTCCAGTGCCGCCGACCGAAGGGAAGGACTGCCCCGCAGAGCTAAGCGCGAAAGTGCAGACGGCTGCCGGCTGCGCCCACGCAAGACCCCCCGTCAGCAGCGCTCCACAGAGCGCCAGACCACCCGAAAAATTCCCGTTCACGGTACCTCTCGCACCTGAGCCACGGCAACTGGATGGCCGCGAGCGACCACCGTGCCGGTGTCTGACGCCGTTTTTCGTAAACGCCTGAGCCTGATAGCAATACGTAGTTACATGACAGAGGGGTTGTCCCGCCAGCAACAGCCTTGCAGGGAATCCACGGGAAGGAAAGGCCTCTGCCCCTGGTTCGTTTAGACACACGAGGGGTCCAACTTGGCCGGCCACTTCACGGCACTTGGCCGCCTAGTCGAAAAACCGTCGAAGTGGTCGGGCCCCGAAGCCCGCGTGAGTTCTGAAAAATCTCACGTACCTAATACGTACCTAAGATTCGCGAGAGGAGCGTTTCTAGCGCATTCAGCGAAACACAAAATCAATAACTTCAATGGAATCATAGGGGTCGGATAGCACAACTCCCGCCGCCTCCACCAGCGGCTTGACAGGCCGGAGGATTGACGAAGGCTGGTGCCCGCCGTAGCGATACCGTCACGACCATCGGTTTCTCCATGCTTGAATGCGCGGTGGCTCCCTTTCTGCGAAAATGCCGCCATTGAGTCGCCTCGAACTGCGAATCACATCACGAACCTTCATAATTCATTTCAACCTTAGCAGGGTGTGCTGTCTGGCGATCATGCGGTCGCGTTCAGCAGGTTGACGCGCTGGTTTAGACCCGCTGGGCAAAGAGGACAGCCGGCTGCTGCTCTTTTTTTATTTTTCCGCACGCAGGGCGGCGAGGAGCTGTCGTGGCGAGTTCGTCAGCATCGAACACCCGTCAAACCTGGATCGCCGCAAGATGCCACCGCTCCCTTCGGTCACGGCTCCGTATCGGCCGGGCTCCCTGCAGAACTTGAATCGAAGCACCGATCATGACAGTATGCGCGGCTCGTCCATGTTCTCCGATCCCGATCCCATCGTGCGTCACGGCCGGACGACGACGCGGTCGGCCAGGAAGTGGATTTTGGCTGTGCTGGCACTGGCGGCCGGCGTCGCCGCAGCTCTTATGGTTCCCAAGCCTCTTCCGGAGCTGTCGCGGGCGGAGTTTCTCGCTGAAGTCCGCGGCGGACACGCGCGAAAAATCACGATCGTCGACGGCCAGGTCATTACCGGAGTGAGCACGGCTCGCGGAGAGTTCCGAACGGCTTACAAATCGAATGCGAAGGAGAAGCAACTGCTCGCCGAGTTGCGCGATTTGGGCGTCGAGATCGTGTCCGATAAATCCAGCGACCTGATACCTTAACTCGCCGGCGCCTTCGTCCGAAATCATACTTCCTTTCGCGCACATACACAGAATCAGTTTCCCGGGCCGGAGAGTTGGGCCGTCGCGGGACTCGGCTTAAGGACTTTTCGCGGGCCGCTTGGCAAGGCGTTTCGGCGGTGCGACGGCGCTGTATGCGTGGCTCTGCTCGATCCACGCGAGGCGCAGGAAGGCCGCAGCGGCGCGCAGGCGGACGGGTTCCTTCATATCGTCCATGAGAGGCCGGATGGTCTCGATCATGGCGGGATCGCCGCGCATGGCGATGGCGTGAACGGCGGCGGCGCGCACCGAGGCGTCCTTATCGCTGAGCGCGTCGCGCAGAGCCGCCAGCACCTCGGGGGTCTTGTCGGCCGACATCAGCAGCGCGGCGGCAGCGCGGCCGGAAACGCCGGCGTCGGAAAGTATGTCCTGCAGGGACGAGACTCCTTCGCCGATGCCGGGAACCGGCGCGAATCCGATTCCATTCTTGAAAATGAAGACAAACATTTCCTTGGGCGTATGGAAAAGCCGCAGAGTGTCGCGCATCTGGGAGCTGATAAAGTTCGAGGACGTCTTGCTGTCGCGGCCGAGCACCGAGATCAGCGCGGCGCGGCCCTCGGGATCGTTGAGCGTCCACAGCGCTTTGGCGGCCGCGAAGCTCACTTCCGGCGTCGGATCGTGAAGCGCCTTCTGCAGCACGGGGATGGTGCGCGGATTCTTCAAATCGACCAGGCTGGTGATGGTGGTCGTGCGCACAGGGACGTCTTTATCCTCGATCATGGCTTCGAGCCAGGTGAGGTACGGCTCGCGCGCCCCCGCCAGGCTGAGGGAGGCCACCGCCGCTTTCCGAACGTCGGGGTTTTTGGAGGCGAGCGCGGTCTGGAGCATATTGGCAGCCTTCGCCTCGCCCGCGAGCGGGGGCAGCGGGTAGGGCGCGTCGGCTGTCGCGAGAACGCCCGCGGCGAACAACGCGGCAAAGACTGCTCGCATCACAGATTCTCCATTCCGCAGTAGACCATTTCCCGATTTTCAAGCTCCGAAGCCCGGTCTAGCGATCAGTGATACCAAGTTTATCGCGCACCGCGGAGACGGGGAGATCCTTCCAATGGCGCGTAAGGTTTTCGATGCTCGAAAACGTGCGCGTCTCCATGCTATCCAAGTACAGCGCGCCGCCGAGGTGATCGATTTCGTGCTGCAGGATGCGCGCGAACCAGCCCGCGGCTTCCAGGCGCCGGGGCTCGGCCTGCTCGTCCAGATATTCGACCGTCACGCCGAGCGAGCGCCGGACCAGCGCGCTGAAACCGGCGACGCTCAAACAGCCTTCGAAAAAATCGACGGTATCCTCCGAATAGGCGACGATGCGCGGATTGAACAGCGCAAAGAAGGGCACGGCGGATCGTTCGCGCTCGGCCAGCGTTTCAGGCGCGATCGCGGCCAGATATTCCGCGCGATCCTCGATCACGGCAAGCTGGATGGCGAGGCCTACCTGCGGGGCGGCAAGACCGACGCCGGGCGCGTCGCGCATGGTTTCGCGCATGTGGGCGACTAGCTCGCGCATGGCCGGCATGCAAATTTCTTCGACGGAAAGCGGCCGCGCGGGCTGGCGCAGGACCGGCTCGCCGGCTTGCACGATCTTCAGACGCATGGGTCTATTGTTACTTAATTGAACCGTTCCGGCGACACCGCGCAGGTTGCAGTTCGTGAAAAAAGGGACAGACAGCTCTGTCCACACGAAGCCGGAGATTTATGAGAGGGGACGGAGAAGTCGGTCCCCTTTTCACAGGGGGATGGCGGCGCCGCAGGGTACGAGGCTATTTTTCCCAGGGATGCGGGTGAGACGGGCGGTCGCGATCGACCACGCGATCGTACATGTGCGCCTCGCTGGTGGTGCCGAGCGCCAGATTGTACAGGCTGGTGAGGCCCAGAGCCTCGCGCAGATCCTCGTCGAAGGCGTGGAGCGCGGTGAGATGCGATGCGAGCGCGGGCAATTCTTTTCCCGAAGGCGTCCGCAGGAACATCTGGTAGCCGCCGTTGACCAGAACGGCGATTTCGTTCCCGACGAGCAGGCCGGCTTTCCCGATGGCCACGTTGCCGCTGCCTTTATCCTCGACCGCCGCTCCGAATCCGCCGCGGGTGATTCTGGCGGTTCCCCCGGTAGTATCTCGCGAGACGGAGAAACCGGCCTGGGTGAGGCTCGCCAGACGGTCGTCGAAGGTCCACACCTTGGGTTTTGCGTTGCGGAAGAACATAGAAATCCCATTATAAGGCGGGAGCCGAGACGTCCGCCCGGAAGAAGTTCAGGAGGCTGCGGAAATACCCTCCCCTTCCTGACGGTCAGGGTTCCGCAAGCGGTGGTTTGCGAGAAACCGCCCGTTCTGAACCGTGCGCGTCAGCAAGCGGAGGGAGTTCTTTCCGCATCTTCGTGGTGCCGCGAGTCGAAAGGCGCATTTCCGCTCGCGGCACTCCCCTTCAGAGCGACGCTCGGTTGCCTCACGCGGCGATCAGCGGATGAGTTGGAATCCGGCTAGCGGCCCACCACCACGATCTGGAAGCTGTCCGGCAGCATGGCCGCCTTTTTCTTGCCGTCCTTCTCGACGGGAGGACCGCTCTCGGCGGCCGGCAGATACAGCTTGTGCGACTTCATATCCGAGCCGATGGTGCGGGCGCTGCGCTGGGTCGGAATGGTCCCGACCACTTCGAACTTGCCCGGTGCGGTCTCGCCGACCATGGTGATATTTCCGTCGGCGCCGTTGGCGCTGAACGCGTAGCCATCGTCGAAAGCCACGCCGTCGGCGCCGCCGCCGATGGGAAGCGAGGCCAGCACCTTGCCCGCGGCGGGATCGCTGACGATCATCAGCTTGTTCTCGCAGACGGAATAAAGCCGGCCCTTGGGATCGATGGCCAGGCCGCTGGGGCTATCGCAAGGCGCGATGGAATAGCGCTTGGCGACCAGGTTGTTCTTGGCGTCCACTTCGGTGACTTCGTTCTTATCTTCGTTATTGACGTAGATGTGGCCCTTGCCGTCGACCTGCGCAAATTCCGGCTTGCCGCCCATGGGGATCGACGCGGCGACCACGTTGCCAGTCTTGGCGTCAATCGCGGTGGAATCGGAGCTCTTGCCGTTGAACGTGAATACCTTGCGCGAGACCGGCTCGTAAATAATCGCGTCGGGGTTCTGGCCGGTCTTCACCTTGCTGATTACGGCCAGCGTCTTCAGATCGAAAACAGTGACGTCGTTATCCCCGCCGTCGCTGATGAAGCCGCGGCCCATATCGCCGGCGATGGCGATTCCGTGCACGCCGTTGGTGCCCATAATGGTGCCGACCAGTTTATCGGTGGCCGTGTCGATGACTTCGACCTGGCTCATGTGAGAGGCGTACAGACGATGGTTGGCCGAATCTACATAGACGTAATCCCAGCGGGTGGCGCCACCAACTTTGATCTTGCTGACTACCTTGTAAGTCGGCGCCGCCGCAAACAGTGCAACGGTCGCCAGGAGAGAGAGAGAGATTCGTTTCAAGCGCTGAAACTCCTTTCGCGTAAGGCCGGGATATTTTTTCACCAGGGCGCTCAGATGGGGCGCTGATCCAGCCATCTCATAATATACTCTGTTTCGTCTGAGGATTCGCTGAAGGTGAAATCACGACGGGGGAGCCCCGCTGGGCCCTTCGGCCAGGGCTTCGGGCCGGCCGTCCGGCTGGGCTTCGAGCTGTGAGGGATAAACCGGGGGCTCGGCGAGTACGTCACGCCGGGCGAAGATCACACGAAAGGAGGACCCCTCGCCCACCGCGCTACGCACCGTAATGGTCGCGCCATGGGCCCGGGCGATGGTTTCCGCGAGCGGCAGACCCAGCCCATGGCCGCCGCCGCTGCGGGCGCGGTCGGCGCGGTAAAAGCGTTCGAAGATATGGGGAAGGTCGGCTTCCGCGATGCCCGAGCCAAAATCCCGGATAGTAACCTCGAGGCGCCCTTCCACGCGATCGATATTCACCAGGACCGACCCGCCGGCGTGCGAATATTTCAGCGCGTTATCCAGCAGCAGCACGAACAAGCGATGCAAGGCCGGGCGATTGCCGGCCACCACGGCGGGTTCCTGCCCGGTCGACATGTGCACCTGAATCTGGCGCTTGTCCCCGAGGCTGGCCATTTCCGCATGAACCTCACGCAGGATGTCCCACAAATCGACGGGCAGGCGGGGCATGGAGGAAGCGGTGGTATCGCCGCGGGCGAGCGTCAGCAGGTCTTCTACAAGTTGGGTCATGCGCTCGGATTCGGCGACGACCGTGTTCAGCGACTCGCGATAGGATTCCGGCGGGCGCCCGCGCCGCAAGGCCAGTTCCGCGGTGGTGCGGATCACGGCGAGCGGCGTACGGAGCTCATGCGAGGCGTCGGCGGCGAACTGCGAGAGCGTCTTGACGGCGGATTCCAGGCGGCCCAGCATGGAATTCAGCACCTCGGCCAGGCGCGCAATTTCGTCGCCGGTGGCCGGCACGGGCAGGCGGCCCGAAAGATTCTCAATGCTGATCATCAGGGCCGCCGCAGTGACGTCCTGCACCGGTTTCAGGGCGCGCCCGCTCAGCCAGTATCCGCCGATGCAAGCGATCGCCCCCACCACGGGCACCAGGCCCCACAGCAGCAAGCGGAGCAGGCCCAGGACGTACCGAACATCCTGAGCCGGGGCTCCCAGCTCCAGATCGTACATCTCACCGTTGACGCGGAACTGGCGCTGGAGCATCCGCGACCGCCCGGGTACCGCGGTGGCAGTGCGCGGGTAATGAAAGGAAAATCCACCGGCGCTGCGCAGGCGCACGTAGCTGGTTTCCGGCAGCGCCTGGCAGAAATCCTCCAGCTCATCGTCCAGATCCACGCCGATTTCGGCGGATTCAATGCGTACGAAGCTTTCCAGGCGGGTAGCGCGGCCGGCCAGCTCCCGATCGATATCCGCCAGCAGCCGATGGCGCAGGGAAACCCACAGCAGCCCGCTAAACAGGGCCAGACCGGCCATCAGGACCGCGGCGTACCAGACCGTCAGCCGAAAGCGGATGGAGCGCCGATGCAAC
The DNA here is from genome assembly GCA_035934795.1 of Bryobacteraceae bacterium. GTDB lineage: Bacteria > Acidobacteriota > Terriglobia > Bryobacterales > Bryobacteraceae > Palsa-187. Next base: position 59,621 of record DASYXM010000041.1, on the reverse strand, counting down.
ATGTCACGGTTCCCGCATAATGTAGCCGAAGCCGCGCAAGGTTTGAATCAGCTTCGGCTCGCGGGTATCCACCTTGAGCCGTAGCTGCCGCACGAAAACTTCCAGGTTGTTTTCGCTGACCTCGCAATCGAAACCCCACACGGATTGGAAAATCGCATCGCGGCTGACGGCCCGCCCGCGATTGCGCATCAGCAGCTCCAGCAGCTTGTATTCGCGGGGCGTCAGGTTCACGATCTCCCCGGCGCGGGTGACGGCGCGACTGGCGGGATTGAGCTTCAGATCACCGATTTCCAGGCACACCGGCTGGGCCACCGCGCCGCGCCGGCTGACCGCACGCAGCCGGGCGAGCAAAACCTCGATTGAAAACGGCTTGGTGAGGTAATCGTCGGCGCCGGAATCGAGGCCCCCGACGATATCGGAGGAGGCGTCGCGCGCCGTCAGCATCAGCACCGGCGTCCGGTTGCGCGCCTCGCGCAGCTTGCGCGCGACCGCGATTCCGTCCATGCCGGGCAGCATGACGTCCAGCACGATCACGTCGAACGGCGACGCACGGGCGATTTCAAAGCCCTCGCGGCCGTCGCGCGCCACCACGACCTGGTGGCCTTCTTCGCTCAGGGTCCGTTCCAGGAGCTGGGCCATGCGCGCTTCGTCCTCCACCACCAGGACTTGCATGGCTTGATGCTAACAGAGAAAGCTGAAAGGAACCTGAATTTGACGGGCGGCAAAAATGTGAGAGACTATTGCACTTGCGGGCGGCACTTGCGGGCGGCACTTGCGGCGGCACTTGCGGCTCAGCGATTCTTCAGGATTAAATGATGGACTGGTAGAGAACAAGCCATGAATACGAAATTCCTCTTGTGGTTTTGCGCCACCGCGTTTTCGGGTATTGCGGCGGCGCAAGTAGCGACACCATTACGTTTGCCGGTGGCGGCGCAGGCCGCGGCGGCGGCGCAGGCCGGGGCGCCTGCCTCCACGTCCGCGCCATTAATGCTGACGTTGAAAGATGCGCTGGAACGGGCGGCGGCGAACGCGCCCCAGGTGCTGGCGGCTTTGGGCGACGCGAGCGCGGCGCACGAAGATCTGTTGCAGACGCGGGCCGGGCGGAAGCCGTCGCTGACCGCCCGTTCGGAATATCTCGGCACCCAAGGGAACGGAGTGTTCCCCAGCGGCCGGTACGTCACCAACGACGGCGTGCACGTCTATCGAGAGTGGGCCCTGGTGCACCAGGACTTCATGGCGGCCGGCCTGAAAACGGGCGTCCAGCGCGCAGCCGAAATGGAAGCGCTGGCCAAGGCCAAGGCGGAAATCGCCCGGCGCGGATTGGCGCCGACGGTCGCCAAGGCCTACTACGCGCTGCTCACGGGGCAGCGCAAGTACTCCACCGCCCAACTGGCTCTCGACCAGGCCATGCAATATCTGGACATCAGCCAGAAACTGGAACGCGGCGGAGAAGTGGCGCACAGCGATGTCGTGAAAGCGCAGATTCAATACGCGACGCAGGAACAGGTTCTCCGCGAATCCAAGCTGGCGATCGACACGGCGCGGCTGGATCTGTCCGTGCTGCTGTTCCGCGATTTCAATCAAAACTTCAGCGTCGTGGACGACCTGGATACACCCGCGGCACTGCCGCCGATGGAGGATATCACGGCCATGGCCGAGCGCGAGAATCCCGATTTGCGGGCGGCCAATAGCGCGGTGCGCGCCGCCAAGCTCGACATCGCGATCGCCCGCCAGGGTTATCTGCCGACATTGACGGCGGACCTGGCGTACGGCATCGAAGCGAACGCGTTCGCCTTCAACAGCACGGTGGCCGCCGATCCCTTGAAAGGAAAGCAGCCCAACCTGGGCTATTTTCTGACTGTTTCGCTGAACGTGCCGGTGTGGGATTGGGGCACGCGCGCGAGCAAGGTTCGCCAGGCCGGGCTCAAACACGAGGAGGCCACCGTAGATCTGAGCGTGACGCAGCGCATGCTGTTGCGAAATCTGCAGGGCTTCTATCTGGAGGCGCAGACGGCTCGGGAACAGGCGGAGGCCTTGCGGCGTTCGGTCGATCTGGCCGCGGAAAGTTTGCGGCTGAACGTGCTACGGTACCAGGCCGCGGAGGCTTCGATTCTGGATCTGGTGGACGCCCAGACCACCCTAATACAGGCTCGCAACGCGTATGATGATGGATTGGTTCGCTATCGAATGGCGCTGGCGAATCTGGAGACGTTGACAGGCCCGTTTTAACTGAGGCATTATTTTGCGGACAATTCACGGGGACTCTATGGTTATGTCGGATGTCATGTCGGACCCACAAAAGAAGAGTTTGAAACGCCGGCACGCCGCGCGGATCGCCGGCTATTTCGCCCTCGGCCTGCTGCTCGCCGGATGCGGCAAGAAGGCCGATACCAAGGAGGGCGGCGGGGAGGAGGCGGAACCTCCGACGCCGGTTACGGTGGAGCCCGTGCTGCGCGGGGCGATCGATTACGTGGTTACCGCCGACGCGGTCCTCTATCCGGTGAATCAGGCCAACGTGACGCCGAAGATCGCGGCGCCGGTCAAGCGCGTGCTGGTGAACCGCGGCGATCACGTGCGCGCGGGCCAGGACCTGGCGGAGCTGGAAAGCGCGGATCTGGTGGCGGCGGCCGAGGAGAGCAAGCACGCGGTGGCGCAGTCCCAGGCGGCGCTTGAGCTGCTGAGGGGCTCCACGGTTCGCGACGACGACAGCAAGGCGCAATCCGACATCCAGACCGCCCGGCAGAACCTGGACGCCAACAAAAAAGTGTACGACAGCCGTGTGGAGCTGCAGCGCCAGGGCGCGATCGCGCAAAAGATGGTGGACGACGCGAGGCTGGCCATGGTGCTGGCGCAGACCCAGCTGGAAGCCGCGCAGCGGCACATGGAAGCCATCAGCCAGGTGGGCCAGCGCGAAGCCATCAGAGGCGCCGAAGCGCAGGTAAACGCGGCCAAGGCGCACGTCGACACCCTGAACGTCCAGGTTTCCTATGCGCTGATCAAGAGCCCCATCGCGGGCATGGTGGCGGATCGGCCGGTGTATCCGGGAGAAATGGCGCAGCCGGGAACGCCGCTGATTTCGCTGGTGGATATTTCACGGCTCATAGCGCGGGCCAACGTCCCGGTGAAGGACGCCGTCGCGATCAAGCCGGGGCGCCCGGCGCGCATTGCCGGGCCGGACGGCGATCTGGCGGGCACGGTGACGGTGGTGAGTCCCGCGGTGGACGCCAGCACGACCACCGTGGAAGTGTGGGTGGAGGTGGCGAATCCGGGCGAGAAGCTGAAGCCGGGCGGCACCGTGCGCGTGTCGATTATCGCCGAGACCATCCAGAATACGATCATCGTTCCGGCGACCGCGCTGCTGAATTCCGACGAAGGCGGCGAGAAGGTCATGGTGATCGTGGGCAAGGATAAGGACGCTAAGGCGCAGGAGCGCAGGGTGGTAGCGGGCATCCGGCAGGGCGAGCGCGTGCAGATCTCGAGCGGCCTGCAGGAAGGCGAGCAGGTGGTCACCGCCGGCGGCCTGGGCCTGGAGGACAAGGCCAAGGTGGTGGTGCAGGCGCCCAAGAGCGAAGAAGACGAAGACGAAGACGAGGACAAGTAAGGAATGATCGAGCACGAAACGTTGCAGGCTACCGAAGGGGCCGCACCGGAGCATTGGACCGCGAGGTTCTCGCGCCCCATCATCTTCACGATTCTCACGCTGGTGGCCGTCGGCGCGTACCTGGCGCTCTCGATTCCGGTGGCGGTGTTTCCGGCGACGGATTTCCCGCGCATCGTGGTGGGCATCGATAACGGCGTGGCCCCCATCGATCAGATGGAGGTGACGGTGACCCGTCCCCTCGAGGAGGCCATGAACAGCGTCCCGGGGCTGGAAAAGGTCCTTTCCACCACCAGCCGCGGATCGGCGGAAGTGAATCTGTTCTTCAACTGGGACGTCGATATGTTCCAGACGCTGCAGTTCGTGAACGCCGCCATCGCGCGCGTGCAGGGCACCCTGCCGCCGACCGCCAAGCTGACGGCCAACCGTCTGACCTTCGCGGCGTTTCCGATCCTGGGCTACAGCCTGACCTCCGAGAGCATGTCGCAGACGGATTTGTGGGAGCTGGCCAACTATTCCATCAAGCCGCGGCTGAACCGCGTGAACGGCGTGGCGATGGTGGTGGAGCAGGGCGGCCAGGTCCCCGAGTTTTACATCGAACCCGATCCCGCCAAGCTCCTGCAGGCCCAGGTGACGGTGCCCGGAATCCTGGACGCGATCTCCAAGTTCAACATGATCGATTCGCCGGGCCTGGTCGAGAACAATCACGAGCTTTCGCTCACGCTGGTGAGCGGGCAGACCAAGGACCCCTCCGCGATCGGAAACATCGTCCTGCGCATGACGCCCACGGGGGTTCCCATACGGATCGCCGATATCGGCACGGTGCGCCGCTCGGTGATGCCGGTCTACACGATCGTGACCGCCAACGGCAAATCCGCCGTGCTGCTGAACGTGTTCCGGCAGCCGACCAGCAATACCGTCACGGTGGCGGACGCCACCAGCGCCGAGCTGAACGCGATCCGCAAGACCCTGCCGGCCGGCGTGCACGTCCAGACGTTCTACGATCAATCCACGCTGGTGCGGGATTCCATCGCCAGCGTCCGCGACGCCATCCTGATCGGCTTGGTCTTGGCCGCCATTATTCTGGTTCTGTTCCTGCGCGACTGGGGCAGTTCGGTGGTCGCCGCGCTGGTGATCCCCGTCACCATCGCCATCACGCTGGTGGCCATGCGGCTGCTGGGCGAAAGTTTCAACCTGATGACGCTGGGCGGGTTGGCCGCGGCGGTCGGGCTGGTGATCGACAACGCCATCGTGGTGGTGGAAAATATCGTCCTGCACCGCGATTCCGGGCAGAGCCGCGCGGAGGCGATTCGCAGCGCGCTGCGCGAAATCCTGGTTCCGCTGATCGGTTCCACCATCACGCCCATCGTGGTTTTCCTTCCGCTGATCAGCATCACGGGCGTTACCGGAACGTTCTTCCGCGCCTTCGCCATTACCGTCGCCACCGCGCTTCTGACGTCGCTCGCGCTGGCGCTCACCTGGACGCCCACGCTGAGCCACTATCTGCTGCGCCGCAAGGGAGGGGAGAACGCGGAATCCGCGGATGTGCACGGCCACGTGTCGGCCACCGGCTTCATGGCTCGCGTGGTGCGCGTCTACGTGAGCGCGCTGCGCGTCATCCTGGCGCGGCCCCTGATCCTGACCGGCGGATGCGCGGCCCTGATCGCGATTTCGTATTTCTGCTACACGCGCCTGGGCAGCGACCTGCTGCCGGAAATGGACGAGGGCGGTTTCATCCTGGATTACCTGATGCCGGCCGGTTCCTCGCTCGCCGACACCAATGAAGTTCTGCTGGGGGTGGAGAAAATCCTCTCCGCGACGCCGGAAGTGGAGGGCACCTCGCGGCGCACCGGATTGCAGCTGGGACTCGCAGCCGTCACCGAGGCCAACACCGGCGACTTCTCGGTCCGGCTGAAGCGCGACCGCGCGCGCGGCATCGATGAAGTAATTTCCGAGATTCGCAGCAAGGTGAACGACGAATATCCGCAGCTCGACGTGGAATTCATCCAGGTGCTGCAGGATATGATCGGCGACCTGACCAGCTCCCCGGAGCCCATCGAGATCAAGCTGTTCTCGCAGGATCCCGCTCTGCTGAAGGTGTGGGGGCCCAAGATCGGCGAGCGCATCAAGAAGATCAAGGGCGTCGCCGACGTCAAGGACGGCATTGAAAACACGGTCAGCGGGTCCGCCATCGTGATGAACGTGGACCCGGTAGTGGCGGCCCGCTCCGGATTCACGCCGCAGGAAATCGAGTTGGACGCAAGCGCGGTGCTGCAGGGCGAGCCGGCGACGACGCCGGTGGTGGTCAACGACCGCGCCTACAACATTCGCGTGCGTTTCCCGGACAGCGTGCGCTCTTCGCTCGATTCCATCCGCAACACCATGATCACCAGCAGCGGCTCAGGTAAAACCGCGACGTTCGGCGCGCTGGCGAAATTCGACGACGAAGCCGGCCAGACCGAAATCGTGCGGGAAAATCTGCAACGCCGCATCGCGGTGACGGGCCGCTTCGAAGGCATCAGCCTGGGCGCCGGCATGCAGATCGTACAGCAGGCCGTGGCGGACATGCACGTGCCTCCCACCATCCGCGTGGTCTACGGCGGGACCTACGAAGAACAGCAAAAATCCTTCCGCGATCTGCTGATGGTGCTGGCGCTCGCGATCGTGCTGGTGTTCATGGCGCTGCTGTTCGAATTCCGCACGTTCGTGGCCCCTACGGCGATCCTGGCCTCGGCGCTGCTTTCGACTTCCGGTGTGTTCCTGGCTTTGTGGATCACCAACACGCAGTTCAATATATCGTCGTTCATGGGCCTGATCATGGTGATCGGCATCGTGGCGAAGAACGGAATCCTGCTGCTGGACGCCGATCAGCGCTACCGCAGGGAAGGTTATTCGCCGCTCGAAGCGATGATCGAAGCGGGCGAGCGCCGCTTGCGCCCCATCCTGATGACCGCGATCGCGACGGTGGCCGGCATGATCCCGCTGTCGCTCGCGCTCGGCGCCGGTTCGCAGATGCTGCAGCCGCTGGCGATCGCCGTCATCGGAGGCCTGGTGGCGTCGATGGTGCTCTCGCTGATCGTGACCCCGGCCGTGCACTACTACATGAGCGGCAAGGAATAACGGTTTATTTTGCCGCCTTCGCTGCAGCCTGTTTCTCCTTGGCCCGCGCGCCCGCGAGGATTCCATACAACGCGTAGTTATCCTCGTGGCAGGCGTACTCGTAAAGCGGCCCGGTTTTGTACCACGGAATCGACGCGGACCACGGCCGGTCCCAGGTTTCTGGATCGCTGACGGTGAAACGATAGTCGATGCGGTCGTCGGCCGTGCGGGTCCAGCGCTCCACCAGTTTCATGTTCGGCGTGGCATCCTGGAAGACCGCCTTATCGCTGAAATTCGTGGTCTCAACCACTAGCGTGTCGCCTTCCCAGTGGCCGCGCGAATCGCCTAACCATTGGCGCACGCTGCCGTCCAGATGCGGGCGCCCATCTACCGGGATGATGCGCGTTTCGTGGATCTGCTCTTGCATGATGGCGACCATTCCCGGCGATTGCACGACCTGATAATTGTTGTCGTAGCCGGTGGGGACGCGCGGCAGCGGAGCGCGAATGACGCAGCGCGTGTAGAGTTCCACCGATTCCGGACCGATGTACTGGCCGGTGCCGGGGTGGCCTTCCGCCGCGTTATCGAGCTTCGGAATCAGCGCCTGGCGCTTGCGGGCCTCCGGCAGCACGGGCGGAATGAGGCCGTCGGGGGGATCGTAGATCAGGGACGTGCGCCCATCGGAGCGCCCTCGCTCCCACCACAACCCGTTATACGCGCCCTCGACATCCTCGGGAGTGCCGGGCTTGTCGCGCTTGTCGGTGGCGATCGCGGTGACCTTATCCTGCGCGGCGCGCTCCTCGGGGGTCAGAAACTCGCGGCCCATATACTTGGCGGGACGCTGCAGAGGCGTGGTCGTGGCGTTGCTCCACGAGCCCTGCAAATCCGGATCGCCCCAGGGGGTGTGCCATTTCCTGGCCGCGTCGGTGGAAGCAGCCGGTTTCGCTCCCGGCTTCTGAGGCGCCTGGGTCTGCGCCTGAGCCGCGAAAGCAACTAGACACGCTGCTACGATCATTCGACCCCTCATAGGGAACCTCCCTCTACGAACTCGCTGAAAAAGGGGACAGACCGCTCTGTCCACTGCGATACTGGCACGTGAACTCAGTGATCTACGGGAAGGGACAGAGTAGTCTGTCCCCTTTTTCATACGACCGCTCACTTGGCCCCTTTTCTGAGAGGCCCATAAACCAATTCCTCCGAAAATGGCACGCACTTGAATTCCAGAAACTGCGCGTTCTTCTCCATCCTGCGATAGAGAGGGAAGCTCATCTTCCAGGGGCGCGTGAATACTTTGGCGTCCTCGATGGTCGCTTCGTAATTCAACACCTCGCGGCTCGCCGGTGTGTAGCGTTCGACGACGTGCAAGTCCTCGCTGTGAAAATTTCCGGCGCGGTCGAACCACGTCTTATCGTTGAAGCCGGTCACGTCCACAACTAAAGTATCGCCCTCCCAGCGGCCCTCCGACCAGCCCATGTAGCTCTCGGTGGGGGCAGGGCCAACTTTTTTCAGAGGGATGAAGCGGCTCGCGCTGGCGAACTCATAGGCGATCAGGATGCTGTCGGCGCCCTGCACGATCTGGAACGGAAACGGCATGTAGGTGGCCCGCGGGACGCCCGGGAGATAACACTTCGCCTCTGGATCGAGCGGCTCGAAGCGCACGCCGTCGGTTGTCGCGCGCACCATGCGCTTTTCGAGATTTTCCTTCTTTTTCGCGGCCGCCCAAGGCTGGTAGGGAACCTGGTTGCCTTCGACGATGCCGGGTCCCGCGGGTTCGGCGTAGAGAGCGCCATACTGCGGCGGACCGGGCTCGGCGGCATGTGCCTGGATATCCCAGTTCGCTTCCGTGATGGCCTGCCACAGGCCGTTCAGATCGGGACGATCCGTGGCTTTGAGCCGCGGCGCGCGGTAAGGCGTCGCGGTCTGTGCGAGAGCGGGAAGCGCGGCGAGCGAGGCGCTCATGAACAGCGCGATTGCGCCGACGGCCCGGCAAAGGTTCTTCACCATGAAAAACGGGACAGACAGCCTTTTTTCGCGGCGGCCCGCACCGTACGCAGACACGTTGCGAAACGTAAAAAGGTGTCTGTCCCCGTTTTTCATTTCACGTTCTTATTGACCCAGCCGTCAATGAATTTAATCACGTCCTGACTGTTGCGGTCCAGGAACATCTCGTGCATGTTGCCCTTGAGGCCCACGTCTTCCAGGCGCACGAACTCGTCCTTGGCGCCGGCCTGATTCAGCCACTTGGGGATGCACACGTCGAACACGCGATGATAGGTGCCCTCGGCCGAGAGCGAAAGGATGGGCATATCTTTATAGCCCACCAGCTTGTGCACGGGCGCGTCCTGCATGTAGCAGCCGACCTCGTCGCCGGGGCGCTCGGAAGGCTCCAGGTGCGTCTTGATATCTGCGGGCGCGGCGAACGGCGGATCGTACTTCATGGGCTGCGGCGTCAGTCCCCACGATCCGGGATTCATGCGCGTATACGCGACCGTCGCGGTATCCGCGGTGGCCATCTGGGGACCGCCCGGTTCGATCGCCACCATGCCGGCGATCAGGTTGGGACGCTCATCGGCGACGTTGAAGCCGATGCCGCCGCCCTGCGAGTGCGTCAACAGAATCACCTTACTGCCGATCTTGTCGAGCAGCGCGACGTCGGCTGGAATCGCGATCTCCGCTTGCCCGCCGATGAACTGCATCTGGCCCTTCGTGAAATAGTCGAACACCGGATCGCCCATGGTGCCCTTCTTCGGCGAATCGCTAGGCCATTGCGTGTATTTCTGCATACGCGGGAAATTACCGCCGGAGAGTACGGGGCCGGTCCAGATCTGCGAAAGATCGGTAGCGGTGCGAATGGCTAGCTTGCCGTCAACGCCCGGAACATACGCCGAGCGGCCGCGCGCCGGGTAATCCACCATGTAGACCGTGTAGCCTTGTTCGACGAGATAGTACGCCCAGCCCGGGCGATTATCCGGCGTCTGGCGCCACACCGCGCCGGTCTGCCCGTTGCCGTGGAAGAACACGTATGGATAAGGATGCTTCTGCTGTTTAGGCACCCACACCTCGGTGTACATGGAACCGTCCAGAATCTCCTTGCCCTTCTCGCCGACGTACTTTCCGCCCACGTAGAAGAAGGCCTGGCGCGCAATGTTATCCACCGGGAACGTCGGAATAGAAGCGTTGGGCATCGCCACCGCAGGCTTGTCTTTCTGCGGGATGTTCTTCTCCATCCACGTGTTCATCCACCTGGCGATGTCGTCGCTGTTTTTCTCGAGCATCATTTCATGCCCGTTGCCCTTGAGTCCGGCGTCTTCCATCTTGACGAACTGCGTCTTCACACCAGCCTGATTCAGCCACTTGGCCAGGCAATGATCGAACTCGCGATGGTAGCCGCCCTCCGACGAAAGATACACAACCGGAATCCTCGCGAGGTTCGCCAGCTTGTGCGCGGGCTCCTTCTGGACGTAGCAGGGAACCACGTCGCCAGGGATGTCGGATTTCTCTTCGAGTACCGGCTGCAGTTCGGCGGGGTTCTTGACGGGAGGATCGTAAGTGATCGGGCTGTTGGCGACGCCCCAGGCCAATCCACCGCCGCCGTTGGTGTAGGCAATCTTCGCGGTGTCTACGTTCTTGATCGGCGGAGCCGCGGGCTCCAGCGTAACGATGCCCTTCACCTGATTCGGGCGCGCATCGGCGATCAGCCATCCCGGCGTTCCGCCCTGCGAATGCGTCAAAAGAATGACGGGCGTCTTGATGGCGTCGAGCAGCGCGACAAACGCGTCGCGGCTCAGCTCATCCTGCGAAGCGGGACCGCCGCCGCCCAAAAACTGGACCTGCGTGCGCGCGAAATCGTCGAAGACCGGATCGCCCATCAGGCCAGTGCCCGGGAATTGCGTGTGCAGGTGCGCGCGCGGGAAATCGCCCTTTTTGGCGGAGGCCGTGAAGATGGCCTCCAGGTTCGGCGCCGTGCGGATGTTCAGGTTACCGTCGTGATCCGGCACGTACGGCGAGCGGCCGCGCGTGGGCGAATCCACCATGTACTGCACGTAGCCCTGTTTGGCGAAATAATACGCCCAGCCGGGACGCCCGTCCGGCGTCTGCTGCCAGTCGGTCGCGGTTTGTCCCGCGCCGTGAATGTAAACGATCGGATAGGGATGCTTGATCTGCTTGGGGACCCACACGTCGACGTACGCCGAGCCGCCCATCACTTCCTTGCCGGGAGGGCCGACGTACTTACCTCCGGCATAGTAAATACCGGTGCGCGAAAGGTCGGCGGTCGAAAACGTCGGGATCTTGCTCGGCGGTGCGCCGTTGGCGGCCTTCACGGCTTTGGCCGTCTGTGCTTGGAGCGACGCCACGGCCGTTATGGCGGCCAGCGCGATCATCGCGACGGTCCGAAGTTTGGTCTTGGTCGTGTTCATAAACACCCCACTAAATTTAAATCGATGACTTGGTCTGAATGAGTCCGTGGAACACCGTCCGCCACCTTTCCTAAGGAGCCGATACCAGCCGGAAGCGCTGCACCCTGCGGCCGTAATCCGTCTCGGCGACGTACAGATTGCCTTTCGAATCCACCGCCATGGTGTGGCCGTGCGTGAAATTGCCGAGCTGGTGGCCGGGACGCCCAAACGTCGAGAGGATCTTGCCGGTTTCGTGATCCAGCACAAGCACGTTTTCGTTGCGGCCGTTCATCACGTACATATATTTTTGCTGCGGGTCGCGCGAAAAGTCCACCCACCAGGCCGTGCCTCGGGGATCGGGCAGCGTGGGGGTGCCGGTGCGGATCCAGATGTTGCGCTGGAAATTGCCCATTTTGTCGAACACTTCGACGCGGTCGCCCTGGCGGTCGCACACGTAGATCAGGCCGGCGTTGCTCATCGCGATGCAATGCACGATCTGCGTGAAGGTCCCGCCCACGCCGTTCTCGGTCTCTTCCTTGGTCGCCTGACGTCCCCACTGGCGTACGAACTTCCCGTTCTTATCGAAGACCACGACGCGCCGATTGCCGTACCCGTCGGCGACGTAGAGATCGCCGTTGGTGGGATCCACCACCATGCCGGCCGGATTGTAGAGCTGGTCATGGGCGGCATTGAGCGGCTTCCCCTTGCCGGTGCCGTCGACGCTATCGAACTTGCCGCGCACGCCGATCTGTAGCAGCAGTTTGCCGTCGTGGCTGTACTTCTGCAGGATGCCGTCGCCGTTGGCTCCCACCCACACGTTGTTGTCGCGATCGAACGTGCAGGCGTGGATCGAGTTAGGGACTATATTAGGATCGCCCCAGGAATTCACCAGGTTCCCCGCCGCGTCGAACATCATGATGGGGGGCGCCGACTTCGACGTTTCGGCTTCTTCGTCGGTGATGTTGCGGCGATTGACCACGACGATGTGATCGTGCGCGTCGGCGCACACGCCGCCCAGTTGGCCCGTGATCCAGCCCGGCGGCAGATCTTTGGGCCAGGTGGGATCGACCTCGAATTTCGGAGCGTTCTGGGCTCCCAGCGCGAACGAAAGGGCCGCGGTCAGGCCCAGCAGTTTGACAGGGTTCATGAGATGTCTTCCTCCAGCGGAAGCATCTCAGTTTACAACGCCGCGACCCACCCTGTGCGACGCAGCCTTCCGCGTTCGCTCAGCGAGCCGTGACGCTGCTGCGCGGGAGTTCGCGGCCGGCTTGCTCCGGATTGTTCGCACCTCGCATGGAAGCCGCCACGTCCTGAATGATCGAGCGCAAGTCGCGCCGCGTCAGGTAGCCGATCAGCTCGCGCGCGCGTTCGAGCGACGGCACGCGCCGCAGCATGTCCTCGAATCCGTCGCCGTAGACCGCCTCGTACGGCACGTGATCGATCCGGCTGCGGCTGCCGGTCACCTCGACGATCCGAGCCGCCAGGTCGTTGATCGTGATTTCCTCATCCGTACCCAGGTTGGTGACCTTGCCCAAACAGGCCTCCTGTTCGAGAATGCGCGACAATCCTTCGACCACGTCGAGCACGTGCGCGAAGCACCGCGCCTGGAGGCCGTCCCCGTAAACGATCAGAGGCTCGTTGCGGAGCGCCGCGCCGACGAAACGCGGCACCACCATGCCGTACTGGCCCGTCTGCCGCGGTCCCACGGTGTTGAACAGCCGCACGATCGCCACCGGCAGCCGTGATTCCTTAAAGTGCGCCAGTGCCAGGAATTCGTCGAGCGCCTTGGCGCACGCATAAGCCCAGCGGTGCTTGGACGTCGCACCGGAGCGCGTGTCTTCGTCCTCGCGGAAGGGAATCGCGACGCCCTTACCGTAGACTTCGCTGGTGGAGGTGATCACCACGCGCGTGTGGTGCGCGGCGCAATGGCGCAGCACCACGTCGCTGCCGTTGAAGATGGTCTCGATCGTCTTGACCGGCTGCTCCATGATCAGCCGCACGCCGACGGCGCTGGCGAGATGAAAGACGCGCTGGGCCCGGGCAATGAGGCGTTCCATGAGCGCCTCGTCGAGGACCGTACCTTCGACAAGCTCGAAGCGGTCGTGGGAGGCCAGATGCGCGACATTCGCGCGGCTGCCCGTCGAGAAATCGTCAATGGCGGTGACGCGATGCCCCTCGCCGAGGAGGCGTTCGCACAGGTGGCTGCCGATGAACCCGGCGCCCCCCGTAACCAGGGAGTGCAGTATCAAGCCTGACTGCCAGGCAGCTTCCGTGCCCGTATGAGCTCATCATACACGGTTTCGGTGCGCCGTGCTGTGACCTCACTCGAAAACCGTCGTGCGTGCTCTCGCGCCCGTTTGCCCCGCTCGCGCATTGCGCCCGACGCACAGCACTCGATAGCCTTCTCTATAGTCTTAGCAAGTGCGCGCGGGTCACTCGGAGGGACCAACCATCCCGCGTCGCCGACAACTTCGGGAAGCCCTCCGACGTTCGTGGCGATCACCGGCACCTCGTGCGCCATGGCGTAGAGCGCGGAGAGTCCCAGCGCCTCGGCCGTCGAATTTACCAGCGACAAGTCGAGTCCCGCGTAGAACTCGGCAGTGGGTTTAAGATAGCCCGGCAATTGCGCGGCTCCGCCTGACGCGCGGACTCTTTCCTGCGTCTTTGGATCTTCGCGCAGAGGACCGTCGCCCACCAGCAGTAGGCGGATATTCGGATGCTCCGGCAAGAGTGCGATCAGGGCGTCGAGCGCGTCGAGCTGGCCTTTTTCTTCAGTGAACGCCGCCACGTGGCCGATGACGAAATGTTCCGGGGAGAGTCCCCAGTTGGCTCGCATGCGTTCCCGAGCGCCGGGGCCGGCGAGTTGCTCGGGAAAATCGATCCCTCCGGTGATGACTTCAACGTGTTCCGCGGGAATGCCGCTGCGAACCAGCGTGTCTTTCACCGCCTGCGAAAGCGCCACCACCATGTCGCACGTGTATTTGTACTTCAGACGATGCACGAGCCGGTTCCGAGGCTCGAAAACAACCAGCCGGTTCGCGACGCGAACGATCGGCAATCCGAGGGTCGCGAGATAAGCGACGGTCTGGGCGCGGGCGTCGTGTGAAGAGACGAGGTCGTGCGGTTGAGCGCGGAGGAATCGGCGGATGGGTCGCGCCGCCTTGAAATACGGCCGCTCGATCGGCAGCACGGAGAATCCTTCGGCCGTTGCCATCGCCGCAAGCGGGCTGCCGGGAGGACATGCGATCGCCTGCACGTGCCCCGTTGCTCGCAATCCGCGCGCGGACATCATGAGCAGTTCCTGCCCGCCTCGCATGACCGAGCCGGTATCGATATGCAGAATGCGCATCGCTGAATTGGTTTAATTTCAAAATCGCTATTTCATTGGGGGAACATAGGGGATATTCCGAGCGAATAGCCAACAGAGGAACAGCACGATGGGGACGTTCACTACGAACTGAAGCATCGTATAGCCGATCAGATCTCGCGCGCGCAGCTTTAGAATACCCAGCAGCGGCAGCATCCAGAAAGGGTTGATCAGGTTCGGCAGCGCCTCGGCCAGATTGTAAATTTGCACCACCCACCCGAGATGGACCTGGTGAGCGATCGCCGCCTGCAGCACGTACGGCGCCTCGATAATCCACTTGGTGCCGCCGGAGGGAACGAAAAATCCCAACACTGCCGAATAAATCCCCGCCAGCAGCCCGAACGTTTCGTGCGTGCTGAACGAGATGAACACGCCGGCAAGCTTCGCCGAAAGGCCCGTGCCGACGATCATCCCGAAGATCATCGCGTAGAACGGAAACTGGATCAGCACACCGCCCACTGCGGGAATCGATTCGCCGACGGCTCTCAAGAAGTGGCGCGGTCTCCAGTGCAGCAGCAGGCCGGCCGTCAGGAAGATCAGGTTATAGATGTTGAGATCGAGCGCGGCGAGCGCGCCTTGCGGCGACGTGCGAAACACGTCGGCCAAATACCACAGCGATAGCGCCGCGACGCAAATCGTCAGGATCGGGCTGAATTCCAGCCACTCGCCTGGCTTAGTTCGGACCTCGGGAGCCGGGTTTTCCGCCCCGAATTGGATCCCGAAATGCTCGATGGTGCGCGCGTGTTGGGCCGAAGGCGCCGAGAGATACGCAATGGTGGTCGACGTAGCGACGATCACAGCGGTCGCGACGATGCTCTGCCACAGCAGCAATGTCTGCGTCAGCGGAATCAGTCCGCTGATCGCGAATAAGGCCGGCGGCATCGACGATTTGGTCGCCATCAGCATGGCGGCCGAGGACGACAGTCCCATGGCCCACACCGATCCCGCGCCCAGATAGGCTGCCGCGCCCGCCGCCCGATAATCCAGGCCTTTGAGAGCGGCGCGGCCCGTCATTTCGCGCACCAGAAAACAGCAGAAGATCGGGCTGAGCCCCCAGGAGATCAGCGAAGTGAGAGTCGCGCACAGAGCCACCATGCCGATGGCGGCGCGCGGCGTTTGCGGAATTCCCGCCAGCTTCTGAATAGCACGGCGCACTAGCGGGGCCGTCGCGACGATGTAGCCGCCGATGATCACCATCACCATCTGCATGGTGAACGGCACGAACGACCAGAAATTCTTACCCGCTTGAAACGCGAGATCGGTGGGTTTTTCGCCCGTCCCCACGCCGATCGCGAACACGATCGCGACGCCCAGCAGCGCGAAGATAAACGGCTCCGGAAACCAGCGCTCGCTCCATTCCGCCAGGGCGAGGCCGCAGCGCGCGATCCGTCCTTCAGAAGCTGGAGCGGCGTCGATCGGCACACGCGCTAATGTTTCCTGGGGCTGCATGCGCTACGTCATGATATCAGGAAGCTTTCATCTCCTCGAAAACCTCGCGCGCCATGCGAAAGCTGTCGACGCCCGCGGGAGCCCCGCAATAGATCATCACTTGTAAGAGCACTTCGCGGATCTCGTCCTTCGAAACGCCGTTATGAATCGCCCCGCGCACGTGAGCTTTGAACTCATTCGGGCGGTTTAGCGCCGATATCATCGCGAGGTTGACGATGCTGCGCGTCTTACGGTCCAGTCCCGGCCGCCCCCACACTTCGCCCCAGCAGTATTGCGTGACCAGTTCCTGCATGGGACGGTTGAAATCGTCGGCGGTAGCGATCGCCTTGTCGACGTACTGGCTGCCCAGTACCTCGCGGCGAATCTTCAGGCCTTTCTCGAATGTTTCCCGGTCCACATTGTCTCCCTTCTCATTGCCCGGACTTTGCGGCTTTGCTATAGTACCGCGCATGCGCACGCCGCTTCCCCGCCGATGGTTCCGCCAGTGGTTCCTATGTCTCGCCGCGGTGACCGCCGCGCTCGCTCAACAGCCGCCCGCGCCCGGGCGGCCTCCGAACCTGGTGAAGATCCAGGACGATCTCTTCATCGTTCAAAATCAGGCCAACACGCTGGCCGACCTGATCGCTTATGGCGGGAATGCCACCGCCTACGTCACCGACGCCGGCGTGATCTTGATCGATAGCAAAAGCGACCGCGAGCACGACGACCTGGTCGCCAAGCTGAAATCGGTCACCGACGAGCCCGTAAAATACGTCATCCTGACGCACAACCATGCCGATCACACCGGGGGCGCCGCGAAGCTTGCCGCGATGGGCGCGACGGTCGTGATTTCGAACGCCGACCGCGCCAACATGGTGCGCGCGGGCGACAAATATATCCCCGATTTCGGCTATATCGGCCAGGCCGAAGTGACGCTCGGCGGCAAGCGCGCCGAGCTTCGCCAGTTCCGGGGGCACACGCGCGGCGATACGGTGGTGTATCTGCCGGCGGCGCGCACGATCCTTCTGGGCGATCTGCTCACCACTGCCGACACCATTCCCATGATCGTCAACTACGGCGACGGAGGAAGCTGGACGGACTGGACCATTTCCATCGACGAAATTCTGAAAATGGACTTCGATAACGTCATCCCGGGCCACGGCCCCATGATCGGCAAGCGGCGTTTAATCGAGATCCGCGAAAAGTTCGGCGCGCTAATGGCGCGCGTGCGCACCATGAATCGCGAAAAGAAAACCGAGCAGGAAATGCAACAGGCGCTCATCAAGGAATTCAACTGGGGTGCGGGCCCGTCTGCGGGAAACATCGCCGGAATGATGATCGAGCTGCGCTAGACTGGCGCGCCGTGACGTTCGGCGTGGCAGTCGTCCGCGCCGTGGCCATGTTGGCAGGGCACTACTCCCATGCGTCACAGCGGACCGTGTACAAAGCGAATGGAATCTATCGTTTGAACGAAGGCTCGGCCCCCCTATGGTGGGATCCGGCCCGCTGGTACATTAGTACGTCAGGCGATACCGTATGCGAGATTAAGCGCTCTCCCCGATTGGGCGGTCCGCATGCATCCGCCTACAATGCAATTGAATGCCCGTCACTCGTTCAGCGAAGTCCCAATATTCCGAAGTGGAAGCAGCCGAAGAATTGGGTATCTCCGTCGAAAAGCTGCGTCTTCTGATCCGCAACCATGTCGTGGAGCACGACGAGGATCTGAGCAACGTCCCTGCCACCACCTTCCAGCCTTCCGACCTGCTGATTCTCCGGCTGCTCGCCGGAATGCGCACGCCTGCCCTGTCGCGGGATTAGCGCCACGCGGCGGGATTCACCAGGTTCGGTGGACGCTTCCCCTCGAGCGCAGCCAGGGCGTTTTCCGCGGCCATCGTTGCCATCTTCATGCGGGTGGCCACGCTCGCCGAGCCGACGTGCGGCGCAAGCACGGCGTTCGCGCACGCGAGCAGATCCGGATGCACTTCGGGCTCGCGCTCGAACACGTCGATGCCCGCGGCGGTGATCCATTTTTCGCGCAGCGCCCGGGCCAGCGCGACCTCATCGACCACGGGTCCGCGCGACGTGTTCACCAGGATAGCTTCGGGCTTCATCTGGCGCAGCTCGCGCTCGCCGATCAGATGACGGGTCTCCTCGCTCAAGGGCACGTGGATGCTTACGAAATCGGATTCGGAAAGCACGCGCTCCATGGATACAAACTCTGCGTTGAGCTCGCGTTCGAGTTCGGGGGCAAGCCGCGTCTGATCGTGATACAGCACGCGTATCGAAAATCCAATTCCCCGGCGCGCCACGGCCTGCCCGATGCGCCCCATCCCCAGAATTCCCAGCGTGCGGTGATGGATGTCGCGGCCGATCATCAGGTCGACGGTCCAGCGCTTCCAGCGTCCGGCGTGGACGAACTCGTGCCCTTCGGCGATGCGGCGCCCTGCTGCGAGCATCAACGCGAACGCCAGGTCCGCGGTGGTGTCGGTGAGCACGCCGGGCGTGTTGGTGACCAGAATGCCCGCCTCGGTGGCAGCCGCGACGTCGATGTTGTCGTAGCCCACGGCGATCTGCGCAATTATGCGCACACCGTCGAGTTGCGAGATCACGTCGCGCGACAGGCGGTCGGTGATCTGGCTCACGATCACCTGCTTGCCGCGAGTGCGCGCGAGGAGTTCTTCGGGCGTCAGGCCCTCGTCGGTCGCGACGTAATCGACGTCGGCGTGCGCCTCCAGCAGAACGAGCGTTTCCGGGAAAACACGCTTGGTGATCAAGATCTGGGGGCGCGCCATTTGTCAATTCTCGCATGTGCCTATCCAAAATATGGAGTTGTCATCCCGAGCGAAAGTCGAGCGATCTGCTTTATCGCGCCGTGCTTGGTATTGCGATTCGGCGTGCGATTCCGCTCTTCCTCCGCCTGCTAAGATGGCTCCCATGGCACAACTTGGTTTTCTCGGATTGGGAATCATGGGCTACCCGATGGCCCGGCATCTTTTGAAGGCGGGACACGACGTCGCCTTGTGGACGAATTCGCGGGCCAAGGCGGTGGAACTCGCCCGCGAAGGCAAGGGCGTCGCGTGTTCCACGCCTCGCGAAGTGGCGGAACGCGCCGATTTCATTTTCTATTGCGTGGGCAACTCGGATATGGCCCGCGATGTCGCGCTGGGGCCGGGAGGGATCCTGGAAGGAGCGAAGCCGGACAGCGTCACGGCGGATTGCAGCACCATTTCGCCGGCCGTCAGCAAGCAGATCAACGCGGCGTTCGCGGCCACGGGCGCCGAATTCCTGGACGCGCCCTGCACCGGGTCCAAGGGCGGCGCCGAGGGTGCGACGCTCACCTTCATGATTGGTGGAGTGCAAGCGGCCTTCGAGCGAGCCAAGCCGTATTTCGAAATCATGGGCAAGCGGTTTTATTATTGCGGCCCGGCGGGCCAGGGACTGCACGCCAAGCTCACCCAGAATCTGATCCTCGGTAACCTGATGGAGGCTTTCGCCGAGGGCATGGTTCTTGCGACCAAGAACGGCATCGCGCCCGAGCTGATGCTCGACATCCTCGATAACAGCGCTGCCAAGAGCAGCTTCATCACGTTCAAGGCTCCCTACATTCTCTCTCGAAACTTCGGAACGGCGTTTTCGACCAAGTGGCTGCACAAGGACATCGGACTGGCGCTGGAATCCGCCCAGGCGTCCAATCTGCCCTTGCCAGTCACCGCTATCACCCATCAGATGCTCCGGGCGGCCATCGCGAAAGGCTGGGGTGACGACGATATCTGCTCTACAATCAGGACGTTAGAGGAATGGGCCGGGGTGGAAGTCAAGAAATAAGTACGGGTTTGTAATCGAATTTCCATATTCGGGAGAAATCAGACGCCCGAGAGATAGTTTCTGAAGTCCTGGGCTGGGATAGGGCTAGTCCCATAGTACTGCTTTCCTATCAACGTCATAAAGGATTTGATGGGAGTGCATTAAAAATAATTCTTCTCCCGAATACAGAAAACTGTTGCATTCCTCAAATCCGTATACTAATATTGGAATCAAGCCGGGGAGGAAACTCCCACCAAAGCGAGACTAACCTCACTAAAGACCCCTGAAGCACCTCCCCGGCGCCCCTAAGAAAAGTCACCTTTCAGAGAGTTCCATCGAACTCGTGAGAGGTTCTTACCACATAGATTCTTGCCGAAGCGTCCCAACGGGAAGTGATATGATCGGAGACGAGTGACTTACCTCACCCTTCTCGGTTCAACGGGGTCGATTGGGACCAGCACCTTGGACGTCGTGCGGCGATGGCCCGGGCGTTTCGGAATTTACGCGTTAGTAGCTGGACGCAATATGGAGTTGCTAGCAGCGCAGATCGCCGAATTCCGGCCCCAGGTGGCCGTCGTGGCCGACGAGGCGGGGCTGGGCATTCTACGCCGCGTTCTTCACAACCGAGGCATTGCCTCGCCGGAGCTGGCGTCCGGTGCGGCGGCCCGTGTTGCTGTGGCGGTTGCCCCCGAAGCGGGAATCGTGATGTCGGCGATCGTGGGCGTGGATGGCCTGGAAGCGACCTACGAAGCCGTTCGGCTCGGGAAGCGGGTTGGCCTTGCAAACAAAGAAGTTCTGGTCGCGGGAGGACAGCTGGTGACAGAGGCGATGCGGGCCTCCGGAGCGGAATTGCTGCCCGTCGATAGCGAGCATAATGGCGCCCATCAGTGTTTCCGCGCGGGTCGTCGCGACGAAGTGGCCAAACTGATCCTGACGGCCTCAGGCGGGCCGTTCCGCGAGACCCCGGCGCACGCGCTTGAGAATGTGACACCGGAGCAGGCTCTTAATCATCCAACATGGAAGATGGGCCAGCGGATTACGATCGATTCCGCGACCCTGATGAATAAGGGGTTTGAGGTGATCGAGGCCTGTTGGCTTTTCGGACTTTCGCCGAAAGAAGTAGAAGTGGTGATCCATCCCCAATCCAAAGTGCACGCCATGGTGGAATACACAGATGGCAGCGTGATCGCGCAGGTCTCCGCCACGGACATGCGCATGCCGATTCAGTATGCGCTGACGTATCCGGAACGGGCCGACGCCCCGTCGCCGCGGCTCGATTGGACCGAGTCCGCCCATTGGACCTTCGATCCTCCGGATTACAAGAAGTTTCCGCTTTTGAAGTTGGCCTACGACGCGCAGGAAGCGGGCGGCTCCGCGACGTGCACGCTTAATGCGGCCGATGAGGTTGCCGTGGAGTCTTTTCTAAAAGGCGAGATCGCGTTCCCGGATATCGCGGTGATCGTGAGCGAGACTCTCCAAAGAGTAGAGGCCGTTTCGCCGCGTTCGGTCCATGACGTGCTGGAGATTGACAGGAGATCGCGTGAGGTGGCGCGGGGACTGATCCGCGCGGGGAAACGCGAAAAAGTGACAACCGAGGCCGCGTTGCGCGCGTAATGTAAGATATGCGCGGTAAGAGATTAGCCATATGCACTTCATAGAGAATGTTTTGTGGTACCTGGTCCTGATCGGGGTGATGATCATGATCCACGAACTGGGCCACTATTGGGCGGCCCGGTTCTTCGACGTGCGCGTGGAAACCTTCAGTTTCGGCTTCGGCCCACGCCTGTTCGGTTTCAAGCGCGGGGAGACCGATTTCCGGTTCTCGGCGATCCTGTTCGGCGGTTACGTGAAGATGACCGGCGAGCAAACCGGCGAAGACGCAACGCCGGATGGGCGCAGTCTCACGTCGAAGCCGCGCTGGCAGCGGGTGATCATCGCCTTCGCGGGTCCCGCCATCAACGTGGTGCTGGCCGTGGCCTTGCTCGCGGGGCTGTTCATGTTTCGATACCCGCACATCCCCAATCCGCACTCCCCGAGGATCGGATACGTGGCCGCCGATGGAGCCGCCGCCAAGAGCGGGATCCGGGTAGGCGATCAAGTAGTGCAAATCGACGAAATTTCCGATCCCACCTGGGAGCAGGTGGCGGTCAAGGAAGTGACCAGCGCGCGCCGCCCGCTGGATGTGTGGGTGAAACGCGGCGATGAGCGCCTGCATATCCCTGTCACGCCCGTACTCGAGGAAAAGCAAGGCGTGGGATACGCCGGCTGGGCTCAGGAGATTCGCATCCGCATCGCTGGATTCGTCCCCGGCATCGAGGCGGCGCAGAAGGCCGGCATTCTGGGCGGCGACGTCCTGGTGAGCGCCAACGGCCAGCCCATCCAATCGGCCGGCCGACTGAACGAAATCATCAGCGCGTCCCCGGACAGCCCGGTGGACATCGTGTACGTGCGCAACGGTAAGGAAGGGCATGCCCACGTGACGCCCGTCAAGCACGAAGTGGACGGGAAGGAGCGCTGGATGATCGGCGTCGCGCTCGAGCCGCTGGTGGAGATCACGCGGCTGGGGCCGGCCCAGGCTTTGTACGAATCCGGGCGCCAGAACATCCAGAGCGCGCAGATGATCTTCAAGTTTCTGGAAGGCATTATCGAACGGCGTCTCTCCCCGAAATCGCTAGAAGGACCTATCCGCATCGCGCAGCTTTCCGGCGAATCCGCCCGCGAAGGCGCGGTTTCCTACTTCGGGTTGATGGCCGCGGTCAGCTTGAACCTGGCCGTCTTCAACCTGCTTCCGGTGCCGATTCTGGACGGCGGCGTCATGCTGATGCTGTTCATCGAAATGCTGATGCGCCGCGACCTGGACCTGCGCGTGAAGGAAGCGGTGGTGAAGGTCGGCTTCGTGTTCCTGATGGTGATCGTGGTGTTCGTGATCTACAACGATCTCTCGAAAATCCTCGCGCCGAGCTAGTCTCCTGTCCGGAGTACGCTGGGCGCTGGCTCTGGTTTCAGGTCATCACACTAGGTAACGTGCTGGGTCGATTTTCAGATTCAAAACGGTAGTTCATCTTGATCCCCACCCTCGATCTCCTTCGGGGCTTTCTTGAACGCCGCCGAATCCACGAGTGGGATTTTGGGCTGCTTACCGGCGAGGAGATCCTTAACGGTTAGGATCTGGATTTTCGGATATTTGCCATAGAGCGTTTCATAGTATCCGGCCTTCACCGCTTCCGTTCGCATCGGTCCGGTTGAGTCGGCGAGCGTGATGAATACGCCGATCTTGGCCTTCTCCCGATCCACGACGTGCGCCAAGTCGCGGACCATCGCGACGTTCACGTTTTCTCCGCCCTTGACGGATACGATGGCCCTCTCCGTGGTCTTTCCTTCGGGCTTGAAATAGATCAGTCCGTCAATGCCCGAATCGGCTCCCTTCTTTCCGCCCTTAAATGGAACCGCGTCAACGCGCGAGCTAGCCCAGAGTTGGAACTGGTGCTTGTCCCTGAAGGCAAGGTCGCGCGCCCCTTCCAAATCCTTCGGCGTTCCGTGGACTTCGTACTTGATTCCGGGGAACGCGTCTTGCAGGCGTTTTTCGATCAGAGAAATGGCAAGGTGTGTGATGTCGATTCCTATCCACTCGCGTTTCAGTTTCTGCGCCGCATGGATGCTCGTGCCGCAACCACAAAACGGGTCGAGGACGACATCACCCTCGTTTGAACTTGCCGTGATTATCCTTTCCAGGAGTGCCTGCGGCTTCTGGGTCGGATAGCCAAGACGTTCTTGGGCTTGGGAGTTAATCGGAAAAATGTCGGTCCAGACGTCCTGCAGCGGTATCCCCTTAGTCTCGTCCAAATACTTCCTGAAACGCGGCCATGCTCCCTCTTTCGTCGGCCAATAAATCAGGCCTTCGCCGTCCAGCCGGTCCAGTTCGCTAGGAGGATAAGCCCAGTGCCGTCCTTTGGCCGTTACATCGAATCCGCGCCACTCACTTCCCGTTTCGCCGTGCCGGATGCCAGAGCCAGTGAGATCCGCATCTTTCCACGGCCTCTCCTCTCCACGCGCGAAGCGTTGTCTGACATATTCGTCATCGTAAGCTTGGTATCCTCCAATCCAATGCATGGCGTCCGATGCTCCATAGAAAAGGATCACGTCGTGGACGGGGCCGTATCGCTTTGCGCTGCTGTGAGCACTGGTCCGCTTCCAAACTATCTCGCTCTTGAAGTTCGTTGCACCAAAGATGGAGTCGATCAGGATTTTTAGGTAGTGGCTTGCGCTCGGATCGCAGTGTAGATACAGGCTACCCGTCGGCTTCAACACCCGATGCAGCTCCAGAAGCCGAACGGCCATCATGGAGAGGTACGCCATCATGTCGGTCTCTTTTAGGAAATCCCGCATCGCCCGAAGCATCTCCGCCGCGTCGGAGTTCCCGCTCGAAATCACCCCGTCGAAAGCGAGCTCGGCCTCTTCGCCCCAGTGCCAGGTATCGTCGAACGCCTCGATCTGGGCACGGGACTTCTCCCCGGACGTGCTCTTGAAAAGCACGTTGTACGTGGCTTGGCTGTTGAAGGGCGGATCGAGGTAGATGAGATCGACGCTCTCGTCATCGATGGTATTCCGCAAGACGGCGAGATTATCGCCGTAGTAGAGTGCGTTCATTTGCCGGTAATATCATCGGTGCTGCCGATTTCCTCAATCCACATCAGAAAAACCCGGTTCTCGTCCTCAATACTAAACAACACTCTGAAGCGAGGCTGCTGAGCGGCAAATGAGCGGCTTTTGGCTTGGTAGATGCGGCCCGTCACTTTCTCGTATCGTTCGGGGTTTGTCGCGATACCCCATAGGAGGCCCAACAGTGCTGCCTCTAACACTTCGATCGAATACTTGTCCGCGAGTGCGTCTAACTGGGCGCTGTACTCGCCCGTTTCTACCAGTGTCCGGCCACCATCGGGCATAACCGATGATCGCTACAGCTTCCATCCATGGCGTGCGGCTAGTTCCTTGACCCGCGCGACATCATCGTACGTAACTGGGTCGTCAGAGATGAACACCGCCTCGTAAGGTATGAGTTCGCCGTCGTTGGCGAGGCTCCACGCCTTTCCATGCGAGTACCTGCTTACTTCTTTTGCGCTCTTGTTCCAGAAGAAGCGAATCCAAGCGCTCACAACAGAAATCTCCCGCCCGGAAAATAATTCAAAGTTCGGGTCTCGCAATGGAAGGAGTCGCTGCCTCGCGTGATCGTAGACCTTTCTTTGGACGATGCGGATGAGACGATCCCGTAACATCTCGTCCTGTATGCGCTGGTAGGACGCAGGGGCCGGTCCATACGGCATTTTCTTGTACGACGTTCCTGTGATCGGGACGCCGTATCGACCGTAGGATTCAAACTCGGAGTAGAAAAGAATTTTGTAGAGCTTGGTCCGTGAGTAGGTGGGGTCATCGAGACACTCATCCGAAATGTAAAGGACGAGTTCCTTCAATCGGGTCTCTCTGTTCGCCAGAGGAAACTCGAAATGCAGTTTGGACGGGTCCCATCGGAGCGATTGATGCGCAAGTTGGCTCATAAAAACGGCGGTTAGCGCTTCAATCGTGCGGATCGCACGGGCAGCACTCCTTCGCGACGGTCGGGGCCAATCCGAGCCGTCGGTGCTAAATTCACTATAACAAAATTCAAAACAAAAGTCCTACACAATGTTTTAAGGTTGCGTTTAGCCGCTCGCGGGCCGAGAATCAGCTTTCTTTAAATAAACATCTCTTCGTCGGAGGTCGCCCGGGAGGGATTCGGCCGTCCCCGTGTGAAGAACAGAAACGCCGTGCGGATGCCGGCGGCGACGCCCTGAATCTCCCGCAGCGGCTTGACGATGCCGCCTTCCACCAGGGCGATGGTCCTCTGCGCGCGCTCCATGGCGTCGTCCATCACCAGTTCCGCGCGCTCCATCTGGGCCTTGGCGCGCGCCGAAGCGTCCTCCAGAATTTCGTCGACGCGCCGCACCTGGATGCGCGTGAGTTCCAGAATGTCGCTGGCCTTGGAGGTGATATCGGCGATCTGCCCGCGGCTCTCCTCGATGGTCCTGCGCGAGGTCTCGAGCAGAGACTCGATCTTTGGAAGCAGGCGCGTGACGTTGTCGCCCATCCCACGCGAGGCCCTGTAAATCCCGAACAGGAAGCCGGCCTGAATGATCAGCGCGACGGCCGCGACGATCACGAACACGGTCATCGTGGCAAGCAGGGTTTGTTGATCCATATTTTCCCGGGACGCGCCGCCCTCCAACATCCGGCGCACGGCAACGGTGGGGCGCGCCTGGCTCCTTATAGCAGGTTCTCGCCTACTCGCCTGCCGGTTTGGCGGTGGACTCGCGATAGGCCTGGCGGCCCGCTTCCACGGCGGCCGTGAGATTCTCTTTGTGGCGCTGCACCGTGGATACGCCGCGTTCGTAGGTTTCGACGGCGGCCGCGCGTGCCTCGGCGGCTCGGCGCTTTGCCAATTCGGCGCCTTCATTCGCCTTCGACATCAGAAAATCGCGGGTTTCCTCGCCCGATTTCGGCGCAAACAGGACTCCGGCCACCACGCCGAGTCCCAACCCTAAAAAGAAATAAGACAGCTTGTTGTCGTCCTCCATGGTCGCTCCTTTACCTGGTGAGTCCTCTCTTGGCTCTCGCTCGCTACCCACAGCATATCAGGATGGATATCAGGATGAGCGCCGCAGGGCGCGCGCGGCGTCGGCGGCCTTGTCGAATTCGCGAGCCATGGCGGCGTCGGTCCGCAGGTTGGCCCGCATACGCTCGAGCCGGGCGATGAAGTTCGCGAGCGCGGCGTCGATTTCACCGGCGTTGGTAGCGAAGATATCGCGCCAGATGTCGTAGGGGCTCAGGGCCAGCCGCGTCATGTCGACGGCGGCCGGACCGGCGATGCGCATGGCCGCCGGGTCGTTGCCGATCGCCACTGCCAGGGCCGTCGAGAGCAACTGCGGAAGATGCGAAACCAGCGCGACCAGGCGATCGTGCTCGGCGGCGTCCAGAACCACCAGGCGCGCGCCGATTCTCCGGATCCAACGCTCAAGCTCGGGGTCGGGCGACGTCAGCACGTAGGGTCGCCCACGGAACAGATCGGCGTCGGCCGCCTCCACGCCGCGCGCTTCCTTGCCCGCCATGGGATGTCCGCCCGCGAAGCGGCCCCGGTGGATGGTGCGCGCCGCGCGCTCGACGATCTCCGCCTTGGTGCTGCCCGCGTCGGTAATCAGCGTTCCCGGGCGTACGTGCGGGTCGACCGCGCCCAGCGTCTCCAGAATCTTTTCGATGGGCTGCGAAAGAAAGACCACATCGGATTGCGCCGCGGCTTCCTCGAGCGGCAGTGCCTCTTGAATGACGCCCCTGGCGAGCGCGGCTTCGATGGTGCGCAGAGAGCTGACGCCGATGATGCGTCCCTCGAAACCGGCCTTGCGTAGCGCCAGCGCGAAAGAGCCGCCGATCAGTCCGACGCCCGCGATCGTCACTACCCGCCATGGTTCATTCACGATCCGGCCGCCTCGTGATCGCGCGTTTCGCGGATGATAGCCTCGAAAATCCGTCCGATGGCTTCCGCGGAGAGCGGCCCGGGATTGGCGGCGGCGACGCGGCGCAGCACCTGCTCCTCGCGCTGAGGATCGTAGACGGCCCGCCCCAGGATGCGCTTGGCGCGCACCACGTCGCGCGCGATGTCGGCGCGGCGGTTCAGCATCTCCCGCAGTTCGAAATCGAGCTCGTCAATCTTGCGGCGGCACTCGGCGAGCAACCACTCCGCTTCTGCCTCGGTCATTTGTCAGTTCCCTTACGATCCGTCCCTAGGAGCTTGTTGAAAAGGGGACAGACCGCTCTGTCCACCCCCCAAGCTCGCACTTGAAATCAGAGATTTACGGCAGGGGACAGAGTAGTCTGTCCCCTTTTCAACATCCTCCTAGCCGTCCATTCCTTCGCGAAGCGCGCGCGCGAAGGCTTCGATATTACCGTCGCTCGCCTGCTTCTCGATCAGGCGCACCAGCGCGCTTCCCACCACCACGCCGTCCGCCATTTTCGCAACTGCGGCGGCCTGTTCGGGAGTCGAGATACCGAATCCCACAGCCAGCGGCAAATCCGTCGCGGCGCGCATGGATCGCAACAAAGGCCCGGCGGCTTCGGAGAGCGAAGCGCGCTCGCCGGTAACGCCCGTGCGCGAAACCAGGTAGACGAAGCCAGTCGAGTAGCGCGCGACCAGCTTCAAGCGCTGCGGCGTGCTGGTCGGCGCGGCAAGAAACACCGTGTCAAGGCCCGTGTCCCGCATGGCTGCGACGTATGGCTCGGCTTCCTCCACGCTCAGATCCGTCAGCAGGCAGCCGTCGATTCCGGCGGCTTTCGCGTCGCGGCCCAGTTTTTCGAATCCGTAGCGTAGCGCCGGATTCAGGTAGGTGAACAACACCAGAGGGATCTGCGAGCGCTCGCGGATCACGCGCGCGATTTCGAGCACCTTGGGAAGCGTCGTTCCGGCCTTGAGGGCGCGCTCCGAAGCGGCCTGAATCACGGGCCCATCGGCGATGGGATCGGAGAACGGCACGCCCAGCTCGACCATATCCACGCCGCCCCGTTCCAGAGCGGCGACGATGGCGGGCGTGCGCTCGGGCGAGGGATCGCCCGCGGTGACGTAGGCCACCAGAGCGGCGCGCTTGCGCTCCTTAAGCGCGTGAAACAGGGCTTGAATTCGAGTCGGCATCCAGTTCGGGGAGATTCTCGCGGTAAATGTCGGTGTCTTTGTCGCCGCGTCCGGAAATATTGATGACGAATAACCGTCCCGTGGCTCCCGGGGCGCGCTTGATCACTTCCGCGACGGCGTGCGCGGATTCGAGCGCGGGAATAATTCCTTCCATATGCGCGAGCATCTGCGCGGCATCGAGCGATTCGGCGTCGCTCGCGGAAGTGTACTCGGCGCGATGGCGGTCGTGCAGCCAGGCGTGCTCGGGGCCGACGGTCGGGTAGTCTAGTCCGGCGGACACGGAGTGCGTCAGCGCCACTTGCCCGTCGGAATCCTGCAGAAGATAGCTGTGCGTTCCATGCAGTACGCCGGGCGAGCCTCCGGAAAAGCGTGCCGCATGCTCGCCGAGGAGTGCGCTGCGCCCGCCCGCTTCGACGCCGATCAGCTGCACGGATTCGTCGCCGACGAAAGCATGGAACATGCCGATGGCGTTGCTGCCGCCGCCCACGCAGGCGAAGATCGCATCCGGCAGACGGCCTTCCCGCTTCACAATCTCGGCGCGCGTCTCGAGGCCGATGACGCGATGAAAATCGCGCACCATCAGCGGATACGGATGCGCGCCCAGAGCCGATCCCAGCAGGTAATACGTCGATTCGACGTTGGTCACCCAGTCGCGCATGGCTTCGCTGATGGCGTCCTTCAGAGTCCGGCTACCAGTCGCTACGCCGACCACCTTCGCGCCGAGCAGGCGCATGCGGAAAACGTTGAGGCGCTGCCGCCGCATGTCCTCCTCGCCCATATAGACGATGCACTCCAGGCCGAACAGCGCGCACACGGTGGCGGTAGCGACGCCGTGCTGGCCCGCGCCCGTTTCCGCGATGATCCGCCGCTTGCCCATGCGCCGCGCGAGCAGCGCTTGTCCCAGGCAGTTATTGATCTTATGCGCGCCGGTGTGCAGAAGATCCTCGCGCTTCAAATAAATCTTCGCGCCGCCGAGCGATTCGCTCAGACGCTTGGCGTAAGAGAGCGGCGTCGGGCGTCCCGCGTAATTGTGCAGAAGATCGTCCAGCTCGGCATGAAACGCCGGGTCGGCCGAGGCCGCCCGATAGGCCCGCTCCAGCTCCTCAAGCGGCGCCATCAGAACTTCCGGCACGAATCGCCCGCCGTACGGTCCGAAATGACCCGTGCTATCCGGCTGCGAAGTAATCATGACAGCTCCTTTTTTGGATCGAGCACAACGCGGCGCCTCGCCGTGCTCCCGTCGGCGCGTTGCGGAACCAGGTTCTCGCGATGGACCGCCGCGAAGGCCGCCTCCACAAAGCGGCGAACCTTCTCGCGATCCTTCACGCCAGGCGACGTTTCGAGGCGCGAGCTTGCGTCGACGCCCCAGGGGCGCGCCGCGCGGATCGCTGCAGCGACGTTCGACGCGTCCAAGCCACCGGCGATGATTACGTTCCCCGATATTCCGCGGGTAAGCTTCCAATCGAAGGACGCGCCGTTGTATGCGCCATCGACCAGCACGGCTTCGCAGCCCAAATCGTCACGCCTGCCGCTTTCTTCCGGCAGCGGCATTCGAAACGCTCTCCACACGCGCGCTCCGGCAGGCGCTTCGCCCCCGTAAATCTGTGCGACGTCCAGATGGGCCGCGCGCATCGCGGCCGCGACAGTCGCACAAGGTTCGTCGACGAAAATGCCGACTTTCCAAAGGTTTAATCCCGCGCCCAGGGCGGCGGCGCACTCCGGTGTGATATAGCGCGGGCTTGAGGGGTAGAAAATAAATCCGACGGCGGAGGCGCCCGCGTCCGCCGCCATGACTGCGTCCTCGCGCCGGGTGATCCCGCAGACCTTTACAATGAAGTCCCCCGCGGTGCGAGAAACATGCGAAGCGGGAGAAACATCTCGCGTCATGAACGCAACGCGCGGATCGCGGCCGCTGCGTCTCCCGATTTCATCAGATGCTCGCCCACCAGGAACACCTGGAATCCCGCGGCGCCGAGCTTTGCGACATCCACGCGCGAATGGATGCCGCTCTCCGCTACTTTCACCACACGTGCGGGAATCCGCGTCCCCAGGCGCAC
This sequence comes from Bryobacteraceae bacterium, assembly GCA_035934795.1. Classification (GTDB taxonomy): domain Bacteria; phylum Acidobacteriota; class Terriglobia; order Bryobacterales; family Bryobacteraceae; genus Palsa-187. The sequence continues at coordinate 29,161 of DASYXM010000041.1, read as the reverse complement.
GGACGTTTCCAGGTTCACTTCGAACGTTTGCAGATTGCGATTGTTGACGCCGACGATATCCGCTCCCGAATCGAGCGCGGGGCCGAGGTCGTCGTCATCGTGAACTTCCACCAGCGAGGCCATCCGCAAGCCCGCGGCCAGCTCGCGAAGGCGGCGCATTTCGGCGACGGTAAGAATCGCGGCGATCAGCAGAATGGCGTCGGCTCCGTACGCGGCCGCTTCCACCACGTGCAGCTCGTCAAGGGTGAAATCCTTGCGCAGCACCGGCACGGAAACCGCGGCGCGGGCGGCTTCCAGATCGGCCAGTCCGCCGCCGAAAAATTCCTCGTCGGTCAGCACGCTCAACGCGGCCGCTCCGCCTTCGGCGTACAGGCGCGCTATGGCGGCCGGCTGGAAATCGCTAGCGAACACGCCCTTGCTGGGCGATGCCTTCTTAACTTCCGCGACGATTGCGGGCGGATGTGCGACCAGGGCCGCCCGGAAATCGCGCGCCGGTGCGCGGTCCGCGGCGCGGCGTTCAAGCTCCGCGCTGCGCGGTTTCAGGCGCGCCAGCGACGCACGTTTTTGCTCGACAATTCGAGCCAGGATGTCGGGAACCACGGCCGCCATGAAGGGGAACCTTCATGTTAGCACCACATTTTCGCGGAAGAGAATGCCGACTCGCACACTGCAGGGGCCGTCGCGCGCAGCGTGGACCGGCTCAATTCCAACCTGACCCGGTTTGACCTCAATTGGACCCGGTTCGAATTCAATTTTAAATGTTCCGCCGTGAGCCTCCACAATGCGCTGCGCACACTCGATCCCCATCGCAGCCCCCGCACCGAAGCAGGCTTCCGGTCCCGGACTGCGCGTATTCGCCACCCAGTCGAGCGCTAATTCGAGCGCCGTTCCAAGCTCTGGGCCCGCCCCACGCGATGTTCGCACCCGCACCGGATGCGCGGCATCCGAGATTCGCCCCATCATCGCCAGCAGATGCTCCAACAGAAACCGCGCGCGCCCCGGATCGAGAGGCACCAGGGGGAGTCCGCCGGCCAGATCCAGGCGCGGCGAGGTGCCTCCTTCCGATATCCGCGATGCCACCGTCTGCGTGATCAGTTCCTCGAGATCGAGCGGCTCGGGCGTCATCGGCGAGGCATTCGCCAATTGCAGCCCGCAGGAAAGAATCCAATTGGCCTGTTCGATCAACCGCTGCAAGCAAGCAGCGTGGTCCTGCGCACGCCTTTCCGTGCGAGGTAGCACCATCGTCAGGTAGTAGGCGGTGGATTCGATCGCGCTCAAGGGCTGGCGCAATTCATGGACTAGCGTTTCGACGAGAGCCAGCGGCTCGGCCGCGGCCGGTGCTTCAACTGCAGGATTCATGGAAACTCACCCGGGGGATTTGACGTTTATAGCGCGTGCCGGGGGCTCAGTCAAGGGTTAATTCGCGACAGGGTTAATTCGCGACACAACGGCGACGGATGACAGACACAATACTGTTGACATTCCGCCATCGTGCGCGGATGATCGAGCTGAAGTCGTAGGCAGCGTCGCGCGTGTCGGCGATTTAGCTATCTTCCGGCACTCGTCGTGGCCATCGCCGCAACCCCGGCCATCCCCGCCGTCGCGGCGCCTTGAAGGTTGGGGAGATCCGCCTGGCGCTCGCTAGCCACGTCGAAGGTCTCTTGACTGGTACGCTCAGACGTTCCGACGCGCGGCAGCCTGCGCGTCCGGCATCGCGCGAAACCGTGCAGTTGAAATCGCAGCCGCAGGCCGTGTTGCTCCCCGGCGATTCGTACGCCGAATGGAAGCGCCAGGCCGACGAAATCCTGAGGCGGCGCGGCCCCAAGTGGTAAGGGCAGAGTCTCGCAACGCGTAGGCGCATGCTAACATTTTTTCCATGAATCCAACCCCTGAGCCCGCTTCAGAGCGAAATCTGTATTCCGAGATCGACGAAATGAAGGCGAACTTGAAAATCGTCCTTGACGGCGTGGCCGCCATTGGCGAGGAACTAGAACGTTACAAGCAGTTCTACGACCAATCCGCCGACAAATTTGCCAACGTCATGACCGCGATCCAGGACGGCCTGGAGAAGCAGACGGAACTGAACCACACGTTTGCGAACAATCTCGCCGAAAATTTCAAGGTCCTGACGGCCTTCGACGAAAGGCTCTCCGCGCTGGAGAATCGTCCTCGCGCCATCCGGCCGAACTGAAGCGCAGCGGCCGGGGGACACGAGCGCGGTTGCCGTTACTGTTTCGCCGGCGGATTCTTCAGGCTCGTGTAGACGGCCTCGATGAACATATCGGTGGTCCACGCCCCCGACGTGGCTCCGAATCGGGTGTCGTAGTCGATGGTGGGCCGCGCGGCCTTCACTTCGGCGGGCGTTGCGCCCTTGTCGATCATCGCCTGGATGCGGTCGCGGATGATAACCACCATGTCGCGGTATTCGGATACTTCAAATTCATTGCATAAGCGGCCATGGCCGGGGACGATCAGCGTGCCATTGTCCTCGTCGTGCTCGTACAGCGTTCGGTCGAGGATGAAATTGAGCGCTTTGATCTCGCCCTGCACGCTGCCGCCGTTCTTCAGGTCGATGAAGGGATAGCGCGTCGTATCGAAGATATCGCCGGCGACGATCACGTCGGATTTCCGGAAGTGCACGATCACATCGCCGTCCGTGCTGGCGTTCGGCTGCCAGAAGATCTCGACGCCTTCGCCGTTGTGGAACTTCCGGCGGCGCTCCTGAATGATCGTGTCGGTGGGCCAGGCCTTCGACGGGAGCTTGCCCTCGGCGATCATGCGGTCCTCGACGTTCTGATGGCCGATCAGCGTCGCGCTGGTGCCCGCGTCGATATTCTGACCGGAGAAAAACGACCCGAACAAGCTGGGGTCCTGTCCCGCCTCGTGAAACGCCAGGTTCCCGCCCGTGTGATCGGCGTGGACGCTGGTGTTGACCACGAACTGAATGCGCCGCGGCGTCAGCTTCGCGATCGCGGCGATCGCCTTCGCGGAAAGCTTGCCTGCGCCGCTATCCACGACGAAAGCCCCTTGCGGCCCGGTCTGGACCGCCATGTTGGCGCCGTCGCCCACCAGCATGTAGACGTTCCCCTGCACCGGCCACACGTGAATTTCGCCGTCGTTCGGGTTGGGATCTTTGGCCTGGCTCGCCATCGGCGGGCTGTTCGAGGGAGCCGTCTTGGCCAGCGCTTCGGCTTCGGTTGCGACTTTGAGTTTCGCCGCGAACTCGGGACGCGTGGTGTCCGCGCCCCCCAGCGCGCCGAGCAGCGGGACGCCGCGCTTCTGCGAATATTCCTTCAAGTAGGGATGCCGGCCAAACAGGATCGACGGCACCCGGTCCTCGGCCTTGCCCTGAATTTGCTCGCTATCGTCGCAGGCGTACAGCCAGCCGTTGGGATCCTTGCCGTAGCGCAGCAGAACCTGCACCTTGGCGAAAGGCTCGGTCAGATACACGGGATCGGTGGTCACCGAAAAAATCGTAATGCGGTCGCCGTGGCGGATGAAATATTCGTGCACGGTGGCTGCGTCGCTCTGGGCGACGCCGGGCGCGCGGATCCAGCCGCGCTTGATGTGGCTGGTCTCCACCGCCAGGATCTGCCCTTGATAGTGGCCCGTCGAGAATCCCGGGAACGTGTGCAGCGCATACGCGGGTGGATGCGGGCGCCCGTCCATGAAAATCTCGTGGCGTCCTTCGGCCACTTGTGCATACACGTTGACCGATTGAAGCTGCTGCGTGTAAGGATCGCGCTCCTCGAAGATCCGGTAGTTGCCGGGCGCGACGAACATGTACGGCGGCACGTAGCCCGCGCACTGCTGCTGACGAACCGTGATGCGCGAAGCGTCCCAGCTCAGCGCGTACATGCGGCTCGCTTCGTTGATCGGGATGCCGCCGTAATCCACCAGCATCCCCGCGGCGGTACCTAAACCGGGGTCCAGATCGCGGCTTGGGTGGTATTCGCCGGTGAGATCGATGCCGGGTGTGGGCGGCGGCGGATTCTGTCCGGACACGGTCTGAATAAACGCAACGGCAGCGAAGAGAAGAGCGAGAGGAAGCCGAAGGTCCATAACCGTCTACGATGGTACAGCCTCCGGCCCGCATTTTCGACCCCAGCATTGTTACACTGTCTTGGGGTTACACTGTCTTGGGCTGTATGCTCGCCGCTCTGCTTGCTTTCTTAGCGATCTTCCTCGCACCTGAATGCGTTTACGGACAGGGACGCGGTGGCCGCGGCCCGGAACCGCCCAAGAGCCCTCGCGAGGCCGCACCGGTCGATCTGACCGGCTACTGGGCCGCCGAAGTCACCACCGATTGGCGCTGGCGCATGACCGTTCCTCCCAAGGGCGATTACCTTGGCATCGCCCTCAACGCGGACGGCCGCGAGCTGGCCGACACTTGGGACCCCGCCAAGGATGAGGCGGCCGGCGAGCAGTGCCGCAGCTACGGCGCGCCCAACATCATGCGCGTTCCAGGACGCATCCACGTCACTTGGCAGGACGACCGGACGCTGAAGCTCGAAACCGACGCCGGCCAACAGACCCGCATCTTTCGTTTTGGCTCAAAGGAAGGTCCGGGCCCCCAGGGTCAAGACAATGACTGGCAGGGCCTATCGCAGGCTTCCTGGGAACTGGTTCCCTCCGGCACCGGCTTGGTCGCGAACCAGGTTCCCAGCGGCGCATTGAAGGTGGCCACCACGAAATTCAAGCCTGGATACCTGCGCAAGAACGGCGTCCCCTATAGCGCGAACGGCGTGCTGACCGAATTCTTCGACGTCATCAAGGATTCCAGCGGCGATTATCTCATCGACTCCATTACCTTCGAAGACCCCATGTATCTCACCGCCAAGTACGAAACCGCCGTGAACTTCAAGAAGCAGCCCGACGCCGCAGGCTGGAATCCCGCGCCGTGTACATCGCGATAGTGCCAGAATTCCTGAAAACTGAGCCGCCACTTTGAGGATGCTATCCTGAAATAAGTCTGTGAGGAGGACTCACCATGAAACCGAAAAATGCCAACCAATCCTCCTTTCGAGCGTAGTAGCAAACGCCGTAAAGGATTCCCGTCCGAAACGCACGTGAAACGTGGCATGCGGGTCGTGCACGGCGACAAGGAACTCATCGAAAAACTTGGCCGCAATGATCCGTGTCCCTGCGGGTCGGGTCGCAGATTTTAAGAAGTGCTGTTTGCCAACCGGTGCCTATGACGGCGAATCAAGAAACCACTTCTTTCAGGGACTAACCGCATGGGGGGCCGGCATCTGTCGCCGGCCCTCGTGGTCTAGCTCGCCCGTGGAAGTACCTCACGCTCGATCTGTGCAGCAGCGCCGTCGCGAGCCACGTCCAGTTCGTAGTCCAACTGCAGTCCTAACCATAGATCAGGCGCCGTCCCGAAATACCGGGACAGACGCAGCGCCATTCTCGCGCTGATCCCGCGCGTCTCGTTCACGATGCCGGATACGTGGCTGGGAGGAACTCGCAAGGCGCGTGCCAGCGCATTGATCGACAACTTCAGGGGCGCCATGAAATCCTCGCGCAGGATTTCGCCCGGATGTACGGGGGCGAGTCTGATTTTTCGTCTTGCCATGCGGTTCTCCCTAGTGGTAGTCGGTCAGTTCCACGTCGTGCGCATCTCCGCCCTCCCAGCGAAAGCAAATGCGATACTGGTCGTTCACGCGAATACTATATTGACCGGCCCGATCTCCCTTGAGCGCCTCTAACTGATTTCCAGGTGGCACTCGCAGATCCGTTAGCAGGCTCGCCCGGTTCAGCAGCCGCAACCGGCGCAAGGCGACCCGGGCGATGCTCACCCATCGACGCGCCGCCTCACGGTGAAACAGATCCTCTGTCTCGCGATCCCGAAAGGACCGGATCACAAGGTTATCCTATCATAGGTATTAGAAGGAGTGGAATAGATCAACGAGGAACGTAGCTAGTCCAGCTTCAGCAGTTTCTTAAATCGCTCGACCTCTTTTGGCGCGAGCGCCCGGTACCTCCCGGGAGGAACGTCCAGCTCCAGAAACCCGACCTTCACGCGGCGCAGCTTCTCGACAAGCCTTCCGAAATTCTGGAACATCACGCGGATCTGATTCTGCCGGCCTTCCGCGATCTTGACCTCGTACCACGGATTCGCCCCCCGCTTGATCAGCTTCAACTCGGCCGGCGCAGTCTTGCGTCCGTGCATCGGCACGCCCTCGCGGAAGGCGCGCTCCTGCTCCTCGGTCAGGGGGCCGTTCACCTTCACGACGTACACCTTGGTGACGTGATTCGCCGGCGCCGTGATGCGATGCGCGAATTCGCCGTCGTTGGTCATCAGCAGCAGGCCCTCGCTCTGGTAATCCAGCCGCCCCACCGGGAACACGCGCTCGCGGACGCCGCGCATCAGGTGCATCACGGTCTCCCGGCCCTCCGGATCGGAAACCGTCGTAACGCAGTTCTTCGGTTTGTTCAGCGCGATGTAGACATGGCGCTGGGGCGCGTGCAGCAGGCGCCCGTCCACCTTGATGTGGTCCCGCTCCAGGTCCGCCTTCGACCCCAATTCCGTGACCGTCGCGCCGTTGACCGTCACCCGCCCGTCGACGATCAGCTGCTCGGCCTTGCGGCGGCTCGCGACACCCGCGCGCGAGAGGATTTTCTGCAGCCGCTCTCCGCCCGGCCCCGGTTCGAGGGACGCCTGGTCATGCAACGCCGCATTGGGAGACGCGATATCGTGAGATGCCGCGTCGTGGCGCGGCCGATCGTGTGCCTTGGCGGATAAGGATGGGCCCCGCGCGCCGGCGCTCTTCTTTCCCGCCCGACGTCCTACTCGATGAGGCTTTTCAGGCATCTTTGCCGGTCGCATTTTTGCGCCCTGACGTGCCTTCGCTCGAACCGTCCTCGGCTGCGGCGGCCTTCGGTTCCTCCGCCCATTCTTGCGGCGCGCCGGCGGTGGCGGCATCGACCGCGGCTCCAGTGGCTTCGGCAGCCGCCTCCAATGGCAGGGTCTCCTGGCCCGTTTCCGGCTCGGCGATTTCCATCCGCCCCAGCTCTTCGAATTCTTTGAGCGTCGGAAGCTCGCTCAAATCCCTGAGGCCGAATTGCACCATGAATTCCTTGGTGGTCTTGTACAGGATCGGCTTTCCGACCACGTTCTTGCGCCCCGCTTCGGCGATCAGCTTACGATCCAGCAGCGTTTTCAGCACACCCGCACCCTGCACGCCGCGGATGTCCAGAATCTCCGGCGCCGTCACCGGCTGTTTGTAGGCCACCACGGCCAGCGTCTCGAGCGCCGCGAGCGAGAGCCGCAGCGGCGGCGTCAGCTTCTTGACGAACGCCCGCACGGCCTCGTGATGCTCCGGCTTGGTGGACATCTTGTAGCCGCCCGCCACTTCGCGGATCGCGAGGCCGTGTTCGGGCTTGGACCATTCGGCCGCCAGCTCGTCGAGCAGCCGCTTCACCACGTCAAGAGGACGCTCCAGCGCGGCGGCGATCTGCTGCGCGGAAAGCGGCTCGTCGGTCACGTACACGATCGCCTCCAGCATCGCCTTCAGCTGCGCGTCGTCTCCGGACGCCGGCCTCTCCTCACCCAGTTTCGTTACATCCAGTTCTTCCATTGCCGATTCTTTCATCCCGTCTCTTCCATCGCGGATTCGTCAAGTGCCGTTGTCTCGCGCCGTTAATGATACCCTTCGTCGATCGCCGACAGGATCTCGCCCGACGAAAACACCGTATCGTATCCCGCCAGCCGCTTCAATCCGATTTCGCCGAACGCCTCGCCTTGCACCAGCCCGATGGCCTGCAGCTTCACCAGCTCCAGCAGCGCCAGAAACAGGCAGATCATGGCGCGGCGGCTCTTCTGGCCCTCGAACAATTCGCGTGCGGAGAGCGCCTCGCCCCGGCGTTCCCGCTCGAAAATCCTGCCGAGGTAGCGGATCATCTCCGGCACCGATACGTCCTCGTCGGAAACCTCGTACACCGGGCGCGTTTTCGCGCGCTCCAGCACGCCCTGGAAGGTTTTCACCAGGTCGAACAGCGTCACTTGGAGGCCCGGCTCCATCCCTTCTTCGGACCGGAACCGCTCCATCTGCGGATTGGACCACGCCGCTTCTTCCACCACACGCTTCTGTTGCAGCATCTCCGCGGCCGTCTTGAAACGCTCATGCTCCAGCAGGCGGTCTACTAACTCCCGGCGCGGATCTTCCTCCGGGTCCAGTTTGTCGAGTTCCGGGTCCCTCGGCAGCAGCGTCTTCGACTTCATCTGGATCAGCGACGCGGCCATATACACGAACTCCGCGCTCAGCTCGATGTCCATTTCGAGCGCCTTCTGCATGTACGCCAGGTATTGCGAGGTGATCTGGGCGATCGGGATATCGTAGATGTCGATCTGCTGTTTGCGGATCAGGTCCAGCAACAGGTCGAGCGGTCCGTCATAGTGCTCCAGGTGGAAATTCAACGGCAACGACACTGGAATCAGAATAGCATCCGGGTTCCGCGCGACCCGAGCTGCTACGGCTGCACCGCCACCATCACCGGCGACGTCGTGATCTGCCCGTGGTTGTTGCGCTCTACCACATAGTAGGCGACCCGCCCGGGGATCAGCTGCACGCGGATGCGGCAGCTCGCGTCGCACGGCACATAGACCGGCGGCTCGCTCGCCCAGCTGAAGGGACCCGGCGCGGGCGCGGCGCTTGGACCGCCCAGAAAAATGCCGCTCAGCACGGCGTTGCCGCTGGCGTCGGTATTGGTGACCCGGACCTTCACGTGGCCGGCCACATTCCATACCAGATAGACGCCCTTGCTGAAATTGCTCAGGTTCTGCGTATCGAGCACCGCGCCCGTGTCTCCGTCCACAACCTGGACCGTCTCGGTGCGGTGCGAGTTCTCGAAGTCCAGGAAGTAAAATGCGGCCCGATGCTGGTTGCCGTCGGTAAACTTGAGCTCCACGGCGAAATTCGCGGAGCTGTAATACGTCGATGCGATTCTTCCCGCCCCGGTGGTTCTTTCGAGCGCCCGGACGTCGGCCGTGGACGCGGCCCAGGTATAAACCTGCTGACCCGCGATTGCGACCGCCGCCGCGCCGGAGAAGCGCGTGGTATCGGCCGCCACGGCGTAGCCTTCGCTCCCGTAGGCCGATTTCCAGGCGCCCTGGGTCGTGGTATCCGCGCTCGCCGTCGTTGCGAAATTCCCCGCGCGCCGTACGCGCGCCAGTCCCGCCGGCGCGCCTCCCGTCGAGCAACCGCGCTCCTGCCGCGACGTTGGATACAAACTGTTGGTGGACCCATCCACGGGTCCGTTCTCGGCGTATCCCCAGCACACCCGTACCTGATCGCCGGGCTGCCCCGGCACGTTCACGTCGTAGGGAACGAAGTCGGACCGCACGGTCCCATCCGAGGCCGGCAGCGGCGGCAGGTACACGCCGCATACCTCCGAGCGGACACCGTTCAGCCACCAGCACGGCACCAGCATCCAGGCTGCGTCCGGAGTCACTTTCGGCCCCGAAAATTGATAGATGCCGCCGATACCGGTAAAGGCGGTCGGCAGCATCCTCTGCCGCGCCCCGGAGCCGTCGAACGGACCGGAAATATCCATCTGTTGAACCTTGCCCGCGACCGGCGAGGCGTTCGTGAAACAGGGAGCCGCTTCCTCGTATTGATTCACCAGGCACTGCGTTTCGCCGGCCGCGAACGGCACGCTGATATAACGGTCTCCCGCCGCCGAATCGGTTCTGCACTCCCCCGCCTTCAGGGCGTAACACGCCGCAAAATTGGTTTCGTCCGTGATGATGTTCTGCGCCGTCGCCGGACCGCTGATGTCCCGCAGCAGAAATCGCCCCGCGAAAAGAATGAACGGCAGCCGCTTCGGATCGGCCGGGCCTCCCGAGTATGGATCGCCGAGCTTGTAAACCTGGGTGGTGCCGGCGACCGGCGCGGGATTATTCGGCCCCAGGCTCGTGCGATACTCCGGCCCCGACCCGGACGAAGGATTCAAGTGCCGGTAGTTCACCACCCAGGTCCGGTCGGCCGGCGCCGCGGAAACCTGATCGTTGTTCATGTAGGTCTGGATCGGTCCGGAATAACCCGCCGCACTGCCGGCCCACGCCGGGGCGACGGCGGTGAGATCCGGCAGCGGACGCATCACCTGCTGCAGCACCGGCACGTCGTAGAAACCCGCGTACTTGCTTTGATCCTGGGTATCCGACCCGATCGCGATCCTTTTGTCGGGGCTCGAACCCACGGCCTGGGCCCCGTGTGTCAGCACCCACGCCGGATTGTCCGGCACCCACGTCGCCGAAGCGTCCGTTGCGTCCATCGTCCAGTTCGCCGCGAGTATGCTCCAGTTGGACGTCGCCGCCAGCGAAAAACCGTCCGGATGCGCGGCTCCCAGGTTGAAATATGGGGGTATCGTGCCGTTGGGCCAGACTCCGTCGCCGCGAATCAGCCATAGCTGAATCTGCGAAGGCGTGATCGCTTGTTTGGCGGCTACGATGAAAACCTCGCCGTATTCGTTGCCGTCCTCGTTCTGCCGCACCCAATCTCCCACCGCCAGATTCTGCAGCTTGGACCATGCGGGATTCGTCACCGTCGATCCGTCCGTGCTGGTGCACGGATAGCGTTGCGCTTCGTTCTGACCGCCATAGATCGGCGCCGCTCCCGGCGTGTGGCTGCACGGCTCGGAGGATACCTGTACCTGGATGCAGTGGTTGCCCGCCGCGCCCTGATCGATCAGGAATTGGGGAACGCCCGTCGGGCAGGCGTAGGCTTCCTTGGCGGCGATCGCCGTGCCCCGCCCGCTTCCCGCGAAAGTCCACGCCGGCGTCTGCCCGTAGCCCGCCCGGTTGACGGCCGTCACCGCCATTTCGAAAGGTCCGTAAAAAACGCTGTTTGGACTGGCGCCGCCGGGACCCGGCTGATCGAGCGTCAGCGAATGATATTTGCCCAGCACGTGAATGGGACCGTGCGCGTACCCCCACCGGCCCGGATAACGGGAAAACGTGTCGAACACCTGGACCAGACTGCCGCTCGTGGCGTCGAACGCCGCGCACACCCTCAGGTTCCGGTCTCCATTGTTGGTGGCCACCAGGCAAGTGCGCGCGAATCCCCCGCTCACTTGCGCTTCCCCGACGGCGAACCCGCTGAGGTCCAGCCCCGGGTTGTAGTTTGCGTAAGCCCGCACGATTTGCGACCGCAGGTCCATGGGCGGATTCGCGGATGGATTGGTGAGGTTGGTATACCGGAAGCAGGTATCCGCCGCGAACGCCCCCAGCCTCGTGTAGATCTGCGCTCCGGACCATTTCACATAGGCCGGACTGCAGCCCGGTTTGGTGGGATCGTAGGAGCCGGCCACCAGCAGCTGCGTCGATCCGGAGTTAGACGAGGCCACGGCCAGGAATCGTCCGCCGTTGGTGGCGTCCCATCCCACAAACGACATGCTCGCGCCGTTGGGAAACGCCGCCCCATTGGAATTCCAGGACACCGGGTAAGGGATACCGATCGGTCCCAGCGGCCGCGCTTCGCCCAGCGGACGGCCGTTCTGATCCCGGGAGATCAGCAGCCAGAACGCCTCGCCGGCCCACTCGTGCTGAAACAGGCACACATACCCGGACAGCGTGTAACCGGGATAGGGGTTGCCGTTCGCGTCGCTCGTTACGGTCACGGGATTCGCATTGCAGTGCTGCGTGATGCTATCCTCTCCCACGGCCCACGAGGTGGACTGCGCGGATTCGAAACCAAAGCTGAGATTGACGGACCCGGCCGCGCCCTGGCGCACGATCCGAAACCCGAACGCCCGTCCTTCGTAGGCGGCCGACGCCGGGCAGGCCGCGCTGCAGGATTCGAATGTGGCGAGCTGGGTAGCGGATTGAATCGACGCGATAGTGCAGTAGTTGGCCGCGCAACCCCACGCCGAGGATCCCGCGATGTAGATTTGGCTGCCCGCCGGCCAATCCACGTTGAAAGCCGTGGCATAGGTGTTCCACTGGCCGGGATTCGTCAAAGTCACCGTGCTGCCGCTCACGCTCACTGTTCCTGGCGTCGGCACCACGTCGCCATGCAGCGGCGTGTATCCCCAGTTGGAGAAAACCGGCGCGGGAGTATTCGCCGGAACTTTCACCATCCCGGCATTCCGGTTCAGCTTCACCAGGAATTGTTTGGAGAGGCACGGCAGGTTCGCGCCCTGCGCCAGGCATACGGCCACCGTGTCGCTGCCGTTGGAGGCGCCCGCGGCCGCCGCATCGGACGATCCGTAGGCGTATAAAATCAAGTCGTCGACGTTAAACCTGGGATACCAGTTGTTGAAGGTGCCGGTTCCGGCCATCTGCATCGCGGGAACCGGCAGGAACAGCACCGCCGTTCCCGTGCAGTTGGCCAGGGCCGCGCCGTTGGTCGTGAGGTTCGCGGAATTCGTGCACCCGCCGCTCGCCACCACCGCCGCCGCCAGTTGCGCGCCGCCCTGATCCCCGCTGTTCCTGGAATATGCATAGGCATCCCCGGCGAAGGTCATGCGCTTCACCAGCAAACCCGTCGTGGGGTCCACCAGCATCTGGTTTCTCTGGCCAGTCGTCCAGTCGAACTGGGGATGCCCACGGTTATCCCATCCGTTCGGGTCAAACGGCGGCTGCTCCGGGTACAGATTCCCGGCCGCGAGATTTGCGGTGGTCAGCGGGCCCTGCGCGATCATGGAATCCGTCATGTCCAGGATCACGTAATAGTAAGTCGTGTTCGCCGCCAGCGCCCGCGAGTGCATGTTGCCGTCGCTCGCCTTCGCGGCGGTCCGCGTTCCCGCGACGAACGAGACGGTTGTGCCGTTGACGGCCGACCCCGCCCGGTTGCACTGCTCGGAGCCTGGGAAGAGCGTGTTGTTGGTATCGTCCGCCGGCGCGCTGGGCTGCGACGACGTGAAGATCTGCACCGCGCAGCGGGCCGGATCGGCGACCGTAAACGAAATCACGGCCTGTGTGGAAGTGGTCTGAACGCTGATGTTTTGAACCGCGGCGTGCGCCGGGACAAGGCCCAGCACCGTCACCCCGAGCAGCGTGAGAATCCGGGACATCGCCTCAGCCTCTAAGTTAACATGCACGCTCGTTGCGGACTGAGCCGCGGATAATGTATGAAATCAACGCACATTTCAGACACTATCGAGCCGCCGGTTGTGTCGCTTTTGAGATCACACCACCGAGCAGCGACCGCAGGGAGCCGGACTTGGCGCGATCGCCAGACTTATGGCCGCCCGCTATCTACGGCTGGGCCGCCACTTGCACTGGCCCGGTACTCTCGGTCGACCCATTCTTGCGGTGCACCGCATAATAAAGGATGCGCCCGGGAAGCGCTGGAACCTGCACCTGACAGCCGTTGTCGCACGGCGTATAGACCTGGGATTCGAACCCGAACAGGTACGGATTCGCCGCCGACGCGTTTGACGACGTATAGCAATGCTCCTGCCGGGACGTGCAGCCGCTCCATTCCTGATAGAAGAACTCGATCCGCACGGCATCGCCCGTCTGGCCGCCCACGCGGACCGGAATCTTGACGAAGGTGGTCCGGTTCAGGGAGTCCGGCTGCGCGACCGGAATCTGGCCCAGGCAGATGTCCGTCCGCAGGCCGTCCGGGTAGACGCACGGGAACAGGTACCAGCCGCCGTCGGGCGTCAATTTCGGGCCGTTGAATTGCCACTGGCGGCCCGCTCCGGCGAGCGCCTGCCCCAGCATCCGCTGTTTGCCGCCCTCCAGATCCAGGCCGTTGATGAAAATCTGCTGCATTTCAGCGACCGCCGGTCCGGCGTTGACCACGGCCGGGCAATTGATGCTGTGCTGATTGGTGAGGCCCTGCGTGCAGCCCAGCGCGCCGGTCACGGAAACATACATGTTGTTGCTGGCCGATCCGCTGACGCATTCATTGGCTTGCAGCGCATAGCACATGCCATATCCCGAATCCGGCAGGGTGCTCCCGGGACCGCTATAGTCCTTCAGCAGGTAGCGGCCCGCCCACGCCATAAACGGAAGATTCTTGGGATCCGGCGGTCCATTGCTGTACGGATCGGTAATGCTGTAAGTTTGAACCTTGCCGCTCACCGGCGCGAGCGAATAACCGGCCGTGCCCATGCCGGAAGGGATTTCCGCGCCGCTTCCCAAGCTCGGATTCACATGCCGCTCCGCGAGCGTCCACTGCCGCTGATAGAGGCTGGCCGAGAGGTTGCCGGCGTCCGCATAGAATTGGATCAGGTTGCCGTTGAGACTGGATGCGCTGGCGTTGAACTTGGGAGTCACGGCGGCCCGCGGGCTCCATCCCGGCATCGCGTTCGTTCCGATGGGGGCGTCGAACAGCGTATCGAACAACGTTTGGATGTTGACGTCCGCGAAGACCACGTTCTGCGTGGCCGCCGATAGACCCTGCGCCGCCGCGCCGTGACTCAGGCACCACCCGACGTAACCCTCCAGCCAAACGTGCGGGGCGGCGGTGCTATCGCCGAAAAACGGCGTGCATACCGCCAGTTGCAGCGCCTGCATGGAGGCCACCCATTGGTCCCCGTGCGTCTGCAACGTGGGATAGGGGCTTCTCAGAAAAGTGGTGGGCCAGACTCCACTGCCCCGGATCGCCCAGAAATCCCACGCGCTGCCGTTGGGCACGGGCGGCGTGACGATGATAAATCCCTCGCCGAAGGGGCCGTTCGCCGGGTCCATCATATGGTCGCCCGCCGCCAGCGGCTGCAGGCAGGAAAAATTCGGGTTGAAGCCGCACGGAAATTGCTGGGCTTCGGTCAGTCCGCGGGGATACACCGCCCGCGAATCGGGCGTGAGGCTGTGAGGCTGCGAATCCACCTCCACCTGCACGCAGTGATTGCCGCTCGCCCCCAGGCTCACGAAGGACGCCGGCAGCCCGGGCGGGCAGGCGTAGTTGTCGCCCGACCCGTTATCGAGCGCGCTGCTGGCGGTCCAGTTTGGCGTGCCGCCGAAGCCCGCCCGATTGATCCGCGTGACGTTCATCTGCCAGGGTCCGGCGAGCGCGAAGCCGGTGCTCCCGGAGCCCGTGAAATCGGCGGTCAGGCTGTGCCAGTTTCCGACCGTGTGAATGGGGCCGTGAATATTGCCCCAACGGGCCGGAAACCGCGAAAAACTATCGTAGACCTGCAGCAGGGTTCCGTGTGCATTGAAAGTGGCGCACACTTCGATGCCGGGATTCGCGGCCCCCGCCGCGCCGCTGCCGCCAATACACGTATAGAAGAATCCGTTCTGGTAGGTGGTGGAGCCATAGGCGAACGCCGCCAGGCTGAAGCCCGGGTTCGCTTGCGCATACGCGGTAGTGATCTGCGAGACCACGTCGTTCATGGTCGGCTCGGTCAGGTTGGTGTAGGTGAAGCAGGTGTCGATGGGGCTGTCCAGAAACACGAACCACACCGGATAGGAAGCCGCCCCGGCCCAGGTTTTGTAGGGAGGGTTGCACACCCCCGCCCGGCCGCTATCGTACACGAACGAAACCAGCAGCGCGGTCGCGCCAGAGTTGTAGTTCAGCGTGGCGTAGCCTTTGTTGGCCACGGCGGTGTCCCAGCCGGCGAATGAGAAATTCGGATTCGTCGCCGCGGCTCCGTTCGAGGACCAGTTGCCCGCGCTCACGGTCCAGCCGAGCGGGCGCGTTTCGCCGAGCGGGGCGCCGTTCTCGTCGCGCGGAATGAGCAGGTAGAACGCGCCGTGCGACAACGAATCGTAATCGATCCAGCACAGGTAACCCTGGCGCGTGAATCCGGAATACGCGGCGCCGCTCGCGTCGGTCGCGACGGTCACGGGATTCGCGTTGCAGTGCTGCTGCCCGGAGTCCTCCCCGATCAGCCATTGCGGCGACACGCCGTATTCGTAGCCCACCTGCAGCGAAACCGCGCCGCCCGCGCCGTTGCCGGTGATGCGGAATCCGAACACCCGCGAGACCGCCGCCGCCGGAGAACCCGCCGCCGGGCAGCCCGTCGCGCAGTTTTGTGAAATGGTGAGCGTCTTCGATGAAGTTACCGCGGCGATGGTGCAAAAATCGTTCGCGCACGGCGTCCCTCCCCACAAGTGCGAGCCCGCGATCTTTAGAATCGACCCGGCCGGCCACGTGGTCTGAAAATAGTCGCCGTTTTGCAGCGTAACCGTCGTCCCGCTCACCGACACGTTCATCTGCGAAGGCACCAGGTCCCCGCGGAGGGGCGCGCGCGCGAATCCCCACGAGGCGAATCCCGGGTCCGGCACGCTCGCACTCGCGCAGTTGCCGGCGCACGGAACTACCGTTCCCGTACCGGCGGTCCCGAGCGTCACCGTTTGGCACGACGATCCCTGATACGGCGGCGCCGCCGGACCGAGCGTGGGGCACACCGTCAGCGCCGTCGTGCCGCTCGCCGTATTTCCCCACACGAACAGATTGACGTAGTCGAGCGCCACGGTCGGCGCGTAGGCTCCCGCGCCGTTGCCGGCGAGGAGCACGAGGGCCGGCAGCGGCAGCCATACCGAAAGATTATTCGGGCAGCTCGCGTACCCGCTCGCGGGCGCCGTCGGATAGTTGCCGGTCGCGTAGGCGCTCGCCAGGCTGGACGCACTGGTGCAGGTGCCGTTGATATCCACCGGCGTGTCGAACGGCGGCGCTTGGCCGCTCCCGTCCGACACCGAATATTTCACGCTGTAGTGGTCGCCGGCGAAAGTCATGCGCTTCACCAGCAGCCCCGTGGTGGGGTCCGTCGAAGGCGCGTTCCGCCCGGAGGAAGCCAGCGCGAAAATCGGGTACCCGCGATTGTCCCAGCGGTTCGCGTCGAAAGGCGGTTGCTCCGGGAACATGTTCCCGAGCGGCATCGCCGCGGTGGAAAAAGGCACCGTCGCCTGGCTGCCGTCGGCCGTGTTGGTGATCTGGGCCCAGTAGCGTGTCGCCTGCGTCAGCGCGCGGTTGCCGGTCAGCGTTCCCGCCACGAACTGGACGAACTGCCCGTCGAGCGA
This sequence comes from Bryobacteraceae bacterium, assembly GCA_035934795.1. Taxonomy (GTDB): domain Bacteria; phylum Acidobacteriota; class Terriglobia; order Bryobacterales; family Bryobacteraceae; genus Palsa-187. The sequence continues at coordinate 12,243 of DASYXM010000041.1, read as the reverse complement.
CCCCGTGCTGGCGGCCCCGTCCACCACGCTCGACGCGCGATTCGCCGCGCTCGACCCCGGCCACAGAGCCGCGTTGGTATCGTCGATCGCCTTGGTGCAATTGCCGTCCAAAAATAACTGCACGAGGGCCGCGTTCGCGTGCGGAACGTGGAAGGCGAGAATCGCTTGCCGGTGCGTCTGGCCCGCGATCTGCGCGCCGGTAACGGTCGCGCTTCCCGATCCGCAGGCCGCTTCGAGGCGCGCGCCGCCCAGCGCCATCAGCGCGGCCGCCAAAATAGTTTTTCGCATGTTGGTCTTTCTTCCGAGTCTTTCTCAGAAAGGATTTCGGGGCGTTCTACTGGGCGCTCAGGCTCACCACTACGGCGCCGTAGGTTTGCGGGCCGCCTCGCGGATCGCAACCGAAGCCGTAAAAGGCCGGCGTGAGGGTCCCGGCGACCGTGTTGCTGTGCGACTCGGCCACCCAATTCTGCCCGTCCGGCGACGTGAGGTAGGCGATGTTGCCGCCGCCGATCGTAATTCTTCTCCAGCGAATGGTTCCCAGATTCATCACGAAGGGGGAAGCGGCGCTAGTGAAAAAACTCGTGACGCCGCCCGCGTATCCCGCGCCGTAATAATATTCCGCCGGACCGCTGCTCGCGTCGCCCCACAGCATGTACTTGGAGGCGTTGGTGGTCCCGTTGCTCAGCACCAGGCCGCAGGTGGCGAAATTACTGCCGTCGTAGTTGTTGGTCTTGTAGCCGACGGTGTAGGTGGTGGCGGCTCCGGCGGCGAGCAGCCCGGCCCGCAGATTGGTGTCGGTTCCCGTCGCCGCGGTGGCCGTGAGCGACCCGTTCGAATCCGCCAGGACGGCTCCGTTCACCACCGTAAAGCCGGCCGCCGCCGGAGGCGGCGTGATTTGATCTCCTCCCGCGTACCACTGCCACGCCGTCCCGTTGCATTGCGCCGAAAGCCCGCTCGAAGGGCTGGCGAAATAGAGCTGCCCGGCGATGTTCGCGTTGCATACCGGCACGGATGCGAATGCGCCGCGCGTGGAAGGGACGATCCCCGTGCCGCAGGCGATGGTGGTGCCCGCAGCCGAGGGCGTGACCGAGCAATTCCCGCTGCCGCTGAGCAGCCGCGTGCTCCCGCCGAGCCATCCGCGAAAGTCCGTGCCTCCCGCCGCGTCCCACTGGCCAGCCACGGCGAGGGCCGTCCACGATCCCAGCGCGACGCCGCTGGCGGGAAACGCCACGGTCGAGTTCATCACCGTGCAACCGGAGCAGGTCAGCCCGCTCGACGCCGAATTCGCGACTACCAGCGTCCCGGCGCTGTTGCCGTCGCTCGCGTCGCTGACGTAAACGCGCGCGGTCAGCCCGGCGCTTGCCGAATTCGTAACCGTCGCCGGAGCCAGGAACTGCGTCACCACGCCGTTGACCAGCACGTTGCATGGCGTGATGGCTGCGCAATTGGCGCCGATGGTCAGGACCGTGCCGCTGGTGAGCGTCAGTTGCAGGTCAGTCAGTTGGCTCGCGCCCTGCGCCCCGCCGCTACCGCCGCCGGCTTCGAGCGCCCAGGTCGCGGCGTTGGTGCAGCCGTAGAGATTTTGGCCCGCCGGCGCCGTTGTGAGATAGAACAACTGGCCCGCCACGCAGGGCGTGGGCAACGCGGACCCCGTCTTCACCGGCCGCGTGGACGGAGCTTGCGAAAAATCCACGTCCTTGGATTGGGTGCCCAAGTCGACCTGCGTTTGCGCCACGGCCGCCGCACCCGCTGCCAGCAACGCCAGAATCCAGTGCTTGTACATGTTCGTGCACACTCTCCTGCCCGCAATGTAGCGGATGGGGCCGCCAGACTCTGAAGTTTTGGAGACGAAGACGCTGAAAATAAGCCTGAAATGGCTGTTTCAGAGTGCGTGACCGGCACTCGGGCGCACTCCGGCCTGGCAAAGCCGCGCCAGGTGCGGGCTGGACTTCCAATTGGCACGTCTACCAGGCCCGCCCGCTACGATTCAGGGCGGCCTTTTTCCCCAGCGAGCACGCCATACAGCCACGCTTTGGCGCTTTTCCAATCGCGTTTGGCCGTTTCCGGCGAAATTCCCAGGACTTCGGCGGTTTCCTCAACGCTCAATCCGCCGAAATAACGCAGCTCTACCACGCAGCCTTTGCGGCCATCGATCTTGGACAAACGCTCCAGCGCCCGATCCAGGGCCAGGAGTTCGATTCCGCGGGTTTGGGCTCCCAACAGCGTGTCATCCAGCGGCACACGCTCCGCATGGCCGCCGCGCTTGGCATATCCACGGCCGCGCGCGTGGTCCACCAGAATGCGCCGGATGATTTGCGAGCAGAGGGCCAGGAAATGCACGCGGTTTTCGCAGCGAATGCTCCCAGCGCGAACCAGTTTGAGGTAGGCCTCATTGGCCAGGGCGGCCGACTCCAGGGTGTGGCCGGCGTTGCGCCGTCCTAAGTGCTGCCTGGCGATGCGCCGCAGCTCCGGGTAGACCAGAGGCATCAAGCGGCCGAGCGCCTGTTCATCTCCGTTGCCCCAGGCGGCGACCAGTTCGCTGATATCACCCGAACTCTCCCCCGACATGCCGGTGCCGATGCTACCACAAAAATATCTGGCGGCGTGACCTCTTTCCCCTCGCTTTCACGGAGTAAAGACAGGAGGTATTTCAAGTCATGACGGAACCTCCAGGTACGAAAGGAAAACGCTGTATGACCACGAACCAAGCCTTGACCCATCAGAGCCGGCCCGGCGCCGGACAGGAACTAACCAAACGAAGAGCAACTCCAATAATCGAGTTTTTCGAACAATTCATCGGGCATTTGAGCCTGAGAAAAAGCTTGACTCACGCTTGTTGGATCGCCGTGGCGCTGGTTGTCCTGCTGGCGTCGTCCGGCCCGCTGATGGCGGCAGGAAAGCCCGCGCCGAATGACCCCATTGTGCTTCTGTTGAAGGGGAACTGGGTGCCCGTCGTTAGCGCTCCCAACCTCGGCCTGCCCGGGGTCGACTTGAACGACGGTACCTGGATTGTCAACGACATCCACTCCGTTAGCACGCTTCCTGGCAGCTCCACTCAGAACACCGTCATCGGTAAGGTATACCTGCAATTCACCTCGACTTTAATTGCCTACGACCTCCCCGGAGGCGTGATGCTCATGGAGTTCACAGCTGGGGCTTGGGATCTGAGTCCCACACCCGACGGACACGGTGGATTGTATTACCAGGAGACCTGGGACCTGACGATCCTCGTAGCGAACGGAGTTTATTCACAGTATCAGGGCGGTCATAACCACATGGTGGATCGGTACGATTCTCTGGCAGGCGGCACCGCCGGCAATCCGGCTAATGGACCGGCCTACGAAAGTTGCTATTGCATCCTCAGCATTGGCGGTGGCCTGCCGCTTTGGTGGACATCGAATTGATCGGCCTTTCGGTTTAACAAAACAGGGGAAGTTCCCCAAGCGATTGGCCGTGAGACTCACTGGACCGGAATCCGGTACAGATTCCGCTGCGTGTTGCCGCGATAGAAAGCGTAGACATCCGGCGAGGGGCCGACGGTGACCAGCCGTCCCTCAATTCTATGTGCGCCGGGCAATCGGGCGATTTCTTCGTCAGAGTGAAATCCGCCCGCCGGAATATGTGGCAAGATCTGGCCCGGCGCTAATGGAACAAAGAAAGCCTGGGGCGACATCCCAGGGGCGGCGCTTAACAAAGCTCCCCCAGCGGCCCAAGCGACTTGTCCGGTGCCGCCGAGGGAGATCGGCGGCTTCCCGTCGAGCGAGTGCACCTGGCCGGCCACAGGTCCGTCGCCTGGGAGCGGGCCCCAAGCGTAGACCCACCGGCCATCCGGGGAAATCGGGCTGGGAAAGTTGAACTGGTTGACTGGTTGTTGGACCGCCTTTTGCAATCCAGTGCCGTCTGGAAGAACGCGGTAGACAAAGCCCAGGCTGCCGTCAACCGTAGCCCCTTCACTATGCCGGAAGAGAATTTCCCCCCGCGACCCGAAATGCGGCTGCCCACCCTCCACATTGGGGACCTGCCGCAGGGGTGCGCTACGGTCCAGGGGCGCCAGCCAAAGCCGGGCTCGGCCGGCGCTGTCGGGCGCTTCCATCACTACCTGCCGGCCGTCCCGCGAAATGTCATAGTTGAGGACTCGAAAACCTCGCACCAGTGGTTCGGAGCGCCTGGACCTCAGGTCGGCGACCATCACTTCTCCAAGATCCCGGTAGTAGGCGAATTCATTGGGTTGCTCCTTCACCACGCGGTACAGGAGCCTGGCGCCATCGGGCGTAAACACTGGATTCTCTGCGTTTCCCTCCAGGGAGATCTGTCGCTCGCCGTTTGCGTCGTGAAGCCACAGTGAAGCGCCTTGAAGCGACACAGCAGTGACAAGAGAGCGCCCATCCGGCGCCATGGCAATGCCTTCCTCTTCGGTCGGACCGGCGGTGATCTGCTCCGGCACGCCATCCGGAAAACGTTGGCGCCAAATGTGATTCGAACCCACGGCGTTCGACGTGAAGTACATCCACTTCCCATCCGGCGACCACGCGGCGAATGTACAGCCTCCTCCCGGTGGGCCGATCTTATGTCCTGAGGAACTGCCATCGGCGAGAACCAAACGGCAAGGCTCCCACAAGTGATCGATATCCATCTCCACCAATAACACCCACTTCCCATCGGGTGAAAGATACGAACGGTGCGCCATATCGGATTCGTCCGGGGGAACGTAGACGTCACGCTGCGCGATGCGGCTCTCTTCGGAAGTAACCACAGCCATGTGAACACCCATGCGTATTTCCGAGAACATGATTCGCCGCGGATCTGTCCAGACGAGACCAGATGCGTTTCTGAGCATCATTTGCGGCTCGCCACCGAGCACAGGAGCCGACCAGGTGTCCCATTGAAAATCCGAATTTACGGTGGTGTAGGCGATGCGCGTGCCATCCGGAGAAAAAACCGGACTCATCTTGTCCAGGTTGTCGTGCGTGAGCTGCACGGGATCACCGTCGGGGAAGATTTTCACGTAGATTTGGCCCGGACCGAAGAAAGTGGATTCTCCTCGGATAAAGGCAACCATGCGGCCATCCGGTGAAAGTGCGGGCTGGGTGACCGAATCGGAGAACTTCGTGAGTTGGATCCACTTGGAGGGGTCTGACAGCGGCGCGGGACTCCGCAGCCATAGGGTGCCGCCAACGCCAGCTACCGCGAGTGCCGCGGTTGCGACAGCCGCGACTTGCCAGCGATTCCATCCGCGTTGTGCTTCCTCGATGGTTTTGCGGGCGTCGGCGATGGTTTGGAGCCGGCGGCCTGCGTCCTTCTGGAGGCACTGGCGCAACAGTTCGCGGATCTTCGCGGGTGTTTTCGCGGGCAGCGCCTGCCAGTCCGGCTCGCGTTCCAGAACGGCCGCAATCGTGCCTTGGAGCGTCTCGCCCTGAAAAGCGCGTTTGCCGCTGAGCAGCTCGTACAATAGACATCCGAAGGCCCAGATGTCGGTTCGCTTGTCGACGTCCTTTGCGCGCGCCTGCTCCGGGCTCATATATCCCGGCGTGCCGACGATGCTCCCGGCGAGTGTCTCGACGCCGGTCACCGACGCCGCCTGCGAGAGATCTTGATTCTGCTCCGGCCCCCAGATGGCTTTGGCCAAGCCGAAGTCCAGCACCTTCACTCGGCCTTCCGGCGTGACTTTCACGTTGGCTGGCTTCAGGTCGCGGTGAATGATGCCTTTGTCGTGCGCGGCTCCCAATGCTTCTGCGATTTGCTCTGCCAATCCCAGGGCCTCGGCGATTGTCAGCGGGCCGCTTTTGAGACGATCGGCGAGCGTCTCACCCTCCACCAGCTCCATCACCAGGCAATCCACATCGCCGGATTCTTCAAGGCCGTAGATGGCCGCGATATTCGGGTGATTCAGGGAAGCCAGCGTGCGCGCCTCGCGGCGGAGACGCGCCAGCCGCTCCGGGTCCCGCGCGAACTCACGAGGTAGAGTTTTGATGGCGACGTCCCGGCCGAGCTTGCTATCGTGCGCGCGATAGACCTCGCCCATCCCCCCGGCGCCCAACGGAGATACGATGCGATAAGGTCCGAATTCGCGGCCCAGCAGAGACTGGCCGGCCGTCAGCGTGACGGTCATGTCCTGAAGCGCGGGTCTTTCGAGGAAGCTCCCGGCTTGTTCCGCCTGCGAAAGGAGTAACTCGACCTGCTGGCGGAGGTCGGCGTCTCCATCGCATGCAACGTCGAGGAACGCCTGCCGCGCTGCTGGCTCACGCTCCAGAGCCGCGTGGAAGAGCCCCTCTACTCTCCGCCAACGTTCCTGATCCATATTGGTCGCGCTCGCGCCCGAGTGCGTGCCCGCTTTTCACCAATCATACTCCGTTGTCGCCGGAGTCTGACGGCCGGCCTTTTCAGACTGGCACAGGACGGGTTCGCGCGCGGCCGTAAGCCAGCCGGGCCACCAGGCCTCCGGCGAAGCTGCACAGAGGCAGATCCATTCCGACCGTATAGCGATGGTCGTGGGACACGAATATGGCCACCAGCGGAACATAGGTCGCGACGGCTACGGCGTATAGCACCACGGATGCGGCAGGAGGTCCCTCGATGGCGAACCAGGCGGCGCCGGCCACTCCCACGGCGATGAAGAACAGGAAGTACAGCAGCATCACCAGCTTTTTCGCTCCCTGCAAATGCTGCGCCGGATGCCATGGATCGAACACGGTCCAAGCCCGGCGGAAACACAGCTTCAAGTAGGCTCCGGGGTGCCGCTCGATGAAGTTCCAGCCCACGGTGGAGAGGGCCCGGTCGAGGAAAACGATCTTCGGCTCCCGGTTCGAGCGCCCCAAAACCCGGCTCGCTTGAACCTCCATCGCCGGGCACGGGTTGTCACCGTAAAACGCCGTGGTCCAACCGCCGGCGGCGACGCAGGAATTGTTGCCCATGGCCACCGCGGCCAGGGAAATGGTGGAGATGGGCACCAGCACGCCGGTCACGACATAATTTCGGACGGTCCACGGAAGAACCACGACCGCCAGACCGGCGGCCAGAGCTCCGGCCGACAGCAACCCCGCCGTGCGGTCCTTCCGCCCCAGCCAAACCGCCGCCAGCACCACCAGAGCGGCGAAGGGCGCGAGCACGGACTCGCGAATCAGAGCCGTCAACCCGGCCGCCACGCCGCACAGCAGAGCGCGTTTCACCGACGGCGCCCGGAACCACCGCAAGTAGAGGAACACGGTCACCAGAAACAGGAAGAAAAAGATGTTCTCGTTGTATAACTGCGACGCGAGGTTGACCAGCACGGGATGAACGGCGGCGCCGATGCCCGCGTACAGAGCGGCCACGGGCGACCCAAACACGTCATTCGTAATGGCCGCCAGCAGCACGCTGAGCCCGCCGGTGAACAGACACTGGATGGGAAAAAACCAAAAGGAGATCCCGGTGATTCGGAACAGAGCGGCCAGCAGGTAGGGATAACCCGGCGCTTTGAGAAACGCGGGCTCCACGCGGGGCTGCGGATCCAAGCCGAAAGGTATGGGCAGCGTATAGCCTTCCCCGTTGAGAATGCGCTGCGCCAGCGTCACGTGCATGAGCGCGTCGGCGGACGTCAGATCGATGAATTGTTGGTCGCGCGCTCCCAACACGCGCCGGAATCTGACAACACCCTGCGCGAACGCCACGAAGAATGCCAGCGCGAAAACAAACGCATAGATCTTCCGGCTGGTGAACATGTTCGCGATCCTCCCCGATCGGCCGCCGGGCGGGCGCCGCGGAAGCGCTGAAAGTTGGGGCTGGCTCGATCCCCAGCGTACCTTAAATAAAACGGATGCGGGCGAAGAGCCGGGCGGCCGCGTCGTAAAGCAGCCGGCGGTGGCGCGGCTCGCCGCAGATGAAAAAAGCGACGGGGTAGACGGCCAGGGTGGCGATCGCGCCGGCGGCCGCCAGTTGCAGGAATCCGCGTCCCGGCAGGACCGTCGCCTTCAGAATCAGCAGCAGGAGCGCGGCCGGGAGGGCGCTCACCAGCGGCCCGCTATAGATCGATAACAAATAGCGCGCGAGGCTCATTCCGATATCGCGGCTGGCGACGTAGGACAGATAGAGCCCCCGGTTGAGGATGGTCAGGGCGGCGGTCACCCAGGCCGCCCCCACGATCCCGTAGCGCGGGATCAGCAGCGCGAGCAGCGCCACGCCCACCAGCATTTCCGCCACCATGCCCCGCGCATAGCTCTGATGCCGGCCGGTGCCGAGCAGCGTCATGGCGGAACTGAGCTGCCCCACCACGCCCACCAGATAACCCGTCAGCAGGATGGGCAGCACCGCCGCGCTGTAAGGGGCGACCGTGGGTCCCACCCAGAACTCGAAGAACGGCAGCCCGTAGACATAGAAAACCAGCGCCAGCGGCGCGAACAGCGCCAGGCAGTAGCGGTTGGTGTAAACGGGCAGCTTCCGCAGCGCTTCCGCGTCGCCGTGGGCGGAAAGTTCGGCCGCCGTGGCGTTAGTGACGGTCCCGATCCGCCCCACGAATTCCGCGGTGTACTGGACCAGCCGCATCGGCAAATTGTAGAAGCCCGCGTAGGCAGCCGGCAGGAAATGACCGATCAGCACCGGCGCGGCCTGCATCTGGAACTGGGTCGAAATGGTGATCAGGAAGCTGTGGATACCGAAACTCCAGAGCTGCCGCAACGTGGAGGCGCTGCCCCGCCTGAAGGAGATGGGCACGTGCCGGAACACGCGGCGAAACACGATGAAATTCAGCGTGTACGCCAGGATCTGGCAGGCCACCGTCGTCGCCGCGAGCGGAACCAATCCGTAGCCCAGGAAAAGCAGCGTCGCCTGGCCAGCCGCGCGCACCGCCGTGGAGACGACGCCGACGCGGCTGGTGACGTCGAATCGCTGCACCGCCTCGAGCGATTCCCCGGCCAGGCCCAGGACCAGCCCCAGGCCCCAACTCACCGCCATCAACACGATCAGCACCTCGAAGTCGCCCCGCAAAGCGGGCGCCACCTGGAAGAAGCTTACGATCCGGCCGGCCGACGATAGGATGGCCGCCAGGATGGCGGCCCCGACAACCGTGGCGTAGATCAGCGACGTGCTGATCACTTCGCCGACTTTGTCGTACTCGCCGGTCGCCGTGTAGTGCGCCACATATTTTACGGTGGCGGAGCGGAAGCCGAAGTCGAAGAACCAGTAGTAATCCACCAGGGCGAAAGACAGCGCCCACACGCCGTAACCGTCCGGCCCCAGCCGGCGGATCATAATACGCGAAAGGATCAGGGCCGTGAACAAGCTGACGGCGACGCCGATCCAGTTCCAGACGACGTTGGTGATGAATCGCCGGCTGCGGCTCATCCCGTAAAAGACCAGCCGCCCGCGGCGCGGTTCCCAACCTGCCGGCGGCAGGCGGTTGAAATCGGTTTGAAGATCACGCTGACGCTAGGTCTCGTTTCCCCATGTTACACCGGTGTTTAGAACGCGCGCAGATTATCGGCCGGTGGCCGGTCACCGCTCCTAAACCTGTTCGATATAATGCCTTCGATGCCTCCTTCGGTGCTGCTGCTGGAGTTCAACGAACTGACGCCGCGGCTGATGGACCAGTTCATCGACCGGCAACTGCTGCCCAATTTCCGCCGTTTCAAGGATGAATCCCGGGTCTTCGTCACCGACGCCCGTGAACGCCAGGAGCATCTGGAGCCCTGGATTCAGTGGGTCACGGTGCACTGCGGTTTGTCGTACAACGAGCATGGCGTTTTTCACCTGGACGATGCCGAAAAATTGCGGGAGCCGTGTCTGTGGGATCTGGTTTCGGCCGCCGGGAAGACGGTCTGGGTGTGCGGCAGCATGAACGTCCGGTACCAGCGTCCGATCCACGGCTGGGTGCTGCCCGATCCGTGGGCGTCCGGCGAGGCCTGCCCAGCCGAGCTGAACTCCTTTTTCCATTTCGTCCGGTCGCAGGTCCAGGAGCACAGCAACGAACGCGCACCGTTGGCGATAGGCGCCGTCCTGCGCTTCTTGAGTTTCCTCGCGACGCATGGCTTGACCGCCGCCACGGTGAGTGCCGTCGCGAAACAGCTCCTGGCCGAGCGCCGGAGCGACTGCCGCTGGAAGCGAGCTACCCTGCTCGATCGCATGCAGTGGGACCTTTTCCGCCATCATTTCCGGAAAGTCCGCCCCGCTTTTTCCACCTTTTTCCTGAACAGCACGGCTCATTTTCAGCACTGTTTCTGGCGCAACATGGAACCCGAGCAGTTCCGCATCCGGCCCACCGACGCCGAACAACAAATCCACCGGGACGCCATTCAATTCGGCTATCAGGAAATGGACCGCATCGTGGGCCAGGCTCTGGAGCTGGCCGGCGACGACACGGTCGTGATGCTCGCCACCGCGCTGAGCCAGCAACCCTATTTGAAAATGGAGGACGCCGGCGGCAAGCAGTTGTATCGTCCGGAGAGTCTCCACGCCTTTCCTGGTCTGATCGGCCTCAGCGGCGTCACCGACGTTGCGCCGGTCATGGCGGAGCAGTTCTACATTTATCATGACGGGGAGGCCAGCGCCGTGAAGTCGCAGGAACTGCTGCAACAATTGCGCTGCGACGGGAACCCCGTTTTCGTCGCGGTGGAGCGCGAGGGCGCGCGGCTCTTGACGGGATGCGGCATCTTCCACGCAATCCCGGACGACGCGACGATCGATCTCCCGGGGGGCAGCGCGCTGCGATTCTTCGATGCATTTTATCCGATCAAGGAAAGTCTAAAAAGCGGAATGCATCATCCCGACGGGATGCTGTGGGTGCGCCTGCCGGACCGCCGGCACTCCCAGGAGCAAGGTAAGGTTCCGCTCACGGCCGTCGCGCCGACGATCTTGCAAGTGCTCGGCTTACCGGTGCCGGCGTACATGCGCGCGGAACCCCTTGCGTTGGCGGAGTCCGTCCAGCCGGCCGTGAGTTAGAGCGCCGAAATCAGGCTCACGATTTACGGAGGCCAGAGAAATCGTTCGTTATACTGTTTGTGTTTACGAAGTTGCCGGCCGCCGGCCGGCCGCGCCCCAAACGTGCCATGGCAAATATTTCCGGGCTCCCGCTGGTGAAGGCAATCGCCCGCGAGCCCGGGAACGTCGAAGTCTTCGCGCTGGACGGCGGCCGTTTGCGAATCGTTCTGCGGCCCCACAATGCCAGCCTTTTTATACCTCGCCATAGCTGGGACACCGAATTGCCGCTCGGCATTGTGGAGCTTATGGCCGCGCGTTTCGAGTTCCCGTGGGTGTGCGACCACCTCGCCCGTTTGGAAGACCCGGCTTATGTCGCTGAAACGTTGCGGCGTCAGTTGTTCGCTTACTTTTCTCCGCGGGAATTGACCGGAAAGCGTCTGTTGGATTTCGGCTGCGGCGCCGGAGCTTCCACCGTCATCATGGCGGGACTGCTGCCCGAAACCGAGATTGCCGGCGCCGAGCTCGACCCCGTGCGGGTGGACATTGCGCGGCGGATCGCGGCCCATAAAGGTTTGACCAACGTGCGCTTCTATACTTCGCCGTCCCCGGATTCTCTGCCGGACGAGATTGGGTCCGTGGATTTCATCATGCTCAGCGCCGTTTACGAGCACCTGCTTCCGGGCGAGCGGCGCATACTGATGCCGGTCCTGTGGTCGCGGTTGCGCTCGGGAGGAGCGCTCCTGATCAACCAGACGCCCTTCCGATGGGCGCCTTATGAAGGCCATACGACCGGTTTATGGTGCATCAACTACTTACCCGATTCGCTGGCCGGTTTCGCCGCGCGCCACTTTTCCAGGTTGTCGCCGGAGGCCAATCGCCGCCTGGATTGGAACGGCCTGTTGCGCCACGGCTTGCGGGGCGGCACGGAGCGGCAGATCCTGCGAAATCTGCGCCGCGGCGGAGGTCCCCGGGGAGTGATTTTGCAGCCCACGCAAGGGAATTTGCGGGACCGCGCGGCCTACTGGATGTCCGCCACCAGCCCGCGGCATGCCGCGCTCAAGCGACTCATTTGCGGCGCTTTCCGGCTCTGCGACCGGGCGCTGGGCATCGTGCCGAGTACAAATATCGATGTCGTGATCCGCAAGCCGTGAGAGTAAATCCTGGCCCGGCATGGCGGCGTTCCGAGGAGCGGGATTAGCTTCCGCACACACACAAGTCTAGCAGGCTGCGGAAAAACCAAGTAGGGGGCGTGATTCCGTCGCCGTGGAATTCGTTTTGTGAGTAAATTCGCGTCCCGGTGAGGCCCGAAGGGGCAGCACCGGGGCCATGGCCTGAGGCTTCAGGCTGCAGCTTGCG
>DASYXM010000069.1:0-14773 GCA_035934795.1 Bryobacteraceae bacterium | reverse complement strand
CTAGCAGGTTGCGGAAAAAGTCCGACTCCGGTGTGACGTCAAAGCAAAGAGCTTCGTCTTCTGTTTATGCGAGGCGATGATCAACAACAGAGTGGAGTTTTCAGCTACATTTCGGCGGAGCAGCGAGTGCCGCAGAGCCACCCGTTGAGGCCGTTGCGGAAGATGGTGGATGAGGCGCTGCAGGGGTTGTCGCCGCGCTTCGCCAGGCTGTACGCCAAGCGGGGCCGTCCGTCGATTGCCCCGGAGAAGCTGCTGCGGGCGCTGCTGCTGCAAGTTCTGTACACGATCCGCAGCGAGCGGCAGTTGATGGAGCAGCTGGACTACAACCTGCTGTATCGCTGGTTCGTGGGCCTGAACATGGACGACCCGATGTGGGATGTGACGGTGTTCACCAAGAACCGCGAGCGGTTGCTGAAGGGCAACATCGCGCAGGCGTTTTTCCAGACCGTACTGGAGCAGGCGCGCGAGCAGAGCCTGCTGTCGGAGGAGCACTTCACGGTGGACGGGACGTTGATCGAAGCCTGGGCGGGACAGAAGAGTTTTCAGCGCAAAGACGTGCCCCCGCAGCCGCCGCAAGATGGCGGCAGCAATCCGACGGTGAACTTTCACGGCGAACAACGCCGCAACGACACGCATCGGTCCACCACCGATCCGGATGCAATGCTGTATCGCAAATCGAGCGGGAGCGAATCCAAGTTGAGTTACCTGGGGCATGTGTTGATGGAGAATCGCAACGGCCTGGTGGTGGATACACGGTTGACGCGGTCCACCGGGACCGCCGAACGCGAGGCGGCCTTGGACATGGCGGCGCGCATTCCCGGCGGCACCCGGCGCGTGACGCTGGGCGGGGACAAGAACTACGACACGCAGGATTTTGTGAATAAGCTGCGAGACGCCGCAGTCACACCGCACGTGGCACAGAATCAGCATGCGCGGCGCAGCAGCGCCATCGATGCGCGCACGACCCGGCACGAGGGCTATGCGATCAGCCAGAGAAAACGCAAGCGCGTGGAGGAGATCTTCGGCTGGATCAAGACCATCGCGGGGCTGCGTAAGACTCGCCACCGCGGCAAGCGGCGGGTCGGATGGATGTTCACTTTCGCGGCGGCGGCTTATAATCTGGTGCGCATGAGAAACCTGGCGCAAGCTGCGGCTTGAAGGCCCACGGCAGCCGCCCGCGCCGCCCCTGCGGGGCGTCGCTGCGCTGCCAAATCACTCACAAAACGCCCTCGATGGCAACGGAATCAAACTGCCCGCCCGATTTTTCCGCAACCTGCTAGCTGATCCTTAAGCATGAATAAAGTTAACAACTCTCGCGACAATCGTTGGAAGTGTGAACCTGCGGATACGTGATACTAGAGTGGGCGGGTTAGCAACCCGGCAGGCGCAGCGGTCGGCGCTGGAAAGGAGCGCGCAATGTCTGTTTTCAGTCTCCCGAAATTTACGTTTGCCGCGCCGGTCATGGCGTGGCTGGGGGTGTGGATGGCGCTGCACGGAAGCCAGGTCCAAGCTCAGGAAGTTCAGCCCGTCAATAGCGGCGCCAATCCATATCGCGTCATCCGGAACTGGGGAATGGAGCCCGAGGGGCGGCCGTGGGGCGCCGCCAACGGCGTCGCCATCGACAAGGACGGCACGTCCGTCTGGGTGGCCGACCGCTGCGGGAATGGAATCGGCTGCGTCGGGTCCATGGTGGATCCGATCCAGAAGTTCGATCAGTCCGGCAAGCGGCTCGCGAGTTTTGGCGGCGGCATGTTCGTGTGGCCGCATGGCCTGCATGTCGACCGGGACGGCAATATCTGGGTCGCCGATTCGCGGCGTCCGACGGCGAAAGAGCTGCAAGAGTTTCCCCAGGAAAAGAACAAAGGCAGCGTGGTGGTGAAGTTCAGCCCGCAGGGCAAGGTGCTCATGGTACTCGGGAAGTTCGGAGTCGCCGGCAATCCCCCGGAAGCTTTGACCGACCCGACCAACGTCATCACCGCCCCGAACGGCGATATCTACGTGGCGGAGGGTCATACCGCTCCTGAGGCGCCCGAAGCTGTCGGACGAATCTCGGTATTCGACAAGTCTGGAAAGTTTCTCAGGAGTTTCGGGAAGCTGGGGACCGGCCCCGGCGAGTTCAGGATTCCGCACGCGATGGTGTTCGATTCCAAGGGACGTCTGATCGTCGCCGACCGCGTCAACCACCGTGTTCAGATCCTCGACACGAACGGAAAGTTCCTCGGTGAATACCGGGAATTCAGCCGCGTGAGCGGACTGGCGATTGACAAGAGCGACACGATCTATGCGTCCGACTCCGAATCGACCCCGCAGACCCACCCGGGGTGGAAGAAGGGTATCCGGATCGGTAATCTCAAGGACGGCAAGGTGACCATGTTCGTCCCGCCTCACGAGACGGAGACCCCCGACGGCGCGATGGGAGAAGGGATCGCGCTCGACGCGGCGGGCAATCTGTACACCGCGGAAGCCACGGTAAGGGGCGTGACGAAATACGTGAAGAAGTAGGGCGGCCGTCGTGAAACCTTCGATGTCCCGTTTGGCCGCGCCGACGAGATATACTAACGTCCGAACCACCCCATGAATCTGACCGCCCTCTTCATCCGCCGTCCCGTCATGACCGCCCTGGTCATGATAGCGATCCTGATATTTGGCGTGCAAGGTTATCGGTCGCTGCCGGTCAGCGACCTGCCGAACATCGATTTTCCCACCATCCAGGTGGAATCGAAGCTTCCGGGAGCGAGCCCGGAAACCATGGCGTCGTCGGTGGCCGCGCCGCTCGAGCGGCAATTTTCGACCATTGCCGGGATCACCAACATGACCTCGCAGAGCACCCGTGGCAGCTCCTGGGTCACCATTCAGTTCTCGCTCGATCGCAGCATCGATGCGGCCGCGCAGGACGTGCAGAACGCCATCTCCACGGTGGTCCGCAAGCTGCCGCCGAACCTGCCGTCCCCGCCCAACATCCAAAAGGTGAATCCCACCGATCAGCCCATCATCCAGCTGGCCTTGAGCTCCACCAGCCTGCCCATCACTACTGTCGACGACTACGCCGAAACGTTGATCGGGCCGTCCCTTTCCACCATCGACGGCGTCGCGCAGGTTACCATTCAGGGCCAGAGCAAGTACGCCGTGCGGGTGCAGCTCGATCCGCGCATGCTGACGAATCGTGGCATCAGCCTCGACGACGTGCAGACCGCGCTCGAAAATCACAATGCGAATCTCCCGACCGGAACCTTGTGGGGCGCGAGCCAGGCCTTCACGGTGCAGGCCGACGGCCAGTTGCCCACGGCGGAGCGGTACGGGCCCCTGATTGTCGCGTATCGCAATGGCGCTCCCGTACGGCTGGAGGACGTGGGCCGCGTGATTGGGAGCATCGAGAACGACAAGAACATCGGGTGGTACGACAAGCGCCGCGCCTTGACCCTGCAGGTGATGCGGCAGCCGGGCACCAACACCGTCCAGATCGTGGATCGGGTCAATGCGCTGTTGCCGACGTTGCGGGCGCAGCTTCCTCCGGCCGTGTCGCTGGACGTTTTCTTCGACCGGTCCGTCTCCATCCGCGAGTCGGTCAACGACGTGAAGTTCACACTGCTGCTGTCGGTGGTTCTGGTGGTGCTGGTGATCTTCATCTTCCTGCGCAACGTTTCCGCGACCATCATCCCCAGCCTGGCGCTGCCGCTGTCGATCGTGGGAACCTTCGCCGCCATGTCGCTGGCCGGCTTCACGGTGGACAACCTCTCGCTGATGGCGCTGACGCTGTCGGTGGGGTTCGTGGTGGACGACGCCATCGTGGTGCTGGAAAACGTGGTGCGCCACATGGAGATGGGCCAGACGCGGTTCGAAGCCGCGCTCGAGGGCGGGCGCGAGATCGCGTTCACGGTACTTTCCATGACGCTTTCGCTGAGCGCCGTGTTCATTCCGGTGCTGTTCATGGGCGGGATCATCGGCCGGCTGTTCCACGAATTCGCGGTGGTCATCATGGTGTCGATCCTGATTTCCGGCTTCGTTTCGCTCAGCCTGACGCCGATGCTGTGCAGCCGCTATCTGAAGCCCCCCTCCGAGCGTCACAACGCGATCTACCGCGCCGTCGAGCGCGTGTTCGACGCCTGGCGCGACGCGTACGGGTGGACGCTCCGCGGCGTGGTGCGGCACCGTTTACTTACGATCGGCGTGACGTTCGCGACGCTCGCTGCCACCATTTACTTCTACGGCGTGGTGCCCAAGGGGTTCATTCCCAGCCAGGACATCGGTTTCATCACCTCGTCTACGCTGTATCAACAGGACAGCTCTTTTGACTTCATGGTGACGGCCGAACAGCGCGCTGCCGCGGTGGTCGCCGCCAATCCCAACGTCGAGCATTACTCCACCTTGGTGAGCGCGACTTCCAACTTCGGCCGCATATCGGCGCGTTTGAAGCCGCGCTCGCAGCGCACGGCCACGCCCGAGGAGGTGATCGAACAACTGCGGCGGCCGATGGCCGAGTTGACGGGGTCCCAGCAGTTCTTCACCAACCCGCCGCTGGTGCGCATCGGCGGGCAGCAGAGCCGCAGCTTGTATCAAGTCACTCTGCAAGCCCAGGATCTGCCGACGCTGTACCGCTCGGCCGTCGAGCTGGAGCGGCAGATGCGCGAGGTGCCCGGCCTCCAGGACGTGAACAGCGATCTGCAGGTGGCGAGCCCGGGGGTGACGCTGGACATCAATCGCGACCGGGCCGCAGCGCTCGGCGTCACGGCCGGGCAGATCGAGAATACGCTGTACAGCGCGTTCGGCGCGCGCCAGGTTTCCACGATTTTCACGCCCACCAACGACTATCAGGTGATCATGGAGCTGCTGCCCGAATTCCAGCGCGACTCCAACAACGTGCGCCGCTTGCGCATGCGTTCCTCGTCGGGGAAGCTGGTGGCGATCGAGTCGCTGGCCACGCCGCGCAACACGGCCGGGCCGCTGCAGATCACCCATTACGGGCAGCTGCCCTCGGTCACCATCTCCTTCAACACGGCGCCCGGCGTCTCGCTCGGCGACGCGGTGGAACGCGTGCAAGAGGCCGCCAGGGAGGTTCTTCCCGCCTCTGTCCGCACGATCTTCCAGGGGACGGCCGCGGCGTTCCGGGATTCGCTCTCTGGCATGGGTCTGCTGCTGGCGATGGCCATCATCGTCATCTACATGGTGCTGGGCATCTTATATGAGAGCTTTATTCACCCGCTCACGATCCTTTCCGGATTGCCTTCGGCCGGCCTCGGCGCGCTGATCACGCTCATGCTTTTCCACGACGAGCTGAACATTTACTCCTTCGTCGGCGTCATCATGCTGATCGGCATCGTCAAGAAGAACGCCATCATGATGATCGACTTCGCCCTGGAAGTTCAGCGCACGCAGGGCGCTTCGGCGGAATCCGCCATCCTGGAGGCCTGCCGGGTGCGTTTCCGTCCCATCATGATGACTACCGCAGCGGCGTTAATGGGGACGCTTCCCATCGCGCTGGGAATCGGGGCCGGCGGCGAGGCGCGGCGTCCACTGGGCCTCGCAGTGGTCGGCGGGCTGGTGGTTTCGCAGCTCCTGACGCTCTATATCACGCCGGTGGTGTACATCTATATGGAGCGCTTCAGTGGCGCGGGCTGGTTCCGCCGCCGCAGGAAGAGCGACCGCCTGGGGATGCCGCAACCGGTGCTGCAGAAGTAAGACTCCACAAGTCGTCGGCCGTGCGGGCCGACGGGCGGAGAGTCTGCATCGCCAGGCGTTTTAATCCTTTCCCGTGGTTGCGGAAATGTTTGCGCATTTCCGATCAAGATCCTATCGCTTTGTATCAAGCGCGCGCCGTCTCGAGCGCGGCGAGCACTCTCGGAGCGCGGAATGGCACTCGGCGGAGCCGCACGCCGGTGGCATCGTGGATCGCGTTGGCGACCGCCGCGAGCATGGGCTTGCAAGCCGTTTCGCCGGCTCCATAAGGAGGAAGATCCGGCCGGTTCGGATTCGGATCTCCATTCACCAGCACGACGTCGATCCTTTCGGGTATGTCGGCATGCGTGAGGGAGGGAGAAGAGTTCCAATCCACGCTGGTAACCCTGGCGGTGTCAAATTGCACTTCTTCGTGGATCGAGCGGCTCACCGAGTGGAGCATCGCGCACTCGATCGTATGGCGCAGCGCCACGGGGTTCACCACCAGCCCGCAGTCGTGCGCGCACGCCAGCCGCTTCACCCAGACATGGCCGGTACGGCGATTCACCTCCACCTCGGCGATCTCCGCGACCACGGTCTGGCCACGGAATGCGTAGGCTATGCCGCGTCCGGTCAAAATCTCTCCGGTACCGCGTGGTTTCGGTGAAGGGCGGTAGTCCCAGCCGTAATTTTCCGCCACCGCCTTGAGGACCGCGATAGACCGGGCGCGCCTGAACGTGCCGTCGTCGTCGGCGCTGCCCTGGAGGAGCTTCATGCGAAATTCCAACGGATCGGCTTTCGCCGCCGCAGCCAGTTCGTCGATAAACGATTCGGACGCGAAGGTCGCCTGCGGACCATTGGGATCCCGCAGGTTCCCGGTGCGCAGCGGCGTCTCCCACACCATGGGCAGGCCCACCACTTGGGCGGTCATCCGGCGATGGGGGATCGCGTACATCTCCGACGGCGTGGCCGCGCTGCCGGGCGCCGGAGTCTCGCGCCGGATGCCCATCAGTTGCGCGATTAGCACGGTATCGGGCTCGTTGTAGCCGATGTGATTGTAGTCGGCGGCCAGGGCATGGTAGTCGTACGCCACCAGGTTCCCTGCGGCATCCAAACCTCCCCGAAGCTTCACCGCGAACGCCGGGGCCTTCGTATCCCAGGCCGTTTCTTCGTCCCGCATCCATTGCACTCGAACCGGCCGGCCGATTTCTTTGGCGATGTAGGCGGCCTCACAACCGGCATCGTCCGCGGCGGTGCGGCCGAACCCCTGCGGTCCTTCCATCCAGACCACCCGCACTTTATCCTGCGGCATGCCCAGAAAAGTGGCGACTCCCCTGCGCATCCCGTAAGACTTCATGTCATTCGAATAGATCGTCATCTGCCCGTTCGATGGGTCCGCAGTGGCATGCGCCGGACTGATGGCAGTGTGCCCCTGGAACGGTATCTCGTAGTCGGCTTCGATCACCTTCGCGGCACTGGTGAACGCCGTGTCCGGATTTCCCACTACGACCGGTTTGGCGCTGGACGTGGGCGTGGCGCCGCGCATGTACTTGAACAGGTCTTCTGAAGATGGAAAGGGCGCGGCGGCCGGCTTCTCCCAGCTCGCCTTGAGCTGTTTCGCAGCCTTGATCGCCTGCTCCTCGCGCTCGCAGACGACCGCCACATAGTTTCCCTTGCTCACCACTTTGACGAATCCCGGCAGGTTACGCACGGACGATTCGTCGATGCCGGTCAGTTTCGCACCCGCGACCGGCGGCTTCACGTTGCGCGCATGCACCATACCCGGGAGCTTCACGTCCACGGCCCATTTCAACGAACCGTCCACCTTGGCGGGAATGTCGTAGCGCTGCGGAGATTGGCCGGTGATCTTGTGTTCCTGCACCGGTTTGACTTTGGCCACGCCGGTCGTAGCGTTGATATCTTTCCCCGTCAGCGTGACGTTGAATCTCTTTCCGCCGACCAGTTGTCCGTAGGCGACGCTCTTCGAGGGATCGGCTTTCACCGCGATCACACCGGCGTTCACCGTTAGTTGATCGACCGGCACACCGAGCCGCGCGGATCCCATCTCCAGCAGCACTCTGCGAGCCTCGGCGGCGGCGCGACGCATGGGCCAGGCATCCCTCTCCATGGCCGTCGAACCGCCCGACCCACCCTGGTCCACCGTGATGTCCGTGCTGCCCATGATGCAGGTGGTCTTGTCGTAAGCTATGTCCAGCTCGTCGGACATCAACTGGCGGAAGGAGGTTCCGGTACCTTGACCGCAGTCGGTCTTGCCGACGTAAAACGTCGCGGTGTTGTCCTCATGTATGACGATCCACGAATCGAGTTGATGGAAGTCGGGGTCGTGATACGGGCCGCCGCTCTGGGAACCGGCGGGAGCTTGCGCGCTCGCCGGTGTGACGAGCGGGCCGGTGCCGGCGGCGCCGAAGCTCACAACCAGCAGGCCAGCGCTCTTGAGAAAGTGCCTGCGCGACGGCGTGACGCCGCACTTTTCGAGTTCTTCTTCCACCTGCCTTGGAACGTTCGTGAAGGTCGTCATGCCACCACCTCCTTTTCCGCAGCCGCCGAGGCGTCCGCGATTATCTTGGCCCCGCGTTTTATGGCGGCCTGAACGCGGTAGTACGTCATGCAGCGGCACAGCGTCCGATTCATGCCTTCGCGAATCTGCGCATCGGTTGGATGCGGATTCTTATCGAGCAGCGCCTTCGCCGTCATGATTTGGCCGTTCTGGCAGAAGCCGCACTGCGGGACTTGCTCGTCGATCCAGGCCTGCTGCAGCGGATGCAACTTGCCTTCTTTGGCGAGTCCTTCGAGCGTAGTAATCCCGCCCTTCACGGCCGCAGCCGGCGTAATACAGGAGCGCACCGCCTCGCCGTTGACGATCACGGTGCACGCCCCGCACTGGCCCAGTCCGCAACCGAAGCGCGGACCTTGCAAGCCAAGATCGTTGCGCAGGATATAGAGCAGCGGAGTCGCGGGATCGACGTCCAGCGCGTGTGTTCTGCCGTTCACCTTCAATGCGATTTTGCTCATTCTCCATTCTCCTTACGAATCGGATCGGGACGGCCCGCCGATCTATTTCGTACCCACCGTGGGATTGCCGAATCCCATGCCTTTGTTGTACTGCATGTACTCCGACACCGAACACATCATCTCGGGGACGTCGTAATCGGCGGGCATTGCCTTCATGGGGAACTTGTCGAGCGCCACCCAGGGCCTGGTGTACATCTTCGGGTCGTCGATCGTCACGGTCAGCTCCAGCAGGTCTCGACTGGTCCGGTGGAACCGTTCTTCTACGTGCAGCTCGTCGCTATGCGGACGGCCGCCTTTATCGAGCCACGTCCGCTCATCCACGCCGGACGTCTGCGCCACAAACGTATAATCGTCCGCCCACTTGCCCACCGAGTAGCCGAACCACCTCGCGTCCGGGTCTTTGGGCAGCTCTCGCCCGTCGGCCCAGATGACCCGCCATAGCTTCGAAAATTCATATAGGATGACCACCTTCAGAGGCGTCTGCACGATCTGCGTCGTCCGCAGCTCGTAGAGGTCCGTGCGAGGCATCCCCTGCGGGTCGCAGTAGATGACCGCTGGGTCGTTGATCTGGCTCGGAACATTTTGCCTGGCTCCATTTCCCGGCCGGTAGTCCTTCATCTTTTCCCGAGCCAAAGCGGTGTAAGGCAACTGATGTTCCGGCTTGCCATCCTCCGGCATATCCCTGGCGCCCATGCCTCCGATTCCATCGCCCGGGTCCCTGGCCGGAGTCCACGTCCCGGAGATGTCATGGCGCGGCGCCGGAGCCGCCGCCCCCGTGGACGCTTGCGCCGATTGAGCGCGGGAAAAGGGTGCGCCTAGGATCAACGCCGCCAGCACTCCTATGGTCCACGCCGCGAAGCCTTTTAACATTTATGTATGTCTCCAATTCTACTGGTTCTGCGCTCTGTGCACGGTCCGGCGGCCGTGGTGGTTCCTCATCGGCATTCTCAGGGCTCGGTTGAAAAGATCGGTCCCCTTTTTCGTCGTCGGCAACGTCAACTGACCGGAAAGCCAAAGCATCCGCCGAATTCGATTCTCCTGCCGGTTCAAAATATTGCCAGCGGATTGAGAGGCGAACCGGTTCCCTTGTCAATCCGCAGCGGCGCGGCCGTGAACAGGAACTCGTAACGATTCAGCCGCCTCGCCTGCTCGACGGCCCGTTCGAAATCCAGATTGTCGAAAATGCTCACGCCCATCGCAACCAGCGCCAATCGATGCAGCGGATTCGGCACGGATGCCGGCAGGCCTGTGGGCGAGACGTCGTTCGGTCCGTCGCCGCCGATGAACGAAACCCCGCGTTCCTTGATGAAATACGCGACATCGGAGTGCCAGCCCGCGAACCCTGTTGTGTTCGGCCAGGGGCCCAGCGCGGCGCGGCGCTTCCAGCGGCCCGTATAAAGAAGGATAACGTCGCCCGCGGACACTTTTACATGCTCCAGTTTTTCCAGGGTTTCGAGATCTTCTCTGTGGATGGCCGTTCCCGGATCGAGCCAGCCCTGCGGAGTGACTTTGCCCGCGAGGCGCGTCGCATCGAAGAGGATGGCTCGCGTGACCACGCCGTCCTTCAGTGCGTTGATGTTCCCTTTCGGGCAGCCGCCCGTGGCCGTGATTTCCTCCATCGGCCGTCCGTTATAGCCCTTACCGTCCACCATCATGTGACAGTCCACGGCATCCAGATGGCTGTGAGACACGCCATGATACGTGCCCGTGTATTGATACCGGTCGGCGGTGCCTGTGGGTCTGACATCGCCAAGAGTACGCTCCAGGATGTTCGGTGCGTCCGCCGCTTTCTCCTGCATCACGTCGTGCGCCAGCGAAATAGGCACGCCTTCCTTGGCCAGGGCCAGCGCCTGTTTCCGCTTCGCGGGCGTGATCAGATTCGCGGCGCCAAGTTCGTCGTCAGCGCCCCATCGTCCCCAGTTCGAAAGCTCCTTCATCGCGCGGTGGAAGTCCTCTTCGCTCGCCATCGCCGGGCGCGCGTTGCCCGGGCCCTCCGCCCCCAGGAACGAAACTCCGACGATCAACACGATCGCGATCAAGCCCATCCCTACGATTTTCATGCTCTCTCCTTCGTGTAAAACGCTGCACGATCCGCCGTTCCTACTTCTTGACGAACTTTCTGACGTCGCCGGCGAGCGCCGCGACCCTGGACTTTGGACGGTTACCGGTCACTTGGCTTGCACAGCGCATCGCAGCCCCGCGCGGGAGTTTCGTCTCTAGGCCGGGAATTCATCTCGCGCCGCTCTCGATTGTACATCCAACCGCTGTCAGGTGAGCCGTTGCGATCCCGAACCGGTTCGCCGGTCCTGGACGGGAAAGCCGGCCGTCCTGTTCGGCGTGATCGGGAGTATACTCGCTGATGGCTATGACCCCGGATGGAGAGCCAGGCTAAAGGAGATCCACTCTGGAGGGAACGATGAAGACGCGACGCTCGCCGTTATGGATCATGGGGCTCCTGTTAGCCCCCGTTCCGAACATCCACGGTCAGGATAAGCTACCGCTCACGCTAGTCCAAAAGATTCCGCTGCCGAATGTCAGGGGGCGCATTGACCACATGGATGTGGATGTGAAGGGCCAGCGTCTCTTCGTTGCCGGCTTGGAAAACGGCACGTTGGAAGTCGTCGACCTGAAGGCGGGGAAATGGGCGCATAGTGTCCCCGGTCTCAAGACGCCTCAGGGAGTGGCCTACGTCCCGGCGCTCAACAAGCTGTTCGTCGCCAATGAAAACGACGATACGCTCAAAGTATTTCGCGGGGATACTCTCGTTCTTCTCGACACGATTCGCCTCGACCTGGGCGCCAATCGCGTATCCTACGATCCGCACGGAAAGAAGCTCTATATAGGATACGGTGGTGCGTCCGCCAAGAAGGACTACGGTGAACTGGGAGTCATCGACGCCGAAAAGGACCAGCACATCGGCGACATCAAATTGGGCGTCCGCCCGGCCGAGATTCTGGTGGATCGGTCCGGACAAACGCTGTTTGTTTTCGATTCCATTGCCGGCAAGATCCAGGTCATCGATGCCAAAACGAGCCGGGTTCTCTCCATCTGGCCCGTGAGCGGCCAACGGCCGGGCGATGGAGCGTTCGACGAAGCCACGCACCGGCTGTTTATCGGTACCCGCACCCCGCCGGCAATGATTGTCATGGACTCGGCGTCGGGGAAGGAGATCGCCAGCCTTCCCACGGTCGAGGGGATGGATGGCGTCTATTTCGACGCGACTCGCAAGCGCGTCTACGTTTCCGGCGGCCGGGGCTTCGATGTTGGAGCTGTTTTCGTCTATCAACAACGGGACGCCGATCGCTACACGCAAATTGGAAAGATTCCCACGCGTCCGGGCGCAGGGACGTCGTTTTGGTCCCCGGAACTGAATCGCTATTACGTTGCGGCTCCCGCCAGCGGCAAGGAATCGGCGGCCATCCTGGTCTTCGAGCCGCAGCCGTGAAGAGGAGAAGAATATGAAGACAGCCCTTACGATCGTGCGCTCCCTCGCGCTTGTGGCCATCGCTTTCCTGGCCTCGTGCACTACCGCGCCGACCGCGGACACTACTTCCGCCTCCGCGACGCGCGCTCAGCCGCTGCAACTCATTCAGCGCATTCCCGTGCCCAATGTCGCCGGCCGCATCGATCACTTTACGGCCTACCCCAAACGCCGGCTGCTGATTTTCGCGGCCCTGGGCAACAATTCGATGGAGATCGTCAATACCTTCGAGGGCAAGGTCGTGCAAAGCGTCAAGGGACTGGACGAACCGCAGGGGGTGCTCTACGTTCCCGAGTTCGACAAGATCTTCGTGGCCAACGCGGGCAGCGGCAAGGTCAATGTGTATGACGGCAAGACTTACGCCCTTCGCAAGAGTATTTCGTTGGGCGAGGAATCCGACACCGACAACCTTCGGTACGATGAAGCTTCAAAACGTGTTTTTGTGGGCATCGTGGGCGGCATCGCCATGATCGACGCGGCCACGGAGACGCATGTCGGCGAGAACCTGAAAGGCAGCGGCGCGCACTCCGAGTCGTTCCAGCTGGAGAAGAAGGGGACTCGCGTTTTCGTCAATGTGCCGGACGACACCAACGTCAATGTCATCGACCGGAAAACCGGCGCGCTGGCCAAATGGGAGCTGAACGGGGCCAAGGCCAACTATCCGATGGCGCTCGATGAAGATGATCGCCGGCTTTTCGTCGTCACCCGTAGACCTCCGCTGCTGGTCGTGCTGAATACCGATACCGGCAAAGAGGTTGCCAGAGTCCCCGTCGGCGGATCGTGCGACGACGTGTATTTCGATGCCGAGCGCAAGCGGATTTACGCCCTCGGCGGGGAGGGGTTTATCAGCGTGGTCCAACAGAATGACCCGGATCACTATGCGCTGAGTGCAAACATTCCGACCACGGTTGGTGTGCGCACCGGCATTTTCTTTGGGGCCAGCTTGTACGTTGCCGTGCCGGCGTCCGGATTGGAACCCGCGCAAATCTGGAATTACGCCGTGCCGGAGTAGAGCAAAAAACGCTGGCTCCGCCTGTGAGGAAAAATCCTGGTGCTGGAGGAGGAGGTCGGTCTAAAGTGTGTTGTGACTTCCAATGTTTTCAATAATCCCGCTGTACCAGGAACTTGTGGGGACCCTCACGCCCCCGGCCCATACAAAAGTCGAACACCGTCTCGCCGCCCGGCTTGCCGTATTGCCACAAGTACGCCTGATGATTTTCGCCGCGCCGGTCATGCATCTGCACCGGCACCGGAGTTTCATCGGCCTGTAAATAGGATGCGCCGAGCAGGTCGCGCCGCATCGCTCCTACGATGGGCCCCAGTAACTCGCCCACACGCATCACCCACCCGTCGAGCGTCGCGCGTCCGAAGCCCAGCACGAATCCCGGATCATGAGCTTCCTTCCGGAGGAGGATCAGGAGTTCCTCGACGGTAGCGGCGTGCAATACGAGTTGCTGACCGAGAAGACGCCCGAGGGGACCGAACGTCGGGGCGTGTTGTTCCCTGGGTTTGCTTTCGTCGGCGACCTGCGGACACACAAGGACGGCGCGTTGATCGTCTGCGAGAGTTGCGATGCGCTCCTGTCGGTGCCGGACGGGTACGCTACGACGAAACTCGGCGGCTTCTACACGATTCCGAGGCTGAAGCGGCCGGACGGTAGCGATTCCCAAAACGCGAATGGCAACACGGCCCTATTCGCTAAGAACTGGCAATTCTGGTCGCGCCACCTAGATGACTCGGACTGGCGCGTGGGCGTCGACGGCCTGCGTACGTACCTTAGTTACATCCGAAGTGAGCTACGGAGAATCCTCACTCCTCGACGACCGCATTAAGGCAAAGCTTGAGCCGATTGGGCTAGGCTGGGTCAATTTTCAAGTGATGCGCAGGACGCATTCCAGCTTGGGCCACGAAGCCAAAGTGGACCCGAAGGTGGCTGCGGACCCGCGTGGACACGGAATCGGCGTAGCGCTGGATGTCTATACGAAGTCCAGCATCAAGGATCGGGCGACGGCCGCGAAGCGCCTCGAGAGATCGGTGCTCAAAGAAAAGGTGGTCACAACGCGAAAAAAGTCCGCGTGATTCTTAATGGAGGGCTATGGAGGGTGTGTTTTTAGGGAGTCTGTAAGTTATTGATTTTGGAGCGGGAGACGGGACTCGAACCCGCGACGTCCAGCTTGGGAAGACGACGGTAAATTGGAAACAAAGACAATAGCGTTTCCTGCACCTCGTTCTGGCGATAGAGAATACGCCGGTTTTCACTCGGTGCTCCGCTCAGCTCGCTAACGGAGCACAAATGGAGCACACGTATTGG
Organism: Bryobacteraceae bacterium; assembly: GCA_035934795.1. Classification (GTDB taxonomy): domain Bacteria; phylum Acidobacteriota; class Terriglobia; order Bryobacterales; family Bryobacteraceae; genus Palsa-187. The sequence goes on along the minus strand of DASYXM010000069.1, from coordinate 296 downwards.
ACGCTACGGCTTGCGCCATTTATCCGGTTTGCCAACCCCCGTATACCTGACGCGTTCAACCATCGGAGCATGACCGGGATTCATCTCGCGAGCTCTTTCGATGGCTTCAGCTTGGGTCGGCAGGACGGCGCTCGCTCTCTCTGACTTTCCTTTTCTTACTGCATAATCGCCTTCCGGGCGTCGTTCAATGAATAGCTGTTCTTTGGACATGATTTCTCCTTTTCACCAGATTGACGAATCTCTCCGTATCCTACTATTTGAGCACTCCCAAGCCGCAAGCCAAATGATCGAGTTTC